>NZ_QHJG01000047.1 GCF_003184185.1 Legionella qingyii | reverse complement strand
AAACATCTGGGAATTCTCATATCAATCTGTTCTATTCTTAAACTTTGATGAAATCGCCCTGTCCTGAATCCTTTGTGCCGGACAATTTTTTAGAAGAGAGTTTTTTCAAGGTCAAACAAAATCCAATTTGAGAGATTTAAAAACAATTTAATTTTAATTTTGGAATTGGTTAGCAAATCTCTAAGATGATCTAAACCCAATCGGAAAAAACTGTTTTTGGGTCTTTTTTGATTCCTTATTTTTTTAAGAGGAATCGGTTTAATAGTTGCCTTCCACTCACCAATACGATGGGCCCAGACAAACCCCAAGGCTAATAAAACCAGGAGTTTTTCTATACGCTGAGGATCAATAATTCGTGTGTCTTCAAATCGCCATCCCTTTGTTTTTAATGCAGCAAAAAGTGTTTCTATTTCCCAACGGCGCAAATAACAAGCGATGGCATTCTTGGGATTCTGGTTTGTTACAACAATCATCAAGTCTTCACGAGAGTTTTTGCTACCTGCGAGATAAAGAGATTGACCAAACACCTGAACGTTCATGCCAAATACCTGTTGCTGGTATGGTGCTAAGTGGCTGAATAACTGAGCTGAAGTTTTAAATTTCTTCTTGCCCACACAAATATCTATGTTACCTTTAATCCGTAAATAAAAAGGAATCTTCTCTGCTACAAGCCAAGATATAAGGGTTTTGTTCGGGAACTCTCTAACACGTTGATCTTCGCTTTTCCCCAATACCCATTCGTTCGGTCTATAGCTAAATAGACTTTATGTTCTTTATTAAAAAATAGAGCGTATATCCTTTTATAGCGTGATTCAATACTCGCCTTATCACCATTCATAGCCACTGCAATTTCACTTAAATTAACGCTTCGCACCACAAATAAGGCTAACAACATTTGTGCAAAACAGTCTATTCGTGACTTGTGCCAATCTAATCTCTGGCTTAAAATCCTACTCAACTCACTGATATACGCCATATATGCTCCTTTTTGGTCGAAGCTGAGTATATTAAATGCATTGTAAATCAGTGAGTTATTTCTGATCTTTCTTATTTACATTCGTTTTTTGTCCAGCACAAAGCCCGAATCTAGAGGTTTTAAATTTCTTCTTGCCAACACAATTTATATTCATTTTTGTCCAGCACAAACTGTAATTTCATATTTTTTTTAAGCTCTTAATAATTACTTAAGCCAATTAGTGTAAATTATGGACACATCATGACAAATAAAAGCATTATTTTATGGCTAATCACGTAATTGTTGGCGCAGGTTTAGGTGGTTTATATGAGGCAAACCGTTTAATAAATAAAGGGGTAAAGCCTGAGAATATAGTTATTATAGAAAAACGCCCGGAAAATCATTATACAAGACCTGGACATTTGAATCCTAATACATTTGATTTAGTCACTAGCAACACTGGCATCCAAACGCCTCATTCACAAGCAAATCACATCAAAGAATTAGAGCGCGTGATGTATGCTCATTTGCGTCAATTAAATGTACGATTTATTGATGAAGAATTTATTGGATTACAAGCTCAAACTGAAGCTCAACCCAAAGCAGTAATAACTCGTAAGAGTGATGCTTCTCAAGGTGTTTATCCTGCCGATTATGTTTTTGATTGTTCGGGACGAAACGCGTCTGTAGCACAAGCGGTAAATGCTCATCAGCAATTAATAAACTCAGGATTAGTTTTTGAAACAAAATCATTAATTGATATTAATCCTATTCCACATCATTTAGTAGGGCACGTCTTAATCCCTAATAATTCTTTTTTAATTTCTTTTGTGTCACGAGAAGGAGAGGCTGTACCACTTCATGTCCAACGTAGTTCATTGCAGAGGAATATCGAATTAAGAGAAAGATTAAGAGCATTAGGGTGGACTTATGAGGCATTTCCTACATTTTATATTCACTCTCAAAGGTCTAAAGATAAAGTATGCCTATATATGGAAGCACCACCTAATTTATCTCAAGAGCAGCAGCGAGAATGGATGCAGTTGCTGTTGGATATTTATAGTGATGGTATGATAAATGATTATACTGAGTTAAAGCCATCAAGAAAATATGGAGTTAAACCTAGGATTGTAAGCTTCCAAAGTATACCTTATGTATTAAATAAAGTTATTCATGAATCTGACAACTTACCTACGGTGATTGTGGGCTTTGATGCCGTAAAAGGTTTTGATTATCGTCTAGCTCATGGCGTAACCTCTGGAATAGAGTGCTGTGAACGTATGTTGAGACATATTACAGTTACAGATGGCAGCATACAATCCATTGACTCAGCTGCTATTGAACGTGAAACATTTGCTTATATTAATGAACTACATAAAAATCGGTTAACTAGTAGGTTAAGCGTTCGGCAAAAAGCTATAGAGAATGCTTTTGACTATTTTAGTGAAGTTTATGAAAGTGCAGCAGCCGCAATACCTTTCTTAGACGCTGCGAAAAAGCAAGAATATCAAGCCGTAGCTGGCCAACTAGCATACCAAGCAGTAACCAATCAATTTTCTAAGGTAGAAACAAGAGAGCGAACAGCAGTCGCTAGCCTTGAAGTTCTTAATAAATGTCTCAGTGTCTTAATAAGGGCTCATAGTGTGATGCCAGCTAATAATACTACGGAGCATCATGATGTTAATAATAAATTACTATCCATTATTAATATGATTGGCCAAGAATTAAGTGCTTTTAATATTGAACAAGTTTTTACTCAGCTTAACAATGAAAGAAGATTACGTGCTCTATTTGAAAACATTGCACCAAATTTTCAACGGTTAGACGGTCATTTTTCGACAAATTTGATCTTAAGCAAAACAAAAGAAATATTAGAACAAATTCCTCAACTGCAAGCACAGAATAATAGACCGTCGGCTTATGTTCAAATACCGGTTGATGATTCTCTTTTATTGTTTTTATTATTGAATTCTGTTCCTAATATTGGAGTTAGAACTCCATTGAGTGCTGGAAATCTAAGTTTTTTTAATACTAATAATAAATTTGGAATAGGTGATTCATCCCCTCTTCTCGGTAGTAATGAATCACCATCCCCACGAAAACAATAAAAGCCTGTAAAATTTAGCGAGTTATATAGTTATAGGTTTTCTTGTTTTTCTCTTATAAGATTCAGTTGATAGGCTTCAATTTTTTTTGAATAGAAATTGAGCCTATTGTGGCGGTTTACACTTAGTGTATGGCCGAATTATTTAATTTTAACACTCGCCCGCTGCTTAACTCATTAAAATTGTCCTCTGCAAAATCCCGAATTTGAAAAATAACTCCTTGTACTCATCATCCATTACAGTCTGAATATGATAATAGTCGATGTTTCATCCCAATAGTGTAATTACTTAATCAACATGAATAAAGCCATGCCCATCATCATTAAATTTTCAGTGAGTGAAATAAATCTTAAAGGTACGTTACTGTCACCTCCTACACAGGCGCATTTAAGATCACGTTTGTCGATATAAACAGCTTTAAACACAGAAAGAGCACCTACAGTCCCAATAAATAAGGCAACCGGAATGGAAAGCCAATTCAACGCGCCTGAAATCATTAATATCCCTGCTAAACCTTCAGCAAATGGGTAAATATAGCTGTAAGGAACCCAGCGTTTAGCCAAAAGGTCATAGTTTAAAAACATGGTTGAGAAGCTTTCGATATTTTGTAGTTTTAATAAAGCAAGGACCGCCATGCTAAACGCAATAAACCAACCTATAACTTGTGGCGTAAACGGATTACCAAAGCTCATGTAACTAACTGCCATTGCCATTAATGCAGTAACTACGAAAAGTGCAATGACGGGGCGATAACTTTTTTCTTTTGAGTCTCTTATTTTTTTTCCAAAGTAATGCCGTAAATCGTCATAACCACCTATTCGCTCATCGTTGATAAAAATTTGAGGTGTAGTTTTTACGTTGTGTTTGTTTTTAAACGTATCGACTTGCTCACGGGTTGTTAACCTATGATCTTCTATCTCATAGCCTTGACGTCTTAATAAATCTCTGGCTTTAAGGCCATAAGGGCAAATATGATGCCCCATCACCATGCGATACAAAATCGCTTTTTTAATTGAATTATTATTCATTTTCATCCTCTACGATTAATGGTCTATAAATAGTAATATAGAGTACGTACCATAGTACTGAGTCAAGTAATGTATAAAACAATCGGTGAATTTGCTAAATTATGTGGGGTTGGAGTTGAAACCATACGCTATTATCAACGCACAGGACTGCTTCATGTCCCATTACGTACCAAAGAACTTGGAGCCCCAAAAATAAAACGTTATGGTGATAATGATATAAGTCGTTTAAGGTTTATTCTTTTAGCTAAAAAAGCAGGCTTTACTCTAAAAGAGATAAAAGATTTATTAGAGTTTGATGCTAAAAATGATCGGGAACATGTAAGAGATATGGCTGAAAGGCGTATTGAACAACTGAATTTAAAAATTGATGAGTTATCAGCGGCTCGTAACACCCTATCACTCTTAGTAGCAAAATGTAGAGATACCGGATCCTCACCTTGTCCTATTCTTATGACTTTTGAAAAAAGTTAAGCTGGAAATTAACAATACCGGACATTATTTCTTAGACGTTGAAAGACGATAGTCATTAGTTATTACCTGCAGTTAAACCTTGTGAGCTCAAATCAGTGTCCACTACCTCTGTGGTGCATTCGGATTTTAAGGTACTCAGACTTGATTTTATTTCTTTGAATTTTTCTACACCAATTGAAATTTTTTCACGCTTTTCTCGATTATCTATTTCTTTTGCAATATCTTCTAATCCCAGACCAGATTGAGTTACAAGGGAGGCTAAAAATTTTACAAAAAGTTCAAAACCTTTGATTACTTTTTGGGCGGATGAGTGTCTGTCTTCATTAATTTGTGCTAGATATTCGGGAGTAGATAATTTAGCTGATGCCTCAAGTTTTATTTTGTAATAATCAATTGGCGCGTTAATTTCGGTAATTCCTTGCAGATTGAGTTTATTATCTCCAGCCTGCAAGACTTTTGCATTCAAATTTGCTTTGTTTACTATCTTTAATATATTCGCTGTCTGAACTTTGTCATATACCCCATTTTGAAAATCCGTACTTAATGTTACTTCTTTGCCTCCTTTTATCTGACGCACCATCGTATTTATTTCTGTCTGAGGTATGGGCTCGTGATCACTAAATCCCCACTGTTGGCATTCTTTTTCTAGCTCAGAACTTAAATGTTGTGCATAATCTTCGTGTGGCTTTTTGAAACACTCTTCGTATACATTTCTAAGCGTCCGAAGTTGATTAATTTGATTTAAATATTCAATATTTTCTTTTGTCTCTTGAGAAAGATCCGTTTGTGTGGATTGTATATTTAGCCCTTGCCACAGCCAAGCCAGTGCATCGGTATAAAGTCGTTCATTCTCATTTGACGTAAATTGAAACTCGTTTAAAAGGAGATCGCAATATTTTTTAATTTCTTTATCATCAAGTTTAAAGCGAGAATGATAATCAATCAGCTCTTTTTTGAGAAACGTGATGTACATATCCTGAGTTACTGTTTCGGATTTCTGAAGTGCATACTGTTGGGCATGCGCTTGAGCATTATTAGAGATTGATTTTAGAAGCTTCAATAATGGATCGCTATTCCCCTTACTGAGTTCAATTAACTCTTTAGACATAAAATATACCCTTCCACTACCCTCTTATAAATATAGATTAAAAATTAAATTAGCATTAAGGCTTATGCATGCTCCGAGTGACGAATTCGCATGGAACAATAGAAATTGATTCGAATCTTAGGCTGTGATGGATCATAATCAATGCTCCCAATCACCTCTTCGGAATGATTCTTGTCTATTCAGATCTGGAATTAAAGAAACTATTCAGCCAAATAACAAAAATTAATTTAGAGCATCTATACTAATTTATGATTTTAACAATTAACTAGGGAAGGAACGTATCATGTATAAAAAAATCATACAGACTGCTGTATTTACGGTTACATTGGCACTTAGCCCAGTAGTATTGGCTCATTCTGGAGATTGTGGAAAGGGTTTTAAAAGCATGGTTGAATCACTAAAACTTGATGACAGCCAAAAAGCTAAAATTAAACCTATTTTAGATCAACTTAAAACATTGATGAAAAGTGATTTTGACCAAATGAAGGATTTAAGTCAGCAAATCAATCAGCAAGCAGAATCAGCCACCATGGATCAATCCACAGTAGATGGTTTAATTGATAAAAAAACTAAACTTATTGGTGATATGATGAAAGCCAAAATCACCGCAAAAAATCAAATTTTTTCTGTACTTAAACCTAAACAAAAATCAGAACTGCAAGATAAAATGAAAAAAATGGAAGAAAAAATGGAAAAACAATTTGAAAATTGTCATAAAGAATAAACTAGAATGGGAAACTTTAATTCAGGAACAAGGTTCCACTGTTCCTGAATTCTTAATATCTATAGGATATTATATACACCAATATCAATAATGTCCTTACTCCTCTTTGCTGCTGTATTGAATTTCCTGGTTGTTACCAAACAAAATGGCATTTGAGAATTTATTCGATAGCTCAACACGATTTAATTGCTTTTCAACAGCCTGTCGTAATTCCACATCATCGATATATCGAAGAATAAACAGACTTTTAATAATCCGTCCAAACTCCTTTATAGCACAGTACAATGGATGTTGTTTAGAATATGAACTGAGACGCTTGAACAGTTGTGATGCCGTTGTGGCTTTAAGTTTAATTGTAACCATCAAACGCAAAATGTCATCCCAATGTGTTTTAATTAAATCAGTGTCAATATAGCGATGTGGGAGTATTTTATATCCTTTGGTTTCATAGGTATTTCTGGAATAGGGTGGATTTCTTGAGACCTTTAATTCTGGGTGCAAAATAAATCCCAAGCATGTTCAATATCCCAAAAATTGCTTCAGAATAACCATGTGTATCAGTGGAATGGATTGTGCTCTTGATCGAAAGATTATGTAATAACCCATCGGCGACATAGTCTGCTTCTCGAAGGGATACCCTGAATTTACCCTCACTGGAATAGAGTGCTGCCTGCTCTTTTTCAGATAAAAAGCTGTCGGGCGCCTCTTTCGCCACATTACCTGTTTTAGCCTGATAGTGTTTGATGGCCACCAAAATGGCAGGAATATCTTGATTTTCAGGTATATCAAAAGCAATATTGCGCAAAATATCAGCCACTCTGTTCTGTAATTTAAGGGATAAATCTTCCAGGATCTGATAATGGTTTTGTGCATTCATCTCATCGAGTGCTTGTTTTGTAAATTCATCCAGCTTTGGTTCAGGTGGATAATTTTCCTAGTTCTTGCTTCTGAATTATCTCGTCTTGGACGCTCTATTAAAGAAACACTTAATACAATAGAAATGATTACGCAAGAGAAGCAAGCAAGGTTAATTTTAATTAAACAAAATCTTGATTTAAATCCAGCGGCTAAAAATAATGTAGCTAATAAAGTTCTAATCACCATTTTTTCCATGCTTGCTGAATTAGAAAGAGATTTTATTTCAGAGCGAACAAAAGAGGGGCTCCGTGCACGCGTGGCAAAAGGAATAAAGCTGGGAAAACCCAAAGGTGTTATCCAAGCATCGATGTATGATAAAGATAAAGATAAAGAAAAGATTCTCCATCTTTATCAATTAGGAGTACCAATACAAAAAATAATCTCCGCACATCTAGGTTATGGAAAGTACTTATCTCTTAAATCTTATATAACTAAGTTATCTCCTATGATAAAATTATGAGCAATTTTAGTGAGAAATAGGATTGAATATGTTTAATTCGTTCCATATAGATGGAGTAAAAGCATTTGATGAAAATAATTATGGAATAGCTAAAGATTTTTTTCTTCAAGAAATTGAAAAAAATCCAGAAGCAGCAGAAAGTTATTTTTATTTGGGGAAATGTTATTTTTTTTGTGATGAAAAGCACCAGGCTATTTCTCCTTTAAAAAAATTTATTGAATTAAGACAAAATAATTCAGATGAAGTAGCCAATGTTTCTTATGCATTCGATTTATTAGGCCAGTGTTATGAAGCGGAAAACAAGGATGCTGCTGCACTAAGATGTTACGAAACGGCAACTAAGATTTATCCATCTGGAGCTTCTGCCTGGAACAACATGGGTTTGTTTTATATAAAATCTGCTCTGCATTATCTTGAAACAGATCTGGCAAACAGCGATAAACTTTTTAAAGGTGCGCTGTTTTTTATCAAAAAAGCCTTGGAACTATCTAGTGACAACCCTGTATTTTTGCAAACTGTAGCCAGTTGGTATGAACAATACATCGAAGTTCTTGGAAGAGCCGTTGAAAATGAGGGGGCTGTACAAAAAAATATAGCTAGCAATTTTAGTTATGCAATACAATATTACCGAAAAGCATTATCAGTATGTCATGAACAAGACTTAGCATTAAGAAATATTATTTTATCTAACCTTACAGAATGTTTAGCGCAATATGGCCATCATTTGTATAAAAATAAAGATTATAAAAATGCACAAGAAACTTATTTAGAAGCAATCCATCTTGATCCAGAACACCTTATTGTCATTAATCAAATTGGAATGTCACTTTTTAAACAGGATTGTTTCCCTGAGGCAAGAAAGTACTTTTCGTCCATCTTGGAAAAAACAGAAGATAAACAAGAAATTGCGGATGCTTGGTTAAATATTGCTTGCACTTATAGATTAGAGAAAAAATGGGAGGAGGCTGAAGAAGCTCTTAGCCAAACTAAGAAATTTGCACCTGAGGACTCATCTATTACCGAGGAAGAAATGAAGCTGAATGAATCAAAATTGGCGACACTTCTTCTATCTACACCTCAAACATTATTTGGCAGCTCAAATCCTGATTCTCAAGGTGCTGGAAGCAAAACAGTTCAAGAATCAAGTTTCCAATTTGAGTTTAACTAAAATTTTTTTAAGCATATTTAGTTCATTGCCAGTTTGGGCTGGATATGCGGTAAAACCCGAATATGGTTGGTGTGAAGTTAATGAAGACATATGACCCAATGTAAAAGCTTTGACGGTAATCCTTAAATTTTATTTGGTTTTTCTCGTTTGTTTGTATCATCAAGGCCAAATTGTTCCTCATCATTACAACCTAAAACGTAAACCGAACCATCCTCTTTTAGAGCCATCGAATGAAGATCTCAGCGCCCAATGACCATTTCAGCCAGATTAAGTAATTATATAAAAGAGCTCTTACTATAAGGATAGAGCTCTTTTATTCCTATTGATTCGTTATGGGATTGCTTTTACCCAAATTTTGGATATTAGGATTGCTTTTTTCAGTCAGGTTATTTAGCTTGGGCATATTTTTTTCAGCTATTATATTGCCCTTTGTCGCATTTTGAGCCATGGGTTCTTTGGGTATTACAGTTGATTTTGGAGTTGTGCTTTTAGCTTCCTGTTTTGTTTTTAAGCTAGAAGTTGTCTTACTTGTGATCTTAGTATTCTTTTTTTCACTTACTTTATTTACTGGTGATGAAGCTTTTTGAGCCGTTGGCGCTCCTTTTTTTGCAGGCGAAGAAGCTTTTTTAACAGATGAAGAAACTTTTTTGGCAGTAGACTTAGCAGCGGCTGATGCCTTTTTAGTGCTTTGTTCCATGGTTGCAGAAACTTCACTCATCATTTTTTTAGTGTTTTGATCTAAATTACGAGAGACATTTAACCAATGACTTTCAAGAATATTAAACATATCTCGCATATAATTTAGAGTCATATGACTATTTTGCATAAAAAGTTCGATATTTTTTTCAAAATAATCCTCTGGTCTTTTTATGCTCGATAAATCCATTGGCTTCATTAAAGATAAGTTTTGCATCATTTTAACGTTGAGCTCCATAAGTTTTTTCATCGGAGCGTCAAAATTGTTAAAAAATTTTTGATCAAAAAATTCATTTTTCATTAGCATCTCCTTATGTTGCATTGCACAATTCAAGATTAGTTATAATTAATTGATTTGTCAAATAAAATCGACTCAGTACATTTAGTATTCAAAAACATCATTTTATAGTGCCTCATTATCATCAAATACCAGTGCAGAAACGCTTTCTTTAAAATTAACCTCTGCTTTTATAAGATTTATATTGATTCTTAACTGATAAAAATATTTTAACAAATAGATTTTTTATAAAAAAGCAATGGTACAACTTATGTTTTTTCGGGTAGGATGAATAGGGTTTTCATTGTAATTTTATTCAAGGAGAGTATTGTGGGCACACTTACTGTTGATGGAATGACCGCTGTTGAAAAATCAAAAAAAGAACGTGCGGAAGCTTTAAAATCATTAACTTCAAGACCGTACAACTTAAATGACGATGAACAGCAAACAGCACTTAGAAAATACATTAATGACTTTGAGTATAATGCGAATCTAATGTATCTTTTCCAAGGAATGAGTACCGGGCTAACAGCTTGGGGAGGATCTTGGCTTGCAGGTTTTCTTTTGCCAATTCCTGAGTTTGCAAATTACTTTCTAAGCATGTTTCTTTACTGTGGTGCTGCTGGCTATATTCTCCAAAATTTTAGTCTTTCCGATTTTCATAGCCAACTTGATGAAATGAAAACCATTTATAACTGGTGTTTGAAGAAAAATCAGGCTGAATATGATGGAATGGATAATACAAGCATACTCTCTAATCCTGACATTCAACGCATGATTAAATTAATGGCTCCGTTGTGTTCTACTGAGTTTATGTTGGTTTGGAAAAAAGTAACTGCAACTGAAGAAACCAAAACCTCTATTTGGAGTAGTTTCTACAATGCTTATTCTCTTTTTTCATCGTCTAAACCCGACGTCGATCTCAATCGTCTTCAAGATTTAAAAGCGAGTGTAGAGCGACGCGAACTTGATGTAGGTGTATATAAAGGTGTAGAGGGAGCAATTCGTTATTTCGCAACTGATGTTCATTTCAGAGAACTTTTAATGGCGAAAGTAAAACAACCTGTCGATCAGATAAGAGACATGTTGCCTTCGGTACTCACTTTTGGACACTCTAAATCGGAATAAAGAAAATATGTTTGTTACCCGGATACTGAAAAGTAATCCGGGTTCGCTCATTTCAATTAAACCTCAAAGTTAAATATTAACTTCGCAAAAATGTGGGTTAGCTCATACCGAACAAACACATGGTGGGGTTGTTTATGGGGTATGTGGCAATCACGCTTTTTCCATAATCAATTGATAAATTTGATTTTTTTAATGATGCCCGCGAAATTCTCTACTTAATTGATCCTACTCGTTAATTACAAGAGAAAAACTACTGTATTTGAATTATTATAGAGCTGCCATGACTCTGCTAATGGACTATACAAATTGAAGCAATTTCTTACTCTATCCGTATAACATCTTCGAATGGTTTCCACTGGATATGAGTGTCCACCTACTTTAATACATTCTTTAACCATAAAAAAATAAATAGTCTAAACTTAATAATATATTAGAACGCTCTACGAATAATATAATCAAAATGGAAAAATGCGTCAGAATATAATAGCGTTAACCGGTATCAGAGGATTTGCTGCCTTATGGGTTTTACTGCACCATGCTTTATCTTCATATCCATTTCTATCGAATCATATATTTATAAATAACTTTATCCACAAGGGTTGGCTAGGTGTTGACTTATTCTTTATTCTCAGTGGTTTTATTATATCTTATGTTCATCAAGATGAATTTAAAACTTTTCATCTTTACAGATTTAAAAATTTCCTGTTATTACGTCTCTCAAGAATTTATCCTACACATCTTACAACGCTCTTATCTTTAATACCTATAGTTTGTGGTTCACGATTTTTATTTCAATACCATTCACCTTTCGATCAATTTTCATTGTCAAAGTTCTTCTATAGTTTCTTTTTATTAAATGGATGGGGATTTAATGCGAGTGATGGTTGGAATATACCCTCATGGTCTGTGAGTTCCGAATGGTTTGCCTATTTATGTTTTCCTTTTATAGCCTTCTTTCTTGGTAAATTAAAATCTGCAAAATCGCATTTAGTTCTTATCGCATGTGTTTATTTGGTCCTCTTTTATTTAGCCATCATTTTAAATGATGCTAATCAATTCATGCTTTCATGGAACTTGACTCTTATTAGAGTTAGTTCAGAGTTTTTAGTAGGTTGCTGTTTATTTAATATTAATCGGCAATCAGCCCCATCTTATACAGCAGATTATATGGTTCTAATTTCATTTATTTCTATGGTAATACTTTGTATTTTATCGATTGCCTCCATCTTTGATGGAGTGATTATAATTATGTTTACTTTTCTTGTTTATGGTTTAAGTAAAACAGGACCAATAACAACAAAGCTCTTCGCCAACCGCACAATGTTATATCTTGGCAAGATTTCTTATTCTATTTATCTGACGCATTATATAATTTTAATGATTTTCAATCAAATAACCAAAAACATAATTGGGCAGCCAGGCTTAATTCTTCAAGTAACTCTTTTTTTGTCTTATATTGCTCTAACAATAATATTTGCTCATCTACTTTACAATTTAATTGAAGAACCCATAAGATCCGCGGCAAAAAGAAAACTGCAAAAATAGAAGACTAATCAAAATATTGTCACCTGTTTTGATCCAATTGAGAAAACTAGATTATAGGTTTTAAAAACTGAGTAGTTTTAAAAGGTTTAGTGATCTATATTCTGTCTAAAAAATGTTTATTATTTAATGTATTGTTTTGCTGTATCATTGAATTATAAATTAATTGCACTTTACTCCATGGAACATGATAAAATTTTTGCGGTAAAACTGCTTCTTAAATAGAATCCACGAGGTAATGTTTTAATTTTATTTCCATAGATATCATAACCGTAACATAATGATTTGCCATTGGCTGCCTTAGGTCTCACCTGCAAATACTCACCTGACTTTGCATCGAGTGTCTCAAGATGTCCGCTACTGATTTGAAATGATAGATAATTCCAATCTTCTGCTAAAATACGCTCCTCTGTTTCATCGGGTGACCATAAAAAACCCTGCCCAATTCTTCTCTGTGAATAAGGAATATCCGTATCCCCTTCTACTGGAACCCATAAAATTCGTCTTAATTTTGCATAGCATTGAGATGACTTCCATTGCTGTTGGTGAATGGTAAGCAATGGAATAGAAGTAATAAATGTCGATTCTGTAGGTCTTCCGGATTTATTTAGAGGCAATGTTTTTAACTCTACACCTAAAGCCTGAAAATCGGGTAATGATTTATTCTGAGCATCAGTGCCCAAGGCCAACTCAATCGCTTGCCCAA
The DNA here is from genome assembly GCF_003184185.1 of Legionella qingyii. Next base: position 11,774 of record NZ_QHJG01000047.1, on the reverse strand, counting down.
CCCAACCTTTTCGTTGATTAGGATGAGCAGGGATAAATAGCCCTAAACTCAACCCTAATTGGGCAAAACTTAGGCCCGCAATACAATTGCAACGCTCAAGCAATTCAACTTCAGTTTTCGGTGGTCTGTTTTTTGGTAGTGAGGTCACTATGTCCTTCTTTAATCTCGATAGCGAGTGGTTCAATTGGAGGTCTAATATTGGCGGCTTTGAACTGAGTCATAATAGCGAACAATACTTTAGATCGTACCTCAAAACGGGTGTGAATTTGAACATTAATGAAATATCGAGCTTCAAATTCAAGTAATGCTTCATCAATTTTCTTAAGAAAAACTTGAGCTGGAGGATCTCCAACAATTTCTGGAGTAGTAGCCAGGACATCTTGTATCAGTTGTTGGATCATCACTGGATCATCAGAGCGACTAACTTTTATCGGAATAACTGTTCTGACAATGCCGTCTTGGTGTGTCCAGTTAGTAAATGGTTTGTTAAACGTTTCTGCGTTAGGGATCAGAACTTCCATATTGTCCCAGGAGCAAACTCTCATAGAACGAATGCCAATATGGGCAACACGTCCTTCATGCTCACCAATAGTTACCAAATCCCCCTCACGCACAGGTCTTTCAACAAGCAACATAAGACCGCCTACAACATTACTTGCAAAATCACGTAAGCCAAATCCCATACCCACGGCAAGACCACCAATAATCATTGACATACCACTAAAATCAAATCCAAGTACATGGAGGGAAACAAAACCACCTAAGAGAATAACAGCGTACTGAGTAAAAACTGAAAGACTATTACGTATTCCTGCATCTTTGGCATTTTTATACAACCAACGATAACAAAATTCGCGCGTCCATTTTGAGGCCCAAACACAAACTGCAAGTAGAATAAAAAATTCTATAGTGCTTGTAACAGTAACGTGGATTCCTGGGATATTTACAATAGTATATTGAGCAAATTTACCTAAATTGATCATAACTAATGAATCGGAATTCCAACCAAATAATTGGAATAGAACATGAATGCTCGCTAATAGTAATAAAATACGTAAAATATTGTCTAAAGGCTTTAAAAAGACTTCTACCCATAGCCATCCATTACGTAATGAAGAAATCATCAACTCAGAAAACAATTCGAGCGCATCGAACAACAAACCTCTGGCAATAATATATCCTACTAATACAAGTAATGCATAAGCCAAATATTGACTCAGACTCCATGCTAAGCCGATAAATCCTAATAATCCTATTACGCCCGTAGTTAATAATGTAATGGGTACTAAAATAACTAATAAAGAAATAGCATTACTAACATATCGTTTTTGACTCTTAAACAATGGGCGCAAAAGATAAGGAATAACATCTTTACTTTTCCATGTAACCAGAGATACGGTTAAAATAAAGAGCATAAATAAGCGATTAAATATGTCTTGAAGAAGTATCGATAAGGGTAATAAATGGCCAATAGTCATTAAAGCGGTGGTCCACCCGCCGAATAGTAATAGCCATTTTATACGGTAATAGAGTTTGACATCCTTACCTGATGAGTCAGTGATTCGTTCTAATAACACTAAGCGTGCTATTAAGATTAATATTTTAAAAGTGAACCATACTGCAATTAATTGAAATAATAATTGGTAATTGGAAAAAGAAATATGCGTTATGTAAAGTAATGACCAGAGCATGGAAACAATGCAAAAATACGGTATATTTCTTTGTATTAGAACTAAAACACCATCATATAGGTAACCTGTTAAACGGGATCGCTCTTTATCTCTCCGAATCATCTTTAAGATACGGCTTATCATAAAGAAAAAACCTATGGTCAGCACAAATCCACCCCACAAAAGAACCATGGATAAAGTACTTAACCACAAATAGCTATCATAAACTTTTAAGCTCAATGTTCTTAGGTATTTATAAAATAGTCCAGGAATTGCTCCTATTTTTTTAAGAATAATTGGCCAGCTGCTAAAACTATAATTGGCAAGAGTTTGTCGTGAAGACATGAGTGTTTTGAGCTGAGTTTGATAATCAGATAAGTTCTTAAATAAAAGTTGTTTTTGTACATTCGCCTCTTTAAGCTGCTGCGCTAAATTAGATTGCAAGGAACTTATCGATTTCTTTAACGTTGGCGCGGCAACAAGTTTTGTTTCCTTATCCAGAAAATTTTCTATGTGTTGTATTGTTTTTTCAATCTTTGCGTATTGATTTAATGCGTCCTTATAAATCTCAGTAATAAGTTGTAAATTTTTTGTATCTGGATTCTTAAGGTAGACCATGTCTGCTTTAACCACAGCCTTTTGTATATTTAAAGCATTTAAATGATTTTGAATTGCTGCAATATTTTGATTGTTAATCAATAACATTGCTTCGTAATCTGCTTCTAAAAGTTTTGTTGATGACTTAGAACGCTTATCTGAATGATTATTCAGGTTGCTTTCATAAAGTACACTTAAGCGTTTATTGAGTTGCTCTTTTAGCGACTTGATTTGTACTAGTTTTTGTTCAAGTACAAAGTTTGAATGCCACGATTCCAAATGTTTTATCTCATCATCTAGAGAAGATTGATATTCTTTTGCAAGTTTTAAATTTTCAGTAATAAGCTCGGTTGTTTGCTTGTTAATATTGATTAAATTTTCAACTTTCTCTACACGTTCGGGAATGGAGGTATTCTCTTTATCGAGAGGCATCTGCTGAAGCTGCTTTAAACGCTGATTGAGATTGTTTTGCTCTTTATTTTGATGTTCGAGGAAACTTTCTAAACTTTCAATTTTAACACGAGTCATAGAGCGTATTGCCGACACCTGTTTCATTTTGGCGTCAAATTCTTTTTCACTCTTGAGCTGTATCGGTTTTTTTGCATCCTGGATTGCGGTTATTAAGTGGATTTTTTCCTGAGTTAAGTATTCAGAAAAAGTAACCTGCTTTTTTACTGATGCAGTTGCAGCAAAGGAAACAGAACAAACTAAAAAAAATAAAAAGCCCCAATATGTACGATTTAACATTAATGAGTTCAATTTTCCAAAGAAAATATTAGTTTGACGAGCACAGGGACCTACCCTCAAATTAGCTTTTACACCAATTAGAGAGTTGATCCCAGATTTCGCAGGGATAATCACTTTTTTTACGAGATTGGCTAAATATGTACCAAATTTACTATTTAGTCTGTGTAGTCGGAGCAAGTCTTATTCCCAATTCATTTAATTGTGCGTTACCCGTAGGTGATGGCGCACTCGTTAAAAGGCACGATGCTGTTTGTGTTTTAGGAAAAGCAATAACATCTCTAATTGATGTAGAGTCTGTAAGCAACATAGCTAGGCGATCGATACCAAGAGCAATACCACCATGTGGCGGCGCACCATATTGCAAGGCATCCAGTAAAAAGCCAAACTTTTCCTGAGCTTCTTGTTCATTAATTCCAAGCAATTCAAAAACTGCTTTTTGTAAATCCGATTGATGAATACGTATGGATCCTCCACCGATTTCATAACCATTGATTACTATATCATAAGCTTTTGCTAATGTGTTTGTTGGATTAGCTCGTAAGTTCTCGGGTGATAGATCCTTAGGCGAAGTAAATGGATGATGCATCGCATTTAATTTATTGTTCTCATAATCTCTTTCAAACATTGGCCAATCAACAACCCATAATAACTCCCACCCTTCCTTGAGTAGTTTTCTATCATGCCCTAGCTTTATTCTTAGTGCCCCCATAGATTCATTGACGATATGATTTTTATCAGAGCCAAAGAAAATGACATCACCTGTTTTAGCCTCTGTGCGTTGCAAAATTGCTTGTACTGCTTCGTCAGAGAGAAACTTTAGAATAGGTGATTGCAATCCTGCCATTCCCTCGTCAAGATTATTTACCTTAATGTAAGCAAGACCCTTTGCACCATAAATACCTACAAAACGACCATAATCATCGAGATCTTTTCTACTAAGATCGCATCCGCCAGGTAATCGTAAAGCAATCACTCGTGATTCTAAATCATTTGCTGCAGTAGAAAATACTTTAAAATCACACTCCTTTACTAAATCCGCAACATCAATCAACTCTAAAGGATTACGTAAATCAGGTTTATCACTGCCAAAGCGTCGCATTGCTTCTGCATAAGGCATTCTGCGTAACTTTTCGGGAAGTTCTACATTAAGAATTTTTTTAAATACGGTTTTTAACAATCCTTCAATAAGATTTAAAATGCTTTCTTCATCAATAAAAGACATTTCAATATCAAGCTGAGTAAATTCAGGCTGTCTATCAGCACGTAAATCCTCATCACGAAAACAACGCACAATCTGGTAATATTTATCAAACCCCGAAATCATTAATAGTTGCTTAAAAAGCTGTGGTGATTGAGGTAAGGCATAAAATGATCCTGGATGTACTCTAGAAGGAACTAAATAATCCCTAGCCCCTTCTGGAGTTGCTTTTGTAAGCATTGGCGTTTCTATATCAAGGAAACCATACTGATCGAGATAATTTCGAATACAGCTGTTTAACTGATGACGTATCGTAAGTTTATGTTTCATTGATGGACGACGCAAATCAATATAGCGATACTTATAACGTAAATCTTCGTTCACGACCTGGAAATCATCAGGTAAAAATGGTGGTGTCGGTGATTGATTAAGAATCTCAAGCTTTGTGCCAAGGACTTCTACTGTACCTGTGGCCATTGCTTCATTAATCATTCCTTCTGGTCTTTTTCGTACAATCCCCGTTACTCTGACAACAAATTCAGAACGTAATTTTTCTGCATCAGAAAAAGATATTTTATTTTCCGGTTCATAGACTACTTGCAATAAACCTGAGCTATCCCGAACATCAAGAAATATCACACCACCATGATCTCGACGATGATGCACCCAACCACATACAACAACCTCTTTACCTAAACTTGACTCATCGACGCCCAAACAGTAGTGTGTACGCATATAAAACCGCCTATATAAATTTTTACAAATTGTTTGCTAATGCAGCCTCTGATGCTGGCGGCATTACTCCTAAAGAAATTATAAATTTTAGTGCCTCATCAATACTCATATCTAACTCAATTACATCACTTCTGGGAATCATCATAAGAAAACCTGAAGTGGGGTTGGGAGTAGTTGGTATAAATACAGAGATCATTTCATCTTTTGTTTTATTATTTATTGCAGTATTTCCTGCGCCTGTTTGAAAGGCGATACTCCATAATCCTTTACGTGGGTATTCAATTAACACTACTTTACGAAAGGCTTCACTGTTTGTAGATAATACTGCATTAATTACTTGTTTTACTGTTTTATAAATTGACCGGACCAAAGGTATCTTGATAAGAATGGACTCTCCCCACTCCACTAAGCGTTGTCCAAAATAATTTGTGGCAATTACTCCTGTAACCAGTAAAATCACAAGCGACAGGATAACCCCCAAACCCGGAATATAATGTCCAATTAGTTGCTCAGGTTGATATGCCTTAGGAATTAAAGCAACCGTGTTGTCGAGTAAGTCAATAATAAAGCGCAATACGCCTATGGTTATTAGTATGGGTAGCCATACTACCAATCCAGCGAGTAAATAGCTTCTTAATGACATTGTTTTCACTTTTTATCACCATCTTGAGTTTTTTTAGATGAAGAAGTATCTTTTGATTTCTCTGTGGAACCTGGGGCGTCATTCTTAGTAGTGGCTTCCTGTGGTTTACTGCTTTTATTTTTAAAATCAGTAGCATACCAACCGGTACCCTTAAGTTGAAAGCCTGCAGCTGAAATAAGCTTAATTACTGTATCTTTATAACATACAGGACACTGCTTAACTGGCTCATCACTGATTTTTTGCATCAAATCAAAATGATGATTACAACTTGTACATTGGTATTCATAAATTGGCATCGAAAACGACTCCATTAACTTCAGACAGTTTAATCTAACCTGTTATTATAACCAACTCCCAAAGGATGAACAATATGTAGATCCTATGCTAGAGCAAGCAAAGTCACTGGAAACCGTCTGATAATTGTTTAAATTTTAAAAAATATTTTTCGTCGATATAAAAAAGCAGCAACTAAAAAATTTAAGAAAAGAAAGAGTAAGGCGTAAAATAGCCCCGCATTTTCTGGACGAAAACGTCCAAATAAATAATCTGAAATTGCCACTCTTAAAATGTCTTGTGACCCATTAGGCAGGGTAAAAACAAACATGGATTGAATTTTCAGTAAAACAACATGAAAAATAAAAATAAATAATGCATTCATGCCAAAAATCTTAAAAGGCAATGACCATTTTATATAACCTAATACATCAATAATAAAAAAACACAAACCAAAAACAATAAGTGAAAAACCGCTACTCCATAAAACAAATGAGCTTGTCCATAAATTTTTATTAATAGGAACGTAATAACTCCATATCCAAGCTAATAACAGGGATAATATGCCCATCAAAATCATCATCATACTTTTCTTTTGCTTATTGATGGCGGTCAGCAAAAAGTGTCCAGCTAAAACTCCAGATAGAGTCGTGGCAATCGCCGGGATAGTACTTAGAAGCCCCTCTGGATCAAACGTTTTCGATAATAAATGTGCGGGGGAAAATATTATAGTATCAATGAAGCCTGCCCAGTTTCTTGTCATACTTAACTGATCCATGCCAGGAACAGGGATAGGAATTTGAGTCAGAAAATACCAATAACTTATAAGAATGCCACAAAAAATAAAAATTTGAGTTCTAACTGATGTATTAAGATAGAGAAGAGCGCAGACTAAGTAACAAATGGCGATGCGTTGCAAAATACCATAAACACGCACGGTTGCTAAATCAAAATGTGATGGAAAAGCATTAAGAAACATACCAAATAAAAATAGAAGAAGCGTACGGGTAACAATGCTTCGATAAAGCAATGCATTACTCTCCACTTTTATGTGTCTTTTAAGACTAATAACGGTAGTAATTCCCACTATAAATAAAAATGCAGGGAACACCAAATCAGCTAAAGTGCATCCATTCCATTCAGCGTGCTCTAGTATGGGGTATGAAATTCGTGTTCCCTGGCTGTTGACTAAAACCATTAATGCCATAGTAAGACCACGAAAAACATCTAAAGATAAAATACGACTGGCTTCGGTTGAATTACTGCTCATAGAATAAGTTCATTTCGAAAATGATCATGATAACAGCATACTAAGTCGTCTTCAAACCGCGTACAGGAACATCCATGTGGTATACATAATGTTTGATAATTTGTTCGGCTTGTTCACAGGTTAAAGGTTTGCTGATTGCCCCCTCCATAAAATAATGCTGGCAATCGTATTTTACTACATCTGCTTCAAAACCAGTTAAGGCAATTATAGGTACATGATGTTGTGTATTCTTTTCTTTTTGACGTAATTGTTTTGCAACGACATAGCCAGAAGAATCTTCTAATCCAATGTCCATTAGCACTAAATCATATTTTCCAGGTTGAAATAATTTTATTGCACTATCAGCAGAATCAGCTATATCAACCTGACAATGCAATGCAGTTAGTAGTGCTTTTTCAACGTTTTGTGCAATAACATTATCTTCTACCATGAGCACAGTAGGCAAATAACCTTCTTTTAATAAAGGTTGAGTCTTTTGATTGTCTTCTTGTAAAACGTTAGTATGTTTTTCAAGTTCTTTGCTTAAAGTAATATCGTTTAAAATCACGAGCAATCCAATTACTTTTTTATTGCGATTACGCATTAATATACGTGATGATAGGAAGTAAAAAGTCTTACCCGAATTGTTTTCAATCGCTTTTTCCTCCACGTTATGCTGAGGAACACCCGAAAATATCACTTTCATATCTTCTAGTTTTAATTCTTCTATTCGTTCCTTATCCCAATGAGCAAATTCTTCCATTTTTTGATAAGGAGTGCCTTTGAAATCTTTGAGTGTATTGAGTCCCAGCAGTTTGACAAAATTGTTATTGCATCCCTTTAGATTACATTCAGTATCAACCCAATAAACAATATTGGGCATTGAATTGATAATTTCCATGTAATACTCATGTATCGAATTGAGATCTTCTTCAGTCCTATTTTTAGCGTGGGATGACATGCAAATGCTCCAAGAATTTATAATTTTGCATGTAAATTATAGTACAGATTAATTATTTTGATTTTTGAATTTGAGGTCTACAGAGTCTTATTCGCTACAAAGATTGATTTAAAAAAATCAATCCTCGTAAAATAGTTTATACTAACTTATTAGCCATTCAATCTGTTGTTTTAAATCAATTGAAATCTCTGAAAGCTCCTCAAGATCATAATCTAGATAAGGGTTCTCAATTGAACTATTATTTGCCTGATGATGCATGATTTTTTTATCACGTTCTTGATGTAACCATAAAATTTGTGGTTTAAATAAATGCAAAATCCCTTCAACCCAGCGATCCAGCACTTGCCAGTAAGGATCATCATTTAAAGTCATTTTATAGTGTTTAAGTAAGCGTGCACTATATTCCGCATTATACCAAATTTCTGAAGTAACCCACCGATTAACTGTGAACAAGCGTATTGGTTGCCCCAGTTGATTCATGCCAATTGCTATTAAATGGGTCATAGGGTTATCGATATATTTGTCCCAATCTGCCAAAGGGGCTGGTTTGATACTTTTGGGTATATGTTTGTAACGTAAAAAACAATGAAAATGTCCATGCTCTGTACTTTCATAATTTTCTCTATGGCAATGATAAAAATATTGAGCACCAGTTTTATGATCAATGCGGTCTCCGCGAGGATAATGGCTCATTCGTTCAAAACGTCGTTTCCTTTGTAAGGTATAATGCAGAATGCTTTTACCTTTTTTTGCCGTCATTATTTGTTGGGCTTCTAAAATTTGTTTGGCGTATTTCAAATAAATATTTTTATGCCAATTGCTAAGTTGAGGTAATGTAAATTCAGAATGAGTAATCATATTTCTTTACTTCATATAGGAAGAAAAAAAGAAGAGGTAGTAAAAACTACCTCTTAATAAAACCAAAACTACAGATTAGCTACCAGAGCAACCGCCGCAGCCTTTGCAACCGTTACAACCCTTGCAGCCTTTGCAACCTTTACAGCCTTTGCAACCATTACAGCCTTTGCAAGTGCTAGTAGTAGTAGAAGCATCATCTGCATAAGCAACAGATACTACAGGAGCTGCTAATACAGTTAATAAAGCAGCGACAGCTATTGTTGATTTTTTCATAATTTTACTTCCTTGATAGTTAATGATTTTTAACCCATTTAGATATTAGCAAAGAAAATTGAATTTTTCTTCTTTTTTTTTAAAAAGTTATCATTCCATGCCATTTTTATCACGGCCGCCAACCTCTAAGTATCAAAATTAGGACAGTTCATTTTTTGAAACCCGCAAAAAGAATTTATCCAGCATTTTAACGCTTAAAATCCATTTTAAAAAAATCATAAGATGAGCTGGGAACGTTACTGGATATTTGGCATTAGGTCTTTTAGATTCAATGGCATGAATCAATTTGTTAATCACTGCATCGGTTTTTCGAGTAAAAATAGATTCGGATTTCTTTTGCTTAAAAGAGGTCAGCATCCGTTCATACTGTTTGCTGAAAAAGCTATGTTGCATATCAATGTTATTTAATGAATTATCTACACAATTAGCCCGAAACTGACTTTCTATAGGACCTGGTTCTATCGTTATCACATCAACACCAGAAGATTTCAATTCCAATCTTAGTGTATCGCTTATACCTTCTACTGCATACTTGGATGCATTATAAGCACCGCGAAAAGGCATACTGATTATGCCTAAAATCGAACTTATATTGATAATACGACCATATCCCTGTTTACGCATGACGGGAATAGCTCGATTAGTGAGTTCAAGCAGTCCGAAAACGTTCGTTTCAAATTGAGCGCGTAAGACATCGCGTGTAATATCTTCCAAAGCCCCTGCCTGGCCATATCCGGCGTTATTAATCAAAACATCCAAGCGCCCTTCTGTTTTAACCAACACTTCGGCGAATGCATTTTGAATTGAAGATGAATCCGAAACATCCAGTTGAACGGCTTCTACTCCCCTATCTAATAATTTTTGGACATCTTCCATTTTTCTACATGAACCAATAACCCTATGCCCTCTTTTCTTCAGACTAAAAACAGCATCAAAGCCAATTCCACTGGAACATCCAGTAATTAGAATTATCTTTTCCTTCATAAATCGTATCCAAAAGTTACCCAGAAAAATCATTTATAATCTATAATTCCTAATGTAACAACATAATATGGAGTTGCAACATGGAAAAGGTAAGCATTCAAAGCTACAAGATTTTTCGGCTCCTTATTCTGTCTTTTACAATACTCGCAGGTTTCTTATACAGCAATTTAGCTAAGGCAGAAACGACATCTTCAAAACTGTCATACCAACAGCTTGCTTATTTCGTTGGATATCATTCCGGCGACTATTATGGACCATCTCCATATTATGGACCGCCTCCATACAATCACCACCGTCACCATAGAAGATTTTATTGGACAGATTGGAGATACATAGGGCATGGCTGTAGCCAAAGCTGCCTCATTGACCGCTGGAATGGAGATATAATTCGTTGCAAAAGAAGTTGCCATTAAATAACTCGCGCTTATTCTTGAGCGAATGTGTTATGCGAATTAATTCTTAGGCAAAATAATCAACCAAACCTTTAATTACCCTCTTGGTCTTTAAGGGGGTAACACCCACTTCTTCTTCGTGAGTCAAATGTGCCTGATTACCATTATTCTGTTGTGAAAATTGACGTGAACCGGTATCAGAATCAATTTGCACTTCTGATAAATTTAAGCCCTGTTCAGCCATCATTGCCTGTAGTTTAGGTAACGACTGATCAATAATTTCTCGGACATGATGATTATGTGTCGTTATATTGACTGAAGCTACATCGTTTATTACTTTAATATTGATTTCCAACGGACCTAAGTCTTCAGGATTTATTTTAATTACCGCGCCTTTAATTTCTTGCTGGCCAAGCCAGGTAATATGTTCTGAAAATTGGTTTGACCATTCAGGATTATCTATTTGAACTGGTATAGTGAGAGATTGAGGAATTGTATCGAAAGTACGAGCAGAACTTTCCATAGGCGTAGTACGTAACTCATTTGCCAATACATTAACCATTAATGGTAATTTAATCTCATCAATACGTTCACTGAGAGGCGCAGGTTTTGGCTGAGTTGGCAACGTTGTCTCCTTTTGATTTTCTATTACACCTGTTATGGCTTGCAATAAAGCCTCCTGCTCCTCCTCATTTTTTCCTTCTTTGCTCTCCCAGGAATTCACTTTAGGAGCCAATGGTGATTTCATACGTGTTTCACGTGATGAGGGAATACACTCTGGCTCTTCAGTGTGTTCAGCAGACTGAGCAGGATCCGATGAAACACTTTTTATAATTCGGTAAGAATCGGAATTGAAAATAATATCTTCATTTTGTAACAAATTATTTTCATCTTTATTTTCAATTAAAGCAGGTTCATCTAATTGCTGCACTTCTTGAGTTAAAGTATTTTCGTTCATATTTTGAGCTTTTTGAGTTTGCATATGAATTGGAGTTTGTAATCCATTTAATTGGACCGTTCTAAATAGACTCGGTTCTTCCATTTGTCTTGTAGTTGTATTTCTATCCTTAATTAAATTGTATTTTTGTTTAGAGTTTATCTGATTTACTTCAACTTCTTGTTTTAATTCAGTTAAAACAGACTGCTCTGATAAAACAGACTGCTCTGATAAAACAGACTGCTCTGATAAAACAG
>NZ_QHJG01000046.1:15991-40840 GCF_003184185.1 Legionella qingyii | reverse complement strand
GAAAGATGAGTTATGAATTCTTTTCACTAACCAAAAATTTGAAACTACTTTAGCGGGACCTAAGTCCTAGTCTAAAGTTACGTGAATTATTTTGTAATTATTTTACATGAATATTACTGTTTGCCTTTTTATAGTTTTTTTTAAGAACTACTGATGTGGTAAAACCGTTTATGCTTTATCTTTTAAAAATTGTGCTTTTCGCTCGTACTTCCCGCTAGAACGGCTCACAGAAGTACTAGAGTTCGCTCTACGTCGTTTTTAAGTGAAATTACCGTTTAATAATGACCTATAGAAGTAACGACTAAACCGTTAACTACGTTTTCCCTACTGATAATTACTGTTCTATTCACGGCATTTTCTATTTGAGAGCTAGCTATTATATAGGTTAGAAAAATTTTCTCTCGATAACTTCAAAACATTATTACTCCTCTAATTTTGAGTCATACAACCGTGTAATTCATTTCAAAAAATAGTTACCCCGCAAGAAATAAATCGTCGCGTTAGTGAGTGACTATTATGACGCCAACGACGTTTTCCTATGTATTAACTACCTTTATTTAATTTATGTTTTTAATTATAAATACTTTTTTTACCTTCATAGATATAACTACTCGTTTGTCTCGATTACCCGAATCCCGTTGAACTACCTAATCCTTATCAGCTTCACTGATTACTGCTATTTAGACGTTACTACTAGTAATTTTTATCTGAGGTAAACTCTGGATGGCCCAATCCGCCATACCTTATACGTTTATGTCTAAATCGATAACTTATATTATCATGAGAGCGTGTTTGTGAAATACTATTTTCCTGTTATAAACTCTTCTATTAACTAGAGTAATTAAGATAAAATTCTAAGTTACCATAACTATTGAAAAGAAAACTACTCCTTGGAAAATTTGGTAGATACATCAGAGAACGTTCTGTCAAAATGCGAACTAATATTCGCACAAATGGTTTGACGCAGATAGATTTAATTCTTCTCTTGCCGACAAAACATACCCTAATTAACTTTCAAATATAACCCTTTGTGAACCTAATCGACGGTCCAAATCTAATTGACAACTAAGGATGATATTATTCTAGGTTATAGCAAGTAAGTTATTTCAGCAGGCAAGTACCGGTAATAAAATCTACTTCTTGTAGTAGTCCTAGAACAAGACAGAGCGATACATATTTTTTATTCAGATCTTTACCGGAGAACGTAGGTCCTAGCTTGTCTTTAAGCCCTACGTTCTTGGCCCGATAGAATACGAAGAAGTCGGGGATGTCAACGTAATGGGTATGACATACTTACACGAGGACAAGGTCGCTCAGATGGGACTAGGTGTTATTCTATGTGTAGTGCCTATCCCGCCGGAAGCTCGGTTGTGAGGTTTTAGAGTGCCCAAGGGCGTCGTATTGCTCGAACACGTCTATTCCTTCAGGGACTTTACACTCCTCAGTATGGTACCGATCGGTAACATGCGGTTCCTACCAGAAATCCGCGACCAACACCCTTGGTATGTAGAGGACGTATCGGACGTTCAACCGGTAAAAGTGTCCGAAAATGTTACCGAAGCGCTAATGTCTAAAAAGGAGCTCGCCATAATTATTCTATTCTTGGTGCAAAGTAAAATAATTAGTTAACAAGTAGTTTATTTAAAAGCCAGAGACCACAATTCCCCGTTAATTATCAATGGTGTAGTGTGTAAAGTTGTTCTCTAAGCTGTACTAATACTTTTTGGTTAGGGTTAAGGAAAAGCCAAGAGAGACCGTTAGCTACCGCTAGACATATTACGTTAAATTGTAGTTTCCCAAAATTCGCAAAGTATTGGCGGTTTGGCTAAGCAGGTGTACGTTGTCTTGGGTGACAGTAAGGAAGGTCTAGCATTCTTGCTTGATGCGTTAGGCGTTATAAGGTTGGAAAAACTTATTGGGTAACTATTCTTCCGTTTATTAATGCATGGTTACTTTCTTAGTAGTACTGGTGTACGAGCCGTTGCGATTATGACAAACTTATTCAATGAAGGCGATGCCATTACAAGGAAAGAAATCGACGAACATTCAGCTGCACTAGGCTTGGTTATGGACGTCATTAATGGTTAAAGTTAAAAAAACGAAACCGTTAAGCGAGACTTCAATTTATTCGTCCGGTTTTTCCAACTCTTTAGTGATGTAGACGCAGTCCATTAAGAACAAGTTTTTGTCTTAAACCAGGAAGGAATAGTCTTCATTGTTGTTTGACTACAGGAACTCTAAGTTCTTTAAGTGCGTTGGGATCAAGTGGTCTGTGTCTCGGTTCATTTTGCGGTCCAAATTTTAGTTATACGAATCCTCATCCATGGTAAACAGGTAGTCCTATCACAAGATAAAACCCTTCAGATAGGGCGCGTATTATAAACCCTATGGGTAACTAACCTAGCAGTATGTCTTGTGTTTCTTAAAATCGGTATGTAAACAGGAATTTATTTTTACCAATTTAATTTAGCGGCGCAAAGTTAAGGCAACGTAACTCGCGAACCTTCTGCTAACTTTCGATGAAATCGTAGGTATCAAAATTAACTATGATTTAATAACTTAGTTCTATTACTTAAGTAAGAAAATTGAACATTTGGTAATAGTCGTTATTTAAAATTCAATTTACTAACATAACTAATTTCACCCATACAAGCTTTATTTTTATATATCTAACTCAGTTTTACGATGAGTAGTCTATAGTCTTTTAGTAAATCGTTTTCTTTAAAAGAATAAAGGAGCGATTTTTTATGTAAGGGATTAATCCTACTATTAATCAACACAAACAAACTTGTCCAACAAGCGGAAACTAGAGGTTAGGACCCATAAGTGAAAACTCATGGCGTTAGCGTAGAACCCGTTTGAGAAATGATTATCAATGAAAATTGGACAGACTTAAATTTGCTGGTAGCCGACTAAGATGTTTTTTTAGAAACGGTAAATGCTTACGTAAAAAAAATGATGAAACTAGCAGCGTTTAACGATTTTCACGTACTATACGTTTTCAGTATAGCGGTTAACGGAGTGCGCGAGGTAGAAAGTATTGTTCTCTCGGTAGCGCAACAACAAGTTGTCAACAAAACATAGAGTACTAAAGGAGCCAAATACTTGATATACATAAATTAAAATAGTCTCGTAACAATTGACTCCGAATTTGGTCCACTTTAAAAAGACATAATCTGTTTTTTTGAATTCTACTTCCGCAATTTTTTTAGGTAGGAAGACTTATTAGCACATTTAAATGACAATGTACCATGTGTCGATTTTGTCTCCTATCAGTTCTTTTTGCATCACTCTATGTTAACCAAAAATAATCAAACTAAGTTTCATATTACTTTTATGGCGCTACTGAGTATTATTATTAGTATCTTTTCTCCCCGGTCAACGGATGAATACTCACTGTAAAATACGTGATTAAGGTCCTAGCTTAAACGTTTATGGAACGCTCCGGAACGCCGTAATAGCCAACAATAGAGGGTAATGAATTCAAGTAAAACCATGTTCTCTCTAAGTTAGCGCGTAGATTAATTACGTGGTGAAAAGAGAGGACTTAGGGTGCGTTATGGTGGTATATAATATACCGAATTAGAGAAAGGAGAAAAACTGACCCCTCGAATACCCCATCCCAATAAAAAATAATAGTCACCTAAACAATAAGGAAAAAGTGAGGTATCTTATTTACGGTATCCTAAAACGTATTTAGCGGAAAAAGCATAATAAGGTTGGATGTACTATCCTAAATCATAATGAAATAATCGAGAAAAAAATACGCCTTTTATAAAAGGTCGTCGTACCGGTATATGAAAAGTTCTCCACAATTAAGTAATGTAAGGACCTTAAGCTCTATAAGAACCTAGTTCTTTGTATCTATATTAATAGACCTGAGAGCTTTATCTTTACTTTAAAATGGATTAACACCGAAATAGCTAACGGACCAAAGCATCAATGAGTGACTTGCAAAAAAAATATGGGTGTTGGGAAAAAGAAAATTGGACGATACGCAGCGTGTACTAAGGTCATACCCGTTACTTAGTAAATCAACGGAAGTAGGTCCGACTTTAGATATACTACAGTTGTGGGATAAATTAAAAGTACAAATAGCCCCACCAAAAAGTAATAAATAAGACAGTCTTTTATAGTAGACTATACCCCATAAACTATTATTCATAGAATAAAAAGTACAAAACGTAGCGAACCACCCGTCCCGGAATAAGTTTGTTAAATTATAACCGAACCTCGATACGAAATCGAAATAACTGAAAATACAAACGAATATATAAAGGAGTAGAAAAATTTCGTTTAGAATATAAATTAAAAGATCGACCATAATCAATAGGAAACATATAATGAGTGTCGTAATACCCAATGTAATAAGAAGCATAGTACAACCTATACTTAAAATCTTAACCCTAACGAAACTCACGTCAATAAAAACGTAGCCATGATGATAGAACCAAGGACGTACATAAACAGCTTGCTGGAAGCGTTAGCAATCCGTTTTTTGAACGCCTTTTTAATTCAAAGTCGTGAGGTCTCAATGATCGTAACTATTGTTTTAGCTAATTTAGCAACGCTAATGTTGACAGTTTTTTAATTGATCCTTAAAATACAGTCGAATACTTTGATAAAATTCGTTCGTTCTTTTCTTTACCTAGAACCTGTCCGCATATTGTTCTGAGAGACTATTATTTCTCCAAGTTTATATGGGGTACCCCCGACTCGCGAAAAATAGTAGACGAAACTGGCCCTTAGTTTTTTTAGCGATACTATATGCTAGACTGTAGCTTCCCTTTTTACAGAACCACTAGGGACCAAAACCTTTATCGTCAAAAAATAAACGCAACCGCCCGCGTTTTAGTCAATGTCGAAAACTATTCCTAGGGTAATGTTAACGCACCTACTTTCGTAAATTCTTTATAATAGAAATAGCACTCATACTAATAGCTCCTTTAGGTAATGGTAGTTAACCACTTAATAATCTACGCGAATGTACAACCATAGGTGGCAATCAATGAAACGGGATACCTTTTAAATGATTAAAAAATAAGACCTATTAAATAGGGTTAAGAAATTCTGCCTAAATATAAGTGATATACGACCATGACCATGTCGCACGATAAGTTAGGTTTTAAGTTTGATTAAAACTTGAACTATTTTTGTAAGTCAAAGTACACCCCTGTTATCTGGTTTATGAATCACTAGTTTTTGTCCGAAAACTATGACGAAAACAAGGGATAGAAAATCCCCATCTCTTGCCTTAACTTTTTCTTTTCCTGTATCACCTAAAATAATCTGTTAATCAGTTTTAATAAGGACTACCGAAATAAGACCAATGAGGAAGGTCTCTATACTTTCTCGTAATGTAGTGACCCTTCTCGATAAAAATATGTTGTCCCATGAGGTTATAAGTCCGCTAAGGGCCTGAACTTTGCATACAATAACCACTTCTATTTATGACCAAAGCATGAGTTCCGAACCGATATAAACCTCGCGAAGTATTATCTAATACTTATAATACCTTACTATTCTTACCATATTTATAGAACTCTTCTTAGAAGCTATTGGGTGGTTCACATATTAATTATATGTCATTATCGCTCACCGTACTTGTTTAGCTCCTATTTAAGTAACTTTAGTGAAAACAGGTAATAGAAAAAAATTTAATAAAGGTAAAACCTTTTAAATAGAAAGTTATCGCGATATAATGGTTTTATTAAGTGAACCACATTTAATATATGTATTAGTAGTAGCTTTTGCCACCTTTTACTGTTTTGAATTTCTAGATTTTGGTATATGAGGTTTGCTATATAATTGGAGAGCTTTTCAGCCTTTACTAATACTCTTTCAGGGATACACAGAGATGTCCGATGCACTAGATGGTCTTACGTCACTCCTCTTAAACGGTAGTGCTGATAAACTTCTACTTCTAAAACAGTATGGTGGTTTACTAGGCCCAGCGAGAACCCGCGTTCGTTTCTATCCCTTTAATATAGAACTTACCCGTGGACTGCCCTTTCCTTCGAAATCAAATTGATAATTTATATAACTATTCTTTTTATTTTGGGATGTCAGTAAAAATTTACATTTTCCAAGATATTTAAGTTTCTAACTCGAAGTACTAAATAATGGAAAAGTGAACAAATGGATAAAACTTGAATTCCCGTGCTATTGATCTCTACCACTTCTCCGTACACTTTCCTCTTCGACACGAATACTCAATTTCTACAAGGAGTGATTTAACGAAGAACTACTTTGCGGATGACGTCTACTCGATTCTTTAAAGGTCCTTTTAACGTTCTTCGAAAGACCGCATGTTCAATGTATGAAGTCAAAGTTAGGAGTATTTTTCGGCTGATGAAACAAACTTTATAGTCGTGTATTACTAGAGCTAATGGAAAGTTTTTTCTCTTCTTCACTCCGTCTCTAACTAGTTACCGACGTCCTTTTTAACAATGGGTTAGAGAGGGAATTTCTTGCGTTTCTCCCTATAGAAAATCCGAACCTTTTATATTAATTACTCAACCTAGCACTCGTTTTTTCCTCGAACCGCAAGGTATAAAATTTGTCGAGTCTGGTAAAAAATTTTTTTCTTTCCGTAAATAAAGCGAAAAGTTTCATAAGGTTATTATGCAAGAGATAGATACTCGAACGATCTTCCGAGAACGAGCTCGGACCTCTTGTATGTTTGCGGTCTGACTAATAACTTCTACTTCTTGTAGTAGTCCTCATACAAGAAAGAGCGATAGGTATTTTTTACTCCTTAAATAAATTATTTTTAAGTTGATGCAGTGAGTCTCTATTAAGAACCAATAGGATTAACTAACAATAATAGTTCTTAAAGTGACAAAAGATTCAGATTTTCACTATAAAAATTACTACAAAAATCCCACAAGTGAGCTACTTTGTAACTTAACTAAGGATTTCCTAATTAGTGTAATTTCAATGGGTTTTCGTTTAATGATTTCAGTTTACATTGATACTCTATTTCCGTCAAATAATATAACAAATCCTATAGATGACGTGGCATAACAAAAACATTAAGGAAGCAACGTAATCCCAGACTATTATCTCACAATGTACGCCGACGCTTAAGAAAAGCACACTAGGCTCTCAGAACTCGATCTTTAAAAAGAAAAAGAAGTCAATTAGAAAATACTTCATCTATATAAAGTAGTGAACGACAAAATAGGCAAAAAAGGTCTAGCAGAGGGAAAAGGTTGTAAAAAACGTATATACGTAATTTAGGATGATATAGATTATCTAGTAAAGAGTCTTATACAAGCGATAATTAGCTCATCTTAAGTCTCAATTAGTTTCTCTTGGTTACTCATAACGGACTCAATAAATTTTATTATAGACCTCATGGTACAAGGAGACTACTTTTTATTCCACAAGGCAGTGCTATTTAAACGTTGCGGTATCCCCAGAGCATCGCATAACGATGTACCGGTAGCAGTTAGGCGAGCGCATAAAGAGGGACCTCAAATGTTACGTAGTCGTAATTCCAAAGAAGACAGGGGGTAGACATTAATCATGAATTTACTGCTTATATTCGGAGTTCTAAGAACACAAGAAGAAAGTCCTTTTTGCGATGTCAGTAAAGAGGCTAATGTAGACAATCTACGACGAAATTTACCTTGTACATCAAGGGCTAGAGTCGTTCACTAAATCCAAGAGAAACAAGACGTTTGGTAAGTACTAGCTTTTATAAATATTAAAGAAGCTTAAAGCGCGAGTATTTACGTACGTAAAGAGATCTGTACAAAAGCTGAAATTTATAAAGACGACATAATATCAAAAGTAATAGTTTTGATAGACTAAGTTTGTTCTTTTCTCGTCCTACGAGAAAAACAAATTCGTAAAAAAACTTTTCTTTTTAGTATGGTATTAACCAACGACATATATCCCTACTTGGAAACCCTAAAAGATTTTTCAAGAGAGCTCAGTATAAACGTCGTATTACAGAGTTCCGTCTTGGTTCATATCCGAGCTATTAAGAAAAATATACATCGCCGCATTTACCAAATAAAAAAAGTAAAGGATTATTTATTTTTTCGAAACGAAAAAGACGTCCTAAATTAGGGTCGGACCATTTATACGAGAGACGAAGGCGAGAGAGAGGTAAAAATGCGTTCACTATGTAGTTACTCTACGGTATCCGTATTATTTCTGTTAAAGGTAGCGACGACAATAGATGAAATAAATTAAATCCGTATTATTTTGAATATTTAACAATATGTTTTATTGTTTATTGGTTCCACATGATATTATATAGTTTATTACCTATTAGATTTCTAAATATAGTTTACTCTCTTACGAAGACGTTAAAAATTTTCCGGCTTACTATCACAAGATTAAAAAAAAGTCTAAAACACGGTAATTAACTTTATCGTTTGTCGAATTAGTTTAATACTAGAGTAATTCAAATGCTAAAATACTACTTAATTTACTAAATTAAGGAGACCTCTTCGCATTTTTCACGAAGTGAGTATGAAACCGAGTTTTTTGAAGCTAATTTCTAGAATAACTCAGCAAACCTCAAGGAGTATGACTCCATCTTCATTAGGACCAGTTACCTTTTAGACAACTAAAATTGATGGATTAAGTTCTAGTACTAATATAAAGACAGATAGGTTATAAACCTTGAAAACTACATTCACTCAATTAAGCTGAAGCAGGTTTTGGCAATTCTTGAGGAGCAAAATAAGACCTACAGGTAGAACCCTTTGAGCAGTTCATAAATGCAAATGAACCTAAACTACGCTAAATACTCTTGTTAAACTGGCTACTTAAATATTAAGTCACGTCATTTTTCCTTGCAGCTTAATATAATTGGGCGCTACAACCGTAAAATTTTTTATTTTCGCAGTGGGTACCGGTGACCTACGTGTTATGGTTAGGTCTTTTCGTCCATCTCCTTCAAAACTACGTTAAAGTAAATTATTTAGTTACGTTAGGTAAATGTGCTACAAATCGCACATTGCCTAATGATTTCTTGCATTTTTTTTGACTTCAATCGCCCCTCGATAGTCGTAACTGTTTTTTTGTAATAGTCTGAAAGTACGTCACGCTTAGGACGTTTTTCCAAATAACCCTCCCTGGCGTGATATAATTTAATTTTTTGACCCATTTTTCTTATAATGTATGACGTTCTCTCCTTTGACTTTGCTTTTCTTGTTTCTACTTGTTGTACATCTTTTAAAACTATCCAATTTGTGCCGGAATTTTATTTTTTTAGGTTGATGGCGGATAAGCGATCGATGTCTTTTTCCTAATACGAGTAAACTCACATTACAGAGAGATTCCATACTAAGTGTTAAAACTTTGGATTAGCTTGTTTTAGTACTTATCTTAGCAACTTCAACAAAGGATATTAGGTGATACCGGACTTGAAAAACGTCGTCTTCGGGTAGTTTATTTCGTTCCTGACCCCCTGTTAACGTAGCTTTACGTAGTATAGCCGAGTTGCAGTCACGGTCCTAATTCACGTTTTGGATAATAACTATAGGAAGGACAACAAGTTCTATAAAACGAGCAACTATTTCGCAGTTTTCGCTACCTTGTCTAACCTATAAGTTGCTACCCACTCATACCGTAAGGTAAAGCACGAGGGCTGGTAGTACTTTCACTAGGCGCACTACAACTTTAACCTTTTTACAATACTAATAGTTTAACTATCGACATATTTTTATACTACCTAGTTATAAGTGACGATTTAATTCATTTACATTTGATAATTCCACTTTGATGATACTATTTAGTAGTTTAACTTTGTAAAAAGGTCAGTTTTCGAAAACGACAATAACCCCGAAGTAGATTAGCCCGTTTTATACCGTTATTCCAAAATGCGACAATAGAACTCTTATTCTTTTTTCAAATAGGACATTTAGGCGTTCTTCTATGTTAACTTCCCTACAGACATTATGTAAGTCATTCACTTAATGGGCTACTCCAACTTTCATAAAGGTAATATTGAGGCAGAAAATAATGACTCTTTTAACAACTTCTCCGTTAATTTTTTTCTTAATTTTTATAAACCTACGTCGGACCCCGTCTTTCACTGAGTCGGTAACTTCGCACATTGGTAGTATTTTAATTACAATAACGTTTTCCCGGAACATAAAATCAATGAGATTTAATACAACCTGTAATTTTAAAACATTCACTTGGGGCTTATATAGATTTTTTTGTGAATACCTACTTATTTAACCGACGTTCAACTCCCTATAATATACATATACACCAAACTCAATAATAATTACGACTAAGAGTAGAATTAAAGTCGCGTTAATAAAAGATTACGCGACCTCATGAAACCACTTTTTTATCTATAAAGTTGGCCACATTGACCGAGTTATAAACGTCGTTATAGATGGCGTGAAGGTCTTTGATGGCATGGCTAAAATCGTTATTAACGTCCTTGACGACTATCCGTTCAATTACTTCTTTAATCACATCCGCGTTAAGATCCACGAGGCAATTACAATAGTTGGAATAGTTGAAAATAATACCGAAAAAGTCAGTAATTCTTTGCTCCTTAATTACCTATATATTGTGGTCTTCGCTGACCAAAACTTGCCCTGTACTCAAAAAAGAATCAGCGGAAATGAAACCGACGGAATCGCTACAAAGAAGGTAATCTTGGTTTGATGTACGCATAAAATAAAACGTAGTAAGAATAAGAGGAAATAAAATAAATGGACAACGAGTGCAAGTCCCGGAGATTCCGTAACCATCTTCTACCGGTACGTCACTAGTGTTTACTTGGTAACAATTAGCGATTTGACCCAAAATTTTGGTTGGAATGTTGTTAAAATTAAGTTAATGAAAAACCGAATCAGAATAATCATAACTCACGTTTTCCTAAATAAGTACCCTATGTTGTCCGCCGATTGAGAGACCCGTATGGACAAAACGAAGATAGTAACGAGCAGTAAGGGTATCGTTGTCTTAATGGTCTTTTTCACTTATCGCACTAAACCCACTCTTTCGCGGTTCTATGAGAACGAAAACCGTTGTATTGGCCTCGTTACCAAAAAGTTCCATGTAATGAAGGACGTAATCCTTATGAGGATTGGGGAACCCTCGGAAGATCTTATCACGAATGTCCATAAGAACATTGGATATAACGATGTCGTACCAATTCTAAATTATAAAGTTGAGCGCCTTAATTTTAATTCCGCAACGAAAACTTACCTCGAAATATAAATTGGATAGACCACTAGCATGACAGTATTTTGCAAAAAATCATAATTACTTTAAACGCGAAATTATTATCATTACGTATTTTAGGTTGTCTTTTCTAACGGTAACCAAAACTTCCCATCTCCTGTTTCGTCCTACTTAAGTTACTATTTTTAATTCGGATATAAGCGCAAGAAGTTACTCCATAAATACTTTCGTGTTATTTTCTGAGAACGGATTGTCGAAATTTAGAGTTTTAGTATTTAACGTCGTTAATTTAATTTAGAGTTCCATTTGGTAAAAGAAGACAAAGATATGGCTAGTCCTTATTAAAATTTTATAAATTGGTACGGTTAATGTAAAATCGAGTTTTGGGTGAATGATCTATCAAGTGTTAAAAAGATAAATAGGAGAAACCAGCCTCCCGATAAAAAACAAATACCAATTAGGTAATCGTCCTAACCGTCGAATACGCATCTTCGGATTTTTTTGAAGTGAATTAAATTTGGTTTGAGGAAACAAAACAATGTCAGATTGAGTGCAATCTGTCCTTGTTTTTGCGATAGATTTCTGACTAGTCCACGACTGACTGTTAAAGATATACATGGTCATCGTTTATCGGGTTGTGGACTTTCCCGACGACGCTAAGGCTATGGGCGACAATAATTAGGACGTTATGGTTTTCAACGACGTAATTCTTGATGTTTTCGTTGGTGTTGGCGTCGCCGTGGTTGATGCCGGTATTTTGGTGGATTTTAAACGTATGACTATAAGCTCTTACCTCAATGTTATAGGCGAAGCTGTCTACGACCAAAGAGTTTAAAATTTAATTGGTTTCGATTCAGCAGTCAGAGTTGGAGTCTTACGAGATTCAGTAAACTTATAAATTATGTTTTAAATTGATTGTCTAGTTAAACTAGCCGCAAGAGAAATTCAAATCCTTTCTTACCATACCCCAATAAACATAATTAATAGAAAAGGAGTTGGAATTTATATAGTGATAATTTATTAACTCCTTCTAAACTATTACGAAATAAAGGATAATGTATCTAAGGAAGTTAAAATCTATGTAAACAACCATAAAGAAGATCTTAAAGAAATCATCGTCGTAAACCTATTTCGAATTTACATATCAATATCAAGTTTAGTAGAAGATATTCTCGTCTTTATCAAGGTGGGTATTTATTACGTTAGTAAAAAAAAACAAACAATCGTAGTGATGACCGAAGATCAGAAAACTTAAGAAAAGAGTAAAGCCTGTTATAACTAAATCGGAGTTGCGAATTTAATCTTCTCGGTTGCTAGCATATCCTGTGTTCAAGAAATTCATTCAAAACTTACAAATCAAAGTAAAACGTAGCGAATACTTAATCCTCCTGCATCAAATCGTAAAAAGTGACTTATACAGGCAATTTATTGGTGCCCCGAAATAACACCGCGTTATCCTCGAATAAAAACAGAAATTCTAGTTGACTTTTTATAATTTGTTTATTCGCTTAATAATTATTTATTGAATACTAACGCTATTTATTTGTTATCGGTGTCCTGTATTGTTACTAGAAATTCGACTTTATTTAGAACTAAATAATTTTTTCGTAAGATAACAATTAATGTCATGGTAACCGTTTTCGACAATGTATTTGATTATTCCTATAATTAATACTTGATAAGTCTTTAAATAAAACCGCTCCCAATAGTTTCTATAAAATTACTTTTTAAATAACCCATGCGTCTTTTACTATAATTTATACTACTACGGTTCAGAACAATACTAAATCGACTCATGATAGCTACATTAGTACTACTCTTTTTTCGACTAGAGATGATGTTTTTTCGTAAAAGAGAAAAGCTTTTTAATTCGCTCTCTCTTTTATAACTACGATTAATGATACAACCAATAAAAATAGTTATACCAAAACCACATCTGGTTTTGTACTTTGTTCGTCTTTTCAAAATGTGCAATCGGAAATTTCTTTACAGTTTCATATTTAGATTGGGAGTAATGATGATAGAGTAGCCATCTTACATACTTTCACCAAAAAGACTCTTATTTAAACCTCTGCAATTGATACTTTTTCGTCGAATAATGATATCCTACCGGCGCAGAGATTTAATAATACTACGCAAGATAGCAGAACCAATATAACTGCGTTACTTTTTTATTCATATTGGTCTATAAAAACGTCTAATAACTCATCATCCTCCTCCCCAGAGTGTTGGGGCAGGATAGTGTGATGGCATACGCGCTACAGCGTATGCCACCAAAGTTGATTCGACAGTATTACGTAATCGATTTTAAATAATACTTAAAATATCGTCGATTTCAGAATAAATGTCGAGTATGAGTCTCTCCAAAAAAGGTGAAGTTAAACGTGAAGTCCGGCCCATAAATTGAACCAGTTAAGTGCAAGGTTACTAGATCGGGTGAATATTTGAGGTAAACAACAAAGTTATCGAACTCCAGACTTTTTTGATAGACCGTGAGGTAAAAAAAAGTTAAGCAAAAAATTTACAACATATGGTCGGTTATTTGTTGCAAATTGTGAAAAGCGTGTTAATAAAACATATTTTGTCATTAAAAGTAATGAGAGGAAAACGTAACGTAGTTATTGACGGTTGAGTAATTATACTATTGCATTTGGTGATAGTGAACAACCGTCTACCTAGCTCACTAGCCCTACAAACGGAAGCCAAGATAAGCTTGAAAGGTAGTTGGCAAGGAAGGCATTTTCTTTCAGACGAGCTAAAGCTTGTAACCGAAAATTGACGAGTTGACATAAAAGTAGGTACGGTAACTAAGCAAGTAACTCAAGAACTTCAACGAAGAGTTCCTGATGCTAGAGTAAACGTCAGACTAGGTTGCGGACAACTAAGAGAGCATTAACGGGAACCGTTTATTCGACACAAACGAGATAAAGACAAAGTTCTCGTTAGTTACTAGCTACCTCACAAAGTAAGAGAAAAACGTTTAGGAGATTGCGTAACTAATAAGCGCTATAAAGTCGCTAGCAGAAACTTAGTCCGAATCGTTGTAAAAAATTTATTGAATTATAGAACCTTCCTTTTTACCTAAGAAATCATAAAGAACTATTAAGTCGTCAATAAAGTAGGAAACGAAATGAATTACGTATGTCCAGTCGGACTCTAACGAGTTCTTCAACCAATACACTTCGTTCGTTTCAAACGACAAAATAGCAATTAACTAACTAAAAAAGATGCTATAAAAAAGATAACAGATATAGGGGTAGATTTAAGGTTTGTAGTTGTCAACGGAACTCTAAAAAAAAGAACCGTCGTAGATAAAAAAAAACGAAATAGGATATTCGCCCTACAAGCTACCATTCTCTTACCCATACTGAAAGAAGAGAAGAGTATAGCCTTAGTACTAGGCTATAAAGACCGAAACAAGGAAATGAAAACCCCCGTTCCACATTATCTAATTTTTTTAGTGCTCGATTGAGAGGACTCCTTCCTGAAAGGAGCCCGGTCTTCGATACTCACTGAACTTGTGAAGCTTCGCCAAACGCAAATATTATGTCCGGACTTAACGGTTGTTGTTGAAGTCCCTATATTGTTTCTGAAAAAGAACGCTTATTTCCTCTACTAAATAGAAGATTAAAAACTATAGGTCCTCTCGCAAGTAATTCGAGGTATTGTTTTAATCGTACCGGTTACAAAAGCGGAAACAGGAGTCTCCGATTATTTCCTGGTTTTTTTGCTAAAAAATAAGCAAACGGATTTTAGACCCAACATCTCTCGGTTTGTAAATGAACTTAGTATTATGGAAGAAAGAAAATGTAGTACATGATATTTAATTAGTTTTTTGGACTAACTTTTAGTTCATCGTTTTTTTGGCATTATAACATAGAATATAATTTGATAAACAAAAAGTTCGTGAGTCGGGCTAGAAATATTTCTTTTAACTTGTGATTATTTAACCCAGTAATTCAAACGTATTGCTCCCTATATCAAGTTGTTATACACTTAGGTAAAATTTAGTACTACTCCAAGCCTTTTCATAGTCCATCTTTCTTGTAAATAATAAGTAACATTTAAGTTAAAGTAAAAAAGTTATCATAGTTGGCATTAAAGAACCTTAAAAAGACCTCAATTAAGTGGTCGAAATAATACATAATTTTGAAATAGTATACGTAAAAATGGTTCATTCCATTTATTTAATAAGTCAAGACCCTAACTATTTAAATTATTAAGACTTGAAAGAAGACCGTATCAACCTAACTAAAAAAATCCTCATACGTAAAGTATTCGTATTCGTTAAAGTTAGTTACACGGAAGTACTTTGACAAAAGGGTGATTAAGTTGAGGTTATCCGTATACGTACAGTAGTGATATTGGTTGTAAATATAAATATCTTCCTTCTGGACTCAATCTACTCTGGCCCCGTGCGGTTCATAAATGCCAGTAAGGTAGTATACAGCGGCAAGGTACTCATCAATAACCATATTCATCTCGTAGATTCAATAAAAAAAAGTATTAGAAAACCTGTATCTAAAATAAAACCCGTTAATATCTAACACGAGCAAATATTCTGAATGACGAGAACGAACGGTATAAGAACTATTTCACTTCCGTTAGAAATCAACACGGCTTTAAAGCGCACGCTAATCTGAGTGTTTATAGGACTTTTAAAAAGGCACAACTACCTTTTCTTCGATCTATAAGTAAATGTAGAACTTAAAGAGGACGAACCAATAAAAAAGCTAATAACAATTTAGCACCTTCTAGTTATAGTTATTCGCTACGTGGGTAAAAGGCGTATAAAACTCAGCGCAAAGCATGATAAAAATTTTACACGCCTCCGTAGAATAGTTTACATAATTACGGCAACTGCACTACATGTTATGGTTAAGCGAAAAATCAATTAGGTAAGCAGAAATCTTTGAGGCACATTCAAAAATGAGATCCTTATAGTTCTCAGAAACCTAGCACACTTAGACCAAATCGCTACTATAGGTTGTTTTACCGCTCAAGAAGACATCATGCACGTTATCCCGGACGACAAGGTAGGTCTAAAGGGTATCCTTTTTATGGGACAACTGATTAATTAGGTCATGAACCCGCATTAGGTTGATTTGGCACTTTACGTCGACCTTAAGACTGGCTCGGTGACAATAGACATGGTTATGGCTCATTTCGTTTTGAACGTGACTGCTGTCGACGGCCAGGTGGTGATCTAGGAGGTCCCAAAAATAACCCTAGTTTTCGTAATGGTTAAGACGGTGATGCTGATGAATAAGGTTAATACGGGGTTCGTTTGAGTAGGTAAGGCGGAAAAGGATTTTATTATCGGGGTCGTAATGCATTAAAAAAATGGTCTTTTCGTAGTGCTTAACCAACCGACGGATTATTGCGTATCCTAGGTCTTGAACATCAACATAGTTTACTTAGTTATAATAGAAAATTATATTAACCTTACGTCACCTCCCCCGGATTATCGACTGGACATAAAAATTTCCTTCGTAGATTAACAACACGAACATGATATTGTCTTCCTAACTAGAGCGAGGTGCGTAACTAACCCCGTACCAAAAACCGTGAATTCAATATAAAAAAATAGGCGAGCTATATAAATCAATGATCTAGTTTCGTTCACTCAACTACTCTAACTTACCGTAATACTTATCTGGATTAACAGTGTCTAAGATTAACCCCAACTATATGAAAAACAACAACTCTTTTTCTTAAAGGTGATTTTCGATTTCCTTATTCATAGTCACTTTATTTCACTATAGAGTATAAAAGCAAAGGTTTATCATAGGAAAATCGTAAATCAATATAGTCTAATTAATAAATCTATCGAGAAGACTGCTTAGTTGATTAACTCCTCAATTAAGCTATACTAACTTTTTATAAACTTCGGTCGTGATTAGAATAGTATTTTGTAGTTTAAATTTTACTGGACTGCAACACTACTTTAGCGAAAATTACTGGTTAAGCATCTCGTTTATTTTCGGATAAGGAATTATAAAATAATTCTAATAAGACCGTATGAAGCCCGATAAAAGTTATGGTATAACCTAATAATTACCTGTGGTATTCAGAAGAACGAGAATAGTTACTTCACTTCGTTGGCCTACTCTAAAATTGTTTTGAATTTCTTTTGGTTAAACGTTAAAGACTACAATGACTACTACCCCTAAGCTATGACGTACATAATCGATTTAGCCTTGTACGTTTTTTTTATTTAAAAAGACTTATGGAGTTGCGCAACTACTGTCGTCCGCGTTTACATTTACAAAAGCTATCCGTTCCATTACCCAAGAACCCAATGATATATCTTGTCTATGCTTGCCTATTAGACCGTTTAATGAATTTTATACTATGGAAGCTGAATAATGAATCTTTACTGCTGAAACTACAGTTAGTTTGTAACCGTTTGCCGGTCTGAGAAAAGCTTACGTAAAAATTGAGGTGTCTAATAGCTAGTTCACTAAGGGATTTTCGAAATTATCGGGTACTATTCAAACTAGGATTAGTCTTTTGTAGACTTGTATTGTGGTAAAACGAGGTATACTACAAGTTCCTATAC
This sequence comes from Legionella qingyii, assembly GCF_003184185.1. The sequence goes on along the minus strand of NZ_QHJG01000046.1, from coordinate 23,109 downwards.
AAGTTTATATCTCTAGTTGATCAGTCACATTAATTGGTGTTTTCCTGTCTAGGATTGCAGTTTTTACTATTACCTTTTTGACGAAACCGAGATCGGGACCTCCCTTTTGTTAGCTCATTGTACCTCATACAATTACGTAATCAATTAGTACTTAACAAACTATAGTTACGGCATCTATTACTACCTTTATTAATGGAGGTTGAACGCTAATAAAGAGTTTTTAAGTCACGACTTTTTTAAAGTGGAAACGAATAATTATCTCCATAACTGCAGTGTGTATCTTTATTACTACCATTCAGTCATAAACTAAACTAAAAGCTTTTGTTTCGCACATCTAGGCTATGTTAGGCTTTGCTGGACAATAATTGCGATCAATTCTATGTAGGGAGTAGTGAGAAACTATGTATAAGTCTACCTTCTTGTTAAAATTCACGCAATGAACGATACCTACTAACCTCGTAGTCGAGGTTTAAGCAGTGGTAATAACTTGATACATTTTTAGTCCTCTTAAGACGTCCCGAAGAATTTTTCTATTATCCACTCCGCAAGCGATTAAAAGTAGTTTTACCACAAAGACTTCCCTGTTAGGAGCTAAATTGAGTTAGCTAACAATGTTGTCCATAATCACATCTACAGCTCATAACGGAGCGAGAACAGCGCTAAATATTAGGAGTCATATTTTCACTTTTTTATTTGTCGGTAAAATTCTGCGAATTTGGACTAAACCTAAAGTTACAACAATAAGCAGTATATTTTTTAAATTGGTTTCTCCCATCATTACTCGCAAGGTTGCGTAATTCAATATAGACGTTTAAGTTAAAAAGAAGGTTATTGTAGTTACTAAAGTCACTGTCACGGGAGCGAAAACTTCTTGTAGTAGATGTTTGATTTTGTAAAAGGAGATAGTTCTTTCTGTGAGTTTACAAGCCGGTAAATAAACGTAACTCACCTAGTTATGGACAGCTGCCGTTAGAACAATCTGAATGTCCCTCATTAAGTAAAATGTGTCGCGGTAAATATCACGTAAACTACTTACGAATGTACAGAGTAACACTCGTTTTACTATCGATGTATCTTGTGGTCCTGCGATAAGCCGTTCAATCTTTATACTGTTATTTTCGTTACGCGATAATAAAAGACCGCTTAATAAGCCCATACGAGGGTATGTGCCTACTAATAACCAATAGATACCTTCTCCTGTCATTTTTCAGTCCCCACCTTAATAAGTGACCAACCGGACCCGTACCATAGCTAGAATAGTAGTTTGTTTTTCTGAATATAGCATTATTACCGCCTCCTACGTCATGACTGTCATGTTGTCTCGTAATGTGTTAATGGTTTAGACTCTTACATTGTTTTTTTCATAAACGGTGAGAAATACTTCTATCGATACTCCGTTTATTTTGTAAGTAGGTTGTTCTAAACGTACTTTGAGAGCCAGAACAGATAGTGCTATCATAACTACCTCTCAAAGTTTGTCATCCCTTAACGCTAGAAGTGTTATTCAATTAGCGAAATTTTTATTTTATAGCGAATAAAAATGGACTTTCGTATCGGCTACTCGAAAAATGGCTATGCTAAGCCAAAAAACTTGTTAAGAAAAACTTGCTTATAGAAAAAGATATGCGATTATTAGGTTGTAACGGGGTAAACAATTACGCCAATTAATGGGTTTTCAATGATGGACTTCCGTTTGACCTAAATTATTCCTGCGATAATTGGCTGGTAAAGTCAAGTCTGCTTTTAGTCCTCTAAAATGTCTAACTTGAGTACCACTTTCCAACCAATGACTTTCGATGTGCGGTTAGTTCTCTCCTCAAACTATTTGTTAATGTCAGAGAAGTTTATTGTGCACAAGGACTTTACTTAAGAGCCGACGTCAATAATCTGGCGAAGGAATTACTATTTCACTGAGTACTTCTAAATCTGCTTAATTTTAGGAGGAGAAATTGCCTTGTTGTCAAGGTTCCTATAGTAAATAACGTAAAACGTCATTACTTATTATTGGAACGAGAACGACGAAGTGAATAGGTCTACAAGGGGTTACGTCACCTAGTTGGGTTAACCGTGTTGGTTCTTGGTAATACGGACCATGTTAGACAACTCTACTAACTAGATAACCAATTCCGACCCCGTCTATGTTGTTTCTGTTTTCTACTGTTACGTAATCTGACGCGGTAATCCTACTTATCTCAACTGAATCATTTACGGAATGATTTAGTACCACGGTTTGGATCGCTTATATCACGAATAATACGACGAAGATTTCTAGGTTTCTAAAATTTGAGCAATTACCTCAAAGTAGGTCTCCGATACTTTTTTTGATGCGTATCGATGTCTTGGGGACAAGTACGACGTCGAGATAGTCCAGTTTTACTTTTAGAAGTCTCGGACCACATAATACCACTACAGGTATGCCGTCGTTTTCTACACTTACCCTAATGTGGCAATGTTAATCGAGAATTTTTACTTGTATGGCTATGTCATTCCAATAACGAAGTTATAGGTCCCTGTAATAAGTTTGCGGGTATAGCACCACTAAGACACCATTTATACTGGTCTCTATGGCTTTACGTTGTTGAGGAATATGTACTCTTTGTGCTTTCTTTTCGCCTAGCATTTATAAAATTCCGTAAATTTTTATCGTTAGGACCATAACATTTCCTTTTATATCTAATAAATTAATATCGATAAGCATGGTTGCTACATGCACGGTAGGCGCCTAAAAATAAGTGAATAGGACTGCAGTTTCATCAGTTTTGCTCGCTGGTGATAACGTGGCGAGGAAACTGTCTCCGTTATGTTTTTGACCGGCCCTTTTTTCCTCTCCTTATATTGCTGCGCAAGTTGTAACAGTTTTACGAAGATTTTTGGGGTCCATAACTATAATTACGAACATGACGTTGTAGACTCGGGTAGGACAAGACCCGGTGTAGGTAACCTCTACAGCGCCACGAACTTGATAAGGAACGACTAGGATTTGAGTTGGGGTTAGTTGTCCTATTATATCCAATATGTCGAGACGTACTACGACACCTCGCGCCAGTAAACTTGACACACTTCGCAAACGAGGTTCTATTCGCACAACTGACGTGGTAACAGTTATTCGCTCCTGTTTGTCGGCGCCTAGAACAGTCAAAGTCTTCACCCCATCTCCTCACATAGCTCCTCCATCAATTCTCGAATAGATTTTTTAGGTCAAAGAAGTAAGTTATCTTTACTCGCCAATTTGACGTGCATCTTTATTAACTAACGTGTCTCCAAAGATTACAGGACATCGTTTTCGTTAAAGTTATTGCAACAAACCTCGTTTGTATAGGAATTTTACAAATTTTGAAAGCTCAGACCTGACTAGCAAAACTCGTGCACTTTCGTTCAGAACAGGTATGTGCCGTTATAGGAGCTGCTAAGCAAGTACGGCCATTATCCTGTTTTAACAAAATAGCTACAAACGAACTGGTATTGGAAGTATTTTCATTACCTAAAGTTCTCCCAATACGGTCTGCAATGGTTGCGGTCGAGGTTACTTGTAGTTTAGAGCAAGAAACCCTCGATTTTACCCGAGTAGGGTTAGTTATTACATATATCTGAGGGGTAATTGGTTATCTAACGGACGTACATGTAGTCTTACCGTATTTTGTATGAACCAATTTAGTCCAACTTAACAAAATCTATCAAGAAGACTCCTTAGTTGATTAACTACTTAACTCAGCTATAAAACAAATTTTTTTCTAAACTTCAGTCGTCATTAGAATAGTAGACTGCGTAGGTTAAGTTAAAATGATATTTTCCTGGACTGTTAAAATGCGGTAACTCATCTCATCCAAAGAAAAGAATTAACTACAACTTATCTCCGCCCTTGACGACAAAGTACTTAAACGGAATTATGAAAAGGTTTGACCAAGGTGACAAAAAGACAATTTAAAACGCACTTTGGTAAACCGCGTAATTATTTACCTATATGTTAATAAAACTTTACTAGGTTAACGACTTTATTAAAAGGCAGCTAACATACCTATCCTTTTTATTAAAGAAAATAAGGACTTAGTACGTTCTCTGCCTATTAACTCTTTAATTAAAGTAATACTTGAGGTATAAATTCGAAATGCTTTATTCTTAACCTAAATCTTAGACGAAATATAGGTTTTCGCAAGTCTAGTCGTGGTGGGTCCTACTCAACACGGGGCACTTATAGTTAAGGTATTATTTACAAATTTTCTAGCAATTAGAAGACAAGAACTTAGTATTTTTAGTTACTAGCCCCAAAAATTAAGCCTAAATCGGTTAAAATATTTTCCTTATTAACGTGAAAGTTCACGGAATTATACTCTCGAGGATTAGTGGTTTCCTCCCGTGGATTTAGATACTCCATGATAAATTCATTTATTGTCCCAACTAATTTATAGTTTTTAAATTTCACTAATCGCAGTTGATGTATTTATTATTAATCGTGACATAGTTCTGATTCGCTGATGTTATGAACGTACCATCGGAACTATGTCGCGTCGTATTAGTTCCGAAAAATATGGGGAACTCTTTCTCAAGAAAAGGAAAGTTAAACGAGGGTTTACAATCGATTTCGGAAAAGAAGAAATTATTACCTTTGTTTCCCACGTATAAAGAGGACATGTAGAAGGTGTCTTTAAAATAAAGATTCTTGTAGATTGTTGTTAAATCTCCGATGTTAGACGAGTAATGTCCAAAAATTTGAAAGACAGTATACGACTCAGTATGAGAAACGACACTCATTTAACGATTTGTCTGAATTTCTTTGAACTCCCGACGATCTTAGAACTCGCCGAAGGAGTTCCATGTCGAATTTAGGAAGAACAAGAACAACAAAAACGCGGTCCATAACGAAGTGGAGAACTTACCATTTTATAAAAAGCCACTTCATCTATGATAACCCCACTAGGAAGGTTTATGGTTGTGGAAGTAATATTTTTAGTACAAAGTTGGGGTACTATGACTGGGTTCGTAGGGCGAGGAAAACGCTTCGTTTTCGTTATCGCTCGAGGGCCGGAACTAAGCGAAATATTTGGGGCGACGTGGGTCCAGGTAAACTCGAAACTTAGCATTAAACTATTAATAAAAACAGATTAAAATGTTTGAGCGATTTACCTTCGTTAGGACAAAATATTTTAAATAGGTGTTCGCGATTTAGTAATCCCGTCTTCTCGCAATCTGAACCACAAACAGGGGTCAGACGGAATGTTTAGTCAACCCCCCGTTAAACCAATAATATCTGTAGGAATTGTGTTCGTAAGTAAACTGAATACATTCCTGATTGAACACGCCAAAAAAATGGACAACGGAGTCGTTTTTATTAACGCTCGTTGAGACCACTATTAACCCTTTTTAACCTAGGTCTGACGTCTCGACGAACCAACTCGTAATCTCGATTTAATTATCCTAGTATCAAGGTTCTGTTGAGGTTTCCTTTTACTATTAATTCAGGCTTTAGAAACCCATATACGGGTCGGCGTCGATAAACCCAGTTTTAAACGTAACGCTCGTGAAAACGTAACAGGGGTATTGCTGATAGTGTTATTAGAAATATAAGCGCAGGAGCGACATGATTTAGTAGAGATTTTTTTAGATTCTATGATATTTTTCCAACAGAGGTTAATCCTCGTATAAGCAATCCGTTAAGTATTTGGACGAAGAGTGGTCGATTTGTCATTTTGGTTGATAGCAAAAGAAATTTATGACGTTAGAGTACCGAACGTTCAAGAAAACATCCTAATAACCGTTTATTTTCCTATACCGCAAGGTTAAAGTTATGTAGTTCATGGTCCGCAAATTGAACCGGTCCTAATTAACTCGATGGAACTCCATCGAGTTTTCGTAAAACTATTTCGCAGCAGCATAAAAAGAAACAACGAAGATGGGAACTTCATCCTTAGACTTGAAGATGTTCCATCCACCGCTCTATTCATAGTTTCCTCCATCTCCAATGAAGGTAAGGAAAATGTGACCAGGAGAGGTAAAAGAATCATTTATTCTCTCCCGCCCAAGCGTCGACAACAAGTTAGCGAAACGATTAACGAAGCATCCCAGATCTTCGTTTTAGGAGTCGTCTCTATATCTATAGTAGAGATAGTAATAGTAAATCTTAGTAATCTATAAATATTATAAGTAACAGTTGGTGAGCTTGCCACTAGGTCGATGAGCAGTAAGGAAGACGTCCGCAACTCCCAACATGACTAAGCACGAAGTAAACCCGGTATTTTTTGAGGACTTAGATTCTACTAATAGATAAGATAAAAAAAGTCAACGGTAAAATTAGAAAAACTCGTTTCATATAGGTTAGTTAATATAATTATACAGTAAAGGTAAAAAAACTATAGTCCCCAGTGATCGGCTAGATGTTTGAGAGGCTATTAACATAGCTAGAGGGTTAGTTAATCCGCACAAAAAGGAGATAATAAAAGCCTGCGAGTAGTGTAGTCGTTCGTCATTATAGCTAACACCTCGTTTTTTCATTTAAATGTTAGGATTTCTTTCATCGATCCTTTTGTCGATTTTGACAATGATTCGGTAACACAAATGTCAGTCATTTTGTTCCTTGAAGACCTTTTGACCGGTAACAATAATTATAATATTAACATTAGATGTCACCCTCGAATGCTCGTCCGTGAACCGTAGGTAGTGTTCCCTTAGCTGTTTACGGTTATACTGGCCTGCCTTTTTATGGTTTAGGGTAAAGCCTATATCGTGGTTTTATATCTATATCTTCCTAAACTATAAAATTTATAAGTTTTTTATTTTACTATATAAAATCTCATCCCTTATTTGGGTATAAAGGGTCTTTCCTGTTTTTAAAGGGTTATGCCATGTAAGACTCAAAAGCCATTCGTACGCACTGGTTTCCGTCTCCTTTAATTTAAATTCACTCTTTTACTTAGGACGAACCCTACTGAATATACTTTTTTGAACGAGAGTTAACTTGTAAAGGGACCTCGGAGTTCGTTCGGATCAACGGATCCGCCACTCCTAGTTAAACATTTGTGTGGCGTCTTTTATAAATCAATGAACATTAAAGTTTAACGTAAAAAAATAGTTAAAAATATTCACTTGAATTAAAATTAAATTATATAATTATCATATGATAAAGA
>NZ_QHJG01000046.1:0-15911 GCF_003184185.1 Legionella qingyii | reverse complement strand
TGCCTCCTTTTAACTACATCTGAGCAATTGGAGTTAACATGGGCGTCATATTATTTAAAGTTCAAGGTGCTACAAATACTTCTGAAATAAAAAGTGAAAATCGACATCCTTTAACAGTAAAATTTTAAAATATTTTTAGTTTTTAGGTTTGCAGATAACTAAATTAATGTCGACTACAGATACAAGTTGTATATTACTTTTTTAGGAGTGAGGGTTATGAGAATTGAATCTTATATTAGGAAAGGATTTTTATTTGGAAAGTCTGTTGGAGGAAAATTTTTAAGAAAAATTTTTGGATCTCCCGGAGAATATCTAGGTATCTTTTTTGGTGGGTCCATTGGACTATTTTCAGGGCTTGTTGTTGCTTTTATCGATTTACTTAAACGCTCTATAGAAAAAGTAGCTGATTTATTGAATGATTACTCCAATTATATAGGTTCAAATCCGTTTTTTTGGATAGGCTGGGATTCTCCAGATGATTATTTTACCAAAGGTCTGAACATTATTTATGGAACAATAGGCCTGTTGATGGCCTTACCTCTTTTTATTATTACGAAACCTTTAGATTATTTGTTTGATCTAAAGGACACGACAAGCCAGGCTACTCTATTTTTAACCTGTGGTGTTTCTTTCTTCATAGCTGTTCCATTAATCATTTTTTCCTATCCTATAAAATTTCTCTCAGAGGGTTTTGTTACTATTTACGAGTGGTGTCATAAGGAATTTATTCATTTGGCTGCAGATAGTTATAAAAACCAACTGAGTGAAAATATGAGTTATAGGGAGCTAATGAAGTCCATGGAATCTCAGGACATAGATAAACCAGAATATAAAGAGAAATCAGGTAAACCAAAAAAATTGGCTAGAACCCTTTGTTCATTGTACCAAGATGACGTTTACAGGCAAACGATAAATGCCGATGCTGAACTCCGTATTTATGTAAAAACCATCGTAAAATCTTATTACCTCAAACATCATGGTATGTTTCCAAAAGATAAAAAAGATGACCAATCGAAAGGTCAGGAGTTAATTGAAAACTCAATTCCTGTGATGACTACAGAGGTGCGGTAAATGGCAAAAGAAAAAACTGATTTTGATTACAGAAATGTAATATATCGAGCAGGCACGAAAAGAAGTAGGGAATTTTTTAACTATCAATTACGTATTGGAATCGATACTAAATGGTTAGCTTGTGGTAATAACTCAGATATTGTTTTTGATATCCTCGAGCAGCTTTTAAAAAATCATCCTTTAATTAATTATTATAAAGTCACGGGATTAGCGAAATATAGAAGAACCGAAGAACTTGAAAAACCATTAAATAAGAACTGGCTTTATGGAACAAGAGATGAACGAGGATGCGATCGAGATCAAATGGGGAAAGAAGTTTGTATTTATCTTTTCAATGACTGCGATGTTAGTCAGCTACCCCAGCTAAAGCACTTACTTTGTACTCTTTGGCAAAGGTTGCAAGAGAAGAATGTTCCTCTAAGATCCTCTGTCGCTCCCGGTGACAAACCAATTTTATTGAATAACATTCCTACTCCATTTGCTTATACTTTTGAGCGTAATAATGAGTGGGAAACAAGACATGGTATTTTATGGAAAGATATTACAATTCATCCTGATGATCAGTATCCAAATCACGTATTAAATACAATCGAATTCTCTGCTCAAGATTTAAGTCAACACGGCATAGTATTCAACCCCCAAAAAGATTTCGAGGCCTTAATTAAACTCCATAAAAAATCCATAAGCATTTTCCAAGAAGAGGTCAATAAATTAATCGATTCTGATGAGATAGATTTTAATATTGATATATTATTTCAAAGGTTAGCTTCCTTAAATAAGGAAATAAAAGATGTATATCAAATAGGTTCTACAGAAGAACCATTATATGAAACAGATGAGGTTGTTAAAAACATTTATGCTAAGTTCCCAGGTAAAATGGAACATACAATTATACGTCGAAGCTCGATGATGGATGGTAAAAATGAATCAGAATTAAGAAAAGCTGTAAATCAAGAACTTTTGGATATAAAAAAAGATTACACATCTTTGCAACATCAACTGCATCCTAGTCTCGAAAGCGTTTTCAATAAAGTAACCGAAAATCTTGATAAGCTAATAAAAAAGAATCCTTATAAAATGCAAACGTTGTATTGTCGTTTGGTTCTATTAAATAAACAAGCTCTGGCCTTAGAAAAATATGAATTAGCAATATCGCCACCCAATGGTACATTAGCTGCAATTCAAAGCTATCTTAAGAATCGGAATAAGTCCACCATGAATATATTTTCTTTCTGGTTTGATTATGATCGAGGAAAAAACCGCGCTAATCTATTTAGAGGACTGCTCCAAAAGTATGCCCATGATAAACCTATATCTGATTTGCTTATTTATTGTTTATTGGCAAGTAATGATGGCAGCAATTTAAAACAGGAAGTCATAAGAACCCTCGGCTATTCAGATAGATCTACTGCTTTGCAAACATATAAATCTGAGTTAAAAACTTTATTTGATAATCCACAGCTTTTACAGCAATTAAATAAAGAAATTATTGCACCTATTATTTGGGCCACAAATACAAACGGATCATTACAACAAATAGAAGTAGTGATAAGCAAATTTTCCGAATTAGCCTCTATGAAAAACTTTTGTATACCAGGTTCATAGGATACATTGTGAATTTTCAGCAGAGCATCAATAAACGAGTTAACATGTAACCTATTGATTTTCAATTATCAATTATTGGGTCTTGTTGTTCTTATAAAGGCATGCAACCCAATAATGCCAGGCAAAGACTTACAAAAGGTGATTCAAAAATCTCAAGAGGAAGTAAAGGAAATTATCACTCTTCAGAAATTACTAATAATTGCTGCGCTTTTAATTGCTTATCTCGAGCTGTACCTGTTTGATAGTCAATGATTTGTACAAAAGAACTTTTNAACATTTTAAAACAGAATAAGCTTTTGCATAGTCTTCATGCTTACGCATAAAATCCCTAAAAAATATATGACGTAAAATTTCTGTTGATCCCTGTTCAAACAAATGAATATTATGGGTTCTTTTATCTTTTGATTTCCAGTAGAAACGCCGCCCAGGAATACCCAGGTGATCTTTCAGTCCAAAAGCTCTAGTTCGTTGCCTGTAAGGTCATTGAGCGATCAATCAGAAATCAAGGTGCTTGTTATTTGCCTTTTAAATGAAATACAATCGCTCCTTTTTTCTTATTCAAACTTAGAGTACCAATTTTCATGTTGATATCCCTGACCAAAAAATACGATACCTCAAAAAAAGAGGAATACAACAAACTGTTAAAACATCTGAATGATTTAAAAACAAAGGATAAAAAAAAGGCTAATTTAGAGATTAAAAAACAGATTGAAGATTCTCTGTTACTCAATAAAACAGATCTTGAATTGTATAGCAAATGCACCCAAGAGGGGGAGATCATTCCACGATCTTTTAAAATGGAGTTTGTCAAAGATTATGATATGCAAACGACTACACGTCATTATCTATTTTTAAAGGGCGAATTTTATATTTTGCCTCACTCGGAAAAATCTGATGACGTCCTTTATGCATTAATTGATAAATACATCTATGAATCGATGCGTCATGATTTAACGGAAGAACCTTGCCTCAGCTTACGTGCCGCTATCAATAAATTGCGGCCTCAAAGCAAGAACCGTTCGCTGAATTATTTTAGCAGACTGCTTGCTCAACAAGAAACACTTGCTAAAACATATTATAGTGAATGTTTATCTGATGATTCAGACAGTGACGAGGAACAAGAGTTTATAAAAACACCCAAAAAAGAACGTGAAGCGAAAGATCTGCAGGCTAATATTTATCGTAATACTGCTCAAGCAGGTAAATTTTTCACGGCATTCAAAAATCATAAGCAAGTGAACGATACCACACCCAAATTGAGAGCTGACATCCGACGTCCTAGTAATTTCGCGCGAAGACAAGCCAAAAGCGATTTGAATGCTATTAATGATCGCTTAAAGGCTGGCCAGTCAGTTAACGATGAGTTTTTAGCATCATTAAATACCAAGTTTCTAGTCGCTCAATATCGCGGGATTCATTACGTAACAAGTCGATGGGATGCCGAAGCTCGGCGAGCACATCGTGAAATGGATGAAATGGGGAAACCGCAATATTCCAGTGCAGTTTTTAATGCAGAAGGAGTAGAAGGGTATCGTGATATGCTCAATAAAGAGCAAGATAATCCCGATTTTCATGTACATTTAACCCAAGCTGCTGTGGTAATACAAAACTTATTGATTGAAATGCAGGAAAGCGATCCTTGTTCTTTCAATGGGTACGCATATCAAAATCTGTTTTTACTGTTACAAAAACAATACTCAGCAGATTACGATGGATTTCCTAGCTGGCTAGATGCTGAATTGAAAAAAAGAAACAGTATTCTTGCGGGTTATCTGGAGAGCAGGGAGCGCCCCTTACTCTCAACCAGTGATGTTCCTAATCATGCATTAAAATATGCGTTTGGTGTAAAATTATACGAAGGCCATAAAGATGAGCGTTTACGTCCGCGCTGGAGAGAGAATTTGCGTGCTGAACGCCCTTACTCAGGTAAAGTGTATTTGAGTTTGCATCCTTTAAGCGATTATGCACAGCATAAGCCATCGCATCTTACATCCTTATTTAAAAAGGGGCTGATCACTTTGGGGAATGTAATCGTTGCCGAACGTGAAACATCCTTTTTGGCCTACATGCCTGAAGATCGAGTCGCTTATCATTTCAAAGCCAAATATCCGTCCTTTAGTGGTTCTTATAAAACGATATTTCATCATAAATACGGCATTAATAAAGAGATGTATCTAGCAGTGCAAGAAGCACTTAAAAAGCATGCTCCTCATACTGAAGAACGGAAAAATGTAATTAAGTCACTAGGGGACTATTTATCCGCATTTAATGAGGTACGCCTGGTTGATAAGGCGCAAAGTTTGGCAAGAGAACGAAATAGTGTTTTGATTTACAGGGATGAAAACGGCTATTTTAGTTTTGATTTGCCTGATACGCCGACCACTGCTAATAAACGCCTGGCCTCTATTATTGAAGCCGAACGTACTCTATATAAAACCATTGCCGATGGCCGGGGTAAGGTCTTGAAAACCATCAGCCGTGAGGTATTTGATGAAGAAGAGAAAAAGATTCGTTATGTGCAGCGGCATTTTAAACTATTACTCAAGAATGGGTATTCACTTACTGATTTTAAGTCTATAGATTTTGAAAAAATAGAATTAATTCATTGTGATTGTTTGTTGTCAGCTATCGCTGAAAATGAAGTCACTTTAGCTCAATTAACTGATTTAACCAGCGAACAGTTAGGTCTCATTTGTCAGGACGAAGTGATCGCTGCTATTGAGGATGATGCCGATGTTTTAACAACAATCTTATCATTTTCTGCTGATATGCTGGATTTTCTTGGCAATGAGCAATTCCTGGAGCTCTTGGAAAATCAGCATCTTTCTATTGATGATATCGCTTCCTTTGATTGCGACGAGCTGGCTGACCTGTTTGAGTTTAATAACCTGGAAAAACCACTTAGCGAAGGTTATTCCTTGGAACAATTGATAAATCTGCATAAAGAAGATGCTAATCATATTCGTTGTTTAACTACTGATGATATGACTGACATTGTATTGGATGAAGCGCCCGATGTGCCTGATTTAATCTTAAAGTATGCTGATGAGGACGGTGTTGATTTTGATTACATTCACCAAAATCTGTCTTATTCAGAACGATGTTTATTTAACTTATGTTTGAATGAATATTTTGATAGGGACAATTCTGCATCCGAATCTGAATATGGAGCTGACTCTAGTTCTGAAGATGAAGATTCAGATAGTTATTCTTTGTCTTAAATAATAGTTCCTTATGGTATGCCAAGGGGTTTGTCGCAAAATTTACAACAGGCGTAAGCCAAATTTATTTTGGGCGAACTCATGCAGCGAGTCTATAGAACTGTTCAAAAATAGTTTGATTGACAGAGTGAAGGTTTATTCTTATAAACATGATGCAAAAGTGCTTTATATCGATTATTGGGTAAGTTTACTGTTTCAGTGACTTTAACATCTGTGTTACCAAGTTGGTTATGAAAGCGATAAAAACTAGATAAGCAGCCCAGAATAACGTTTATAGTGGCAGGTTTTCTTGCCGCTTGGATTTCATGTAGATCAACTATCGGAGTTGGTTCTTTTGACTGTCTTAACCAGCCCACAAATCCAGCTAAGCTTGCAAGGTTAATGGTTTGCCAATTAAGTTGTTTATCAGCTAAATAATCCCAAAATAACTTCAAGCAATACACATAGCTTTTCACTGTACACGGTGACTTGTCTACATTATTTAGATAGCGAACAAACTCGGTAATGGGTTTAATCGGCAAGTGGTTGTCATCAAGAACTATCCATGTGACATCATAAGAACTCAATTTAATTTTTTGGACTTTCATAAAATACCTCAATGAAGAACGCGAATATACGCTTAATTTCTATCATTGAATACTATGAATACTACAATTAATTTAAGTCTGATTATCTATATTAAAAGAACCAAGAGGATGTCGTTCACAACGTTCATAACGATTAGGTAGTAAATATATCTCAGACATTTGTTTAAGTTCAATAGATATTAAAAATATATCTTAATGAATTTAGACTGTAAAACATTCAGTCTTATTATTGAAATAACATAGTAAAAAATTGTAAAATGTCCTTTTTTTGTGCTCCACGACTTATTGGAAGTATTATGAAAATAGCATTTTTTGTTAGTAGTGTAGGTGATACAGACTTAGCTTTAAAAACGATTAATGCTCTAGAGCATGATGTCCGACAAAAAACCGTTCTTATTTCACTAACCAAAGCTGCTCAACAACGTGTGGATAGCTTCCAATCATCATCATTAGTTAATAAAATATCACTTCTTGAAATTCTCCAATCTAACTCAGACTCCTTTCCTGAAGGGTTGTTAACTAAACAACAAATTAATATGGTAGGGCAATATATTCAAAGCCAACAGATTGATTATTCCTATTTTGGAGTACCATCTGTAAACAATGAAATTCCATTCCAGTTGGCAGAGTCTCTCAATATTCCAGTATTAATGGCTTATGAGTTTATGTTCAAGCCAGATAACCATTGCTTATGGAATCATGTATCTTCCTTAGGCAAAAAATCCAATGTTAAATGGGCTATCCCTTTGGACACAGCTAAAGAAGATTTTCAGGTTCCTGGTGATAGTCTATTCGTCACTGGACATTTAAGTATTGACAATGCTTATATACCAGGCTCTGGAAGTACAAAAAGCCCCAAGGAGCTCAAAGAGACTTTACGGGTTTCACCAGATAAATCATTAGCATTCATAAGCAGCACCACTCAACCAGTTGAAATCGATTCAGGCTTTTTGGATTGTTTATTAACAGAGTTAAAAAAGCATCCGAACATGCAAGTTCGTCTTGGTCTCCATCCCGGCATACAAAATTTGGATGTTTATTTAGCAGAGATTTTAAAGATCTATCGAAAACATCCTGAGATAAACGATCAATTTAAAATTATTTTACCAGATAGTATTGTGGGTCGGATTAAAGTACCTGAATTAACCATTAATGATCCTATTTACCAGAGTGCTTTTTTAAGGGTTAATATTACGGGGAATGAGGCTGCATCTGCTGCAGATAGAATCGCACAAGCGGTACCTGGTGCGCTACTGAATCAAGCCGTGTTGGAAGGCAAACCAACTTATTCGCATTTGGGAAAACCTTATTTGCCCCGCCAATATTTTACTAATACTATAGCTTCATTTTTTACAGCTGAGCATCAACCAGCTCGTTTGAAAGAAGACTTGGGATTAGATAAAAAAACGGCACCAGAAAAATATGCCGATATAATTTTGAGATAGGCCTAACTATTGAGGGTTAACCCTGTGTTGATAAAACTACGAGATAAATTGAGAGTGGTTTTATCAACACAAGGTTAAAGTACTACAATTGAACTAATCTTCTTTTTTATAAAGCGCAGCATATGCTACTTCGAGTTGTTTTTTTAATTCATCAATTTCCTGCCTCAACATTTTGTTTTGCTTGATGAGTACACTAATTTCCTTATCTTTAGTGATTAATTTGGCAGCTTGGTTTTTCATATAAAGATTATACCCATCTTCATTTTTGGCTTTAATAATTAATTCTTTTATTTCATCAGATGCATACAACCAGGTTTTTGAAACCTTAGCAAAACTTGCAACTGATTCAAAATTAATAGGTAATGATTGTTCTTCCATAGCTTTTAAAGCTACTAAAACCCGTTCAATAGTAGCAGCCCGTTTTCCACGTGCTGCTTCCTTTAGAGCCTTAATTTGATTTTCTGTGCCTTTATTCATCGCTTTAATTTTCCAATGTACTAATAATTAACTTTAAGTTGCTGGCTACTTCAGTATTCATCTCAACAATTCGTTGCCAGCCATTTTGTTTTGCATTTTCAATGACTTTAGCAGTTTCGTCCAGCTGGGATTTATGCTGTTTAAGATACTGCTTTGATGTTCTAAAGTGTGCGCAGGTTAAACAGGCATTAGCATGGGGGCATTTTTGTTGGGTGAGAGGAAGGGCGCATAAGCCATTGGGCAGGGCTTGGGTCATAATATTTTTCTTAAGCCAACGCGCATTAATCTGATCGTCGGAGGATTTAACCTTGCCTTGGATATCTATAAGCTTCTCCTGATAATCAGTAAAAGCAGCCTTCATAGTTTCATTATGAATATGGGCATAGCGTGCAGTCATCTCAGGTGACTCATGGCCAAGATAATGTTGAACCATTACCTGTGGCACACCAGAATTTATCATCTGGGTACCTATCGTGTGCCTAAATTGATGTGAAGAGAACTTCCATACCACCCCGTTGGTATCAATAATATTCTTTTCAACGGCAAGCTTGTTTAAAACTCTGTTAATATGGGGCGCTGAGACAGTAGGGGATTTTGATACGACGCATCCTGGGAAAAGAAACTGCAATCTGGAGGCTGTTTGTCTCAAGTATTCTTGCTGGGCCATAACAGCATCAACGCAAGCTTTAGAGATAGGAATTAAGCGAACCCTTTTAAGTTTATTTTCATTTACTCTAAGAAACCAATCACCATCATTATCTTTTTCCAGACAGTTAAAATTGAGATGGCAAACTTCACTAATTCGCCTGCCAGTTTCCATCAAAATGATAACAAAGCGCTGCATCCAATCAGTTAATCCATTAAGATGCATTTTTAACTGAACCAGCACCTCATTGCTGATGTACCGTGGGACAATTATCGTGCGTCGAGGAAGATCTGAATCAAATATGATAGGCTTTGCTGGCCAGTTTAGCCATTCCTCTTGTAAGGCAACCTGATAAAATAGCCTGATGTTTATTAATGTTATGCCTCTGGTCATGGGGCTTAAACCTTTTAATGATAGAAACCGAATAAAATCAACTATAAGTGCTCGGTTGATATTATTAGGGGCTAAGCTAATTTCCAGTGTTTGGAGGTAAGAATCCAGATGATTAAAACTTCTTATATATCCTCTACAAGTTGAAAAGCTTCTCGTTGCTGCCTGTAAACGTACGAATTTCATGGCTGCTTTTTTTAACCACGTAGTAGTAACATTTGAAAATGGTAAATAATATGCTCCTTGGCATGCAGCAGGGCTTAATCCTACATCACTAGCCAGCCAAACATCTTTATCAAGTAGGGCGTCATATTCTGATTGGTTACATGGATTATATGCTATTGCTTTCATTGGCCATTCTCCTGAGTGGAGATATAGTGCTTAAAGGCTTGTTTCATAGCCTTATTATCAATATGCGTATAAGTGTTTATTGTTGTTTGTATGCTTGCATGACCTAATCGTTGTTGTACCAACGCCATATCCCAGCCAGCATTAATCAACGATGAAGCATGCGTATGACGAAGCATGTGTGGACGAATATAAAAGCTACATTTTTCACTGAGAATACTAAATAGTTTTTTGACTGCTGAATAACGGAGCGGCTCATAGGAATTAAAGTTAATGAATACATATTCATTAAGCCTGTTTTGTTTCTTACTTCGTTGAGATTATCAATGCGATATTTGACGTGAAGGTCAATTACCTGGTTGGTGCTATTGATATTCCTTAGCCAGCCAACAAAACTGGCTAAGTTTGCCAAGTTTATTCTAGACCATTGTATTTGCTTTTCTGACAAGAACTCCCAAAACAGCTTCAGATGGTTAGCATAGCTTCGGACGGTACACGGTGACTTATCAACATTATTAAGATATCGAATGAAATCTGTAATTGGTTTAATCGGCAAATGATTGTCATCAAGAACCAGCCAACTGAAATCACAAGGACTTAATTTGATTTTCTGTACTTTCATTATTTACGCTCCAACGATAATGGCTAAATATATTGCATATATCTAACGTTGTGAACGGAAATCTAATTAGGTCTGATTATCAAAATAATCAGACTTAAGATATGCGGATTTGACTTGCGCTGTGATGTAAAAATAACAACGCCTGTGTATTAACTATGGCCTTTAAATGTCCCCTCCCATCTACTGCGCCTCTATTTTGAACCAGCCCCAGCAATTTCAGCTGTTTTTTTGTTTGCGTCTTACCCACTCAAAAAAGGAGAATATATAAGGCTAAAAAACCGCCTAATAATTGCCAAATTGCTGAAACAAATTTTCTTGGAATGGCATTGATAAATGTGGCAATTCAATTGGGTTGTCCGCAAAAATAAGATTACCATCTTGTGTAAGTGTAAAATATTCTTTTGACTTATTCGTCTTAGAGAGTTCGATACAAGCATGTTTAATTAGGTTTTCTTCTGTATTTGCTGGCTGTCGATTTAAATACGGGCTAGTTTTACCTTGCCTAATTAATAAGGCATCTTGCCAAAGTAAAGATTAAGCGCTGTTTTTCCATCTTTATCTTGTAATATTGGATTAGCACCCGCTCGTAAAAGTAAATTACTGATTACATCATATTGCTTTTCAGCTGCACGATGTAAAGCTGTTTGTTTGCTGCTAAGTCCTGCCGCATCAATGCCCCCTGTTTTTTTAACGATGTCTATTAATTTTATCGTCTCTTCTAAATTACCTTTAGCCGAAGCCTGTCGAATTGGAGGTTTGATGCATTCAAAGGATATTAAGAAAAAAGCAGAAAACCTATATAGGTTGTAGTATAGTCAATAAAATGATATCGCTAATAAAGCTAGCGATACATCTAAAATTAGTGACAGATAAATGGACCGATAGTTATGCAGCAAAGCCAGCTTAGCATTTAAATTGGATGGTTAAATCGGAGTATGAAATGGTTGGCGAGAAAGAACGATTTGGGGAAATTGATTTAATCCGCTTCTGTGCAGCTCTTTCGGTCATGATTTATCATTACCAAGCAAAATATATAGAAAATTCTACGGAAAACTCTGCTTTGGCTACTTGTCTATATAATTTCACTAAATTTGGGTACCTTGGCGTTGACCTTTTCTTCATCATAAGTGGTTTCGTGATTTTTGCTTCTGCTTCTGGGCGCACTAGTTTTCAATTTAGTATTTCTAGAATTACTAGAATATATCCAACATATTGGGTTTGCGTATCGATAACTGCTTTAATAGCAATTATTCTTGAGGGCACTGCAAGTCAAATTACTTTTAAATACTGGCTTGCCAATCTTACTCTTTTTAATACACGATTTGGCATTGAAGATATCGATGGGGTCTATTGGACTCTGGGAGTAGAAATCAAATTCTATTTCTTTATTTTTGTGTTGCTGGTGTGTAACCTTTTAAAATATTATAGGGTTTGGATAACTATATGGCTCATATTAACCATTAGTTTCTTACTTTTTAAACAACCATTCTTCTTAGGTTGGTTTATTTCACCTGAATATTCTTCATATTTTATCGCCGGGATTGTTTTTTTTCTCGCAACACGAGGCGGATATCAAGTGTTTCATATCATTATCCTCTCCATCACTCTTTTAATTTCCTCACTTAGAGCTATGGAGGCAATAGATGGATTTATATTGCATTATGGTGTTTCTGAGATAGACAGATTTATTGCTGTGGGAGTTGTATGGTGTCTTTACTTCCTGTTCTATTTAATTTCTATTCGTAAGTTTATCATGAGGGACACTGTATTTGTGTTGGCATTAGGAGGAATAACCTATCCATTGTATCTACTGCACAATCGGGCTGGTAAAAACATATATGATTTCTTTTCCGGGTCAACTCAAAGGCCTTTTCTTTTAATCTCGATCGCTATTTTAATGTTATTTGTTTCACTTCTCATTCATCTTTACTTGGAGCGAAAAATAGCAGATAAACTTAAGTTTTACTTAATTTCAGCAGGTGAAAAAGCGATTTATTTGTATAGGAAGGTAGATAGATAGTTGTCGGCTGGGCGGCTCAAATTTCACCACATAGATATTTTTATTAAGTACTTGCTGTTTAGATTTTAGCACTTTAAGATCCATGTCCCAAAAGGAAGATGATTGGGTTTATATTCTCGGACATTGAGATTAAAACCATCGATACAATTTGGATGTTCTTATAATCATTAACAAAAATAATATGAGGTTATAATAATGTTCAGTAAAATCAGAATATCCAGAACAAATCCGTCTTCTTTTAAAGAAGATATACCTGAAGATCTAGTCAAGGCAATTACTTATATGAAATGTGGTCGGTTGCAATCAGCCGAAAAAATAATTAAAGAGCTTATTGATATTTTTGAATATCAGTTTGAAGAATTAATTAACTCCCCTCTTCAATACCAAAAAACAAATAAACATACTCTATTTCTAAACGAAGTAGTAAAACTTTATCCTGATAACGACATGGATTTGATTGAAATTCTTCTAAGTAATGGAGCTAATCCATGTTTGGCTGATAGTGACATGATGTCGGCTATAACATTAGCTGCAGATATGGGTAAAAAAAATGTATTAGAAACTTTAATCGCCTCCACACTAAGATCATCAATGAAAATATAAACCCATGAGAGTTTAAATCCTGAGTTCGTGGGCTCCGTATCATGGAGCCCTGGCTACAAAACTACAAAAATAACATGTGACTCATTCATCACGAGTAATCAAATAAATCAATACAGCTAAAACCGCTATAAATAATCCAAACGATTATAACTCATTACTTTTAAAGAGCCCTATTTTCTCAATTTTATTGGCGCGATAGGCCTTAACAACATAGGGTCCCTTTTCTAGTTTTAGACAATAAACTCAATTTGACCTATTATAATACATAATATTTGTTTTTTATTCACCGAGAGCCATTGTTATGTCCAACCCACACTTAGAACAAGAGAATTTAGAAAAAAACAACAAGGAAGCGGCTTATATTCAGATGATCGTTAGTTTAGACAAAGAGGATCAATTAGCGGAAATTCTAATCATTGAAAGAGAAGAAGAAATTAAAAAAGATTTGATAAATAATTTGGAAAATGATGAGAATTCAGAAAAGGAAGCACTTGAAGATACAATGTTTATAAATAAACCTCAAAAAAAGGAAGAGGAAGAAGAAGAGCCTGAACTAATTGTTGCAGTTCTAGTTTATGATCCATCTGGCAAGATGCTCGCTTACAGTATAGGGCGAGGCTCTGCTTCAGATACTTTTCATGACATTTCTCATCTAAATATAAATAAAAATGATTTTAGCAAAGATATGTTGGCAACGATTCGAGCTGGTGGAATTGGGGCAGTTGAAGAAAAATATCCCGGAAGTAGAACTTATCAAGATAGTATGCTCGCAAAGTTCTTGAATCAAATATCAAAAGATCTATATGGAGATGATATTGGGCAACGCAAAGGGGAAAATGCACGTGTAGAACCAGCAAATAAAGCCGGAAAAAATGAACACGCACTACAAGATCATGAGAATATGGACGCTCCGCCACTCACAGCATTATCAGATACCATAACCCAAGCAAATAAATGTTCTAAGAGTTTTACTCTAGACATAGGGAATTCTGAAAGCCCTGAAATAGAGAGCAATGATTCAAAAGAAACTATAACACCACTTCTTAGGTAGTAATTAGGCATCAGCCATTTGCATTCTAATAGCGATTCAAGGATAAGCTAGTGCGTTATGGTTATCAAACAAGAGGGGGCAATACCCCGGCCCTCCTCGTCTAGAAGAAGATTTTAAATAATTGAAGATTTTATATTTATTGGTCCATTTGGCTCATCATCAGCAATAGGATTTTGATAAATATTAAATTTTACTAATATTGATGTTACTAAAGTATCAGATGGTACAGACAAAAGATTACCGATGAATTCGGTAAGAGTTTTTATAAATTCTGCAACAGAATTTTTCATTTCTTGAATATTATGGAACCTATCAATATCTTCATTGCGAATGTATGAAACATCTACGTTTTTAATGGTTTCAAACAAATGCTGAGGGTCTTTATGATGCCTTAATGCGTCTTTCATTAAACTTGAAATCTCAAGACAAGTATAACCACCATTTTCTATGAGTCGTTCTATAAAGCAAGCCACTTCATGTTCATATGCATCCTGAGTAAGGGTTTGTTTCAATAGTTGTAATCGTAGAATTTTATCCAGAAGTTTCGCATCCGTACTTGTGTGAGTCGGATCTACCCACATTCCTGTGGTCTTGTTTGTTATTAAGTTCTTTATAGAGAGTGAATGAGTGAATCCAGAACTATTGTTTAGGTTTTCATAGCACATAATAAAGTGATTATCTTTATATATTTCAAACATAAGGATTTCTATAAAAGTAAAAGAAAGTGCAGTTTATCATAAGATTATAAAAATGCTTATTTTGCGGACAAAAATAGATATTTGTTTTTGTCACCAAGTATAATTAAATTATACTTATTTTTGATTTAAAGGCTTCTGTTGATATTCATAGACAGAGTCGTCAGGAAATTCTATTGGCATACCTCCTGCTCCAAATAAAGAGGTTATTGAATTTCCTAAAGAAAAATCAGTATTCTCTTTCTCATAATAGCGATGGGTAATTAATGCTAGTTCTTCATCTAATATTTTATTTGCATCATTTCGTTCAGCCTTATCTGGCTCTTGATTTTCAGCTAAATTCAGTAAATTCCATAGATTGTAACGCAACGTTCCATATGAGTCATTGCTTAGATTTATTCGCTCTGCTTTAGCTTTAAAAGTACGACCTTGGTCATCTATCATTTCGCCAACTTCAGCCAATCCTCCTAATTGATGAATTATGCTAAGAAGCATCTTAATATCTTTAGTATTAAGAGTTTTGATGTCTTTAGCTTTAAATAATAATTTGTGAATAGCAGCTTCTGAAATTGAGACATCATGAGCGACTAAATAGCTAATCAACTGCAAATCCCTCGTTCTACAGGCGAGATCTAAAGCAAAATCTCCCATTGTATTAATAGGATAAGTAAATTCAACACCATGTTTTACGAGAATGTTTAGCATCGTGTAATCAATTGTTTTCTTAGATAAAACCGAGGATAAAGGAGATTGATTTGTGGGGGTGATAATTGTGTTAATGAAATCTGGGTATACTTTAAGCATCTCCTCTGCTTTTTCGTAGAAATTGTTATACACTGCATCAACAAATGTATAAAATTCAGGCTCAACACTATTGTGTTTTACATATATTACTTTAGGAGCAACACCCATTATAATCCTCAAATAAGGTACTAAATAATGTCAAACGAGATTAAAAAGAGTACAAAGAATCGATTACTCTGTCAATAAAAACTATATTATATCTTTTTTAACCCAATGAATTTACTACATAAAAACTAGCGATAACCATGCTGCCCTAAACAGGGGCAGGGCGATTTCATCAAAGTTTAAGAATAGAACAGATTGATATGAGAATTCCTAGATGTTTA
>NZ_QHJG01000045.1 GCF_003184185.1 Legionella qingyii | reverse complement strand
ACTCCGGAATCGGTGATCAAATGACTAACGGAATTAGTGATCAAGTCCTCCGGAATACGCATTTTGAACGAGTAGATTTACTACTTAAATATAATCCTGATTTAAATTTAAAAAATAAAGGCACGGAACAAGGTGAGGGCCAAACTGCTCTTGAGTTAGCTCAATATAATCTAAAGCAATATCATGAGAGCGGTAGGGGTAATAAGCAAATCATAGAGTCGTATTCAAAAATAATAGACGTTTTGGAAAAGCACTTAAATCTTAATACTATAAGTAATAAAAACTGAATTGAAATAACGACAATTGGGACTGATTTTACAGTTCATGTGATAGAGGGGCATTTTGAGTTAAATGGCCAAGCAAAGTGATACCCCTTCTGTGAAGCTACTTTTTCTATAATTACTACCAGGTTCTCAAATTACTTAGGCTTTTCATAGCCATTCATAAAACGTTTGAGAACCTAGCTAACAATTAACACATTCAATAAAGAACAAGGAGAATGGGATAGTGAATCAGGCACACAGCCTGAAAGGTTAGTATACACGATCCCATTTTATAGAAATATCAACCTAAATAGAAATCTAAAAATCGGCTTTAGTTATTGATATTTTGTTGGTTATTTCATCACTGCTAAGTGCCTCAAATTTACGGAGCATAGCAGTAGCTTCTTCGATATCCTTCTTAGGTGAATTAGATTTCATAACCCAATCCAATGCTGTATAACCATTACTGGATGGTAAATTAACATCTATTTTTAATTTCTCTTGATAACTTAATATTAATTTTAATAAAGGCAAATTTACTACGGAACTTGCTTTGCGTAATGCCAATGAATAATCTTTTTTATCAATTGCATTTAACAAAGGTATAAAATTTTCATTATCCCCGCATAATTTTTTTGCCTTAGTCATTAATCGCTCATGATGATACTGCTCAGAATTCAACTGGTGTAAAAAAGAGAACTGTGGCTCAATATGTGTTCCAATTTTAGAATTTTGATCGTCATTATTCGATTTTAAAGAAAGTAGATTTTCTTCAATAATTGCAACAAATGAATCAATGGCCGGGGGGGAGGCTGGTAATTCCATGGGTTCAATATCTATTTCTAGTTGAGTAGAGTTAAGAGTGTCCACAATTGAGGGTTTTTCATTGTTCATTAGAGCTAAATAATCTTTTTGCCCTTTTTTGACCACTTCTAATGCTTCATCAGTGGATAACATCTCCAAGCGATTTGGATCTATTATTAAACAAAGTGGTAGATTATTTTTGGCTAATAGTCGGTTAAGTAAAATATAAAAAGTTCGACAATTGCCATCCGCAAATGGGTGCAATTGATTGAGCAATTTTACATGCTGAACAATTATTCGTAGTATTTGTTCATCATTCGTACCTGCCTTACTAACCGCTTCGTTATATGAATTACAAAGGTCCTTCAATTCTTTTTTCATTAATTTTTGAATAGACAATCGATTGCCAGATGCAGGTAGAAGCTTGTTTTCTAAAATGTTAATGAAACACTTATACTCAGTATTGGTTAGGAGTGATGCAAATAATTTGTTGAATCCAGTCGCATTTGGGAAATAGTCCTCTGTTTTGCTGGTCACGCCAAAAAATTGCCTTTGCTGGAAAATTACACTAAGACCTTTTTTTAGTTTTGAGTTAAAAGGGTATAAAAATACCTCTTGCCCTGAGAGATTTGTTGGTTTGAAGTGAATATAATGAAAAGGATTTTGCTTATCAACAAACCAAAATTTTAAAAACTCTTCAAATCCTTGTTGTGAACCATTTGGATTTATTGGTTGGAGTATCCGGCCATCAGGGGTTCTTAACTCAGCTAGGCCTACAGTAAAAAAATTGGGTGAATTTTTAAGTTGTCCTGGATGACAATTTGGTTGATGAGCTAATGCTTGAGCATGTATACCACAAATTATCTCAGGGCTAAGTCCGTCAGTTAAAGAATCATTAAAAGCATAGTTATAAGCATTTAACATCGCCTTTGTATACCCAGCCTCACGATTTTCAAAAGCCTGAATATTATTAGTTTGAGATAAATTAATTATATCTATAAAAAACAGGTGTAAATATTTTTTAAAATCTTCTACGGGAAATTTTTTTGTTGTAGTGTTATCTGTGTGCATAAAATAGATCCTTGTATCTACTACATTGTGTAGCAAAGTCGTCAATTGGCGCAGCATTTTATATTAATATGCTAAAAATAAAAGAAATTTTTAAAATCTGATATAATCTTTCATGAGGGCGCGAAAGGCATCATCATACTATCAAAATTCCTGGAGCGGGAGAGAGGGCAGATCGTAGTGAAATTGAAAAATCTTTGATCAATTCAAGACTAAATATTGTCTAAAAAACTTCAGGGGCGTTGCCTAGTATTAACATTAATAATTTATTTTGCTCTAAATTGATGTCATTCCCGCGTAGGCGGGAATCCATATTACAAACAAAGTAATAAACTAATTTGATGGATAGATTCCCGCCTGCGCAGGAATGAAACTACATAAACAATTTTCCCATTAATTACTCGAAAAACGGTACAAAAACAGGTGCCGATACCTCCGGTCGGCCAACCCGACACATTCTCTCGAGAGTCCAAACAATAATTGGCTTTCTGGAGGAACTTGATAACTTGCTGACAAGAGATTCTCGGTTATAACCCCAATTCCAATAATAGCAATCGACTATACTTAATAAATAATGATGTGGATTGGGAGTTTACCGATCATGGCAAAAGCAAAAGTTCAACGAAGTAACAACCCTCCCTTCCAAATAATGATCTGTGGAACCAACCATTCTGGTAAAACAACACTTTGTAATGCATTGCGGGGTGCGGATTCACCGGGGAACATACATACGCCCTCTATCGATACGTACGATACATCAATTGAAGAGGGAACTAAAATTAGATTACTTGATTTCGCAGGATCATACGATGATGTAGTTTCATACCTAAGACAACACTATATCGAACAATCGCAAATTTGTGTGGTGTGCATCGATAGAGATAATACGAATTCATATAATATAGCTGAAATGGCTATCAAAGAAATTCACAAACTCGATCCGGACAAGAAAATTGTTATCGCCCTTACCAAAGAAGATAAATACTTGAAATCACGTGACTATGAAATACTCGTGAAAGATAGCATGCTTAAAAAACTTGAAGCAACATATGGTATCGGAGCTTCTATCAAAACCAGTGCAGCGAAGAAGGATGTAGCAGAATTGCAAACTACATTGCTCAAACTTAGAGAGGAAGTTATCGCTAGGGAAGAAAGGGGAATGCCTAATATTTCATCTGTGGAAGAATATTTTCCCGTGGAAGAATCCTTGGACGAAGTAATAAGGAGAATACATAATTTATCAGCACTCTTTGATAACGCTCAGATAGAACTTACAAGGCAGGATGCTTTGGCGAAGAAAGAATCTAACGCTGAAGCTATGGAGGCCATAAATGAATCAATGGAGGTAATGTCTAAATTTTCAAAAAAACTAACTGACATAACAAAAATTCCGGAGGAGATGAAGAATGCGCCAGATACAGAAAAAAGGGACGCTATGCTTAAAGAATTTGAAGCTGCATTTAATAAGTATGCTCGCGACGCTAATTCCACATTATTGACAATCCCCCCCCCCCAAAATGTGAAGCATTTTTTATTCAGGCTATTGCGTGCTCCATTTATCAAGCTGCGAATGTATACCCATGAAGAAAAGGCAGAAAAAGAGCGGGTTAAACATCAAACTGACTTCAAAAACAGACTGCAGATGGAGGGGGATCGTTATAAGGAAAAAAACAGCAACAACGATCAACAATCAGGAAAAAAAGATGATACGGCAATAGATTCTAGTTTGTCCTGAGTTCTTTGCAGAGCCGACCTACGCTCGACGTTAGAGATGTGAGAAAAGATAACTAAATTGGTTTGAACATTATGTTTTCCATTTGTTCAGGTGCCTTAGTAGAGACTAATTGGGGTGTATTATACTTCGTCGTGAATTCGCTAACCTGAAACATATAACCAGTGCCGGACTCATTCTTAACTATTTCAATTTTTGCATTTATTTCGGCGAGTGGAACTATATTGTTTTCTGTTTCGCCTTGGACTTCGCTAAGACATTGCATCAGGGGTTTCTCTAGCTCATCCTCATTAAGCTCTATCAAAGAAATACCATCGCTACCCATCACAAAAAGCCGTTGAGGACTGCTCATATCAAGAGGATCCGCATAAGAACAGGTTAGGATTTTTAAATTAACCGTCGCATAAATTTTATCGTTACTATCTTTAGACCAATTAATGTGTCCAACAGTAATACCACTTTCTAAGCCTTGAATATCATCCTCAACCAACTTAGTCGTATTAGTAAATTCCTTCAAGAGACTCCCTTGTAAAAACTGACCACCAAAATGATAAAGTTTATTGGCTTTTGAATGAGGTGTATCAATTTTATCACCAGCAAAATTTTGTATGGCTTCTTGCAATATCCTCTCTCTATGACCCAACACAGCCCCCGGAATAATTGCAGCGCCATATAGTGTTACTCCCTTTCGGATAAGATCATCGATAATTGTAGACTTATCGTTAGCTTCTTCCTGTTGGGTAGTGGTTTCCATATCATAAAGAGCTTGTGATTCTTTGAGTTCACTTTGACTGTAAGAAATTTCGCTGCAGGGAATTTCACCTTGGGCATGAAGATTTGCCAATTCATGATGATTGATTAAGGTATCATGAGTTTTAACCAGTAAACGAAAGAGAGAAGAGTTTTCATGTATTGAATATTGAACATTTTTTTTCTCAGAGGCACTTTCTTTCTGTACCTTCTTTTGAATACCAATGTTTTGAGAGGTTCGGTAGCGATGGTTATCCAACCAGTCCGCAAAAGAAACTTTTTTAGAGCCTGTAGTCGTAATCGTTAAATGCTCTAGAACTTGCAAGGCGTCAGCCAATTCACCAATAGTCATTGGCTGACGCTTAAGTGCTATCAAATTAAAAAAGTTATCAATTGCTGTCAAGTTTTCTCTAGTTTTAAAAAAACTCTTCTCTTGACTTCTAGTTATCATCTCTTTTAATTTATTCCATTCTACTGCAATCTGTGCAAGTGCGGTTTCTGTTGTTTTCATAACAATATTTCTCGCAAAAATTGATCACCATGATTATTTTATGGTATAAAAATTGAGTTTATATTAAAAATGTAGACCATTTATCCGGGCATGATGTGAAAAAACTACTAACCTTATCTAATTTAGGGATTTTTTTTTTGTTTCTCGAAATAATTATTCCGCAATAAATTTGAATTATATGGAAGTTTGCTTTGTCCATTCGGTTGTTTTTGCTCTGAATTAACTATCTTAAAATGGAGAATAAATATGTTTTTTAAGCAAGAACTCAAAGGAACTATCGAAAATGAAAAAAAAGTACATTGTTTTTTCATTCCAATCGTGGAGCAAATAAAAGCAAGTGATTACAATAAAACTTATATTTGGAATTTGGCGAAAGAAGCCAATATAACACGTAAATTTTATTCCTCACCCGAGTTATTGGCACGCATGGAATCAGGGCGGTTAGGTCCAAAAAGTATCTTATCTTGCTATAAAGTCTCATTGACAGAAACACAGCACCAACAATTAAGAGCAGTTAGCGGTAGAGACAATGTCTTTCTCGGCTCTTTGAATTTTATCTACTCTGATATTGAAAGCCTTATCCATTTTGTTCAAGGACGGCAACTAGAGCATGCGAATCCTTTCTACGAGCAAGACACGCCTGTAAATCAATCAGTTCGCGCTGCATAATGGATAAAGTAAGTAGCCGTTGTAGATAAAATTAATTATTACAGGACTTATGAAAACCCCCAATCTCTTCGTTAAAAAATGTTTTTAATTCGGTCATTTAGTCTATCTAAACTCCCTCATTAAAAACATTTTTTGCCTCGACCCTGGTGGTTTTCGTAAGTCCTGTATTATTTCTACGTTGCGCGCCAAGGAAGACTAAGGTGCGAAGATGAGCCCGATTATGAGAGACATACATGGAGATTATCTTTCACAGGCAGGGATTGATTAGAAGCGGCATGAATTTGTGTCACCCATCCAGCCACGGTCTGAATGAGCAAGCCCTCTATGGTGCTTTTTTTTGAAGTATCTATCTCAAGAGCTAGGTCGTTATTAATCAGGATATAACAAAGCAGATGGCAGGCCGTGCGGCGAATAGTGTAATCGTTGTGTTCTAGAAGGTTTTTATTTTTAACTGAGTCAAAAATGTCGCCTAGCATTTCCTTATCTATTGCAGGTATAAACTTGATGAGACAGCCTAATGCAGCGAGACAAGTTGTCGGACATGAATCAACCAGCTTATTTTTTACTGTGGAGACAAGGGCCACCTGGGTTTCTTTATCCATTGAAGGGGCTAGGGCTGCGAAACAATCTAATGCCCCACTACAAATAATTTTATCTCGGTCATCCAGTTTGTTTTTCAGGACTTCAATAAGGTTTGCCAGTGTTTTTTTGTCTATTCTTGAAGCTAGTGCAGCGAAACAGTGACAGGCTGCAAGACGGACATCCGCTTTGGGAGCATTTAGTTTGTTTTGCAGAGGTTCGACAAGTTGCTCTAATATTTTTGCATCTATTCTTGGAATGGCCGCTTCTAAAAAATTTAATGCCTTCCCATGCTCAATAGAATTACTGTCATCCAGCATGTTTCTGGTAAGGTGAACAAGATGTTCCAGAGATTCTTTTTTTATTCTGGGAACAAGTTTTGTGAAACAGTAGAATGTCTCTTCGCGAACAGAGTGCTTCGGGTCATCTAATTTGTCTTTTATTGCCTCAATAAAGGCTTCTGGTACTTCTTTATCTATTGCATAGGCTAATTCTGCGAAATAATATAAAGATCCAATACGAACATTCTCGTTGGGGTCATTCAGCATTTTTTTTACTGTCTTGGTAATGGATTTCAACCTCTCTTTTTCCATACAAGGAACAAGTGCTTTCAAACAGCGTAGTGCAGCGCTACGAGCAAAATATTCCTTATCATGGAGTTTATTTTGTACTGAGTTAACAAGGTGTGCCAGCATCTCGTTATCCATTGCAGGAATATGATCTTTTAAAAAGTCTAATGCCCTTTTTCTAACTTTAGGATTGTTGTCATCCAATTTTTCTATCACTGAGCCTATAAAGTATTCCAGCATGTCCTTATCCATTGCAGGAACAAGTTCTGGTAAATAGCCTAATGTTCTAAATCTAACGTTCCAATCATTATCATGGAGTTTTCTTGTGATTGAGTCGAAAAGAGAACGTAGTCTTTCCTTGTTTATTTCAGGAGCAAATGCGGCTAAACATTTTGCTGCCGCGGTGTTGGCCTCACATGAAGGATCATCCAGTTTATTTTTCACCGGTTCAATAAGGGATTCCAGAGTTTTTTTATCTATTACCGGAGCGTATATAGCGAAAAAATGTAAGGCCTCATTGATAACGTCTCCCGCATATTCGCTCTGTAAATCCTTATCAGTGTAATTCAGTATGTTTTGTACTGAATCGACAAGGTCGCCCAACATGCCTTCTTCTATTTTAGAGGCTAAGGCTGTTAAATATTGTAATGCTGCCAGAAATGGCCCACGTCTGTTGTCATCCAGGTATTTTATCAATGAGTGGAAAAGGGGGGCTAACGTTTTTTTATCCAATTTGGATGCTAATGTAGATAGAATTTCGTTGATTGTGCCATTACCAAAACCATAGTTATAATCTAGTGAACCGTTTATTATGCAAACAAAAAGTTCAAGAGTTTTTTTATCCACTTTCTGGGCTAACATTACTAAGAGTGTTAATGCTTCCCAACGAACCTCCCTGCTGGGGGCAGTCAGTTTGATATGCAGTGCATTGACTAATGTTTTGAGTTCTTCTTTAGCCACTGCTTCAATCAGTGTTTCCCTAAAAAAAATCACATCCATTAAATCTTTAGGTAATAGGCTGACTATGTCTAATGAGGGCAGTGGTACTTTATTTAGTGCGGCGGTTAGCTTTATACCCTGCATGAGTTGCTTGATGCTCAAATTTGGGTTTTTCATTTGAACGGTGAGTTTTCTATCTAAATAACTTAAATGCTCGGGATCAATTTCCGTTAACTCATCTTCAGAGTTGAGGAGTATTGTTAATATCTTGACTTGAGCAGGATAAAATTCCATGCCTTCTTTGTTAAATAAAGCAAATTCTATTGATCTTTGCTGTCTTCTGGTTCGTCGCTTTGAGCCGTTATTCGCTAACCATGCAGCTAAGAAATCCTGTGGCGTATCTAAATGGGAATACAGGTAGGTTGATACTTCCATGGGTGCTTTTTTAAAAAATTTTGAAACATGTGACAAAGACTTAACCTCAGTTGAATTACACTAAGCGTGATGCTGGCGACAGACTATATACAAAGGATGATTATAATTAAACCTCTTCTTGTACAAAGTGTCTGAATTTCAGTTGACCGCTTATTAGATTCAACGCACCGAATAGATAGAATTGGCCTAAAATTCCAGGCGAAATGAAATTGAATATCTTGTGCAAGAAAAGGGGAACATCGAAAGCTGTAGAGAAATATATTCCTGTGATTGAAATTTATTACGACCATTATTCACACATAGGCGACACAATTATTCAAAATAAAATCTTTGTGCTTGTTTTTGATTCAGTTTGAATTATAATTGTTGTCCCCGCACCAATTTATGAATTACTGGAGTATTTAATGCGTAATTTAACTCAATTGCCTCTATTTAAAAACGCGGCTTCGATTTTAGAGGATCTTAAGCAATATAGAGATGCCCCTGCAATGCAGGAGGGGGCGAAGAAACTCGTGCAGGCATTAAATGCATCGGAGATGTCTTCTCCAGTTTTTTATCACTCATCTCTGCCTCAATACGCATTAATCGCATTTGAAAAGGAAGAAATCAATGAACCCCAATTTATTTCTATGTTACTAATTTGGGCCGCTTTAAAAGACTACCCTCAAAAGGAGCAAATCTCATTAAATGCATATAAATTAACGGATAAAGATGAAGTTGCGAAGCATAAATTAAAGAAATATCTAACAATTCAACACATAAGTAGTAACCCCTTTATGGGCAATAGCAGCAATGGAATAAAAGATAAGATGGATGATAATTCGGAGGAACAGTTGTTTCGATTAATACGTAATCAAGATATTCCGGAGTCAGAACGATGCTTTTATACCTTTACCGTTAAAGAGCCGGGCAAATTTTTTGGGATTTTTGAAGCGATAAAGCGAACTGGTTTTGATTTGCTGATGCCAAAAGAAATAAAATCGGGAGGATACGAGTTTATCATTCCTTCTATGACGATTATTCAATCGGTCCTGGATGTGCTCGTACAAAAACCGAAAAAACTGTATCCACAAATTGGTGACAATGATTTTGATGATGTTTATGAGATGCATCGGCAGAACGCACATCCATTTGGTTTAAGTTTTCCTGGTAAGTATGAGAAAGCAGAGGCGGATAATCTCATGGCAGGCTGCTTCGGATTTGCATTACACGATCTCTATCATGTTGTCCTCTTGTCTTTTACTTCCGAAGCGCATAAAGATATCTTTAATGCAATGATTGATCTGGGAAAAAAACTTCATGCTACTGCAGAGGCGCAAAAGAAAAGGAGCTATAGCGAAGCAGTTGGCTCTTTAATAGATAATGAATTTCGGCAATATGTTGCGGGGAGTACGCTAAGCCAGGCGTTCAGTAAACAACGAAAAAATCTTCTTCAAAGTAACGAGAATGCGGTGATTACTGCAATGATGAGTGTTTTAGTGAAGTCGGTACTCTATGAGAAAATTTTAGAGGGTTCAGATCCAGCAGCTGAGGCTGATTACTCCGAGAAAACTGAAGACTATATTCAAACTCTTGAAAAAATTAACCCCAAAAATACTGTTGAAGAAAAATCAGAGTTCTGCCGGGAGTTATTTGCTCAACTTTTTCAAACGTCTGGAATCTTAAATCAACAAGAGATCAAGTTAAATCGGCTAGTCGATATGTTATTCAACGAAGAGCGAATTATAAAAACTCTTGAATTCGATAAACTGCCGGCATTGGATTTTAGTGGTGTTTTTGCGGCATATAAACAGACCGTTAGCATAGTTCAACAACAAATGGTTCATTGCATGCGCGATCCTAAAAATCAAAAAGAAGGCTCTTGGTTGAAAAATTATTTTGTTATGGCTGAACAACTTCAAAAAGCCGTCCACAGCAACGATATCGAGCAAATTAAGAAGATCTTTTTAAACAAAGACTACCTTAACTATTATGTGTGTCTCGATAGAATTCATGGCATAGAACCATCGCTAATAGAGCAAGCAGCGCAAGTAGGTCATGTTGAGATGGTTCGTCTACTTCACTCTGCAGGTGCTTCATTAAATGCTTTGATGCTCATTAATGCTGCAAAAAACAAAGATATTAACATGATGAACTATCTTTTAGAGAATGGAGTCAATCCTAACGAGCTCGATGAACGAGGACTGTCCGCTATAGATTATTGTCTTGAGTCGGGGTACATCGAGGGCGTAAAATCAGTTTTAGCCTATACGAGTTTAGGACGACACCATTTAGAATATCTGAAATATAAAGGAGTTCAAATACACCCTGATTGCAACTTATTACTAGAGCGTTATGAGCAATTTAAGCAATCTCTTTATGATATATCTTTTTGTTTTAAAAATAATGAGAGATCGCAGCTTATTGATGAGCTTGTTAAATCAAATACCGATGGCTTCTCATACACCACCCAAAGAGAATATGACCGAGTTCCAAGTATAACACCTTCACGTACTCCTGAATTTTACAGTGCTCCCAACGAATTTATGTATATCACTATTTTATATTGTCTCGAAATTGAGCAGATTCAGTCATTAAACAAACATATCAAGATGAACGTTAATCAAATTGATAAAAATGGGTGTTCTCTACTCATTAATTTAATCGATAAAGCGCCTAAGAAAGATACTGAAATGGAAATTAAAATGTATCGAACGCTTATAGAGTTGGGAGCAAATGTAAATTATGTGAGTCCCAAGGGAGAATCAGCTCTTGGTCAAGCAATCATCAGTAATAAATTTTATCTGGTAGAGCCTTTAATCAAAGAGGGCGCAGAGTTTGATTTTGAAGCAGATGACCCTGATTATCTCAATTCGTTATTAAAATATTTGACAAACCATCCTGATGGCAGCAAACATTTTAATAATGCGTTTCGATTAATGTTAAAGAATGGATTGGAGCTCAACCAGAAGAGGCCTTTTGCGATTCAGAGGGGATTTTTCGATTTTAATCCAGAGATAAAAATTATGAGTCTATGGTCCCTCATGCGAGATAATCCCGTCCACAAAGTTAATATCGCTTTAAACTTTCGCATGCTCTGTATTGAGCACGGGGCTAATCCAAATGAGTTGAGTTTTGACGGCAATCTGGAATTGAATGTTGCTATTGCCAACGGATGGGATGACTATGTAGAACTTCTTCTTAAAAATAATGCTGACCCCAACAAAACAGATAGCCGCGGCCTCTCTCCATTGCATGCTGCAGAGAGAAAAGGAAATGAAAAAGTGATGGAGTTATTGAAGCAATACGGTGCTAAATCAACGCTTAATTGGCGAGGCAAAACATCGGAAGAAGTATTAAACGAAACTCAATCAGAGCAAAAAGTTTCAGCTTTTAGTATGTTTAAACCTGTGAATAATGGAAATCTGAAACAGCAGACTAACGTTCTATCCTTAATAAATTAAGCGATTGTATCCCATATTCATTACGGCCAATATGGGATACCCATTATTAATGGTTACTGGTACCAATAGGCCTCTAATTTGCTGTACTGTGATGTCCATTGCTATGCGCCTGACGCGCTTCAGAAACCTCCAAAAATGAAGCGTGCTTTTCGTAAAAATGCGATCTTCTCTTGCGAAGGGTAAAAATGATGACTACTGTGAGTTTTGAGGATTATGACGGGAAACCATTAATTGATTTAACACCAAATTTGAAATATTCGTATATGAATATATTAATTAAAGTGAAATACCATCCGTGGTTCATATTTAATGATAAATTCTAAAAGCTTCATTTACCAAAGGATTAAATAATAGAACATCCACTTCTTTTATCCTTATGATTGCTTTCTTCGGTCGCACTAAATTGAGATTGAGGCTGGATGTTGCTGAAAGCCAATACTTTTTCAATCTTTTTCATAGCATCAATCCCTCTAAATGTTACCCCATTAAATGTCAATAATAAGGATTGATCAATTATCTCAATAAAGCCTAATTTCTCGAATGAAGCCAAGTCATTATCAAAGGATTCTATTATAACTTGGTTGTTGTCGTTAATATGAAATTTATATAGCGAATTTGCAGATGAATTAGAGCAAGTATTTATTAAATTGAAGAGCCAAAGAAAATAGGCCTCCTCAGTCTTATAGTTAAGATTTCTCGGTGTATCATCTATCATGTCCATCTCCTTTTAGTTGTTTTATTTGAAATATGTAACTCATTGAAAAAAAAGAATAATAAACAAAAAACACTTATTTTCAAGTAAAAAATTGATATAGAAGCAAGAACCGATTGAAAAACAGCAAATCAGCAGGACTCATCTTTTTTTTGCGAGCAACAAATCAAAAATATGTTCCGAGCTCCTGAAGAAATTCAGTGACATTAGTAAGCATTAAATTTTCAGGACTTTTTCTGATAGAATCTCCTTCGTCATAGGGCATGAGAAAATTCTACTTTTGACATCAGTTATTTTTCGGGGGATTACCGGCAATTATAGAATCAAAATAGTCCTTTATGGGCAAAACAAGGCCTTTCTTTGGCGTTCATAGATTTCATGACTTACCTCTTCAATCCTTTTTGGTATGCAATGAATCATGTATTTTCCAGGTATACATATTGACGTTAAGTCGCTCATAAGGTGGAGAGGGGAACTCAAAATTTCTCTTGGTAATCAGTTCAACACAGCACGCAACAACGGATGAGTCATAGCGTTTTCCTGCGCCTTCTTGTAACTCATTTAGTGTTGCTTCAATTGAATTTTTAGGGCGGTATGGACGATGAGAGCTCATGGCTTCGAATACATCTGCGACAGTCACAATTTTCGTTTCAAAACGAATTTCATCAGACTTTAATCCATGTGGATAGCCGGAACCATCCAACCGTTCATGATGATGCAAAATAATGTCGGAAATTGTTTTGTTAAAGGCGACTCTTTTGGCGATATGATAACCTACTTCGGGATGGATTTTTATAAATCCATATTCCAATGGGGTAAGCTTTGCGGGGGAAACTAGAATCTCCATTGGGACACGGGTTTTACCTATATCATGGATTAATGCGCCTAAATAAATTTCATGTGTTTTTTGAGGGCTTAGGCCAAAACTTTTAGCTATTTCTTCGGCTAGTTTCGCGACACGAAACTGATGTCCTGCCGTAAATGGATCGCGTTGTTCTGTAATTGAGGCTAAGGACTCAATAGTTTTGTCTAAAATATCTTGCAGTTTGTGCTTAGCTTGCTGCAGAGATTGAGTCTTGATTTTCACTAATTCCGACAAATGCTCTCGGTGCATTATCAATTCTTTATTGTTTTTTTCCAGAGTATATTTTTGACATAAATTCTCCAAAATAACGGAGGTGGAAATTGTAAAGCTATTAACGATCGGATCAAATAAATTGAATTGGTTGAAATCGCTAATTTTTAAGATGATTAATCCATAAAAAATATCTTTTGCAAATAGGGAGTAAACTTGTATTTCCTTATCTTCAAGTGATTCGCAAAGTTGGAAAAAATCAGCCATGCTAAATGTTCCACTTTTCAAATCTATGGTTCCAATAAGCTTTGATTGCAACTCTTTATCGCTCCGATCCATATTTTTGATGAGACACACGTCACATTCTTTTACGCCAGGTATGCTGCGGATAATTTTTTCAAGATAAGGTTTAATTTGATCTATATTTGTAAAAATGAAGAGCGCGCTATGCGCAGCATAAAGTCTAAATAGAATTTGCTCATTATGTGTTAAGTGATTTTCACTATTCATTTTTTATATTATTCATAAGGTTATGCAAAAACTCTTCTGGTTTAATATATGCAGGATTTTTGACAATTTGTCCGTGCACAAACATGAGCGGGTGAACTTGCAGGACATCGTATATTAATCCGCCATCGAATTTATTCACATCATATTGACAAACAGCAGTAACAGGGTGTGTATTAAGGATTGTATTTATGAGGGCTTCATAAACTATTAACTGTTCTGAACCAGGAATATTTCTGCAAGACCATGTCATTTCTCCTGAAAGACGAGCCCCAGAAAACCCCGCGGCAATAGCCTGGTCATAATAATTTTTAAGACAAGAAAGCATTTGCTCCGGTACAAATTTTCCATCTGGACAATAAATTGAGACAGCAGGAGAAATTTCAACCTGCTTGGTTTGTGGTAATTCTACATCCAGTTCCGCGAGCCATGCTTTAACTTCGTCGGGGGTCATCGTATCTACGAAATATCCAATCTGTTCATTGTTGGCAATTCCTGATTCAATGTATTTAGATATGACTCTACGTTTCTCTGCTTCATCTCGATAAATCAGACACGCATGGGCGCCGTGTTTAAAATGCTTGTAACCAAATCCTAAAGAGATGTCTTCATCACTATTCATGGACATTCTAAAATCTCCCTATTACCTTATTAGAACTATATTAAAGTATAGCTCTACATTTTGGTTTTTTTGTATCTGGCGTTCACAAAACTAAGGTTATTTTTGACGTTTGATCGTTCAACGCTTGCAATGATATATTTTGAATCACTGTCCATTATCTTAAGTGAGTCAAGCGTTCACAAGTGGCCTACAAAAATGTCACCAAGATGATTAAAACTTGTTAAAAAAGCAATTATAAAATACAATTTCCATAAGTTATCAATCAAATTACAGTCATGGGAAAGAGAAAAAAACTGTCTTATATTGTTGAAGCAAGCGATCTAAAGGTTCGGTTTGTCGAGTTAAAAGAATCTATTGAGGCTATAACCGATCCTGGTGCATTTATACCGAGCTCTCTGTATAATTATTTGATCAAAAAAAACATCTATGAAAAGACCATACAAGATCTAAAGACACCAAATAATCAAGACTATTTTAAGAATGAAAAAATGAATAATTATGCCAAATTTAGTCTTGGTACTGATAAATTAACAGAATCTGCGTTTACGGAATACAACCATCGCTTAAGAGATTATTTTTTTGAGCTACCTCAAAAAATACAGGAACTGAAACAAGTTAAGCGGGATTTAAAAGCCTTGATCAAAGCAGCTGATAATCGTGCCCCATCTCTTTTTAAAACCGGGAATGTAAAAGAGTCTATTCGAGAAGTGATTGATTTAAATGAAATTAATCAATTATTGGCATTTGCTGAAGAAACACGAGATAACATGACAGCTCATCGCGATCTTTTTATATCTAAAGACAGTCAATATTATTTGTAAGCTTAAGCTGGGCTTTTATAGCCCAGCTTAAGTTCGCTGCGATTGAATCGAGTTTGTAACTTACATTCTCAATTATATCGAATTGCAGTGAATGAGCCCTTACCGAATACGCTACTCGCCATTTCCTCATCGCTCATATCTATATCTTCACTTGGCTTATCGACTTGTGCTTCAAATAGTCCTAGTCCGGTGGATTTGGTATTGCTGATATCTTGATTAATTTTGGCGGTTTGTGACTCAAATAATGCGAGCAATTTTCTTGAGTTGACATCATATGGGTTCTTATCGTTTTTAATATCATAATCAAATACTTTATTATTAGGATTAAGTTCAATAATTTTTTTGACTATGGCTATGGAATAATGATCAGGATCCGCACCATGTTTAATTAACGAACCAATTAGCCTTGAGTCACCGCCACGTAATAATAAATAGGCAATAGGATTAACCGAGCAATAAACCGGTATACCTGAATAGGTTTTAACGTAAAAGGTACTATTGAAATCAACATGATGCTTTTTTAATAGTGTTAGACTACTCAGTGTATTTGGGTGAGCATAACTTTGGTGAAGGGCTGCAAATATAGGAGACCAACCTTTCAATGTTGTAATGAATAATCCTAATTCCTTAGAGCCATACAACGTTTGTTTTAAACCATGCATATTTCCTGAAAGCAATGATTTTTGAAGCCTTTCATAATCTCTGGAACAACGTATATGGTCTTTTATGAGTTTTGCTGCTGCATGAAAATGATGAGATTGAGCAAAAAATAGAGGTGTTCTATTTTGGAAGCAAGCATGTAGCGTATTGGCCCCATTCTTAAGAAGACATTCAACAACAGCTACGGCCTCCAATGAATCACGGTTAGAATTCGACAATTGATTATTTATTGCGCGATGCAATGGTAGTTTTTTCATGTTGTGATCCGGTTTATCCGGATTGGCACCCATATCAATCAGTCTTTGGACTATTCCAACATCTTCACCGTACTCGCAAGCCACTCCAAGCATGGTATAGCCATTGTGATCAAACGCGTTAGCAGCCAAATTAACTAATTTAGCAGAATATTTTTCTGGCTGAAATGACATAAAGAGTTCTGGCCAGTTTTCCTTATTCTTGTAAGGAAAAAATGACATAATTTCACTTAGTTGTTCGAGTTGTTCCTTTGAAAGCTGCTCATGGCTGTCGATGTAATTTTTTGAATTATTGAAATAATAACGTTTCATGATAAGTCCCTGTTCTTGTTTTTATTAATTTGTGGCCATTATATACATAATGTCATAATTTTTGAATTTAAAAAGGACAAGGAGCATTAGATATTTTGAAAATGCTAGAGCATAACCTGAATCTTAGGAAGGGCATATCCACTCAGCTTAGTTGCTGGTTTACCCATCGAACTATATCTTGTACTCCCATGACCCCTGAATGTCTGGCGACTTCCTTTCCATGAACAATTAGCATCAGAGTTGGGATGCTTTGAATGGTATAATGGGAAGCTAAAGCGTGTTCGGTCTCAGTATTTACTTTGACTAATCGCACTTTAGGCTCGAGGAGACCTGCTGCAGATTCGAAATAGGGAGCCATCATTTTGCAAGGCCCACACCATTGCGCCCAGAAATCGACCAATACAGGGATGTCATTACGATTGATGTGCTGTTCAAAAAGCTTTTGGTTCAATTGGATTGGTTTTCCATCAAAAAGCTCCTTCTTGCATTTTCCACAATTGGGATGTTGATTCAAGCGTGATTCGGGCAGTCTATTGATGGTATGGCAGTGGGGGCAAACGATATGCATTGGGTCATTCATAATCTTAGTTCTCACATAGTTACTTATTTGATACTAACAGGACTTACGAAAACCCCCAATCCCTTCGTTAAAAAATGTTTTTAATTCGGTCATTTAGTCTATCTAAACTTTCTCATTAAAAACATTTTTTGCCTCGACCTTGGAGTTTTTAGAAGTCCTGACTAATACTCTTTTTGTAAGCAAGAGTATTAGTGTCGTTCACATCTTGCTCAAAGCCTGCGAGTATTATGTCAAATCAAAACGATCTGCGTTCATAACCTTCACCCAGGCAGCAACAAAATCCTGCAGGAATTTTTCTTGGTTATCATCCTGAGCATATACCTCGGCATAGGCGCGAAGAATCGAATTGGAGCCGAAAACAAGATCTACTCGGGTAGCTGTCCACTTAAGATTACCTGTTTTTCGGTCACGAATTTCATACAAATTACTACCTATTGGATTCCATGTATTTGCCATGTCAGTAAGATTGACGAAAAAGTCATTGGTCAGAACCCCTTCATGATTTGTAAAAACACCATGTTTGGTACCGCCGTAATTTGTGCCTAACATTCGCATGCCTCCAACGAGGACTGTCATCTCTGGAGCTGTGAGTCCCATCAGCTGCGTGCGTTCGAGCATGAGCTCTTCTGCACTGACAGCGTAGTCTTTCTTAAGCCAGTTCCGATAACCATCATAAAGAGGCTCTAACACATCAAAGGAGGCTACATCAGTCATCTCATCCGTTGCATCACCACGTCCAGGAGCAAAGGGAACCGTAATATCAAAACCGGCCGCTTTAGCCGCTTTTTCAATACCAACATTACCGGCAAGTACAATCACATCAGCCACACTAACGCCTGATTCCGTGGCAATCTTTTCAAGAACGTTTAGTACTTTTCCTAGTCGTTGCGGCTCATTGCCTTCCCAGTCTTTTTGTGGCATCAATCGGATGCGAGCTCCATTTGCTCCACCGCGCCTATCTGAACCACGGAAGGTTCGCGCACTATCCCATGCAGTTGTAACCATTTCACTGATACTGAGGGTGCTAGCAGCTATTTTCTTTTTGACCGCATCTACATCATAATCTTTATTACCTAGAGGCACGGGATCTTGCCAAATCAAATCTTCTGTTGGAACATCAGGGCCAATGTAGCGTGATTTGGGACCCATATCGCGATGAGTGAGTTTGAACCAGGCTCGAGCAAAGACTTCGGAAAAATAATCAGGATCTTTGTAAAAACGCTCAGCAATCTTACGATATATAGGATCCATTTTCATGGCCATGTCCGCATCGGTCATGATTGGATTGTAACGAATGGAAGGGTCTTCAACATCGACAGGTTTATCTTCTTCCTTGATATTAATTGGCTCCCATTGGTGGGCACCTGCCGGGCTTTTCTTCTGTTCCCACTCATAATTAAGAAGCAAATGAAAATATCCGTTATCCCATTTCGTTGGGTGTGTTGTCCAGGCACCCTCAATACCGCTTGAAACTGTATCACGACCAATGCCTCTAGTGGTTTTGTTAATCCAACCAAGACCTTGATCCTCAATATGTGCTGCCTCAGGTGCAGGTCCCAAAAGCTTTGCATCACCATTACCATGACACTTGCCAACGGTATGACCTCCAGCGGTAAGGGCGACAGTTTCTTCGTCATTCATTGCCATACGTCCGAAGGTCACGCGCACATCCTGGGCTGTTCGAAGAGGGTCAGGATGTCCATCTACCCCTTCCGGATTCACATAAATTAATCCCATTTGTACTGCTGCTAGCGGGTTTTCCAGAGATTCACGGTTTTTGTCCTTATAACGTGCAGCACCTAACCACTCCTTTTCAGAGCCCCAGTAAACGTCTTTTTCTGGATGCCAAATATCTTCACGGCCAAAGCCAAAACCAAACGTTTTAAGTCCCATGGACTCATAAGCGATAGTACCTGCTAAAGCGATCAAATCAGCCCAACTAAGTTTGTTGCCATACTTTTTCTTGATAGGCCATAACAACCGGCGTGCCTTATCCAAATTTACATTGTCAGGCCAAGAATTTAAAGGTGCAAACCTCTGGTTACCTGTTCCTGCACCGCCACGACCATCAGCCACACGATATGAACCAGCTGCATGCCAGGACATCCGAATCATCAAACCACCATAATGTCCCCAATCCGCAGGCCACCATTCTTGACTGTCAGTCATCAAAATATGCAAATCTTTCTTTAATCCCGCAAAATCGAGCTTCTTGACCTCTTCACGGTAATTGAACTTCAATCCCATTGGATTCGTTTTGGTATCATGCTGATGCAATATATCGAGGTTCAAGGTATTGGGCCACCAGTCCGTATTCGATCTGTTGGAAGAAGTAATACCACCATGCATTACCGGACATTTACCCGTTGTATTCATATTGTTCCCAT
This sequence comes from Legionella qingyii, assembly GCF_003184185.1. Next base: position 8,510 of record NZ_QHJG01000045.1, on the reverse strand, counting down.
CCATAACCATCTTCCTCAATACCTTGTTAATTAAAATTTTAACTATAGTCCAAGAGAATAGTCTAAGCAATCAAAGCGGCGCTTATTCAATATCTATATAAAAATTAATAAAGTACATCGAAATGCCAATAGATAATTTATTTAAGAAAGCAGAGCAATGATCCTCTGCTTGCTGAAAATGCTTATTAATGCAACCTAGGTCTTAGGAAGGACATGGAACCAGGCCATGCTTTATCTGTTTTAAACCTTGAGCTACTTTTTCTTTACTCAACGCATAACAAAAACGTAATACATGTTTTCCTTTTTCGGCATTTAAATAAAAAGAACGTCCAGGAACCACGGCAACTTTGGCCTGTTCAAGCAACATGCGTGTCATGGTGGCATCATCTTTAATACCCATACGTGAAAAATCAGCCATAATATAGTATGCCCCCTGAGGAACGGTCACTTCAAAGCCAATATCACGTAACTCACGAACAGTATGATCACGTTTTTCCAAATAGGTTTGACACATTGTTTGATAATAATTTTCTGGTAATTTGAACGCATCGATTGCCGCATGTTGTAACGGTGTCGCAGGACACACATACAATAAATCTTGAACCAAGGCCATTTTTGCAATTACATGTGCCGGACCACTAGCATAACCTAAACGCCATCCCGTCATATTATATGTTTTTGAACATCCTGAAATCGTAATCGTGCGCTCTTTAAAGTTTTTTAAACGAGCAAACGACACATGTTTATAACCAGGATAAGTAATGTATTCATAAATTTCATCAGTGATCACTGCTAGATTATATTGTTCTGCAATTTCGCCAATCGCTAATAATTCGTGCTCAGAAAAAACTTTTCCACAAGGATTACATGGTGTGCATAGGACAATCGCGCGAGTTTTAGGAGTAATCACTTGTTCAAGATCTTCGATTTGAATGCTCAAATCATGTAAATTAATAGGCACCGCTTTAACATTAACCTGATACAGCTCCAAAATATTTTTGTGATAGCCATAAAAGGGTTCAAACAAAATAACTTCATCGCCTGGATTAAATAAAGACATCGTCGCACAAATAAATGCGCCCGTAGAACCGTGGGTCACCAGAATCTCTGTTTCAGCGTGAACGGGGATTTTATTAAACGTTTGAATTTTATTGGCAATAGCATGACGTAAATTGAATACTCCTTCACAAGCAGAGTACACATTTTTTTCCTGTTCAATTGCACGTATAGCCGCTTGTTTGATTACCTCAGGGGTAGGCAAATCACAAATACCCTGGCCTAAATTAATGCCGCCAATTTTTTCACACTCCGTGCTCGCCGCACGAATACCTGATTGACGCAAGGTTTCACTCATTTGACTCGTTTTCAGCATGTTGTTAGTTCCTTTTTGATTCTTCGTCCTGCAGAAAAGAGGAAAATTTTTCCCTCATTCACCACCTAACAGCGTTGTAACTTCTCACTACACTCATCCAAGAATAGGAGTGTAATGGAAGGAAAGGATATCATTTAAAATTTCTACACCCAAGAAGCAAATACACCCCTCATAGTGACTGGCACTTATAGATGCAAATAGTAGATTTAATTTTAATCAGGACTTACGGAAAACCCCAATTTCTTCGTTAAAAAATGCTTTTAATTTGGTCATTTAGTATCTCTAAACTTTCTCATTAAAAACATTTTTTGCCTCGACCTTGGGGCATAAGTCCTGTTTAATGTGGTTTGGGATTAAAAGATCGGTAGTTCTTTGGGCACCAACCGCTCTTTTTCTCCAGTGGCATTGTTAAAAAACCGATATAAGTGGTCCGTTCCTGGCGGACTTGCTCTATTTGATTCTTGATGCCAAAGGTTTTTATTAATTTAATCATAATGATCAACTGAATATACATAAAAATCATAGGGTATTTATTTCACTCCAGGATCTTATGCAAACGTGCATAAAGTCACTTTAATAATTAGTGCTGCTGCACATCGTGTAAATACAGTGGTTGAAATAAGCTTGAATACTATATTATCTAGAAAAATCCCCGAATCATTGATAGGAAATCCACATGCGCCACTTATTGATTACAATGTTTATTTTTCTGTTGTCTCACACCGCATATTGTGCACCCGTCTTCGAAATTATTCCTCTTGGAGTCTATGGGGGTTTAAACGATGGAAATTTATCAGCCTATTTATTAAAGGCCATTGAGAGCGAAAATTATGTGGCTCTTGATGGGGGAACTTTGGTGCATGGGCTTAAAGTTGCAGTCGATAGACAGTCAGTGCGTACTAAAAATGTAGAGGATTTACTGCAAAAACATATTCCAGCGTACCTCATTTCTCACGCACATCTTGATCATCTTATGGGTCTTGTGATCGCACAACCTGAATTGCGCGAACAGCAAACCATTTTGGCACGCGAAGAAACAATGCAGGCATTACAAAACAATGTTTTTAACTGGTCTGTTTGGGGGAATTTTGGCGATAAAGGAGCAATTCCGCACTTGAATTATCAGCATTATCAAACCCTGCCATTATTGGAGTGGGTTGCTGTTCCTAATATGGATCTGCACGTCAAAGTATTCCCTTTGAGTCATGGTGGAATGGCATCAAGCGCTTTTTTAATCCGCTATAAGACTGAATATATCTTATATTTTGGTGATACAGGGTCCGATCGCATTGAAAAATCGACAAACATGGAGCGTCTTTGGAACGAGATCGCGCCACTCATAAGAAATAAGCAGCTTCATGCCATCATGCTGGAGTGCTCATTTTTAAACTCACAACCAGATAACAAATTATTTGGCCATTTAAAACCCAACTTATTTATGGCTGAATTGCGACAATTGGCATCGATTGTTGACCCTTTAGATTTGAGAAACTCACTACGAGGATTACCCGTTGTGGTTACTCACATCAAACCCAAATTAGCGGATTTTTCAAATTCTAAAGACGATGTAAGAAGACAGGTTATAAACGAATTGTCCCAGGAAAATGATATTGGCGTAGAATTAATTAAACCTGAGCAAGGTATACTGTTAACTTTATAATAGATACAACTTCGCGACAGTAAATGTAGGCTGGGCTGATAAGCACAGCAAAACAATCTAGAGTAAATAGGTTGAGGTATTTGACTTGAGGTATCACCTTTTTTTAAATACAAGAGTTTTTAATAATCCGAGTCATTGCCGCGCAGGCGGAATCCATTTCACAAACAAAGTAATGAACTAACTTGATGGATAGATTCCCGCCTGCGCGGGAATGACACAATATAAACAATTTGCCTGTTAGGAATTCGAAAACCTGTTAAAAAAAGGGATGATACCTCTGGTCATTTGGCCTAATACAAAACTCAAATTCACTACCTATTGTTGTATCATATGAACCTTAAGTTCCGATAAAGAGAAACGATCCGATCAATCGAAATGAGTCGATTATTAAACAGGCTCCACAAGTGTTAATTGATAATTACTATCCAATTCATCCAGCGCACTCTTTATACACTGTTGGCTTGGAGACAGTCCGTTTTGATCGCTTAGAAAACCAAGCATCTTCATAGAATGTGAATAGAGTAGATTCATAATATTCTGATGTTTGAAGACTGGGTGCATTAAAGCTCGTTGTAAATAATCGGCCTTCGATTCATTGTCCCAATCATCTCTGTTCATAACAGTTTCTCTGATTTGCTGAGCAGCGATTAAGTTAATGACCTCTAGTTGCTCACTACTATATGTATTCATTAAACGATCAAGCTCATTAGTTAAATTACTCACTAACTCAATAAAAGCTGGTGTAGGTTGGGCTAATGACATTGGCGATAAATCCAGGAATTTGGCGCCGGTTAGTTTGGTATTCTTCAAATGAACATTTGTTAAATTCGCGCCACTAAGTATTGCACCACTTAAATCAGCACCACTTAAATCAGCATGAGATAGATTAATTCCTCTCATATCAGCGTATTTTAAGTTGGCATATTTTAAATGGGCGCCACCTGCATTAGCATCAACTAATCGTGAGTATTCCATGTTCACATTCCTGCCTTCCAACCAAACATGAGTAAGTGTTGCCTGCTGGAGATTGGCTCTTGAAAAATTAATATGATTTCCTTCTGGGAAGCTTTCATTAACCTTAGAAAAAGAGGTCTGATCCAGATTAGTTCTATTAAGTCGGGCATGACTAAAATCAATTTCGCTATTAGGAATACAATATACATTACTAAGAATTGCGTCATCCAAAACAGCATGATTAAAGCTTATGCGACCAGACAGCATGGCTTTTTGCATACGCGTGCCGATTAGCGAGCCACGAGTTAAATCAACATTATTTATATTTGAACTCGATAAATCACTTCCATTAATAAGTGAGTCTGAAAGAGTTACATTGTTCAACATAGAGTGCGGTAGTTGACTATTCGATAATTGTGATGCGATTAAGCTGGCATTCAGTATGTTTGTTCTTGCTAAATACAACCCATTCCATTGCGCTCTTGCCAAACTTAAATTAGTGATGTTGATTAGAGGTCCGTCCATATAATCAACTGGAAGTAACGCATAGGGTGCTGCATTATGTTGAGCTAATTGACTGCGCGTCTCTTGGTTCAAAAGACGACTCAATTCAACAGAAAGGTCGTTGTCTGCGTTCGATTTCAATAAGTAAACTTTCGCCATTGAGTATTTAAGCAATAAGTATTGATATCTATCTTTTGGTTGGCTATCCTCTCGCAGGCCAGGATGTAGTGTGATAGCTTGGGAGATGGTGTTTAAAGGCCTTTCTGGAAGTGTCATGATATCTTGTGCAGTAGCAAATGCTGTATAAAACAAAAACTCATCCAAACTAAGCGTAGTTTCTTGAGCTTTTATGGTTAATTTATCGATTATTCCCACTTTATAAAACAAAGCTGAAATTGCTACCAAACTTTTAGATGGACTAAAAAAAGGTTTAAGTGTATTAATCGGTACGTTAATGATTTCACTCGAAATTGCAGGTATATTATACCCTATAAGTTCAATCAATTTATTGAGTGCTATATTGAGACCAATCTTTTGCTGTGGAGCGGTCTGGCTATATTGAGTAAGTAATAAATACAATGTGGAGAGTCTTTGCAGGGGATTCGAAATTCTATTTTCAATAATATTCAATATAAACGCGCTAACTCCTTTTTGCCTACGCACGAACTCCAAACACCAATCATTAAATTCAAGGACCGATTCGATCTCGATTAATCTATTTTTTAGTTCCCATTTTATTTCATCAGGAATAGGTCCATCAGGCCCTACAATTGCATTTAGCATTTTATTAATTTCTTCAATTGATTCACATTGAGAAACTATTTCTTCAAGAAGTGGTTGTGGAAGAGAATGTGTCATATTAGTATTATCCAGATCAAAATGAGTCTTAATTGTACTTCTCGATGTCGATTTATTCAATGTATTTGATAAAAATCCAATCTTCTAGGCGCATAGGTCATAAGGTAGCATAAGAATAAGGCAGCTTTGGCAATCTTATGGAGCGGATTTTTAGGTTGAGTGAATCTGCTTAATGATATTTGGCAGCTGGTTTTTGAGCCAAAATGTACTCAAGAGACAGCTGCCAGCATTTAAGATAGGCGTTAATTAGTTTGATAACGGCGAAAATTCAAATGAAACAGTATTTTCAGAACTTGCCCTTTGCTTACTTTGTGATTCAGGTTTCCAGAACATATCTTTAGAAGATGCAGACAGAATTTGGTGTTTATTTATTGTTTTATCGTCTTCATTAATAAGCAACTCAATTAATTTATCATTTGGACTCGCTTGTGGACGGCGCAAAGCAGCATATTTGGCGGATAATCTAACTTGTTCATTTAAAGGCTTAATCTGAGTAAGATAGTAATTTAGTTGCTCTTCAAGATTGCATTCATTTTTATCGAATGATTTTAAATAATTACTTAGACACAGGTCTGAATCTAGTTCAAGAAACACTTTGATATCAAAATTAGAACGTAATTTTCCATCTAGAAAAATATCAGCCCCAAAAATAATGATATCGCCCGGCGCACTTTTAATCGCAGATAATAATAAATCGATCGACTTATAAGTAGAACTATCAATCAATAGAGTATTTTCTGTATTTAATAGAGAATGACATTGTTCACTGAACGCCTTAAAATCACTACCTATAGGTCCACAAACAGCCAATATTGTCATCGCAATCACCACCGTGAATAAAAAAGCGGCAATTATACTTCTTTGTTAACTGATTTGAAATATTGAGTCACATTGTAATCAGATTTGGAATGAACATTTCATGGGATATAACACGTCAAGATTGGCCGCAGGTAGCACAACAAACTAAATCCGATCTTATTGAGATTGAACATCACTTTAATATTTTATATGATTTTTTTATCTATAAGGTCGAAACCCACTTTTTGAATCATCCTTTGAGCGTTTTGATTGGAGACTGTAGTATCAATATAAAAACGTTTAAATCCTTTTTTATAAAGTAGAAAAATTGTGTGCTTTAATGCTGCAGGAGCTAGTCCCTGGCCTCGATTTGCTGGAGAAGTCCATAATGTTCCCAATGCAATACTATTTAATTCGATAGCATAGTATTTGCAAAATCCAATATTTGCCCATCCAGATTGTATAATTGTTTTACCTAACTTCACCCCAAAAAGTATGCGTCGGCCAGAAAGTATTTTTAAGCACGTTTTAAGTACTTCAAAAAAGTTTAAGTTTAGTAGTAATGTCATGAAATGATTAAAAATTTCGCTGACTCCAGATATGAAAAAGAAATCTCCTTGATGAATCGAAATGTCAGATGGCATCTCAGTTAAATCCAGACGATAAATCAACATAGTGTCGGTAGAGTTTAATTTCCATAGTACTTTATGTGGTTTAAACAGAAATTTTCGCTTAAAACGCCTCATTGATTTCGATGCGCCAAAATAGTTGCCATAACTGTAATATCTAACATTTGGATAGGACCTCAGGATTTCTCTGGCTATATCGATGATAAGCATTGGCACAGGTCCATCTTTTTGAAATAAAAAATGGCCATAAATCTCTGTGATTTGACAAAGTTCCCCGGCAACAAAACACGACGCATATGCAATTAATTTTCTTTCCTTAAAGATGCCGAAGTAAGGATAATCATGGTATTCAGTAGATGAAGGTGGATTATTGTGAGATCTTACTGAACCTTCGATTATATATTGTGGAAGTAATCCTTGCCTTATAGGTGTTGATAACCAAATTTCTCTAACGTCTTCTAAATGCTCGTTAAAATTAATTTTTTGCATAGAATATCCAAATTTATTCGCTTTTTTGTAGTTTCGACGAGCAGATCCTTCAAGTTGCATAAAATAATCGTTGAATGTTTTAGGTAATTTGCAAAGGGCTACACCATATTTATTTCTTTTAATAAAAAAGAAAGCTTTATGTTGCTTCAGTGTCTCTTGATAGTAGTTTTTAACTATTTTTGCAAAAAATGGGTCATTTTCGATTGTTTTTTCGCACATTAAGTTAATGGTAATTTTAGGTAAACGAAAAATTTCAATAAGGTCATTCAGTTGCATTAATGCTATTCCTTATTAGCTATGTTAGAGGTCCATGCTGTAAGTGTAGCAGAAACAATTTGTTTGAATGCGGCATTCGTATACTCGTATCGGTTTGATTCAATTATAAGGTTGCTGAAAGCGTATTACCTTGATCTGAAATGCTCTCAAATAGTTGTTCAAATTGCTCCGGATCTAAAAATTCTCTTTGAGCATTTTGTAACATACCAGATTCCGAAACAAATAACTTACCTGCGGTAAATAGTTTTAATCCTTTCTCACTGAATAGTTTGTGGTAGTAGGAAGGGTGAATATGAACCAATTGACCCATTGATTGGATGTGGTTATCTTCAAATAGCTTGAATCCTAGAGGGGATATGATTAACTTAAGAGAGTCTTCGCTAAAATAGATGATTGAAAACCAACCTGAAATATAATTTTTTCTCATCATTTTTAGACCAAGCGGTGATACCAGTAGGTTAACTAATGGTTCGAGCGTTGGGTTAAAACCTAGTTTTGTATCTATTTCGAATGCATTTGACGAATCTAATTTCCCATTTTTAACTAATTCAATAAGCTTAGAGTTTTTTAACCGAGAAAGAGCTGATTCCATGCTAAAAAATGTGTTACTGCCTATGGGGATAAATCGGGAGTACGCTAGTATTTTTTTCGCTATTGTCTCTGGAGGAAGATACATAATCCCTTGCATATGGCATTGCACTACATCAAGACTGGTTAATTTTCTACCCTCCATTTTAGCTTGATTTATACGTTCAGCAAATTCATCATTTTTTGAACTGTAAGCGCCATATTCTAATACTTCTTCGAATGAAATCGAAGTTAAACCTTTTTTTTGTGCCACGGCTTGTGCATCTTTTTTCAACGTTTCATAGAACGTATTTGCTTCAATTTCCCGTTTAAGAACTATTTGTGTATTCCGGAGCGAAATGATCACCAATTCCGGCCGCATTTGATCGCAGATTCCGGAAAC
>NZ_QHJG01000044.1 GCF_003184185.1 Legionella qingyii | reverse complement strand
AACTTGCCCCGAAGGCGTGCTGCGTATTCTACTGATTTCGCCAACAGTGTCAAACACTTTTTTCATTTTTTTAAAAAAAATGATGACACTCTGTTTATTGTAAATGCAGCTTGGCAATTCTACGTTTGCCAACTTGTATTATATAGGTCTTATTTGTAGATAATACAAGTGATGCATCCTCAGCTTTTTCTCCATCTATTTTAACTGCACCCTGTTTTACCAAACGAATCGCTTCTGAAGTACTTTGAGTTAGATTCATTTGCTTTAATATTTGAGCTAAAGAAAGCGATTCATTCGAGGTTATTGTTTGTTCCTCTAAATCTTCAGGAATAATCCCTTTTTGAAATCGTTCTATAAATTCTTTATGTGCATGTTCTGCTTGTGTTTGATCATGGAAGCGCGCCACGATTTCTTTAGCAAAATCAATTTTTATGTCTCTAGGATTCGCACCGTCTATTACTGATTTCTTTAAAGCCTGAATTTCCTTTCCTGTTTTAAAACTCAGTAAATCTATATATCGCCACATTAATTCATCAGATATTGACATAATTTTACCAAACATATCGGATGCTGGCTCACTAATACCAATATAATTATCTAGTGACTTAGACATTTTCTTCACACCATCTAAGCCTTCAATCAATGGAGTCATCATCACAACTTGTGGTTCAAGACCATAATGCTTTTGTAATTCGCGCCCCATTAATAAATTAAATTTTTGATCCGAACCACCCAGTTCAATATCTGCTTTGAGTGCCACAGAATCATAACCCTGAAGTAGAGGATATAAAAACTCATGAATTGCGATTGGCTGACCTGTAGTATATCGTTTGTTAAAATCATCACGCTCTAACATACGTGCAACTGTGTGGGTTGCAGCTAGACGAATTAAATCTGTTGCATTGAATTTTGCAAGCCACTGCGAGTTAAATGCTACTCTTGTTTTAAGAGGGTCTAAAATTTTAAAAACTTGCTCTTGATAGGTCTTGGCATTATTAAGAACTGTTTCTGGACTAAGTGGCAAACGTGTGACATTCTTCCCAGTTGGATCGCCAATCATCGCCGTAAAATCACCAATTAAAAAAATGACTTCATGACCATGTTGTTGAAATTGTCGTAACTTATTAAGTAATACAGTATGTCCCAAATGCAAATCAGGTGCAGTTGGATCAAAACCTGCTTTTATTTTTAAGGTAGTTCCTTTTTGTAATTTTTTTTCCAATTCATGCTGGGGAAGTACCTCCTCACAGCCTCTTATTAGCTCGGAACAAACTGAATCTTCAACTATCATGACATCAAAACCTTTATAAATGATTGACCTATCTTCTCACACCGAGTATCTTAGCCCGGTTGGCAATTTCCTGCCATACCTAAAAGGTGATTTAAGATAATTTGTCACCCGAAATTTAATAAAATGCAGACAATAGCATGATTCCGGATGGCAATGTATAGGCAAACAATGGATAAAAAACCTTATATATATATCGAAAAAAGAAAAACGAATAAAAATAAAAAATCTAATCCATCTAAGGTATTAATGGGTTTTGCCTTGATTATTGCCTTTTCACTCCCCTATTTCCTTGTAAAAAAGTTTTCACATAACTCACATCAGGGACCTACAACTCAATCCATTGCCTTACCTGATCTTGATGAAGATGAATCAGAAGAGTATCAAGATGAAGCTTATCAAGAAAATGCATTTCAAAATGAAGAAGAGCAAATTGTTGAAGAGTCTAAACCCGATCTGACAGAAGAAACAGCTAAAACTGTTGCACAAAACGCTGTTAAAGCGGTTCAACCAGTTAAAAAAATTGCCAAGGACAATGAATGGCAAACTATTAGACCTAGATCTGGTGACTCTATGGCCACTATATTTAAGCGACTTGGATTAACTGCCCAAAATCTACATTTGGTGATGCAAAAAAATCCTTATGCTAAAGCGCTTACTGCAATAAAACCAAGTCAAGAACTGAAATTTTTAATTAATAAGAATAAATTAGAAAAATTAATTATCCCGATGAACAACATACAGACACTTACAGTTTATAGGGATGGGGCAGTTTATAAAACGAAAATTGATTCCAAAAAAGTAAAAACCCAAGAGCGTTATGTAACGGGTGTAGTCAAAGGTTCCTTATTCGCAACAGCCCAACAATTAGGGATCCCGAGGAAATTAATTCAACAAATGACTACTATCTTGCGTAAAGAAATTGATTTTTCGCGTTCTGTTCGTAGTGGAGATCGATTCTCTATTGCTTATGATACGTTCTATGTGGAAAACAAAATGGTGGGCATTGGTGATGTTGTTGCCGTAAGCTACACCAATCAAGGTAAAACCGCTCAGGCCGTACGCCATATCAGTAGAAATGGCACTCGTGACTATTATACCCCTAAGGGAGAAAGCTTTAAAAAAGCATTTTCACGCTATCCCATTAAATTTAGTCATATCAGTTCGACCTTTACTACTTCAAGATATCATCCAATATTACACTATAAAAGAGCCCATAAAGGTATCGATCTTGCAGCACCGATTGGTACTCCGATTCAATCTGTCGGTGATGGGACTATTGTTAGTATTGGCAGACACAATGGGTACGGTAATATGATTGAAGTCAAACACGATAAAACCTACAGTACGCTTTATGGACACATGCTTCGATTTGCAAAAGGTCTATCCAAAGGAAGCAGAATAAGACGAGGCCAAGTTATTGGCTATGTTGGCCAAACAGGTCTTGCGACAGGCCCTCATTGTCATTATGAACTGCATGTTCATAATCAACCAAGAAATCCAACTACAACTTATTTGCCTACAGCATCTCCTGTTCCTGCGCGAGAAATGGCTCAATTTAAAGCGAAAGTGCGTAATGTGTTTGCTCACTTGAAATCAATGGAAAAAGCAAATTATGCTGGCAAAGGCAAGAAGAAAACAAAAATAGGATAATCTAAAGCAGAACTGTATAATTCATGCATGTGCCAAATTTTCGAGGGCGCCGTATATTTCGCTACCCTATGAATTTCTGGCAAAGCTACAATAGCTCTCAGTTATTATCATCCGAATAAATAGCGACAAACAAGTACTGATGCAATAATTCCAGCAAGATCAGCCAATAAACCCGCGGGTATAGCGTGCCGCGTGCGCCGAATTCCTATAGAACCGAAATATACAGCAATGACATAAAATGTCGTTTCTGTACTTCCCATCATAGTTGCTGCAATTTTGCCTATGAGTGAATCCCCGCCATATTGATGAATCAATTCCGCCATCATTCCCGTTGAAGCACTTCCAGAAAAAGGTCGAATCAAAGCCAACGGTAATACTTCTGGAGGCATACCTATCATAGCTAAAAGCGGTGAAAGAAGATTTGCCATTAAACTAAAAAAACCTGAGGCACGCAGCATGCCTATAGCAACTATCATAGCGATTAAATAGGGAACAACGCTTAAAATAGTATCAAAACCTTGTTTCGCACCGACAATAAATGCATCAAAAACATTAATTTTTTTTACTGCCGCAGCATATAAAGGAATACCTACAATAAAAACTAAAAGCATCCAATTGGATAATTGATTGGCAAACCCACTCATAGACTGTTTTTCCCTTCAACACGAAACATTGGTAATTTGGCTAATTGTTTTACAGAAATAATGGCGACCAATGTAGAAATGGTCGTTGCGATCAATGAGCTGACTATAACGCTGCTAGGATTCGTACTGCCATTGGTCGCCAAATAGGCAATTGCGGTAGCAGGGATTAATTGCACGCTTGAAGTATTAATTGCCAAGAAAGTACACATGGAATTTGTTGCAATTTGTGCGTGTTGATTCAGTGTTTGCAGCTCTTTCATTGCTTGCAGTCCAAATGGAGTAGCTGCATTGGCAAGACCTAGCATATTAGCAGCAATATTCATAGTCATTGCTCCCATTGCAGGATGCTCCGTAGGAATATCCGGAAATAGTCGTCTTAAAATTGGCCTGAGTATTTTTCCTAGTAAGGCAACCAAACCTGATTCGTTAGCTATAGACATTATTCCTAGCCATAATGACATAATTCCTGCCAAACCAAGAGCGATTTCAAAGCCTAGTTTTGCCGATTCTGTGACAGCACGTGCCACCTCATCAATACGCCCCTCAATTACGCCAACGACGACTGAAATTAGTATCATTCCTAACCAAATTATATTCAGCATCCTTGCCTCCATACTTTGGAACGGGTTAAAATGCAGTCATTATTTGGCTTTAGATAGAAAAAACTAATGAAGTACACACTCACTCCCTTAAAACATCTAGCCTTTGCAGCCTGCATTCTCATTTCTTTTCAAAGCCATGCTTTTGACTCAGATAGTGCCGAAAAACAAGCTAACTCCTCAATAGAAGAACTATACCATAGACTAAGCAACATGCCGAATAGTTCCATGCCAGATAGAATAGATTGGGTCAGCAGTCAATTTTTAGGAGTACAATATATTCTTGGTTCCTTAGGTGAAGGACCAAAGGCTCGATACGATCAATACCCTCAATATCGTGTAGATGCGTTCGACTGTGATACCTACGTCAACACCGTTGTATCATTGGCCGTTGCAAATTCGCTTGCATCGTTTCAACGATGCATAAAAAGCATACGTTATAAAAACGGAACTGTCTCTTATCTACAACGAAATCATTTTACAGGTCTGGATTGGAATCAAAATAATCAGCGAAATGGAATTCTTAAAGACATTACACTAACTATAAAAGATCAGAATAATCAACCTGTTGCAAAAATTGCTGATGCGATCATTAATAAACCCAATTGGTATGCCTATAAAACTGTTCAAACAATCAGATTAGTAAACACTGATAAGGTAAAAGAAGAAGAACGATTAATGGAATTAAAAAAGAAAGGGGCCCAATTGGAAACTCTTTCAGAAGAAGTTCCATACATCCCCTTCACTGCACTATTTTCTGAAAAAAATAAACCTAATATGTATTTATTCGCACAAATTCCTAATGGTGCAATCATCGAAATCGTAAGACCCAATTGGGAGCTAAGCCCAAAAATTGGCACTGCATTAAATATTTCTCATTTAGGCTTTGCAATTCGAAATAAAGGTCAATTGTTTTTTCGGCAAGCTTCATCAGAATATGGTAAAGTAGTTGATGTTCCATTGATTGAATATTTAGAAAAAGCAATAAATAGCCCAACGATTAAAGGAATCAATGTCCAAATTGTTGTACCAACACAACCATTAACAGACTGTAAATTGCCTGTTTAAAATCAAACTAAGTTTGGGTAAACTACAAGTCAAATGTAGTCTGGGTGAAGCGCGGCCCAGGTTTAATTAATACAATTCCCGGGTTATACTGCGCTTCACCCAGGCTAAGCCAGGCATTAGGGATTATTAAAATGAATTACGGATTAACGCAAAAACCTAACTTATCAAGTAGTGAATGTCTTGTTATTGGGGTGTTTTCTGATGCTGAACTAGCTGATTTTGCTCTGAGTAAGGAGCATCATAATTTAGTTAGTAGACTTATTAAAAAAACCTCCGAGGCTGGTGATATGCAGTGGCATCATGATCTGGATGGTAGCTTATTAATCATTCAATGTGGTGAACAAACCAAATTCACACCATCTCAGCTAAAAAAAAGAATAACAGAGATTACAGGGGCTTTAATCAAACACCGAATTCGCTCTGCAACCCTATGTTTGCCTCAAATAACGCACTATTCAGCAGATTGGCAATTGGAACAAATGATTGTTCAAATCGATAATCAACGCTATCAATTACTCGATTTTAAAAAGAAAAAAGCGAAGCCTCATCAATTAGAGTCTATAACTTTTTATTTGCCGAATGCTAGTGAAGAGGGATTAAAATTAGGTCAATCAATTGCAGCAGGTGTTGAGTTGACTCGTCATCTGGCCAATATGCCCGCTAATATCTGTACCCCTACTTATTTAGGGGATCAAGCAATGCAATTAGCTAAAGAATTTGCCCAAAATATGAGCTGCAAAGTGATGGGACCGGAAGAAATGCACCAAATGGGCATGGGAACTTTATTAGCAGTGGCACAAGGGTCAGCCCAACCACCAAGACTTATTGACATACATTACAAAGGAGCTGATGATGCTCCTCCAATCATTCTGGTAGGCAAGGGAATTACTTTTGATTCTGGCGGATTATCCATCAAACCAGCCAATGCAATGGATGAAATGAAATATGATATGTCTGGTGCTGCCAGTGTATTAGGTACTTTAAAAGCTTGTGCTTTGTTAAAACTTCCTGTTCATGTTATCGGTTTAATTGCCAGTGCTGAAAATATGGTGAGTGGCACCTCCGTCAAATCAGGTGATATTGTTACAAGTATGTCCGGGCAAACCGTGGAAATCATTAATACTGATGCCGAAGGTCGTTTGGTTTTAGCCGATGCACTGACATATGCAGAGCGATATCAACCGAAATTTGTCATCGATGTTGCAACACTTACTGGTGGAATTATTGTTGCGCTGGGAACTGTTGCATCGGGTTTTATGACTCAAGATGAAGAATTAGCACAATTGATTGAAGATGCGGCTAAGGAAAGTAATGATAGAGTCTGGCGCATGCCTTTAGATGATGACTATCAAGATGCCCTTGATAGTCCTTTAGCCGATATGATCAATGCGGGTTTTGATCGTACTGCAAGCAGTGTCACTGCAGCTTGCTTTTTGTCTCGCTTTACAGAAAAGTATCGTTGGGCACATTTAGACATTGCTGGCACAGCCTGGATCTTCGGCAAAAATCGTAATGCCACTGGCAGACCAGTTCCCTTATTAACTCAAATAATACGCCATGCCCTCAATTCGCGTTGATTTTTATCTATTAGCTAGTGACCAGACTGATGCACGCTGGTCGGTGGCTTGTCGTCTTTTGGAAAAAGCTTATGCTAAAGGACATAAGGTTTATGTCTTATGCAACAACAAACAAGATGCCGAATTTCTGGATGAGCTGCTATGGACGTTCAAAGAAGAAAGCTTTATTCCGCATAACCTGCAAGGTGAAGGCCCCGAACCCCCTCCCCCGATACAAATAGGTTATGAACGGGAACCTAGAGGATTTAACGACATCCTCTTGAATCTTGCGAATTATATTCCAGATTTTTATCCTAAATTTAAGCGTGTTATCGAAATTGTAGTGAATGTAGAAGCTGAGAAAGAATTAAGCCGTGCACACTACAGAGACTATAGAGCCAAAGGTTGCGAATTACATACGCATCAGATTGAATTGAAGTAGTGTGCTGGTTCTTTGATTCGAATGTTTCGTCATCCTGAATACCCACCAGTACACGTCATCCTCAGCGCAGTGGGAGCTCTCCATCGGATGATATGAACATAATAAAATATAATGCTCAAAGTAGTAAATCCTTCATCGTAAGCTCCTCAGGATGACACTAGTTGTGAACGATTACGATAAAGCAGGACATTAATCCCAGAGAATATCTTTATCTTTTTTTATTGCGGCTTGCAGTAAACTAATTAAAGGAACAGCACGCTTTGACAAACTGATTTCTGATTCGTTTTCATCATCCTCTTCAACCACCTTTTTTTCTTTGTTAAGGCCAGCCTGCAATCGTTCCAAAGCTTCAGGAAGATTTTCTGATTTGATTGCACCAGGAGTAGTGCCGCTATGTCCCATTAAAGAAAGCAGACGCTTAGCTACATCTGCAAAATAGGTTATATCTTCATAGGCATCAGTATGAAACGTTATTAACATCAGAATCTCCTTTTGAACTCAACTTTTTCTTGTTATCCATAAACCTTTAGCAAATATTCTGCAACCGTGTGTAACCCCATTGCTTCTCCACCTTCAGGCTTTCCAGGCCTATTACCCAAGTTCCACGCCATAATATCAAAATGCATCCAAGGTATGGATTTTGCTACGAAGCGCTGCAGAAATAATCCTGCCACAATTGCTCCTGCATAAGGATGATCGCTAGAGTTAGCTAAATCAGCAATATTTGAGCGAAGCAAATCTTCGTACGCTGGAAATAAAGGCAATCGCCAGATGGGATCAACCACTTTATAAGAGGCCGCTGTTAGTTCTGCAGCCAAGTGATCATTATTGGTAAACAGTGCGGCAATTTCAGTACCAACTGAAACACGTGCAGCTCCTGTTAGAGTTGCAAAGTCAATCAGTAAATCGGGGTGTTCTTCGCATGCTTTTACTAAAGCATCAGCCAAAACCAACCGTCCTTCCGCATCCGTATTATGCACTTCCACAGTTAAGCCGTTACGCATGGTTAAAACATCACCAGGTCTAAATGCATCAGGACCTATAGAATTTTCTACAGCAGGAATAAGCATTTGTAAGCGTACCGGTAAATTACGCGTCATAATCCATTGCGCAAGACCTATTACATGGGCAGCACCACCCATATCTTTTTTCATTAACCGCATACCAGAAGCCGATTTAATATCTAGGCCTCCGCTATCAAAACAAACCCCTTTTCCTACCAGAGTAATATGAGGATTTTTCTCATCTCCCCAAGTTAATGACAACAAGCGGGGAGATGATTTAGAAGCACGCCCAACTGCATGAATTGCTGGAAAATTATCGTTTAACAATTCATCACCAATCCATTGTCTGAATTGCGCATTATGTGTTTCAGCTAATTGTTCTACTACCTCAGCTAATTCTTTTGGACCTAAATCACTTGTTGGTTTGTTTATCAAATCCCTCACTAAAAAGTGAGCTTGAGTTAATGCCAAAATGGAATTTAAATTATCTGGATGAACTACTAAAAGCCGTGGTTGCACTTCTTGTTTTTTATATGCCTCAAAACGATATTGCGCCAAAGCCCAACTGATTGCTCCTTCTTGGGAACATATTCCTTGTACTTGATAAATATTAGGAGGAAGTATTAATGCTGCATTGGCTAAAGCCTGAACTTGATTCCCATCACCTGTACCAATATATGCTTTATCGATCAAACCATCTGCATTCTGAATGAAACAAGAATCACCTATTTTCCCTTTAAATTGATGCAAGGACAGACAATTTTGTACCGCAGGAGTAAGCATGCTTACCTCCTCTTCCCATTGACCTTGAGAAATCAAATAAAGAGGAATAGCCCTTTCACCTTGAGTCTCATAAAATAACTTTGCTTGCATGTTTTTATTCCTTCACTTGACCTCGGAAATGGGCAGGTCTAAGCCCGGTTAATCCCAGAACTAACAAATAAATGATTACTGCAGCTGTTACATGGACGGATAGTAAGGTTAGACGCATCACGGGGGAAAAACCAAGCCAGTAACTTACTGTACCACTCATTAAAATTAAATAAATACTAATTGCTGCATTAGCAAGGAGTAATTGCATACTGTATTTTAACCATCCAGGAGAAGGTTTGAATACCCCACGTTTAATTAATAAAAATAATAAAGTACCGCAATTAACATAACCTGCCAATGCGGAAGCTAAAGTTAGACCCGCGTGAGCGAAATGCCAAATAAATATAGAACACAATAAAGTATTAACTATCATAGAAATCGCACCCACCTTAACTGGAGTGCTAATGTCTTGTCGTGCATAAAAACCAGAGGCTAATACTTTGACCATCATAAAAGCAGGCACCCCGGCCCCAAGTGTGATTAAGCTTTTTTGAGTCTGAATCACATCATAAGCGGTGAATTTACCATAGGCAAAGCAACTCGCAATCAACGGCATAGCAAATAAACATAATCCTAAACCTGCTGGAATTCCTATAAGTAAAATAGAGCGTAATCCCCAATCTAAGGCACTTGAATATTGGCTTATACTCTGCTCCGCATGCCTTCGAGATAAATGAGGAAGAATCACTGTTGCAATCGCCACACCAAAAACTCCTAATGGAAAATCAGTAAGGCGGTCGGTGTAGTATAACCAAGACACACTTCCAACTTTTAAAAAGGAAGCAAAAATACTGTCAACCATTAAATTAAGTTGGGCAATAGAAACACCAAATAAAGCTGGAATCATTAACTTAAGCACTTTATTCACTCCAGCATCATTTCTGACTAACTGGGGTTTTACTAATAAACTGCGTTGATGCAAAAAAGGAATTTGAAACAGTAATTGCGCAATGCCTGCAATGAGCACGCCCCAAGCCAAACCGACTACAGGTTTTGGTAAATGAGGACATAAATAGATCGCCACAAGAATCATACTGATATTCAATAATACCGGTGTAAAGGCAGGGATTGCAAAATAACCGTAGGTATTTAATACCGCTCCAGCCATAGCTGTTAGTGAAACGAGCATTAAAAATGGAAAAGTAATACGCAACATTTCTGTAGCCAATACAGCACGGTCACTGTCATGACTAAAACCAGGGGCAAATAAAAAGATGATCACTGGTGCAGCAAATATCCCAATTAAAGTGACAACACTAAGAATAGTACCTAGATATCCGGAAATACGTGCGATAAAAACACGTACATCGCTTGGAGAACGAGTTTTTTGATACTCAGCAAGCACAGGAACAAACGCTTGAGCAAATGCTCCTTCTGCAAAAAGACGACGCATAAAATTAGGAATGCGGAATGCTACAAAAAAAGCATCCATGCCTGCTTGAGCACCAAAAAAATTGGCGAGCACCATATCGCGCACAAAACCTACAATACGTGAAATAAAGGTCATTACTGAAACCAATGTCGTTGAACGCAATAAGCTCTGTCGTTTAGGTACCATAATCTCTGTATCTGTTGCTGACATAATTTTTATACAAGGCGCAAAATACCTTATATTATACCTAAATGTATCAACTGTCATAATTATAAATATGATGTCATAGTCTTTATACTGAAATTGAACGAATAATTAGGATTTCATATTACTCAATTGATTTTGAGCATAAATGACACATACCGTCGTAGAGTGAATCAATTTATGCTTTAGAAACAAAGAAGTCTATTGACAAATTCTAACTCATTGTGCATGATCATCATCTTTTTGTACCATCTGAATGAGTGGAGATTTTTAAGTGGCAAATATTAAATCAGCGATCAAGCGTGCTCGCCAAAACGTAAAACTACGTCAACACAATGCCAGTGCACGTTCTATGTTCCGCACCTACATCAAAAATGTAATTAAAGCTGTTGAATCAGGTGATAAAGAAGCCGCTCAAGCTGCCTTCACCAAAGCGCAACCAATTATTGATAAAGCGGCTTGTAAAGGTTTAATTCATAAAAATAAAGCTGCTCGTATTAAAAGTCGTCTAGTAGCTCGTGTTAAGGCAATGGCTGCTTAATCGTTCAATTCGAAAAAATCGAACCGGAATTGCCGGTTCGATTTTTTATCTGCTGAAAGCGTTTAATAGTTCACGACTACCTTATCTATTAACATTATTATAATACTACCTGACTGGAGATTCCCTCGCTACATTCGGAAAAATTGAGCTATGTTCAAAATTTTTTCTGGTGGATGCGGCACTAATACTCTCCCTTGGCTACAGCACTCGCCTTCACCCAGGCTATGATCAAAATACTAAACGGGTACTTATACCGGCAAAGTTACCTGTGTTACTTCGTCTTCCAAATACGGCCTTCCTACTATCTTACATAGACTCTTTTTATCTTCTGTTGATAAGTAAGAAACTAAAGCTTCCAGTACGTTATAGTCTTCGCCATCTACAGTTGTAGAGGTCTCAGAAGGATACTCATCATAAATCGACCATCCATCTACTACGGCCATATAAAGAGTGTTTAAAAGCATTTTTGCCTGATGAATTTTACCTTGTAGTTTTTTCTCTTCATTACTTCTCGGAACAGAAAAAAAACCAAGAATTGAGCCTTGCCAACCTGATATTTTAGTATCATTTTTGGGCTCAATCATGGCAAATGCTTTATAACAGGAAACAATACGCTGAATTAAATCCCTTTGATATTCTTTGTATTTTTCAGGTAAAGATGCATTTCTTATTAACCACTCCAAACGCTGCAACTGACTGACGATATATTTCACTTCATCACAATACTCTTCATCGATTTTAAATAGCTTCTCGGTATCCACTGATAATTCATCAAAACGTTGTGGGGGTACGCTCCAATATAATTTAACTTCCTTATCCTGTTTCATATCTCGATAAAAAACTTCTTTACCTGATGATTTTTTATGTGTGTGTAAAGGGCCCTCACTATGCAAAAGTATAGGTTCTAAACCTGGAATCAATCGTGGCAAAGAGGAATTTTTAAATGGGGCAAGTTGCTCGTCGGTTAAGATTCCTTCCAAAAGGGAAACCGCCATAGTTTTACAGGTATTGGAATTCTTCAGACTAGGTCCCGATAAATCAAATGATAAATGAAAATCAAAAGGCTTAAGCCTGGAAGGACGTCCTTCAATTTTGGCTTTTATTTGTTCAATTTCAAAAATTTGTCTGGAGTAGGCTTCTTCTTGATAAATTCTTCCCTTTTTTGATGGATCTGCTTTAAAATTTTGACCATCACCTACTATTTCTTTAATTGCAGCCTCTTGCTCTGCAACAGCATGTGCGCATCTCTTTTGTAACAATTCAAATTCATGCTGAGTTAGCTCAAAAGTGTATCCATGTAAACCGTGCCCAAGATCCATGAAACGCACTTCCTCATTAATTAGCATCCCATGATTGCCTTGGAAATCAACATCTAAATGATATTTGTTTTTAAATTGCTCCAACCAACTGCTTTTATCTCCGGTACTGGTAACACCATAAAAGCCCCAAGTCTCAACAACTTCAAGCAATTGTTTGCTTTCATCCAGCATCGATAAAAAAAAAGAACCATGCCAAAAAGGATTCCCTCCTACAGTATGATCAAATACGCAAAAAGTTATCGTATATTTCATCGTGACACTCCTGTCATTTTGTTAGACTTTCTATTGGAATACTAGATAAATCAAAAACTATTTTGAGTAAATATTATAAAATATGCAATATTTTATCCCAAAATAAATGGAATAAATTTTAATTTGGAATCAATGGAACGATAAACAGGCAGAAAAGATGAACAAACGATAAATTATGCTTCCCGGGCGTTGTTTATCTCGCCCGGGGAATCAAGGAATTAACTAACTATCCATAAATACTGGCCAATTTTGCCTGATTCAACTGCTCAATGGCACGTTTTGCCGGTACAAAATTTGGAAACTGCGTCACTAAACGTTGTAAAATCATACGCGATAAAACTTCATCCCCCTGATTCCACTCATTTAATGCTTGCAGATACATAAAATCAGCTGTTTGCTCCGGAGTAAAAGAGGCTTTATTCATTAATACAGGTTCAATAAAACTCACACGAGCTTGATTTTGTGCTTCCATTCTCTGTAAAATTTTACGTGCCTGTATGCTGCCATTATCACTTGCCTGCTGTAGTAATTCCTTACCCTTAGAAAGAGATCGCTCACCAGCAGTTCCCTCCAAGTAATAAGTACCTAATTGATACTGTGCATAAGCATTTTGTCGTACGGCGAGTTTTTCATAAAGACTTGCAGCCATTTTGGGGTTTCTCTCAACGCCCAAACCATAATGATACATTCTTGCTAAAGCCAACATCGCCTTCTCGTTACCTTTAGCAGCAGATTGTTGGTAATAGTTAATTGCATCATTAAAATCAAGTTTGGTAATTACTCCTGTTTCTGATAATAATCCCAATTGATAAAGTGCATTGTCATCACCTAAATCTGCGGCCTTTTTATACCAGGATAAAGCTTGTTGTGTGTCACGAGATTGTCCGAGGCCATTAAAATAAATTGCACCTAATTGATTCATTGCCTCATGAACTTGATGGGTTGATGCTTCAACAAATAAATCCCTCGCTTTTTGATAATTGACTGGTGTTCCTTTGCCATATAAGTACATTAATGCCAAATCATATATTCCTAAAGGATCTCCTTTCGCAGCAGCTTGTTGATAAGCCTTAAATGCCTGGGCATAATTATCATTGACTGTTTCATCAATAAATCCTAAAGCAACAGAAGCTTCAGGTAGAACAAAGGCTGCTTTCTCATACCACTGCTTAGCCAAATTGTAATCAGGTTCGCCATTCTCACCTAATTGATAAAACTGACCTAACAGATATTGAGCAAGAGGATTTCCTTGTTCTGCAGATGCAGTATACCAACGTTGTGCCTCTGCCAGATTAGGTTCGGAACCTAAACCCTTTTCCAGCATGAAAGCCAATTTCAATTGTGCATACTGATCTCCTTTTTCGGCCAAACCAGTATAAATTTGTTTGGCTTCTTGCATTTTCTCTGGATCAGAATTTTCTGCCAAATAGAAATCGGCCAAAACAATTCCTGCATGACTGTTACCTAATTTATAAGACCGTATTAAATTAGGTAAAAAGTCTTGTCCATTTTGCTTTTGCAACACCGCCATATTAAAATCTGCATATGAGAATTTATCAT
This sequence comes from Legionella qingyii, assembly GCF_003184185.1. The sequence continues at coordinate 39,185 of NZ_QHJG01000044.1, read as the reverse complement.
CAACGGATTTCTGCAATTGCTCCATTCCTTTTGTCTTGTCTTGGGCAATACCCTTCCCTTCTGCAGAATATGTTCCTAATATAAAATCGCTTACCGAGTTTTGTCCTGCTTGCTGATACCAGGTGATGGCTTGTCCTGGATCCGCTTTAACACCAATACCCCGGTCATAGAGCAATCCCAGCAATAACGCAGCGTTTTCATCTCCACTAGTCGCTTGCTCTTTAGCAATCAGAAAAGCTTGCGCCTGCTTTGCCATATCCTGATCCATAGCATTATAAAATGCGAGAGGCAGTAGTGCCTGAGAAATGCCTCTATCTGCGGCCCCTTGATACAATTGACGAATCATAGCTATTTTGTGCTTCCTTACATTGACACTTAAACCGCTATCATTTTGACGCGCCAAGCTATCTGCAAGCTCATATTCTGCAGGACCATAATTGTTGGCTGCAGCCAGATATAACATAGACGTTGCTTGTTCTGGATTGGGTTGAATATAAACTGTACCATCCGGACCAGTTATCCCCTGGGATAGAATTCTGGCCAAAACGTATTGAGATTTTTTATTTCCTTTAAACGCTGCATCCGTTAAATCATTTAATGCAAGCTGATAATCATTTTTATCCTTAGCATGCTGTAAATATAAAATGCCTAAATTGTATTCTGCACCCAAATGTTGCTGTTGTGCCGCATTTTGATAAAAAATGATGGCTGAAGAATCACTTTGTGCTATACCGATGCCATATTGAAACATTTGTCCGATTTGAAACTGCGATTGAGCATCACCTAATATCGCTCTAAAATATAAATGATTAAACATAGACATGTAGTTAAGTTGTGCTTGCCAACCTTGAGTCCACAAATCCATGATACTGGCCTGTGAATTATCATCATAATCATAATAATTAGCATCTATATAAGGTGCAGGTAAATTCAACTGAGCATAAATTGGGGCATTTATCCTTTCCAAAGCAGAAAGCTGTGGGTCTAAAGGATAAAGAGGATATGTCCATTGATTTGCCTGGAAACTTGGGATTTTACTCAAGAGAGCATCGTAATAACTGGTGATTGGAACATCATTAGGCTGAACTAATTCAAATTGGGGCTGAAAAATAGACTGACGCATTATCTTTTTCAGCTGGGGGGCTTGGTTATAAGCAAAATCTCCTAATACAGCAGGATTATGCCAAGCACTAAGTATTCCTTTCATTTGAAAATCAGTTTGCTCGAGCTTATCGGTTGTCCCATTACTTAGCCACAATGCTGCTTGCGCTAAAGCTGCTTCCTGATTTTTTGCACTTTCATCTTGAATTGCCTGATTCTGCCATTGTTTTGCCAAATCTTGATTGGTATCAACGCCTATTCCTTTTTGATACATATCAGCTAACTCACGTTTCGCTTGCGGCAATCCATTCTGAGCTGCTTTCAAAGTCCACATAAATGCAGTTTTAGGATCATAAATTGGACTTTTTTGTTGTAAATAAATGTGAGCCAAGTCCAAATAGGCCTCATCACTTGATTGACCACCTGCTTTATTAAACCACTGCAAAGCTTGTTCTTTTTGATTTTGTTCTAAAGCTAATTCACCTAATGCCACCATTGCAGGTGCAAAGCCTTGAGCTGCAGCTTGATTTAATAATTCCTCGCCTTTCTTTTCATCTTTATCGACCAGCTGACCTGCAAGATAAAGCTCCCCCAGCCTGGTTATTGCTTGAAGGTTACCATTGGCAACTGCTTTATTTAACCAAATAAGACCTAATTTACGATTTGATGAATTACGGCTATCGATAAAATTCTTGGCTAAAGTAAATTGCGCAAGAGAGTTACCACTTTTTGCCGCATTAATATAATACCGAGTTGCCGCGTCTGTATTTTTCTTTACCCCAACTCCATACATATAAGCAGCTGCGGTAAACATCTGGGCATCTACATCTCCTGCATCGGCCGCTTTTTGAAACCACATAAAAGCTTGTTGCGGATCCTTCTCATGCAATAAAGTATATTTTGCCATCAGTTGAATTGCAGGTAGATATCCTTTTTGTGCAGATTGGGTAAAATAGCGTATTGCCAACAAGTTATTTTTAAATTGACCATATCCATAAAGATAAATCCGTCCTAAGTAGTAATCGGCGACTGCATTTTTCCCCGATTGACTCATCAAAGGCTCTATTGCTTTATTATAATTCCCTAATCGATAAGCACTAAACTCATCAGCAAAAGCATTTTGGCCGGCTGATGCAACGAATAAACAGACCCAAGGTACTAGCGATTTCATGAAAATTCTCCCTCTTTGCATGGCAATTGTAACCTGAATTTTTATCATTATATTTTCAGATTTATACCCCAGGTATTATGCCATAATGCACTACTTCATTAACTGCCCCATTTCTCGTTGTGCCATCGACTATCCAATAGTTACCTTTATTATTCAAACCAAACTTAACATTAACGTATTCACATACTTTAATCGTATCTGCACAATCTATAATTTTTCCATAAGAAGTTTTGCCATCACCCGCAGTACAAATAAATTTAACTAATGGCTCTCCTGTAGCTAACGCCGCCCATTGACGACCACCTATCGAATGATTATATCGAGTTGTGTACTGACTGTCTTCATCACGCATTTGGTACAAGCTGACCGTTTGTGGTGATTTATTAAAGAAAAAATACAAAGACTGCAAAGCCCCCTCTTTCCCAGGAAAAAGAGATAATACTTTTAAACTTTCCTTATATCCTACCGGCCTACATCCTATAGGAAATCGTGCCTCTTCCTTTTCTGCCTTGGCTTGTGCCTCTTGGGGGTTATTCTTTTTGATTTTGGCTGCTTCAAGTTGTGCAGAAGACATTAGTCCTAAGAAAAGCATCAATGAAATTGAAGTGATTTTATTTATTGTATTCATTATATTTCTCACTCACTGTCATTTATTGGACGTACAATAACCGTTGTACCCATGAAATTATTTCGTTCGCTGGATAATTCAACAAAGTTCAGATTTAACCATTTAGCATCCTGGGTAAACATACGCACACATCCGTGACTCGCTCTTACTCCCGGGATATCGTCGGAACCATGTAATGCGAAACCCTTATGGAAAAACATGCAGAAAGGCATCTTTGCGCCACCTTTACCTATGGGGAATACATCGGATGTACATTTTTCATTTTCTTTACTGAACACCCGATAAATCCCAGTTAAAGTGCGGCAAGAACGATTAGCGTCAGGGCATCGGTCTCTTCCAGATGAAATAGGTCCCCATTTCACCAAATTACCTTCGGCATCATAAGCCCCAAAGGCCAATTTATCCTGATCAACAATAATTTGTTTTTGATGTTCATTTGGAATTTTTAATGGGAAAGGTGCAACGTCAAAAACAGTGAGATAAGCTAAATTTTTCGGAACCGCGATTATCTTGCCAGCCCATAACGGGTTATAGGTCCGATTGACTCTTTGAACAATGTCACGTTGATTTTCATCCGGAAACAAAGTCTCCCAACTTTGTCCTGACTCTACTTTAATACAATCGTATTGTGGGTATCCACATAGTCCTGTGCCATAAAAATTACCCGCATTCGCTATGGCAGCCATGAGCATCATCAATGCAGCTGAAAGTAATTTATACATATGCCCCCCCTCTCACCTTTACTTATTATTTTTATATGCAAGATTTGTGCTTAAATATCAATTTATTCCAATTATTATTCGAGCATATCTAAAATAAGTTTAGTACGAATATTAGAGTTTTTGCTAGGGTTATGAATAATATTCTAATTATTGATGAATAACATAGGTACAAAACCCCGTCATCTTGAGTGCAACGAGGGATCTCCATGCTGTCGCACCATGTCCTGATAGGAGCCCCTCATTGCACTCAGGATTGCCGGAACGCACTGCGCCAATCCGGCGCTACAATTTTTTTATGACTACACTTTTTCGCCATGAAAAAATTGAAAAATACGTTTTGCCAAATGTTCACTAATTCCTGATACTTTGGCAATTTCTTCCAGTGGAGCCTTTGCAAGCTCTCGTATCCCACCAAAGCGATGCAGTAATGCTTGTCTACGTTTTGCTCCGACTCCTTCTATATCCTCAAGAGTTGATTCCAATCTCTTTTTTTGTCTTTTTTTACGATGAGCAGTAATGGCAAATCGGTGCGCCTCATCTCGAATATGTTGTAACAAATGCAAGGCTTTAGAGTCATCGGGTAAAGTCAATTCATGTGCTTCATGCACTAGAATCAATTTTTCCCACCCGGCTTTGCGTGAAGGTCCTTTAGCCACCCCCAGCAAGTTCACCGTTGATATACCTAAAGACATAAGCACTTTCTGGGCCACCGCTACTTGCCCTTTGCCTCCGTCAATAATTAATACATCAGGTAGGGATTGAATTTCCACCAAACGTTTAAAGCGTCGGGTAATTGCCTGTTCCATTGCCGCATAATCATCTCCAGGAGTAATTCCTTCGATATTAAAACGTCGATACTCATTAGGACAAGGCCCCTCATGATCAAACACAACACACGATGCAACAGTTGCCTCACCTTGCGTGTGACTTATATCAAAGCATTCCATTCGCTCAATTTGCTTTTTAAGGCCCAAAAGCCGCTCTAACTCTTGGAAACGAGATCTGATTGTAGAATGTTTTGTAACATATTCGGCTACCGAGACACGTAAATTATTCAGTGCAAAATCCATCCATCGGGACTTAATGCCACGAGGATTCACTTGAATTTTACACAATTTACCGCGTTGTTGTGATAATGCCTCTTCTAAGGACTGGTGATCCACCAAATCATGATTCGTAATGATTAATGCAGGAATCTTCTCTGGAACATCCAAATAATAGAATCCTATAAATGCATCAAAAGTTTGTTGCCACAAATCGTCGATATTGAGTTCATCTTCTAAGCCTTTTTGAGGTACCGATGGAAAATAACTACGACTTGCCAATACTTGGCCTTCGCGAATAGTCACGCATTGGACGCATGCAAAACCAGGGCTAATCTCGATTGCAATAGCATCCGCATCCCCACGTAATTGTAAAACGCCCTGTTGTTCTTGCACCAATCGCAAACTTTTAATTTGATCCCGCAAAAGCGCTGCTTCTTCAAAATTTAATTCGCTTACAGCTTTATCCATTCGTTTGGCAAGTTCATCAAGAATTAATTGGGACTTACCCTGTAAAAATCGCATAGCGTCTTGTACAGAACGTTTGTAATCCTCGGGAGTTATGTAATTGACGCAGGGAGCAGTACATCGTTTAATCTGGTACTGCAAGCAAGGTCTTGAGCGTGCATTAAAATAACTGTCCCGACAATTTCGAACTTTAAAGACTTTTTGTATGGTTACTATAGTTTCTTTTACCGCGGCGCTACTAGGATAAGGGCCAAAAAAATCACCTGAAAGAGGTTTTTTTTTAGAACGATAGCTTTCTATACGTGGAAAATCAGGATGATTAGAAAGGTGAATATAAGGATAAGATTTATCGTCTCGTAATAAAACATTGTATTTTGGTTTTAATGTTTTAATCAGATTACTTTCCAATAATAAAGCTTCGGTTTCGCTACGTGTAACAGAAATTTCTATAGAGGCGATTTGACTCACCAAAGATCGTGTTTTAATGCCTGTATTTTGTTTGTTGAAATAGCTGGTTACCCGCTTTTTCAGATTGGAAGCTTTACCTACGTAAAGAATATTGCCTACTTCATCCAGCATACGATAAACACCGGGCTCATTAGGTAACTTAGTGAGAAACAACGCTAATTCAGTAGAAATATTCATGTAATAATAGCAGTAACTCTTGGTTTAAAATGTAGCCTAGGCGGCAGTGCTATACTTTTGGGAAAAGTCAGACGCAATACCCAGACCACACACAAGGACCTTTAATCTTCTGACGTTAAATCGATGGGATTTTCTATAATTCCATGTTTCAGAGCTAAATAAGTAAGCTCCACATCATTTTTAATACCTAATTTTTCAAATGTGCGATAACGATAGCCATTAATTGTCTTGGTGCTAAGGAAAAGCCTATCACTAATTTCTTGCACATTCATGCCACTAGTAATCATCAACATCACTTGCATTTCACGTTCAGATAATACATCAAAGGGAGAACCTTGTACTTCTTCCAAGCTATTAATCGCAACTTTTTGAGCAATTTCAGCACTAAGGTATTTTTCTCCTTTGGCAACTTTACGTATCGCAGCAGCCATTTCTTCTGCACCTGACTCTTTCGTCAGATACCCCATAGCGCCTAATTGCAAAACACGGGTAGGTAACAGATCAGAACACATCGCGGTTACAGCAATAACCTTAACATGGGGATTTGATTTTTTTAGACGACGTGTTACTTCCCAGCCATCAATCCCAGGCATTTTCATATCTAAAAGGACCACGTCAGGAGAATGTTTTTTTACTAATGCCAAAGCTTCTTCACCGCTTTCTGCATCAGCGACTACCTCTACATCCGACATATCTTCGAGTAATCGTCGAATACCCATTCGAACCAATGCATGGTCATCAACAATTAGTACTTTAATCAAATAATGCTCCTTGACTTAAAAGCCAATGAACAAACTAGGTTGCTCGATGTTAACAAGACTAGCTGTTCATTACAATACGTAGATTAACATGCTCTAATATGGATATTAGGGTTATCTGGATCCACCTTAAAAAAAGGTGGAAACTCCCCTAGTTCTCGAGTTCGAGCTAAAAGTTTACCTATGTCAGATAAAACAAAGTCGTACAAAGTCTGATAATTATTGATCACAAAATAAACTGGTTGCAACATGTCGATACGATACGGCATGCGAAATGCGGCTATTGGTTCAAAAATCACTCTCAGCGGAATATCGCTTTCTACACTATATACCGTTTCACTAATGGAAGACAGTATTCCACCACCATAAGCTCGCAGCCCCTTTGCGGTCTTAATTAAACCAAACTCAACTGTAAACCAAAACAAACGTTGGAGTAATGGCCAATCTGATTCAGGGAAGGTTAACACTTTTTGAGCATAATCATAAACAAACTCAGCATATACCTTATCCGTCAACATCGGACAATGACCAAAAACTTCATGAAAGATATCAGGCTCTTTAACATAATCCAACTCTTCTTCACTACGAATAAATGTAGCTATAGGAAAATGTTTAGTTGCCAACAACTCAAAAAATTCTCGAGCAGAAATTAATGCCTCAACTGCAGACACTTGCCAGCCCGTTACTGCTTTAAGCCTTTCATTTAGATCGGGAATCTGAGGAATTACTTCAGACTTTATAGCTAAAGTTTTTAATCCCGTTATGAATTCATCACAAGCTCTTCCTGTTATTAATTTGATTTGTCTTTCAAATAAAATACTCCAGATCTTATTTTCTTCTGCAGAATATTTAACAAACCCTTGAGCGTCAGGAACATGCGCTACATAACGGCTTGAAAATTCCATAATTTCTCCTTTACACACAAATGATTGTTAAAATTAATCGAAAGAGCAGTATTTATCTTAAAAAAAACCACCTTTTCTAGTTATTAGGCAATTTCAGAATAAATGTCAATAACTATTACAGATTTTTCAAATTATGCTATAAAATCAGGCCAATATGATCTTCGGAAATAGGCAATGACCGTAGCCATTTTAGCAACTGGTGATGAAATTATTCATGGCGATACCCTAAATACTAATGGTCGCGACATCGCCCATGCCTTAAGTTCAGAAGGCTTATCTTTAGGTCTTCACCTTTCATGCAGCGACAAAAAAGTTGATATTGTCAATTGCCTGCAGTTCTTAACAAAAAAGCATGACATTATTATTATCATTGGCGGACTTGGACCAACTACCGATGACCTTACTCGCTTTGCCCTATCTCAATTTACAGGTGAGGCATTGGTACAACATTCTGAAGCTCTTGAGCACGTAATAAACCGTTTACGAGATGCCAAGCTAACCCTAAATGCGGGAAATTTACAACAATGCCTTTTTCCTGAACAAGCACTACTTTTACCCAACCCTGTGGGTAGCGCTTTAGGATGCCATTATCAGTGGAATAATAAAAACTTTTTTTTATTACCTGGCCCACCCCGTGAATGTTTGCCAATGTTTAATAATTATATAATGCCTATTTTGCAGCAAACCACCCATAGCCAAAAACAGATACTTAAGTGGCGAATATTTGGTTTGGCTGAAAGTGAAATAGCCCAAAAATTGGAGGATGCACTTCAAAATATTGATTGTCAAACCGGCTATCGCTGGGAATCACCTTACATTGAATTTAAAGTTCGTTGTACTTCCAATTTGGTGCATAAAATAAAAGCCATTGTTGATCCGATTCTAGAGCCTCACATTATTAGTTCTGTAGAGAAAAAAGCTTCTGAAACCCTACGCGAATTAATTGCAAGTATCAATGAGCCAATAACGATTATCGATGAAGCAACTGGAGGATTACTGCAATTACTGCTGACCAAACCCCATATATATCATTTACTCCATTTTAGTAGTGTACATAAAAATAAGCTGTATTTTCATATAAGTGGTTTAGCAGAATATTGGCAGCAACAACCAACAAATGGGACAACACAATTAATTATTGACTACAGTAATCACTCTCAGAAAGGTCGTGAAACCCATAACATACCCTACCGTAAGACTTCAGTAGTTGAACATGCTGCAGAATGGCTATGCTTCAGACTCTTTCATCTCATCAATGAGCTGCATCAATGAATAGCACAATTGTTGTGTTCCTTCGCCATTGATCGCGGAGATAGCAAATACCTTATCCTTCCAACCCAAACCATTTATTATGTCCTGGATTCGTTCCTCTCGACTCGCTGCATCGGGAAGCATATCTATTTTGTTCAATACCAGCCATCTGGGTTTATGTAAAAGCTCGGGATTATATTCTGCCAACTCATGAATAATTGCTTTAGCTGATGCAACTGGATCACTATCATCTATTGGAGCGACATCAATTACATGGAGTAACACACAGGTACGTGAAAGATGTTTTAAAAATCGATGCCCAAGTCCAGCTCCGGTAGAAGCTCCTTCAATGAGGCCAGGAATATCAGCCATCACAAAGCTCTTATGTGAAGAAACGCTAACAACACCTAGGCTTGGATGCAACGTTGTAAAAGGATAATCGGCCACTTTTGCTTTTGAACTGGAAACTGCGCGAATTAAAGTAGATTTGCCGGCGTTAGGCAATCCTAATAGGCCTACATCAGCCAAAACACGCAATTCTAAACGCAAATGTCGTGATTCCCCGGGGCTTCCTGGAGTAGTTTGTCTTGGAGAGCGATTCACACTACTTTTATAGCGTGTATTACCTAAACCATGAAATCCGCCTTGAGCAATTAATACAGGTACGTCTGGTTCTTTAATGTCACCAAGTAATTCTCCTGTATCAACATCATATACCATAGTACCAACGGGTACTTTTATCGTTAAATCATCACCTTTTTTCCCAGTACAATTTCCTCCCATACCGTGCTGACCATTGCGCGCTTTAAAATGACGCATATAACGGAAATCAACAAGGGTATTTAAATCCGTACTGGCTTCAAAGTATACACTTCCACCATCACCACCATCACCACCATCAGGACCACCACGTGGTATGAATTTTTCGCGTCTGAAGCTTAGACAACCATTTCCGCCATGGCCTGCTTCTACTTTTATCACTGCCTCATCAACGAATTTCATGACCAACCTCAAAATAAAAAAAAACCCCGTTGCCGGGGTCAATAACAACATTGCATTTGGGTATAACATGTATTCTGGATTAAGTAAAACCATAATCCAGAATACATCATAACACCAAGGCCGCTGTACGCGGCATATTGGTTTCCCGTAGGAATTAGTTAGCAGCTTCTTGTGCTTCTGCAACTATAGTTACGTATTTACGATTTTTGTCACCCTTGACAACAAATTGTACTAAACCTTCAACCAAGGCATACAAGGTATGATCACGACCACAGCCTACACCAGGCCCTGGATGAAAACGTGTACCACGTTGTCTTACAATTATTTCACCCGCATTAACGAATTGACCGCCATAACGCTTTACTCCAAGATACTTGGGATTCGAGTCGCGGCCGTTACGAGTACTACCACCTGCTTTCTTATGAGCCATTGCTATCCTCTCTTACTTGCTTATCGCAGTAATTTTAACTTGCGAATAATATTGTCTGTGCCCCATTTGTTTTCTGTGGTGCTTACGACGACGAAACTTGATAATTTTAACTTTTTTGTGACGACCATGATCAAGCACTTCGGCTTTCACTGTTGCCTTGGCAACTAATGGTGTACCACAAACAATTGTATCACCATCAGCCAACATTAATACTTCTTCAAATTGTATTTCATTGCCAACATCTTCAGGCAGTAATTCAATTTTTAACACATCACCTTCCTTCACGGTGTATTGCTTACCGCCAGTTTTGATTACCGCATACATAATATTTCTCCAATTCGCCTGATTGGCTATCACAAATTCAATAAAGTCGCATATTCTATGAAATTATGGCTATGACTTCAAGTTCATTTTAAAATATTGTATACTTCGCCACCCTTTCCGGATTTTTTAATTCATTATCCGGTGTTTAATCTGGTCGCGGATTAAATTTTAAAGGAACTGTATCAATTCACCACATTTACATCTTGGTAATACGCCAGATTGAGTCGCTGTGCGGAATAGTTACAAAGAACTTATATCAATTTTTGGAGTATATAATGTCAAACATCCTTTTAGAAGCACAAACAAGAACGGATATGGGGAAAGGTGCGAGCCGCCGCCTACGTCGTCTTGAAAATAAAGTACCTGCTGTAATTTACGGTGGTGATAAAAAGCCAATGTCAATTCATTTTCAACATAACAAAGTAGTTAAAGCTTTGGAAACTGAAAGTATCTATTCCAGTGTTTTTGATATTACAATCGATGGCAAAGTTGAACATGTTATTTTAAAAGCATTGCAACGTCATCCCTACAAGCCTGTTGTAATGCATATGGATTTACAACGCGTTTCTAAAACCGACATTTTGATTAAATTAGTACCTGTTCACTTTGTCAACGAAGATAAAGCTCCAGGGATTAAAGCTGGTGGTATCATTAACCATACTATGACTCAAGTAGAAATCCGTTGCCAAGCAAAAGATCTACCTGAATTTATCACAGTAGACATGTCGGGCGTTAAAATGGATGATGTTGTTCATTTATCTCATTTAAAATTGCCTAAAGGGGTACAACTGACTGTTGATGTTACAGATGGAAGTCATGACGCGCCTGTTGTAAGCATTCACATGCCCAGAGCAAATGTAACAGAAGAAGCAGCTGAAGCGACAGAAGTTCCAGCATCTGCTGTGCCAACTGTTAGCGCTGAGAAAAATGAAGAGTAATATTCAAGTTTGATTGAAAAAATGTAAACCGTAGTCGCGGTGATGCGACAGTAAAACCCGGGAAATTTTGTGTAAACTTACCCGGGTTTACCTAAGCGCTTTGCCCTGGCTATATAAGCTCAAGAATTACGACCCCTATCAAAGAGCTATATCATGGCTATAAAACTTATCATTGGTTTGCGTAACCCCGGATCAGTCTATGAACATACGCGTCATAATGCCGGTGCATGGTTAGTCTCCGCCTTAGCTCAGCGACATAGTGTCTTTTTCAAATTGGAAAAGAAAATGCAAGCCGAACTGGCTGATTTAGAATTAAATCAGCATTCAGGTAAATTGGTTTTGCCGATATCTTTTATGAACCACAGCGGTCAGCCTACTCGGCTTATTAGTCAATTTTACCGAATTCAACCCGAAGAAATACTGGTTGTACATGATGAACTGGATTTACCTCCAGGACGCATTAAACTTAAAACAGGTGGAGGCCATGGCGGTCATAATGGCTTAAGAGATATAATAGCCCAATTAGGTAGCCCGGAGTTTCACCGCTTACGAATTGGAATTGGCCATCCAGGCCATAGAGATTTAGTTCATCAATTTGTGCTCGGTAAACCCTCAGCACAAGACAGACAATTAATTTATGATGCAATTGATAGAGGCATCGCGGCAATGCCCTTAGCCTTATCTGGTGATTTGGCCAGAGCAATGAATCAATTGAACGTTTAGGTACTGCATCTTCGCAAGGTAAAAAATCCTATTCGATCTGAATAAGATTACGGAGTAACAGTTAGTTTGGTTTTAAGGTGTGTTCGATATAAACAGATAAGTTATCCTTTTATATCGAACTTAATAATTTAGAATGAATCCCATACAAAATGTTTCACATTTTTATGGGATAACGTCCGTTTAACGACATAAAAGTAGAACGTTACTTTCTGCTTTTTATGTCGGACTCACGATAGTTTTAACAATTAGAGGTATTACTCATGGGATTTAAATGCGGCATAGTGGGCTTGCCCAATGTTGGTAAATCAACTCTGTTCAATGCACTCACCAAAGCAGGTATTGAAGCAGCAAACTATCCTTTCTGCACTATTGAACCCAATGTCGGGATAGTTACTGTTCCCGATCCCCGTCTTGATGCTTTGAGTGAGATAGTAAAACCACAACAAGCGCTCCCAGCCACCATGCAATTTGTTGATATTGCTGGCATTGTGAAAGGAGCATCCAAAGGCGAAGGCTTAGGGAATCAGTTTTTAGCCAATATTCGCGAAACTGATGCAATTGCACATGTAGTCCGTTGTTTTGAAAATACTGATGTAGTGCACGTTGAAGGTCGTGTGAACCCACTCAGTGATATCGAAGTAATTAATACAGAATTGGCTTTAGCAGATATGGAAACTGTTGAAAAGGCCATCTTAAAAGCAGGAAAAAATAGCCGTAGCGGTAATAAAGAGGCAATTTTTGAAATGAAAACCTTGGAAAAAATCAAGACACATCTTGATGAAGGTTTCCCTGTCCGTACTCTTGAATTAAGTGCCGAGGAAGAACCTATTGCACGCCGTCTATTTCTACTCACCGCAAAACCAGTACTCTATATTGCAAATGTCGATGACAATGGTTATGAAAACAATCCATTACTGGATAAAGTGCGTAACTTAGCCTTGCAAGAAAAAGCCAGTATTGTCGCTCTCTGTGCAGCAACTGAGGCAGAATTGGTCGAATTGGATGAAGCAGATCGCCAAGAGTTCATGGAAGATTTAGGGTTAAGCGAGCCAGGGTTGCATCGAGTGATTCGTGCAGGTTATGAGTTGTTAGGATTACAAACTTATTTCACCGCTGGAGTAAAAGAAGTGAGAGCCTGGACCATTCCTAAAGGAGCTACAGCACCGCAAGCAGCAGGTGTTATCCACTCTGATTTTGAAAAAGGTTTCATCCGTGCAGAAGTCATAGCATACGATGCATTTATCGCGTGTAAAGGTGAACAAGGTGCTAAGGAAGCCGGAAAGTTACGCCTGGAAGGCAAGGATTATATCGTTTGTGATGGAGATGTAATGCATTTCCGATTTAATGTATGAGTTCAAGTAAACCCCAGTTTTACTTGACAATTCGTATGCTCAAACCTTAGCATTTGTTGATTGAATCGTAGAGGACAAACAATGGCGATTGACAGTATACGCGCACTAGTTAGTGACGATTTTGATGCAGTTAATACTTTAATTGTAAATAAAATTGAATCGCAAATTGGCTTAATTGATGATATGTCCCACCATATAATACAAAGTGGCGGCAAAAGACTACGACCATTGTTGGTTCTTTTAGCAAGTAATGCATGTGGTTACCAAGGTAAAGAGCATATTACTCTGGCTGCGATGGTTGAGTTTTTTCACACAGCCACTTTACTTCACGATGATGTTATTGACGAATCTACACTAAGAAGAGGACGTCAGACAGCAAACGACATCTGGGGCAGCAAAGCAAGTATTCTGGTTGGGGATTATCTCTTTACCCAATCAATAGAGCTTATTGTTGATTCCGGCAATACAGCCGTACTTAAGCTCTTTGCCAAAACCGCACTCGAGATCAGCTGTGGGGAAGTAAAACAACTATCCAACCGCCATAACCCTGCATTAACTTTTGATGAATATTTTGATGTAATTCGTGCGAAGACGGCTCTTTTATTTGCAGCTGCTGCCTGTATAGGTCCCATGATCAGCAACGCGTCTAAAGAACTGCAAGACAGTCTCTATTCCTATGGCCTCCATTTAGGTAATGCCTTCCAGCTTATAGATGATGCTCTAGATTATTGTTCTGATGCCAAAACTATAGGCAAAAACATAGGAGACGACTTAGCTGATGGGAAAGCTACGTTACCTTTAATTCATGCATTACAACATGGAACTGAACTGCAGAAACAGCAAATCATGAGCAGCCTGAAACAAGGCAGCCTGGATTTCTTACCTGAAATTCTTATCGCATTGGAAGAAACAAAAGCAATAGAATATACAAAAAAAATAGCAGCACAAGAAATCGACAAAGCATTATCCTCGTTGATGATATTGCCCGATTCAAAATATAAAGAAGCGCTTATCAATTTGGCACAATTTGCTTTGCAAAGAAGCTATTAATTTTTTTAGTATTAAGTAGTCTGAGTATCGTGCAAACCAGGGATGTCAACACAAGATTTATCAGTACCAGACTACTTATTGCTCAGCGCGGAGTGTAGCTCAGCCTGGTAGAGCACTGCCTTCGGGAGGCAGGGGTCGCAAGTTCGATTCTTGTCACTCCGACCATATAAATCAAGGAGTTAAGGATTCCCCCCAACAAAGTTTTAATTTATAAAGTGCATATAAAGTGCAAATTTATTGTATCATGGTACTAATTAAACGGAAAAACACACAGTAAAGTTGTATGAAGAAATTTGAGTTATTTTTTTTAATGTTGTTCTCACTCCATTCTTTTGCTTTTGACTGTCACCCAGACATTAATCCTAATCTTTCACAATATATTGTCGGCTATGGAAGTTTAATTGATGAGGCATCCAAAAAAAGAACAGATCCATCTGCTGAAGAGAGTGTTCCCATTTTGGTAAAAGGATATAAAAGAATTTGGGCAGGACACGGTAATTTACCTGGAGTTAATGCCACATTTTTATCTGCCATTGAAAATAAAAGCTCATCTTTTATTGGTGTAAGTTACAAATTGAGCGAACCGGCAAACATTAAAAGTTATGATAAAAGAGAAAGCTTTTATTGCAGAGAACAAATTAATCCAGAGAATTTCGTATTCCTCTCTCAATCTTCCAACTTTTCAACTCAAAAACAAGTTTGGATATACACTATAGCCTCAACGGAAAATCAACTTCCTACTAAAGACTTNAAGAAAAATTTAAAATTACAAATTTTGCTAAAGATTGTATTGAAACTACTGATGGATGGCCGGTTTATTGGATAAACGATAGAATTTTTCCTCGCCGCCCATCCTTCCATGAACCTTTTGCTGCGCAGATAGATGCTTTACTAAAAGATACTGTATCGGAGCAATTCAGACATATTAGTTTTGAAAAGCCGTGATCTAATCACAGCTTTATTATTTTCTGTGCAGTTCTAACCAAGAGTCAAGATCATCTTTTAAATATCTAACAGATCGGCCTATCTTTATATATTTTGGTCCAGGCGTCCTATTTGCTAAAGTTCCATAAGCCCTATCTTGAGAGAGAAAAGAACGACTCATACAAATATAGTTTGCTGCCTCTGCTTCTTTAAAAACCTTTTTTTCCATAATTGCATCCTTATAGATATACATTGACGTGTATGTAAGCAAATGCATTATATACCTATAAAATGTATTTATACAATATACTATACGTGTTAAACGTATAATTATTTCAAAATATTTTCCTGCACTTCGAAAATCCTTCTTTCGGCTGAGAATTTGTCTTTGAATCGATTAATACCATCTTCACGCATTTTTGCTGCAGATTGATTAAAATAAACAGCGAGTGATTCTCTATCTTCTAATTGATATTGTACTGTTAGCTTTTCTTGGCTCAAGGAACTCTCAGCTTCCGGCCTTAAAATACGAGCTTTTATAAATCCAGGAAATTGAAGCATTTCTTTTACATGCTCTTTTAACCATAATTGGAATTGTGTATAAACGTCTTCATGAATAGTTAAGTTCACTTCGTAAATAACCATATTTTCTTCCTGTAAAATGAATAAATATCAAACATAGAGCGGCACAAATACTTATAGGAATGCCAGGATTCAGATGATTTTCGGAGGTTACAATTAAATAAGGCATTAATCCACCGAATAATGTCAAACTGATGTTATATGAAATGGCAAGCGCCCTTCCCCTCTGATTTAATTTGAATTGGGTTACTATAAATGCAGGTAATGCTGAATTTAGAAAAGCTTGAATCATTGCAAAGAGGACTAATACTATCATGCAATGAAATCCTTCCAACTGAGGTATTACAGCAAAAATCCCATATGAGAATAGCAAATAAAGTACTGATGCAATTTTTATTTGTCTAAGAACCCCTATTTTATCAGCCAATATTCCTCCAAAAGGTAAAGCTGATAAATAAGTAAAAAGAGCAATTAATGTTATTAGAATTGATTGTTGGTGTGAATGAAGATTTAATAAAGTTGATAAGAATGTAGGCATAAAAATAAATGTAATATAAAAAGCGGACGCGGAAAGATTTGATACTATAAATGTAAGCCCCAATTCTTTTTTATAATTTTTGATAAGTTTTTTAAAACCCGATAATTGCATCTGTTCATCAAGAAAATGATTATCAATCCTCTTCCGAATACAGAGCAGAACAAGACATCCTAATGAACCTATTAGAAATGGAATACGCCAAGCAAATTGAATAATTTGTTCATGTGGAATTAAAGAAAGAAGAATCAAGATGCTAAGGTTCGCCAGTAACAATCCCGTACTGCCGCCCACAAAAGCGAAACAGCCAAAAAATGCCGGATATTTTCTCCCTTGCTCGACAGCCATGATAATAGCAGAAGAAAACTCCCCTGAAATTGAAAGTCCCTGAATAATTCTACATATAATTAAACCAGCACCATAATACATACCCATTAAATTTGGAGGTAGTAAAGCTATTGCCGAAGTTGCTACAGTCATTAACACTGTTGTAAACAGCAATATTTTTTTTCGACCAAAATAATCGATTAAATAGCCAAACCCGATAGATCCAAATGGCTTAATAATATAGCTAATGACATAAGCTAAGATGGTAAAATTAATAGCACTATTTTTTGCATGGGAAGGAAAAAATACTTCGGACAATATGGGGAGCAAAAAAGGAAATATAGTGAAATCGTAAACCTCAATTAATGTCCCTAAAAATGCAGAGAGCATTGTAACTTTTTTCATTTACATCCAAGTAAAGTTTGAGTAAATTATTATAACACTGGATGTAAAAAAGTAGCAGTATGGATCTCTGTACAATTCAAAAAGTTGGAAGTTTACATAATTTTTTTCCTGAGAAGTTCGAATTACAGCTTTATCAAGCTTTTCGCAAACTCAAAGCTTTAGGATGTGATTATTTCTATTTTCTAGGATCAGATGATGTAGCCACCTATAGGTTCTGCACCCATGACGAATGGATAGATTTTTATCGCGATGAACAATTCATTTTGAATGATCCTCTTAAGCGCATAATAGAAGATGCTAAATTTCTATTATTACCTTGGTCTCAATTAACTTATTTACATAGCGATGAAAAGAGGACCATGTATGGAAGAGTTTCTTTCGGATTATTTAATGGATTAACAATAACCAGAGAATTTAATAGTAGGAAATATACTTTTGCATTAGCAACAGAATGTAAGGAGCATGACCTGGCAAGATACCTTATATTGGAAAAGATAAATACACTAGAAGAACTCATCTGTGATTGCATCAAGTTATTTGATCAATATTTAGCATTGATATTTAAACCCACTGCTCATGTAATGATGTAACCAGATTGACATGTCTAAGGATTCATAATAAAAACTGACGTAGTCAACCCAAAATGTGACACCCCAGTTAAGCAACTTTCATTAAAAAGATACTCTTCAAATTGATTTGGACTTAAATAGCCCCATTAAGAATATACCCCTGTGGTTGTTATAGAACATGGTGATATGATTCAAAATGTCCTTCTTATGCTATTTTTTGGAATTACTTATTACAAGTAATGTATAATAATTAATAAATGCAGATAAAGTTTAATTTAGATGAATAATGAACAGTTAATCCTAGGTATTCTAGAAGAGGCGCATAATTGTGGTATCTCACCATTACTGAAAACTTCTTTAATTAAATATTTATATTTATTAGAAGTATATTTGGCAGAAGAATGTCAGGGAAAGACTACCCCAAATTGGGAATGGAAATTTTTGCATTATGGCCCTTTCTCAACAAATGTTATGAAGGATATAGATACATTAGAAACAAAGAAAAAAATTATTACGATCCCTTCAACATCTCAAGAAAACGGTAAAGATTGCGTGCTTTATAAAATTACTGATTATCAAAGAACAGAAAATTTGGCTGATTTGAAAGTATCTGTCTCTGTACAGTCAAGAATTCAAGCAGACATGAAAAGATATCAGCAAAATTTAACTAAATTACTTGATTATGTCTATTTTAAAACAAATCCAATGAGAAATGCTCGTCCAGGAGATATTTTAAACTTCACCAATTGTATTAAGAAAAATCCAAATGATTATCGTGTTATACAAATGAAAAAAATTTCTTCTAAAGCAATAAAAGAGGCTCGTAATAAACTTCGGATACTTATTGATATTAGGACACAGAAAAGTATTATAGCTCATGGCTCCTACGATCAAGTTTATTACGAGGGATTAAACATGTTAGATGAAGAACCTCTTGATACAGGGCTAGAAGGCCAAGCAACTTTAAGTGATTAACTTAACATGGAATAATTATGGGTATACTGCAAGTATTTAGTACATTCCTTGAAGATACACCAAGCACAAAACCAGAACCTGGAAGTATTTATTGGGTGCCAACTCCAAATGTAGAAGAAGTAACAAGAATACTGGATATTGAAAGAGCTACCCCCGATGAACATTGTGTTACAAATTTTGAAATAAAACAAATGAGTAGTGTACATTTTACAAGTCGTGAACGGTTGCCAATAAAAAAGTTGAATTTAGGTGATACTGAGGAATTAATAATTTCGAAAGGAAAAAAAAGACCCGTTATAATTTTATCTGCTATACAAGCTAGTAATATGGATTCTATAAGCTCATCTGAACAGAGAAGACTTGCGTCACAATTAGAAAAAACAAGTTATTTGGTCGCGCCTTTTTTCAGCATTTCTACGATGTTGCAACCCGGAACCTTTGGACCTATTTTAGTCGCTCGTATTCGAGCGTTACACTATCCTCAATTTTTTTGCTTACCTGAATCCAATAATCCTGAGAAACCAAACTCAATTATTCGATTAGATAGAGTTTTTCCTACATATCTAGGAGTAGGCTGCAAGCCTATGGGTAAAAGACTTCATCCAGAACCATTTGAATTACTACTTTCACAATTTTCTATAGTAGTTAATGAAAAATGTGCTTATGATGAACCATATCAATTAATTAAAGGTCTTGCTCAAGAAGCATTACCTGATGATTTAAAATTATATTAGTTTATTTTTTACCAAATACTAAGTCTATTCCAAATAGATTAATGTCTTTAGATAATGCTTCGATAGTTCCTGATTTGTTAGCTTCCTGAATATTATCCAGATAATCCTGTTTAATTTTATCTTGCTGTTTTTCTGAAATTGATTTTTGTAAAACCTGCGATTCCTCAGCTTTTTGTTTAATAATATCCCAAAGCTCTAATGGAATTGAATATTCCATGGGCTCAATTCTACCGTTGTGAACACATATTCTTGTTTTTCTCCATGGCTTTGAATCATTTAGCTTTATATATCCTATACACAATAACCCGGGTAGCTTAGTGTATACAAAGGCAATATTTTTACTTGCTTGTACATCTATTTCAACAGATCTTTGTAGATAACGATTAATATTTACAGGTAACTCACTATGTGCGGAACTTACTTCCCCTATGAAATTATAAAGATGTTGCTCATACCCTCCAGGATTTTTATTATTATTAAAGAGGAATTCTTTCCAATTTAACAAAGCCTGATCTGACGCCTTTACTATTTTGTCATCGAAGTCGTTTAATCCTCCTAACTCTTGAAAGTACTTCAATACTCGCCAAGAAAGCGATACTGCAAACTTTAAAAAATTATTATTGTAACTTACATGATCTACATGACGTAAAGGACGAAAAATTTTATTAGAAAAATATGTTTCCCATGTACAAAGTTTGCATTCACAATCAGAACAAAGCCAGTAAAGTTTCAAACCATCTTGAACGCGTTTATTTATCTGGGTTCCAAATCGTAGATAGCTTGTTGCTGAAGTTCTGATTAGCCATCTAAAAATTAATTTTGGCACTATATGACTTTCTCTCAGCTCTCCCTTTTGATTGCAGAGTCGGCAAATTCCTATGTTCATAAAGTTTTCTTTTATCTTTGTTTAAAATTAAAGTCTTATTTTTTAACTATACTATATTTATTACACCATTTATTGCTGACTGTAATATACTATGGAGTTTGGAGATGAGAATTGAAGGAACAACCTATCAGTCTAATGCTCTATTTACTACGGCCGTTCTAATTTTTTTCTCTTTGTTTTTTTTACTTAAAATTGTGTTAGTATCATCTTATATGTATTCAATTTATTTACTAAACAATCTCATTAGTAGTCCTTCAGAGCTTATACGACAAGATTTTATCAGTTCATTAAATTTCAGTGATAGCATGACAAGGTATAATGTTATTATATTTATTTTATGTGCTGTTTCTTTTTCTTTATGGATATATAGGGCAAACAAGAATTTATCTTCTTTACGTATTACTGGGCTAGAGTTTACTCCTGCTTTGTCCGTATGGAGTTTTTATATTCCCTTACTTTGCCTTTATTGGCCATTTAAGGCGGTGGCTGAAATATGGAAGGCAAGCCAACCCGATGCCACGAACACTGGCGAAAGTTGGAAAAATTTGTCCGCGCCCTTAATTATTCCGATATGGTGGATATCATTTATTGGAGCTGGAATTTTAAGCCACATAATAAATACTTACTATCCTCCTCATTCATTATCAGAAATTAAGATGTATTTATTTGAGTGGATAGTAATTGAGTTACTTCTTTTAGTCGCCACCATTTTAATAAGCTACATCGTTTATAAAATAAACGAGAATCAAAATAATAAATTGATAATGCTTAACGCTCCAGTACAGAATAGTTCGGTTAACGTGTAATTTAATACACGGGCCTACATTCAGTAGGCGAAGATTCTATTTTTTTTCTAAGATTTAGGAAACATTGATAATTTCTTACTATGTCAGACAAATAAAAATTTTGTGCTCCCTCTTTTATAGTACTTCTGAAAAGTGTTTTTAATTTGGTCTAAAATTTAAATTAAGATACTCCGCCCGCGAGAGCTAGATGGATAATTTTAGAAAATGGATTTTCATTATATTTTTAACCACTTTAATACCCGTTTTAGGCGTTTTAGTTGGTTGGATGGTCTCAAATGGTTATGAAAATCAATATGAAGAGACAGTTGTTCAACTTTTTAAGGATAAAAAGGGCATAGATATCAGGGAAAATCCGCAAGTTTTAAATCAATTAAAACTTAATACTTTGTGCAATGAAAAGGATCTGGATCCAGCATTAAATTCTGTGTGCGATGAATTCAACCAAATAAACAACTTAAAATATTATTCATCAATAACTTTAGCATTTACTGCATTACTCTTTTGCGTAATTTTTACTTTAGGTTTTTTGTCTAGAAATAATAGAAATATTCTTTTTTATTTATTTAAACCCGGCTTATTGTTGTCACAAATTTCAGCTGCAATATTGGTAATCGCCAATGCAAGTATCCTCATTTTTAGTATTTATTTTGCTGAATCATTTTATTTTGAAAAAGTCCATTTGGGGTTGATTGTAAGTCTAGGAATAGTTGCTGGTATTACTGCAATATACGTATTAATTAAATCATTTATTCCAATAAAAGATGTGGAGGCTAAAGTTTTTGGCAAGATACTCGACAAAAGAAAATATCCAACTATATGGCAAACTGTCGAATCGGTTGCAAAAAAAGTGGGGACTAACGCACCTAGTACAATCATTGCAGGTATGGATCCGACCTTTTTTGTTACAGAAGCAAATATTTTATGTTTGGATGGTAATGTTCAGGGGAGGAGTTTATTTATATCATTACCCTTTTGTAGAGTGCTTTCAAAAAATGAGTTTTTAGCTATCCTTGGTCATGAAATGGGGCATTTTATAGGGGAAGATACAAAATGGAGTAGGAAATTTTATCCCATATATAGACGAGCTAACGATACAATTTTATCGTTAGATACTTCTAATAATGAGCAAGGATTAGCGCAATTATCTTTGCTTCCTTCATTTATTTTTATGAATATTTTTATTGGAGCGTTCGAAAAATCAGAGAAAGCCATTAGTAGAAAGAGAGAGTTAAATGCAGACTCAGTGGGTATAAAAATATCTTCTAAAGAAGAAATGAGTTCGGCTTTATTAAAAGCCCATATATACCAATATGTTTGGCTTTATACTCAGCAACAAATGGAAAAGGTATTATCAGAAGGAAAGCAGATTATAAATATATCAACTTTTTTTGCACAAATATGTAAAGAAATACCACAAGATTTCATGAAAAATGAAATAGGAAATACACATACTAGTCACCCAACAGATAGTCATCCTCCTCTTTCAATAAGATTAAACTCTATGGGGCTTGATGTAGATAGCATTTATAATAAAGGTATTAATATCGAAAGCGATCAAGCTATAACACTTATTGAGGATATAGAAACCTTAGAAAAAGAGTTAACGGATTTGGAATACTATAAATTGAGACAATCAAGCTAAGCGCAAAGCATTTATCAAATAATAAAATAATTAAAATTTCATTCGCTCAAATAAGTTTCTTTTATGAAAGTTATTCATACCTCAACATCCTTTGATTTTCTAGGGTACTACCCTAATGAGGCGTAATAGGCAATCCCATTTTCATCACGGTTAAATATATTACTAACAGCATTAATTTTAGATTTTCATTGGAAGATTTTTGATCATTAATATACAATCAAAAAATTTTTAATCAACACTGAATAAATTAAAACATCGTATTGGATAAAAAAGGTTAATTTAAGAAATAATCTTAGGACGGTACCTTACCATCATTGCTTGAACGTTACTAGCTCCTTAATCTTAATAAAGGGATTGATCGCGTAGAAATGGATTTTCTATTAATATTGGAAATTAAGCTGTGTCAATTTTAGATTTTATTAAAAAACAAATTTTACGTTATAGAGACCTTTTAGCTAACTTATCACGTAGAAATAAAGAAATTTATTATCGCGAAAGTCGGGGGCATTGCATTAATTTATCAAAAGCTCCAAAAGCAGAAGATATTTATAACGATATTATTTCAGAAAAATTTGTACCCATGCGCTCAATGTCATCAAGATTCCAAGACTTGATGAATAACTCAGATTTTGATCTAACTAAACATCTTCTATTAGAAGAAACTAAAAACACAGATTTAATTAAGAGACTTGATAAAATAAGACTTGCTGATGATAAGTTTAGACGTGAATATGGTATGCCTGGAGCTTGGCTTTTAGGTCCATTTCTTTGTTGGAGGGATAGCGCAAATTATAGGCAAGATGAGTTATTAATCTCACCAATTTTTAAAATTGCAGTAGATGTTATTAAGGATAAAAGAAAAAAATGGAGTCTAAAGCTAGAAGATAATATTGTACAATTGAATCCATCATTACGCCTTGCACTTCGGCAAAAATTAGGTATAAAGCTTCCAGAGCACTTCGAATCTGACCAGGTATCCGATGCTTTACAAGAGTTTAAGAATTATCTAGATAAATATGGTAAATCAGTAATTCATGATGAATCATTTACTGATGCTCTTCCCAAAATTCCTCCCCGTTTTAAAATAGTAAAAAATGAAGAAGGAGAACTTGTTGATAGGATTCCAGTTAACCTGGAAGAAGCTCTCTCGAAAAAAGAGTATGAGCTATATAGCAAAGTCAATGCAAACCAGTTTTATTTAATTGATATTGTCTTAATAGACCATCTTAATGCAAGCCGCACTGTACTTCTTAGAGATTATGACTCTATTTTTGAATATTCAGAAATGCATCCCATTTTATCAGAGTTATTTCTCGGAAAACCTATCCCTACTGATAAAGGTGAAATATACGAAAGAACAAAAGCTCTCGATGATTATAAAGAGCGAGATAATTTTTTTGTTGTAAATATTGATTCATCTCAACATAGAGCTATAGATCAAACAACAAAAGGCAAAGTAACAGTAATACAAGGACCACCTGGAACTGGAAAAAGTCAAACAATTACAAATCTTATTGCAGAAGGTATATCAAAAGGTAAAAAAGTACTATTTGTTTCAGAAAAAAGAGCCGCGTTGGATGTTGTATATGCTCGATTAAAAAAAGCTAACCTAGTATCTCAATCAGTACTTATTCATAGTAGCGATTTAAATAAACAAAGCTTATATAGCTCATTTCTAGAACTAGCTGAAGCAAATCATGATCCTCAAGCTGAAAAGCAATGGGATTTGCTTACAAATGAACTCGATAATCTTAAATCAGAAATCAATAATTATTACCGAATACTAGAAACAGTTCACAATCCAAGTGGATTGAATATTTCTGAGTTACTTACACTACATTCTGAGCAAATAAACGTTAAAATGAATATTCAATTTGCCAATTTATTTGCAAGATATTCATTTGATGACTTAAATAGCATTTGCGGAAAATTAAGCGAACTGCAAGCGTATGCCGCAAGAGTGAAAGATATTCCTAATCATCCATGGCTTCATAGGAAAAATGACACTATTTTGACCAATAGCTTTATACAAGTAATGTCAGATTTGGTCGAAAAAATTAAACTCACTGAACAATCAATATCCGCAATTAAAATACAGATTGAAGATCTTGGAGTGAATAATATCGAAGCGCTCCCCTCATCTAATGAGTTAATGGAGTTAAGTCAATTATCTCTACCTTCTGAATGGTTTGAATTTGCAGACATGTTTTATTCTGATTTATCTGGCTTAATGATATATCAAAAAGAAATCCAGGAAATAATACAAACAATTAACAGCGAGAAGTCTCATTTTGATTTGATAAATAAAAACGCTGATGACGAAATAATTCGACAACTTGAAATGTACTATTCTATTTCTCGTAGTGTATTTGATTGGTTCACCCCAAATTTTTGGAGAATGAGGAGTTTTAGACGTCAATTCCTAACGAATTGGGATAGAACAAATAAGTCATTTAAATCATATCGATTAGTAAAAGAAGCAATAAAATCATTCAAATCCATCACTCAAAATAAGTTACTCCCATTAGAGAGTAATGAGTCAGATCCAGAAAAAATAATTCTAGCCTTCAATGCAATTAATCCAATACTTAAAACCATAACTAGTATCGGGGATGCCATGAGGACATTAGGCTTAGTCTCGAATCCTGAACTCTCTAGTTATAACAGCCAATCTGCTATAAAAATTAAAAAAATATTTACTGACTTATCTCAGACAAAAATTAACTTGGAAGAGCAAATTGAGATACTAGATAAGTTAAAAGATAATCTAAATCAGTATTTCGAAAAACCACTAGTCTCAGATACTGATAATGAAAATTATAATTATGATCTACTTATTGAAAAGATGATAGATTTAGAAGTATTAGATAAGATAGATTTATGTTTAAACAGCATAAGATCATCTTTTAATTGTGATTTATCAAAAGAACTAATAATTAAAAATCTCATTCCTATTGATGACTCCTGGGACCAATACGTTATTTCTTTAGTGATCAAATGGTGGATAGATGAAATCATTACACAATATCCTGGGTTAAGAAATTTCGATCGAAATAATTTTCATACAAAAATTGAATCCTTTAAAAAAATTGAAACAGAACACCGACTTTCTGCACGTGAATTCGTAAATAATGCTGTTTCCAAAAGATGGGGAAATGGTGTTGGGGAATTTGAAGGATTAAGTTTACTCAAGAAAGAAGCTAACAAACAACGTAAGGTTCTTTCGCCACGTGAAATTATGGAGCGTGGAGCACTTTCTACAATGTTAAAACTTAAGCCTTGTTGGTTAATGAGTCCCTTAAGCATTAGCCAAATACTACCTATGGAAATGGGGCTTTTTGATATTATTATTTTCGACGAGGCATCCCAAGTAAGAGTTGAAGATGCAATACCCTCGATTTATAGAGCAAATTCTATGGTTGTTGTAGGTGATCCAAAACAAATGCCCCCTACAAACTTCTTTTCAGCAATTGAATTTATTGACGATGATGACGATGAAAATGAATCGGATTTATCGCAAAGTATATTAGATTTAGCTTCCCAAATTTATCCTTCTGAAATATTAGAATGGCATTATAGAAGCCGCTCTGAATCCCTAATTGCATTTTCAAATAGAGCATTTTATGGAGGCAGATTAATTGCAGTCCCTAACCCATATTATTTAACTGAAGGTGAAGTTATTAAGTTTCATCAAATAAATAATGCATATTTTAATCAAAAGGAAGGCAATAATGTGGAGGCTGATGCCTTAGTCGACAGATTAGCTCTGTTATTCCAAATTTATCCTGAAAAATCTTTGGGTGTGATTGCGATGGGACAATCGCAAATGCTAGCAATTGAAGATGCTATCGAACGTAGAATACTTTCTGATGTAAGTTTTAAAAATAATATAAAAAGAGCAAGAATGCTAAGTGATGGCGAATCAGATATACCTTTTTTCGTGAAAAACTTGGAAAATGTTCAAGGAGATGAAAGAGATTTAGTGCTCATTTCAGTTGGATATGCACCTTCTGCACAAGGTAGAAAATTGTATATGAATTTTGGTCCACTTTCGAAACAAGGTGGTGGGCGGCGTCTAAATGTTGCGATCACTCGTGCAAAACAAAGCATAGAAGTATTCTGCTCATTTGATCCAAATCTAATTCCAGCAGAAGAAAAAGATTTTACAAAAAACCCTGATTTGGTTTTATTTGGAAGATATCTTAAATATGCAAAGGCAATCAATGATAAAAATTATCCTGAAGCAAAAGCTATCTTAGATTCCTTTGGTATTGGCGGTGCAATTACTACGCGAAAAACAAGCTCATTCAGCAAAAATGTCCAACGCCGTTTAGAAGAGTTAGGCTATAAGGTATCAGCTGAGATTGGATCAAGTGGCTTTTATATCGATTTAGGAGTTCATCATCCAGTTATTCAAACTAATTTTATTTTAGGAATAGAGTGTGATGGAGCATTATTTCATTCTACGCCCTATGCTCGTGATCGTGATAAAACTAGACAGGAACTGTTGGAGTCTCGTGGATGGAGAATAGAGAGAATTTGGTCACAAGATTGGTCTAGGGACTGGAAGTCTGAAATTACAAGAATAGACAATATATTGAAACAAATTCTAAATATGGATAATGCTCAAAAGTCATTTTATAAGACAACAGAAGAAGTATAATACAGATCTTCTAGTTTAATTATTACTTTTATATCATTAGTATACTGATAATATAAACCATAATGTTCTCGTGAGTAATCACACTATAATCATGGACCTATATCTTTAGATGAGTTTGCATAATGCAAAAAAAATCAACTATTCGACTCCATCGAAAATGCCCTTGTGGTAGCAAAAAAAAAATATAGAAACTGTTGTGGTAAAAAAAATACTGTTAACTTTCATGACTTACCTAAAGAAACACAACAAATGTTTCACGAGCTTCAAGTAAAACATAAAATTGGTTCTCAATATCACCATGATCACATGGGTTACACGCCTGAAATTGTTAGTTCAGTTTTTCAAGGAAGAAGATTTGTTGCTCTCGGAGGTAGTCTTATTCAATCCGATGCCCCAGAAGGAGATTGGGATGAACCGGCAGATTTTTTAACTTCACACCTAAAAACTACACTAGGTAACGAATGGTTTGATGATGAATTAAAAAAGCAGGAAAATGAAAGGCACATAATTTTATCATGGGCAGTCGATGGTGAGTGTTCGGTGATGGACGCCAACAAACCGATTGAGTCAAGAAAACATAATGGTAGCGCTCTTGCTTATTTACATTTGGCGTACGATTTATTTGTTTTACATAATCAAGGCCACATCACTGACAAACTAATATCAAGATTAAAATCTAAACAAGGTTTTAATGGTGCTAGATACGAACTCTTTGTTCTGGCAACTATGATAAGGGCTGGTTTCAACATAGAGCCATTTGATGAAACCCTGGGTGTAGGGAAAGTAACTGAATGTAAAGCGACACATATACAAACCGGGGTTACTGTTCAAGTTGAAGCAAAAACACGTAATGTAAAATATGTCTTAGGCTCTACAGAGGGGAAAGCTAAGAATATTCGTTTGTACGACAAACTCAGAGATGCGATTGAAAAGGAGGTAAACCAACCTTACCTAATATTTGTTGATCTGAATTTTCCAGAGCTGAATGTATATGCTGAAAATGAAAAGATAAAAAAAATACAAGAAGAACATAATAAACTTATAAAACTACACCCCACTAACCTCCCCAATGCTATTATTTACACTAATATCCCTTTCCATTATGCACGTGATTATAATGTAACAAACACTGCGTTTGGTTTAATAAAAATCAATAGGCCAAAACTAAAGCTTGAGAATGAAAACATTATTCTCAATGCAATTAATTCTGCATTAAAACAATATCAATATCTTCCAAGAGAATTTAATGAAAGTGAAAAGCACGCTGAAACTGTAATCAATGCAATAAAAAAACATGCCCAAAGATCATGAATGATCAGCTGAAAACTTAGCCAATCACATACACGCAATTGTGTTGCGCTCATGATAATTAACAAATGTAGATAAAATTGCAAAGTAATCGACAATGAGAATATCTATCTTATATATACAGTACACACACCTTTCGCACGATAAAATTATTCATTATATCTGCATGATTAATAATAATATTTAACTATTTTTATATGTTTAATGCAAAAAAATGCCGGTGAATACGTGATGAATTGTCTAGTGAAAGAAATCCGTCTATCTAATTAGGGAATCAGCCTCCATTTCACCATTAATTCACCAATTAATCACCACAAAATAAAAAATAATCATATATTTATGTTAGGCTAGCGCTCTCAATTAGTGAGCACTACACAAAGCCTAAAACCCGTTAAAAAGCACTTGTCTTGTTACACCGTGGACAATAGTCTTTATTTTTTATCCGACATCTATCCCTTATTACTTTTTGATAAATATGGTTTTGAGGACAAATCCACCAGGCTACTTTTCCACTCCCTGGTGTAACCTGACTAGGTAATAAAGAACCATTTTTAGAAGGGTGCCACTGAATAGCAATTGCTGGATATATTGCTGCTAAGGAATTATCTTCATTTGCTTTTTTACCAGCACAATAAGGGCAGGAATTGCCTTGCACTCTGTCAATAATAGCAGCCTGATAAATATGTTTGTTTTTACACTGCCACCAGGCTTTATAACTACTACCAGCGGTAAAATCAAACGGAGTTTTAGAGTCATTTTTACTGTCTGACCATTCTAATGCCAAATTCGGGTACTTATTTGCAAAACAATTATCTGAACACACTTGATTACCAGAACAGTAGGGGCAACCACTACCGCCAGCCCTGTAGGCAATAACAGTCTTGTATTCATGGCCTTTAGGACATAACCACCAAACGCTTTTACCACTATATTTTTGAAAATCAAAAGAAGATAATTCAGCATTTCTTATAGGGTGCCATTCTTTTGCTACATCAGGGCATAAAACTCCAAAGCTAGTACACTTTGGGCAGTCATTATATTTTATTTGTGTTCTTATTAAGCGAGAATACTCATGTCCTTTTGGACATCTCCACCATGCATTAAAAGTACTAGTTTTAGTAAAGCTAACTGGACTTTTGCCTTTATTTAAAGTTGGGTGCCAATGTTTGGCTATATTTGGATACATCATTTGAATATTGTTATCTTTGGTCACTACTCTTTTGTTGCAATAAGGGCATCCGCTACCTTGAACTCTGCTAATTATTGGGGATTGATAGTGGTGGTTTTGAAGGCAACTCCACCAGGCATTATAGCCACTGCCTTTCGTATACTTAGCAACTGAGAACTCATTTTTATCATTGTCCCACTCATTTGCAAGAGAAGGATAATTTAACGCAAATGAGTTTTCTTTTGATACTTTTTTTCCCGAGCAAAAAGGGCAGTTTCGGCCATTTGTCCTTTTAACTATAGTAGCTTCATATGAGTGGCCAGATAGACAAATCCACCATACTTTAAATCCACTGCCAGAGGAAAAGCTTTCAGGTACTAGGGGCATGTTTTTTTCGTAATCCCACTCTTGGGCAATCCCTGGATAATTAACAGGCAACGAGTGTTGAGGAAGTGGGGCAGGATAATAAGATAGGTATTGATTAAATGTCATACTATTTTGAAATTTGTTTTTCCCTATGTATGAATCAATCTTATGATGAAATTTATTGGGTATTAATTTTTTTATGATTATCAAAAGTTCATTTATAACTTTTTTTGTTATTTCATTTTTACCTACGCAAATATCTGAACTGTCTATTTTATTTAACGGCTTCTCTCTAACTCGTATTAATTTAATGCCTCTGTCGCCAACAGCCTTGTTTTTTTCATTGTCTCTATTTGTCTTTTTCTGTCCTTTATGAAAGTAATACCCATCATACTCAATTCCAATTTTTAATTCAGGTATATATATATCAATTTCACTCCCATCAATAGATTCTCGGTTAATCACTTCATCAAAAACAACCATCAATTCAGTTAAAATTCTAAGCTCTGGTTTTGACGTTTGGTTAGTACAATACTTACACCCAATACCACGAGTTCTATCTCCAATAATAGACTGATACTCATGCCCTCTTGGACATATCCACCAAGCCTTAAAATTACTACCTCTTGTAAAAAATTCAGGCTTAACTTCTCCATTTTTTATAGGGTGCCATTCGCTTGCTAATTCAGGAAATAGTTCTTGTATATTATTATCTTTACATACTTTGGCTCCACTACAATTTGGGCAACCTGACCCCCTTGTTCTAGCCCCTATACTGGCCTTATATTCATGACCTTTGGGACATTTCCACCAAGCCTTGAGTCCGCTCCCTTTTGTATATTCGTTAGGTATCTTTCCCTGGTTTTTGTCAGGGTGCCATTCCTT
Organism: Legionella qingyii; assembly: GCF_003184185.1. Next base: position 7,899 of record NZ_QHJG01000044.1, on the reverse strand, counting down.
AGCTATTTCGGGAAACAATGCTAATAAACTATTTTCCTTAGACACTTTCTTTCCTGCACAATAAGGACATGAGGTGGGACCTGACTTTCTTGTTCTTTCACATATTGCAGTTTGATATACATGCCCCTTTTCACAAAACCACCATACCTTTTCTTTACAACCATAGGTAAAATTGCTAGGACGCTTTTTGCCATTTAACTTTGGATGCCATTCTTTAGAAACTTCAGGAAATAAATTCTCTAAGCTATTCTCAGCACATACCATTTTTCCTGCACAGAAAGGACACCCTCTACCAGCAGTTCTGCTTCTAATTGCAGATAAATAACTATGACCTAAATCACATTTCCACCAAAATTTTTTCCCACTTTTTGGAGTATAGTGCTCTGGTTTATTATTCTCATTTTTTTGTAAATCCCATTCTTTTGCTATATCTGGGTACAAAGTTGAGAAACAGTTATCCTTACACGCTTTTTTTCCAGAACAATAAGGACAGCCACTTTTCCTATATGTCCGGTTGGCGATTGTTGCCCTGTAAGAGTGTCCTTTGGAACAACTCCACCAAACTTTTTTTTGGCTTCCGCTTGAAACATCACCAGGAGTTAGTGGGTCATTTTTAATACAATCCCACTCTTTAGAAATTTCGGGGTACCTTAGTATTAAACTATTATCTATTGACATTTTCCTTGCGTAAAATTATTTATCTTTTTAATAAATAATAGACTAGGTTAGTAATATTTCATCGTTTGGGAAACCACCTATTAATTCCACTATTGGCTAGTCTCGTTTAATGAAACCTTAACACTATGCCTAGCGAGTGATTCAGTTTCAAATACTCTACATATAGATTCTATGTTACCTATTTTTAATACAATAGGCTCAGATTCAATTCTAGCTGGATCTAAGATAGCTAGGCGCCATTCATTTTGCCATGCATATTCTTCGAGCTTAGAAAAGCAGCCTATTCGTCCGCTATATTCATTAGCTAAATAATCTACTTTATCAAAAAATTTGTTGGAACATGGTGGAGATTTTTTTCCATTTACACTTTTTGTAATTCTATCTATAAATTCTTGTGGTTGTGTAATTAATATCGCTTTATCACCAAATCCGCAAAATCTTTTGTCTAATTTAAAATTAAAATTTGTCACCTCTAAAAAATTAAGTTCAAATAAGGTCATACAAAATATATTAACTTGATGATCAAAGGGATACATAAAATTAATTCTATTGATTAAGCCTCCAATCGGAACAAGCTTTCCCTCAGAATTAGTTATAGAAATCTTAACAGAATCAGCTAGATAACTAGATGCCACTCCCTCTTGCTTATCGCCACGATTAATTTTTTCCTCAGTTTTTCTATAAAAGTTATATGTATTCATAAATAAATTACCATCCAAGATGTCATCTAAATATTCATCTTTAGTAATTTTAAATAAAAGAACATTTTTCATAAGAACTCATTACTCGTTGAGATATTCTTATAGTGTAGTCTTTCCAACCCCCACCATCTTACAAATCGCTCGATTTCCGAAAATTATGTTCCAAAACTATATCTGAATACTGTAACTACTACTCAAGTCATTAAGTTTTAAAGAACTTATTGCAATGAAAATTTAAAGGAAAGGTGTTATTGGCCATAATATTTCTGCTCGCCTTTACAATGACCGTTAATTTATATTCTGATATCGCTTGCTGCTAAGACCGCTCGTTCTTACAAAGATATAATTAATCAATGATGAACTTTCAATATCTCACTTCGTAGCCATGCTACTTAATTCAGCAAACTTCCCTACCGCTGCCCTTTGCAACTGTTCAAAATCTTCTTGATTAAACTTAAGTAATTCTACTGACATATTTTTAATCAGTGCATTCATTTGAATAATTAATTGTTGACAATGCTGCTCCACAATCTGATTTGATTTTTGTTGCCCCTCATACCAGTGCTGTAGACCAACATGGATTAATCGATTAATGATACTGGACATCGAATCATCATGCTGTATAGCTAGTGATGAAATACGATTGTGTAAATTATCAGGTAATGAAATAGTTAATCGTGACATGATTTATCTCCAAAATTATAGTTCTAGTTCCTTGATTGATTCTTTGGGCTTTTCGTTGTAGCTATTATTCTTGGTGAAATAAAGCTCTTCAATTTTGTTTTTAGGATGTAATTGATCGAATCTCTGATTAGCTTCATAGAGTATTTTCTTATCAATTACAGACTGGATTGATAATTGAGCCTTGCCCATAAAACGATCTTCATGATTCATCAATTGCTTACTTGAAATCACATCAAGAGAAGCCGGCTTTTCATTTGAATTTCTTTGAATGGCCTCAATAAGTTCTTCTTTATTATCGGTGACTAAGGTCATACCATGAACTGCCCTGGAAATTTGCACATAAAAATTTTTTAAAGTAGCACTAAAGCGATGATAAGATTCCATAAGTCCAATTCCATAAGGAGCATCTTTCCCTTGTACTTTGTAATTGGTTAACACATAGCTGTAATCAAGATGTTTTAATGCAGAGTGAGATTGTTTAAGGGTTAAAGACTGTCCCTCTGCAGTAGTAAAAAGAATTGCCTCATCATTAATTTCTTGAATTGTGGCGCATTGTCCATTGCGAATACCGTCTTTATTGAAATTACGTGTCCACATCACTTTATCACCCACATAGAGTTCGAGTGATTTGGCTTCGTAGAGTTCTATGACACGCTCAAAAGGAGCCGTATGTGTTTTGTAATGGGGAAGGTTCTTCAACGCAAATTGAATTGCTTTTCCTTGTTCATTAACTATCGGTAAAACATTGTCTCTAAGATGTGCTTGTGTGATAGTCCCGACTGTATAATAACTCCCTTGCTTAATTCGCCCCTTTTGAAAATCCTGATTAAAACGGATTACATCTCCTTTTTGATAATAAGCAACAAATCGCTGTTGCACCGCTTCAATCGTTTTTGCTTTTAAAACTTTTTGCTCAAGTGATGTACCTTTTAAGACCCCTTCACTCTGAAGGCCTTCACGAATAATTTGAGTAATTGCCTCCCTATTTGCATGAGTGGGAGCAAATAAAAGAGTTTTTTCTCGCTCCTCTGGAATCAACGATAACCAATGATCTGCTATCCACTGAATTCGTTCTTCATGAGTACCTAGAGTTTGCACATTAAGATGCTCCAAAGCCTCTTTTACATTCCCTTTTGTTGCACAAATTACAGCATCTTTTGCTTTTTGATTCTTTTGACGGACAATTTCATCCATGACATTCGTTTCAATCCCATATTCCTGAGTAAGACTAAAAATCCTACCTGTATTAACACTGGGTAATTGTGCTTTATCACCGACCAAAACCAAACGAGCCCCTGTTCGTTCTACTTGCTTTAAAAGCTCATGGCCTTGATGTGCAGAAAGCATCGATGCTTCATCCACAATAAATACCGTTTTAGACAAAGAGGCCGTAGGTGCCTTTTTTAACTCCTGATGCACAATGGGAAATACATCGGTAGAAATACCTGCTTTAGTTTGCAGCTCATGTGCTGCTGAGCTTGCAACCGTTATCCCTCTTAACTGATAACCTCTTTCCTCAATAAGCATCCTTGCTTCTGCAAGCATCGAGGTTTTGGCAACTCCGGCATACCCTTGAATTGCAGAAAAGCGATCGGTTCCAGTTAACAAGGCAACCATTGATTGCTTTTGTGAATCAGTCATTGGATAAGGTAAAATTTGACTTCGCTCACGCTGAAAAGACTCCAGTCGTTCTTTTGATGCAATAGAGGATAACGCCCTTTTATTGTTTTCAATTCGTGCAATGGTTTCGGCTTCTACTGTAAGTAACCAAGGAGTAGTTAAAACTGTTTGTCGTGTTTCAGGGCATTGAGCCTCATACAGATTTTGGTTTATTTTTTCTTGCCCAATTGCAGTAATTAACGTTTCTTTGGTGATGACTTCAGGATAGATGAGGCTGTGTTTCATCGCTTCGTTTAATAAAGTACGTTCACTAAAAACTGCTGTACGCTGACTTAACGTTTCAATAGCAACCTGAACACATGCAAGTGCCACACCTGTTTCCGGGGGTTGTTTATTCTTTTTAACTAAAGCAATGAGCTTCTCTTTAATAGCTGAAAACCAGTTTTGCGATTCAATATGTTGATGGCGGTTTTTGATAAAGTGATGGGCGTCAAATCCAAGAGCTTTAGCACGCTCTTGCCAATCTAACGCAAGTACATCCATTTCTTGATCCTCTTTCCCATGACGTGTTAAAAGGGTTGCAGCAGAAGCACTTTTAGCTCCTGACCACCCTTTTTCTTCCAAATGTTTCTCAATATCCTCTCGCCTTCGTGAAAACTCACGCAAAACTGCATCGGGAATACCATCAATTTCAAACAAACCATCACCAGCCATGCGAAGAGGAAAGCCTGCTTTTTTTAACGAGTTCGCCAAATGCTGTCTATAAATCAATCCACAATAATGGGCGTTGTTTTGGATTTGCTCAATCACCCCATGATTTCTTGAGGGGTCGCTGGCCAATGAACGAATCTTTCCCTGGTGAAAGGTCATGTTCATCGTCACACAATGAGTATGAAGTGCAGGATCATTAGCCCGTGAGTTCGGTTGTCTAAATGCTGCCACTAATAAGTTATCCGTCTTTTCATAACAAATTTCACCATCACGTCGAACACGTGTTTGGGCAAATTCACGTTCAATTTGACCAATTGCATATTTAACTGCTTCATCATGAAATCGTACTAATTCAGGTGCTGCTCCTAAACCAACTAATAAGGATACACTTTTAGGTGCTGAAAAAGTCATGTCAAACCCAGGTCGATGCTCCCCTTTTAGGTTTTGCAGCACTTGTCCATTGGGTAACCTTCCTTCGAGCAAAGCCAACATGTGTTCTTTTTCAATCACCCCATTTAATTGAAAATGTGAGCTAGTTTTACCCAACCACTGCATAGCTGTTGCATCACCTGCATAATAGTTAAATGCAGCGGCATAATAGTCTGCGGCACCTTGTGCTGATTTTAGTGGTTGTATACTAAGCATCTTTATCCCTAATCCATATATTCTATCAGTTGGCGTTCTTTCATTCTTTGTGAGCTGTGTTCCAAACCTTGCCCTAAGGACTCACTATCCTCATCCCCACTTGAAACATCCTCTGTTATGGATTCAGGTACATTTCGTTCGATAAAACCTAAGCTTTGCGAATCACGTTGGATTAATTGAATAGGCAACTTTGTCACTGGATAAGGGCCTGGAAGACGCAAAAAACAGGTTAAATCTTTGAGTTCCAAAATTTCGGGATATGCAACAATAGGACGAGTCACACGTTGACTTCCTAAGGAAATACCATCTCGGATGCTGTTGGCACCATAAGAATAATTTTCCCGAGACTCTTCAATTTCCTCCTCCCCTAGCTCACTAGCTACTAGACGCGCCATATCGCTGCTTGGACTGCGGAAGAAAAAGCGAGTGTTGAGTAAATCAAAAATTTCTCTAGCCCCACTTTGACCATAGACCTTAGTTAGCTGTGAAAAGCTTTGCATCCCTAAAAGAAAACAGCCACCAAATTTACGCACTTCAGCGATCGTCTCCCCAAGTAAAGGAAGTTTATGCAAACTAGGTAATTCATCACAGACAAACCAAATACGTCGATCTCGATCTGGCGTTAAACTCAAAAGCGTCAGGGAAGCCATGGCTAACCACATCGACATAAGTGGTTTTAGAGTTTTATGTTGCTCTCCATTGGATGAAATAAACAACCACCCTTTTCTATGTTCATCAAGGATGTAGTCACGAATGGAGAAAGAAGGCTTATTATCTTTCCCAAGACCTGATAAAGACTGCAATGATTTAAGATAAGTCGTGATTACCGAACGGATGGAAATTGCTGTTTTTTCAATTTTACCACTGACTAAAGTGGCTGCAGCCGTTCCTCGCAAATACTCTTCTAAAGTAGAAAATTCACCAGTTAATAAAAGCCGCAATAATTTATCAAGTGAGCGCTCATTATCATGGCGCATGGTAGATGCAACAGATGCAAAAACAGTTCGGGCAGCATTCACCCAAAAAGGATCAGATTCCCCATGCATAGGAATAAGGCTTTCTGCCATATTTTCAAAATCTGAATCCCGAGGTGCTTCACACCACATATCCCAATTAGGACAACGTGCATCAAAAGGATTTAAAACAATATCACAGTCTTCACGAAAATAATGAGTTATAAAAGAGCACCCTTTATCATAAATAATGACCCTATCTCCACGTGCTCTCAAAGCATCTAAGATCTTCATGATGAGTTGGCTTTTTCCAGTCCCTACTGTTCCATGTACTAATAGGTGCTGCACCTCACTACCTTGAATTAAAGGAAAATCATCAATATGAATGTCGGAATGTGCCGCATCATTTAGGATCATTTCTTTTACCTGAGCTGGTGTATCGATTCGACTTCCTCGAATAAACTGATGTTTACTCTGTTCTTTACCTCGGCGAATAAAGTAAATGGCAAACCCTATTCCAATAAAAAATGCCATGCCAAATGCAACTAAGGCCGATTGCCCCATAGTTCTGATGACCTCATTGGCATTATCACGATAATAGGAATAATGAAGAATTTGCTGAACATTTTGCTGGAAGGTTTTTCCATGGAAAGAAAAATGAAACACATGATTTTGACCAATAGCATTTAAAAATTGAGCCCAATAATAAGCAAATGCATGGTGTAGCTTTTCAACAGAAGTGATACTCCAAATAATAACCCCAGTAAACACTACCCAAAGCAACAAGCAAATTAAGGTTAACGATTTAGTAATTTGATCCCACATGCGAAGATTATGGAAACTAATTTGCCCACCACGAGTATAGTGTTTGAAATTAGGCTCATCACGCATCTGTTTTTCTCCTTATACCTTTTAGGCAAAGCAGTAGCTAACACTGCCTTTAAAGTGATTAAAATTAATTCTTAATGATTTTTTATTGGTTTATCTCAAGGGTAACTCAATTTTTTTTCCTTTATGAAAAAACTCGTTGATTAGAGTAAATATGGTGCTTATACCAATTCGACTAATTTCCATACTCACTAGGAAATAGGTAACCAGTAAGCTTCCAAAAAATGCAAATCCAACGAACATAAAGATTGCAGCAGATTCACCATAACTTGCAAATAGAGCACAAAATAAAGCAAATACCCCCAAAAAAAGGTACGAAAACTGTTTTAATTTTTTTACAACTAAAGATCCTGTTTTAAGCCTTTTTTCCAAATGAAACCTAAAAAGAATGTAGAAATTAAGTGCCTGAAACAATAAGAACATGGCACCTGCACTCATAAAAAATGCCATCAATACTGATTCTCCAATCACCTGAGAAGCAGCCTCTCTTGCGAGCCCTTCGTTTGATGGATGAACTATTCCTGCATAAGCAATCGTGATTGAAGTAATAAGCCAAAATATCAAGAGACCATTTAAAAATAATTTCGAGAGACTCCAATAATAAAAGCGAGCAGGAATAATATCGGGTTGAAGACCTGTAATTGCACCCACATCCTCATCAATAGCACACTTTAAATCCTTATAATTCATCCTATTCTCCTTTATTATGAAGTCCCCATGTTCTTGGTAGTTTTTCGGTTAAAATCACATTCTTTTGTGCTCTGACCATCCCCTCTCTCAATGCGGCTTCCTTCTTGTCCATTAGATCATGGTGATCTTTCTTAATCAACTCCTTCCCTTGATTAAGATTTTGAAAAGATTCATCCAATTGCTGGTGAACATTGTGTTTTAATGGTTTAGCCTTATTTTGATCAATTCCTACTTTGAGTAATTGAGCATCGTACTCCAATTCTTGATTATTTTTTTGATAATGAGTCCCTAACTGTTTTCCCATTGAGCTCACTTGATGCTTTTCTTGG
>NZ_QHJG01000043.1:22489-30783 GCF_003184185.1 Legionella qingyii | reverse complement strand
GCTATTTTTTTCCAATCCTTGAATAGCGTAAGCAACTGCCACAATGGCTTGTATATTGGCCCAGGAACAATTGCCGCTAATTTGCGAACTAATTGGGATCTTTGCTACCGGTACCAAGCCTAAATGATGGTTGATCATCTGATGGAAAAAATTTCTTGGTTGCTTTTTATAAAGAAAATTTTGTAGAAAATGGGCATTAAAGGCTTCAGGGCGAGTGATTTTATAGATATTAACACTTCCTTCCTTAAGGCTGTTTTCGCCGCGATCAATTTTAGCCCACCATTGACCAAAGCGAATAAAGCCCATTGCATGGCCTCGACTTGCTGCAGGCAGAATTAACATGGGTACTTTTAATAAAGCGTTTAGCCTTTGCATGTGCTGTTCACTGAGCAAAGGCAAGTGCTGATATTGCAACAGCTCTTCAGCAAGCGAAAACGCATCGATAATCACATGAGCCAATGGAAAATATTCACGTAAATGGCGTGTTGAATAACTATTGATAAAACGTTTTAAGGCATCCCTTATTACTGCAACTGTAAATTCAAGAATGAATCCTTCATAATCCAGTTCAATAAATTCTCCTTTGGCATTGACTATATCCACATCACCTTGTAATTCAAAACGATGCCCGATTAGTTTGCCATTAATAAAATCAAGCGCAAAATCGAGCTTAGCCCCATGTTGATAGAGTAAATGTTTCAGCGTATCTTGATTGCGTAATACAGGATAAACTAATACCGAAAGTCCATTACGCGTATACGCATTAGGATCTGCACCATGCTCTAATAGCAACTGCGCCAAGGCAACATCATTATTATCTACAGCCCAATGCAATGGAGTTCGCCCGGTCACATCTGATTTATTAACATCGACCTTCCGAGCAATCAACTGTTCGGCAATTTGAATTTGGCGTGTAATAGCACACTCAATTAAGGGTGTAAAACCATATTCGTCAATGTCATCCAACGTTTCTCCTGCTCGAAGATAAGCTTCAAAATCAGGCATTCGATGACTGATTATGTCACTTGCAATAGTCATTAATAAGGTCCTCTAGGTTTAGGAGTATTAGTAAATTTGGGCATATTACCTAAACGCAGTTGTTTTTCTTGTTCCTGATTGCGTCGTTCATTATCATATTCACGTCGTGCATCAGTATTTAACGGAGGTTCAGGGTTTAAAGGAGAGTCAATTCCATCATAACGCTGACTATCTAACTCCGGATGTTGTAAAATATTATTTTGCAATTCGCCCTCAGGACCAGGTTGAGCCTCATAATCGGAGTGTTGACGTGCTTTTACTAGTGCTATCCGTCGCTCGCCTTGCTGTTCAGCCAGACGTCTCTGTCGCTCCATAGCCTTGGTTTCAGCAACCAAATAGGAAGTACTTTTTTCTATACGAGTAGGTACAGGCAAATCCATTGCCGATCTCAGCAAAACATATACTGCGCCAATACCACCATCTTTGGGTAGTGCGCTGTGAAAAGCAGTTACTTCACTGATTTGTGGTAACCAGTGATTAATTAAATTCTTTAATACTGGAGGAGTATTTTTAGAGCCTGCTGTACCATGGGTTACGAGTATACAATGTTTATGCTTCTTTATTTGTTTATTGATAAATTCCAACAATGCTGTACGAGCCCCCTCCGATGGTAAATTGGAGAGGTCCAGTTTTGCTTCCCATGCAATTTGTCCTGTTTTTAATTCATTAAAACGCTTACCAGAAACAGTGGGAGTAGCATAAGATAAAATACTACTCGCCAGAACAGGTTCTTCAATATCATCGGTTAAATAATATTCATTTAGCATAGTTTAAAAATCCAATCGTATTAATCAAAGTATAACTTAGCTTATAAAAAGTAGGAGGATTTTTTTAGCGATCTGGTTGATCAAAATACTATATTGGTATGATGAAGTCCCTTCTCCCCAAAAGAGAGAAGGCACCGAAAAACCATTGGAACTATAAATATTCTCGTTGCAAAATTTCAGCAATTTGCACTGCATTCGACGCAGCACCTTTGCGAATATTATCTGCAACAACCCACAAATCTAATCCATTTGGATGTGAAATATCTTGACGAATTCGCCCAACAAATACTTCATCATGGCCGATCGCATTTTTTATTGCAGTCGGATAAATTGCTTTACTTACATTATCAACCACCTTTACGCCGGGAGCCTTAGCAAGAATCTTACGGGCTTCTTCAGCAGTTAAAGATTTTTTTAGTTCTAAATGAATGGCTTCGGAATGTCCATAAATGACAGGCACTCTGACTGCAGTAGGATTGACCATAATGCTGTCATCTTCCATTATTTTGCGGGTTTCCCACACCATTTTCATTTCTTCGCGGGTATAACCATTTTCTTCAAACTGATCAATATGCGGAATTGCATTAAAAGCAATCTGCTGTGGATAAACATTGACATTAGCAGGTCTACCATTCAAGAGGTCCCCTACTTGCGAAACCAATTCACTAATGGCTTTCTTTCCAGTTCCAGAAACAGATTGATACGTCGCAACATTAATACGACTAATTCCTACAGCATCATACAAAGGCTTCAGAGCTACGACCATTTGGATGGTAGAGCAATTAGGATTGGCAATAATACCTCTATTTTTATATTCAGCGATACGATGAGCATTTACTTCCGGAACAACTAAAGGAATATCGTCTTCATAACGAAAACAAGAGCTGTTATCGACAACCACACAGCCACTTGCTGCAGCCTTAGGCGCATATTCTTTTGAGACCGCCCCACCCGCTGAAAATAAAGCGATATCAGCCTTGCTAAAATCAAACTCAGCGAGATCCAAAACATCCAATTGCTTGTTTTTAAACTCTACCGTTTTACCAACAGAACGAGAACTGGCCAATGGATAAAGTGTCTTTATTGGAAAATTACGCTCTTCCAATACAGTTAGAAATGTTTCGCCAACTGCACCAGTGGCTCCCACTATGGCTACATTTAATTCTCTGCTCATTCTTGACCTCTTCTGTATTCTAGGCAATCAATGCCTTATATCTTAAATAGTGATCCATCAACACTAAAGCCATCATTGCTTCGGCAATGGGCACAGCCCTAATACCCACGCAAGGATCATGTCGGCCTTTAGTTACGACGGTTACTTCATCGCCAAAAACATTGACCGTCTTTCCAGGGGTAGTAATACTCGAAGTAGGCTTTAATGCAATACTAACCTCTATATTCTGTCCAGTAGAAATCCCACCTAAAATTCCTCCCGCATGATTGCTAAGAAAACCCTGGTGTGACATTTGATCACGATGCACGGAACCTAACTGATTCACCGCGGCAAATCCTGCACCTACTTCAACCCCTTTAACTGCATTAATCGACATCATAGCATAAGCTAATGTTGCATCCAGTTTGTCGAATACAGGGTCTCCCAATCCTACAGGTACATTTTTAGCAATTACGTTTACACGAGCACCTACAGAATCCCCTTGTCGTCTTAAGTGTTCAATAGCATCAGCAAGATCCTGAATTTGCGTATTATTAGGACAGAAAAAAGAATTGTTATTAATCTCTGATTCATCTGCAAAGTGCAAAACCAAATCGCCCATTTGTTGCAAATAACCTACGATTTCAATGTTTAAATGGCGCTGCAAATACAACCGTGCGATTGCTCCGGCTGCTACACGTGCTGCAGTCTCTCGTGCTGAAGAACGACCACCTCCACGATAATCCCGATGACCGTATTTATGATGATAGGTAAAATCGGCATGGCCAGGACGAAATAAATTTTTGATTTCCTCATAATCCCGAGATCGTTGATCGGTATTATGAATCAACAGAGCTATAGGCGCACCAGTGGTTTTACCTTCAAAAACACCAGAAAGAATTTGTACCTTATCCTCTTCGCGGCGTTGTGTTGTATATTTGGATTGTCCGGGTTTGCGTTTATCCAGAAATGGTTGGATGTCCTCTTCTTGCAACAGTAATCCTGGCGGGCACCCATCAACCACACAGCCAATAGCCGGGCCATGACTTTCACCAAAAGTTGTTACTGTAAATAAAGTTCCAAAGGTATTACCGGACATTAAAGTACTCTTCTAGTTGCTGCTTCGTTAATAAAAATATGCCATGGCCACCATGACTCATTTCAAGCCAGGTAAAAGGAACATGAGGATAAGCCTCACATAAAGCCGCTTCACTATTCCCTACTTCCACAATCAAAACACCCTCTTCGTTTAAATAATCATGAGCGTTATGAAGAATTGTTTCAACAATGGCCAATCCATTATTACTCGTTTCCAAAGCCAACACAGGCTCATGACGGAATTCGTCAGGTAATGTTTGCATCTCTTCCTTGCCTACATATGGAGGATTGCTAACTATTAAATCATAGCCTACCTTGGGCACTTTAGAGAAACAATCTGATTCAATTAAATTAAGTTGCTCTTCCACACCTAACTGTTCACGATTGATTGCAGCAACAGCAAGTGCTTCGCTGGAAATATCAACTGCATCAACCTGGGCGTCGGGAAAAGCATAGCAACATGCGATGGCGATGCATCCGCTGCCCGTACATAAATCTAAAATACGATGCACTTTATCCGCATCGACCCAGGGAGAAAATTCATTTTTGATGAGTTCTGCAATAGGCGAGCGCGGAATAAGAACTCGTTCATCCACATAAAATGGAATATCACAAAAATAGGCTTCTTTGATTAAATACGGTACGGGTACCCGTTGATTAATGCGCTTTTCCAATTGCTGATGTAAATGTTTTTTTTCACTGGTAGTTAAACGTGCATTAAGCCAATTTGATTCTAAATCGTAAGGCAAAGACAAGCTTCTCAGAATTAATGAATGCATATCATCCCAAGCATTATCAGTGCCGTGGCCATAATACAAATTCGCATTAATTGCGCAGGACACACTAAAACGTAAAAAATCCAAAATTGTGTCTAGTTCTTCCGTTTCTTTAAGTATATAGTTGCTCATGGGATTTCGATTCTCATCCAGAAAAAGTACAAATTGTACCCTATGTTAATCAACAAAAGTAGCCTAAGTGAAGCAAACCAAAACTCGGTTTCATTTAAATATTAGAATTTAGGCGTATTTAAACTCATTGCGTGCAAATCAAAGATACAAGCAGCACTGCACCTGAGTTATACTTCAGTTATCACTTAATCATTCCTAGTTAAAAATGGCTGATGATTTTTTATCCGATGAAGACAAAGCCCTGTTTCGCGAATACATGCGTTTGGTAAAACCATTAAATGAAAAAACCAAGCGGGTAAAAAGTCCGGAACCTAAGCCTTCAATTCCAACCCCAAAAATCAAATCACCAATAAAACAAGCAAAAAAGGAATATTACTTGTCTGATATGATTGTGGATACAGTGCTTTCCGAGACCATACTTTCGTATTCACATCCAAGTATTTCCAGCCAGCGATTTAAGGCATTAAGAAATGGGCACATTCCATGGGAAGCCCGGTTGGATTTACATGGTTTAAAAAGCGAAAATGCCCGAGATACGTTATGTCAATTTATTCAAACTCAGGCAGAAAACAGCAAAAGATGTCTATTAATTATTCACGGCAAAGGAGGCAACCTCGGTGCGCCACCGGTAATTAAAAATTTGCTGAATCGTTGGTTACCCCAGTTAGATGAAGTTTTAGCGTTTCATAGCGCATTACCCAAAGATGGAGGGAGTGGAGCAGTCTATGTACTACTTAAAAAACAGAAATAACCACACCCAAGCTAGATTGGATTCAAGCGCATCATTGCCTGGGTGAAGACAAAGCCATAACCCGGGTTCCACCACGCCTGCCCCTACTACATTTTGCTATTTTTATATAGTTCCTTGACTTGCGTTCATGCCTTATTCTGGGGATAATTCGCTACATTAATAAAATATCAAGAGAGAACATGGAACATTTAGGTCAATTTATCATAAATCATTGGCAGTTATGGCTTGCCCTTATCGTGGTTTTATTGCTTACATTTATCAATGAGTTAATCACTCAGAAAAAGAAAGCAAAAGAACTGACCCCTCAAGCTGCTGTTGATTTGATTAATCATGAGAATGCTGTTGTCATCGATTTGCGTGACAAAGAAGCCTTTAAACAAGGACACATTATTGATGCAATCAATGCCCGAAGCGAAGATTTTGAACAGCAAAAAATGGATAAGTATAAAAATACCCCCATTATTCTAATTGCTTCACGCGCTATTGAAGCACAATCTCTTGCCAACAAAATTCGCGCCCAAGGTTATCAACCGCATGTACTTAGCGGTGGAATTGCTGCCTGGACAAATGCTGAATTGCCATTAGTTAAAGGGAAATAAGAGTATGGCTGAAATAATTATGTACAGTACTGGTTATTGCCCCTACTGTGTCAAAGCCAGGGAATTATTGCAACAAAAGCATGCTTCATTTACAGACATTCGTATCGATTTACAACCAGAATTACGTGATGAAATGATAACAAAAAGCGGAAGACGTACCGTACCGCAAATTTTCATTAATGGCCAACATGTCGGTGGCTGCGATGATTTATATGCCCTGGAAGCCCAGGGAAAACTCGATCAATTACTAAGAGGATAGCAAGATCATGAGCGAACAAGCAAACCAAGCGCAAAACCAAAATGAAACCCAATTTATGATTCAAAGAATTTATGTTAAAGATTTATCGTTTGAAACACCTAATACTCCGGCTGTGTTTCAACAACAATGGGAACCAGAACTGAATCTCGAAATCAATACTACCAACACAATGCTGGAAGAAGGCGTTTATGAAGTGGTATTAACTGTAACGACAACCGTAACCAACCAAAAAGCTACTGCATTTCTTGTCGAAGTAAAACAAGCCGGTATCTTCACCATTCAAGGTGCACCAGCGAATCAATTGGACCATTTGTTAAACAGCTTCTGCCCCAACATTTTATTCCCTTACGCTCGTGAAGCAATTACCTCTCAAGTAATTCGTGGCAGTTTCCCACAACTGGTATTGGCACCAATTAATTTTGATGCTTTATACATGCAACAACTTGCAGAAAAACAAAAAGAAGTTCAAGCTTAAAAAATACAACTACGTACTAAAGTATTGTAGCCCGGGGACAAGCTAAGCCGTAACCCGGGGGTTGGTAACAGGCATCTGTTTTTAACCCGGGTTACGTCAGTCCCGCTACAAATACACTCCTATTTAAGAGCATAAAATGAACCAAAAAAACATTGCCATATTAGGTGCTGGCTCTTGGGGAACTGCTGTTGCAATTCACCTGGCCAAAGTGGGACATCGTGTGTTGTTGTGGGGACATGACCCGCAGCATGTTGCTCTTATGACGGAGAAAAAAGCAAACCCACGTTATTTACCTGATATCGATTTTCCTGAAACCCTTGAGCCTTCAGCCGATTTTGATCGATGCATAGACGAAGCCCATTACGTTATTATTGCGGTTCCTTCGCATGCTTTTGCAGAAATTATCAACAAAATAAAGAAAACGCCACAAGGGTTAGCTTGGCTGACGAAAGGAATTGATCCACAAAGCCATCAGTTATTAAGTGATTTAGTGAGCCAAACTTTTGGTTCTACCTTTCCCAAAGCAATTATTTCAGGCCCATCATTTGCCAAAGAAGTAGCTCACTTCCTACCCACCGCCGTAACTTTAGCTTCTAATGATTCAGAATATCAAAAAAGCATCCGTGAATTACTTCATCACGATAACCTTCGTGTTTACCTGACTGATGATCTGATCGGGGTGCAAATTTGTGGTGCGATTAAAAACGTCTTGGCTATTGGCTGTGGCATCAGTGATGGTTTAGGTTATGGAGCGAATGCCAAAGCCGCATTAATTACCCGCGGATTAGCAGAAATGGAGCGTCTTGGACTTGCTTTGGGAGCACGTGCAGAAACTTTTCTTGGCTTGGCTGGCGTAGGTGATTTAGTCTTAACCTGCACTGATGATCAATCACGAAACCGCCGTTTCGGCCTACTCCTAGGACAAAATATCAGCATCAACGACGCTGAACAGCAAATTGGCCAAGTTGTAGAGGGTAAATATAACGCCTCCCAAGTCTGCTTCCTTGCCAAACAGCATCATGTAGAAATGCCGATTTGTGAGCAAATTAATGCGCTACTGCTAGGAAAAATTAGTCCAAAACAAGTAGTGCAGAATCTAATGAGTCGGCCGCCTAAGGAAGAATAACTCGCTCTCCATGAGTTCTATACCTCGGATTTTCTGCCATTTTTGTCATTCCCGCGACGACATTAGAGATTAATGTCATTCCCGCGAAGACTTTAGAGATTGTTGTCATTCCTGCGAAGG
>NZ_QHJG01000043.1:22259-22479 GCF_003184185.1 Legionella qingyii | reverse complement strand
GGTTGCGAGCGGGTTCTAAGTTCGTAGGGGATTGCCAATACTTAAGAACAGTAAGGGCGCGTCCGCCCTTAGATAAGAAGTTGATGGTGACGTGGAGTGATCTTTATCCAAGGGCGGAAGCGCCCTTGCTGTCACCCAATTCCGAAAAACAATAAGGTCCCTGTAATCCTTAAAACAATAAGGGCTCGTCTGTAATCCTTAAAACAATAAGGGCACGTCG
>NZ_QHJG01000043.1:22064-22249 GCF_003184185.1 Legionella qingyii | reverse complement strand
TTAAAACAATAAGGGCTCGTCTGTAATCCTTAAAACAATAAGGGCACGTCGGTAATCTCTAAGAACAGTAAGGGCGCGTCCGCCCTTAGATAAGAATTTGATGGTGACATGGAACGATCTTTATCCAAGGGCGGACGCGCCCTTGCTGTCACCCAATTCTGAAAAACAATAAGACTCCTGTAATT
>NZ_QHJG01000043.1:21917-22054 GCF_003184185.1 Legionella qingyii | reverse complement strand
TTCAAGCATCCCCGAACGGTTATGAATTCTTGTCATTCCCGCGCAGGCGGGAATCTATTCTTAAACTACCACTGCACCTCACTAGAAATAGGTTCCCGCCTACGCGGGAACGACAGTTTTTTCTTAAATGAATGGCA
>NZ_QHJG01000043.1:21629-21907 GCF_003184185.1 Legionella qingyii | reverse complement strand
TTCAAGCATCCCCTAACGGTTATGAATTCTTGTCATTCCCGCGCAGGCGGGAATCTATTCTTCAACTACCACTGCACCTCACTAGAAATAGGTTCCCGCCTTCGCGGGAACGACAGTGGGTTAAGGCTTTTTGTTATTCCAGGGACATTAGGAATTTTGTTATTCCCGAGCAGACATTAGGAATTTTGTTATTCCCGTGCAGCCATTAGAGATTAATGTCATTCCCGCGCAGGCGGGAATCTATTCTTAAACTACCACTGCACCCTGCTAGAAATAGA
>NZ_QHJG01000043.1:21434-21619 GCF_003184185.1 Legionella qingyii | reverse complement strand
AATTTTGTTATTCCCGAGCAGACATTAGGAATTTTGTTATTCCCGTGCAGCCATTAGAGATTCTTGTCATTCCCGCGCAGGCGGGAATCTATTCTTAAACTACCACTGTACCTTGCTAGAAATAGGTTCCCGCCTGCGCGGGAACGACAGTGGGTTAAGACTTTTTGTTATTCTGAGGACATTAA
>NZ_QHJG01000043.1:0-21424 GCF_003184185.1 Legionella qingyii | reverse complement strand
CACGGGTGACTACTTATCTAAGGGCGGAAGCGCCCTTACTGTTGTTAGAGATTGCGGAAGAGTCCATACTGTTTTTAGGAATTCCAGACGAGCCCTTACTGTTGTAAGGAATTGAATTACCGATACGGCGATGCGAAGTGAATAACGCTGTTGCGGGGACCTGAAGTGGAAAAAGAAATTATGATTTTAAAGATATGATATAGATAACGAAAGCTAAACTTCGTTGAAGTTGTTAACGTCAATTATAGTTGAGTAATGACTGGCAATTGCGTCCTCGACCTCGTCGACTGAGCGGATGGTAGTAGCATAAGTAGCAGAACCGAACTATTTCGGAACCAACCCTACCTAATAAGGGCAGTTGTTTTAGATTTAATGACTGCGACATTAAAACGGGGCCTATACGGAATAACTATGCTCGTTCAAGTAGTAAGTGAACAACTATATTGGCAACCGCTTAAACTGAATTTTGTCGGACACAAAGTAGTTTTGAACCGAATTTTAGCTGTGACCGATAGAGTATAAAACGGGGCCCATTTGAGTGTAGAAATCGTAAAAATATTTATAGCCAATTACGCGGAACCAAATGAGCACGAACACGAACGTGTATGTTGAAAAGTTCTGGTCTCGATAGAACACTGGATAGCTTACGCCAGTTTACGGTGAGGGGAAAACGCTAAAATAAGTTAGCGAGGTATTATAGTCGAGCACGGAACTGGTTTAGTCGTGACCAATTTCAGTGTAACTATAACTGGGGATTATTTCGTCAAACTCAACAATGGGTGACAAAACGACTTTCAACTTTTAGTTAAAATAGTTCTTGGTTAACTCCGGCACCTTACCTACCTCCATAGTAAAGAAGTCGTTTCCGTTTACCACATTGATCGTAATTTCAGTCGTAAGACTTTTTATGAACCGCGTATTGTGAGAGGTTAGACTACTTATTAATTTATTCACATATGGTCGTATGGATTTCTGTGGTTTAATAATTGACGTGGTAACTAAATTAGTTTTTTATCCTTATATTGAAGACGTTTTTATAAACTTCTCCTCGTAGTTGTTTACTAAAGACACCTGTTATATAGTTTATGATTGGGTTATTACCGGCTTCTACTAAAGGAGCTAATGCGCGAGAGAGTACCAAAACCTCTGAATGTGAAATTTCACCTAGGGTATTGACCTTACTTTCGATATTAGCGGTAAGTGTTGTGGTTTAATCCAGGACGAAATCCACCAACGGCAAAATAACTTATAGGATCATGGATACGACGCTAAGTTCTACGTTACGCAGAACGGGCTCCTTACTCAAAGTTTCGTCGTAGTCACTTGAACGGAAATCCTCCGCCATTTAGTCAGTAATATTTTGGGTTTCCAAGCAAACTAGCGCGAGTCATGTACGTAGTTAAACCAGCTAAACAAGTACTTAATTTACCGGCGATGTAATGACGAGAGCTATCACCATGACTTAATGGTCTATACCTGTAGTAACGTCTTGTATGGGGGATACATCGGTCGAATAGATTTATACTACCGCTAGGAAGAGGGAGATGACGGGCTCCATAAGACGCTCCGTAAGTTCGGCGACAACGCAAATTTGAGCCATTTCTTTCGAATTTGCCTCAAGTACATCGGTAGGTCCCGAATCCGGTACAACCTAAAAATGAACGATCTGTAAATGTACTTAATCCTCGGTGTGATTGGCAACGCCTACAGAGTCGACGTCGTCAGCTAGCACGGCAATGGCTCAACCCGCGATTTCGTCATTCATGCCTAGTTTAAGTGTTTCATGGAACACTACAAAAACGAGGAACACGTAATCCACGCTAATAATTACTGTAGTGATAAAGAGTTGACGTTTGGTGTTAATAGCGTCCACGTCGTTTATTAGTCGATCGAGTATGGAAGGTACCTTTTTTTAACGTGCTGTTTCCTTAAAATAAACGTCATCTAATACAATAGTTACGCCCGCCTAATTAAAAACGACGGAGATTTATAGAAGTATGAGGACTTCTTTTTTAATTGGTTGTCTAACTACGCTAGATATGAGTAAATTGACTTTAGAAGCGAGACAGACAATTCCTTTTAAATGGATGATCGCTTTAACGTCTATTAAACCGTTTTCTCTTTAATAGAATTTTCTTTCTTACTATACTTTGTGAATTCAGATTGAGGACTCGAAATACTTATGTACGACCTATTTAGAAACGCACTTGTGGGAAGGGATTGGCCAGATGCGTTTCACTGTAGGTGGTACCTTGACCGTTTGTACGTTCAACGTGGCCTTGTTCGTGTTAAATACGTTAACGAAAATGCGAATTAGGCGCGTTTTTTACAAAACCTCAATCCTTGTAAATGACCAATATCACGAAACCGGTACAGGAATTACGATGGACTACTGCCATTCGACTAATGGACACTGTAGTCACGTCTTACCTGTTCGTTCCGTGTAGGAAAGACCTTTCTTCGCTTTGTTCTAGTATTTTAACTTAATGCTGAACCAGCTCGTAATCTATGTAATGTACGGAATTAGCGACTTCCAACCCTCGTTTTCAAGCTAAAATAAAAATATCTGCGGCTGTTTTGGTTAATGCATTTAATAATACTTTACCGTAATTTTGACTAAGTTGGAGTCCCTAATTAACGTTAACTATTATATAAGACCCTACCATTCCATTAGCTACTTTTACTTTTCCCGCCCGTTTGGTCTCTTTAGTCTTTTGAATTACTTAATTAATTTTTACTAGTCGCGCATAAATAATCAAACAACGGATATCGGCTACCTAATAAAAATCATGTCGGTAGAATTTCTGTATTGCATCGGACCCACTTCAAGTCGTTTTGGGTCCAAAGTTTTAAGGACCCGGAAGTCGTGAGTGGGTCCGATGTGCACAGTACAAAAGGGGAGAGAACTCCTTTCCTAAAATATTCATGGCTTATGAAAATTTCCTCATTATCTGTTACGTTTGTTTATTGTTGGGAACACCTAATCTACCAAAACGAAAGGAGCTTAAAAGTCCAGGGCTATTTTTTGCGGATGTAGTTGTTAAGTGACTATACCCAAAGGTTCGATGATGTGTGGTATTTTTAGTTCTGTAGTGAAATAAAGTTGTTCCACTCTAAGTTAAATATCAGTTACGACGTTGTTTAACGGTTCGACTTTGTGTGTCGTTCTGAGTACCTGGACCACGAACACGGTACCCTAAATTTCATTTTTTACGTTTTCGTCGAAAGCTTGTACGCGACTTTGTACCTCGTTAACGAAAACTTCTAACGCGTGTACGTGTAGTACCAAATGAACCATAGGTTCGTTAGCCGCCCTCACAATAAATAAAACAACTACTAGTTGTAGTTGGCAAGAGGCCGATAACCCTTGTGGTTAGATCATTTTTTCATCGTCCATTACCAAATCACTACTAGCTAGTAAATTGGGTATTACATAAGGCACCGTTATACCTATTTACCCGAGTCAAGATGCTTAGGTAAAAATTAAAGGTCCTTTAAGCAATAAAATTATAATTTCCCTTTTACTGGCCGAATAATTCAGCTCGCAATCCATCGGGAACACCTTTTTAATTTTAGGGAAATTTACTTAGATTTCTACTAAACAGTGTTTAACTTCTCAAAGACGTGCTTATGTTTCCGCTTCCGTAAGTTGTATAGCGTAATTGGTGACTCTTATAAATGGTATGGCACGTATGTAATTCTCTCGTTCCGCAATTTAAAGAACTACAAGGTCTATGAATAATACTTTACAACGTGCTAGCCGAGGGAACCGTAGTTCTTGGTCAGTTTCGTGAAGTTCTACTCGTTTAGGACTAACTACCACTCGTGCTAGGCTTTGTACCAGATAATGACGTTTAAAAATGACTTTTATAGAAACCAGGACATAAAAAACTTTAATAAGTTGCGTTTCCGTTAGTCCCTAAGCCACTTCCATTAAAAGTCCGCAATAAGCTCCGGTAACTTGCGCTAGTTTAGGCTGCACCATGGAACTTTCTTGATAGTCGCATTTCTTACATCGGACCTAATCCGTTTCATGGTGCAGGTAAGCACAGCAACAGTAGGGGCGCGTCCGCCCCTAGGTTAAGATTAACTTGCGATTTCGGTTAAATCTCTACCTAAGGGCGGGTGTACCCTTACTATTTCAAAATTGAATTACCCTCACCACGTTTTGCGTTGGATCCTAAAAGTTTTAAGCGTATATAAAGCGACGTAGGTCCGTGTTGCTGATTACTCCTTGAATACTTTGAACGGTCAAATTTTAGTTGTAGTAGTGCTCTACCTCTCAATACGCACCAGTTAGTTCGTAACTGAGAACGTTAAGCACAAGGGGTTTAACGTGGGTTGAATGTCATGCGAGATCTAGTAACCCTACGTCATTTTCTTTTCAATGTTTGACAGAGCGTTGTTGAATTGCTTCCGGTAAACCTTTTGTGGAAGCTAAAACTAGGCGTTGATACGTGTAGGGGGAACGGTGCACGAATAGTTACCCGACTACCGTCACGGATGCAATTGGTACAGCTTGAGCACGCGTTTCGGGCTCCACGACATAACGGTCTTTTAAAGACCTGACTAGGTAACTACATAGTTCCTCCAAGGCTAAGCAAGAACCCCGGATCTCTAGGGTAAAATCAACGACTACTCCGAAAACCGTAGCTGAAACTTCGTCTTCAACGTCAGTAATGGCTACTACAAGGGTACCCCTATTTGGTATTTTTACGTCTCGTTGTATAATTTAACAATTACGATCAGTTACTGCAAAGTAACGCATTAAATTATGGTCTACTTAACCGTTTCCCAAAACCCAAAAAGGTAAGGTTTGGAAGGTCGTCAAAAAGAGGGCATCGGTAATGGGGGCTACTTAATTCATGATTAACCCTACCTGTTGCACACGTAGACGGAAATAACTCAGTAGACTTGCCTGTTAACAAGCCAGTCGGGTTACGACCTTAACTGTACTGCAAAAGAAAAGGTCTCGACTAAGTCGTACGTCGTTTTTGGTCTCATGACCCACGACCCTGATAATAACCAAGTCCATGACAAAGATTAGAACTAGCGTCGTTTCCAAAAAGAACATAACGGCTTTTTGCATACGACCTTTAGTATCTTGTCCCAGTTCGTTTTTGCAGAAAATACGCGAAACCCCTATCTTAAGCTTAGCTTTACGAGCTGTTTGTTCCATTTTCGAACAAACCGCGGTAACTAGTTCAACAGTTTTTCCATATTCATTACTTTGAAATACTAATAAAAGCGAGGTGTCGCACAATAGCCCAAGCATAACGAGACTTGGATTTTTTATAGTGAATACTTGTTCAATTGTAAGTAAATCACTTAGTACCGCCTCTCGTCGTATCACGTCTCATGTCTCTCTATTTAGGAGTTCTCAATCAAGGAACAAATCTTTAGTTACCTGTCTAATAATCAGTTAGTGAACGATAGTAGCTAATAGACCTACTCTGAATGGGTTAGGGATTCAATAACGGAGTTTTAGGAACCCTATTTCGATGTCATGCTAGAGAACGGAATTAGCATCGTACACTATACGTGGGAGACTTATTAAATTCTCATAACTTAGTTAATTTTCTCGTCAAAGTTCGGTTACTTTGTGTTCAATATCTTACCATAGTGGTAACCGAATTTCGGCCTAAACTACGGGAACTTCGCTTCAATAGCGTATAATTTGCCTCGGTTGGGAAAACAAAACCACTACGTCAATGTAACCGGCTAGAGACAGAACAGGGAGTTCAGATATTACGTGTGGCAAAAGTAAAACGCTACCTATTGATAGGAGAATAGTTACTTTAGTTACGAGTAACAAACTGGGACCTTGGTAAATCTTTTCGTCGAGGACTTGAAGTTATCAAGTTTGAATCGGGGAGCAAATTACCACATTGGCAAACACCGAAGTATTTGTCAGACACTACAACAGGTCGTGCCAATGGAATTGCAATTGTTCCCTTCTATTTAGCCTTACATAATAAAGTACTATCTGGTCTATGTATGAGAAGACAATCCAGAACTCAAACGAGAAGTAGTAACGGACTTAATTTCTTAGCGTCACAACTTATCGATAAGCCGAAAGGTTAAAGACAATTGCGAACTCGCTTATTAAGTAGTAGGTAAGAAGCGCAATTTACAAGAAGAACCAGATCTGTTTGTCGGTTATTCATTAGCGACAGAGCAACAAAAACTAGATTAAATAATTAATGAACGCCTAATATAAGAACGCGTTCACGAACCATCCAGTTAACGAGACGAAATAGGAATTTACTTTTTATTAATACGAATCTCTTTTTTATAATGAATAAGAATTTTGGTCCGAAATGAATTAAGATGTCAGTGTTGTGGCAGCCCACAAAAAAGCTCGTATGAGGTATGGCAAAATGTAGCGACATTTACCGGTTGGTCCATTAAAAACAACGACGTAAATATTGCGTGACCGTAAACTAGTATGTAGAACAGACTGAATTAGCGTACTGTGACGAGTGGTAACCAATTAAGCTAAGGGGTTCCTATTCACGCTCTGTATAGGTTACAAAATAAAACAAGTAATAAGTTTCCAAGAAATTGGAATTAGTCGTGCGACAGAGGTTAGGTCCCTCTTGCTCCTGTATTTCGAAGTCAGGATAAACCTGGTCGAAAATGTTTCGTTCCTAGTATGCAAAATGGTGGTCGTTATGTTGCGGTTCGTAGAAGCGCTTACTAATTAACTCTAACTCTTATTGTAAGCGGTTTTCTAAACGAAGAGTGAACGCCCTGATGGACGAGACTACGTAGTGGTATCCCAGACATATTAAAATTATGGCATAGTAAACGACGTCGACGTTTCCTTGTGTTTTTGTTACTCTACGTCTTATGAAAATCGTTGTATTACCAAGGAGTTATTAATATAACTTTGTGCAAGTATAAAAGAACTAGATATTCAATTTCAAAAAACGATATCCTTATCGCGTGACTTTACTCTTTTAGTTACGCAAAATTGTGGTTCTATCATCTTTACGCGTATTGGGGTCACATAGTAGAGTAAAAATCAATGTCCATAGATATGAAGTGCCCCAATGTTAGCGCTAAAAACCGTATAGGTTCGAGCGATTGGGACTGATTAAGAAGTTATTTTTTACGAACTACATTGCAATATTGATGCGAAATAGAGTTAGACGTATGCGTCTGACTATCTTAAATTTTTCATGGAATACCGGTACGTTTCATATGTGTCTCACTCCTCATTTTTTACTGGGTTCAAAAATGGTATTTTGTTACAGACCTACCACTTTAGTCGTAACTACTTGTGCAATGGCAATCTCCAACCCATTTCTGGGCTGCACTAAGGTTTTGTCCGAACAGAAAATAATCGGATGTACTACCAAGGACAAAACGAGGTTAAGTTTAGCATCGATGGCTACCAAATCTGTTAATAGTACTTCTTCAGTGATTTGAATTACGGCCGACAAGAAACTAACGGAGTCCTTTTAACCAACGGAGTGTTCCTTTTCCGGTTCGGAAACTTTAAGTTCGACTGATATAATTCCAGCACCCAACCCATCTTTTAGGTCTATCAATAGGATAAGTCCGTTTTGCGGTATGTGACCTTAAAGATGCGCTCCATCGAGTAGATGCGGGTGCATGTTTATGCTAATCGCGGCAATGTGCTTAGGCAGTAACAAATAGTGTTCGGTAGGTAGCAAAAAAGGTGCTTGTTCCAAAGAAAACCTATGTATGGGGATAATAGTGGAGATCACTAACACTCCCTCGCCCACTTTACAAAGCACATAGCTGAAATCTAGAAAATTTACACGGATTTTTACTTAAGCCAGTTTAACTGAAATCGTTCCTAAAGAAACCATTTCTCTGAAAAGAATGACAAAGTCCCGTTGATTTGGACCTTCGAATAACATACCGATACAGTTTTCATATGTGAAAACCCGGTTGAAAGGCACGACTTTTGAGTTTATGGTCGGCAGTGGAGCGACTTAAGACCTACTAACTTGGACTTTAGCGAAAACGATGAAACGTTCTATAAACATTAAATTCAGTTTCATACAACGCGATAAATACGTTTCGTCAGGACCTGCTTGCAAGACTACTATACCTCAAAAAGTTAGTTAAACAACGAGGTCCAACATAACTTGCGAACCTTGTATAACGACTAAGTCTAAAACTTCAGTACTGGATATGGCTACGGTAATTTTAAAACCTTGTTACGCCAGTTGTTAAACTTAAAGGTCAGTCGACCCCAAACCTAAACGTCAGTCT
The DNA here is from genome assembly GCF_003184185.1 of Legionella qingyii. Next base: position 13,174 of record NZ_QHJG01000043.1, on the reverse strand, counting down.
CGTACTTGCGATAGACCGTCTTTAAGTAACATTTTTTGGTCAGTAGGACTGATTAATAGGCGTTCTTTAATTTCCAAAAATGTACGCGGAGTTACTACTACTTTTTTGGCAGCGTCGATACCTACAAAATCGGGGACCTTAGCCACTCTAGTAGCCACCGTCAGTTGCGCTTCTCGCAGAGCTATAAGAGCTATCTGCATAACTTCTTACGTTGGATTCGTTTCTCTCAATAGTTACCATATCTCTAGATGCGGCTATGCCATGGCAAGGTGTACGTCCTAAACCAAATCCAAAACTCGCAAACCATTCAATACAGTGGCCAAATCGGTTGCATGCACTACAGTAGGGCAAGGGAGCGTGGGGTCCTGTACGCTTAATAATTCTCTTCATTTAATACATCGGACTTACGTTATTTTGTCTTGGGCTCCTACTGACGATTTTTGGAGCCAATGCCGAACGTGGAAGTGGGTCCGATGTAAAGTCAATAAATAACCGCAAACTAAACTAACATCGAACTCAAGTCGTTTCGTTTTGGGTCCAAACAGTAGTAGCTTAGGGGTTTAATAAGAAGCGAAGTGAGTGCTAAAAAACTCTTGATAACCGAAAGTTATGTGATACCAAATTCCTGTTTGTCTGAGGTGGAGTTTGGGTAGGAGCAGGCGTTAAACGTATAGTACTTGTTATTTGCCGCTTTGGACCCGAAAACTTGAAAATATAAACGAATCCCCTCTATTTTTAACTATCCTTAAATTACCCTGAGGTCATAGTTAGTCGAGTATAAACAACCGCAGAAAAGAGTGAGGCAGTTCTTTCAAGAACGGACTCCAAGACGGGACCCGTCACAACACTTAATCTAGATGTCTAAATGCCAGTAAAGGACGACAAAAAAATTTGTAGGACCAATTGAGGAGACAAATAACTATTAGGAATAGACTTTGTCATTATCGGATCCTTGCATAGATATAGTAAATGTGGAGACTGTTGTACGGAAGAGGGTCATGATTTTGAGATAGGTAAACAGAACGATTAACGACTAGTACTCAATGCTATTGGTTTCGCCACAAGTAAAAAGATAAGTTGAGGTCGTAATTTAGTTTATGAAAGCAACGTCAACAGACTAGGTCTAAAGGACATCCGAGTAGTCGGTTCTGCGTTATCCCAACCACGTGATTTCGAGCTCGATAACGTTGAGCAACGGCGAGAGGAGGCCTTTCGACACGTCCGAATACACAAAAGGAAAGAAAGTCCGGTTGTAGTAGGTCGTAAAATGAGCGAAGCCGGAGACGTAGGAAGTGACTTTGTAAACGATCGTTATCGCCGTACCTTTGTAAAAGTTCGCGCCATTTAAGACCATTGTTTACTACTTTGACCATCTATTTAGGGTTTGGAACCAATGCATTAAATGTTGCAACAAAAAGTAAATAGGAAACGGTTAAACACAGGAAATAGTTATGTAGAGGCGAACACCCAAATAGATTCGGTGGGTTATTTACGTTATTTCACGAAAAGGGTCTTGGACTTCCTGGATATTAACGGTTCGCGAGTGGAAACGGATACCTATCTAGTTAGGGAGAATTATGCACGTGAAATCTTCATGGCAGTGATATACTGAATGTATTAAATAATCGTGAATTTTAATGTAGTGAGTATTACGTTTCGGAGGCGTTAGTGTCAAAAACTCCGGGCGGTCCGTCCTATTTAACAACGTTTTTTCGAGTAATTATTACGGTATTGTGTTTGAAAGGTATCTAGCGATTTATCTTAGAATCTCCCGTTTATTAGGTGTTTTATTTATGACCTTCTGTTCTGAAATTTTACTTTGGTCCAGACTTCTACTAAGTGTTAACACCAGCGTAACAAACGATTATCATTAGGCGGTTAGTTTGGTTTTTCACACGGCTGTTAAGGATGGTAGTAGGGAACTTGTTATTTACAGGTATTATACCATCTTCCTCAACGTGGTTATCAAGAATCTTAACGCTAGAGTCGAACGAACAGTAATTGTTGGTAGTGGTCTCTCCTTTGGTCTAATTTACGTCGATGACGCTATTAGTCATTATTTTAGTCTTTGTAGTAGCAAAAAAGGTAAAATTGACGAACCTTTTTACGTGGTATAACGACTCAGGTTAATGGATGGACTATAAGAAGTGGATTATTCACTCTATTAGCTCTTCAGTTAAGCCCACGAACTATTTGCAATAGATAAAAGTAAAACTATGGCCAATGTAGTAGTGGGTAAACGTTATTGAAAACCCGTAGGGGGTATAACTACTTACGGTTAAACCATAGTTTTAATTTGGGCGAAGGGCGTCTTTTTTGGGGTTGATGTCACTTAGCAAATTTTGCTCCTTAGTAAGGCCGTCCTCAGTGACAGCGAACGCCTTAGTACTGCCACTGGAATAGAGGTTAGTAGCAAGGGTACGACAGACGTTCGGGAGAGGGGTTCTACTACGGTTTTAGAAAATTTAATGAATCTGAGGGTCGTTCATTGAACAGAACATTCACTGAGTAAAAAAGAAGAAAAAGTCCGTTGTGTGGACAATTTTGTTATCCTATTTGGACAGGAAGTACTTGGTAATCGGGAACGGGTGGTTGTATTCCACGTTCGCGAAATTAAAGCCTTTAGCAAACTTAAAAAAATCGATGAAGTCCGGTTAGTGACTCAGCAAGTAACCCAGGTCTTTGACATTAAAGTCCTCGGTAGGGCTTTTTAGCCAATACATAAACGACCAGTTTGGGTAAGTAATGGCTATTCTGGCATTATTCTTGGTAGTGTGGTTACGGTTATGGATCGTAGCTTGACTCGCTTTATTTTCTCTGTTTTACTAAGAAGAAAGACCTTGCGCATATCGCATTGGGGTATTTTTCCCGATTACCAAATATGTACAAACGAAAATAAAAACCAATTTCAGAATAACATCTCTTTTTTAGTAGGTTCGCTATATGGAATATACCTCAAGACGATAAATAATAAAGAAGTAGTCAATTGGGTGTATCAATAGGTGTCTTAAACACCTATAAATTAGCTATAACGCCTTTTTTTTACTAAAACACCCCATTAATAATACGTACGAAGTAGAACAGATATTTACATATTTGCTCGAAAAAGTTTTGTGGTATGATCACTATCTGTCCAAACAAAAAATAGTTAAACGCGAAGTGATTGGGGGTTTTATTTACCTGTATTTTAACTGCGTTTACTAATATTATACATGCTAAGAGGAAATTATAATAGTCCTGCGATTCTGATTACAGCTATGTAGTAGTGATATCGCGGGGTCTTGTTAGCAAAACCCATTTCTTTTACCTAAATCGGACTCGTCGTTGGGAGGGCGTTTGGGGTGAGAAAACTCGCGCAATAAACATACTTTTTTTACTGATCCTATTATCTTTGTAGCCAATACGTTCTTTAGAGTATAATTGCCTTCCTTATAATACCGGAGGAGCCTTTCCTTGCATGCTTTTTAGTAGAAATTGCTATTTTAGCAGCGGAAATAGTTGTTTGGGCTACACGTAAAACTACTTCAACTACGGGACAATCCACTTCTTGAATCGAATTGAGGTGGACCTTCTCGAGAACTTGTCGAGTGGCTAAAGGAAGTGGAACAAAGTAAGTAATTTTGTTTTGCGAAAAGATTAGGCAAAACCCGAGATGCGCACAAACGCCTATAGTTATGGTTAGACCTTCGTGCCTTTCGAAACCATTTTCGTTACTCCAATCGAGGACTTGTTATACTATTTTAAATACTAGAATAGACAATAAATCGCGTTTTTTTGTCCGAACAAGCGATATGACTTGATTCGGTGCAATGAGGCCAAGCAAAGAGATACCTATCTCCTTTAAGTCTAAGATATATATACCTTCTTGTGTCACTTACCATAAACTAAAAACTGCACAAACCCGAAACATTTTCAGAAGGAGTAGTTAATTAAGGTAATGATCGTCTTAATAATTATCTCCGGTTAGAAAGTCACCTCCTAGAAAATCGGGAACTAAGTAAAAAATTTAAGTAACTGTTTGTGCCAAATAATGTTTTTCTTTATTATCCTGGATACAACGGGGTTGATTCTATATTTTTGTCGTATCTTTTTGAAGTTAGGGAGGACTAGATAAACGCCCTATTACTAAACGATTTCGGATTATAAAATCTTGTGTGCAACGGGAACAATGTAGTAAATTTACGTGAATTTTTAAAAAAACGATAGATGGAGTGGCTTGACGTTAGGTATCTAAGTAGAGTTCTTTATAATTTTTTAGAGTTAGATATAACGGTTGAAAGACACGTATTGGGTATGTCAATACTACTACTTCATAGTTGTTTATGGGGGAATGTAGTCCGGTAATAACTTGCATTAGGCAGATTTAACGTCGTGCGTAACTCAAACCGTTTAGGTTTTAAAGAAAATTGATGGAGAATACTTTTATGTCGCGATCATAATCGTACATTTGACCGTCTATTTCTTCGCCGTTCCGTATAAAACTTTTTTTACGCGCTTAATCTAACGTGACACTTAGTACGACTAAGCGTCCCTTACTGACGTGAAGTAACCCGTTCTAAAATGGTAAAATTGCTAAATTCATACCTTGAATAACGGCGCCCACGGGTTCTTCTTAATTTTCGGCGGTTACCTTTTTTTTCACGAATAAAACGGTTTGTAGTTAAATGAGACTTACTAAAATTTTATCTCCCGGCACTTTAATAGCTTCGAAAAAAGTTTAATTGCTTATCACAAAACTGACTATAGTGGAAAGTACGTCTATTTTAACGGAATTTAGATTTGGAGTGTTGAGGTCTCCTTAACTACAGAAATATAGTAGCACTACTTCCTCGCGTCTAAGCGAGTAGGTTGGCAAAGATGAATAAAAAATTCCGTAAGGCAGGAGCTAATTAACTTACCAATCTTTTCGTTTCTCTTGACCTAAATGTCAGGCTCGTACGTTGTCAACGTGCTTCTAGTTGACAACCAATTTATTCTTCAATATTTGGGCCCTGTGTTCTTACCTATGAGCCATCACAATAAAATTACTTGATGGTCAATAGGATATATGGATTATACATTTGGACGATAGTCCATTCCAGCAAACATACTTAGGATCGAGAACCATAATAGGAAGCGAGTAACGGAACACAGACATACCACGGACCCCTATAACCCCATGTTCTCGTAGGTCAAAATAATTAGGAGATAGGTAGTGAAAAATAAGTTCATATCCGCATAATTAAAGACCGTAGTAGCGAAACCATAATGAACTAAAATTTAACCTAGAAACAGGATTTCCTTCATGTATGCCTAATAACTTGCCAAATCGTTCGCCGTAACGGACGTAAAAAAAGTAAAACCGCGATGCGTTACCTGGATGTTACGGCCACCATGAACAGTGGAGCTACATAGGTTACTAGTGCAACGACGAGTCGCAACACAAAGAGTTTGTTCCCGATTGTAATTTTGTGCCTAACCCATACCAGAAACGCTAAGAACGCAATTAGAACAAACGAAGTCTTACTAACCACCAACCACTAACCACGGGTCCCGGCCTTAGCTTGGCCGTACCTCAACGGAGGCTCCCTAAAATTCAGGGAACGCAGATGGACAAAGCGGTGGACCCGTTAAATAAATACCTCCGACTCCGGCCTTAGCTTGGCCGCATGTGCCGAAACGTCCGGCGACGTACTGGTGAGACGGTGTGTCGGAGTAAACTATGAAGATTATGAAGAAGAAATTCGAGATTTTTTTTTCGCTGAAAACAACAGCGAAATTAAACCTCGCCCTTTGCTCTGAGCTTGAGCGCTGGGGTTGGAACCGTTCCAACACGAGATGGTTGACTCGATAAGGGCGCAGAGATGCCCCACACTAAGATGGCTTTAAATTCTGCGACAGTTATTATTTAAATTAAAAAAAAGCAATTAAGACCGGTACGTTAACGGTCCATTTATTAGTAGCTGGTTTAGCAATTTTAACGCCGGTGTATTTCGTCCTGTTTTGGGTTTTAAGGTGGGGTACACAGATTGCTTAATTTACGATTATTATTTTTGTTTCGCTAGTAAACGTCTTTTCAAAATTAAAAAGGATGTATTGGCTGACATTGTGAACGTGCAGACGGTTGAAGTCGGTAGGTGAGGGCATTACGACTTTATTGTTAAAGTGCCGGTTGTTAGTGTTAGCGGCCCTATCATTACATTAATTAGAGAAATCGAGGCTGGTTCTCGTTATTCGACGATCTTTGGTCATTAAACAGACGCTGTCCTAGTTCTTTTCGTGGTTTACCTCTGTAGTAGAACTCGAATGCACGGTTTTTTGGTAGGTTGGTTAGTCATTTCGAACGACGCCGTTTTTACGAACGACGGTTGTATACACGTTTACTTTTGCCATTTATTTTATGTTATTGTTTATGACCTTAGTTTTGCTACGCGTCGTTTCAATTATTTAAACCATTTGACCAATTACATGAGTTGCGAACTATGAGGGAAATGTATTATGCTTTATTTCGTTGGGGGTAGGATACTCATCAAGTTTTTATTTTAGGTCGGACTTGTTTGAACTCGAGCCCTTAGCGCCGAGTAATTAGATTAAGGAGCGGGTCCGATGTCTATTGATACAGACACCAAATGATGAGAAGCTATTTAAATTTTTTAGACGATAAACAAGTATTAGTAGTTTATGCTGATGACGGGGTCGTCGAAATTCACGTCTAAGAAGAACGACCACTATTTGCAGATAAGGATGTCGTCATTGAACTCGTGGAAAACGGTAAAGGTATAGCCATTCGCTTAGCGGATAGTAATTACAGCATCGACGACAAGGTGGCACGAGAAGTTATTAAAGAAGGTTGTAAACACCTGTTCCAAATCGTCCTTGGACAGGACGTCTCGCTCAATAAAATTTATATAATAGTTCTGGGCATCAGACGTTTCGCGCATTGTTCCTAACGACAGGAAATAACCAACGTTAGCGCTCCCAATAAAAGCGGAGTACGTAAACTACCTAGTCAAGTGCGTGGGGTCCGTAGTTTGTGTGTAGTCAACTTGCTCTTACGTATCGATTAACATGACGGACATTATTAACAACCACAACACAACAGCAGTTTACGCCTATACAAAAGGAGTTTCGAACATGATTTGGGTTGAGTTGTATAAAAGAACGGACCATTCCTAGTTTTAACGGTTTAGGGTTGTTTAAACGAAGACATCGTTGATATACATTTTGCTAAGGATGTCATAGGCGTTATCATGGAAGGGTCAGTTTATGGTGATTTAGTATACCTAACGAGTAACGAGTGATGCGAGGAGCGTGCATTAACAAAATCACGCCATCTTTTTACCAATAGACGTAGTCGAACTTTGTTTACGAAACACGGTAAGTTAAGTTTAACTTACCGAGCGCGTACATTTTTTTCTGCTACTACGACTAATAGATAGGGAAGATAAAGAGGACGTTCACGAGGTATAAAAAATAGCGGTTGATATTGTACGGGGTTTACCCGCGATACATGTGCCTAAACCACACATGCGGGTCAAAATCCTCAGCGGAGTTGGGTTGTCCGGACGACTATCAAAAGTTCTTCGAATTTAGGACAAAGGCTTCGAAAAGGAAGAAGAAATTGGCTCTGTTATGCGAGTGGACTAAAATTTCATAAAAAAAGATCACGCCGTGCTTGTCAGTGAACAAAAAATGGAAGGGTCGCTACTCAGTCATTGCGGGTTATTCAGAAAACATGAAGTGCACTGAGTTCGTTACGTACGTAGCGAGAGTTTCATGAAGAAAAGAACCGATTGTTTTCTGTTGGGCTTCAAAGGAATAGTTCTGCTACTTAGTTAAGATTTATCCGATTTAGAACAGAACAAAAAGAGTTGCGAAGCTACTGTGGCTCTGAGTTTGGTGAAGGCGGTACTTGTCGTTATGGACGTCCGAATAATTAATGGTTTTTTGTCCTTAGAAGTTTTTATTACGTAAGTAAATCGGCAAAACGGTTACGTAGTGGATGTTTGTGGAGAAAACTAAGACTGTCCGCTTAACCCCCTTATGCATGTGACAGCGGTCGTACGTTGGAACTTAACCGAACACGAGAAAAAAATAATTGAGCTTGGAGTGGTGGTGCCTATTAAGATATTTATACCGAAAACCCTTGTGGAAAGTTTTATGCTTAGTTTATTAATAGGTCTGCAACGGGAAGAAGAAGTAATGACTAAAGAAATATTGAATGAAGTGAGTAACAGTTATTTGGACAAACGACCCGCACTAAAAAAACCATACTAGCGGTCATCGCACCTTTTTAAAGGTACGTTGGCTTAATATTGCGTAAATTTATTTTTTTCGCACTGATAAATGAAATTTCATATACGACTAGCAATTCCACTAACCCAAAATTGGGCGGGATTTACTCACTAATGAACAATTTAATATCAATGTACTCTTTATCGCGAAGGTAAATTCGTCTATATTCCTTCGTTGGGTTACGGTCTCTATTTAACTCGTATAAAAACTGTCTTTGGATGCGTACGGTCTGTACGAAATATGGCTAATGTTTAATAAAGTCCCGAAAGCGTGCGGAAACCGAAGTATAAAGATGGGCAAACTAAACATTGGTCATATAAAGTCTCGTACGTGGAAAGTAATCTGGAGAAAGCTTTGAGCGACGTTCTTTTGTTTACGAGCCCTTTCGCTTCGTTTCTTTACCTCACATGAGACGTCATGTACTTCTAAGCTCGTGGCATGGCCGCTGCGTCAGTAGAAGACGTCATCGCAAAGTTTTCTCCAGACAACTCGTCCCTTTGACGCATTTCAGACAAATGTTCCGGTACCCAAGCGAATTTCTAGTGTAGCGAATAACAAGTTAAGGTCCACGATGACTGGATAATCGAAGAACGCCACTTTGCGGGCCCAAAAGTTTATACCGTTGTGTCGTATGTCTACATACGTAGCTTCGTGTCTTTTAGGTCTGTAGTCAGTTTTCGCATCTTTACAGTCATATAGGTTAACTTGGAGATTCCATAAAACTCGGAATATGATAGAGTTGAATTTACTGCCGCGGGATTAATACCCCATAATCTACCTTTTTTACAATTAGTTACGCTACGTTTGACTCCTTCAAGCACAACGTGAACAATTTCTGGCAATAAATAAACTGGACCTGTAACTCACAGGACCACTTCACTTCTTTTTCCCCTTATAAATATTTCGTTGGCAATGGTCTGCCCTCGGTTCGGAGCTACGGCAAAAACATCTTATGCCGAGATTTGCGGTTCCAAAGAACGGTGAATTTCTTTAACGTGGACTTATAAATTCATTTTTAGGACTTCTTAAACCACTACTTTTCGGTGGTTAGTGAAGCAATTAAGCACTTCCAGTCCTCAATAATCAAGTTCATCTGTTTCTTCTCGCACCGTCATTTCCACGACGTGAGTGATGGATATAATGGAACCGGCCAACGATGGAACAAGACTACGGTTTGTTGGGAGCGAGACCACCATAGAGGTCTGCATAGCTCCCTCTTCTCGCGCTACTTAATGCACTTTGTGAGTTGCGTGACTGCGATGGGCTTCTATACCCTGAATAGTAGGCGTGTCGGCCTCAACCGTTTTCGGTCCTTCTCAATGTTCTACTGGACCTATACGACACATTAGTTACCGTTAGTTAGTTTGTCCGAATATTATGTCTTGAACGAGGAACGAACTAAGTGGTTCTTCCACTACAGTAATAAGCAAGGTAAGCGCTATTGAATGCATTCAGTTAGTCGCTTTAGTAGTAACTACTAGTCTAAAGGATGTAATTTCGGTTCGTTATATAACTCGCGCATTTTGGGCTTAAAAATGGATTAAACTTCGAAATGTTGTCGTCATAGGGAAACAAATTGAAGATAGTTTAACTTTCGGTTTATCTTTGACGTATAGTTGCGGTTCAATACAACGGCAGACCTCCACGAAACCACTAACTGGCTTGGCTTCGAGACCAAAGTTAACTACATTTGAGTCGGTTTCGTTGACCACCTCGTCTATAGCTTCGTTGTCGGAAGTTGTGTTTATAACTTCGTCGACTGCTTTAACGTGCGGTTAACGCAGATGCACTAAACCCACCAGACCAGCAATAGCTAAAATAGCTATACTCAAGGTCATTTTTAGTTGCACTACACCTTTTAGCGAATTTTCTTCGCAATGTCCGTCTATCTCGTGCCTAAGTCCAACCCGCATAGAGAGCTAAACCAGAAAATCTTTACAGCGCAGTTGCGGATTCTAATAGTAACCCACTTTCGCGAGTTCTTCAAACGGGTGCAACACTTCCTGCTCCATGACAAGCATTGTAAGTCAGAGTACCAGAGAGATATTGTGCAGAATAGCTTCTTCTTCGTAATTTCCTCTTCTGGCGACTCTAGGTTCATGTCGAAGGACGTCTTTACCGTTGGAAGTAGTAGTTACTCTTCGCATTAAAGTAATTTCTGTAACTTTTTTCTGTGCCGCAAAGTCATTATTAATAGCGGTTAGGAATATACGTGAATGGTGTTATATGCTAATGAGCGGAGTTTCTCCTATTACACCCATTCAGATTTTTTGGGTCAATGAGAAATTAGGTCGTTGGACTTAATGTGGAACGACCGTCACTCCGTCTTTGAAGAAATGCACTACTTGGCCGTCAGTTCGGTAAATGCCTTGTAGTTGGGCATTTTTCGCGAGTTTGATCAAAGTAATTTGCAAATACCAGCTCGAATAAACCACCCGTATGTCTGAGAAGTCGAAGTTAGGGCGTCTAAGTTCGATTTTTTTACGGTTCGGCATTAGTTGGTGTTCGTTTTAGTAGATTTCCTTGACCACTAGCTTCTAGTGTTTTGGCTGCTGCAGCCGGATCACCATTAGTTGTCGTTGCTCGGTTATGTCCGTCGTCAAGAGGAAGTTTGGTCTTAGCATCTTTTTGTCCAGTCGTCGTTGTTCCTTTACAATTTCGCTGACGACGGTTTCCTCTTTCGTTATTTTTTTCTCTTGGTCGTTATTTTCTTATTTCACCTATTGTACATTGGACTCACTTCCGTTTTACGGAAGTGGGTCCTTTAGAAACGTGGTGGCCCAAAGTGAAGTGCGTGGTTGTTCCGTTGTTAAACTTGGTAACCGACTTACAAATGAGGAGCATAATTTTGTAGGTAGTGGGGTTATTTGCAAGAAGCGAAAGATAGAGGAGTGGGAGATTTAAACCTAAATTAACTATTAGGTTCATTTTTTAAATTAGTGTACTATTTTTTTAATCTTACATTAACCGAATATATAAACAATTTTAGGCGATAGAAAAAATATAAATAAATTTTAATACAGGAATATGGTTTAATAACGCTTGGTTAATTCGGTTCGGCCGAACGTAATACTTCTTGTCGTCGATCTTGTTTACCTATAATAACTTATGTACCACGAGCTCCGTCGTCCACATGATGTAGGCGATGTTCCATACAGAGACTTTACACAAAAAGCAGGTCCGCTATTTCCATGAGAAATACAAAGTCTACCATTTTTCGTGAGTAGTGACCTCAAGCCGGAACAAGGATTAAACGTTCTTGGAAGTTAATCACTCCTCTTTTTTTTTGTCAAGTAGGTTTAGCAATTACCTTAACATGTATTTCAAGGTTTTTCATGAACATAACTACGTGGAGCAGTAGCTGTACCATGTGGATCATGTAAGACACTCAAATAATAAGGTCTACTTTTGTAACTTGTCCGTTAGTTTAGCAGAAGAGACAAACACCGTTGTCCACTAAATAGTCTTGAACTAAATCTCAGTGATGAAGAGGACTTTTCTTTTGAAAAAGAAATACATTAAATACTATTCTTTGAGAGTCTTGACCATAACGTGAATGAGCTATTTCAACTATTGGTAAATAGTTTCGTAAAACTGGTTCGAAGCCAAGTTCTCCGGAACGGATTTCATCCTTTCTTTAAGCGTCGGTACAACCGCTAATGTGCGCTTCTTGTATTTAAAATAGTCAATGATTTACTCGAGTCACTATTTAATATACTCGACTGAGCATTTCGTTGCTTTTGGATACTCAGACCGCGCGGGTTACTAGGTGGATAACAATTATTGTTAAAACTAGGTTTAATAAGTTCGCATCGAGATTGACGTGTTGATAATTTGAGGTTAGACCAGCTACGCCCACGAGTTAAAAAGTTATTAGGATACAGTTTTTTGTCAAAACTTCGCAAATTTTCGTGCACGCTGTGTAGTTATTTTTCGCGTTTTCCACTCAAACCGTTTAAAGCACCAACCCGTTTCACCATATTACTTAACTTAGGTTATAACTTTAGTTAGTAACAAACATAGTTCCGTTATCCACCTTAATAACGCCCAGAATGATAATAAGGGCCTCACAACTGGCTTTAAATGAGATTTGTTCCAATAGATCCTTGCAAAAAATTATGCTTTTGGCTGAGGGAGTCTTTTAATCTTTGGAAACTTCTTTTGGAAAAAAGATTTCCGCCATAAAAACTACCTAATCTATTTCTTTAAGGGGTAAACCCTTATTGTTAGATCTAACACGAACACGACCGGTACATTCCGGTCGTTAATAAAAATTCTAAGAAATACTCGTGACATCGAAACAACTACTCAACGTAAGCGAATAAGGTATAGCAGTCGATATACTTGCGGCGGACTAAACTAATCTAACCGCATCAGTCAGTTCATCCGGGTAGTCAGTCGTTTAAATTTCATCCACTAGTACACCCTCAACCAACGAAACAACTAAGCACAGCCGCTACGCTTTCGACAGTACTTCCTAACCTCGTCAAAACGCTTCTTCCTTACTGAAATTGGATATTGTTAATACTCGGGTTATCGTTGTTGAATCGAGTTCCCCCGATGAGTTGGTTTTAGCAACAACTACTTTTAATACAAAATTCTTAATTCCTTTGAGTTCTTTACGAGCTAAAGACACCGTTTGTATTGTAGCATAGACTATAGCTTAATTAAGGATAGGTTGTTCACTTACTGCGTATACTTGCTCAGGACTTTTCGCTACAGGCAATAGCAAAACAATAACTATAACGGAGAGATAGTATTTTAAGGATAAGTATTACTTAGTTATCAACGACACGTTGGCCATTGAAAAATTTGGCCAACGTTGTATCTCCGTTATTCTGTCCTGAATGCTTTTTAGAGTTCCAGCTCCGTTTTTTACAAAAATTACTCCCTCAAATCT
>NZ_QHJG01000042.1 GCF_003184185.1 Legionella qingyii | reverse complement strand
AAAAATGTTTTTAATGAGGGAGTTTAGATAGACTAAATGACCGAATTAAAAACATTTTTTAATGAAGAGATTGGGCTTTTTCGTAAGTCCTGTTCTAATGAATCAACCTTGATCATGAGTAAAGAAATTTGAATGGCACTCACAGGTTGATTTTTTGCTCACCGTGTTCCTCTTCTTAAAACAGGCAGAATAACCTATAGTAGATATTTCCGAAAAATAACAAAGGTAACACTCATAAATTTATGTTGCTCTCTTTGATTCAAAATAAAATGAATTAAATATATTGGCTACAAAATACCTACAGGGATAAAAAATGGATCCAGTCACGCATGCAGTCTTGGGAGCCGCCTGTGCTCAATCATTTTTATTCAAGAAAGACAAACATAATGCCTGGTTTGTTGGTGGTTTAGCAGCAATGACACCTGATTTGGATATATTTATTCAGGAATCAGGCAACCCAATGCTCTTCTTTCTCTATCACCGTCACATCACACACTCGTTACTTTTTATTCCAGAAGGTGCTTTGATTGTTACTTTAGTTTTGCTAATTTTTAAACGATTCCGAACTAATTGGAAATTCACTTTTTTAGCAGCATTGATTGGTTATGCAACCCATGGCTTACTCGATGCATGTACCAATTATGGGACAGTCTTATTTTGGCCTTTTTCCACAACCAGAATAAGTTGGGATATTGTTTCTATTATTGATCCCTTTGTGACAATACCCTTATGTTTAGGAGTTGTTTGTACTGTTGTTTTTAATAAAAGAAAGCCAGTCATTATTGCTTTACTATTAGTAAGCGTATTTATGCTATTTAATGGATTTCAACATTATCGAGCAATGACAGAAGTTCGAAAGGAGCTTGCCAAGCTGCGGATAAATACTCAAAAAGTACGTGTATTCCCTCAATTATTGAGCTCAACTTTATGGAGAGGAATTGCACTAACAACAAATCGCTTATATATCATTGATGCAGTAACTCCCCTTTTTAAAGAGTCAAGGAGTCAATTTGTAAAAAGCTATCCTTTTTTTTCATCCCAAGAATTACCCAATTATGTCAAAAACTCACCTTCGTTATTAAATGACTTTACTATTTTTAACTGGTTTACTGATAACTACCTCATTATCGTCAATAATAAACCACTCATACTCACTGATGGGAGGTTTTTAGATGACCATGCCAGGATCGCTTTGTGGAGTATCCGGTTTTTATCAGCCCAATCGCATGTGGATGTACTTTATTCTTTATGCATAGATAATTGCAAACCCAACTCCTTATGACCTGATGAAGAACTAATAATTTGTCATATTTAATAATCTCTTAATTTAAAAATTATATAATTTGATAAATTTATTAGCTTACAAACTTTGGCCATGCTAAAAAATCTAGATTCAAATTTATCTAAGCAAAAAATTATCTTATTTATTCCGTTCACTGCAAGCGAAAATAATTTTTCTCTTTATATGAGAGCGTTAGACTGGAGATATAATTTAAAAACTTCCATAGGGAAAAGTGATAAAACTCCTGAAATCGTGATCTATCGTCATCCTGATGAAAACGAAGAAGATTACGAATATTATGATCAAGCTCAATTTAATTTTACTCAGGAAAATTTGGGAGACAATGCAATAATTTATATTCTTGCTGATGGAACTGGAGATCCGGATCATGTCATAAATATTAATCAAGCCTATTATCAATATCTTTCGCAAGAACCTTATGAGCTATCAATTCATGCGGTGGCCTGGCGAATGAAACAATGTGGTCTTACACCTGAATTAGCCCAGAATACAAAAGCAATTAATTTATTTATATGTGATGAGAATGACACCAATGATCAATTAGCAGTCTATTTTGCTCAAGGTTTAGGCCAACACTATAAAGACGTAACCATTAACTATTATTCAGCGACAGTCCATGTACCGATGTTAGTATCATTAAATGGAGTTGACTATGAAACTAAAAAACTAGCTCGCTTCTACAGTAATAGTACAGTTAAAGTTGGTTATGCTCATGAGCACAAACATACACTAAAAGTTAGAGACGCCTTAATGCAGAAGGAATCTCCTCATGCTGCCGATGCTGATTCACTAAAATCGAAAGCACGAGCTTTACCTATGTTTAGAGAGCTAACCTCTGCTGTCTCATCTTTAATCATTGAGGAAATTTCAGACTCTGAGAGTACACAAAATAGTTTGGTACAAGAGCCACAGTCAATAATTTTCCTAGACGAAGAATCAGATATCGAATATGAAGAAGTCAACCTTGCAACACTTCAATATCAACAGACAAATTCAACTCAAAGTACTGCGCTTGTTGTTCGGCAAGATAGAAGCATTATCTCCTTTTTTAAATATGTTCATCAGGCCGATAAAAAGGATAAAGATGAGTTGCGTAACGATTTAAATCTCTTTATGTTATAAGCATCGTATAAGCAAGGATAAAATGCTACTTCTTGACTCTATTCTATATGCCATTATCATTTTTAATTAATCGCTATAACCTTTTATTATTCTATAAAACTTATGTTTCATATTGCCTTATACCAACCTGAGATTCCCCCAAATACTGGAAACATCATTCGATTATGTGCTAATACTGGGGCAAAATTACATTTAATACATCCTCTCGGTTTTTCATTACAAGAAAAAGCATTACGACGTGCAGGGCTCGATTATCACGAATGGGCTTCTATTTCCCAGTATGAAAATTGGGAAACCTTTATTCAACAACATCATCAAAAAACGATTTATACGTTCAGTGCCCGAGCTCAGAAGTGTTACTCAAAGGTTCAATTTACACCGGAAAACATGTTTTTGTTCGGACCTGAATCCAACGGCTTACCTGAAGAAGTATTACAAAAATACCCCTCTCTCTCTATTCCAATGCGTGAGAATAACCGAAGTTTAAATCTTTCAAATGCAGTTGCAGTTATTTTATATGAAGCGTGGCGGCAATTAGATTTTACTTAATATTCAAAAGATTCCAAAAACGCTGTTCTAAAAAATAACTGCTGCATCTTTTTGGTTAACAAAACCCTCCGAATTGACCACATATTCAATAAATTGAAATTATATTCATACTCATTGACAATAAAGCAAATGACATATATATTCATTTAACGGATAATACATGGAATTGAATTCATATGAGTCAATTTTTAAAGCTCCTGGCATTCACAACAACAATTCTCATATCTTCATGCGATAGAAAGAGCAATGAGAATTCTCTGCATTTCGCCACATCCGCGGAATATCCACCTTTTGAATATAGCAACCACGGCAATCTAAAAGGATTTGATATTGATTTAGCAAAACTAATAGCTAAGGAACTTGGCAAAAACGCTGTTTTTGACAATATGCAATTCAGTACTGTTCTTCCAGCCATAAGCTCTGGGCAAGATGATGTTGCCATAGCGACTATCTCAATTACTGACACTCGAAAAATCAATTTCGACTTCTCTGAACCTTACTATTTTGAAGGTATGGCCGCCGTGTATCATTCCAACCAACCAATCACAATGCCGAACCAACTTAAAGGAAAGAAAGTAGCAGTACAACTCGGTAGTATTATGGAGATTTGGTTGCGTGAAAATTATCCTCAAGTCGAAATTACTGTCCTGGACAATAACAATCAAGCGGTTGAAGCATTAATTGCAGGTCTTGTTGATGTCGTTTTAATGGATGGATCTCAGGGTAAGATCTACTGCAAAAAACATATGGATCTTTCTCATTCCGTAATTGCCAAAGCAGATCATGGATATGCATTAGTCGTCAAAAAAGGCTCTCCTTTAACAATTAAAATTAACAAGGCATTACAAAAGCTTAAAGAAAATGGAGAAATTCAAAAGCTGGAACATATCTGGTTAAAGGACTCATTATAAATAAATTGATGGAGGCTAACATGTCCCTTACTATCCCAGTCAATAACAATCAGATTGCAGAAAACTCTTCTCAATCTATTAGTGAAATAACAACTAATACGTTCGTGATTAATCTACAACAAGCAATATTTGATCTTGAATCAGGTTCGTACCAAACCAAAGATCCTGCATCTGAATCAGCTGACTTAACTAATACATCATCCGCTAAAAAACCAAAGCATTTGCTGACAGGAACTGAATTAAGTCCAGAGGATTTAATGCATATTTTGGAGAACGCTAAAACGCTTAAACAAACTCCAGCCCTTTACAATCAGGCTCTAGCTAGTAAAAGCCTTGCGATGATTTTTGAGAAGCCTTCTTTTCGAACCCGATTAAGTTTTGCAATGGCCATTCAAAGTTTGGGTGGGATAGCCATTGAAAGCGTAGGCAATACCAGAAAACAAGAAACACCAGCAGATATGGCAAGAGTTCTAAACGGCTATGCCGATTTTATTATGGTAAGAACCCATGCTGATGAATTGTTAGAGGAAATGGCTACCTATGCAAAAGTGCCTGTAATCAATGGTCTTTCGGCATTACATCATCCATGCCAGATTCTTGCTGATTTACTAAGCCTATGGGAACAATTCGGCTCACTTGATGGACTAACCGTGGCTTATATAGGTGATGGAAATAACATTCTTCATAGTTTGATGCTTCTTGCACCTCAATTAGGAATAACAATTAATTACTGCTGTCCCGAATCCCATCAACCGAATGATTCGCTTGTCAAACAAGCAAAAAGCATTAAGACAGGAATGATTCATACTTTTTCTAAACCGGAAGAAGCGGTTAAAAATGCCGATGCAGTTTATACGGACGTATGGACCAGTATGGGCTTTGAAGGTCAGGAAAATGATCAAGCCTTTCAAGGATTTCAAGTAAATGAAGCCTTAATGGCTTATGCAAAGCCAGAAGCAGTATTTATGCATTGTATGCCCATGGAGCGAGGAAAAGAAGTATCAAAGACTTTGCCAGACAGCCCTGCTTCCATAATTTTTACTCAAAGTGAAAACAGGAGGCACGTACAAAAAGCGCTACTTCTCTTTTTAAATTTATAATTAATATATCGAGCCAGGTTAATTATATCCTGGCTTATCGATTTATGCCGATCTAGAAAAAATTCTCTAATAAAATTCGCAATTGGATTACCTAGTAACTCCTTGATAGAGATTATAATTATCTAATTAATCAAATTTTAACTGAGGGTAAGCTTCCGAATAAGTCGCGCTATTCTCTTCATCGATCGTTTTATCCTTAGAATAGATTGTTTTTAAGTTCCTTCGATCTACTTTATCGCCCTCTAAATTCACTAAATAAGCTTGCATATTATATATATGTAAAGTCACACTAATCCCTTCCCCCAAACCTTTCCTTCGCTTGAGCTGATGTACAAATATCTCACTTAAATCATCACGATTGCAATGAAAGCGATAACGGTCAATGCGAGTCTCTAATCGTGCAGTCAGTTCGCCTGTGGGTCGATAGTATTTCTCAGATATTGGCCCTTCCAGAACAGTCACCGTTCCCTTATATTTGTGGTCATGAATTGTTGTTTTTTGTCTTGGTGCGAATGCGAATGCCCATATGGAAAAAGGATTTGCTTCATCAGGGTGATCATAGATAAGATATCGACCAACACCATTTGGCTTCACGGTGCTAGGATCAACAGGCATATAAACACTATGATCTAATTCCAATGAGCCGTCAGCAAGTTTCGCAGGTAAAAACGTTGAAACTGTCTCATAAGTTATAGCATCAAGCTCAGCTATTGCTTTTATCACTTTTTTTCTATTTCTTTTTCTTATTTGATCAATTTTTGAAAACATATCACTTCCTTTGATTCGTTTTGTGTATAGTTCATTTAGAGCAATCGCCCCGCCTTGAGCACTCATAATGATGATTTATGTCTCTTGATGACTGATTAGATAATGGAGAAAATCATCTTTATGATTATTAATCACATGTTAAAAAATTGTTTGATTCATGCCAAATAAAAAAAGGGCCTAAATATAATGTTACTTATCTTTAACCTGATTGCCGTAGGATATTTTGCTAATATATACATAAAGTAGATTGAATATTTTAGGAGACAACCAGAATGTCTAAAAAAATTCCCAAAAATTTTGGAAAATCGATTGACTGGAGTGTTACTGTAGATAAAAAACAAATAAATTCCCTCAATAAAAATACACGAACGATTGCCCAAGAGTTAGATAATAATCCATTACCAGATAAGAGTGAGTTAAATCCAAAGAAAAAACAATAAGTTACATTTTATTATTGATTAAAAAATAAAACTTGCATATTTTTTATAAAAATCTATCATAGTTAGAGCATGTTTTATTAAAAAAGGATTTTATAGATGATGATGTTTTTTAAAAGATTTGCTACTTCCTGCCCTCAGAAAGTAATTAAAAATAGCCCAACTGCCAGCAGTTTGTTTAAAGAGGTGGATTGGTCAATAGTTACGGAAAAGGGAGCTAAACCAAAATTAAATGAATCTACAAAGGTAATTGTGAACGAACTCGAAAATTCTTCGTCAGCGGATGCCCAAGGGCCCGTTTCGAAGTTTAAGTAAGCAAAAGGAGCGTTCACACAATGGCGTCAACTTAAGCTTGTAGGCCTAGGTGCAGCAAAAGCGAAGCTCGGTTAGGGCATGCGCTTTAACCCTAGCTACGAGGACTAATTACCTAGAAGCCATTAGGCATTCACTTTATGCTCAGTGTGCTTTGCAGTGTTGCGCTCTTTAATGCGTCAAAATGTTCTGGAGCATTAGATTTTAACTCTTCAAATCCTTCTTCATCTGAAACGCTGAGCACACCATCTTGGACAGTTGCTACTATATTTTTCTCAAGTTTATTAATTGCAGTTGAACTGATGTCCTTACTAACAAATGCAATTTTAACCGATTCAAATTTAGCCGGATCGATTACTCTTGCCATACCCGCAGCAATTGAAATATCTGCATTTGCAAAAAGTTCTTGTGCAGATGTAGCCTTGGTATTAAGTTGGCTTTGATTGATAAAATCCATATATTGCGGAAGATTTATTACATATATTGTGTTCGTCTCACAATCTACTACAATAGCAGGTTTGTTCCCTTCTGAATTAGACTCTTGATCTTGCTGGCGACTGAATTTTTTTTCAATCGCCAACTCATTATTTACGACACTAATAATTACTTTATTCGACCTGTTTTCCTGGATAACTAATGGAAAACGTTCACTAACACTCCGATATGAATTTAATACATACTCGGGAGGTGTAATAAAATCGTTATTCGCAATACCTCTTTGAATCACACCATCCACAGCATTCTCTGGCTTTCTTGTCGAAACAGTTATCAAATAAGTTCCATCTTTTTTTAAACCTATATCAAGCCACTTAGGCCATACATTACACATTTCTTTGAATACATTCGGCACTTTTTTATTTTGATCCATACGACGCGTTAAAAATTCACCGCTCATATTATAGGTCACTACTGCTTCTGCATGTGTTAATGTACCAATATGCTTTTTATGAGCGCCTTTGACACACTCATCGTCATAATAAATTGTTCGTTTTCTATCAACAGTAAGTAGAGCAAGTTCATCCAATGAATATCCAGTTTGTTGTTGCAATTGTAATGCAAAACTTTCTGTTGTAATTGATTTACCGCTGCCTGGTCCTCCAGCCATCAAAACT
The DNA here is from genome assembly GCF_003184185.1 of Legionella qingyii. Next base: position 28,497 of record NZ_QHJG01000042.1, on the reverse strand, counting down.
GTGAACCGGTCAGGATAACTTGTAGGTGCCTTCTCAGGCACACCAATAAATGTATTTGCATGTACTGCCGAGACTAAAGGTAACGCTTCATATTTGCATTGTTTAAGAAGTGACTCAATAACAGACTCTGAAACAGTATATATTCGTTCATCAACTTCCTTTTTAAGTAAATCATCTGCTACTCGAATCATAGCCAATTCACTTATCCCCAAATCAGATGCATCAATAATTCCTTCTTCTCTCCGTTTTAGGAGTTCTGCTTTCAATTTATGAAAATGCTTATAAATCTGCGGATGTTGTTGCCGCTTATCCGCATCATTTAACACACGATAGACCCAATCAAGATATTTCTGTCGCTCAGACAACATATCTATTTCAGGAATCGCTGGAACAATATGTTTTGAGTGGAAATCACGGACAAAGCAACCAAACTCGATATTTTGAGGTGGTGTTTTTACTAATAAAGGAATTAAAGCTCCTGTCATTTGTAATGAGCGTCTACGGCTTTCATATAGAATTAAATCACCAACCGATGTACCATGATGCCCCTTATGGTGTCCAAAAGCAGTTATCATCAACTTTAATTCATCTTTCTTTTGTACTGAATTTTTTAATGCAGTAAATTCAACTGTTGAATCTTTAAAAATATCTGGAAATGCTTCTTTACCTGATTGCAGCACTCCCTCAATGTCACAAGATCCCTCATTAAATTTCTTCCAATCATTAGAATAGAAACGAACAACTTGTGTGTTACCGCCTAAATTTATAGGTTTTCTTACTTTTGATTTAATATGTTTAGATACACTAATTACTTTAGACAACATCATTTAACTCACTATTTCAAAGTATCCTATAGCCTGAATACTTATATATTACACAAGACAACTTAACCAAATATTAAGCATTGAGTTAATTTGTGGGGCACGATATTAAAAATCTGAAATTAGTCATTAAACATAAACCCACATATATTGGACACTGAACGCCCGATGGAGGAACGCTACTTATTTATGATAAAACAAGATAAGATAAGAACTCGGATACAGCATTTTATAAAGCGAAAAGGATAAATTACATGGTAGTCATTTATTACCAAACTGATTCTCGCATACAGTCCAGAATTCTTAACGATGAGAATAAAGATCTCCTGCAAAATGCACTTTGGATTGATTTACTGTCTCCGACAAAAGAAGAAGAACAGCTAGTCGAAGAGCAATTAAAAATTGAAATCCCGACTAAAGAAGAAGTTGAAGAAATCGAGCCTTCCAGTAGATTGTATACTGACAATAACGTTTTATATATGACAGCAACAATGGTTGCTCTATCCGATTTACCTGAAGTTAAAACGGATGTGGTCACTTTTATGCTTGCCGAAAAATGCTTGATTACCTTGCGCTATGTAGAGTTGCATCCATTTAAATTATTTATTAAAAAGTTAGTGCGTTCTAAAACAAAAGATTACAATGCAAAAGCTATATTAATAGAATTATTAGATGCCGTCGTAGATAGGCTTGCTGATATTTTAGAAAAAATAAGCGACAAATTTGATGAAATATCGAAAATTATTTTTCATCCACAAGAAAATAATGATACAACAGCTGAAACAAACTATAAGCATATATTACAATACATAGGAGCCAATGGAGACCTTGGTACTAAAGCCAGTGAAAGTTTAATATCATTCACTCGCTTAATTTCTTACTTAGAACAGGTAAGTGGCTCAGATATTTCTAAAGAGATCCACATAATCCAAAAAGATATCAATGCGCTTCGAGAACATGCAAGTTTCCTCTCTACCAAATTTAGCTTCTTACTCGATGCTACTTTAGGTATGATCAATATCGAGCAAAATAGTATAATTAAAATTTTCTCAGTTGCCGCCGTTATTTTCCTGCCACCAACTCTCATAGCAAGCATCTATGGAATGAACTTTAATGCCATGCCTGAGTTACGTTGGCATGTGGGCTATCCGCTGGCGATACTGATGATGGTCATTTCAGCATGGTTGCCATTCAGATATTTTAAAAAGAAAAAATGGTTATAAATTTTAAATTGACTCCAAAGTAAAAAAAGTATTATCTATATTTTTGCAATGCTTCAATTCGTTTTTCAAGCGGAGGATGGCTTGAGAATAGAGCAAGCCAACTCCCGTGGCTTGATATTTTCATGGTATTAAATGCTGGTGCACGATCGTCTGTTGGCGTTTGATCCATGAGTTGTTGCAAACGTTGTAATGCCTTGATCATCTTGTCTTTACCAACATATTGCGCGGCTCCCCTGTCTGCGCGAAATTCGCGATAGCGAGAGAACCACATGACGATCAGGGAGGCTAAAATTCCAAACAGTAATTCAAATATGAGAGCCACCCCATAATAAACGAAACCACCTTGTATCTCTTCATCACTGCCTCTTCTGAAAAACTGCATCACAAAAAATGCGGCAATACGGGCAAAAAATATGACGAACGTGTTGACTACACCTTGAATTAAAGTGAGGGTTACCATGTCGCCATTCGCAACATGAGAAATTTCATGCCCTAATACAGCTTGTATCTCATCTTCCTGCATTGCATTGAGTAATCCTGTCGAAACAGCAACAAGGGCCTTGTTTTTATTCCATCCTGTTGCAAACGCATTAGGTTCCGGGCTGTCGTAAATTCCAACATCAGGCATTCCAATGTTTCTTTTCTTGGCTAAATTGCTTACTTGATTCATTAACCAAGACTCCGCTTCGGTCGTTGGTCTCTCAATTAATTGAACATTAAATGCATGAATTGCCATCCATTTGGAAATAAAAAGTGAAATGAATGATCCTGTAAACCCCACAATCGCGGCGTAGATTAACAGGGCTTTATAATTTAAACCATATTGCGACAGGTATGGGCCAATATTAAATAAGCTTAGTATAAAAGAAATGACTAAGAGTATGGCTAAGTTCGTAGCAAGAAATAAAGCGATTCTTTTAAACATAGTGTTTGTCTCCTGCATATCTATTTTTTTGTTCCCTATCATAATTATAGATTGTCAAATAATTTTAGGAGGTTTATTTTTTGCCCCTCACATTTGGGGGCGAACAACAGAAATCATTATTCATTACTTGGAATAATTGAATTAAATGTGCCATATTAACAAACGGTTATATTTCATAAATTAAAGGGAGATTGTTTATGAATTATGTTGATGGATTTGTTGTAGATGTCTAGTCCGAATTCAATGAAATAAAAGTACTTACGTCCTATCTGTTTTTAATAAACATTTTAAAAACCGAAACATTGTATTCTTATCTGGAGAATTTACATGCCTGGCCCCTACAATACCCATGTGATAGTGAATGTATTTCGAAGCATTGTTCAATTAGTAGCCCAAAATCCAAAATTATTAAATATCCCTGGAGTTTTTCGAGTTTCAGGGGCAAAAGAAGAAACCGAGAGATTACTTGATCTGCTTATCAGTGAACAATTTAATGTGGATACTCTAAGTCACTATGTAATGGAAAAAAATAAAGTAAATAGTGAACATCTCCATAACATTTTAGGGATGATACCCGCCATGTTCAAAGGCACCCAGATATTAGATTCAGAAGACAAATTACTACTTACCTTCTCTAAAGAATTAAAATCTCTACTGGATTCTCAAGATAGAAAAAATCTTTTCAATGCAGCTCAACTATTCGATGATTTTATTTGTGATCTCCTGCTTTCAAAAAGAGTCGATCATCAACGCGCAGGAGAGATCCTTGACCATTACTGCTATTTAATGCACCAAGTTGGTAGATTTCAAGATACCAATCGCATGACTTACAATAATCTCGCAATTATTATGGCCCCCCGTTTGACTCAAGATTTGGCTCTATTCCCTTCGACAGACTTTTTGGGTCTAAGTGGATTTATAAATCAGTTAACCCCTATATTAGAGATTTACATCACCGACGAAAAATGGAATTATGATTTTAAAGAACGTCATGCTGATAAATTGGAGCATTTAGCATACACGAGACATTCAATACTTGAACAACTGGAACATATGAAAGAAGCCTCCAAAAAAGCAGTGACAGTTCCCATGAAAAGTTTGATGTTGCAAGCATCAATGCTTAAGAATCAGATCGACATTATTGATAAACAACAGCAAGATCATTCAATTAAACGAAAAGTGCGGAAAGAATTAAATAAGCAACTAAAGCAATTAAAAGAAGAGCTGAACGCACTCAACGCCAAGATTTCTGAATTAAGTTCCCAAATGTCTACCGTGAATCAAGGACATCGAAAAATACAGGAAGAAATCAATCTGATATCTCTTTCAGAAAATAGAGTAACGTCAGTAAAAAATCATCGTGGAAATAAATCTAATGGTTCAAATCTAACTCAATTTAGCATTTTTAAGTCTGATAACAACAACATCGCAACTCCTGCTTCATTATTCCCAAATCCAAAAGATGAACACGAAATAATCGAATATGAGGATCTGCAAGCTACCAATCTGGGTGGTCCCAAGTAGACTCTTAATTATATTTTAGTGCTATTAAGAATTACGCCAAGACTCTTGATAAAAAGTAGCCTGAGCACAATACAGAGGAACCCGGGGCCCCTTTTTATTAAGAGATGCGCTAACTATAGTTTAAACTTCAAACAACTGACAATCTATTGCTCTACATGATTATCAATTACCAATCTATATTAAAATAAATCATCAAACGAGTAGAAACAATTTATTCCTTAATCAATTTGATTTACTATACCCCAACCTCTCACGAGGTGTATGAACGACATTGAATTATTTATATTTTTATTTATTTTTCATTGTTGTCAAATTGGTATCTTCCAAAGTATTTAAATCAAAGGGGTCATATAATGCGTAAATCATTGGTGTCGTACTTGTTTTTCCTGATTACAATATCCTATGCAACTTTTGCTAATAGTTATGGTGTTCATGAAGACCATCCTTATGATTTTGTAGTTACAAAAGATGTTTATAAATTTTCTGAAATTTATCAGATTAAATCCCCTCAAAAAGAAACCTATCCAGGCTCAATAAAAAAGAGTGCATTTCGTATCCGTACAAACTATGATTTATCCAATAAAGATGGATGGCAAGCAACAGGAATTACTCGAATCATTTCTTTAGGTTCTCTCTATCCTTGGGCTAAAGAAATTGATATATATGATACCCGAGGAGTGCAAATTGGCTTTATTGATGGAAATTTAGCGACACTCGAATCAGCAAAATTCACTATTTATGACTATGATGAGTCAGGAAAATCAACTGAAATTGGCTATGCCTATGCTAATCCAAGCTTTGACCGATTTGTTATTTTAACCTCAACAAGCAATCCGCACCCAATCGCTGAATTAAATCGCAACATCGGTGACAAAACCTGGGAAGTCTCAGTACACTATCCTGAAAAAATTGATGATCGCATCATTCGTATTTTTGCCGGCTTTGTGATTGATTATGAAGATAAGTTTTTAGCAAGCCCCGATGATTCAGATGATTATGATGATGATTATATAGCAAACCAATCTGCTCATTAAAATTATTCGAAGGTTGGGTAACTACCCAACCTTTTAGCCTTGTCGAACCGTCGTCCAATATGCACTAAATCCTTTATATTGTTAAAACATCTCTTGCTGTATTCCTATCTCTGGCATCTAAATACCTTATTTCCTGTTCATAATCCACTTTAATAATTTCATTCATTTCTTCTATAAAGTGATTCACATCAGTCAGAACAAAATGACGCTTCTTATATTTTACATAACTCAAATACTGTAAAGCGATTTCTCTACATTCTTCAGGAGAGTAAGTGCCCTCTTGATACATCTGTCTAAGAGCGTTTGCCACTCTTGGGCCTGACTGTTTACCCTCAGAAACATAGCGAGAAATTTCTTGAGGATATGTCTTTTGGCGAGGTCCCTCAGATTGAAACAAAGTATGTCGGGAACATTTGCTTCGTTCTCTCGTTTGAACTTGTTTAGGAACAGATAATTCGTTGCGTTCTTGACTTTGTTCAGCCGTTTGGCACTCCAATATTAAATCCTTTGGCTTATCGGCCAAAAATATTGGGGAACAATCAACCAATGCTGAAAGAAAATTACTTAGTAACGGCCGCCAAGAAGGCTCTAATCCTAATCTGGGCATCACTTTACCAATAAGTTGAAAGACAGACTCCAGTGCTTTTTCTTTAATTGCATAAGATGGATTAGTATAAATAATATCCATCTGTTTCATTAAAATGGATAGCCAATCACGCTCGCCCCTATCTTCTCCAAATAAAACAGTTATCCTGGGATGCATCGCATGCATTTCATCCAACAGCTCAAATAGCATTTGCTCCTTGTCTGTTAATTTTGGTGTAAATACTGACTCAGGAATTAGAGAGGTCCAATGCAAATTATTTTGATTATTCAGTATCATCTCTGGAATATTGGACTGATAAAAAGGAGCGATGCCATCTCTATGAAGATGCAGCACTATTTCAGTATCATAAAACGTCTCCAACCTTCCGTTTGAATTTCGCACCATGCGCTCCCCCTGTATCGCACGATGTAACACCAGGAGTGTTTCTTCTGAACCCCATACAAATTCCTTTTGCAGATGATCTTTATAGAGATTCAGATATTTTTCATCTTCTGCTAAAAAGAAATTCACTGTTTCATCCCTTATGATGTTATCTAAGAGGTTCTCTTTCTGAACTTTAATTTCATGTTCAGTGAACTGTTTTTCTTCATTTTTTAGTTCACTTTCTTTAATTAACCACAGGCGATTAAACTCTTCTATCACGTGAGGCATTCTTAACAGTGAATATTCCGTCATCGCAACATCTGTACTACGAATCTTGTATATTTCAGCCTCGGTAAAATCCGGGTTAATAAATTCATGGTCAATTAATGTTGATAATTCTGAACCATTAGCCAGCAATGATTGTTTGAAACAAAACTCCAACCCGTATTTTGCTGAGGAAAATAAGGGGGTATCATGGGGAGACAATTTAAACTCTAATTTTGTATGTTCCGCTGCCAAATCCCTTGTTGCCCTTCCAAGAAGGGGTTCTATAATGGTTTTGATTTCACGAGATGTAAATTGATAATTTGGATTCTTGGATAATAATTTTCGCAATTGAATTTTATCATCTTCTTTAAGCTTTAACTTATTAAAAACATGTTCAGTACGTTCAGGAGCATTATTGGCTCGTAAATAATACATTAAAGAAATGCTATAAGCGTAATACATACAATTGCCTTTACCACTATTATCTACAAGAAACATATCAACTCCTTTTTTATTTATATTTTCCTTCACGTTTTATTATGTGAACTCATATAGGCAGCGATAAATTCCCCTTCATAAAGTTATTTATGATTGGGCATATTTATAATAAATCTACGAATCGTTGAATTAGCAGGAATTGGTTTAAACCTAAAATCTATTTTTATTACTAACTGTTTTTTTAATAATCTGAACACTATAGAGATTAGTCTTTTGATTTGGCAATTGATCTTTTTTTCCGGAGGGAACGAAACACTTTGACATAACATTAGTCCTTTAGATTTTATTTCGCTTAACCTGTAATCTATACGATCAATATGCCATAAGCAATGCTTTTGAATCATTATCAGATCAAAAAGTATTAATTATAGTATTTAATGATTTTTGAAAAAGTAATTTTGATCCAAATATAGATTTCTAGAGATATGCTCTTTTGTTCTAACATAGACAAGCAAGTTCAAATGTAAAAGATGATTTTTATTCTGGATTCCAGAATGATTTTCATTTTAATATCAAGCAATCAATTTTACATGCCGGTTAGAACCCTTCAAAAAATGTTGGCTCTGCGGATGAATTTTCACAAGAAAATATATAATCACTATGATTAACAAAGAAAAATGGGATAAATTAAACGATTTAATGATTCAACTTCATATCAATGAAGCAGATCTCATCGAAAAATTTATCGTTGGTAGTGGTAAAGGAGGCCAAAAATTGCACAAAACTGCTTCAACCGTTTATTTGAAGCATATACCTTCAGGCTTGGAAATAAAATGTCAGGAATCTAGAAGTCGTGAAGACAATCGGTATTTTGCAAGAATGCGACTTTGTCACAAATTACATTCGATAGTGAGTGATGAAAAAACAAAGGAACAGCAAAAAATTGAGAAATTAAAACGCCAAAAGAAAAGGCGCTCCAGGCGAGCTAAGCAAAAGATCTTGGATGAAAAATCGAGACAAAGTGAAATAAAAGTACTGAGGAAAAAACCTTCATCTTTTGAATAATTTTTAGTAGCCTAAAAGTTTAAACATTATGAGATCAATGTGGCATCTTAAATAAGCTAGGCTAAATAGCCTAGCTTAAGCAACTTGCTTAGAGAACTAATAAACTAGCATGCTCTATCGATTCATCCTTTTTTTCTGGCTTAGAACAGCAGGAAGAGAAGGCAGAAATAACACTAGCTCCAGCGCGAGTAAAGATTTGCGCAACTAATAAAGGAGTTACGACAGCAGTGATTAATGCCAACGCAACTGTAATTGCAGCACAAGCAACAGCAACAATTGCTGCAGTTCCTGCAACAGCAAGCGCAGTTAATGCCGTTTCTTTTGCATTTTTATTGAAAAGACCAATGGTACCAGCACCACTTGCAACCAGCAAGCTTCCAGCAGCAGTAATTGTGGCTAAAGCAGCAGCGATTGTGGAAAGACCAGCCACAAGGCTGAAAGCTAATGGTGTAGCAATTGGACTAGCTAATGCAGTACCAAAATCCCCGATGCTTTTGTAAGGAGTGAAAAATCCAAATGCGTTTTTCCCGGCTTTAACTAAAATTTCCTTCGCCTGCCCCCTTGCTATTTCACTTTCCTTTTGATCCTCAGAAAATAAATTCCCACCAATCTCTACGTATTGCCCAAAGTTTAATTCTTGTTTGCCTTGCATAGTTTAACTTCCCACTTTGATTTATTTTGCGTCATATTATTCAAAAAAAAGCTATAAATCAAGTTGTGTTTCTTTGTTCGAATTACCTCATAAATAATTTTACCGAATCAAACAATGGAAACAGTCGATCCTGAGAACTAAGAAAGAGATATAAACAATTAAATAAGCATGAAAAAAGGAGGATACTGAAGTAGTAATGGAGCATAAGTAGATCTTACAAAAAACCTACAATTCGTCTACTCAATGAAGCTAAAGTTAGTTAAAATAAAACTTACCTGCTGCATCAACCTGCTAAAAAATCCATAGCAACTGTAAGCTCATATTATTTAGAATAGTTCATCTTCAAACGCATTAAAATAATCACTAATAAATGGAATATTTTTATACTTAGTGTATAATGTTAACACATCGCATTTGAAATGGAGTTCAAAATGGGATACCGCGACGGATTAAAATTCCAATTTACCAAAATGGATGCTTTGCACGCATTAAGTCAACCTGTTTCTTCTTTGCTAGGAATATCAAGTCAAACAGAACAAACCTTAAATAAATTAGGGATTAAAACGGTTTACGATTTAGCAACCTGTTCTTTGTTCCAAGTTGCGCAGGATATTGCTGCTGCTGCAAATGGGGAAGGAAACTCCATTGTTGCTCGTTCCGGAAAGATTTCATCGAGCTTTATTGATTCGGGCGCACCACAAACGCCAGATGCTTTAGTTGGAGCTGAAATCGATGTTTTTAGAGATATTAGCACGACCCTTGCTAATGAAATAAAGAATAACTTGCAAGTTGAAACCATTGGTGATTTAGGTCGATGGCCTCCATTTTGTGCCGCCCAAGTCATATTAAATGTTGGAATTCCAGACTTAAACCAGGAGGAAGAAGAAAAAGGAAGTGAGTTAGTTCCTAAACTAGGCGAATATCCAACGGAACGGCATTATTATCGTTCTGTAGTTATCGATCAGGTTACACCTCAGGAAACAACTGATTTAAACTCTGCAGGCCCAATTGATATCTCCCCCACGGTTTCATCTGATTTTGGTTTTAAAGCACCTGCGGTCGGGGCGATGTTAACCTTTGCTCAATCTTGGTTTGCCCAAGGTGTAACTTTAGGTAATTTATTACATAGTGTCGCTTTAGCTCCGGGTGAAAGTACACGTATTGCTGTCATGGACTGGTCACGACAAGTTAAAGCATCCGGACAAGAAACAATCGCTGAATCAGAAAATTTGACTAATACGTCCACTCATAATCGCGCAATAAGTGAAGTACAGGATGCGGTTGCCTCAGAAGTACAAACTGGCTTTTCAAAAACGAGTGGCAGCTCAACAACTTCAGCAGGCGGTGGCGGCCTAGGATTAAGTTTAGGCCCCTTAACCTTAGGAGGAAGTGGCTCCTCCGCCACATCAAGTTCCAATGCAGAAAGCTTCTCAACTTCATCTGGAACCCGCAATCTTTCTGCAACGATGAATCAACGAGTTTCTGATGCGACACAACAAGCGGCCTCTTCAGTGCGAAATCGCCGAGCCTCAATCGTTAAAGAAGTTTCAGAGGAAGAACATCAATCAGTATCTACGCGAATTATCGCCAACTACAATCATATGCATGCCTTAACGATACAATATTATGAAGTCATTGAAATTTATAGGGTCAATGTACAGTTACAACAAGTGGAGCGTTGTCTTTTTGTACCGATGAAGTTGATCCAATTTGATAAGGCAACGATTAAACGCTATCAAGGAGTACTTGCTAACGCAGCAATAAGCCAACGTGCAAAAGAATTATTAAACAGGGAGTTTGGTTCCGTAATTATTCAACCGACCCGCCCCCTTCGCCCAACACGTTCCGTGTTTGATCGAGTAGCAGCAATCGATCGTATTGCGTCCTTAAACGTTTCTATGCGTATGTCTAGTAACGCAAAAAACCCATCAGAGAATGGAACAGATAACCCTCCGCCTGCAGCGGAACCTACATCGCCGCCTACAGCTCCAGCATCAAGCGAACCTTATTGGGTGAATGATGAGTTAATAAGAGCGTCTCGTATTACCCTAGCAAGCATAACAAAGCCCGGAACAACCAATGTATCCTTACCGGGTGAAACAACGTTTTATGGCGTTTCACTGGATCTTACCGCTCAAAACCGTTCATCCATTTCCATAACTGCCGTGAACGTAGACTTGCAATCCGGTACTATAGTTAAATTAAGCAGCATCAGTCCGATTAACTGGATTGCCAGTGAATCAATTCCAATTCAAGAATTAGCTGCAATTAGGATCACCTCAGCAAATACAAGTTACCTAACAGGACGATTAACCTTACAACTCAGTTACAACAGTGCAAAATTTCCTATTAGTTTACCCGTTGAAATTAGTCCCAATGCAGTAGAATCACAACTTTGCCGCTTTTTAGTCGATCAAGGTGATGAAACTGAATTAGAAATGCATCTTGAACAAAACCGATTGCATTATAGCCAAGCAGTTTGGCGGGCATTGGATCCGTCACAAATTGCGCTCCTTTTATCAGCATATAGCTTCGAAGGCAAACCGATAGGAGATTTAATTGATCCCAATCCCGTCATGGTTGCAAGCAATTATTTGGTATTTCGCATGCCAAGCTTTATTGAAGCAGTAGGGATTGAAACGACTGAATTAGATACAGAAGATGAGTCTCATAAAAGCTGGCGCAGTTGGTTAAAAGATCGCGGTTTAGTATTAGGTGCCAATGCAGCGGTCGAACAGCTTATTCCTATTCCAACTGGAGGTGTTTTTGCCGAAGCAGTACTAGGGCGATCTAATTGTGCAGAACGTCTCGATGCTACACGCTTTTGGAATTGGCAAGATTCACCAATACCTTTACAACCTCCTGAAATTGCAGCGATTCAAATGGAATCTCGCGCTCAACCAATTGATGTTACCCCGGGTCAATTGGGAGCTCCTGTTTTAAATATTATGAATCCTACAACACTTCCTGATCCAACTGGTGTGGGAGCGATATTAAATGCGGTACAAAACGGCAGTATGTTCCGCGATATGGCAGGACTTGCATCAACAGCTGCGTTAGCTCAAGCCTTAGGAAGTAATTCAACCAGTGCAGGTATAGAGGCAGGGAAACAAGCAGCAGCTAATTTAGCTGTTGCAGCCCAAAAAGACATTGAAGAAAAGAAAATCGCTGCACAACTGGCCCTAGCTGCAATGGGATTACCTTCAGCAAATGCCGGCGCAAGTAAAAATATTTCTGAAGGTGGTGCCATATTGAATACCGCGACAGAAATGGATAAGCGTTCACCAAGAACAGCTCCTTCCTCTTCTACAGGTTCAGGAAGTGACGGTTCAACCACCGAAGGTTCGGGCGGTGGTTCTGGAGGAACGAGCGATCCCACTATGCCAGGAGTGCCTGATGAAATTCGTAGCATGTTTGGTGGTAATAGCAGAGCAGATGAAGTACTTTCCAAAATGAACTGGGGAAGTTTAGGTCAATCAGGGGCTTCGATTATTCCAGCCAGTTACTCTGACAAAGGAGGCAGTGGTGGTGGCTCAGGTACTACCACATCCTCTGTTATTAGCTTTGAGCTTGCTTTCTATGCAAGTTTTCCAAAACCATGGGCCACTGAAGCAGACGAGGTCCAAGGTTTAGCGAATAATAAATGGCTTCCTTCAGAGGAAGATTTTGACAGCATTAGTCCTGCTGCAACAAGCGCCAATAATCAAGGCACTAAACCATTTGGTCAAGTCATGACCTCTGTAGAAGATTTAATTAATACCGTAATCTATTTTGCACCACAAGTACCTGGATTTGGCACAACTCACGCATCCACAATAGTACGACTTAATCTGTTCTTATATGCACAAAGTGGAAATGTAGGATTTAAAGGCATTTTAACTACTACTGGAAAATGGGATGCAGTACTTGGCAATGATATTAAATCAGCGGGATTAGATTCAGCTCTGATAACTGCCATTAGTAAAAAATCTGCTACTAAAGCGTTACAAGCGAAACTCAAAAAAGCCTGGGCCTCAAACGCTGAAATTTGGTTATATTCTTGTTCCGATGTTGTTAGCGATGCTTTTGGTAAAAAATTGGCAAAATTACTTGGGGCAAAGATTCGGGCTTTTGATGACCCTTTCTGGGTGTTACCGGCTTTTGATAGCAGTCAACAAAAAATCTTATCCCGAGATGAATTTGGTATTGGTTCTGACTTTGCGGCGGCAACCGCTACCAAAACAAAAGATCTCCACAGTTTAGACTTCTTATCAAAAAGAACATTTAAGCCTTAATCTTCAAATCAAGCTTATCCCTTCAGGGATGAGCTTGATACATCAACTTGTGGCAAAGAAGGATTTAATGGGATCATTTCTCAAGTTCCATTTTACTTTATGCAAGATAAGTAATGTTGAATAAAACCCCATTTGTGTAGAAGTGATTTAATTCCAAACCCTCTCCTATTGTTTGGCCTGAGGCACGACCAAGTTGACTTTTACCCCAATCGGCAAATTCATAACCCACCCCCACTTGCCAATTCTGATTCAAGGCCTTTTGGATTCCAGCGCCCACAGTATAGGTAAAAGCGGTTTGGGTATGAGATGCAAAATTAGGATTAGGTAAGGCTTCAAATATCTTCGGTATATTTCGAAAAGAACGCGCTTCATTAAAACCTACACCAATACTCCCACTCACCCAAGGCATCACTACAAATCCCATGTCTGCCAATAACTTCCCTTTCAAAGCAATATGAGTATGCTGAATTTTATAACTGTAGGTAAAATTATCAAATTCCGGATCAGCATCATCCCAAATGTCTCCTGAAAGACTCGCATTGGTCGTTGCAGCAACCGTCGCTCCTAACTGCCCCCAGAATGTAGGGCTTAATGCTTTTTGCAAACCCAAAAGTATTTCAAAATCCGCAAGTGCATGTGTCGATTTATCCGCGGTATAAGTTTTTTCAATCTCAGGTGCCAAAAAAAAGGTTTGAGTAGCACCCCCGCTTTCCCATACAGGACCAATGCTTAATTCGGCGATATAGTTAAAGTGCGAAACAGATTCCCCCATAGTACCGGCAATTGTGCTACCGCTTAAAATATTCATCAATAAAACTAAATAGCAGTGTTTCCTCATCAAAACTCCTTGCATGAGACAAGTTAACAAACCAATCATCCTAATTTATTCATAGAATGAAATCAAAAAACTTTTTGTAAATAGCCAATTGAAGTTCATTTGGCAGTTCCATAACCCATATAGCAAAATCTATAGGTTCCTAACCCGTCTAATTGATAAAAACTCAGATTAGAACTATGCCTCATCCGAGTTATCGATCTACTGCAATTTTTTTAAAGGGGAAGCACATACATCTATTGTTACGCCACCAGGTATGTTTCCCGGATTATACAGCGCAATATCATTATCTATATTTGCCTGGTTTCCGAAGAACTTATTCGAAGAGACACACGCATGAGCCAAATTCATAGCAAGTGGAATTCCTGCAGAGCCTCCCACCAATATCGCACCGCCCCTATTATCCTCTCCCAATGTTTTTTTCAATGCAGTATTTTTTTCAAAAATATTATCAACAATCCTGGCATTTCCAGAAAACTCCACCGCAATTGCTCCCCCTCCTGGTGCCATAGTCGTTACTGAAGAACTGCCTCCACTAAAGAAATTGGCGATTGAATTAAAGAAGAATAGCGGTGAAACAGTACCGGCAGGTATTCCCTCAATTGAATTATGTAAAAACTTATTATTTGAAATTTGTGCCAATGTCTTTATCGGAGAGGCAAATACAGCATTCGCATAATTAGAAGCAAAAATTCCACCTCCTTCCAACTCTGCTTTGTTATTTGAGAAAATAGATTGTGTTACTGTTGTCTCTATTGAGTCTAAGTAAATTGCCCCACCAACCCCACCAGAATTGTTAGTAAATTCAGAATTCATGATCTTGGCGCGCGAAGCTGGATTAGGAAGTATTCCAAAAACATTAATACCACCGCCTCCAAATGCAGCAGCAACATTATTTATAAATTTTGAGTTTACAACAGTTAAAAAATAAGGGGTGCCATCATTAAAAGGGATGTGGAAAAAAATCGCCCCCCCACCAAAACCGGTAAGTGTCGTTTGATTTTGCATAAACGTCGAATCGGATACTGATAAATTAGTATTAATCACCCCAAGAGCACCGCCGCTTGCGTCGGGTACTGGGCCATTCAAAACATTGCCTTTGAAATTACTTGAAGCAATGGTGATATCACCACCATCTTTACCACGAATCGCTCCACCATTACGAAAAGCAATATTTTGTTCAAATTGACTTGAAGTAATAGTATATGCAGCATCAATCAAATTTTCTAAAGCACCTCCACTACCACCTGGAAATACAGCGAGGTTATTAATAAACTTGGAATTTTTTATAGTAATTGAGGTATCAGTATCTATTGCTGCAACGGCCCCTCCTCCCGAAGCTAATGAAAGAAATTCTCCATCAAGAATTTCAGTCACTGTTGCATTGGAACCATCACTTATATTTTGCTCAAAAAGCATATTACTAAGCTCAATTGTTGAACCATAGCGCGCCAAAAGACCTCCGCCTGCAGCATGTTCATAATCCAAACTCTCGAGTATATTTCTAGGTCCTAAAACCCCTCTATCTGGACCAACTGCATATCCTCCTCGAACAATGAGACTATCAAGTTTAATATTTTTAACCCCTTCTCCTGGGGGAACATCACTTCCAGCCATAAGCACATGCCAAACCCTGTCATTGTTACTATTAACTACATAGGGAGTAAGGCAAGTTGAAGTCATGTCACCACATAAAATAGTGGGAAAAAGCTGGGCATTTCTTTGTCCGCGGCTCGTTTCCTTCCCGGAAAATCCTCCATATATAGCGGTATCACTTGGTACATTAAAAGTTCTTAGTTTAGGAGTATTCACTCCATATGCTCCCCCAACAATTCCTTGTGGCACATAGACTCGAGTGGGTTTATAAACGCCTTGGGCTACCCAGATTTCAACAGAGCCAGGATCTGCATCCGCGGCTTCTAGCGCAGACTCTAAATTATTAAATGCATTGACCCAACTGCTTCCATTACCATTTGCAGGTCTCCTGCCGTTGACATAAAATTTCGTCACTTCACCTTTAGTGATATTCAAGCTGTTAGTAGAGCCTGGTTGATAACATTGCAAGCGATTGCCTTGATTGCAAACCACAGGACCACCTAATATGTTCTTCACTAATTCGGAACCAATCACTTCTAAGGTTAAAGTACACGATTGTTTATATCCTAATGAAAATGGATTCATGCAGTTCCCTGCTCCCGAAGTCACTTGATTGATTCCGATAATAGGACTCATAACCAAAATTTTTGTTTTTTTTGATTGATTGGTAACGGTGTATTTTATCGTAGCCGTTCTTGTTGGGCTTACAGTGACCGTAGGAGGAAAGTTTGCATCAGGGATAAATGTCCACAAAGGACTAGAGGCCTGCTCCATAGTGGTAGAACGAGTATCCGCGATGGCATTATGATTTAGAAAACTCGAGAATATTATGAAATAAAGAGGATATCTTTTCAATTAATGCTCCTTGCAAACAAATTTATCAATTATCAATACTAGAGTCTGTTGGCATTTCATTCGGTCTACTTCCCACGCATAAAGCACAGAACGTAGTCTAATCAAGAAGTTGTCAACAGAGCCTGGGTTTAGTTGAAACTAAGAAATACTCGGCATTTATAATAAATAGTTCCTAATTATCAACCTTCAAAGCAATCTTTTTTATAAAAAAACCGAGTTACGATCGTAGCTAATCCGAGTTAACTTTGCCATGAAAAAATACTCTCAAATTATTTTAAAGTAAGATGGAAGTCTTGAACCATATCTCAAGGAGAAAATCCATCTCTATATTTAAAATGTTCACAAATATGGATGACAATGATATAGGTTGATTGTTTGTTTTTTTTAAAATCCAAGTATGGCTCATATTTGTTGTTGCCCATAGAATCGTTGATAAAAAATTTTGCCTTTCTCGTTTCGTTTTAATTGCCTGATAAGTCATGTATAAATAGAGCCAACTCGGAAATTATTTTCCAAGTGTTGCAGTACTACCGGCAAAAAAACCTGGCAATCCTTTTTGTCGATAAATAATATGCATTGCCTGGATAGGTTTTATAGATTGTTCCTGGCTTGCTATAACGCTCATTTGTACCGTTTTAATATTCTCAATAGGACTGAGCACTAAAGTATCAAAAGTAGATGAAAGCGTGGCTTTAAATACACCACCAACCACCAGAGGAAACTGTAATTTGTCAATTTCTTTTGGCATATGAGTAATCAATAACGGTCGGTAGGCCACTTTGCCTTGTTGACGTATCATGCACGACAAAAATCCTGTTGAAAAATACTTTAAATTAACACCTATAAGCGGAGGATTTTCATTAAAAACTTTCGCGGCATACCTATAAAATAGTACGATTGCCTTCTAAGACGAGACTGAGGCATGTGCCATAGAACTACATATCTGTTTTTCGAAGTGGAATTTCATTGATTCTATTAATGATTTGAATAATTAAATGTAGCAAATTTGCATTGCATTATTTAGTATTGTGTCTGTGCTTTAAAATAAAATGAAATTAGAAACGCTGCATTGCATTATACAAAATGAATGCAGTGCCATAATTGTCGTACCAATTGAGCAACCCAGCCCATTTTTTAGAATGGCATTTCTTATTGTTGCGTTTATTACTACTAAAAGGGAACATTAGAGTGAAAATGAATCAATTCCAATTAGCAAGCACTTTGTTTTTAATGATGAGTCCAGTCTTTGCAAATAATCCGGTCCTTCATTCTTTAGACCAACCATTTCCCAAACAGAGTTCCACCTTGGGAGGAAGTGTCACTTCAACCTATATTTTTACCAATAATCTTCCCTTTGCTTTTACAAAGCCATTCCGAGTAATACCAATACTGTGTCCATCTCCTAATCAAGCCTGTACTGCTACCGAAGCAGAATTTAAATACAACGATCGATGTTCTGGTAAAAAATTAAAACCTAAAGAAAGCTGCACCTATAGCATTACCCTAACCCCTAATAGCATTGGCCGAAAAACTGTTTTGGTGGCTTACAGCGGGTACGACAATAACGTAGTACACGTTCAACCCGCATTAACAACGACCGCATCTGCAACTCCAGCAGGCCTTCTTGGCACAGCCGATTTTCCTACTGCCCATCCATTACCAAGTCAAGCATTTACAAACTCCAATTATGCTGTAACGTTTACGTTCAAAAACTATGATGCTTCGGCAACCAGTTTTACACAAAAAATCACTCAAAATAATAATTCGCTCCATCCTAATTTCTCAATTACGAGCAATAGCTGTGTTCCATCGGGAACAACGGGAACCTTAGCAAGCGGCGAACAATGCAGTATTGCCGGCACATTCAGTTCACCTACGAATGGCACGTTTACTCTGGCAGCTGAATTAATTGGAAATCTAAGTTCTAATAAACTCACTACATCAACCACCGTACAATCTTTCTCATTCAATAAACTAATTGGTGTTGATTATAATCCTAATCATTATACGAGTAACTATCCATTCAATTTTCACGATGTGTTTTATACAGGAACACCCAATAACGCAACAGCTACCAATGTCTACGCAGAACTACAACAATTGCAAAATGCAGGATTTACAACGGTTCGTTCCTATCAAACAGAACCGTATAGTTGGATAGATATTATTAAACAAGCTAACATTTTGGGAATGAAAGTTATTTATGAGGCAGTCATCCCCCAGCAGCCAAATGACACCATTTATCCAAAGTGCCCATTTGGCGCCCAAGATTATATTCCATGTGCACAAGCCACATTAAATTCTGTGATTCAGGCAGTGACGCCTTCAGTATTTAATAAAACCGTCATTCTTGTCTTTGCAGGACACGAAAATTATTGTAGTGCAGGCGATACAATTCCTCCCTGTACCGGAACCTCGAATATTAATTATTTAACTAGTGCTGTTTCTGCTTTGAAAACAACATTAGCGACACACAGTTTGACAACTCCTGTAGGCTCTGCAGTCGTCAGTGGAAATTTTGTTACCCCAAGCCCTGTAATTTCTGCAGATATGATAAAATTAATTAATTCCTATTCCTCTACTGCCCCCTTGGCTTTTGATCCATACCCTTTTCAATTTGGAGTATTACCAGCAACTACAGCCGTATGGACGCCTCCATTAAGTTCAACGATACAGCATATTAATTCACTAGCATGGGACTACATCCAAGTTGTAGGTTCGACTAACCCACCAGCACTACCCAAAGCTAATCCAAAGCCATTTTATACCCCTGGGCGTGTGTTGTTGGCAGCAGAAACAGGATGGGCAACAGCAGGAACTACTACAGGATATGCATGTAATTCCCCTGGGCCATGTCAACCATCCGTAGCAAATGCTACTGCATACTTCAAAACCCTTTATCAGTTGAATACAAGTAATTTTATAAAATCATCTGGATATAATATAGGAGTTCTTGCATTCGAAGCTTATGATGAGCCAACAAAAGCAGGACCTACAGCAGAACAAAATTACGGTCTTTTTAATTCGAATTGTGTTCAAAAAGGAGCTGGTCTTGTTCCTAACAATGCTATAGTATCCGCAAAAGGATGCCAAGGATTTACCAGTGGCACACTACTGAACATATTTGGTACTACTCCCCCAGATCAGGCATCGTTTAAGGTGCAAATTACTTATCCATCAGGACAACATCCAACGATTAACGTGACGATACCTGCTAATTCCGGTACCGACCCCAATATCAGCGCAGTGACACCATGGCCACAATTTTTAATTTATAAAGGAGCCAAGATTACTGTTTCTTCGACTACCAGTACACAATCTTGCACCACGACAGCTCTCGAAGTTACGCCATCTCCCGCCTCAATCACTTTTGGATCAGTAAAGTGCAAAAATCCCCCTCCCAGCAATATGAGCTGTGTCGGTCTAGATTGCCAATTATCTAATCCTTTTTAAATGTATTTTGACCAAAATATATTTTCTTATAGCAATACAATGTTGGGCCATTGGCCCAACCAAGCCATTTGAACATAGTCTTTCGGTTCGTTCTAAACCGACTTTTAGCGAAATCTACCATCCCATCGAATGATCAAAATGACATCATGATGAGTTAAAATTTGACTACACATCACAAAATATTATATTATTAGGCCACTTTGATTAAATTAGCGACATTTGTACCTGAGATAATATTATGAGAGCCAAATTTTTTAACAAAAAACCTATTCCGAAAACCAGCCAAAATGCTTTTGCATTATTAAACTCTGATACTCTGAGTACTGTTGGAACAATTCTCTCTAATTTTATTCATCTGATTAATATTGAAAAAAGTGTTTTGACTCATCCGAATTCGGCAATATCTGATAATCAAAAGTTCCTTAAGGAATTAGAAGCTGGTTTTAATAAGCTGCGAAATGCTCTTGAGCATGGAAAACCGTATCGATCTTTATTTAACGACGTTTGTAAATTAAAAGAAGGGCTTGAAGTAATTTTTGGATATTACCAAACTCAGATTGAACTCTGCCAGCCAATTGCAAAGGATTATCTAAGAAAAATTCGAAGTGAAGATAGTGAGGTTGCAACGTTATTACATAAAATTGCTTATACAGAAAAGCAATATGCGTTTCACCCCAAGGAATCAAAAATAATAAAAAAACACATCATTAATGTCACCGCTCAAGATGTTATGGAGCAGGATATGACAACTATTCGAGAAATTGTTCAACAGTCTCTTTCTGTTGATCATCAAGATGAATCAGAAAATTCATGTATCAGATCTTTGTAATTGGTAATCTGATTTGATTGATGGATAAATTGCTCATGACAAAGTAATTCGATTTTCTTTGTCATGAGGATTTTGGTTTCAAAATTAGCTCACATTAAACTAAAGTTACACCTATAGCGATCACGATAATTATCAACACGCACTATAGTTTTGCAGAATCAATATCTTTAATTTCCTTCTATATTTTATCAGCTTTTTCTATATTTGATAATTCACGTCGTTACGGTATTCATGCAGTTAAATTTGGTTTCAACGAAGTGTCTTGTTACTTCATAATGAACTGTTTTGCTGCTTAGGTCCGCCTGGCGTAATTGATTTATAAGTGTTTCATTGTGACGAAAACTATCCACCCATTTTTTGAGCCTTTTTAGACGCCATATATGTTTATAAATTTTCTTATTCTTGATCTCTTTTATAACAATAATCTTAGGCAACTTAAAGGGCAGGAACTCTTCGTTGAGAATAAGTATTGCCATTACCCAGCGTAGCGAAAGGAATGAAGGGTAAAAGTCGCCACTGCGGTGACTGATATTTTTTAAAACAGTTCCTGTTTTATCTGTAAATTTTATATTTCCAGCGGTCAAACAGCATGCAGTCTCAAGAGGCTCACCGGTCATTTGAAAATGTTTCGGTGCTATATTATGAGGGCGAGTTTCAAAAGCGAACCACAACTTACCTTC
This sequence comes from Legionella qingyii, assembly GCF_003184185.1. Next base: position 7,056 of record NZ_QHJG01000042.1, on the reverse strand, counting down.
CATATCTACTAAAAAGCGAAAAATGGTTTCTTCTTCTTGTGCCAGCAGTTGTTTTAAAGTAGATAAAGACTTTATAGAAAAAGAATTAGCTTCACAATTAACAGCTGTTTTTCCTGCATAAAAAATATTTGCTGGATCTGGCGGACTTGAGAAGAACTCTTTATCTAGTTGGGTTGAAAATTTAATCATATATTTCATTAAGATAATAGGGCGTTAATAACATGAATCATAACAAACAAATAGGCACCGTCAAATGAATAAATTCAAGGTAAAAATAGCAATAGCTTGCAGAACCAAAAATTCGAACGTTTTAGGCATAAAAGGATTGCAAATTTAATGTAACTCGATAACATAATCTACAAAAAATTAACAAAGGAGTGTCATGAAACTTGCACTATTTACCACCGCTTTATTAGCTGCTGGATCCGTGTCTGCCTCGACTGCAGTTAATGGCTGGTATGCCACCGGTTTTGGAGGTTACACTTACGCCCCCTCAAATGTTGAAAGGCTTTATTATGGTTACTTGCTCTCTGATGTGCATTATCGCTGGGGCTATAATGCTGGTGGCGGCATTGGATACCAAAGTGATCCTGTTCGGTATGAATTTCAATATACTTACTTATATGTTGATACGAATCAATATAGTGTGAATCATAAAAAAGCATTGGATATCGATGGTGGTACTAAAGCAAATATTCTTATGGCAAATCTTTATTATGATTTTCCTGAAATGCTGGGTAAAATTTCCCCCTTTCTTGGAGTGGGTATTGGTTACTCCTTTATGCATGCCACTTTAAACAGTACAAGCCGTTTCAAAAAGCCTCATTTTAACACAGACCTGGACTCTTTTGCTTATCAAGGAACTGCTGGGTTGACTTATAATTTTAAGAAACATTTTGCAATCAATGCGGCCTATCGCTATACAGCAACAACCAATAAGGGTAACTGGGGCAAAACCCTGCAGGCACAAATGGGTAATCTTGGAGTAATCTATCGTTTTGATATAGGCAGTTATAAATAGAGATTTTTTATTTAAATTGATTTAAAATTGGGCATTTCTGAATGTCGCGGACAACCCGCGACATGTAAGAAAAGCCCCCTACTACATATAAGAAAACTCTGGTTCATGGCGATGATCAGCCAAAAATGATTTTTGCACGATTTGACCAATTTTTTCTATATCTTCCTTCATGATAGAAGGTGCACAAAAATTAATGGAGTACTTGGTTAAGACTTTTGAGTCTTGTTCATCAAGTAAGGAGGTATCTTCAGCTGCAATTGAAGATGCTAAAATCGCAAGGTCGCTGTCTCTATATTGAGTATTTCTTAGATACTCTCTCACAATTGGCTGATTTCTTTTAATCTGAGATTGATAATATCCTAGAATTACCTGTAGATCCTCTTTTAATCTACAAACATCACCGTAAAAAGATTGATAAGGTTTACCTTCATTTACCGCATCTTTTAGTCTTTTCAAACGCTCGTCTAGCCCATTGATGAATTCTTTATTATCACTTATCCTTCCATTAGAAAGAGCGTGAGAATTTAGAACACTTTTTTCAGTGTTAACCAACTGCTTAAAATGAAATACAATTTTTTCAATATTGGATAAATCATCAAAACTGGCCAAAATATCAAAGGCTTCTTGGCTAGTTTTTGGAATGCTTTGTTTTTTAAAAAACGATAATAACTTGGCCTGCATAGTAAATCTCTCCGAGAAATGACTTTTTCTTAATCAAAGTGGATATATTTTAATATGATCAGCGCAATTAGTCAACTATTAGCCATATTGATCCATTTTTAATCAACTATAATTTGGGTAATAGACAATAACTAAAAAATGATTTGAACGGATGATAGCCTCTTTCTTCGCACTGATTTACTGCTTTTGTTAAGATAATGAATCGATACATGCATGGACTTTTTCTGAATAAGATGAAGTTCATCATACTTCATAAATAACTGAGTTCATTGAAGTAAGTGCTCCCTAATTACTTGGGATATGCTAAAAAGTTTTTCCTCCTAACCCATAATAAATATTGGGGGTTTGCAACTCATTTTTTTGTTTCAATTCAGTTATGTGTTGAATTGCCTGAATTTTTTGTGGACCATAGTCCATTAACTTAAGCGATACTTGATTTGCTGAACCAATTCGCATTAATTGTGCCTCACAAAAATTTAAATTTTTAATTACCGGGCCTGTAAGGATAATTTTTTTATCCAAATACTTTGTTAAATTTAAATCTGAATTGTTAAATTCTTCTTCTACCTCTTTTCTAGTGCATTTAATGGCACAAATAACGGAACGAGGCAATACACGATATGCCAATGCTTCATAAGCATAAAGTGGCCAACCTGCACTAACAGGCATTGAAAAATTAAAAAACTCATTGATATTTCTTGCCTGAACCGTTTGAAGTCCATTTAAATCAACAACAATTTCCTTATTGTCAGCTGGAGTATTTGGATTCTTTGATAAACTGACTTCTCCCTTTGAGCCGACATATTCAATTTGCGTAAGATCTGGAAGCGCAATTGCATAAATATAAGTATCATCATTATTGAGGGGAAAAATAGCAGCACTCTCAAATTTGGTACTCATACAGACGCAGACCGCGGGATCCGCATCCACAGCCCGGTTATTAATTCCTCGATCATTATCATATCCTCTATATTGAATTGCTTCTCTCCACCAATCTGCTTCAAACTCTTTAATTCTCGGAGAAAATCCTTCTTTAAAAATGAATTCTGGTGGTCGCTTATCCGAGCGATAGTAAACTCGTCCTTGTGCATTTAATTCATTTTCTTTATTAAGATTATTGGTAAAAAACATCACGATTCCTTGACCATAAATATAATGATTTTTGCCCTTCATAATGAGAATACGCTTAAATAATTATAACTACTAGTAAAAATCATTTCTCGATGACCAATAAAATCTTCTCTCCAATTATGAACAATTGAAATTATATATTTGCTTATTGAATAAAAAATTTACTTGGATACAATAGCTATTTTTTCGGATATCCATCATGGGATTTTACTTTAATACGTACAGACAAGAAGAAGGTGATAGGGCTTACAACGAGCAAAGATATGAGGATGCCCTCACTCATTACTCAGAAGCATTAAAAACATTGCATATGCATGCTGCTACTCAAACAACACGGCACATTGATTTTTATGATGCATTGGTTTATGTACTCTCCGAAATTTTAACAACCAAACTGTTCATTATTCAGCGTGAAGCCCAAAATGCAAATTTTGCTGTCGTTATAAGCCATTGGCAGGATATTCCCGGCTTGTTGCATGAAATGAAACTTACTCATAAAGAGCATCTTAAAACATCCAAGCACGCCTTTAGTAACAAAGAAAAAGTAATTTCAAAAGTACACTCATTACTTGCAAAAATTTGTGAAGAGGTAAGTGACGAGTTGGTAGATCAATTAGAAGAAGATGATGCTGAAGTAAATCTTCAAGTACTTACACAATCCATTGAGTGGATGAAGAGAGCCATACATTTTCAGGTAAAAACAGAAGGAGCTACTAAGCTATCAAGCAGCCTGGGATATTTAAATTTACTTGAGCGCCTCTATAAAAGAACACAAGATGGAACTCATATTCGAGTAATGTCCGAGTATATTATTGAACATAATCTCTTGGAAAAAACAATGAAATCGCCCTTACGGAAACTAGAACTACTAAGCTATGTTGCAAGAGTGGCGCTTTTTAATCATCAAGATATTAGTGAACTTACTCTTGAATGTAAAACACTCTATGATTTAGTTCCTGAAGATGAACGAGACAATCCCATCCTGGACGATCTCCAGAGTTTACTTCATCTAATACCTCAAAAAGATGGAGAGGAAGATGATTATGAAGTGGAAAATAATGATCCAGAGGTTATGGATGATACAAATTTTACATTGGGCAGCTTAGAAGACCTCTCGGTTGACTCCATCACATTAGATCAGATCGATGAACGTGCCTGTCCTGTCGATATGTTGGCAGAGCTTCAAAGTTTAAGCTCCGAAACCACTGAGGGAAGTACATTACCCTCATCATCAACGAATCCATTGTCCTCGGATCAGGAAATGGCATATAGCTCTTCGTTTAGTGGTCAGAGTTTTTGGCAAACGGCACTACCAACTATTTTTAGCTCCCCTTCTCAAGTGCAATCATTAGAAAATGAAGTTCCCCATAGCAGAGCTCTTCAGCAGGGACTGGAAAAAATAACCACCCACTCAGAGAATCCAAGATTTATAGCAAATTTACTCTCTCTGGTAGCAGATTTCTTCAATAAATACAAAGCGCGTTACGTTCAAAAACAAAATGCGATTGTGTTAGCCCATGATCTATATCAAAAGGTATTTAAAATAGATCCTCAGCATCACAGAGCCAGTGAAAAATTGAAAGATATACGCACTCAACACCTAAGATTGATTAGCTCATATCAATTCTATAGTCATCGACCTCAAAGTCCTATACCAACTGTTACTGCTAGAATTTCAGAAGCAAAACATTGTTTTAGTCAGGCACTTGAAGAGTTAATAATTCAGTTAGAAAGCCTATTAATGAATCAGCCGGCTAAACTTCGAATAACAATTGACGAATTAGCCTGCTTTATTGGGGAGCAGCTATCTAAAGGCGCAATCACCGCCAACCCAAGTCCTGAAATAGGGCAAATGCTGAAGAGCGCTTTTGAGGAGGAGCTTAAGAACTCAGCGCATTCAGCATCCAGGCCAGAAAATTATTAGAGCTGTTCTACATTCATATTTTGGAGTGCAGCTTCAAAATATGAATCACTATGAATTTTGGCTGTAGGCTTTTACTTTATCTTTACCGGCCTGTTTCGCCGCGTAAAGAGCATGGTCAGCAGCCTTGATTATCTCGTCAATAGTAGCGCCATGTTTTGGTGCTTCTGCTACGCCAATTGAAATAGTAATGTTATCCAGGGGATTACCTTTAAAATATATGGATATCGTTTTTATCTTTTCGCGAAGTGCATCCATTTTACTCATAGCATTGTTCAAAGTTGCATTCAACAATACAACAACAAACTCTTCGCCACCGAAGCGAAAAGAAATATCACTTTCCCGGAAATTATCCTTCAATAATTTCCCGATTGTCTTAAGTAACTCATCTCCCGCTAAATGGCTGTAAATATCATTAAATTTCTTGAAGTTATCGATATCTAGCATCGCAACACATAATGTATTTTTATCTCGAGCAATGCGAATTAATTCCCGCGATAAAATATCATTTAAATAACGTCGATTATATAAATTAGTTAATGGATCATGTAATGATAATTCACTCAATGATATGCGCAAATTAATATTAGCAATGGCAAGCTTCACAATATTACCAAATGAATTGGCCATGTCTTGTTGGTGTTGTGTTAATTTTTTACCTTTTGGTGCAAGTAGATGGATAGCACCAATTAATTCATTTTGAACCATGAGCGGTAATGCCATATACCCTCCTTGAGGAGGAGTCTTATAATGGGAACAAGGAACTGATTTATTCGGATCATCAACCACGTTGGTAGTCGCTTCACGAATTGAAAAACAATCGATGGGAAGGAAAGTCTTTGGCATTAATTGTTCTTTTCCCCATTGAACTACAGTTTCCATTTGATTCACTCCCTTATTGTAAACCGACAAGCCGCCGCTTAAATCAGGGAATAAATCTTGTGCAATTAAATTAATTCGTGGATAAGCCTCTTCTGTCGTAATACAAATTTGCAATGAACGATTTAATTTATTTAATAAGCTCTCATCATGCTCCAATAACTTCAATTCATTTAAAGTTCCCATCGTTTTCTCGTTCAGCTCTCTCATTTTTTCTTCATTTTGAATTCGATCACTGACGTCTTTCATTTGCACAATAAAATTAATCGGCTCCCCATGCTCATCACGAATTAACGTTGCACTGACCATCACCCAAATAATACTGCCATCTTTTCGAATATAACGTTTTTCCATATGCGAAATACGCAATTCGCCTTGCAGAAGTTTACTCATGGCATCTTGAGTCATAGACACATCATCAACATAAGTAATATCCATCATATTTTTACCATGTAATTCCTCACCACTGTAACCCAAAATCTCTTGCAGTGTACGATTAGCATGGATGCATTTACCTTCAGGTGAAACAATGGCCATACCAATAGGTGCATTTTCAATGGTATTGCGAAAGCTCTCTTCACTATGTCTTAAATCGGATAAAAGATTTGAGCTGTATATTTCCAGATAGATTGATCTCATTAAAAATTGATTTACTTCTGCAGTGCTATAAATCACGATAAGAGCATAAAGCAAAATCGCCATAAATAAGATTACAGATAATGAAGGGGTAATGGAAACTGATAAAAAAATCAGGAGCAGCCATATTGGTGCCATGAACGCAATATAAGCATTATAAATGGTTAGCAATTTAGCCGCCGGTGCTCCAAGCAATCCGATCAAATAGACGAAAATGCCCATGCGATGAAGAGGATCATCTATACAGAGGAACAACAATCCTCCTAAAGCCCATAAAATACCCGAAAGAAGATTATTAATTACAAAATATTTTTTCCAAAAAGAGGGATGCAATACCCCCCCTTCTTTTGTTTCCCGATGATAACGAAATAAAAATAGCCCTCTTAATAATTGATTGAAAACAACCATCGTTAGTACCCAAATCACTACCAGAAGTTTATTATTCACTTGCACCCAAATGATTAAAGCAAAAATGATGGTTGCAAAAAAATCCGCAATAACTAGAACGTAAAATTTTTTATATGATTCGGTTATAAGCTTATTTTCTATTTCAGAGCTCGTAACACCCGGAAAGTCCATTAAAGAATCCTTCTGAAAAGTTCGGCAGCTTATTAAGATAATAGTATTTATTCGTGGAATATCCAGAATGCTCCTTAATATCCCTAAAGTGTATCTTTACGATTTTGTTATATAAATTGACGATTATGAAATAATGTCTTAACTTGGACAGGACTTACGAAAAATCTCAAGGTCGAGGCAAAAAATGTTTTTAATGAGGGAGTTTAGA
>NZ_QHJG01000041.1 GCF_003184185.1 Legionella qingyii | reverse complement strand
AAATCAATGGGTTAGTCTAGACTAACTTGATTAAAATGCCCCCTTTTTTGGGGTAGAGCCAAACAAATTAAAAAAGCAGGCTTTCTCGGCATTGACCGACAATCTTCAATTTTTTGATTATCTGTTTTAAATCATAAAAATAAAATCTGCCTATACTATAAAGAAGCACAATGTGAGCTAAGGAATTGTGATGTCGACCAAGTGGATAAAAAGTCATCTGACCTTGCTAGCTGGACTGTCATTGCCAATTCTACTCATACTTGTTTTTGTTATTGCAAACATTCCTTTTTTTAAAACGGCTCCACCGCGTTATAGCCTGCTATTTTCGATTTTGGATTCCTCATCCCCCTCTTTTCCTCTGCGAGTTAATTTAGTCGTTAAAAATAATCGATTGGTCGCTCAATATAGCAAAGTGCAAAATAACTCCTATTGGGGAATGAAAAAACTTTATTTATTTGATGCTAAAACACAGAAAGTACGGGAACTACCTTTAGATATTCCAAGTTTTAGCAATAACTCAAACTTTAAAGAGGAAATGGTAGAGTCAGCCAAGCAATTTAAACTGGATACTGAACTAGAATCTCCTGACGGCTATGTTTTGTATACAGATAATAATAATTTTAATACAGGATTACTGGCAGAGCTTTTTCGAGGAAGTATTTATGGAAATAACGGGATCTGTCTCAAAAAAAGCGCCACCTGCGTTAAACTATCCAACCTGGGTACAGGACGTTATGTTACACCTAATAATGTCCAATTTATTGGTTGGGTTAAGCCATGAATAAAGAAGACGCATTACAAAAAATTGTTGAACTCGCCAAACGTTATCAAATCAACATTAGTGAAATAGCTTTAGCATTAAAACCAGCTCAAGTTATACGCTCTGCAGATCAAACAAATTGGTTGAATAAACTCTATAGCTATATAGGCGGTATACTCATCTTTGCAGGCATTTGTGCTTTGATTGTCATGAGATGGCAAGACTTTAATATCTATGAACGAGTTACCTTAACTCTGGGGTTTGGTTTTTCATCATTTATTTTGGCATTTCTATGCTTGAAACATCCTAATTATCTAAAAGCTTCGACACCTTTATTTTTGATTGCCCTATTTCTTGAACCAACAGGACTAGTAATCTTATTGCAAGAATATAATTTGATACTCCCCATATGGTGGATATTAATCATAGCGATTATTTACTTCATTCATCAACGCTTTGCTATTTTATCCGACAAAGCCCTTATTCTTACAGTCACTACATTTGTATTTGGATGGATTCTTTTTGCTTATACAGCCGGTAATAGCCGCATTATTTTAAACTTGGGTTTTGGATTTTTGTTCTTCCTGCTAGGTCTTTATTACCAAGAAAAGCACTATAAAATCACAGCCCCATTATTTCCTGTTGCTGCAATTCTTGAAGCAGATGGCTTGCTTACGCTATTGTCGCAATATACTTCCATATTGATGCCTACTTGGGGGGTACTCGTAGTCAGCCTCATTCTCTTTTTACAATATGGTATTGCATTTATGAGCAACAGGCATACGACACTGGCCTTTATTACTTTATTTTTCTGTTATTCGTTTTTCCTGGCAGTATTTGAATTACTTGGTATATCCGAGCGCTTAAAATGGTTTACTCTCAGCAGTTCCTTACTCGCTGTAAGCTCGTTTATAAATCACTCAAAATACCAAAGTATCACGGGATTACTCTTTTTTATATCATCATTAGTCCTGCTTTTAGTAACCTTCGACATCGTTAAAAATCAGTACTATGAAATACTCTATTTGGGATTAGCTTGTGGTTTAATATATATGGCGATTATAGAAAGCAGTCGCATCTTACTTATCAATGCCAGCGTGGCTACTCTGTGCTTTATTTTATATTTCTCGAGCCAGCATTTCCCCCACGCTATAGGCTGGCCAATTACGTTGATTATAATTGGACTACTGTTAATTGGGGTCAGTGGAATTGTAATCAAATTAAATAAAAAATACATGTAATCCAACTGCATCACTGTATTGGATTTAATTGACCTTCTTTTTCTACAGCATTTAGGTCTTGTCGATTTTCTTTAGTTTGCTCTTTGATCAAAATCAAAAAGGGTATAAATGCTAAAGCAAATAAAATAGAAAGTTGATACAAACCAACCCACCCTATTGCCATTTGAATGCTCGCAGCGACAGGTCCGGAAATAATGCGAGGGATCGTCGATAAAGCCACGAGCATCGAAAATTGAGTTCCAGTATATTGTTTGTCAACCAAACGCATAAATAAAGCAACCAAGGCTGTAGACCCCATTCCTGCTGCGAAATTATCAAAAAATACCGCGATCGCTAATAATGTAACGTTCTTTCCTATTATGGCTAAAACAAGAAATAGAACATTGGTCAATGCTTGCAACAAGCCAAAGAAAAGTAATGAACGATATAAAGAAAGACGCATCAATAAAAACCCTGCACACAAACCTCCAAGCAAGATGGCGCCAACTCCTAACATTTTATTGATGTAACCAATGGTCTCTAAAGAAAAACCAAGTCCTTGAATTAAAAAAGGCATAACAATTCCACTTGTAGTGGTTGTAAATGCTTCACCCAACTTATAACAAAAAATAAACAGCAAAAGCGGAACTACTCCTGGACGTAATATCAATTCCTTAATCGGAGCTAAATAAGATAAAGCAAAATTATTCTTTTCCTGGATTTCAACACTAGGCTCTTGACTAAAGATGACAGCAAATATGCCCGCAACCATCATAATACCCATAAAACGATAGGTAAATGCCCAGCCGAATTTCTGCGCCATAACCAAAGCCAAACCACCTGATAACAATAATGCAATCCGGTACCCTAATACCGCTAGAGAAGCACCTAAGCCATGTTCACTATCTGGTAAATATTCTGCTCGATGCGCATCGATTGCGATATCTTGAGTGGCAGAAAAACAAGCTAATATTAAAGCAAGGAAAGCCATCAATTTAGGATATTGTTCTGGAGTAAACCAGGCCATCAAGTTAAATCCAAGCAGCAATAAACATTGCATGCTTAATATCCAACTTCGTCTTTTACCCATACTGAATAAAGAATATCGATCCAGAACAGGTCCCCAAAAAATACGATAGGCATAGGGCAAACTAATAAGGCTTAACGTTCCAGTTGCAAAGACTGACATTCCACTGTATGCAAACCATGCTTGCAAGGTACTGCTGATTAATGCCATTGGTAAGCCAGAGGAAAAACCTAAAATAAAAACAATAAATAGGCGCTTATTCATCTTGCAGATCTCGTAATGGCAGTAGAATTCTTCTCTAAGGGAGAATCCTACTCCTGTTTTTAGGAGTAGGATATGATAAGGAGGGAAATCCCTTCTTCATTGATTAGGCTTTTTTCACAGAGATCAAATGAATTTTGAAAATCAAAGTTTCATTTGGACCTATAGGACCACCTACACTACGTGGACCATAAGCCAAGTCTGAAGGCACATAAATTTCCCATGTAGATCCAGCAGGCATTAATTGCAATGCTTCTGTCCAACCAGGAATTACTTGTGATACTTGGAATGTAGCGGGTTTTCCTGTTTTTTCAGTGCTATCAAATACAGTACCATCAATTAATGTACCTGTGTATTCAACAGTTACTGTATCAGATTTACCAGGCTTATTACCTGTACCTGCTTCAATAACTTTATATTGCAAACCACTTGGCAATACAACTACACCAGATTTTGACTTGTTAGCTGACAAAAAGGCATCGCCTTTAGATTTGTTCTCTTCAGCTTTTTTATTAAACTCCGCACTGCGTTTTGCCATCAGATCTTTCTGAAATTTATTCAGAACATCTTTCATTTGTTGTTCGGTCAAAATCAATTGGGCACCAGACATACCATCTTGCATTCCTTTAGCCAATGCTTCCGGATTAATATCAATACCTTGATTTTTGAAATTTTTTCCTAAATCAGCACCAATACTATAAGATAATTTATCTTTATCCGTAACAAGCGATGTAGCATCAGTAGCAGCCATTGCAGTAGACATTGCCAGCCCCATAATGGCTGCAGTGACCAATTTCATCTTCATAAAGAATCCCCTTGTAGTCTTTCTATTTTGCATATCTTCCCATTTTTATATAGAAAGATATTGCATTCTAACTAAAATGCAACATAATTCTGCCTAAAATCACATGAAATTACCAGCATTTAAGCACGATTAATTGTAACTATATTATAAAGTTCAGTGCATTAGATAATCTTAATACATATCCCTTCATGGAATGAGTCACAGCCAGAAATACACAACCAGAAATACATGACAAATCCCAAAGTCAATAGTTCACTATAATTAAAATAGACAAATAATTAAGATCCCTCTACACTTTGCACTAATTGTAACTAGAGATGAACACACATGAACATCAGTGTATTTGATTTATTTTCCATTGGAATCGGCCCGTCAAGCTCCCATACTGTAGGTCCTATGCTTGCTGCTAATGCCTTTTTAACATTACTTGAAGACAAACAATTTATGAATGAGGTTCAGCGAGTAAAAATAGAACTTTATGGTTCACTTGCTTTAACCGGAAAAGGCCATGGCACCGATAAAGCGATTTTAAATGGGTTGGAGAATAAAACACCCGAGACTGTAGCTCCTGAATCTATGGTACCTCGTATGCATGAAATACTCAGTTCTCATACACTAAATCTGGCAGGCAAAAAGGACATTAAATTTAACGAATCCACTGATTTTCTCTTTTTGCAAAAAGAGCTATTGCCCAAACATTCAAATGGTATGCGTTTTTCTGTTTTTGATGCTCAAGATAATTTATTAATTGCACAAGTTTATTACTCAATTGGTGGTGGATTTATCACTACTGAAGAAGATTTTTCCAAAGCTACCGAAGAAACGAACCCACCTCCATATCCTTTTTCTACAGCAACCCAACTCTTGGAACTGTGCCAGAAAAATAATTTAAGCATCGCTGAATTAATGCTTATTAATGAAAGAACCTGGCGTAGCACAGAAGAAATCCATACCGGTATTTTAGCAATTGCTAAAGTGATGGATGATTGCATTTCCAATGGATGCCAACATGAAGGTATATTACCTGGAGGGCTCAATTTAAAAAGACGTGCACCTGATTTATATAAAAAGCTTATGAGCGAAAAAGGAGTGAAAAGCGTTTTTGAACAATCAGATATCATGAACTTGTTAAATCTTTATGCCATGGCCGTGAACGAGGAAAATGCAGCAGGCGGGCGTATCGTTACTGCACCTACCAATGGTGCCGCGGGCATTATTCCAGCCGTGCTTAAATATTGTCAACGCGCACACGATAAAATGAACCATGAAGATATATACACTTATTTCCTAACTGCCGCAGCGATAGGCATACTTTATAAAAAAGGCGCATCCATTTCTGGCGCTGAAGTAGGATGCCAAGGTGAAGTGGGTGTTGCCTCTTCAATGGCTGCAGCAGGTCTTACTGCTGTTCTTGGTGGAACTGTAGCTCAAGTAGAAAATGCAGCAGAAATTGCTATGGAGCATCATTTAGGTATGACCTGTGATCCAGTATTAGGCTTGGTACAAATACCTTGTATTGAACGGAACGCTATGGGTGCAGTAAAAGCAGTGAATGCAACGCGAATGGCTCTTATTGGTGATGGTCAACATCAAATTTCTTTAGATAAAGTAATCAAAACTATGAAACAAACTGGCATGGACATGCAAAGCATTTATAAGGAAACCTCTATGGGAGGTTTGGCAGTGAATTTACCGGAGTGCTAAGAACAACTTAAAGCACATTGATCACTGTGTTGTTTGATTAGTTTTTCTAGACCGGATATACGATGTTTTTGTATTCCTTCATTAATCAGTTGAACATCCTCTGAGGAACTTAATGAAGAGGATGCTTCACTAGCCATTCCTACCAACTTCTCCATTTTTTTATTAACCCTCATATTTCTATGTTGCTCTTCGCTCTGGCGATCTTTAACAAAGAATAAGTTTCTATCAATAGATCCCCATGCTGTCTCCCCTTTGCCGTTCACAATTTCTTCTTTAAACTCAGAGTCTCGAACTTCACGTTCTAAATCACTAATCAATTGTTTCGTGCGTAAAAGCCGAACAGGCAAAGAACTAATAACCATATTAAACTGATACATACTATCAAGCTCATCTTCCATATAACAACACACCATAGACATGCGAAAACGGTTCAACGTATCAACTGCTAATCGATTTTTTTCCTTTTGCTGATGGGAGTTCATATAATCATAAATTGGACAGTACCTATCTTGATTCGATAACATCGAAATGCTATCGGTAACAAAATAAGCACAGATACGACCTTTAATTTGCAAAATATCTGTAGGGATATAGACTGTCAGTGAGCATTTTTTACTTAAATTACCAAATCTCATCTTGCTGCTTAATAAATTAGTTAAAACCAGCGACTGCTCGAAACCCAATGGATCACAAATCAGAATATCCAATGTGCGAGAACTATTGGTTCTCTTAAAATTAAACTCTAAAAAAGACCAATGATTTAATTGCTCACTTCCATCCCATTTTGAAATAGCGATTTGAAATCGTAGATCTTTGTTGCAATATTCAATCATATGCTCAATGAGTTCGTGTAATAAATCTATCTCATCGCTGCACATTGCGAATGCTTTAAATTTATAATTTTTTTCACGTTTCATTTCTTTTAAATATAAGAAAAATGCCATAAGGTCTGCTGAAATATTGGCTGGGGTATCACAAAGGACTAGCAGTTCTTTAATTTCCGAGATGCTTTTCATGGTGAACACTTTGAGATTTTATTTATTTTATTAATCTAAATGAGATTAATAAAAATCGAAATATTTTTTTAAACGCAAGCAAAATTTTATATAAATTTCAATTGATTGATACTTGAGTTTTGTGCTTTATCATGTATCATGGCGTTCTTTTTTAAAACAGAGGTGAGTAATGAAAGTTAAAGCACACGAGTGGATGAACGAAGATGGAGAACTTGATCTTATTTCCGAAACTCAAAAAAAATTAGCACAAAGTCCAACAGCACGACACGTTTTATCTCAATATCTCTTCTTCAAGCAAAATGGCTTGGCAAAGAGTGCACAAGAGATTAGGGACAATGTGAATAATGCAATGGAAATCGCATATGAACGAGATACTGACTTTGCCCCAAATGAACGATTTGATATAGAAAATGGTCGTCTAGGCTTCTAATTTGGATCCCCAATAGAGGCTGGAGGCAAATCAACTCAAGTCTCTATTCCCCCCAGACACAATGATATCAATTAATAAAAATCCAAGCGTCAGGATGTTCTTTAGAAAAAAATAAATCACTCATTGCATAACCGACTACCGCTGCGAGTTTATCATTAAAATAAACCAAGGGAACTTGCTCTCTCAACCAAGGTGGAATCCCCCATTCCTGGAATAGTTTTTTTAACCGTTTGGTCTGACCATGCCAAAAAAACTCTTCACCTCCTTGTCTAAATCGGACAAATATTTTTGTATCTGGAGGAATCACCAATCCCTGCCTGTTTTTTTTCGCCAATAAATTAATGCCGACATCAGGGAGCAGTAAAGGCAAAGGAAATGAAGACCATTCAACAGATGAAATCAAGGTACCTATGTTTTTTTTATCTAAATATAAATATTTTTGATAACGACGTACTGTTACTTCCCCCCAACTCACTTCTGGTACCGCATCTAGACCTGCGAAGATTACTTCATCAATCAATCGCCCAAAAGTAGCCGTTGAAGGTAATTGGACCTGATTATTCTTCAACCAGACTCTAAGTACATTCGCAATACGATCACGGCTGAGTTTGTTTAATGGACTGATAAATAAAATATTATTTGTTAATGCTTCCTTATTATCTTCCAAAACCATATCTTGAGATGCCAGTATGTCTAGATTTCGTTTCGCCTGTTGGCAATGAAGCGCTGTTCTTGCAATATTACCGACAACTCCAGGCCATTTTCTTTGCAACAAAGGTATTATTTGCTGACGAAGATAATTGCGGGAATAGCTGATATCTTGATTGCTCTCATCTTCAATCCAACTTAATTGATGCACATCAGCATAATGTTTCAATTGCTCACGGGAATGGTTTAAAAAAGGTCTGGCAATTGTTCCTATTTCAAGTTGACTAAAATCAGACATAGCGGCCAACCCGTCTATTCCAGCCCCTCTAAATAGTTGTAAAAGTACTGTTTCTGCTTGATCGTCTAGATGATGCCCTAAAATCAAGCAATCTTGTTCCGCCATCAGAGAAGAAAAAACGGCATAACGTGCAATACGCGCACCTTCTTCAACATTAGCAGAACGATCAAATTGCACTGACTGGGTAATTAAAGAAATGCTTAAATCCTGGCAAAACTGTTGGCAGTGTACTTGCCAAAGAGATGCATTAGCACTAATACCATGATTAACATGCACTGCGACCAATTTAGCAAGTAAAGCCGGGTGGGAAGCAAGAACATGCAAGAGCACTGTTGAGTCAAGCCCACCACTAAAACCTACAATTAATTTATTAAAATGACTTAGGCGAGAAAACCACTCGGCACTTAATAAAGGTTTAATCTGTTGCCCCCATAGCCATAAATTTTTGGTATCGATTTTCGACCAACTGCTCTAAAGTTAATTTCTTTAGAGTACGTAATTCGCTAACTAAAATATCTTTTAATCGTGCAGCCATGTCATCAACATTACGATGAGCCCCACCTAATGGTTCAGGAACTATCATATCAATTAACTTATTTTCCAGAATCTTATCTGCTGTGATCCTCATCGCACGTGCAGCTTCACTAGCTTTAGATGCATCTTTCCAAAGAATCGAAGCACACCCCTCAGGGGAAATTACTGAGTAAATGCCAAATTGGAGCATTAATATTCGATCACCAACCCCAATTGCTAATGCACCTCCAGATCCTGCTTCACCAGTTACCACACAGATAATTGGCGTTTTAAGACGTGACATCACAAACAGATTTCGAGCAATTGCTTCAGATTGATTGCGTTCCTCAGCACCAATCCCAGGATATGCTCCAGCTGTATCAATAAATGTAAACACAGGTAATTTGAATTTTTCAGCCATATTCATCAAACGTAAGGCTTTTCGATACTCCTCTGGGCGAGCCATACCAAAATTACGGTATACCTTTTCTTTAGTTCGTTTACCTTTCTGATGACCAAGTACCATCACCGGCTCACCATTCAAACGCGCCAAGCCGCCAATAATTGCAGGGGCTGAAGAACAACTTCTATCACCGTGCAGTTCCTGGAAGTCAGTAAAAATACGTTCGATATAATCTGTAGTTTGTGGTCTCAGCGGATGCCTTGCCATTTGTGCAACTTGCCAAGGCTCCAGGTTTGAAAAAACTTGTGAGGTTAGTTCAGAACATTTTGCTTGAAGTCGCGCTATTTCATCACTTAAATTCACTTCGTTATCATGACCTATCATGCGAAGTGCTTCAATTTTTTGATTCAACTCTTCGATGGGTTGCTCAAAATCCAAAAATTGTCGGCTCATTGAATACTCTTTGGTGAATTAAATATCATGGTATATGATAACCTTAACCGACAATTGATGCCAGATTCAAACAAAGCATATGATCATTACTGGATTCAACCCTTTAAATACAGAAAACTGCGTCTTAAACGAAGCTCGAATTGATCTTTGGCAATTTTCTTTAGCACATGAATTTAAAAATGCATACGAACTCTTAAATCGTGATGAGCAGGCGCGTGCAGAACGATTTTATTTCAGCAGACACAAACGGCGTTTCTCTACCGCCAGAGCAACGATGAGAGTCATATTGGCAAATTATCTAAATACGTCACCGGACCAACTGGAATTTACCTATAATGCTCATGGAAAACCCGATGTCATTAATGCAACAAAGCTGCAATTTAACATCAGTCATACTGGGGATTTGGCATTACTTGCAGTAGGAAAAAACTTTCCCATGGGCGTAGACATAGAAAAATATTCCGCTCGACCCTATGAAGGGATTGCGAAAAATTTATTTTCTGATCAGGAATATGAAGAATTTATTAAAGTACCTCTTGCTCTAAAACCTGCTATTTTCTTTCATGTTTGGGCACAAAAAGAAGCCTTTATTAAAGCTTGTGGCTTAGGCCTTTCATATCCGACTAAACATTTTAGTGTTCCCATATCCATGCCAACCAAGCAATTGGTGAATGATCCATTGCATAACATGACTTGGCAATTACGCTCTTTCATGCCTGAAGTCGCTTGCAGTGGAGCGTTATGTCATCATCCTACTATAAGGGAGATAAGACATGGATTTATTCATCTAGAGCAAAATAACAACTTGATTTTTTAGGTTTACATCAATGCACTTCACTCCTTCACAACTCACATTATTACAGTTACTTGGCGATGGACGCTGCCATAGTGGTTCTGAATTGGGAGCAGCTATAGGTATTACGCGCTCGGCAATTTGGAAACAAATTAATCAATTAATTGAGTCAGGGATCCCTGTCGAAAGGATAAGACATCAAGGTTATCAGCTCCCCTACCCACTTATTTTGTTAAAGAAAGAACACATTATGGAGCATCTCACGTTGCAATCACAATTGACTCCATTCAAAGTGCATGTAGTTACCTCCATTGATTCTACAAATCGCTATCTTAAAGATTTGCCTCCTTCAAATAATGTAGATATTTGTTGCGCTGAAATTCAAACTCAGGGGCGAGGTCGGTTTGGGCGTCACTGGCACTCGCCATTTGGTGAAAATATTTATTGCTCGAGCCGCTGGAATCTCAACTACGACTTGACCAAACTTTCAGGATTAAGCCTGGTAGCCAGTTTGGCCATTTTAGCAACGTTAAATGAATTAGATGTATCATACAATATCAAAATTAAATGGCCAAATGATATTTTGTGGACTCACAAAAAATTATGCGGTAGTTTGATTGAAATATTGGCTGAATCTAATGGCAATATTCAAGTCATCATAGGAGTCGGCTTAAACGTCAATACTGATACACAAAACCATCCTCTTCCAGATAAGCCCTGGTGCTCATTATATGAAATAACCAAACAATATTTTGATCGTAATGTGCTTATTGCAAAACTAATTATCAATTTAGAACGCTATTTAACCAAATTTATACATCATGAGCTTAACTGCTTTATGGATGAATGGAATAAATCGGATTATCTGTTTGGAAAAAAAATTAAAGTAACTCAATCTTTAGATACTCTATCTGGAGTTGCTTGTGGAATTAATCAGCTAGGACAATTAATACTTCAAGATGAATCAGGAACAAAGCATTTTCTCTCGTCAGGTGATACGTCGCTTCATGAATAATTATTAGAAGTTACTAAATATGAGGGGATTGTATAAAAATTAAAGTTCGTCCCGAGCGTTTTTAAGTGCTCGGAACTGGATGAACTGCGAGGAAATCGATTTATACTGCTTCTTCAGACTCGTCTGATTGTTTTTCTTGTTGTATGCGTAAATAAATTTCTTCACGATGGACAGATACATCTTTAGGTGCATTGATACCTAGGCGAACCTGGTTTCCTTTTACACCTAGCACGGTAATATTAACATCATCACCAATAATTAAGGTTTCACCAATACGCCGAGTCAAAATTAACATAAAAATCTCCCTAACAAAGCAGCTATCTATTCCTCCACAGAACGCTATCCATGGTATTCTTGATAGCCAAAACGACTAAAAACAAAAAAAATATTTGCTATACGTGTTTAATTTTACACTGTGATTATTAACAGAGTATTAAGAAAACGGTTAAATTATCTCTTTTTATGGTATTTCATGCAAAAAATTTTAATCTGGCTCATCTAAAAGCAATCAGATCACTAAATTAGTTGTTAATTGCGTGAACATTTTGTACTTATCTACCCTCAAGATGAGACTCCTATTTACCCCCAATTAGGGTAAATATCATGTCCGATTTTTTGAAAAACACGTGAAAATATACCCTCAAAATAAAAATTAGCAAGTCAAAAAAACGAATTAGTTAATTTTTCCTTGTTCACCAGTCGCAAATTTCCTTCATTTAGAGATATACTTACCGAACCTTATTAAACAGGAAATTTTGCATGTCCTTAAAGGCCATGTACAACAACATCGCTGAAAACTATGCCATGGCCAATCGTTTTGGTGCGATTAGCCAGAGTCATCAAGTAGCAATTGAGCAAATGAAGCGTTTTTATTTGGGAGTGAAACCTCATTATAAAATACTTGATTTGGGGGTTGGCGATGGCGCATTTTTAAAAAAACTACAACAAGTTATGCCACAGGCAGAGTTCACAGGAATTGATGTTTCTGCAGAGATGTTAAAACATGCCCGTGAGACATTACCCCTAATCACCATTGAAGGTAGCGCCGCACAAGCAAGCAAATTCTTACCGCCCCATAGCCAAGATTTAATTCTGGCTCACTTTATTAACGCTTATATTCCGATTAAAGTTTTATTCCATGAGGCCAAATTACTGACGCGAGCAAATGGTCATTTTTCTATGATTACTACAACTTATGATTCATTTCCAGTCGCTCAACAACGTTTAGCCGAATTTATTACAGAAGACTCTATTTTAAGCAGTGTTGTTGGACATTATTACAAATCCATTGTAAAAAGCACCACTGTTGCTGCGAACAATAATGAATTGATGCAAGCATTCAAACAACATCAATTTGAAGTCATCGCTCATCAACGTCTGGAAATACCCATCACTCTAAATACTATTGATGAATTAGCCCTTTTCGGTATTGAAGGAACCTGGTTTCTCAATACTTTATCTATTAGGATGTTACCGAAAATATTTTTAATTCAAAGACTTAAACGTCTTTTTAGTAAAATATTCACTTTTCCCTATCATGACACACACATAATTGATGTCGTTCTTGCCAGAAAATGATAATCTGATAATTATCTTTGGATAGTGAGGTAGGAAAAATGATTTCTCAAGATGTGAAGAATTATTTACCTGAATTGGCTCTCCGACAAAAACAAGCCAATAACATCATATTTATTACCTTCTGGAGCCAATTCTCTGTATATGCATTGAACACCATATTAGTTTTATTTTTAACCCGCCCTGTATGGTCTCAAGGTTTAGGATATAGCCAGGCCAAAGCATATGCATTTATTGGAGTAGCTCATGCAATGGGTTATCTGATGCCCATGTTAGGTGGGTATATGGCTGATACTGTTGTGGGGATTAGAAGATCCATACTTCTTGGAAGCATTCTATTGGCCTGTGCTTATTTGCTCGTTATGATTAGTGGATACACTGTAAACTCTCTGGGAGATACTTTTTTTATTGCTGCTTATGCATTTATTCCTGCCACCAACTCCCTTTTGATGGGAACCTCTTCAAGCATGGTATCGCATATCTATTCAGATGATGCCATTAAAGCAAAATCGGCCATGACTTACTATTACATAGCAATTAATGTGGGCGCATTATTAGCGACTTTAATTGCTCCAGTACTCTTTGAAAGCCGTTATGGTCCGCTTTCTATCCTTACCTTGACCTTCGTCGGCAAATCAATTGCTGCTTTAAATTTTGCAAAGCGCTATTCCATTTATGAAAATGTCATTTGGGGTAAAGATCAATCTAAATTATCCAAATCAAGCATATTTCGCTTAATTGCTTATATAGCTACTATTTATACACTGACTTTATTTGCCTATTCTCATGTTTATATTGCCAGCACGATCATCGCCACAGGGTGTGGTATAGGAATTGTATGGTTTCTAAGAAAAACGCTAACACTTAAAGGTGTTGTACGTGACAAACAAATGGTCGCTTTGCTGCTCATCGTAGAAGCCGTAGTATTTTTTGTTATCTACAACCAAATGAATAGCACATTAATTTTATTTGCTGAAAATAATTCCGACCATAATTTGTTTGGTTTAACTGTTTCACCAGCTCATTATCAAATATTGAATCCATTACTTATCTTAGCTATTGGCAGCCAATTACCTCGTTTCTATAAAATATTTCCCCGCTTTACCATTCCCTATCAATTCGCCTCCGGTACTGCGCTTGCAGGTATTGCTCTTTTAGTGATGTCATTTGCTGCTACGACCACCACCACTGGGATAATTAATGGCAACTATATTGCTTTAACCTATATACTCATTTCTATTGCAGAATTATGGGTCAGTGCAATTGGTTTAAGCATGGTAGGTCTATATTGTGATAAAAAATCAATTGCCTTTGCTATGGGTGTATGGTATCTCGCCAGTTCTTTGGCACATGCTATCTCCGGAAGAATTGCTGCTTGGGTTGCTATTCCCAATACAATTCATTCTCCTATAGAAAGTCTGCCTTATTACCAAAACTATTATTTTGTTCTCGGGGTCTGTGCCATGGGACTGGGTATTATCATGTATTTTTTCGCCTATATTTTACAAAATATAATGAAAAAAAGAGGCATTATTTTAAGTTAAATGTACAAAAGGAACCAACAGTAGCAGCAGAATTTAAACTCAAAAACCTAATAATGAGACAAATGAAGCACTTATAACCAAGTAATTGCTGATAAATTAGTCAGTTTCCTGTAGAGAATATATTATTCCAAGAGGTAGAAAATCAAAATTTTTGCCTGGAAAAATAAGAGGTTACAATCTGAGAAAGCGCGTCTAAGGCACTTTTGGATTATAATCTGCCAGGTCCTGCTCCTGATAAAATATACCTGCAGCTAATTCTTCATAAAGGCTGATAAAACTAAATAACTGTTCTAATTTGCTAATGGTTAATCTGTAGTCTTGTTGTTTAATTTCAACCCTGCTGTATAACAAATCATTATGGCTGATAAGACCTTTATGATAGAGGTCCTGTTGTAGTTGATATCTTTTCCTCAATGATGCTAGAGAGAGATAGTCTTCATTATATTTGGCCATAAGCTTTTGATTGGCAGCGATACTATTAGCAATCAGGCGCAATGCATTTTGGATGGTATTGTTATATTCCGCTAGACTTCTATTAAAAGTCGCCTTACTTGTGATAATTTGTCCAAATATTGAGGGAGATAAGTTAAATGTTGCATACATATCTCCATAAGGTGCTGCATGTGTAGGACTCTTAAATGTGCCATTTAAGCTCGCTTTCCCCCAAAAATAATCTAGGGTTAGGGCTGGAAGGAGTTGAGATTCTGCAACATTGACTCCACTACATGCTGCAAGCAGAGACGTTAAGGCCACCATTACATCCGGACGTCGGAGTATTACTTGAGTATTAATCTTATTCAGTAGCACTGCTTTACTTGGTAAGTTAATAAATAATTGGCTTGAATTTATTTCTCCTGGAGGCTGATTGATTAAGTAACGTAAAGCATTCTCACTTGCGATAATATTGTTTTGTACTTGTTTTTGCTGACCTAGAATGCTCTGTAATTGGCTTGTCAAAGTTAATAATTGCAAATTATTTGCTAATCCATGTTTTTTTGCTATTTCTAACGATGCTAATAGTTCTTTATAATCCTGTTCAATTTGCTTCAGTAGCGCTAATTGATGATGCCATGCGAGTAGAGAAAAATAACTACTAATAACTTCTCCAATGACCGTCAAACGCACACCAAGATAATATGCTTTAGAACGTTGCAAGACAAATTCTGCTTTTTTTTGCTGAAAATAAAGAGCAACAAAATTTTGGTAATAGCTAGGTAGAGCACCATAAAAGACCCCTGGATTGCCTAAAGCGGGATCTTGAGAGAAACCCATTAAAATATTCAGCCCCGGAAGCCAATTTAAGCGAATCGTTTGTAGTTCAGCATGGGCAACATGAATCGATCGTTTGGCTATCGTCACATTATTATTGTAAAGAAGCGCTGTATCTACAAGTTGATTAAGAAAAGGGTCTTTAAAATCTTGCCACCAAGCTTGATAAGGAAGCTGATTTAATGCATGATGATTACTTGAGTCTTTCAGATACTTAGGAATAGGAATCGACGTAAGACGTGAATTTTTTGTGCTTGGCATGCATGCAACCAGCGCACTTGTCATGACTAAAATAATTAGTGTGGCCAGGATGCGCAATTAAACGACTTCCATAAAAATAACATGACTGACGTAAAAAAATGGTAACACAAAAACTTCGAAAGTTAAAACCTTATACAGTTGTGTTATCCCTAGCCTTACTTGCAGTTTTATATTACTTTTTTTCCTTTTTAATACCGTTTACCAATAATGCATTTGTCGTTGCAAATATTCGTCCTGTAGCTGCTATTGTCAGTGGATACATTACTGATTTATACGTCAAAAATGAGCAATATGTTCATAAGGGACAGCCTTTGTTTACCGTTTTCCAAGAACCTTATAAGCTCATTTATAATAGGTTAGTTGAGGAGACTCTTACTGCAAAAGAGGATCTTCAAAGCTTGCAATATCAATTACAAAAAGATAAGCAATTACTCATACAATACCTTCAAGAATATAATAGAATTCACTTAAATTATCTTCGAAATAAGGCAGTTTTAAAATCTGGGGCAATATCTGAAATTAATGTCAAGGATTTGCAATATGAAGATCGTGGCAGTTTGGCCAAAGTGAACATGCAAAAACAACAAATAAGCTTGGATGAAAGAAATATTCAGAGTATACAACACAAAATCAAATCGTTAATTTATAAAACACGTTATGCCAAGGTTAATTTAGAACACACGACTGTTTATGCACAAAGTAATGGTCGCATTCAAAATATGTATCTATCCTTGGGGACGCCCATTGAAATTAATAAACCTATATTTTCTTTTGTTGATACGGATGATTTTTTCATTCAAGCAAATTTTACTGAGCTGGATTTGCGTATGGTAAAGACAGGAGCGAAGGTCTATATTATTCCCCGAATGTACTTTGGGACGAAATTGTACCATGGAACGGTAGTATCAAGGGCTTGGGCTGCTAATCGTCAAATTACAAACCCCAAGACTCAGCTACAAACTGTAACCAATGATACGAATAATTGGTTACTTCTGCCTCAGCGTTTTCCAGTACAGATTAAGCTCGATGATTATGACCCCAAACATTATCCGCTGCCTGTTGGAGCAACTTGTTATGTCATTATTAAGGTATAATTTTCTTATGGAAGTGACATCCGAAAAAACAATAATGGCTGCACGTATGGCCATCAGCCTGATTATCGCTTTGATCATTACGACGTATTTCAATATTGTTGAGCCAACCTGGGTTTATATTTCTTTATTTATCGTTTTGTTTGAACAACATACAATTGGAGCTTCATTGACTCGATGTTCAATGCGAGCCATCGCAACCCTTAGCAGCGCATTATATAGCCTGATTATTATTTTGCTCTTTCATAATACTTATATTATGAATCTTATTGGATTTATTATTGGAATCTTTTTATATACTTATTTATTTTTAGGAACTAAAAAAAGTTATATTGGAATTTTAGGCACTGTAACTCTCGCCATTTGTCTTATTAATTATAATAATTTTACCTATGTGTTTATGCGACCTACAAATGTAATTATTGGTATATTAATCGGCATCTTTACATTACGTTTTTTTTTTCCAACTCGCGCAACAAAAGTTCTCATTTTAGAAATACAAAAATTTTTAACTGAATATGCAACTTTATCGGTTTATCTTGCAAGCCTGGATAATTCAAAAACAGATTTACGCCAATATTTAGAACAATGTGAATCTAATATTGCGGCACTTATTCTGCGTTTTCAAACGTTAATTAATGAAGCACGAGTCGAAATTGGAAAGGACTCTCAATATACGCAAGTTGCAACAGATATTCTGCAATCACTCCGCCATATTTTCCGTTATTATGCCTCAATAATCGCGTTAATCCTTTATGAGGAAGTTAAAATCAACGAGCAGGATGAAGAGAGCCTTGTTTTTTTAAGTAATACTTTAATCGAGTTAAAAGAAAATCTTTCTCAATTAAAACCTAAGCGTAAATTAATGGCCGTTGCGGAGATATACTCAAAAGAAGATAAAAATTTGTTAGCTTTGATGCTGAATTTGCTTATGATGGAGTGTAGCTCTTTGGAAATTAAGATCAATAAATTATTACGTATGACTAAAATAGTAAAATTAGAGTAAGATTTTTGTTTGCCCTCTATTGTTCGATTGGTTAGCATGAACTAGAAATGACACAATCAATGGAATGTTTGTATTTCAAAATCACAACTAGCAGGGAATACTCATCAATGATAAGTACATGTTCTGTGCTTTATTATTAATCTAAACAATCCCCCTCCTTTGCTCACATATAATTTTTTGTCCTTAATTTAAAAATATAGAGATGTACTTGCTTGTTCAGTAGGTAATTCGTACCATGCAATTTTTTAACTAGAGTGCATTTCATATGAAGATTTATTTTCCAGATATTACATTTGAAGGCAACCCATTCGTTTGGGAATTGAATGAAAAAAGCAATCAAGCCACTTGCCTAATGTATTGCATTAAAAAAGATACTCAAGTTCAATTTGTACCTAAAATGTCGCTTGATCTATTTAAAAAATTTCCTGGTATAACATATGATAAGGACGAAATTATCATTAGGGACATCAAAATTTTTGATAAAGTATATCAAATCTTAGATCATATTCGCGAACTAAAGGATAAAATCACGGGGTCTAAAGCAACTATTTCAAGGCAAAAAAGTTCTTTTTTCCAATATCAAAAAGATAAAATCCAGGAAGTTGCTTCCACGTCAAAGCCCAGACGCAGCTTAAGTTTAAGCAGTACTAACCTCTCTCTTTTTACGCGTATTACTTTGAATGAATTAATCAAAAACGATCAATCTACGTGTTCTTTATGGGGAGATACAGTTGCATATGAAAACTATTTCGAAGAAAAAACCAGCAATGATGCTAAAGCACGAGGCGCCATATTTCTGAAGTCTTCATTGGCATTTAATATTATGGTTCAGTATGAAAAAAATCGTCGACTTTATCCTTTAAAGGCAAAGGTAATCAAAGAAATCCGAGCTTTATTGGATGTTCTTGACCCAATCTATGTGAGTTGGTATTCCAAAGAAGGTATTCAAATTAACAGAGAACTGGTTTTTCATTATTTTCAAAATGCAGTATTAGAAGCAATGCTCAATGGTAATTTTAATAACAAGCCAACAGAATTTGAAACTGAAGAAACACCAAAGTTAAATGCAGCACTACAAAAATATGCAATAGAAAAGGCTCGTGCTTTGCGTGCCGAATTAATGTTGATGAAGTTTAATATATTCATTAACCCTGAATTACCTCCGGAGCTTGCGCTCAGTGATAATGAAATAAATACCCTGCCTGAAATCATTTCATTACGAAAGCTTGTACTCAAACAGCCTGAAGAAGTTCTTGAAGCCATACATGCACAATTAAAAAAGCTTACCCAATTGATTATTGAGTCTGGGATTGTTGAAGAATCTAATGCAGAATTAAGCACACAATTAAATCATTCATTGAGTATTAATGCACCTGTTATCATGGATTTTCATTCATTCCAGGCCCTAATATTCACTCTATTAGATCAACAAATAACGGGTAGCAAAAAGGAATTAATACCGGACATCGTTACTAAAGTAACAACAGAAACAATCAATCAAATCATTAAAACTTTTAAAATGACAAATGGCCAATATCTCGCTCCATTATACAAAATAGATAGTAATTTTTACTTATGTAAGGAATGGGCTGACAAATTATCTATTGAATTAGCAGAAGTTAAACTCAAGCATCCTAAAGAGGAAAAAAAGGTAACTGTGTACAGTCAGGCGATTGCTGATAAAGTTGTCGGTTTCATGAGTCATCAATTGCAGAAATATCAACCTAGTGAAGATGACTTGTCAAGATCCAGCTCTCTATCCGTTAAGTTATAAATGGATATACTTTATTGATCAAATATAACCAGAGAGAAATTGTTTCCCGGGTTTCAACTCACCCGGGCCACAAAATATAAAGTTAATTATCTAAACCTAAATTATCTTGTTTAAATATTCGGTCTGCTCGATAACTTGAACGAACTAAAGGTCCGGAAGCTACTTCAAAAAATCCTTTTTTTAATCCGATTTGCCTAAGCTCAGCAAAGGTTTCTGGAGTCACATAACGCGCGATAGGTAAATGGTTTTTTGTCGGTTGCAAATATTGTCCCAGAGTAAGAATATCTACATTATGGGCACGCAAGTCATCCATTGTTTGTATAATTTCTTCATCTGTTTCACCTAAACCTAACATCAAGCTGGTTTTGGTCAAGACATCTGGTCTATAGCGTTTAGCAAATGCGAGAACGTTTAGTGTTTGCCTATAACCCGCTCTATTATCACGCACCGGATGAGTTAAACGTTCTACCGTTTCAACATTTTGTGCAAATACATCAACACCACTATCGAGTAATACCGCAATATCTCTTTCTACACCTTGAAAATCAGGAGTTAATGCTTCTACTTTAGTTTTTGGAGAGCGTTGTTTAATCGCACGTATCGTTTGTGCATAATGATTTGCGCCACCATCAGGTAAATCATCTCTGTTTACTGAGGTTAACACGACATAATCTAAATTCATTAATGCAACGGTATTTGCTGTGTTTTCTGGTTCTTGCAGATCCAACCAACCATGAGGATTACCAGTATCTACTGAGCAGAAACGACATGCTCGTGTGCATACAGCCCCCATTAACATAATCGTAGCCGTACCATGCGACCAGCATTCAGCAATATTAGGACACTTTGCTTCTTCACAAACAGTAGCCAAACGGTGTTTTTGTACCTGTTCTTTTACTTGGTGATACTCAGGAGTAGTATGATTGACGACGCGCAACCATTTAGGTTTAGGTAAACGTTCATAAACTAACCCTGTTGGTTTTACTCCATCTTTAATTGCTGTTACGCCATGAGATGTTTTATATTTTTTCCCGCTCTCAACAACAACGGGGATATTAATGGGCTTGCTCATGTTATCACCTGAAAAACAAAGGTAAGTGCTCAGCCCCTATCAAGGAACGGTCGTATTTGGCGCATCTTGCGGACAAACCCAACCGGGTAAACATTAGTGAACCCTGAGCTATTACAAACAAAGAGAGATGATAATCCCAAATCATCAAAGCAAGATCAAGTCAAATTTAAAAAGTAACCAATAATCATCAAGATAAATAAAAGCACGATAGAGATTCCAAAGTTGGACAATACAAATGGATAGACCACCAAACTTACAGCGATTGCAAGCAAAAATAACAAGCCAATAGTGGCTAATTTTGTTCGTAATGCAGCAAAGCGCTCGACCCTAATCAAGATAAAATAAATAAGTAAAATCAAGAGTAAAGGGAGTATGTACACTCCTTGATACAGCAATTGATATAAACTTGCCTGCACACTTGATAAGTGTTGATCATTTAGCCATTGTTCAAAAATTGTAGACCAATTCATCACACAGGTTTGCTGATAAATTGTAGTGATCATCCCTAAGAAAAAAGCTAATAAAAAATACAAAGTCTTGGAATACTTTTGTTTATAATATTGCCCCACAAAATAAATTGTCATTAAACCTAATAATACGGCGGGAACATGCATCCAAGGCAACAACTCAAAAAAAGTACTGGTATAAACTTGTTGAAAATAGTGGACTATTGCCACTGAAGAGGCAAATAAAAGACTGGCTATAAGCTGCTTTTTTTTCTGTGTTTCAATTAAAAGAAAAGCAAGAAATCCTGCAAAACAAAAAAATGCACAAGGACTAAAAGAATCCATAAACGCGATTGTCGTTGTAAAACGAATCCTTGACGGTTTTTCTGTCAATCCCGTAATAAATCGATTTGCATTAGCTAAATGGCGCAAGGTATTAACTGTTTCAAGGTTTAATTTACCTTTATTTTCAATTTGTTTCTTACAATAATTAATCGCATGCAATAAATCTTTGCCAGTGGTTTCTGCTGAAGCAAAACCAACCCAACGCGAATTACAAATATAGATTGATGGAACAGCAAAATCATCCATTTGCTGAGCGCTCAATAATTGATAAAAACGACCTAATGCATTTTTGTCCTGATTAATATAATACCGTTGAACATGCAAATCCGGATATTTTGCTTCTGTATCGTGAAAGAATGCATCAGCCTTTTGACAATGGGGGCAGGTTGACGACAGAAACATTTCTACATTGATAACCACCTTGTTATCTGTCTTGGAATACCATGTGGGCGATAATTCAGCAGCCCACATATTGGCATGAAATACAAAGAAAATTAGAAGCAACTTGAAAACAGTTTTCATAGGATTCGTAAGTGCATTTAAAAGGATACTATATCATCCTAAAAAACTCTGTTAATAGGTATGGATATAATTTTCTAATTGCTCTATCACTCTAGTCTTATCTTCAAGTATGTGATAAAGCAAATCACCTATGGATAAAATTGCAACAAATTCATTATTTTCATCACGAATCAACACATGTCTTCTTTTAGTCGCGGTCATAGCTTGCATTGCTTTTTCTACAACATCATTAGGGCTAAGTATGGTGACATCTCTATGTACCACATCTGCAACTTTTCCCGTTTCCAAATTAATGCATTTGTGCAGACAAGAACGCACGATATCTCGTTCACTTACTATACCTACTAATTGATTGTCATTGTCCACAACAACCAATGCACCGATATCATATTCCGTCATCATATCAATGCTTTTTCTTACAGAATCGTCTGGATGGATAAAAATAATTTTTCGCTTTGTTACTGGCAAGGCATTATGAATTAGGTCAGCCATTTTATTCTCCATTTGAACATACTTAACCTATTTTATAAATATAGTACAAATGGAGAACATTAACGTCTATGGTCGGACGATTATATGATTTTCTACAATACGTACACCTGGTACCTGACGCGCTATTTGTTCTGCAGTATCACTGAGCCTAATCTTTTTAACATATCCAGATAGAATCACAACATCTTGCCTAGTTTGCACATGCACTTGGGAAACAGCAAGATCATCATTACGCATTAATGCTTCTTGTACTGCTTGCGTTAAATCGGCGCTAGGAGTAGCCAAGGGTGTAAAAGACCTAAACATATTAGAAGTTGCCTGATTCGACTGACAACCAACTAATGAAAATAAAACAAAAACAACTAAGGTATTTAGTAAATACTTTTGCATAAAGGTCTCCAATATAAATTCAAACGGTACTGATACTTCATGTAGCTGTTAAAATCTATCTACAGTTCTCGGCAATAAGAAACCGTAGCTAAAATAAACCAAGTCAACCTAGGAAAAGAGTCCTGAATTTACAGGATACAACTAATGACAACAGACACACAAGTAAAGAGGATAGTATGTACTTTAACTGATTAATATACAAATAAATATCCAAAAGACTATACTATTTCATAACCATAACGGTGATAAGAACTGAAACCATGAAAAAAATGGCTAAAGTTGTTCTGAAAAAAAAGAATTCATCACAAAAAATTAAAGAAAGAAACGGATCAACTGCACGTCCAGACATCAAAGAAAATAATTCTGCTATTGCATACGATCTTTTTAATCTAATTGATAAGTATTACCAAGCCAATCTGGGAAAATTTACTGCTAGTATTAGCCCGGCTTCAGTAGCAACATCATATTTTTCATGGGGATCGCAACTGTTACAAGCCCCGGGGACCTTCTTAAAATTAAGTCTTTATCCATTATTGAATTTCTCTGATTTTGTTGAACGACTCGTTCATCACGACAAACCTGGCAATGGTAACGATGTGCGTTTTCATACGGATAAATGGAATCTCTATCCATGGCGTTTATGGGCGGAACAATTTTTACAAATTGAAGAATGGTCTTTAAAAGCAGCAAGTGAAATCCCGGGATTGAATGAAGCCAATCGACGAATTATTTCATTCACAATAAAGCAGCTCCTTGATGCACTATCCCCTTCCAATTTTGTTTTGACTAATCCTGATTTATTGCAAGAAACATTAAATTCATATGGAGAAAATCTAATTCATGGAACACAATTAGGCCTGCAGGACCTTGTTGAAAAGTTAACAGGAACTCCTCCAGCAGGAGTTGAACACTTCATACCAGGCAAGCATGTTGCCTTGACAAAAGGCAAGGTGGTTTTTAAAAATCATCTGATTGAACTCATTCAATACGAAGCGCAAACTCAAAAAGTCTATAAAGAACCCTTATTAATCCTTCCAGCCTGGATTATGAAGTATTATATTCTTGATCTTCTTCCGGAAAACTCATTAGTGAATTGGCTGGTTCAACAAGGCCATACTGTATTCATAGTTTCCTGGCTCAACCCATCTTCTGAAGACAGAAATTTAGCGCTTGATGATTATTATCGACAAGGAGCTATGGCTGCAATCGATAAAATATCAGCCATAATACCTAACACAAAAATTCATTTAATGGGGTATTGCATTGGCGGAACTTTAGCTATGATTACCGCAGCAACGATGGCTAAAGACCATGACGACCGCCTGAAAAGTCTTTCTCTGCTCGCGGCTCAGGGAGATTTTACCGAAGCAGGTGAATTATTACTTTTCATTAATAACAGTCAGGTATCATTTTTGGAAAACATTATGTGGGAACAAGGCTATTTGGATACCAAACTCATGGCTGGAAGTTTTCAAATGTTGCGATCCTACGATCTGATTTGGTCTAAAATGGTTCAAGACTACTTGCATGGAACACAAAGAGGGATGATCGCCTTACTTGCATGGAACGCGGATACAACGCGAATGCCTTATAAAATGCACAGCGAATATCTTGAAAAATTGTTCCTCAAAAATGAATTCTCCGAAGGGCAATTTACTATTGAAGGCAAGCATATAGCACCTGAAAATATTAGACTGCCTGCATTCGTAGTCAGCACTGAGAAAGACCATGTGAGTCCGTGGAAGTCTGTTTATAAAACTCATTCGCTGATTAAACGAGAAGATATTACTTTTGTTCTGACGAATGGTGGCCATAATGCAGGTATTGTTAGTGAACCAGGGCATCCGAGGCGAAGTTATTTAATTCGTGAACAAAAAAAGGAAGAAACATATATTTCTCCTGAGCATTGGCAGGAAATCGCCGAATCGAAAAAAGGTTCATGGTGGATTGCCTGGCATGATTGGCTAGTGAGACAATCAATCAGTGGAATGAGCTCACCACCTAAAATCGATAAAACGTTACCTGACGCTCCAGGAAAATATGTGTTACAAAAATAAATGATCTTTAAATTGAGTATAAAAATATGGACAAAGACTATTACAAAATAATGGGAGTAAGTGAGGATGCCTCTGAGAAAGATATTAAGATGGCATATCGAAAATTGGCTCGGAAGTACCACCCTGATATAAGTAAGGAACCCAATGCAGAAGAGCACTTTAAAGAAATGGGGGAAGCATACGAGGTTTTAAGGGATCCGGTTAAAAAAGCTGAGTATGATAGGTATCGAAAAAGCAAAGCGTATCAACAACAAGGAACGTCGACACATTGGCGCCCTGAAGAATCCGAACATTTTTACAGTGGTCAATTTAATGAGGACTTATTTGAAAGTTTATTCGGTCATTCTCGCTACCGCCAGGAACCGATGGCCGGACAAGATTATCATGGAAAAATAAATATCAGCCTGGAGGATGCATTTAAAGGAACAGTTAAAAACATCCAGATTCCAATTGCACAAGAATCAAAAGTCACCATGCAAACCCTAAAAGTGAAAATACCGCCAGGAGTAAAATCAGGCCAACAAATTCGCCTTGCAGGACAAGGAGCGGCGGGAATCCATGGGGGCCCTCGCGGTGATATTTATTTAACGATTCATATTGATAAACACCCTCTTTTTGATTTAATGGATGGTGACATCTACCTCACACTCCCTATTACTCCATGGGAAGCTGCATTAGGTGCAACGATTGAAGTTCCTACATTGGGAGGAAAAATCGATTTAAAAATTCCCCCGGCATCTCAAGGAGGACAAAAATTAAGGCTTAAAAATCGTGGGTTACCAGGAACAACTCCTGGGCATCAATACGTTCTTTTAAAAATTATTACGCCACCACCAACAACTGAGGCAGCAGCAGACCTCTATAAAAAAATGGAGCAAGTAATGCCTTTTAATCCACGTGACAAAATGGGAGTATAAGCATGAAGCAAGACAATACAATAATTGGCGTGCTTATTGAAGAAACTATGACTGTCTCATTTGATGAAGTATGTCGAAAGTATCATATACCTGAAGAATTATTACATGAAATGGTAGAATACGGATTATTTTCTAACAAAACAGCAAAAACAGAGCACCTTAAATTAAATCCAAACGATCTTCGCAAAATTGAATCGGCATTCCGCTTACATCGAGATTTGGGAATTAATCTACCGGGGGTAGCACTTGCATTAGAACTATTGGAAAGAATAGATCAATTAAATGAAGAGCTTAACATTTTACGTAAACATTTTTGATTGATTAGCATAGCCAGTAGCTTGGGAACAACGCAGCGAAACCCGGGTTACTGGAGCTTGGACCTGATTACAGATTTAACTTCTCAATCTTACTCTTTTTTCTGTGATTTTAAGTTTTAAACATCCAATGTAAAAAATTACTCAAACGGATATTGCTACACATTGTGATATGGTAATACAATGGACAAAGGATATCTTTTAATTAAGCAAAACCTATGCGCCCTTTGTTTATAATTTTGATTGTTTCCTTGGTTGTTTTACAACATAAGCTGTGGCTGGGCGATGGAAATTTGATTCAATGGCAAAATCTTGAAAAAAAATTGGCAGCTCACGAACAAGAAAACAATAAACTGGCAACACGTAATCGAGCTCTTGAAGCAGATATTAGAGAGTTAAAAAGTGGCGAGCAAGCCCTGGAAGAACAAGCACGCTATGAACTTGGAATGGTAAAAGGAACTGAGGTCTATTATCAATTTGTAGACTAATCATTCGATATCAAGCAACCAGTAATTCAAGATACTTAGGTGGCTGCTTGTCCCAAAGACTTAGTACAAATCCCCCTCCCCCGGAACCTGTAGGTTTTACAGCCAGAGCACCTTCTGCAGTTAATCGATTCATATGTTGCTGTAAACTCTCGCTAACCAGGTTCCATTGATAGAAGCAATCAGCCGCTTTATTAATTGCTTGTGCCAAAGAAGGGATTGCATCCACGCCCCCTAACTCCAAAGCATTTCTAGCCTCTTCAACTGCTACTACCATTTGTTTATCAATTTGTTCAGCCAATGTAGGATTTTTAGTCCATAAATTTTGGACCTGTTGGATACAATGTGACGTAATTCCAATTTGCTTACATGAAGATAAGAAAAACTGAGGACGAATTTTTTGCTGAAGTGGGGTAATATTTCCGGATTTAAAATAAACCCCTTCTTCCATAGCAACTCCTGCTACATCAAGCCCACTACTCTTTCCATGAAATAAATGTTCCAGTTCTTTTGCAAAATCATTACATTGACTTTGCTCTATCATTTGTTGCGCACAAAACCAACGACTCATTGCCACACAAAGAGCTGCTGAAGCCCCCATTCCAGCCCCCACCGGGATTGTGCTATCTAAATGGAAAAAGCCACCTAATTGATTTAAAGAGCGGCCTAATAATTGCATGCCATGTTCTAGCACACTCCAGAATAAAAGCTGCATATCAGCGCCACTGCTTCCTGTATAATCAGCCCCTAAGGAAGTTGCAGCGGCAGAATAAGTCAAAGTTAATTTCTTTTCCTTGATCGGAAATACCAGAGCGGGATGCCCCCGTACTACAGCGTGCTCACCTGCCAAAATCCATTTGCCAAAAGTTGTGGTTTCAAAATCAAAGAACATCATAATTGCCTATTAAATAATCACGTTTAAATTCACGTGCCAATTCAACTTGGTCAGAACGATACAACAAATGAATATTAGGTCCAGCATCCATAGTCACTATAGGGCCATCGCCCTTTTTATTCCAAAAATTCTCCAAATGGTGCAATAGATCAATACAATTGTCGGTCATATATGAAAAGGGTTGCTCACAAGTACTAAACAAACGATGCATATCTTGAAATTCACGCCAGCATATCTGATATGCCGAAGTCCAATTTTGACTCATCAATGCGTCTAATAAATGCTTTAAGTTCTCCCTTGCCCTTTGACTCCGTGTTGCATAGAAAGGACTGCTCTTTACTCGTTGATGTGCTTCACTTGAGGGAACATCCTTCTTCTTATTGCTAATAATCACACCTTGATAGATTAATTCAGGATAAGGTAAGTCCACTGCTTTAACTTCATTGTCATCCCATAATGCCCAGGGAGAATAAAAAGATCGACAGGATGATCCTGAGCCTAATCGACTTAACTGTGCTTGTTCATCAACTGAAGGCGTGGGTTTATTAGTTAATTCGCTCAAAGCAACCACAGCACAGCGAGTTAACGCTGCGAAGCTTGAGGCAGAACTCGCCATACCACTACTGTGTGGAAAATTATTACAAGATTGTACTAAAAACCCACCCTCATAGCCAAAGTATGCCTTTATGCGAGCGAGATGGTTAAGAAACCTTTTTTGCCCTTCTGCGGAAAGAACAAAATTTTCAATTCCGCCCGGTATAAGCAATGGTTCCCAAATATCTTTTTTGGAACTTGCTTTTTCAAGTCTTACTGTACTTTTAAGTTCATTTAAGGTGTAGGACAATGAAGGATTATCAGGACTATTAGAGTTATCATCCTTTTTTCCCATATATTTGATCAAAGCAATATTAGCTGGGGCATGAGCTAGCCAATACATAATTTCTCCTTGGGATCCATAAACTAGTTCAATGTAGCCTAATTAAGGCGCAGCCGTAACTCGAGAAATTTGTCATAGAAAACCCAGACTACGCTGCACTTCACCCAAGCTACATTTTTTACAAATTTCGGAACTACGTATAAAAAAATTCATTAATTATATCGTACGTAATTTTGAATTAGCCAATTGTGCTGTAGGTGTACCAGGATAAGCTCTTACTACTTGTTGCAGGAACTTCTTAGCCTCTTGTTTATCACCTTGTTCAGCATAAGCGTAGCCAACTTTCAACATGCTTGCAGCCGATTTACTTGAAGTAGGAAATTGTTGTAATACAACGTTAAAATGCGCTATGGCTTGTGAATAATCTTTTTTAACTAAATAGAGCTCACCTAACCAATATTGTGCATTAGCAGTGTAACCGCCCCTTGGATATTTTTGAACAAATACATTCATTGCGCTTATGGCATCATCATATCGTTTATTTTTTATTAATTCGTATGCAGCTAAATAGCTGATTTGTTCATCCGCAGGATTTGCTCTGGAGGTCGATACAGCAGGAACCGTAACTGGTGTAGTACCCGATTTGTTTGCTTGGACATCAGGTGCAGATACAGTTTTTTTAGGTGCAGCGGGTTCATTAGAACCTACAGAAAGATCCAATGAAGGTTTATTTGGCGATGCTTTAGCAGAAGCAGTCCCACTTAAACGCGAATCTAAATCTTTATAAAAAGCAACTTGCTGCTGCTGTAATAATTTTAAATCATGAGCTTGTACTTCCAGTTGTCCGCGCAGCTCTTGGATTTCTTGTTGCAAACTTTGAATTTTATCAATCAGCTTGGCGCTGTCAGCAATATTACTTGAATCATTTGATTGGTCATCTTTAGCAAGTGCAGGTTCATCATCTGAATAATTCTCATTCCTCGCTACATCAAACCGACCATTTTCAATTTGTGGTTCATCGTATTTAGAACCAACAGGCGCTTCATACGCCTGCTGGTCAATCATTGCAAAATTTTCACTTTCATCAACTACAGGCGCCACTGACCAACAGGTCAAAGGTAGCATGAACATAAAACCTGTAGCGATAATGTGTTTTTTGCAATTTATCATCTTGTTGCCTCATATGTAAATTCTACGCGTCGATTTTGTGCATGCGACGCTTCATCATGTCCTAAGTTAATTGGACGCTCTTTGCCGTAGCTCACAACTCGCATTTGTTGTCTGTTAACACCAGCCATACGCAAAATGTCTGCTACAGTATTTGCACGACGCTCACCAAGAGCAACGTTATATTCACGACTACCGCGCTCATCAGTATGTCCAGCTATTAACACACGAGCACCAGCATGGGTCTTCAAGTATTCTGCTTGAGCATTAACAGATGGTAAATATTTGGGAGCCAAGTTACTGTCATCATAAGAGAACAAATACAATTGATTATGAGGAGCCTTAGTTGTATAAGATTCACCTGGTTCTTGACCAGCAAAATGAGTAAATTGACCTAAACCCTGAGCAGAAGCTTCAGCATCAGTCACCCCTACTCCATCAGCACTACCTGGTGCTTTGGAGCACGCAGCAACTAAAACAGCACTCGCTACAAGCAGACCTAATTTACATAATGATCCGGCTTTCATCCTCAATCTCCTTCGTTCTTTTTATTATTAACAAATTTCAAAAATCCCATACAGGGCTCATGGGGGCACATTGTACAATTCTTTTTATTTTTTGGCTACAGTAACTAAATTAAACCTATTCAGTCTTAATTCGTAGACCGGGTGCAGCATCACGTTGAAAAATTTTATTCAAGTCCATACCGAAGTTCCCTATGTTGCACCCAAGCTACGATTTTATAGGTACAATTTACGCGAAACCCATCCTCTAGTGCTCAATATGAGACACGACAAAATGGGCTAAGCTCGCAGTAAACTGTTGAGTCGCTTTATTCGCTGCGATTACACCACCGTAGGGTGTATCACTAGGACAGGGGATTTGTAAATTGATAATTTTCGAAGCCAATACTTTATTATCACTAACATGGGTTAAAACAATTTTGACTGAAAATTCTAGTACACTCGGTTTTTTAAGGAAATTTTGTTCTAGCGCAAGCAATTGGGTATCTAATCGATAATTTACACCTAAAGTATAAGCATTAGATGTAACAGCTTTAAAAAGATTTGTCCTTTGCAAGCTTTGCAGAATTAAAGGATAAAGCATATCTGCTGGTGGATTTACCCATGCATTTTTTGCAAACGGTTCAAGTTCATACGGTTTTTTAATATAAAGCATTTGTTCTGTTTGATACCCTGCGGCAGCATCAGGGGCTGTAACCAGCAAAGTAATAGGCATCGGCTCTTTAACCATCTGTTTCGTGCTGTATGCACTTAATTGATATTGATTTTTTACAGAGACTTTAACAGGTGAGCATGCAGTCAGTACCGCTGTACTTAAACCCACGAGAAACACAGTCAACTTTTTCATCTTTTATTCTCCAGGCCCTGGTTTTGGCGGTTTACTTCCACGAACAACAACAGCAGGGTTTTGTCGCATTTCACTACTTACTTTTTCCAAATTAGCAGAAATTGCATTCAATCGTCGTAATAAGATCACAGCGGGCGGAAGCGCTTCCTCTGAAATTTTATCTATGGCATTTTTACCTGTACCCATAGTTTTTGATACGCTGTTTCCAGCTTTACTCAAACTTTCTGCCATCGTATTAAATTTAGTTATTCCCACTCTTAATTCATCAAGCATATGCGGGAAATCACGACTTGTTTTGGCAAGATTATCCATTAAAACATTAACATTCTTACCATTACGCGCAAGATCTTTAGAAAAATGATCAATATTAGCTAAAATATGACGTACATGTATTGCATTTTCTTCATTAAATATACGTTTTGCTTCAGTACTTACAGAATCCACATCTTCTGATACTCTCTTTAAAATGCCGTCCAATTGAGTAAAAACAGAAGGTTTTGAAGGAATAACGGGGTATGGTTCACCAGGCATCTTTTGGATTGGCGTCAGATCAGAGGTACTTGCGCTTAGACCAATATAAGTTACACCAGTGATCCCTTGGGAGTTTAATGTTGCATATGTGCTTGTCGTAATAGGTGTTCCTTCTTCAATATCCAACAAGACTTCAACTTGCCTCGGGTCGCTTTGATTTAATTTTATTTC
The DNA here is from genome assembly GCF_003184185.1 of Legionella qingyii. Next base: position 6,427 of record NZ_QHJG01000041.1, on the reverse strand, counting down.
TTTTACGTCACCGACTTGTACCCCATTGTATTTCACAGGAGCATCCTGTGTCAGACCAGAAGCCGCTTCATGCATAAAAACGGTATAAGTAATGTATTTCTTCTGACTAAAACCAACAGACAACCACAGCATTGTAGCCACTAACCCTACCAGTAATATAAGTACGACTACCCCTACGATAGTGTAATTGGTTTTCGCTTCCAAGTATTCTGTCTCCAGTTACGCATAGTGCCTTCTCATACATTCAATTGAGGCACTAGATTACATTTTACTAAAATAACCAGCAATTATTTTATTCTTATTTTTCATCAAATCATCAATCGTCTCAATACTTAAAATTCTTCCATCACCGACAAAGGCCACGCGATCTGTTGTTCGTTTTAAAGATTCTATATCATGACTCACCATGACTATAGTCAGTTTTAAAGAATCTCTTAAAAAAACGATCAATTCATCGAAAAGCCTTGCGCTCAATGGGTCCAAACCTGTAGTTGGCTCATCCAAAAATAACAGCTCAGGATCCATAGCAATTGCACGCGCTGCAGCTGCTCTTCTTTGCATTCCCCCACTCAATTCTGAAGGTAATTTACCCGCGGCTTCTTTAGGTAATCCAACTAATGCGATTTTTAGCAGGGCCAATTCATACATGAATTTATGATCCAGCTTAGTGAACTCTCGCATGGGAAACATAACATTTTCTACCACATTCATTGATGAAAATAATGCACTATGCTGAAAAAGCATCCCCCAACGACGACGAAGCAGAAATGATTGTTCCATATTGAGATGGCTAATGTCTTGGCCAAATATTTTAATCTCGCCTGCTGTAGGCTTTAGTAACATCAATAAACTACGTAATATCGTTGTTTTTCCACTTCCCGAACCACCAATAATGGCTAGGATCTCTCCTTTTTCCACAGTCAAATTCACATCAGAGTGCACCCATTGACCACCGAGATAATTTTTTAGCCCTTTAATTTCGATAATGGGTTCACTCATCTATAAATGCATCCGACTGTAAATGATTGAATAAATTGCGTCAGCAATGATAATTAAAAATAATGCCTGCACCACACTTTTAGTGGTTTGGCTGCCAATATTTTTTTCCGTACCGGCTTCTACTCTAAATCCCTGAAAACAACCAACCAGAGCAATTAACAATGCAAATGCGGGGGCTTTATATAGGCCTAAATTCAACTGTGAAATTCCAACAGAATCTTTCAGTCGTTGTAAAAAATCGATGAAGCTGATGCCCAGCATGTTATTAGCCATAATCATCGCCCCTAAAATACTAAAAACATCAGACCAAAAAATCAATAAAGGGAATACGAGCAATAAACCTAGAACTTTAGGAAGTACTAATAATTCCGTGGGAGAAAGCCCCATAGTTAAAAGCGCATCCACTTCTTCATTCAGTTTCATACTACCAATTTGTGCCGTAAATGCAGAACTGGTGCGCCCAGCAACAATAATAGCTGTAATAAGAGGAGCAAATTCACGGAAAATAGCCATGCCTGATAAATAGGCAATGAAGCTGTTTGCCCCATATGTTTGCAATTGCAATCCCATTTGATAAGCCAAAACCACACCAATTAAAAAAGAAAGCAAAGCCAAGATAGGCAAAGCGGTTACGCCTGTTGTATGAACATTTGAAATAATGCTAGGTAATTGAAATCGTCGCCAATTACCAAATGCTTCGAATAATTTAGTAGTCAAATCACCAATTAAAACAATAAGGCCATCTACTTGCTGGAATTTATTCTCTGACTCTTTACCCAATTGATAGAATACATTTTTTTTATCTGGAGAGGGAATTTGATAATCTAAAACATCTTTTTTTGATTTAATTAAATCTATAAGTTGTTGTTGATTTTCGGTAAAATCAGCCAGTTCAACTTGATTTTCTCGCTGTTCGAGCATATCAACACATTTAATTAAAGCTAAAGCTCCTGCACTATCAAAATCACTGATGTCTTTGCCGCTAATAATTACTTTTTGTTTTTTTGGTAACTCAACTTCACCGAATTTTGTTAATAAATTCCCAATTTTCAGAACAGACCAGGGTCCTGTACAGTGAACTCTGGCAAGTTCCTTATCGAACGTGATTTGCGCGCTGTTTTGTACCATAGTCATATTTATTGAAAAATAGCCTCAAGAATAATAGGAATAGTCTGGAAGAGCAAAAACAATAAAGCATGGTACCACAATAACGCATTATTCGGATAGGTAAAAAATAGAGCCTGAGTGCATGAAATTAAACTCAGGCTACTTTTTATATTGCGAAAAGCTAAACCGTTGCTTTTAGCGAGCTAATTGCATTATTTAGTTCAGTAACTTTCTTGCCTCCATCGGCCAGAGGCTTAAACATTGATAACTCATGCATGCGAACTGTAGAGCCAACACGATTCAATCCTGTATTAATGAGATCGACCAGATCATCCAAAAATTTTTCCCACCATCCCCGATGTGTTCGTAATGTTTTTACGTGTTCTTTATCTTCGCCTAGAACTTCTTGGCTTCTTGATTTAAACGAAACCAAGTTGCCATCCACAACATATTGCCTAATCAATGCAGAAATTTGGGCATGAATACTTTTGGCAGCTGTTGCAGCGTTTGAATATTTCGAGAATTCCTTTTGATTTTTTTCGTTCTGATATTTTTTAGCTTTTTCTTCATATATTTTATGTTTTGCCTGAATTGCTCTTAATTTGACCTTTACATCAAAAATATATATACGACGTTTGTCTATGATTCTGGGATCAACATAAGTTTCCTGGGACAGCTTATTATCGCTTAAAGTCTTCTTAGATTTTACACTATGCCTTGTTTTCGGGGGCTCTAATACCCCAGAATTTTCTCTTTCTAACCGGCCTCTTCTTGTAAGGGATTCAAGTGGTGTTTTAGGCTGAGTTGAGGCAAGAGCGTCCTCTTTTTCTTTCTCAATAGAAGCCTCGGCTTTATGCTCAACCTGTTGTTGAAGGAGATGATTTTCTTTCATAGGCTCAGGAGTTGTAGTTAAACTTGCGCTTTCTTCTACAAGAACAGGAAGTTCTTCATGCCGCTCATGAGTACTTGGGCTTGATTCAATTTGAACTTCTGGCGAAAAACGTACTCTTAACTTATGGGTCAGTTCTTTAATCTCTCGATCCAAGCTGTTGAGCTCTTCTTGATGATAAGGAGTTAATCTTATAGTAGAAACTCTTTTCTTCAGGTTTTCGTGATATTTCTTTAAAAATCGTTCCAAGTCTTCTGGGGAGTTACACTTTTTCAATTGTTCGATAAGTGTTTCTCTTAATTTTTTAGCCGCGTTAAAAGCATTCACTTCTTTACTGTGTTTTCCCATAACATCTCCAACAGTTAAATCCAACTAAGTGCGCTTAATTTACACTTCACGCCTAAAAAACACCAGGAAATTAAATTAAAAAAACTAAATGATTATAAAAAAAATTCACCTAGCTTATTTTGGCCAGTTAGTCCCTCTATTGGTGAGGTAAATTAGGATATGCAATAAAATGCTCGTAAAGATAAAATTCACTTTTTTTCATGAATTAAATGAGCATTTAGGAAAACCCAAACTCTATGATGTATAACAGCATAAGAAAATAAAACTAAATCAAATATTACCTACAATTTCCGGGTAGTTTGCTGTCCTATTTTATGATAAAATTGCTTTCATTTTTTTCAAAACACTGAAATCAGGTATGCAAGAAAATTACAGCCAATTTGAACAACGCAAACATGGCATTACAAAACTTGCGTTAATGCCGGCTACTCAAAGGAGAAAGCATGCCTTTAACTTCTAACAACGACGAGCTATTCCGTGGATTTTCTAAACTCTCTCGCGAAGAACGTTTTAAGCGCTTGTTAGCCTTAGGTGCCATAACACCTGAAGACATTGCATTTCTTAAAAATGGTGGCATAAAGGATTTGAATCTAGCAGATAAACTGATTGAAAACGTTATTGGTTATTTTCAACTTCCTTTAGGTGTAGCAACTAATTTCAACATTAACGGCCAAGACTATGTTATTCCGATGGCGGTTGAAGAAACATCAATTATCGCAGCTTTATCTAAATCCGCCAAATGGATTAGACAATGTGGCGAAATAAAAACTTGGGTTCAAGGCGAATGTATTTTAGGACAAATTCAATTAGCAAACGTTAAAGACTTCTCTAAGTTTTCTCAAATTTTCCATGAAAACCGAACTTATCTGATTAGCAAAGCCAATAAAGATGTCGCTGAAAATATGGTAAAACGCGGCGGCGGGGTCATGGATTTACAATTACGCCAGCTCAAAAGAGAAGATAATCAAGATATGGCCGTCATTCACTTGACTATGAATAGTTGCGATGCCATGGGAGCCAATATCATCAATCAAGTCCTTGAATACTTGAAAACACCTATAGAGCAGTTAACTGGTGAAGAAGTCACCATGTGTATTTTATCCAATTTGAATGATCAAAAGTTAACAACAGCACAAGTCACGATAAATACTATAGATCCAGTACTTGGCCAAAAACTGCAAGAAGCATCGCTCTTTGCAGAAATGGATCCATATAGAGCTGCTACCCATAATAAAGGGGTAATGAATGGCATTGATCCCGTTTTAATTGCAACAGGAAATGACTGGCGCGCAGTAGAGGCTGGAGTGCATGCTTATGCAGCTCGCGATGGGCAATATCGAGCAATTACACGTTGGCGCTATCAGGATGGAGTACTTACAGGGCAACTCACGGCTCCAATTATTGTAGGAACTATAGGCGGTGTTACTTCATTGCACCCTACGGCAAAAATGTGTTTACGAATGATGAATATTTCTTCAGCAAATCAATTAGCTCAAGTTATTGCTGCTGTAGGCCTTGTCCAAAATTTAGGTGCGATTAAGGCATTATGTACTGAAGGTATTATTCAAGGCCATATGAAATTACATATTGATAATCTGCTCTTGGCTGCAGGGGCTAATGAAAATGAAATGCCTGTACTCAAAGAACATTTACAAAAGTGGTTGGATCTGCATAAAAGAATTAGCCTTAACAATGCTCATGAGTTATTGGCAAAAATCAGACAAACGCCGATTGCCATATGAAATGGTTAATTCCTGCGAAAACTTTTTTATTAGGTGAGTATGCTGCTGTAGCTGAAGCTTCAGCATTTGTTCTCACAACCTCCCCCTGTTTTGAGCTCACTCTGACAAAACAAGAAAAACCATCTGGAATTCACCCGGAATCTCCGGCTGGACGTTGGTGGCAACAACAAAATTTGGAACAAAGTCTTTTATGGAATGATCCTTATGCAGGTCGAGGTGGCTTAGGTGCTTCCAGTGCACAATTTTTGGCAAGTTATTTAGCGAGTTGTTTTGTAAATAATACAATACCTGATTTAAAACAGATGATTAATGCTTACTATGAATCATCATGGACAGGAAAAGGTTTAAGGCCTAGTGGGTATGATGTAATAGCACAATCCCAACAAGGGTGCGTTTACATTAATAAGCAACACAAAGTAATCAAATCCTACGACTGGCCCTTTCATGATCTGTCTTTTTTTCTCATCCATACAGGCGTAAAACTAGCTACTCATCATCATTTACAGGATACCGCCCTTCCCGATCAGATTGATTTTTTATCGCTATTAGTAGATGAAGCAAAACAAGCCTTCCAGCAAGCTAATTCTCAAAAATTGATTATGACTATTAATAGCTATCATCAAAAACTCGCAGAGCTAAATTTAGTTGCAGAACACAGCTCAAAACTTATCAGTGAATTTAAAAAATATTCGGAGATACTCGCAATCAAAGGTTGCGGCGCTTTGGGAGCAGATGTTCTCTTACTCATTACTTCAACAAATAACGCTCAAATCCTTGCTGATAAATTAAAAATGCGGCATTGCACCATATTGGCTACAGAAAAAAGTATTAATACTCATACCCCATTAATCAAGCAAACCTCGTTTTTTTAACGCCAATTTTGTCTAAAAAAAACATTTATGCCCGTTAAAATAACAAAAATATAAGAAACATTATAAAAAGACTTGAAATTCTTCGATAATACGGTATTATTCCAGCCTCTTTAGGGCCGTTAGCTCAGGTGGTAGAGCAGGAGGCTTTTAACCTCTGTGTCATAGGTTCGAATCCTATACGGCCCACCATTCTGGTTAGTAGCATTCAATATCAACCAGAACGCAAAATGGCAAAATATTAAATCCATACCTCATTGCGCTCGTAGCTCAGCTGGATAGAGTACTTGGCTTCGAACCAAGGTGTCGGGGGTTCGAGTCCCTCCGAGCGCGCCATTTAACCTTTATAAATCAAGAACTTACGTTTATATTCAAGGATTCAAAAAAAGTACTGTAGCAAATTTGTAACACTTTGGCTCTTCCCCAAATCAGGGGGCACTAATCAAGAACACAAAACTTTAACCCTTAACCTA
>NZ_QHJG01000040.1:183-38466 GCF_003184185.1 Legionella qingyii | reverse complement strand
TTTAGTTACCCAATCAGATCTGATTGAACTAATTTTACGGGGGAAAAAACCCCATCTCGGTTTGTTTAATTTTTTCGTCCGAAAGAGCCGTAACTGGCTGTTAGAAGTTAAAAAACTAATAGACAAAATTTAGTATTTTTATTTTAGACGGATATGATATTTCTTCGTGTTACACTCGATTCCTTAACACTACAGCTGGTTCACCTATTTTTCAGTAGACTGGAACGATCGACCTGACAGTAACGGTTAAGATGAGTATGAACAAAAACAATAACGTTTGTAAGGAAAAAAATTTTGCCGAGGTGGCGCAATATCGGACGATAAAAGCTAAAACCTAAGGAGTAGGGGGAGAAAAGGAGACGCTCAATTAAATCAGCAATTTTTATTAGCTAACCAGCGAGTTATATCGTTTCACGTTTTATTGAGGATAACCCCTTACTTTTTTGAAATAAATAAACTACGATTTTGTGTCTTTCATGCCCTTGATGGAAATCTATAAGGTTCAAAATCGTTATTGAGTTTGAAATTTCTCCTTTACCATCTCAGTCGGTTCGTTAAATTTGACCTATGACTTGATCTTAGAGGACTGCCGATACAAAACATATGTCTATTATTATTAAAATTATGTCCTAATGACCGTCTCGAAAAAGCTCCTTCATAAATACCTTTATTGCCCTAGACAGAGTTTTTTTCGCGGTGGACGCAATTTGATAGGTTGGACCCATGTCCTGCAATACAATGTGGATTATTACAGGTTAAATAACCAACCCAATTCGGTACTTATTTCTTCTGCGTAATGTTTTTTAACAACTTGAGCGGTTTGCAATAGTTTAGTTGTAATCACTTTATCGAAATCGTAATTTTGGTCGAGTTCAATATGCGAGACGTCTAGTTTGTTTAACCAACTTATTTGAGATATCGATATATCCGCCATATGAGTAGAAACGTCCGTAAACACGAAACTAACAGTACTCTACCGTTCTGAAATTATAGATACTTGCTCAATGGAATTGAGACCCCAAACCAAAAAGTAGTAAATAAAACCGTAAAGATACGAACTTTGTAGGATTAATAGATTTTCGAAGCTGTGGAAATAAAAACTAACGGGATAAAGAACTTGGTTGTCCTGATCATTAGAATAACGTTCTTATATTAAACTATGAGGGGTATACCACCTATAATTAGTATCGCTAATAAATGAAGTAAGTAGTTGCGAAACGATAAAATAGGCTGTTTCGGGAATAAGAATGTCAGTGATGTAAACATAAACCTACCTAAGAAAAACGAATATGTCGGCCATTATCGGCGTAATAAAATTTGAACCCAAAACCTAAAAACAAGAAGGACGATCCAGAAATAATGGTTCTTTTCGTGATATTTTAGTGTCGGGGTAATAAAGGACAACGACGTTAAGAACTTCGTCTACCGAACGAATGCGATAACAGCGTTATATGAAGGTATAACTACGGATGAACCCCCCATGAGCATCAGTCGGAGTAAGAGAAAAATGTTATACCATAACGTAAATACTCGTTGTCCGTATGCTGTGACCGGAAATAATGAAATAAAAAGACAATAAGCAAAAAGGACCGTCATAAACTTAATGAACCATATAGGCTCGCGAATTTTACCAAATGAGAGTCGTCAAGGAATGAGCGACATTCGAGCAAATATTTAGTGAGTTTTATGGTTTCATAGTGCCCTAATGAGAAAAAATATAGTAGTAATCAGGACGAAAATCATTGGAAGCTGTAGCAATTTTTAGTCATGATACTTTATGAGATAAACCCTAATCGAACACCAAATTATATATACCGCTAATATCTTTCGTCAGCGTAGAATGAATAGTTACGGTCGCACCGATGAGACACGAAATAAAATATAAAGAGCTCGGTCGTAAAGGGGGTGCGATATCCGACCGGTTAATGCAACTAATATTAACCTGATGACAATTAACCCCAGTCACCTTAACATTAGTTTAATTTATTTTTTATGTACATTAGGTTGACGTAGTGACATAACCTAAATTAACTGGAAGAAAAAGATGTCGTAAATCCAGAACAGCTAAAAGAAATCAAACGAGAAACTAGTTTTAGTTTTTCCCATATTTACGATTTCGTTTATTTTATCTTTCAACTATGTTTGGTTGGGTGGGATAACGGTAAACTTACGAGCGTCGCTGTCCAGGCCTTTATTACGCTCCCTAGCAGCTATTTCGGTGCTCGTAGCTTTTAACTCAAGGTCATATAACAAACAGTTGGTTTGCGTATTTATTTCGTTGGTTCCGACATCTGGGGTAAGGACGACGCTTTAATAGTTTTTTATGGCGCTAGCGATTATTACATTGCAAGAAAGGATAATACCGATTTTGTTCTTTATCTTGTAACCAGTTACGAACGTTGTTCGGTTTCTTTTCATTACTTGCTATATTTCTTTCTGCGTAGTTATTTTTGGGACGTGTGTTTGGAGGTTCGTTCTACCGCGGTTGAGGATTGTAAAATAACTACATTGGTTACCAGAGATTTCTTTTTGGTTCAGGAACTTAATTTTTTCCGTATTGTTAAGGTGAACATCACCAACATTTACGAAGTGGGTTGAATATTGTTTTTTATTTGTCGTTTTCGCCTTGATGAGGACCTGCATTATAGTTAAGGAATTAGCCTCGATTTATTCTATTTCGTTTTAATAAGAAAAGGACCTAAAGTTGTGATCCGAGAACTGATTTCTACTGTCGTTTATACGGGCGTTGGTAGTATTATGGGTATTTTGCTATCCATTTACGGGTCGGCTTAAAGACGCGGTATTGGTTTCGGTTTGGTGGACTATTGTTATTACGTTAGGCCATGGGATTATGGCGATCTCTTCGTGGATTCGGTACAAGTGATAGACCATTTATAAGACGAGCTACGCGTAGCTAACGCTATAGAACTCACCGTCTTTTTGTTCGATTATAATTTCGTTCCTTTCGGTAGTTAAATCCTATAACAAGACCTCATTTGGTCCGGTAGTTCAATTTAGGTTCGTCGTTATTTGTAACGTACGAATTATAGGTTGAAGCAGAAAATGGGTATGACTTATTTCTTATAGCTAGGTCTTGTCCAGGGGTTTTTTATGCTATCCGTATCCCGTTTGATTATTCCGAATTGCAAGGTCAACGTTTCTGACTGTAAGGTGACATACGTTTGGTACGAACGTTCCATGACGACTAATTACGGTAACCATTCGGTCTCCTTTTTGGATTTTATTTTTGTTATTTATCCGCGAATAAGTAGAACGTCTAGAGCATTACCGTCATCTTAAGAAGAGATTCCCTCTTAGGATGAGGACAAAAATCCTCATCCTATACTATTCCTCCCTTTAGGGAAGAAGTAACTAATCCGAAAAAAGTGTCTCTAGTTTACTTAAAACTTTTAGTTTCAAAGTAAACCTGGATATCCTGGTGGATGTGATGCACCTGGTATTCGGTTCAGACTTCCGTGTATTTAAAGGGTACATCTAGGTCGTCCGTAATTAACGTTACGAAGACAGGTTGGTCCTTAATGAACACTATGAACCTTACATCGCCCAAAAGGACAAAAAAGTCACGATAGTTTATGTCATGGTAGTTAATTACATGGACACATAAGTTGTCAATGACATAGTCTAAATGGTCCGAATAATGGACATGGACGAAGTTATTGAAATATAACGTTTGGTGAACCGTTATGTTGATGTGGTCTAAAACTGAACAATCGACTGTTTTTCCGTAGCGGAAATCTAAACAAGAGAAGTCGAAAAAATAATTTGAGGCGTGACGCAAAACGGTAGTCTAGAAAGACTTTAAATAAGTCTTGTAGAAAGTAAACAACAAGCCAGTTTTAGTTAACCCGTGGTCTGTATGGTAGAACGTAAGGAAATCGGTTACGAAGGCCTAATTATAGTTATGGAACTAAAAACTTTAAAAAAGGATTTAGTCGTGGTTATGATATTCTATTAAATAGAAATAGGCATTGTTCGCTACATCGTAGTCATCGTCGGTAACGTCATCTGTAACGGTCGGGGTATTACCGACGTCACTGGTTAAAGTAGAAGTATTTCTTAGGGGAACATCAGAAAGATAAAACGTATAGAAGGGTAAAAATATATCTTTCTATAACGTAAGATTGATTTTACGTTGTATTAAGACGGATTTTAGTGTACTTTAATGGTCGTAAATTCGTGCTAATTAACATTGATATAATATTTCAAGTCACGTAATCTATTAGAATTATGTATAGGGAAGTACCTTACTCAGTGTCGGTCTTTATGTGTTGGTCTTTATGTACTGTTTAGGGTTTCAGTTATCAAGTGATATTAATTTTATCTGTTTATTAATTCTAGGGAGATGTGAAACGTGATTAACATTGATCTCTACTTGTGTGTACTTGTAGTCACATAAACTAAATAAAAGGTAACCTTAGCCGGGCAGTTCGAGGGTATGACATCCAGGATACGAACGACGATTACGGAAAAATTGTAATGAACTTCTGTTTGTTAAATACTTACTCCAAGTCGCTCATTTTTATCTTGAAATACCAAGTGAACGAAATTGGCCTTTTCCGGTACCGTGGCTATTTCGCTAAAATTTACCCAACCTCTTATTTTGTGGGCTCTGACATCGAGGACTTAGATACCATGGAGCATACGTACTTTATGAGTCAAGAGTATGTGATTTAGACCGTCCGTTTTTCCTGTAATTTAAATTGCTTAGGTGACTAAAAGAGAAAAACGTTTTTCTCGATAACGGGTTTGTAAGTTTACCATACGCAAAAAGACAAAAACTACGAGTTCTATTAAATAATTAACGTGTTCAAATAATGAGTTAACCACCACCTAAATAGTGATGACTTCTTCTAAAAAGGTTTCGATGGCTTCTTTGCTTGGGTGGAGGTATAGGAAAAAGATGTCGTTGGGTTGAGAACCTTGACACGGTCTTTTTATTAAATTCGTAGCGACTTAATTACGAATAATTACTTTCTTGGACCGCATCGTGTCTTCTTTAGGTATGGCCATAAAATCGTTAACGATTTCACTACCTACTAACGTAAAGGTTACCTACGGTTGTACTTCCATATAATGGACCTCCCGAGTTAAATTTTTCTGCACGTGGACTAAATATATTTTTCGAATACTCGCTTTTTCCTCACTTTTCGCAAAAACTTGTTAGTCTATAGTACTTGAACAATTTAGAAATACGGTACCGGCACTTGCTCCTTTTACGTCGTCCGCCCGCATAGCAATGACGTGGATGGTTACCACGGCGCCCGTAATAAGGTCGGCACGAATTTATAACAGTTGCGCGTGTGCTATTTTACTTGGTACTTCTATATATGTGAATAAAGGATTGACGGCGTCGCTATCCGTATGAAATATTTTTTCCGCGTAGGTAAAGACCGCGACTTCATCCTACGGTTCCACTTCACCCACAACGGAGAAGTTACCGACGTCGTCCAGAATGACGACAAGAACCACCTTGACATCGAGTTCATCTTTTACGTCGTCTTTAACGATACCTCGTAGTAAATCCATACTGGACACTAGGTCATAATCCGAACCATGTTTATGGAACATAACTTGCCTTGCGATACCCACGTCATTTTCGTCACTTACGTTGCGCTTACCGAGAATAACCACTACCAGTTGTAGTTTAAAGAAATCTATTTCATTAGTTTTGATACTTTGTTTGACCGTACCTGTACGTTTCGTAAATATTCCTTTGGAGATACCCTCCAAACCGTCACTTAAATGGCCTCACGATTCTTGTTGAATTTCGTGTAACTAGTGACACAACAAACTAATCAAAAAGATCTGGCCTATATGCTACAAAAACATAAGGAAGTAATTAGTCAACTTGTAGGAGACTCCTTGAATTACTTCTCCTACGAAGTGATCGGTAAGGATGGTTGAAGAGGTAAAAAAATAATTGGGAGTATAAAGATACAACGAGAAGCGAGACCGCTAGAAATTGTTTCTTATTCAAAGATAGTTATCTAGGGGTACGACAGAGGGGAAACGGCAAGTGTTAAAGAAGAAATTTGAGTCTCAGAGCTTGAAGTGCAAGATTTAGTGATTAGTTAACAAAGCACGCATTTTCGGCTTGTCCGTTTCTTGATTATTGGTATAATTTGACTATGTATGATAGTTCGAGTAGAAGGTATATTGTTGTGTGGTATCTGTACGCTTTTGCCAAGTTGCATAGTTGACGATTAGCTAAAAAAAGGAAAACGACTACCCTCAAGTATATTAGTATTTAACCTGTCATGGATAGAACTAAGCTATTGTAGCTTTACGATAGCCATTGTTTTATTCGTGTCTATGCTGGAAATTAAACGTTTTATAGACATCCCTATATCTGACAGTCACTCGTAAAAAATGAATTTAATGGTTTAGAGTAGAACGACGAATTATTTAATCAATTTTGGTCGCTGACGAGCTTTGGGTTACCTAGTGTTTAGTCTTATAGGTTACACGCTCTTGATAACCAAGAGAATTTTAATTTGAGATTTTTTCTGGTTACTAAATTAACGAGTGAAGGTAGGGTAAAACTTTATCGCTAAACTTTAGCATCTAGAAACAACGTTATAAGTTAGTATACGAGTTACTCAAGCACATTATTTAGATAGAGTAGCGACGTGTAACGCTTACGAAATTTAAATATTAAAAAAAGTGCAAAGTAAAGAAAATTTATATTCTTTTTACGGTATTCCAGACGACTTTATAACCGACCCCATAGTGTTTCCTGATCGTCAAGAAATTAAAGGCTCTACGAAAAGTACCACTTGTGAAACTCTAAAATAAATAAAATAATTAGATTTACTCTAATTATTTTTAGCTTTATAAAAAAATTTGCGTTCGTTTTAAAATATATTTAAAGTTAACTAACTATGAACTCAAAACACGAAATAGTACATAGTACCGCAAGAAAAAATTTTGTCTCCACTCATTACTTTCAATTTCGTGTGCTCACCTACTTGCTTCTACCTCTTGAACTAGAATAAAGGCTTTGAGTTTTTTTTAATCGTGTTTCAGGTTGTCGTGCTGTGCAAAATAGAGTTATAGAGAAGAAGTTCGTTTTACCGAACCGTTTCTCACGTGTTCTCTAATCCCTGTTACACTTATTACGTTACCTTTAGCGTATACTTGCTCTATGACTGAAACGGGGTTTACTTGCTAAACTATATCTTTTACCAGCAGATCCGAAGATTAAACCTAGGGGTTATCTCCGACCTCCGTTTAGTTGAGTTCAGAGATAAGGGGGGTCTGTGTTACTATAGTTAATTATTTTTAGGTTCGCAGTCCTACAAGAAATCTTTTTTTATTTAGTGAGTAACGTATTGGCTGATGGCGACGCTCAAATAGTAATTTTATTTGGTTCCCTTGAACGAGAGAGTTGGTTCCACCTTAGGGGGTAAGGACCTTATCAAAAAAATTGGCAAACCAGACTGGTACGGTTTTTTTGAGAAGTGGAGGAACAGATTTAGCCTGTTTATAAAAACATAGACCTCCTTAGTGGTTAGGGACGGACAAAAAAAAGCGGTTATTTAATTACGGCTGTAGTCCCTCGTCATTTCCGTTTCCTTTACTTCTGGTAAGTTGTCTACTTTAGTTCCATGGATACAAAAAAAATAGATTTATATTTATAAAAACTATTGCTGCATGACAATGAAGGGGGGTTGAGTGAAGACCATGGCGTAGATCTGGACGCTTCTAATGAAGTAGTTAGTTAGCGGGTTTTCATCGGCAACTTCCATTAACCTGGACTAATAAGAAGTTGGTCTGAGATTCATGTAAGCGTTATGCTAGTGCCGACTCAAACAAATTACCTGACTATTTATTTTATAATAAACAATTACGAAGGAATAATAGAAGGTTTTGGTATAGAACTCTACGGTCATACAGATCTAAAGCAAAGCGGACAACCGTTACTTCGCGACAAGAACGTTATAATGGCTGTTGAGGTCCGGTAAAAGAAACGTTGTTTCCATAATAAACGACTGCTTCTATTAACGCCCTTATCGACTATAGAACTAACGAGAGTAGAAGTTAGGTTGAATTAACTACGTGTAGTCGTATTACAAAGTTAACGAGTGCCCTTACCAAATTTTTTCCAGACCGTTAACAAGGATAAAGTTCAACTGATTTTAGTCTGTATCGCCGGTTGGGCAGATAAGGTCGGGGAGATTTATCAACATTTTCATGACAAAGACGAACTAGCAGATCTACTACGGGATTTTAGTTCGTTAGAACAAGGCGGTAGTCTCTTCTTTTTTGCCGTATTGCACGTTATGCGCGTGGAAGAAGTTGTAATCGTCTTGCTAGTTTAACGTGACTGACCCATTAATTTCTTTACGAATTTAGGACCGTTTTGACAACCGTCACATGAACGGTTTCTCTACGTAATCGTGATTATGGTACTAATTGTACGTGACGCTGGTTAAATCGTTCATTTCGGCCCACCCTTCGTTCTTGTACGTTCTCGTGACAACTCAGTTCGGGTGGTGATTTTGGATGTTAATTAAATAATTTTACTGAATCCGCTCTTTTGGTGAGCCGTGAATTATTTCCAAATTAGACAACGGGGGTATCGGTATTTAAAAACCATAGCTAAAAGCTGGTTGACGAGATTTCAATTAAAGAAATCTCATGCATTAAGCGATTGATTTTATAGAAAATTAGCACGTCGGTACAGTAGTTGTAATGCTACTCGGGGTGGATTACCAAGTCCTTGATAGTATAGTTAATTGAATAAAAGGTCTTAGAATAGACGACACTAGGAGTAGCGTGCACGTCGAAGTGATCGAAATCTACGTAGAAAGGTTTCTTAGCTTCGTGTGGGGAGTCCCCTTTAATGACTCATTTACGGTTTAACCTCGTAATTATAAGCTAGTGGTTGGGGTTAACGATTACGTGGAGGTCTAGGACGAAGTGGTCAATGGTGTGTCTATTAACCGCAAAATTCTGCACTGTAGTGTTTGTCTAAAGCTCGTTAACGAAGTCTAACTAACGCAAGGAGTCGTGGTTAGGGTCCTATACGAGGTCGACATAGTTATTTACATTTGTGTCCATTAAACTTAAAAAGTCGGTATAAGTAGTTTGCATTCCGAAAAGCTATGAGGAGACCCGCTCGGTATGGTTTTAATGCCATATGGAAAAGAAATCAAGCAAATGGAAAGACTACTGGTTCATGGTAGTGGCCGAGTGGTAAGTTTGCGCGGTTCGGCGGTTATTAACGTCCCCGACTTCTTGTTGAAGATAGTGGCACGTCAAGGACCTTCAGTCATTTTTATGCAAGCTATATTAGACATCAAACACCAGAGTCGCCTACGGAACGGTAAACACGTTGAACGGTTCCGAGGTCCAAACTTTTTTGAACACTCCAATCAAGTCTTGTAAAACGAACTTCAGCGCGATAAAGTAGTGAATTTAAGTGAAGCAATAGTACTGGATAGTACGCTTCACGAAGTTAAAAAACTAAGTTGAGAAGCTACCCAACGAGTTTTAGGTTTTTAACAGCCGAGTAACTTATGAGAAACCACTTAATTTATAGTACCATATACTATTGGAATTGGCTGTTAACTACGGTCTAAGTTTGTTTCGTATACTAGTAATGACCTAAGTTGGGAAATTTATGTCTTTTGACGCAGAATTTGCTTCGAGCTTAACTAGAAACCGTTAAAAGAAATCGTGTACTTAAATTTTTACGTATGCTTGAGAATTTAGCACTACTCGTCCGCGCACGTCTTGCTAAAATAAAGTCGTCTGTGTTTGCCGCAAAGAGATGGCGGTCTCGTTGCTACTCTCAGTATAACCGTTTAATAGATTTATGCAGTGGCCTGGTTGACCTTAAATGGATATTACGAGTACCTTTTGGGCTACAGTAATTACGTTGTTTCGACGTTAAATTGTAGTCAGTATGACCCCTAAACCGTAATGAACGTCATCCTTTTTTGAAAGGGTACCCGCATCTGTATCTTTTTATAAGGCGAGCTGGGATACTTCCCTAACGCTTTTTAAATAAAAGACTAGTCCTTATACTTCTTAAATAATTTCATGGAGAACGAGATTTTGGACGATAAAAGAAAGTACAAACCCGTGTTTTTCTTCGGAAATAATTTCGAACACCGAATCCGGAAAGTATAGGCTGATTTGTAAAATCACAAGGGTATAGGTACGGTTGGTTCGTTAACCACTTACTAGGTAACGTATTGTACTGAACCGTTAATGCGAGAAAGTACGGACTTCAGCGAACGTCACCTCGCAATACAGTAGTAGGATGATATTCCCTCTATTCTGTACCTAAATAAGTAGATCTCGTTTTATTGTTGAACTAAAAAATCCAAATGTAGTTACGTGAAGTGAGGAAGTGTTGAGTGTAATAATGTCAATGAACCGCTACCTGCGACGGTATCACCAAGACTTAACCCTCGTCGATATCCATAATGCGCGAGCCGTTAAACCTTTGTTTAATTAGTTAATTAACTCAGTCCCTAGGGACAGCTTTCCTATTCTGTAGTTCCAATAGTCGAGGGGATGGGTGAATAAAACAATTTCTTTCTTGTGTAATACCTCGTAGAGTGCAACGTTAGTGTTAACTGAGGTAAGTTTCACGTACATCAATGGAGGTAACTAAGATGTTTAGCGATAGAATTTCTAAACGGAGGAAGTTTATTACATCTATAAACAACGCGACTTTAAGTTTGAGTCCCCGCTCCAGCCAAACCCGCAGTGACCGTGAGCGGTAAACCACTTTTATAAATAACGAGCTCGGCGACCTTAGAGTTGATGCTGAACTGGTTTGAAAGTCCTAATTCGGACCATCGGTCAAACCGGTAAAATCGTTGCAATTTACTTAATCTACATAGTATGTTATAGTTTTAATTTACCGGTTTACTATAAAACACCTGAGTGTTTTTTAATACGCCATCAAACTAACTTTATAACCGACTTAGATTACCGTTATAAGTTCAGTAGTATCCTCAGCCGAATTTGCAGTTATGACTATGTGTTTTGGTAGGAGAAGGTCTATTCGGGACCACGAGTAATATACTTTATTGGTTTGTTATAAAACTAGCATTACACGAATAACGTTTTGATTAATAGTTAAATCTTGCGATAAATTGGTTTAAATATGTAGTACTCGAATTGACGAAATACCTACTTACCTTATTTAGCCTAATAGACAAACCTTTTTTTTAATTTCATTGAGTTAGAAATCTATGAGATAGACCTCAACGAACACCTTAATTAGTCGATCCTGTTAATTATGAAGTTCTACTTAGTCCTTGTTTCGTAAAAGAGAGCAGTCCACTATGCAGCGAAGTACTTATTAATAATCTTCAATGATTTATACTCCCCTAACATATTTTTAATTTCAAGCAGGGCTCGCAAAAATTCACGAGCCTTGACCTACTTGACGCTCCTTTAGCTAAATATGACGAAGAAGTCTGAGCAGACTAACAAAAAGAACAACATACGCATTTATTTAAAGAAGTGCTACCTGTCTATGTAGAAATCCACGTAACTATGGATCCGCTTGGACCAAAGGAAAATGTGGATCGTGCCATTATAATTGTAGTAGTGGTTATTAATTCCAAAGTGGTTATGCGGCTCAGTTTTAATTGTATTTTTAGAGGGATTGTTTCGTCGATAGATAAGGAGGTGTCTTGCGATAGGTACCATAAGAACTATCGGTTTTGCTGATTTTTGTTTTTTTTATAAACGATATGCACAAATTAAAATGTGACACTAATAATTGTCTCATAATTCTTTTGCCAATTTAATAGAGAAAAATACCATAAAGTACGTTTTTTAAAATTAGACCGAGTAGATTTTCGTTAGTCTAGTGATTTAATCAACAATTAACGCACTTGTAAAACATGAATAGATGGGAGTTCTACTCTGAGGATAAATGGGGGTTAATCCCATTTATAGTACAGGCTAAAAAACTTTTTGTGCACTTTTATATGGGAGTTTTATTTTTAATCGTTCAGTTTTTTTGCTTAATCAATTAAAAAGGAACAAGTGGTCAGCGTTTAAAGGAAGTAAATCTCTATATGAATGGCTTGGAATAATTTGTCCTTTAAAACGTACAGGAATTTCCGGTACATGTTGTTGTAGCGACTTTTGATACGGTACCGGTTAGCAAAACCACGCTAATCGGTCTCAGTAGTTCATCGTTAACTCGTTTACTTCGCAAAAATAAACCCTCACTTTGGAGTAATATTTTATGAACTAAACCCCCAACCGCTACCGCGTAAAAATTTTTTTGATGTTGTTCAATACGGTGTCCGTCTCAAGTGTCCTTAACTACAAAGACGTCTCTACAATTTTGTACGGGCACTCTGTAATGGGGATTAGTGGTAACTTCCATCGCGGCGTGTTCGTTCGTTTAAGAATGGCGGGGTATCGGTTCTAAATTAAGACCGAGTGAAATAATTGCGAATATAAGGCTAATTTCAAAATAAGGTACTCCGGTTTAATGACTGCGCTCGTTTACCAGTAAAAAGATACTAATGATGTTGAATACTAAGTAAAGGTCAGCGAGTTGTTGCAAATCGGCTTAAATAATGTCTTCTGAGATAAAATTCGTCACAACAACCTGTAATAATGTTTAGGTAACATTTTTCGTGGTGACAACGACGCTTGTTATTACTTAACTACGTTCGTAAGTTTGTTGTAGTTAAACTTCAGTAGCGAGTAGTTGCAGACCTTTATGGGTAGTGAGATTTATGATAACTACTTAATCGGGAAAAGCCATAACTTCCTTGGACCAAAGAGTTATGAAATAGATAATCCTACAATGGCTTTTATAAAAATTAAGTTTCTGAATTTGCAGAAAAATCATTTTATAAGTGAAAAGGGATAGTACTGTGTGTGTATTAACTACAGCAAGAACGGTCTTTTACTATTAGACTATTAATAGAAACCTATCACTCCATCCTTTTTACTAAAGAGTTCTACACTTCTTAATAAATGGACTTAACCGAGAGGCTGTTTTTGTTCGGTTATTGTAGTATAAATAATGGAAGACCTCGGTTAAGAGACATATACGTAACTTGTGGTATAATCAAAATAAAAATTGGGCGGGACATACCAGAGTTCCAAATCCTATATCGGTCCGGTTTCGTATACGTAAATAACCTCATCGAGTACGTTACCCAATAGACTACGGGTACAATCCACCCATATACCGACTATGACAACACCCCTAATCTTCTAGGTATGAAGAACCTTCGTAAGATAACCGGACACGAATAAACGAGCAATACTAATCACCTATGTGACATTTGAGAGACCCTCTATGAAAAAAATAACGACGAATACGTAAATAAGGACGGTGGTTGAGGGAAAACTACCCTTGGAGAAGTTCGTACCATAGCGTATAGATAAGTCTACTACGGTAATTTCGTTTTAGCCGGTACTGAATGATAATGTATCGTTAATTACACCCGCGTAATAATCGCTGAAATTAACGAGGTCATGAGAAACTTTCGGCAATACCAGGCGAAAGATAGGAATGGAACTGGAAGCAGCCGTTTAGTTAACGACGAAATTTAAAACGTTTCGCGATAAGGTAAATACTTTTACAGTAAACCCCATTTCTAGTTAGATTTAATAGGTTTAGTTCGTATAAAGCGAATTAACGAATATATCGATGATAAATATGTGACTGAAATAAACGGATAAGAGTACAAATATAACGGTCGTGCTAGTAGCGGTGTCCCACACCATATCCTTAACATACCAAAGATTCTTTTTGCGATTGTGAATTTCCACAACATGCACTGTTTGTTTACCAGCGAAACGACGAGTAGCATCTTCGGCATCATAAAAAACAATAGATGTTGGTTTACTTATCGTGTAATTAAAATAAACGACTTTTATTAAGGCTGGTATTAAACAAACCAAATTGACAAAGTGGTCGAGTAATAGTTTATAACTTAGGTAATGAATAGAATCGATAACCGTCGGTTAATGGAGCAAAGATATTTTATAAAGGGGCGAAATGGTAAGGGATAGTTAAGCGGAGGCCATGACGCGAACGTCCATAACGAGAAAATCACTACAGTAAACGACGATGCTGGTGGTGGTGACCCTATTAATTACCGTTGATATAACGAAATTGGATATATGAGTAAAGATAACGTCTTAATACCCAGTCACGTTAACCAAATTCGTACCATCCAGATATAACACTATTTTTTAGTTAACGGAAACGATACCCACATACCATAGAGCGGTCAAGAAACCGTGTACGATAGAGGCCTTCTTAACGACGAACCCAACGATAAGGGTTATGTTAAGTAAGAGGATATCTTTCAGACGGAATAATGGTTTTGATAATAAAACAAGAGCCCCAGACACGGTACCCTGACCCATAATAGTACATAAAAAAGCGGATATAAAATGTTTTATATTACTTTTTTTCTCCGTAATAAAATTCAATTTACATGTTTTCCTTGGTTGTCATCGTCGTCTTAAATTTGAGTTTTTGGATTATTACTCTGTTTACTTCGTGAATATTGGTTCATTAACGACTATTTAATCAGTCAAAGGACATCTCTTATATAATAAGGTTCTCCATCTTTTAGTTTTAAAAACGGACCTTTTTATTCTCCAATGTTAGACTCTTTCGCGCAGATTCCGTGAAAACCTAATATTAGACGGTCCAGGACGAGGACTATTTTATATGGACGTCGATTAAGAAGTATTTCCGACTATTTTGATTTATTGACAAGATTAAACGATTACCAATTAGACATCAGAACAACAAATTAAAGTTGGGACGACATATTGTTTAGTAATACCGACTATTCTGGAAATACTATCTCCAGGACAACATCAACTATAGAAAAGGAGTTACTACGATCTCTCTCTATCAGAAGTAATATAAACCGGTATTCGAAAACTAACCGTCGCTATGATAATCGTTAGTCCGCGTTACGTAAAACCTACCATAACAATATAAGGCGATCTGAAGATAATTTTCAGCGGAATGAACACTATTAAACAGGTTTATAACTCCCTCTATTCAATTTACAACGTATGTATAGAGGTATTCCACGACGTACACATCCTGAGAATTTACACGGTAAATTCGAGCGAAAGGGGGTTTTTATTAGATCCCAATCCCGACCTTCCTCAACTCTAAGACGTTGTAACTGAGGTGATGTACGACGTTCGTCTCTGCAATTCCGGTGGTAATGTAGGCCTGCAGCCTCATAATGAACTCATAATTAGAATAAGTCATCGTGACGAAATGAACCATTCAATTATTTATTAACCGAACTTAAATAAAGAGGACCTCCGACTAACTAATTCATTGCATTTCGTAAGAGTGAACGCTATTATAACAAAACATGAACAAAAACGACTGGATCTTACGAGACATTAACCGAACAGTTTCAATTATTAACGTTTAATAAACGATTAGGTACAAAAAAACGATAAAGATTGCTACGATTATCAAGAAATATTAGGACAAGTTAAACGAAGTCATCGCGATTAACTACTACGGTACGCTCATCTCTTTTTATTGATGATTATTGAAGAGGTTACTGGCAGTTTGCGTGTGGTTCTATTATACGAAATCTTGCAACGTTCTGTTTAAGACGAAAAAAAACGACTTTTATTTCTCGTTGTTTTAAAACCATTATCGATCCATCTCGTGGTATTTTCTGGGGACCTAACGGATTTCGCCCTAGAACTCTCTTTGGGTAATTTTATAAGTCGGGGCCTTCGGTTAAATTCGCTTAGCAAACATCAAGTCGTACCCGTTGTACTTAGCTAGCAAACCGATAGCAGTGTAATAATAACATTTCTTCGCGACATAGATGTTCAACTAATTCTTTTCCCAGAAATTTTAGAACGGTGGTTCGAACTATTCCTTCGACTAAATTACGTACTACTAATGAACTCAGAAAGTCTATGAATCCTTATCCTTAGCTGCATTCTGCACTTAAAAAACACGAACCGTACGTACGTTGGTCGCGTGAACAGTACTGATTTTATTAATCACACCGGTCCTACGCGTTAATTTGCTGAAGGTATTTTTATTGTACTGACTGCATTTTTTTACCATTGTGTTTTTGAAGCTTTCAATTTTGGAATATGTCAACACAATAGGGATCGGAATGAACGTCAAAATATAATGAAAAAAAGGAAAAATTATGGCAAATGGTTATTACGTAAACAGCAACGTTTATAAGCAGGACATCGACGATAACAGTCACCTATGTAATGACTAAATATGCAGTTTTTACTCGTTATACAAGTATTCCCTGTCGGAAACAAATGGCAAAAGGTTCTTGGAATATTCGAGTAAATATTATCCAATCAACTCCTCTGAGAATGACGTTTTCTCCTAGAAGTTTCGAACGTTATAGTTAATGTTTTTCTATTCGTTAATGAGTATGTTATGGAAGTTCTTATATTATCTTAAGTGAATTTAATAGAAGCTTTATTCCGTCAAAATTTTAGACCCCGTTATAGACTTTAATTACAGTTCCTAAACGTTATACTTCTAGCACCGTCAAACCGGTTTCACTTGTACGTTTTTGTTGTTTATTCGAACCTACTTTCTTTATAAGTCTCATATGTTGTGTTTTAGTTTAGCAATTAAATATTTTGTGCAATACGGTTCCAATTAAATCTTGT
The DNA here is from genome assembly GCF_003184185.1 of Legionella qingyii. The sequence continues at coordinate 21,792 of NZ_QHJG01000040.1, read as the reverse complement.
GTGCTGACAAATACGTGTTTCATTACCAGCGTAAGTTTTATACATAGATAGGAACCCCTGCGGGTAACTTTAATTATTTGGATATAAAAGAAAACAACTATGCCTACTAAAAAAGTAAGTTCGTTTAAAATGACTCGACCTAAACGCATACCATTTCTGTCCTCGCTTCCAGATATAATAAGGGGCTTACATGAAACCCTGCTTTAACATGGTACCTTGCCATCATAGTTCCCGAACCCGACGATTAGCAGTTTAATGTTTGGGGTTCTGAGTCGATGTTTGACATTGGTTACTATGCTTATTAACCAATGAAGACGGAGTCGCAAAAGGTCATGTCTAATTCGAGCTACTAATACTGGGGTTTGTAATAGGCGACGGACAACCTCGTTGAACAATACAGTAATAATTCCATATTAAAAGAATACCTTCACTGTAGGCTTTTTTGTTATTACCGACGTGCATACCGGTAGTCGGACTAATAGCGAAACTAGTAATGCTGCATAAAGTTATAACAACTCGGTTGGACCCAAATATAAAGAAATAAATAGCAAAACAAACTTGTTGTATGTTAACCTCGAAGTAACTGAGCTACAAGTTACGCTCGGTAGCGTTGGGAATCGTCGCGTAATATATCGGACTAATAATAAAACGAGAAAGTATTATGAATATAATACTTAGAATAACCTAAATAATAACCTTAGAAAAATATATGAATAAATAAAAATCCTTGATTTTTTTCAATATAACCTTAAAATCCGTGACATTGAGAGCGGTAAACAGAATAATTAATATTATTAAAATGGATACACAAATACGCTGGATGTTTACATTAATAACCATATAATTAGCCGTAGAAATGTAATGCAAAAAAAAAAGGTTGAGCGCGTTGTTTTCAAGAGTAAAATCTTTATGTTTTTAAAAATTGACTTATACGTTGAAATAGCCAAATAGAACGTTCGGACCTATTAAGTTTTTGTCTAAATGCGGTTATAAATCTTGTTACACTTAGATTATAACGCCGTGAATAAGACGCAAAAGTTTGCAATTAATTACTTCGTGCTCAGCTTTAACCTTTCCTGAGAGTTATATGCGTTCAACGTTGTCTATAAGACGTTAGTGAGGCGGTATAAAAGGCAATAATACGGAGTTATTAGCGCAATTAGGAAATACTCCTTCAATTTTAGTTGCTCGTCCTACTTCTCTCGGAACAAAAAAATTCATTATGAAATTAGCTCAATTTTCTTTTAGAAAGAGTTAATTTTGGATTCGCATTTAATTACCGGCAACGCCTCTATATGAGTTTTCTTCTATTTTTAAACAATCGAAACTACGACTTAAACGAATACTACCTCACATCGAGAAACCTTTAATTCTAGTTATTTAATAATGCATACTGATTTTATCATTTTAATCTCATTCTAAAAACAAACGGGAGATAACAAGCTAACCAATCGTACTTGATCTTTACTGTGTTAGTTACCTTACAAACATAAAGTTTTAGTGTTGATCGTCCCTTATGAGTAGTTACTATTCATGTACAAGACACGAAATAATAATTAGATTTGTTAGGGGGAGGAAACGAGTGTATATTAAAAAACAGGAATTAAATTTTTATATCTCTACATGAACGAACAAGTCATCCATTAAGCATGGTACGTTAAAAAATTGATCTCACGTAAAGTATACTTCTAAATAAAAGGTCTATAATGTAAACTTCCGTTGGGTAAGCAAACCCTTAACTTACTTTTTTCGTTAGTTCGGTGAACGGATTACATAACGTAATTTTTTCTATGAGTTCAAGTTAAACATGGATTTTACAGCGAACTAGATAAATTTTTTAAAGGACCATATTGTATACTATTCCTGCTTTAATAGTAATCCCTGTAGTTTTAAAAACTATTTCATATAGTTTAGAATCTAGTATAAGCGCTTGATTTCCTATTTTAGTGCCCCAGATTTCGTTGATAAAGTTCCGTTTTTTCAAGAAAAAAGGTTATAGTTTTTCTATTTTAGGTCCTTCAACGAAGGTGCAGTTTCGGGTCTGCGTCGAATTCAAATTCGTCATGATTGGAGAGAGAAAAATGCGCATAATGAAACTTACTTAATTAGTTTTTGCTAGTTAGATGCACAAGAAATACCCCTCTATGTCAACGTATACTTTTGATAAAGCTTCTTTTTTGGTCGTTACTACGATTTCGTGCTCCGCGGTATAAAGACTTCAGAAGTAACCGTAAATTATAATACCAAGTCATACTTTTTTTAGCAGCTGAAATAGGAAATTTCCGTTTCCATTAGTTTCTTTAGGCTCGAAATAACCTACAAGAACTGGGTTAGATACACTCAACCATAAGGTTTCTTCCATAAGTTTAATTGTCTCTTGACCAAAAAGTAATAAAAGTTTTACGTCATAATCTTCGTTACGAGTTACCATTAAAATTATTGTTCGGTTGTCTTAAACTTTGACTTCTTTGTGGTTTCAATTTACGTCGTGATGTTTTTATACGTTATCTTTTCCGAGCACGAAACGCACGGCTTAATTACAACTACTTCAAATTATATAAGTAATTGGGACTTAATGGAGGCCTCGAACGCGAGTCACTATTACTTTATTTATGGGACGGACTTTAGTAAAGTAATGCTTTCGAACATGAGTTTGTCGGACTTCTTCAAGAACTTCGGTATGTACGTGTTAATTTTTTCGAATGGGTTAACTAATAACTCAGACCCTAACAACTTCTTAGATTACGTCTTAATTCGTGTGTTAATTTAGTAAGTAACTCATAATTACGTGGACAATAGTACCTAAAAGTAAGTAAGGTCCGGGATTATAAGTGAGATAATCTAGTTGTTTATTGCCCATCGTTTTTCCTTAATTATGGCCTGTAGCAATGATTTCATTGTTGTCTTTGTTAGTTAGTTTAGTAATTTTGAAAATTTTACTGTTTACCGGTTATAGAGCGAGGTAATATGTTTTATCTATCATTAAAAATGAATACATTCCTTACCCGACTGTTTAATAGATAACTTAATCGTCTTCAATTTGAGTTCGTAGGATTTCTCCTTTTTTTCCATTGACACATGTCAGTCCGCTAACGACTATTTCAACAGCCAAAGTACTCAGTAGTTAACGTCTTTATAGTTGGATCACTTCTACTGAACAGTTCTAGGTCGAGAGATAGGCAATTCAATATTTACCTATATGAAATAACTAGTTTATATTGGTCTCTCTTTAACAAAGGGCCCAAAGTTGAGTGGGCCCGGTGTTTTATATTTCAATTAATAGATTTGGATTTAATAGAACAAATTTATAAGCCAGACGAGCTATTGAACTTGCTTGATTTCCAGGCCTTCGATGAAGTTTTTTAGGAAAAAAATTAGGCTAAACGGATTCGAGTCGTTTCCAAAGACCTCAGTGTATTGCGCGCTATCCATTTACCAAAAAACAGCCAACGTTTATAACAGGGTCTCATTCTTATAGATGTAATACCCGTGCGTTCAGTAGGTAACAAACATATTAAAGAAGTAGACAAAGTGGATTTGGATTGTAGTTCGACCAAAACCAGTTCTGTAGACCAGATATCGCAAATCGTTTACGCTCTTGCAAATCACAAACGGATATTGGGCGAGATAATAGTGCGTGGCCTACTCAATTTGCAAGATGGCAAAGTTGTAAAACACGTTTATGTAGTTGTGGTGATAGCTCATTATGGCGTTATAGAGAAAGATGTGGAACTTTTAGTCCTCAATTACGAAGATGAAATCAAAAACCTCTCGCAACAAATTAGCGTGCATAGCAAACACGTATTACTAAACGCGGTGGTAGTCCATTTAGTAGAGACAAATGACTCCAATTGTGCTGTATTAGATTTAAGTAATTACGTTGCCATAAACGACACAAAAGACCAAGAACGTCTAGGTTGGTTGGTACTCCTAATGGTCATAGATGACTCGTCTTTGCTGTACGAGCACACGTATGTCGGGGGTAATTGTATTAGCATCGGCATGGTACGCTGGTCGTAAGTCGTTATAATCCTGTGAAACGAAGAAGTGTTTGTCATCGGTTTGCCACAAAAACATGGACAAGAAAATGAACCACTATGAGTCCTCATCATACTAACTGCTGCGCGTTGGTAAATCCAAATCCATTTGCAAGTATTTGATTGGGACAACCAAAATGAGGTAGAAATTAACGACAATGCGGTACTCTACAAAATATAAAAAAGGGCGAGAGTTGTTGTTGCCCCTATAATTACCCGAACGAGTACAATAGTGGACTTTTTGTTTCCATTCACGAGTCGGGGATAGTTCCTTGCCAGCATAAACCGCGTAGAACGCCTGTTTGGGTTGGCCCATTTGTAATCACTTGGGACTCGATAATGTTTGTTTCTCTCTACTATTAGGGTTTAGTAGTTTCGTTCTAGTTCAGTTTAAATTTTTCATTGGTTATTAGTAGTTCTATTTATTTTCGTGCTATCTCTAAGGTTTCAACCTGTTATGTTTACCTATCTGGTGGTTTGAATGTCGCTAACGTTCGTTTTTATTGTTCGGTTATCACCGATTAAAACAAGCATTACGTCGTTTCGCGAGCTGGGATTAGTTCTATTTTATTTATTCATTTTAGTTCTCATTTCCCTCATACATGTGAGGAACTATGTCGTTAACTATATTTGAACGGACGTGTGAACTATTCACAACTAGTAAATCGGTAACAAGTTTTTAACATCTGGTTAAGTAGTGTGTCCAAACGACTATTTAACATCACTAGTAGGGATTCTTTTTTCGATTATTTTTTATGTTTCAGAACCTTATGAAAACAAATATTATAACGGGGTGTTTTATTTAACAGTAATTTGGATTATTATGCCGCCCTTGTACGTAGGTTCCGTTGTTGAGTTTTTTTCATGACCATATTTGAACAACTTTTATCACCTGATAACGGTGACTTCTCCGTTTATTTTCTGACCGATATTCGACGAAAAAAAAGACACAAAGTTAATTTTCTTTTCGTTCTTTAGGACGTTTTGTTTTTTTACGTGTTCCTGATTTTCTTAGGTATTTGCGCTAACAGCAACATTTTGCTTAGGAACTGCCAAAAAGACAGTTAGGGCATTATTTAGCTAAACGTAATCGATTTACCGCGTTCCATAATTGACAAAGTTCCAAATTAAATGGAAATAAAAGTTAAACAAAGAATGTTATTAATTAGCGTACGTTATTTAGAAACGGTCACCAAAGACGACTTCGTTTTGGTTGGGTTGCGCTTAATGTTTATATCTAACTACCTTGTCGTTTTAGTAGGTAAACGACTCGCGAGTTATTAACTATTTTTGCTGGATTACGTAAAAACAGGACTAATTATATTATGGCAACTTGTACGTTTAGGCCTATAAAACGAAGACATAGCACTTTCTTACGTAGTCGGAAAACTGTTACCCCCGTCCAACTGCTGTCTTTGTAAAGATGTAACTATTGGTGGAACAATAGACAGAACCTTATGGTACACCCGCTATTAAGTCGTCGGGTGTATAACCGTACTTTATGTTTCTTTTAATCTTCGTTGAACTTTTGTCAAAAGTATCCTAAGCATTCACGTAAATTTTCCTATGATATAGTAGGATTTTTTGAGACAATTATCCATACCTATATTAAAAGATTAACGAGATAGTGAGATCAGAATAGAAGTTCATACACTATTTCGTTTAGTGGATACCTATTTTAACGTTGTTTAAGTAATAAAAGTAGTGCTTAGTTGTGTACAGAAGAAAATCAGCGCCAGTATCGAACGTAACGAAAAAGATGTTGTAGTAATCCCGATTCATACCACTGTAGAGATACATGGTGTAGACGTTGAAAAGGGCAAAGGTTTAATTACGTAAACACGTCTGTTCTTGCGTGCTATAGAGCAAGTGAATGATATGGATGATTAACTAACAGTAACAGGTGTTGTTGGTTACGTGGCTATAGTATAAGGCAGTAGTATAGTTACGAAAAAGAATGTCTTAGCAGACCTACCTATTTTTATTAAAAAGCGAAACAATGACCGTTCCGTAATACTTAATCCAGTCGGTAAAATAAGAGGTAAACTTGTATGAATTGGATAAAATATTTATATCATGTTTACCTCTTGTAATTGCAGATACCAGCCTGCTAATATACTAAAAGATGTTATGCATGTGGACCATGGACTGCGCGATAAACAAGACGTCATAGTGACTCGGATTAGAAAAATTGTATAGGTCTATCTTAGTGTTGTAGAACGGATCAAACGTGTACGTGAACCCTTTGTCGTTCTAGTAGTAATGCGTAATTACGAAGAACATGACGAACGCAATTTAGCCGCGATCCTCATCGGTTCCCACATTTTCTGGATTTGTATAATCTTCAACGGACTAAGCTGACTGTTGGTTGATTACTTTTATTTTGTTTTTGTTGATTCCATAAATCATTTATGAAAACGTATTTCCAGAGGTTATATTTAAGTTTGCCATGACTATGAAGTACATCGACAATTTTAGATAGATGTCAAGAGCCGTTATTCTTTGGCATCGATTTTATTTGGTTCAGTTGGATCCTTTTCTCAGGACTTAAATGTCCTATGTTGATTACTGTTGTCTGTGTGTTCATTTCTCCTATCATACATGAAATTGACTAATTATATGTTTATTTATAGGTTTTCTGATATGATAAAGTATTGGTATTGCCACTATTCTTGACTTTGGTACTTTTTTTACCGATTTCAACAAGACTTTTTTTTCTTAAGTAGTGTTTTTTAATTTCTTTCTTTGCCTAGTTGACGTGCAGGTCTGTAGTTTCTTTTATTAAGACGATAACGTATGCTAGAAAAATTAGATTAACTATTCATAATGGTTCGGTTAGACCCTTTTAAATGACGATCATAATCGGGCCGAAGTCATCGTTGTAGTATAAAAAGTACCCCTAGCGTTGACAATGTTCGGGGCCCCTGGAAGAATTTTAATTCAGAAATAGGTAATAACTTAAAGAGACTAAAACAACTTGCTGAGCAAGTAGTGCTGTTTGGACCGTTACCATTGCTACACGCAAAAGTATGCCTATTTACCTTAGAGATAGGTACCGCAAATACCCGCCTTGTTAAAAATGTTTAACTTCTTACCAGAAATTTTCGTCGTTCACTTTAGGGCCCTAACTTACTTCGGTTAGCTGCTTAATAAAGTAAGTGTTATTTCGTCGAGGAACTACGTGATAGGGGAAGGTTAAAACAAAACTGATTAGGACTAAATAACGTTCTTTGTAATTTAAGTATACCTCTTTTAGATTAAGTACCTTGTGTTAATCCGGACGTCCTGGAACAACTTTTCAATTGTCCTTGAGGAGGTCGTCCTCAACTTGTGAAGTATGGTCCGTTCGTACAACGGAACTGTTTTCCGTTCCACCAAAAATTTTTAGTAGACTAACTTGAGTAAGTTATGCTTCGCGTTTGAGTTTTTCAGATATTTCTTGGGAATAATTAGGAAGGTCGGACCTAATACTTCATAATATAAGAACTAGAAGAAGGCCTTTTGAGTAATCACTTAACCGACCAAGTTGTTCCGGTATGACATAAGTATCAAAGGACCGAGTTGGGTAGAAGACTTCTGTCTTTAAATCGCGAACTACTAATAATAGCTGTTCCTCGATACCGACGTTAGCTATTTTATAGTCGGTATTATGGATTGTGTTTTTAAGTAAATTACCCCATAACGTAACCGCCTTGAAATCGATACTAATGGCGTCGTTGCTACCGATTTCTGGTACTGCTGGCGGACTTTTCAGAAAGAGACGAGCGCCGAGTCCCTCTAAAATGGCTTCGTCCACTTAATAATGAAAAGTAATTATTGTCAGTCCATAGTAAAAACCTTTTGTAATACACCCTTGTTCCGATAAACCTATGGTTTGAGTACCGACCTTCAAAAGTTTACAACGCTAGGATGCTAGACTAAACCAGATTTTACCAAGTTCTGATGAACGTACCTTGTGTTTCTCCCTACTAGCGGAATGAACGTACCTTGCGCCTATGTTGCGCTTACGGAATATTTTACGTGTCGCTTATAGAACTTTTTAACAAGGAGTTTTTACTTAAGAGGCTTCCCGTTAAATGATAACTTCCGTTCGTATATCGTGGACTTTTATAATCTGACGGACGTAAGCATCAGTCGTGACTCTTTCTGGTACACTCAGGCACCTTCAGACAAATATTTTGAGTAAGCGACTAATTTGCTCTTCTATAATGAAAACAAGACTGCTTACCACCGGTATTACGTCCATAACAATCACTTGGTCCCGTAGGCTCCGCTTCAATAAATTAAGCACTTGTTTTTTTCCTTCTTTGTATATAAAGAGGACTCGTAACCGTCCTTTAGCGGCTTAGCTTTTTTCCAAGTACCACCTAACGGACCGTACTAACCGATCACTCTGTTAGTTAGTCACCTTACTCGAGTGGTGGATTTTAGCTATTTTGCAATGGACTGCGAGGTCCTTTTATACACAATGTTTTTATTTACTAGAAATTTAACTCATATTTTTATACCTGTTTCTGATAATGTTTTATTACCCTCATTCACTCCTACGGAGACTCTTTCTATAATTCTACCGTATAGCTTTTAACCGAGCCTTCATGGTGGGACTATATTCATTCCTTGGGTTACGTCTTCTCGTGAAATTTCTTTACCCCCTTCGTATGCTCCAAAATTCCCTAGGCCAATTTTTTCGACTCATACTATCCATAGCTTTTTCGTTTCGCATAGTTGTTGTTCCTTGCAGCTGTGTAACCGCGGGACTTCTTAGGCTTGTAAAAATGTCACCAGTTAAATTACTCCTGAATAAACTTTCAAATAAGCCAGTAAGAGCGATGGCGGTCCTTGGCTACCGGCCTGTTCTAATAGTACCTTTTTATTTATAGTCGGACCTCCTACGTAAATTTCCTTGTCAATTTTTGTAGGTCTAAGGTTAACGTGTTCTTAGTTTTCAGTGGTACGTTTGGGATTTTCACTTTTATGGCGGTCCTCATTTTAGTCCGGTTGTTTAAGCGGAACGTCCTGTTCCTCGCCGCCCTTAGGTACCCCCGGGAGCGCCACTATAAATAAATTGCTAAGTATAACTATTTGTGGGAGAAAAACTAAATTACCTACCACTGTAGATGGAGTGTGAGGGATAATGAGGTACCCTTCGACGTAATCCACGTTGCTAACTTCAAGGATGTAACCCTCCTTTTTAGCTAAATTTTTAAGGGGGCCGTAGAGTTCCTCCTGTTTTTAATTCCGAATTTTTAGCACCCAATGGTCCTTGTTGAGGACCCGTAGTTATGCAAGAAAATTTTTAATAATGCGGTGGTGGTTGTTGACTCCGTCGTCGTCTGGAGATATTTTTTTACCTCGTTCATTACGGAAAATTAGGTGCACTGTTTTACCCTCATATTCGTACTTCGTTCTGTTATGTTATTAACCGCACGAATAACTTCTTTGATACTGACAGAGTAAACTACTTCATACAGCTTTCATAGTATATGGACTTCTTAATAATGTACTTTACCATCTTATGCCTAATAAAAGATTGTTTTGTCGTTTTTGTCTCGTGGAATTTAATTTAGGTTTGCTAGAAGCGTTTTAACTTAGCCGTAAGGCGAATGTAGCTCTAAACCCTTAATTAGATGGCCCCCATCGTGAACGTAATCTTGATAACCTTTCTTATCTAGTTAATTTACTTCTCGAATTGTAAAATGCATTTGTAAAAACTAACTAATCGTATCGGTCATCGAACCCTTGTTGCGTCGCTTTGGGCCCAATGACCTCGAACCTGGACTAATGTCTAAATTGAAGAGTTAGAATGAGAAAAAAGACACTAAAATTCAAAATTTGTAGGTTACATTTTTTAATGAGTTTGCCTATAACGATGTGTAACACTATACCATTATGTTACCTGTTTCCTATAGAAAATTAATTCGTTTTGGATACGCGGGAAACAAATATTAAAACTAACAAAGGAACCAACAAAATGTTGTATTCGACACCGACCCGCTACCTTTAAACTAAGTTACCGTTTTAGAACTTTTTTTTAACCGTCGAGTGCTTGTTCTTTTGTTATTTGACCGTTGTGCATTAGCTCGAGAACTTCGTCTATAATCTCTCAATTTTTCACCGCTCGTTCGGGACCTTCTTGTTCGTGCGATACTTGAACCTTACCATTTTCCTTGACTCCAGATAATAGTTAAACATCTGATTAGTAAGCTATAGTTCGTTGGTCATTAAGTTCTATGAATCCACCGACGAACAGGGTTTCTGAATCATGTTTAGGGGGAGGGGGCCTTGGACATCCAAAATGTCGGTCTCGTGGAAGACGTCAATTAGCTAAGTATACAACGACATTTGAGAGCGATTGGTCCAAGGTAACTATCTTCGTTAGTCGGCGAAATAATTAACGAACACGGTTTCTTCCCTAACGTAGGTGCGGGGGATTGAGGTTTCGTAAAGATCGGAGAAGTTGACGATGATGGTAAACAAATAGTTAAACAAGTCGGTTACATCCTAAAAATCAGGTATTTAAAACCTGGACAACCTATGTTACACTGCATTAAGGTTAAACGAATGTACTTCTATTCTTTTTGACTCCTGCTTAAAAAACGACTTCACCCCATTATAAAGGCCTAAATTTTATTTGGGGAAGAAGGTATCGTTGAGGACGATGTAGTTCGGGTGATGAGAAAGGTACTTTATTTACAAGGTCAAGAAAACGTTTTAGTAATGTAACTGAAACGAGATAGTAAACAACGCGTGTTTTGGTTGCTGAGTAACGGTGTGTTTCTCGACGACTTCGGGGGTAAGGTCGGGGGTGGCCCTAACACGATAGATTTACCTTTTTCGGTGGATTAACTAAATTTCTCGCCGGATTATTAACGTACGGTACAAGATCGTGTGAGGTCTTATTTTCGACGTATAGTCGCGGTGACGAAGGACATATTAGTCGGGGATTCCTTCAACGTCGCCGTCTTATTCAGTTTCAATTAAAGAAAAGGAACTAGCCTTTATGGTCTCGCCCTACGGGGGCATGATGTCGCACGAGTGGACGGTTTTAGGTAAACGGTTTTCAACACCAAAGTTTTAGTTTCTTGTAGTATTAACGGATAATTTATTAGTGCAAATTTAAGTGCACGGTTAAGTTGAACCAGTCTTGCTATGTTGTTTACTTATAATCCAGGTCGTAGGTATCAGTGATATCCCGGTAGCGGGAAAAATAAGGTTTTTAAGAGGTTTACCACGTTATCTAGTTATGTTAACAGCCAGTATATACTTTTCCCAACGAGTGTTCATGATTTGTTTGCTACGTATAGAACTTTAAGTGCGGTCGTATAGACTATACGGCTTCAGGTTAAAACTGAGTAGTTACGCAGATTATTTACGAAATTCAAGAGGGAACGGGAAACTGAGGCACAACGTATCTTTCCTGACGAGAAATGAGCAACTACACGAAGTGAACTCCCTTGTAGGAAGAAGAATAACGATTATTAGTGTGGAACTATCTAATTAAGTCCTATTCCATTCAGGTGACGAAATTGAAGTAACAGTAGGGTATTACGGGTCCCTCTTATTTTTCTAGCTGTCCTACTAGGACTCGGATTAGCTGAATTGACACGAACAAGTAGTTGACTTCCGCACCCAAATAATCAATTAAGCGAGTTTCGTTGGTGTCGTGTCGCTCAATTGCGACGCTTCGAACTCCGTCTTGAGCGGTATGGTGATGACACACCTTTTAATAATGTTCTAACATGATTTTTGGGTGGGAGTATCGGTTTCATACGGAAATACGCTCGCTCTACCAATTCTTTGGAAAAAACGGGAAGACGCCTTTCTTGTTTTAAAAGTTAAGGCGGGCCATATTCGTTACCAAGGGTTTATAGAAAAAACCTTGAACGAAAAAGTTCAGAATGACATGAAAATTCAAGTAAATTCCACATCCTGTTACTTCCTAATAGTCCTGATAATCTCAATAGTAGGAAAAAAGGGTATATAAACTAGTTTCGTTATAATCGACCCCGTACTCGATCGGTTATGTATTAAAGAGGAACCCTAGGTATTTGATCAAGTTACATCGGATTAATTCCGCGTCGGCATTGAGCTCTTTAAACAGTATCTTTTGGGTCTGATGCGACGTGAAGTGGGTTCGATGTAAAAAATGTTTAAAGCCTTGATGCATATTTTTTTAAGTAATTAATATAGCATGCATTAAAACTTAATCGGTTAACACGACATCCACATGGTCCTATTCGAGAATGATGAACAACGTCCTTGAAGAATCGGAGAACAAATAGTGGAACAAGTCGTATTCGCATCGGTTGAAAGTTGTACGAACGTCGGCTAAATGAACTTCATCCTTTAACAACATTATGTTGCAATTTTACGCGATACCGAACACTTATTAGAAAAAATTGATTTATCTCGAGTGGATTGGTTATAACACGTAATCGTCACATTGGCGGGGAACCTATAAAAACTTGTTTATGTAAGTAACGCGAATACCGTAGTAGTATAGCAAATAAAAAATAATTAAGCATACGTCGATTTATCGACTAAACAAGTAGGCGTCCTAAACGAGACCTCCAGCTATGTCGTCCTTGGCATTGACCACATCATGGGCTAAACAAACGAACCTGTAGTCCACGTCTATGTCAAAAAAATCCACGTCGCCCAAGTAATCTTGGATGTCTTTCTAGGTTACTTCCAAATAAACCGCTACGAAATCGTCTTCGTCAGGGTGAATTTGCGCTTAGATTTAGAAATATTTTTCGTTGAACGACGACGACATTATTAAAATTTAGTACTCGAACATGAAGGTCAACAGGCGCGTCGAGAACCTAAAGAACAACGTTTGAAACTTAAAATAGTTAGTCGAACCGCGACAGTCGTTATAATGAACTTAGTAAACTAACCAGTAGAAATCGTTCACGTCCAAGTAGTAGACTTATTAAGAGTAAGGAGCGATGTAGTTTGGCTGGTAAAAGTTAAACACCAAGTAGCATAAATCTTGGTTGTCCGCGAAGTATGCGGACGACCAGTTAGTAACGTTTTAAAAGTGAAAGTAGTTGATGTCCGCGGTGACTGGTTGTCCAGTTTCCATCGTACTTGTATTTTGGACATCGCTATTACACAAAAAACGTTAAATAGTAGAACAACGGAGTATACATTTAAGATGCGCAGCTAAAACACGTACGCTGCGAAGTAGTACAGGATTCAATTAACCTGCGAGAAACGGCATCGAGTGTTGAGCGTAAACAACAGACAATTGTGGTCGGTATGCGTTTTACAGACGATGTCATAAACGTGCTGCGAGTGGTTCTCGTTGCAATATAAGTGCTGATGGCGCGAGTAGTCATACAGGTCGATAATTGTGTGCTCGTGGTCGTACCCAGAAGTTCATAAGACGAACTCGTAATTGTCTACCATTTATAAACCCTCGGTTCAATGACAGTAGTATTCTCTTGTTTATGTTAACTAATACTCCTCGGAATCAACATATTCTAAGTGGACCAAGAACTGGTCGTTTTACTCATTTAACTGGATTTGGGACTCGTCTTCGAAGTCGTAGTCAGTGGGGATGAGGTAGTCGTGATGGACCACGAAACCTCGTGCGTCGTTGATTTTGTCGTGAGCGATGTTCGTCTGGATTAAATGTATTACTAGGCCGAAAGTAGGAGTTAGAGGAAGCAAGAAAAATAATAATTGTTTAAAGTTTTTAGGGTATGTCCCGAGTACCCCCGTGTAACATGTTAAGAAAAATAAAAAACCGATGTCATTGATTTAATTTGGATAAGTCAGAATTAAGCATCTGGCCCACGTCGTAGTGCAACTTTTTAAAATAAGTTCAGGTATGGCTTCAAGGGATACAACGTGGGTTCGATGCTAAAATATCCATGTTAAATGCGCTTTGGGTAGGAGATCACGAGTTATACTCTGTGCTGTTTTACCCGATTCGAGCGTCATTTGACAACTCAGCGAAATAAGCGACGCTAATGTGGTGGCATCCCACATAGTGATCCTGTCCCCTAAACATTTAACTATTAAAAGCTTCGGTTATGAAATAATAGTGATTGTACCCAATTTTGTTAAAACTGACTTTTAAGATCATGTGAGCCAAAAAATTCCTTTAAAACAAGATCGCGTTCGTTAACCCATAGATTAGCTATTAAATGTGGATTTCATATTCGTAATCTACATTGTCGAAATTTTTCTAAACAGGAAACGTTCGAAACGTCTTAATTTCCTATTTCGTATAGACGACCACCTAAATGGGTACGTAAAAAACGTTTGCCAAGTTCAAGTATGCCAAAAAATTATATTTCGTAAACAAGACAAACTATGGGACGCCGTCGTAGTCCCCGACATTGGTCGTTTCATTATCCGTAGCCGAGAAATTGGTAGACAAAGCACGACATACGTGAATTAACTATAACTAAAAAATGTCTCTGAAATTGTCCACTCGTACGTCAGTCATGGCGACATGAATTTGGGTGCTCTTTGTGTCAGTTGAAAAAGTAGAAAATAAGAGGTCCGGGACCAAAACCGCCAAATGAAGGTGCTTGTTGTTGTCGTCCCAAAACAGCGTAAAGTGATGAATGAAAAAGGTTTAATCGTCTTTAACGTAAGTTAGCAGCATTATTCTAGTGTCGCCCGCCTTCGCGAAGGAGACTTTAAAATAGATACCGTAAAAATGGACATGGGTATCAAAAACTATGCGACAAAGGTCGAAATGAGTTTGAAAGACGGTAGCATAATTTAAATCAATAAGGGTGAGAATTAAGTAGTTCGTATACGCCCTTTAGTGCTGAACAAAACCGTTCTAATAGGTAATTTTGTAATTGTAAGAATGGTAATGCGCGTTCTAGAAATCTTTTTACTAGTTATAATCGATTTTATACTGCATGTACATAACGTAAAAGAAGTAATTTATATGCAAAACGAAGTCATGAATGTCTTAGGTGTAGAAGACTATGAGAGAAATTTTACGGCAGGTTAACTCATTTTTGTCTTCCAAAACTTCCTTATTGCCCCATACCAAGTGGTCCGTAGAAAACCTAACCGCAGTCTAGTCTCCATGAACGCGAATCTGGTTATATTCAATGTGGTCACTAGGGAACCCTCAAATTACAACGTATACACGAACAGCATTATCCACAAGGAAGAAGTTATAGGTTGTTCTGAAGTTGAACGGAGCCCAGCGAAACTAAATTAAAATAAAGAAAATGCAGTGGCTGAACATGGGGTAACATAAAGTGTCCTCGTAGGACACAGTCTGGTCTTCGGCGAAGTACGTATTTTTGCCATATTCATTACATAAAGAAGACTGATTTTGGTTGTCTGTTGGTGTCGTAACATCGGTGATTGGGATGGTCATTATATTCATGCTGATGGGGATGCTATCACATTAACCAAAAGCGAAGGTTCATAAGACAGAGGTCAATGCGTATCACGGAAGAGTATGTAAGTTAACTCCGTGATCTAATGTAAAATGATTTTATTGGTCGTTAATAAAATAAGAATAAAAAGTAGTTTAGTAGTTAGCAGAGTTATGAATTTTAAGAAGGTAGTGGCTGTTTCCGGTGCGCTAGACAACAAGCAAAATTTCTAAGATATAGTACTGAGTGGTACTGATATCAGTCAAAATTTCTTAGAGAATTTTTTTGCTAGTTAAGTAGCTTTTCGGAACGCGAGTTACCCAGGTTTGGACATCAACCGAGTAGGTTTTTATTGTCGAGTCCTAGGTATCGTTAACGTGCGCGACGTCGACGAGAAGAAACGTAAGGGGGTGAGTTAAGACTTCCATTAAATGGGCGCCGAAGAAATCCATTAGGTTGATTACGCTAAAAATCGTCCCGGTTAAGTATGTACTTAAATACTAGGTCGAATCACTTGAGAGCGTACCCTTTGTATTGTAAAAGATGGTGTAAGTAACTACTTTTATTACGTGATACGACTTTTTCGTAGGGGGTTGCTGCTGCTTCGTCTTTACTAACAAGGTATAACTCTACCGATTACAGAACCGGTTTATAAAATTAGAGCGGACGACATCCGAAATCATTGTAGTTATTTGATGCATTATAGCAACAAAAAGGTGAAGGGCTTGGTGGTTATTACCGATCCTAGAGAGGAAAAAGGTGTCAGTTTAAGTGTAGTCTCACGTGGGTAACTGGTGGCTCTATTAAAAAATCGGGAAATTAAAGCTATTACCCAAGTGAGTAGATATTTACGTAGGCTGACATTTACTAACTTATTTAACGCAGTCGTTACTATTAATTTTTATTACGGACGTGGTGTGAAAATCACCAAACCGACGGTTATAAAAAAAGGCATGGCCGAAGATGAGATTTAGGGACTTTTGTTGGTTGGTCTCGTTAATTGTTACGTTTACGCCCCCGAAATATATCCGGATTTAAGTTGACACTTTAAGGTTGTCTTAGAAAGTCAGCAACATTTTTTAGCTACTTCGACTACGGGTCGTACAATAATCGGTATTAGTAGCGGGGATTTTATGATTTTTGTAGTCTGGTTTTTTAGTTATTTCCCTTATGCTCGTTATTTGGATCTTGAAATCCTTCATGATTATTAAGGCACCCTCTTTCGGGGTATCAATTTTCGCGTAGGTGAAGAAGTAAGTCAAAGTATGATGGTTAAACACGGCATTTACGTCTTGACCACGCGGGTCGTTGTTATTATCGACATTATTCTCCTCGTTTAAGTGCCTTTTATCGGTACGGACTATTTATCCGTTACTTCGACAAACGGGGTATACAAACGTTAACGTTAGGGTAAACTATTCGGTTTTGGTGTGGTTAATTTTTTCTTTCGTTTCGGTTCTATCCGTTTCGCCAATGCGGACAACATACTTGTAAACTTTATTACGATCCATTAACTTTAGCAGCGGTTAATGGTTTACGAAGCTTATTAAATCATCAGTTTAGTGGTTAATTTTGTTATTCCGGTAGATGAACGACCTTAAATAAGAGACTGAGAAATGGGTTAACTATCTTATGTAAAAAAAATAGACCTCTCCCTTAAACTATTAGATTTTGTAGAAAAAAACTAAATTAATTTAGATATTCAACAACAACTAAAAGCCATTTTAGTCGGTCAAGTTGAACTAAAAGAGCGACAAGCTCGTATAGTTGTGTAAATTAATTTCGATTTCGAGGACGTGATAGTTTTAGTGACTACAGAAACGGCGATTATTAATGAAAAACAAAAAAACCATTGAGTTGAAGTGGCTTAAAACAATTATTTAAGGGTTAAAAGTCTTGTCTGGTCCCAGGACATGTCACTTGAGACCGTTCAAGGAATAGCTTGCACTAAACGCGCGACAAAACATGGTATCAGTATAAATAACTTTTTATCGGAGTTCTTATTATCCTTATCAGACCTTCTCGTTTTTGTTATTTCGTACCATGGTGTTATTGCGTAATAAGCCTATCCATTTTTTATCTCGGACTCACGTACTTTAATTTGAGTCCGATGAAAAATATAACGCTTTTCGATTTGGCAACGAAAATCGCTCGATTAACGTAATAAATCAAGTCATTGAAAGAACGGAGGTAGCCGGTCTCCGAATTTGTAACTATTGAGTACGTACGCTTGACATCTCGGTTGTGCTAAGTTAGGACATAATTACTCTAGCTGGTCTAGTAGGTTTTTAAAAAGGGTGGTAGGGGCTACACAAGCATTACAAAAATGCACAAGAAATAGAAGCGGATCTTGAAGAACCGAAGAACTAAATTTGCTTTGGTTCAACGGTAGGTGTTGTATAACGGATTAGTTACGTCTTTAAACCCGTACTTATGAAAACCGTCGACAACGTCGCAAACTTATAAAGCTCTTAAGGAAAACTAAAAAAAGCAAGACTATAAAAAATCGAAAAAGAAGTATATAAAATACAAAACGGACTTAACGAGAATTAAACTGGAAATGTAGTTTTTATATATATGCTGCAAACAGATACTAAGACCCTAGTTGTATTCAAAGGACCCTGTCGAATAATAGCGAATTTCAGAAGAATCTAAAATGTGATACGGAACAAAAGCCCCCGAGATTATGGGGTCTTAAAAGAGAAAGATTGGCCGGAGAAGAACATTCCCTAAGTTCACCACAAAATCCGACTCAACTCCGTTCTCGCAGGAGAAAAAGAAAGAGTTATCTTCGGAGCCGAAATACGAGTTGGACAACAACTTCCTCTACTAAAAGAAAGTATCCGAGTCCTCAACATCAATTTGAACGCGAAAGAAGATGTTCTTGTCCTTCAAGAAGTACGGCGAGTACTCATGAACCCGAACTAAGTTAAACTTGAAGACCGCTTTTTGCATGAGAATTGAATACCCAGTCAAGAAATTAGAGAGCTAGGTTCGACAACTCGAGAAGAACTACTATTCCTCAATTAGAATATCATCTTTGAGAAAAGAAGTCCAAAAGCACTATAAAGAAATTTTTAGCAAGGTTCAGAAGACCCCTCAATGTGAAAAAGTTAACAAGCTATTCACAAAGAGAATTAAAAAATCGGCGCAATTTTCGTAAGTGAAGAAATGACACAAAAGGGTATTGTAGAGGTTGTCAATTTAGGTTGATTCACGCGAATTAAATGTGAAGTGCGGATTTTTTGTGGTCCTTTAATTTAATTTTTTTGATTTACTAATATTTTTTTTAAGTGGATCGAATAAAACCGGTCAATCAGGGAGATAACCACTCCATTTAATCCTATACGTTATTTTACGAGCATTTCTATTTTAAGTGAAAAAAAGTACTTAATTTACTCGTAAATCCTTTTGGGTTTGAGATACTACATATTGTCGTATTCTTTTATTTTGATTTAGTTTATAATGGATGTTAAAGGCCCATCAAACGACAGGATAAAATACTATTTTAACGAAAGTAAAAAAAGTTTTGTGACTTTAGTCCATACGTTCTTTTAATGTCGGTTAAACTTGTTGCGTTTGTACCGTAATGTTTTGAACGCAATTACGGCCGATGAGTTTCCTCTTTCGTACGGAAATTGAAGATTGTTGCTGCTCGATAAGGCACCTAAAAGATTTGAGAGAGCGCTTCTTGCAAAATTCGCGAACAATCGGAATCCACGGTATTGTGGACTTCTGTAACGTAAAGAATTTTTACCACCGTATTTCCTAAACTTAGATCGTCTATTTGACTAACTTTTGCAATAACCAATAAAAGTTGAAGGAAATCCACATCGTTGATTAAAGTTGTAATTGCCGGTTCTGATACAATAAGGCTACCGCCAACTTCTTTGTAGTTAATAGCGTCGAAATAGATTTAGGCGGTTTACCTAATCTGTTACACCGCTTTATTTTTGAACCCAAGTTCCGCTTACATAAAATCCTGTTTAAGTTAATCGTTTGCAATTTCTGAAGAGATTCAAAAGAGTTTAAAAGGTACTTTTGGCTTGAATAGACTAATCGTTTCGGTTATTTCTACAGCGACTTTTATACCATTTTGCGCCGCCGCCCCAGTACCTAAATGTTAATGCGGTCGAGTTTTCTCTTCTATTAGTTCTATACCGGCAGTAAGTGAACTGATACTTATCAACGCTACGGTACCCTCGGTTATAGTAGTTAGTTCAGGAACTTATGAACTTTTGTGGATATCTCGTCAATTGACCACTTCTTCAGTGGTACACATAAAATAGGTTAAACTTACTAGTTTTCAATTGTTGTCGTGTTCAGTGCTATTTATGATATCTAGGTCATGAACCGGTTTTTGACGTTCTTCGTAGCGAGAAACGTCTTTACCTAGGTATATCTCGACGATGGGTATTATTTCCCCATTACTTACCGTAACTAGGGCAAAATTAACGTTGTCCTTTACTGACCGCGCGTCATCTCCGACCTCACGTACGAATACGTCGAGCGCTACCCGTTATAGCTCGTTAATGTGCAACCGCGATAGTCCTACCTCATGAATGTCCCGTTGAGTGCCGAGGTTAATAACATCCTTGATATCCGCCACAATGAAGTAACGTGGGATGCCGTTTTTACACAAATGCTTACTACTTATAAAGAAGTCGTTTAGTTAATCGAGTTCAATAACGACGACATCCGGAACAGGTTTTAAATCCACGCTAATTCCGTAATACATGACTTCCATAATAAGTTCCGGTATACTTTAATGTATAACTATTAGACGAGAACCGACGTCCCCGATTACTTTTACTTTACGGACATGAGTTTCTTGTAAATGTTTTCACCAACCTAGACGTATTTTCTTAATCGGAATTGTTACGAGTACTCAATAACCGTTTTTAGTCTGTTTGCGGCTAACGGTATACTTTACCAATTAAGGACGCTTTTGAAAAAATAATCCACTCATACGACGACATCGACTTCGAAGTCGTAAACAAGAGTGTTGGAGGGGGACAAAACTCGAGTGAGACTGTTTTGTTCTTTTTGGTAGACCTTAAGTGGGCCTTAGAGGCCGACCTGCAACCACCGTTGTTGTTTTAAACCTTGTTTCAGAAAATACCTTACTAGGAATACGTCCAGCTCCACCGAATCCACGAAGGTCACGTGTTAAAAACCGTTCAATAAATCGCTCAACAAAACATTTATTATGTTATGGACTAAATTTTGTCTACTAATTACGAATGATACTTAGTAGTACCTGTCCTTTTCCAAATTCCGGATCACCCATACTACATTATCGTGTTAGGGTTGTTCCCACGCAAATGTAATTATTCGTTGTGTTTCATTAGTTTAGGATGCTGACCGGGAAAGTACTAGACAGAAAAAAAGAGTAGGTATGTCCGCATTTTGATCGATGAGTAGTAGTAAATGTCCTATGGCGGGAAGGGCTAGTCTAACTAAAAAATAGCGATAATCATCTACTTCGTTTTGTTCGGAAGGTCGTTCGATTAAGAGTTTTTAACTAATACTGATAATTATCGATAGTAGTTTTTGAGCGTCTCGATTTAAATCAACGTCTTGTGTCGAGTTTTGAATAGTCACTTAAATTTTTTATAAGCCTCTATGAGCGTTAGTTTCCAACGCCGCGAAACCCTCGTCTACAAGAGAATGAGTAATGAAGTTGTTTATTGCGAGTTTAGGAACGACTATTTAATTTTTACGCCGTAACGTGGTATAACCGATGTCTTTTTTCATAATTATGAGTATGGGGTAATTAGTTCGTTTGGAGCAAAAAAATTGCGGTTAAAACAGATTTTTTTTGTAAATACGGGCAATTTTATTGTTTTTATATTCTTTGTAATATTTTTCTGAACTTTAAGAAGCTATTATGCCATAATAAGGTCGGAGAAATCCCGGCAATCGAGTCCACCATCTCGTCCTCCGAAAATTGGAGACACAGTATCCAAGCTTAGGATATGCCGGGTGGTAAGACCAATCATCGTAAGTTATAGTTGGTCTTGCGTTTTACCGTTTTATAATTTAGGTATGGAGTAACGCGAGCATCGAGTCGACCTATCTCATGAACCGAAGCTTGGTTCCACAGCCCCCAAGCTCAGGGAGGCTCGCGCGGTAAATTGGAAATATTTAGTTCTTGAATGCAAATATAAGTTCCTAAGTTTTTTTCATGACATCGTTTAAACATTGTG
>NZ_QHJG01000040.1:0-173 GCF_003184185.1 Legionella qingyii | reverse complement strand
GGTGGTAGAGCAGGAGGCTTTTAACCTCTGTGTCATAGGTTCGAATCCTATACGGCCCACCAGTTTTAGAGTACAGTTTAAAAATATTTTGCCTTAAGGGCCGTTAGCTCAGGTGGTAGAGCAGGAGGCTTTTAACCTCTGTGTCATAGGTTCGAATCCTATACGGCCCACCA
>NZ_QHJG01000004.1:88525-203570 GCF_003184185.1 Legionella qingyii | reverse complement strand
AGACCCGAGACTTCGTCCAGTGCTTGTTCCGTGGCTGTAAGGCTGAGTTGAAGAATTTAAATTCGCGTTCGTGAAGTTTTTGAATTTCACTGGATAGTCCTGAAAAATTTTTAACTACTGTCTAATAACTCTAACTGGGTTCGAAAAAACTTTTGCTTTTTTCTTAACCGGCTAGTTTTTGTCGAGTAACTATTTCTTCAATTTTGTTAAGTGTTGGTCAGTCTTTTATAGTCACCACAAAATTGAATAGTTATATTTTTTTTGTATGCGGTTGATGCACCAATAGAGGTACTCCCCTTTGAATGCGTTTCGCTGGTCGAATTTTGTTGAAATCTACTAGACTAAAAATTATTATAAAGACTACGTAAGGCGCAACTACTTTTTTAATTATGACTCGACCGTAAAGAGTACCCTAATTAGCTCGTTGAGCGCCTTCTTCTCTTAAGTCTACTTAACTTATTAAATCTCTTCTTAGTTGAAGATGGCGAGTATGGCAATTGTGTGAGATTTAACGTTGTTGATTTGTTAAATAATGTCCTATTGGGTGTTGACGTAGTTAGACGTGACCTAAACTCAGCAGTTAAACTAAACCAACGATTGGTTAATTGATTTCCGAGTCCTTCATAGTAAAGAGATGCATTTCTTGAGTTATTAGAGTTTAACGTTAATGTTTTTTTAGTATAGCTCCATGTTTTGTTAGATCACTCAGAGAGCTTTGTTAAACTGTTGAACCTACGTTATTGTTCTTTTGATTTCCCCGTTAGTAATGACTGAAAAGTTGTTGAATAAAGTTGGTTAGCATACTAATACTAGTCAAACGGATAACCCTATGACAGCAATTGATAGTAACATCGCATGTAAAAAAATGTACGATAAAGGTTTAGTAACTTACGTAATTGATACCGTTACGTTTCCTAATGGTTTTTATTCCAGTCGAATTTTGTAGCAAATCTCTACTGAGGGATGTTACTAAACTTGCTCCAGCACTGTTCAAAATTATGGTACAGAGTTTCAGACGTGATATGTGTTCTCGTAAATGTGCTTAACCAACTTAGTTCTTGGTACCTCGACTTTTTACATTTAGTTTTAGACCTTTTCGACCACCAAGTTAATTTGCTTCGGTTCTTTCTAAGACTTCACCGTTTATTTCGGTTTAGACTTAAATAACGATTATGGTCGGTGCTTAATGCATGGGGTGAATTACGGTAGTATCCCATGACGCTTAATAACCTTCTTCTTTACCTTCTACGGCCGGTACTCTCAATAGACCTACTAGAGTTTTTTTATCTCAGAAGTCGTTTTGTAAACAACAGAGAATAGTTGCTATATAACCTAAATAGCTTCTACCTTCGCCCGTTCTACCTATAAAAAGACCTTCTACAGTTACAGGGGTTATACTAATTCCTAGACCTCCGATATTAACAAGGGAACCATTTATTCTTATACTTAAGTAAGTTTATGCTCTAGCTGGGGGTTCACTCATAGTACGTGTGTCTAGAGCATTTTCATTCCGTTACGGACAATTTAAATTAGTCGTTACGCCGATTTAAATGATTTCTTCCATGCTAATAAAATAGACACTTCGGCTATTACTCATTGCTATTTAGCATGTATGTTAAACGTCACTCACTATGTCCCTAGCCGGATTGTGCACTCGTTAATCCATGTAACAAGTTTCGCAAAAGAGTCCGCCTCAGCAGTTGTTGTGCAGCTAAGCCACCATGACCTAACCCAGAAATAAACTGGTTTTCGAAAAGATTTTATGACCCTCCTCTACAGTGATAACTCTCACTTATACCATTTCCAAGGTGCAAGTGGTAGTACAATGGTTACTAATCGTGGCACCCACAACTCTTTTATAGAGGCCTTTTTGATGGTGTTGACTTACGGTTTCTTTTTCGTCGTCAATTTTGTCAAGAGCACCAACTACTACTAGGACTTTAAGTATTTTATTACCTCTTTTCGGACTTACTTAGTCCATAGGCTCATAACGTGCGCAAGGTACCCCTTCTTACGGAAAGAAACCGTTCTTTTATGGTTGGACTGAACTAATGAGAACTACAATAATACGGGTACTACCTACCTACCCGGTGAAACAGCCGTAATTTTCGACTACGGTTAGAACACTTATAAGGGCACTAAAATCAAAGCTACGACGACCTTTTTCTGGACCCAAAACGAAATCCACGACAACTAATAGAGTTATTTGGCTAACTCGGATCCCGTGATTACCTATTTTAACTCGTGTATAATGGATTCCTACGTGAGTTCAGACATAATTAACACCTACTACTTCGCCTAAGTGCCGTCTAGTACCCTTCTCGGTAGTTTTTTAGGTTCACCTTGCACGACCTTCGATTTTTACCGGCACTACGCAATCGACAAAATCGCCTCGTTTGGGGAAGAGAATAGGAGGACCTAAATAATTACGGTCTCTACCTACCAAAACTACAATATGCGCTTAATGTTTTCGTACTCTTCACCCGAGTTTAAGGGCATTAATAACATTGACGTTTTCTTAACTGAGTCCTTCTTGCGCTAAAAGATTACTTAAGCTCGTTTCAACAAAATGTTTTTTTAAGAATATTAGCGGTTGTTGAATAACGTTGCTATTGCCTAGTCTAACCTGTTTATTAATTTTTAGCAATCCTCTATGACGATACCGCCATTTTTAGAACTAACACCTTCTATTACTTAACTTAGAACTATACAATAGTTCTGCAAACGTTGCATTTCCTATACCTCACTCGACGCGTCACCTACCTCTTTTTCCTCAATAGTACCGTTCTCTACTTGTAGGACTAGAATAAAATTACCTGAATTCGGACGGACAAAATCTACCGATACTTCGCTGCGCTGTTGAGTTTAGTCTAGGTTTATGGGTTAGGTAGGGATAATAACGAAATTGTCGTGTACGCTACCACCCGCTAGCCCTTTTTCGCCATCGTCGTCCAACGCTACTTATGCTTCACTTCGGATAACTCGAAGGGGCGGAAGAACTCTTCTAGCTTGCCAATCATTTTTTTCGACGTCTCATTTTCTCATAAAGTGAGCTATTCCCTTGTCTTAATTACTTAGAGTTATTTTTTCGTTTCGGCTTAGCATTGCATTGAGATTGTGCACTTGCTCTTCGAAATAAACGGTCGAATGCCTCACTCAAAAGGTGTGGAGAACTACATTAACAACCGATACGACTCTAAAATGAACTACTCGAACGTAAGATAGTGGAACTGTCCATGCTCCTACTAGAACTTTTCTAAAATGTTAGTCCTTTTGAGAACGTTGCGGCACAGCTACTTCAAAATTCGAAACCGAGCTAACTCTCTTTTGGTTTTCGCAAATTAAACTTTTGTAAATCATCACTAAACGTTAAATTAAATGAATGTGGTGAGTTAAGTCACTAACCGATAACACTCAACGAAAACCTACTTCTTAAGAGTTACCTCGTTCTTGTCAAATAAATACTATAACTTTTCTAAGAAAACCGACGTTTTAACAAATAACCTATGTAACTGCTTTAGTTATTTAACCGGGTTCACGTTACCTTCCCGAGACTAAATAATCGCGTTAAATTTTTCAGCTTGGACCATTAAGCACTACACTAATAGAGGTAAGGAGGCGAACTGTTCTTTTAATATAAAGTTGGATTTCGCATGTCTCCAAGATAAGAGCAACAACTTCTATTACTTTACCGTTCTCTAAATCATTATGCAGCTGAGTTCGTAATACCCAAATTACGTTGTGGAACGCCTCTACGAAGGTTTCACGAACTGCTTTATCTGTCTCCGTTAAAGCTAAATTATGAAAATAGTTAATAGTGTAGTCCCTATTCACCAAAACTGCAAAATTTTTCTTAATCCCCGGTGTCGGAAATAATAATGGAAGGACACTAACAGTAAAGAGGCGAGTTTCTTTAACTACGTCAACATGCAACAGAGCTTTACCCCCGACTACTAATAGAAGAATTTGGTAAATTAGGACAATAAAAATTTCGTGCGTAGCTTAGAAGGTATCTCTTTTTTTACGACTCCCTATTTCTTTTTGAGATAGAACGGGTTAATTTTCTTCGTTTCTTTTTTAGCCTACTAGATAACAACTCATAACACGGTTCACGATAACGTCTTGCAAACTTTGTCCCGCTTGTTTGTTAACAACTCGCTAAAAGAAGACAGTGTCGGTATAAATAGCTATAACAGTTAAAAAGCTTTAATCGTCTGTTTGACTGAGGTTCACTCAATTAACTCTACAACTTATAGTATAAAAGCCGATACCTACTTGAATGTCTAGTTAAGCCAGAACTTTTTTAATTTTGCTATCCACTAACGATATACCGCCACCGACCACGTGGTTAGTTTTTAGCTAGAGTGCGACTTACACAACGACTGAAACGTACATCACAGGAACTTTTCTATTTCTACCACTTACTTGTCAAAGAAAAAGGGTAAGTAGAAGCGTATCCCTAAGTATGACCTCGACATCACCCACCACAGTATCCTTTCTTTTTTAAACGAATACTAGACACCCCTTTTTGCTAGTTATAGCGCTCGGCATACCTCAGAGTGCCACTCGGCCTAGCTTAAGTACACTCACTTCTTTGAATAGTTGACGACTTTCGAGAAAAACATAAACTTTTTTCTCCCTGATAAAACCAATTTCCTTATCCGTTGTACGGTTGGATAAAAAATCATTTCGCTGACCAATTCAGGACTTAGGCAATAAAAATATTAAAGTACATTAATATTTAATTTCATGATTTTAATTAAATACGTATATTTTATGATGATTAATATACCTGTATTTAATGTTCGAGCGTTCTTCAAGTTAATAAAATTTTCTCATACACTTGTTCATACGAATATATCCTAATTC
This sequence comes from Legionella qingyii, assembly GCF_003184185.1. The sequence continues at coordinate 198,701 of NZ_QHJG01000004.1, read as the reverse complement.
GTAACGCTAAACATCATATAATTAGCGAAGTGACCAACACAGAATAGTTTATTGGCCAAAACAGTTAGACTTACCGAAATAATTTCGTGTTTGTTGTTTAGGGCGATAAACCTAAGAGCTAGATTGGGGAAAAGAGAAACGAATAACCCCTGTTAGTAAAAAAGTACCTAACCACTTATGACGTCTTAGTGACCAACGTCTATTTTGGCTCCGTGAAGCTATGTTTTCATCGCTAGAGCTTAGTTTTGATTTTATATTTTCACTCGTACTAATAAAATGTGTCGACGGGTTACGAAAAGACAAATCGCTTGTTTAGTTTGTTCGGTAATTATTTTAACTCCTTAGCTTACTTAACCGCCAGTAATATAATTTCAATTTACTAAAATTTCAGTAAGTGCTGTTAAAGCCATTAAAATTACGGTTGTCACAAAATTAAGTCAAACAATTTTTTAATTTTCTATACAATCAATTAGGAAAATACAATGTCCGATGGTACCCTTATTTATGATAACGAGCGCAACTTTCGCTACTTAAACGAAATAATAATGGTTCTAACTTACTTGTTTAATTAATGTTATGGAACAACCTCCGGTAATAACTACGTTGATTAGAACTAGAATATCATCTACCTTAAGTACATTTATAGCCATGGTGACGACCCCGACACTAAATAGGAGCACTACCTCTCCTACTACAAAGTAATTATTCAGTACGTGCTTGCCGTCAGAAAGTACGTTCCTTCTTGTTTTATGGAAAACGATAAATATTAAGTTTGTACCTTCTCCTGAAATGATGGTTAGCTTAACACTACTTACGTAATTTCTTTAGGTATCTTTTAGTCCTCTACTTCGAGATAATAGTTGGAACACACCTCGACTTTTGGCCATCTTAATAACCCCGACTCCAGTACCAAGCAAAACATGTACTTGTCATACCTAATTAGTCAGACCTTTTTAAATACGGCGAATAGCTCTCTAGTTCAAATTGGGTCGTTAATTGTAGCAAGTACAATTATTTACAATGTTTTGTTAATCGCGAAACCGTGGTCCGACCTGTATTCTAAAAACGTAGTCAGTTAAATAGCCAAGTCCTACGTTAACTATTTTTTAATGGACTTAAACATCTCTTTAATGAATTACTTGTATTTTAACGGGGGCTCATAAATTGTAACCTTAAGTTACTCGCGCGAACAAATAGCCTAGTCCTTTTTAGTTATCTCCACAATTTAGTTAACTCGGCAAATCCACATTTCTATAGTTATGTACTAAAAACGTCACCGATAAGAAGAAAAGACATAAACCTTTTAGAGGGTTAGTTACTTTATTTTTAACTCTTTAGAGAATAAAACTTGTACTGATTTCTGTTCTTCTTTAGCTTTTACCAACTTCGATAACAATTTAACCGTGTTTGGAACCTAAATCTCCAAAACCGACTACCTCATTTTTTATTCCTTTAATTTCTAGTTGAGTTTGTTATACCAACATTTATACCTGTTCCTTGCATAAAGAGTTTGGTTGATTCAGGAATACTTAAATACCGAAACAACCTAAGTCCATATTCTACTATTCGCTAAACTTGTCCTGAACGCTTTTTGAGATTCCAACTCCGTTTTTTACAAAAATGACTCCCTCAATTCTATATGATTTACTGGCTTAATTTTTGTAAAAAATTGCTTCTCTAACCTCAAAAAGCATTCAAGACAACTTTACTTTCTCCTCCGAGAAAATGAGGAGGAGATTCTCAAAAGTAAGTAAATTAAATCAGCATTTAGGACCGAAGACCCCGAGTAAACAACTGCAACATGACCCAAGTCATGAACCTCATAATTTTTAAGGTTGAAAGGGATACCGTAACGAATTTCATACTTGCAGAAGTAATTATGACTCAACTCGTTCACGTGAACAAAGACCATAACCTTGGCTATGGAGACGGAACGATAATAACAGTAGACTCCCACCCATTCAAAATCTATCACAAAGAAACTAAGGACTAAACCAAACGTTTTACTGTGGCCAGTAAAGATAAAATAGACGCTTGAAATAGCGTGAAAGATGTATAAGCTGTAACGGGCTGAGATTTTAATCGACTTGAAGAAAAGGTCGCTTTTTAAATAAATTGCAGGGTAGTTTATTTTTCCCGCGATTTAGTAGGAAAAACACTCACGTATCTAAATTTAGCGGAGATATCCAATGAAATAGTTTTAGGGGTGATAAGAATTACCAACAATTATTAAGTTACTCAAAGAAAAAATGTAGCAATAATAGCATAACAAGTCCTTCTAGAGGAAGATCAAAAAAATTTAGAGGAACAAAATTCGGCAGGAAAAATTAATTGCATTTTGGTAATTTGCACCTAACCTTAAAGAGTACTATTGAACTTTAGTGCTCAAGAAACAAACCACACTAACGCATTCTCTATATTTAAAAACCCCTGTATTAGTATTGGAAGGCATAACTTAATTTATTCCGAGTGATATTAATAAATATTATATCTGATAAACAAGATAATACCACGATTTTAATCAGACCGACTCAGCCTTAGGTCCCTACGACGTTAACCGACTCCAGTATCGAGCAAAACATGTACGGGATTCTAAAGAGTAAGTAAATAAAATCACCATTTAGGACGAGAGCCCCAGAGTAAACAGCTGCAACATGACCCAAGTCATGAACCTCATAATTTTTAAGGGTGAAATGAGTTCCGTAGTGAATTTCGCTCTCCCAGTAATTATAAGTGTCATCTAACTCGTTCAAGTGGTCAGAGACCACGACCTTGTCCACAGAGTCTGCTTGAGAATAACCGTAAACTACCACCCATTCAAAATCTATCATGTAGAACCCTAGGACTAAACCAAACGTTTTACTGTGGTCAGTAAAGTTACAATAGGCGCTTGAAATATCGTGGAAGATGTATAAGCCATAAGCGACTGAGATTTTAATTGACTTGAAGAAAAGGTCGCTTTTTAAATAAATTGCAGGGTAGTTTATTTTTTCCACGATTTAGTAGGAAAAACACTCACGTATTTAAATTTAGCGGAGATATTCAATGAAATAGTTTTAGGGGTGATAAGAATTACCAACAATTATTAAGTTAGTCGAAGAAAAAATGTAGCAGTAACAGCATAACAAGTCCTTCGAGGGGGAGATCAAAAAAATTCAGAGGACCAAAATTTGGTAGAAAAAATTAATTTCGTTTTGGTAATTAGTACCTAACCTGAAAAAGTACTATTGAACTCTAGTGCTCAAGAAACAAACCCCACTAACGCATTCTCTATATTTAAAACCCCCTGTATTAGTATTGGAGAGTATAAATTATTTTATTCCGAGTTACATTAATAAATATTATATCTGATAAACAAGGTAATTTCATGCCTTTAGTCAGACCTCCTCAACCTTAGAACCCCACGACCTTAACTAAAGAATATTATACGTTATTTTTTTAGAAATCGGACGCTACCACGAAGTTTGGGGAATCTTAATGATGTAAATTCTGGGTGAGGCTATGAACGTAAAACATACGACATAAACGAAAGCAAATTTTAATTAAGACGCATTAGATTACTAAGATTTTGTACGAATATAAGTCGGACCCGAAGAAGTTTAAACTTTAATAACTCATTGGTGTTTGTTATTACTCTATCGCGTAGCCGGTTTTGGTATATTGGTATTGACGGTATTATGCCTTCGTATTCAAACGATAACCGCTATTCAAGAACCATTTCCGATATCCTTAGAAGTCGTGATCGAACAACATTAAATATCATTTACATAAGCAATATTGCAACTTAGCGTACTTGCCTTGGCACAGCTTAACGTTAAAACTAACTAAGGTAAAGTCTTTTAGGTTTTAGTCAAAAATACAAAAAAGAATAAAGAACGCTCTCTACTTTTTTTATTCGAGGAGCATGATTTAGTTTAACTAAATTAACACCAACACTTTTTTTGTAATAATTTCCATCTAAAAAAACGACCCGATTTCGCTGTGGTATCCGTGTGGTATAAAAGGGGGTTATAAGAAAGTTAAGACTTACTAATGTTTTATAAAGTTACCTACCCAGCACTATTCGTTAAGCTCGTTAACAAAGTTAAAAGTCCAAAAATTAATCAAGTTCAAAAAAAAATACTAAACGAACTAATTTATATATCTATTTATAGGATAGAACATAACAATTAAAATTGCTGCATAAGTTACAGAATTTTAGTTTTTTTGGTACGTATAAATAATGGAATAATAGATGAACGATTCAAAATCCCTTAGCTTTTACGCAAGTAGAGTACAGGGCAAAGGAGATAACCTGAGTTACCTCTATTATAGTAAATTTGATGTACCTAGTTTTGCCGCAAAATTATACCGGTAGAATACTGCGGTATTTGTGTAAAACCATACTCTATGCTACTACCCACATTAATCTCAGAGCTCTAATAAAAAAATATAATATTTGGCCATTTAGTTTGCCCCTAAGTTTCTATAAAAATGTGCCGAGTATTTGAGAAACTTTTAATATTAAACGACCCCGAGCCTCGTAAACGAGGCTCGTTTGTTATGATAAAACGCCGTTAAAGAAAGGTGGTTAAACAAAACCAAAGACAACGGGTCACAGGAAGTGCGTATGCTCGTTGTTTTCGGAGACGAAAAAGTCCTCAACTACTAAAAACTAGATTAAACTACGTGGTTAGGGTAAGCGGACAACATCAGGTGTAAAAAAGATGCGGTAGGGTAAAACGGTAACGTAAGTATAGTCTATAACTAAACAATGAAAAATGTTTTTAATGTGATAAGGTACATAAGTAATAATGCTAGGAATATTTTTAAACAAATTCATTAGATGGTCTCAGCTACTGAGTTCGAATAATTCTTATCTTATTAAGATTTCAAGAAAGGTCCTTAGGTCTTTTAAAAATAACGAACTAAAAACATCAATAAAAAGTTTTGAAAATATCTACATTTTTTTAGACATAGCACCCATGTCATTTCTCTTTAAGCGATATGACGTGGGTCTAACGTATAACTTGTAAATTCAGTTAATATAGGTAGCAAACATGTTAACCAAAAAAAACATAGGTACGCGTAAGAAACAATAGTAAGTCAGTTTAAAATTAAAACAGATTTTTTCTTACGGACTATTTTTTAGACTTTAGGAGAGAACATGGTAGCTTGTTCTAGTTCAACGACAACGAGTCGTTACCCGTTTATGGAAATAGATATTAAGCTTCCTACTATATCGCCAATTATACTGCGTCAATAACGACAGGACAAATCGAAGAACACTGAAGTTTCACGCAGGAATAAATAGGTTTAGCGGACTTAATGTTCGAGGAAGCCTAGTTAATTCATAACGACTAATAAATAGGGTACGGTCGGCATAATAAGAACTGATAGTTCCCAATTCGCCTCTGTCATCTCTTCTTAATAATTCAATAAAAGGACTAGGCCTACTTTTTTTCTTATTCCAAAAAAGGGCGAGTCGGTGAGTATTACATGCAGCGCTATACCTTCCCTTGCAACAGCTTCCCTTCCCTAAAGACAACCCAAATTATCCCGTTAATGGGCCTGAATAATTCTGAGGAGTTCTAAAACCATAATTATAGCGATACCCCCCCCTACCCGTTCTATTAAAAATACCCTTTTTTTATAGTCGGTTACCAACGTCACCGGTAAAAATGAAAGTGGCGTTACTGTCACTAACGAACGAGTACGAACCCGAACTCGTTTGTCGCGGTCGCCGAAGACGTAAACTTAAAAACTACCCTCGGGTTTCCCTACGGTTATTACATGTTGTTCTAGTACTAGTTAAGCCAGTTCCCGTAAGTAATTTTCCCCGAAGACTGTGTATATGTCGACGGCCCAGAAATATAAAATCACTAGGTCACATAGTTCGTTTTGAAAATAACCTTTTTCCTCAAAAAGGTGGCCTATTTATACCTCGTTACGTTCAGTGCTAATGGCTATTTTTAACCGGTATACAGTTTCTTTGAAATCTTTTTGACTCTAGCGAGCGACTACTTCTCGTATTTCTCCTAGATAATCGTAACGACGAGTGGTTTGGTCGTTGACGACATCGCAAATTTCTATGAGGGAATTCAATATAACGTGAACTAAAGCTATCAATAAACTTTGCATAGATAGTTCACAAATAATAACTCTCAGTTCACCTACAACTCTCAGTTGCGGTGGAGAGGTTAAATGTCTGATTAGATAATTATTGATAGTTTTTTAATGTTGTTCCGGTGTAACTATCAATACCCTACAACCTTGTAGTTTAACGTCTTTAATAAGTTAATTTTTTATAAGGTCAACGCATGGTCTTTCGATAACAAGCATAAGTTCTCAACAAATTCAATGTCGAACTCTAACTAGGCTTTAACTTAGTTTGAGTAGTCCTCGAAAACGATTTTTTAGTTATGCTACTAAATGTCCTTCTTTCATTTCAATAGGACCTTTTTAATAACTCATAAGTTTTCGTAAAAGTTGTAGTCAGACAATGGTTGCTCGTTCTTTGCGACGTTAAGAAAGAAGTCGTCGAGCTCTAGGTTTAAGCTCGGGACGTTTTAGGTAAGAGTAGGAGAAATCTTCTCTTCCGACTAAATCCATGTTCGACCCATAACACGCTAATAGGCGAAAGTTAGTCATACCTAAGACAGCTGTTCAATTCTGTTTGTTATCTCGCCCGATTTCATAAATGAGTCTGATAGAGAAACTGTGTCTCACTACTTTAGAGTAAGGGACTTAAGTATAATCCTAATGTTTTTTTAAAGAATGGGAAACGAGTTTAGTTAGAATAACTAATATGCTTTGATCTGAATTTGCTAGACCGATTCGTTAAATTAGTCATACACCTATAAAATCGCGTTTTGCGTCTTTGAGAATTAGAAACCCTTGTGTGAAGAAGTGTCTATTGTTTATAAGAGCAACTGACGAGCTTATTATTACGGCTCGAATCAGAACCTGTACGAAAACATGGCGTCATAGCACTTTCATGTTAGGATTCTGCAAACAAATGACAACTAGAATTGCTAGAACCATGAAACGCAAAATTTGGGATACTTCCCGGACGACTCTTTATACGTTTATTCGTAGGACTAAGAATAACCACGTTGTAGTCATCTGAAGAATGTCGCCCAAGACTACACTAAAGGTACGAGGCTTGAAATTTTTTCGTTGTCTTATTATTGCGGAGTACCCTTCTAAACTCACCATGTCATTCAAACAAAGTTCTACGACATCTTGCTAAATTTCTGCGCTCACGTCATTATTGTTTTTTCGTAGAACTACGATATCTTTTTGGAAGACTACTTCAAAAACTTTCAGGAAAAAAGATAAAGTAGTCACTATTTCGTGATTTTCTGTACTTACCGCATGTTGAACGATGACATACAAACCTTCTCAATTTACGTCTTTTCGGATCACGAAACCATTTTGCGTAGTGCTTATCGTTTCTTAATACCGTTGCATACCTACTTCGTGAAGTATAACTTCTCTGACTCAAGTTTTCCGCATTTCTATTACAACTCGTCTTTTAATAAGTTAATGCGTGTTAGGTGGTAAAACCTCTCAATCAGGCGGTCAAATTTCTTGTACGGCTAGACTATCTGTTTCTCTTCAAAAAAAGGCTTGACGTTTTCAATAGCGTTCTTAAAGGGAAGTAAAAACTTCGGTCATTTCGGCAACTTTTACGAGTCTAACTCGAGTGTTTTGATGCACTCAAGGATCCCGAAGACGTACTAAAACGTTTGTGCTTTCTAGTTCGACAGTGTGAATTCGATAAATTCGATAACCTTGTTTTTATAGATTACGAAGGTCTTGTTCTTGTTTATGTGATACGGAGAGTTTACTCTCTCAGGTGTCGAGAACAAATATTCTGCATAGAACTTTTTTAGTTACTTAGCGTTTATTAACTTCTCTCTTCTTATTTAAAAACACAAAATTTAGTTAATTAACCTTGTAATGGTCTTCTTAGTAAAGTCCAACTTGTATTTCAATTTGTTTGTCTCCTATCAAACATAGTTAATATAAAACTGCATTTTTTACGTTGAAGACATTTACGGTTTTTCGCATATAAACTATTAGGTAATAAACGAAGCTGCTATTTCTTAATACTCGTTAATTCATCGCTCGAATGGAGACTCACGCGGTTTTTTTAAGTATTCGTTAATTGTGCCTGGTTTCAATAAATACTTTTCGAAGAAGTCCGGTTTCAATAAAGTGAACTCAGAAGTTTGTTTAGGTATCTACGTGAAAATTTAGTTGATCGTGGTTATGAACTATCATAATTTCTCGGAGACGTTTCGGTTAATTGTTTCCGTCACAATGTCCTACTTCAAGAATTCGCTTGTTAAGATTCTTTTCCTTGACTATTTTTCAAGTGGAGTCAAAACGAGCTCCTAGACAATTGAGATTTTCTCAAAGCTCTCGTTTTTTAACGAGATTCGTTTCTCTTTTTGATACCGTCGCTTATGCTAGTTAGTTAGCTAGCTAAAATACTTTCTCGGAACCTATAGGCAAACAGTCTAGAAGGGTATTTTGTTGTCCGACTACTGTATTAATCACGACGGGCGTGACTCAAATTTGTAGCAGTGCTACGAGCGGCGAATTAACGGCTATATCGGTACTATCAATCACAGTGAAAAAAACCGAATCCTTAAAAATATCCTTATCCCGCAAATCGACGTCCTTTTTGAGATAAAAAGTCGGCCAAAGAGTTACTCCAACTTTGACTATCTCTCCGTCTAAATTTTTTAGTAACCGAACGATTCCTTAATGGCTTTCTTCCTTCACTTTGAGCAAATGACTTGCGAGGACGTCGAACTCTTCGCCAGTCTCATTTGTTCCGTTCGTGTAATATTTATCATTAATTCACGTTCTCGTGGTCAATGCTTAAATCGACGCACACCAGGACAATGTCTTTTGGTTTGTGGTGGCTATTACGGCTTTAACCTCAATTTTAATATAAGCTACCGTCCTCGATCGCTATGAACAAGCAAACGAGAAGGGGGATATGGACGTCAGGGCGGACCTCATTTAGGACCTAATGGAAGTTTTAATGACGATCCCAATACGTGTATGTTTTGAAGTTTTTGTCCTTGGGTAAAAACACAATTGCATATAAGCTTACGGTTCAGTTGCCTTATTGACAATAGTTCAAAATGGGACGGAAGTCAGCAACTTCATGGCGGTTTTTGCAAATGAGGAACATGAAACTGTAGTGATTTAAACCGAGGTTGGTCCGAGTTTGCACATGCATTTATTACCAGTAAGAAGTTGAGCTTGTTAGAAACCTTCAATTTCGGTTCTATACAAACTATTCTCGGATTCGGGCAAACTAGCCACGGGTTAAAAAAACCCAGGTCCAATAGTTTCGCAGGACATCCTTTCTGGAGAACATGATGGTGCGCTTCTAGTCCCTCGGTACTTAGAAGACAAACAGCGTTATGAACTTTAGGACGTCGGTTCGACATTAGAGGTTGGGGTAAAGGTACGACGGGAAATAGGGTTGACATTAGTATTCCTTCTCTCCAAACATTTAGATTTTTTGATTTTTGAGGTTACGAATCCTACCCTTGTTGAAGCTTCAAAGATTTAGGGACACCTATTGACGATATTTTACGTATACCAAGTTTTAAATCTACCGGAGAGCGATAACAAAAAGGTCGGCCTCGTTCATTACCAGGACACTTGGTACCTGAACGTTAGCGCCGTAATCGTTTCTTTTTATTTTTATCATCAGAATTTGCGTACCACTTCATCAAGAATTATAATAATCTACTTTCCATCTTAAATTTTGAAAAAAGTAGAATTACCTTAGATAAAAATGAATGAAAGCGATGAAAAAGCACTTTTGGGACAACCGTGACTGAATCAGCAATTTTTATAAAGTGTTAAACGTAAAAACTCAAGTCTCGTAAGTAAAGTCTTCTACCGTTTAGTCGCCTTTTTCATTGTGTAAATTCTCTGGGCGATTTTAGTATTGGTTCGTTCGTTAACGAGGAAGTCGTACAGGATAAAATACTCGAACACGTCAGGGACGACGTACACGACGTCGTGGCTTATCACGCGGGGCTCGGTCCCAGCTCGCTTTACTATTTACAAACTCTTACTCCAGCGGTTATTATCGCGGACTATACGGACATTATTAATGCTTATACCGGCAGTTAAGTCCCTATGGGGGTTACGGTACACTACGAAGTTCGCGCTTACCGCACGACTATCTGGCTCCATCTTCTGAATTGTCCTATGAAAATAGTTCCGGTTGTTCGTAGCGATTACGGGTCGAGCTACTATAACGCCATTTTGACGGCTGTTTATGTGGTTAATTTTCATGGTCGGTTACAACTGCTTATTCACGCGCAAAGAGTATTTACCCTTAACGTTTTCGTTGTCAGTGGCCCGGATAATTAACTTAATCGGTAAAACAAGGTGCTTTTATTAGAACTATCGAGACTACCTCATTTTTTTGTTTCGGCCGTTATTCATTTCCACAATTTTGGTCACCGTAATTGGTGGTTTTACGGGTGGCGGATACATTAAAAAACCGTTATTTTATGTACGGTTAGCAATATTCACTGGTCTTATCACAAACGCAATAACCTAGTCTCCCTTACACTGAACGGTGCCAGTGAAGAGGTTACTATTGTTTTTAGGTGTTGTCAACGTCACTGATTGTAGTGTGTATCGCATGATTCATTTTATTGTTTTTCTTAAAATTCTGGATTCTACGGTTATTTGAGTACTACGAATTCATCACTTTCGTGTCGACCTTATTTTTTTTCCTCGTATAGACGTTCCTAATTAAGTCGAGGTACAAATTATTCCAACTCGCAATTCGCAAAACATCGATTTTCGTTATTTTGTTGGGGGTCCGGTTTCTAAGGCGGGCTTTTTCCCTCAAACTTTTTCACTTGTTATTCAAGCGATCGTTCGGTTTTATCCGTATGATCCGGTTGAACCTCGTCCCTCGTAACGACTTAAAAACTACAATATATAGACTAGTAACACTGATAAGGAGAAAGTTACCTAAAATGTGAAAATAAGTTATACTTATTTTACTTAAATAGCTTATATTTAGTAAGATTTTACCTTATTAATACCTTAATTTTGACGAAGCACGAAAGTAACTCCATCAAGCAGTTCCATCAAAAAGATTGCGACGTGTTTGAGAAAAACGATGAGTCAGCTGTCACTCATTTCGTTATTTCGTCGAACTCCTTCTCGAACCATAAGGTGAATAACTTGCTAAATTCTTCGCATCACACGGTTGACGTCGCCCACTTTAACAAATAGCGGCTCCATAATTCGAGGAGCGTCTAGCGCTACTAGAGAAATTCCTTGACCTACTGTAAGCACCAAACTTTGTTCCTGCTAATGCAGAACCTTATCGAGGTCACCCACGGTCGTGAGATAAACGAGGAGAAAAACGAGCAATATTAGTTGCGATAGGACCATAACTTCATCTTGAATACCTTGTACCTCCCCAATTTGAACGCCTTACAAATGCTCGTCCACTTTAGCTAAAACGACCTTGTAATAATTGATAAAGTCTTCTCAAGCTATCAGTTAATTAGGCATCACTTGGCAATCAACGAGAAAACCGTAGCTCAGTAGGAAACCGTTTTGCTGGAAGTTAAAGAAATAATCTCGAATTTCTATGTGGTAAATAAAATAAACCGTCACCAAAACGGAACGTAGCTTATTATGACCTACGCTCAGTAGCCCGTCCAAAGCTCGGGTTCCATCAACGGGTTTCGTCAGTCTAACTAAAATACAACCTTGAACAACGACGCCCGGACCCACAACGAAAAAACGGTTCTTACTAACGAGCACTTTTTAGTTTAGGAGTCTAAAAGAAAGGAAATGACCTTCCTCTACTCAAAGTCACCTTATACCGCTACTGGACCTCTGCACTAAGAATAGAGAGACTACGACGTTTCCGTACCAATCGAGATTATGCGCTTCATCTATCATGGGTAATCAAAAGACGTTTAAAACATTAATCAATCAAGGTAGATGTAATTTTATTTAAAATCCGCGGATTTTAAGAATAAGCATTTATTTAGGTCCAACTTAGACTTTACTGGGTTGGAGTAACAACCTAATAATACCTCATATGCGTACACTGTCAAGACTATTTCTAACTAGCTCACAAAGTTCATACTTTAACTGAACGAGAGCTAATTAACAGTTTCCACCACGATAAGCCTTCTGTAATGGTATGACAGGAGGAAAAGGTTGATTATCAGGAAACAGGAACGTGTCTAGGTAATTAACTTCACGGAGTAGACTACGTCCATGAAAACAAACTCCTAGAAACTGATTAAGTTAAGGGTTTTCGTTTGGCGCTGGTGCTTGTAGAGGTTACTCTCCCACGAAGAAAACATTAAGTGTCTTTGGCAGAAAATCGTCCAGGGGGTACCGTGCTCGTAAAAGTTGTTCGACAAGAAGAAATTATTAAAGGTTACATTCGAACCTAACCTAGTAAACTTCACCCAGTGGACGTTTGCATAATTTTATACAAAACGGTCAGTAACAAAGTCGTTGCAGTGAAAAGTATTCATATCGCGGTTGACCTCGCGGTAAAGGGTTCGGAAATCGGTACCAATAGTATAGACGTAGTTATAGGTTCCAAAAACATTCATTCTCTAGTGGCGGTGGCGCCGGACGAGGCCAGACATGGAGTAGTGACTACATAAATGGTGGTATTAATACTTGTTATACCCGTTGGAGAGATTTTATCAGTAGCCCTCCCCATTATTTAGGTGGATGTGGGTAGTGGCCAAGTTCATATTTTCGCCGATAGAAAGGTACGCAACTTAAGACCTACCAACAAAGTTGTAAAAAACGTGTACTATCTAGCGTTGATAGACCAAAAACAAATTTGCCTGTCGCTATCGTCATCCCGAGTTCGCGTCTCCAATGTGGTCACTGACCGACGGGAAACTTAGCGGTATAACTTACTGGTGTACTTCGTTCACGTCGTCTTCAAGGTGGTACTATACTTACTGCCTGTAAGTGATGGTATCAAAGAGGGCAGCGTACCGCACGACGGTATTAACGGTTAAGTAACCGAAGACTTGGCCTTAATCATTTGCTATGAGACAGGTACGGTATTCCACGAAGAAGTTCGTTCGCGAGACGTCAAAGCTACCCCCGGACTAAATTCATGTTTTCCGAACACACAACTTAGCGTAGTGAAAGTTAACGAAGTTAGTCACGAAAAAACTAAAATCCTACTAATACAGGCCGACTCTATGTTTGTTAAGGCGGATACCGTAGTTCTATTGCAAAAGGAAGTCTCAGGGTATGTATTCATAGAACACGAAACTGCTCGACTTAACCAAGAAATACCATTTTAGGACGTCATCCATTTTTTACAAAAAAAGATTTTAATCAATTAAGAAGTAAACTCGCATCAACATAACTTAGCAATACAGGTAAGTACTCCCAACGAAGGAAAATACAAATATTTCTGAACTTGAACATTTATTTCTTAAAAACGTCTGAGGAAATTGAAGTTTAAGGACAACTCAATAAAACTCTAAATGTAGAAAAGGGTTACAAAAAACTTGTGATATAAGAGGATTTAGGTATAGAAATAGGAAGAGGATCCAGTTAAAAGCGAAATTTTTTTACTTATATTTAACCGAACTAAATAGATTCTCTATCGCGTTTCGGCAACCAAAAATTGAACGTATTTACAGTTTGTCAACTATTCGCAAACTATAGTAGAACTTATACATTCTATTTATCTACTGTATAAAGAAGTCCTTAATTTTCACCAAAACTCGTTAAATTAAAACCAACAGGCTTTTCACTCCATTATTTCATTTTTACTTATTTTTTATACGGGATAAATTATTTACTTTTTTTTCCACCATCTGTAATTCTAAAGAAACAGTTTTTCTACTTCTATAAAGTCTTCTAATTGGGTCTCTCTTGATAGTAGTATCAACCTAATATAACCTTAAGTTAAAAATCAATAGAACGCTAAATATGTCATCTTTTAGGTGGCAGTCGATTTTAATAAAGAGGTAACTACATTAAACTGAATTACTAACGATCTTGGTCAAGTCGTTATAGAAGACCAAATGGATGAGCAAAATAACCACACACCAAAAATTTAAATAATTGGCGAAGCGATTTCAAAAGACGTGCTCCTCAGTACTAATTGGGTCCCCGATAACGTAACCGAGAATAAAGTCCCGGTGTCACAAAACGATTTTTGAACCAATTTACTAATTAACGTCGAAATCGTTACCTCATCCCCTATCGCGAGCTACGACTACGTCCTAGTTAAGGCCGTGTTCTTCAATATAATTATTATAAAGGTAGTGGCCTGAGAAATTCTATCCCATCCCGAAGTGCCTACTCCGTGGTCCATGGCTGCTGCAACCATAAGTCCTAAACTGATTTTAGTAGTAACGAATATAGCTCATACAGAGGTAATAATGCGTCCCTAACAGGACGTAATAACTAATTATATAGTTAAACTGGTTTTACTGTACGACAAAGTCACTATTAGGCGAACGTTAGAAGAAGCTCCCGATATAAGGGAACTTACATAGCACGTAATGGATTAAGAACACGATCAAAAAGGGGAAAAAGTTAACTCAATTGTCTCAATTAGTGACAAAAACGCGGACGTCGTCTCTCGTAAAATCGTTATGGGAGAGGATAAGGCGACCATCTCGGTCAATATTATCGTTGAAACAAAAAATTTAACCTGTACCTTAAAAAACGTACACTTTTTAATCTTTCTCATGTTTTGTTTTAAACATTTTAGTTAACCTCTACTCAAAACACATTTAAGTCCAAAAATTTTAAGTACGTAACTAAATTATAATAAAATAAGAGAAATACATTGGAAACTCAAAGGTCTTGATGTATTACGAAGAAGACGTCTCCACCCAAGTAGCACGAATAGTTTTTTTCATACGAAATTTTTGCTTTCGTAGCACAAACTGCTACAGGAACAACATCTCTGGGCGCGTCCCCTACGTAGTCTTCACTTAACTACCCTGCAAAAATTTGATATTCTACGGTCGTGTAAGTCACGACGGACTAATAGCACTAAAAGACGTTAGAGTATTCGCCAAAGAGGTAACTCCAAGCACTCGCGCTATAACCGAGGTCGCAGATTTTCGTTGGATTTATCACGTCCTAAAAAAACCCATATTATTCTAAATGTCCGGTCGTAATTCCCACAGTAAAGAAACCACAGGAACTATAAGTGGAATTATAAAAATAGCGCATCGTTATTAACGTGGTGCGAAAGTAAAGGTATGAGTGTCCGTTATGGTTCTCCGCTCGCTGGGAATAATGTTCCTTACAACTATAGATAAAAACCTTATAAAGAGTCAACTAAGTATTATAAGCTTGCTAACGTACGACGCCGTATTTTCTTACGTACGAGATTAAGCCTAACCGACTAATGTCCCCTAAATAATACATTAGAGTCATAAAACCTCTGGCATAAGGTCAGTAGTAAAACTTGAGGTTACCTGTCACGTGGTATTGGTGCTGTTAATGATTAAACTCATGTGAGATTTAACTGGCCCATGTTAAGTAGTTCTCTAACATAAAAGACCCAATTAAAAGAAACGGGTCCAAAACGTTACTTCCGCGTCACTTAATGATTAACAAATGACCAGAGTTTTTCTCTCACTATATCTCGACCCGTTTCAAGAAGCGAACAATTTTCAACTATTCCTATGAGGAGTGAAACAAGTATATTAACCAACTATAAGTACTTATCGGTATGTAACAAAAATACGAAAAATTTCGGATGACATACGAGAAGCGATGATGTATGATAATGCTGTAGTAAAAATTACTCCTCCTAAAGTAACTCTAATAAGTTTTTAAACAACTGCGGAAGTCCCCTACGTTTTGAGTAACAAAACGGTTTATTAAAAAATTGATGTAAAACTCAAGATGTTTTTACTTCAACCTAGTAAAACATCTAGCGTAGCTATAATCTAACAACCTCACTAACTCGTATCTTAAGTATTATTAGTAGTCCTCTGACTCGGTCCGTATACCGAAGTTTTTTTCCAGAATAAAGTAAAGCAAAAACAAGGAAAAATCTCTCTCAAACTGAACTAAAATAAAAAAGTCATTACCGCATGTCCGATAACCCATTTCAGACAAAAAGGGAAAATTAGTCTAAATCCGCTAATATTTTAACTACCAGATTAGGATCGCGACGAAGAACTCGGGTCCAATTACATTTTGGTACTGTATGTGGTAGTAGCACAACTATTAATTTAAATAGTTTTTCTCGGTTGTTTAGAAGCACGAGGTTTCGTAATACAAAACTACGTATTCTTCTATTTTAGCCCTAATAAGCTAAGTTACTATATTTTACGACTAGGTGATGTTAATCATCTTTCTAATTTTATTCGTGTCGCTCCCGCATTTAGTAAAATGATTAATCAATTAAGGAAAGAGTTTAGTTTAGTATAAGAGATTTACTTTCGTTGAACCTATATCCCCGTATTTTCGGAGTTTTACATAAGTATTCAAGATATTTTTATTTTTTTATACCTGTTTTACCTTGTACCTTGATGTGAATTACATAGATTTCAGAGTACAAATTTACCGCCTTATTACTACCTTCCTGAGTAAAGAAGGAATATTTCTTTTAAGGTTTATTCGATTTTCAGTGCCTCCTGTGATACTCTTAAACCGTTAGTTCACATCAACCTTAAAATGACGACGAAAGGAATTCAGTCCGGCTGCGAGTTTGCTTGTGATAAGGAGAATGGGGATGATTGTTATAGTGACTAAAAGGCGTTAACCACCGGCGCCAACTCTCACCATTACTACAGGCTCGATAACAAGTAAAGCTATTGACAGTTCACTGTCCGAGGTTTGAAGTCCTCGTTAATTCTTCATTTAATCTACCTCGGTGTTGTGCTAAATTAAAATGGGTCATAAAAGTACCGTTTCTCTTACAATTACTAGCAAATTAGCTATGACATTGGTGGAGGTACTTTTAAAAATATCTCTCAAGAAGCCCCCTCCAGAATTGCGAAAGACCAGCTAATTCACAAAAACTCCTGTTATGACGCTATGATGTACACCTAAAGAAGCTAGGGTAAGAGGTAGTTGTTTTTAATCACCAACTAACCAGAACGTGATAGTCATTACCACTTCTGTTATTACCGAACCACAATAAGTTAAAGAGAATCACGTACTTGTGCAGTCTGAGGTATTTACTTATCCACTAACTATCTTAAAATTCTACCTTTTGGAAGGAAATTTTCTTCGTGAGGTACTCCAAACGTCATACCGGAATTCGTTTATGACGTTTAAAAGACGACTTAATTTGGAATATTCGTTATGCGGGTAGGAGAAGCAGTTCGACTATATGGAGCCGGAAAAAACGTTTTGCACATTAGAGAAATTAATCACAGACCCATGCTGACCAGGGTTATGAACGTTTTTATAGAAGCCTTCTTATAAAAACGTATTAGTACAACTCGACAAGAAATAGTTTTATTAAAAGCAACTTGTTTAAATTATATAGAAAATTGTGGGGGTTAAAAACGTAGGCCCGTACTCGTGCTATTTTTGCTTTACCCGATACGTTTAGCGCCAGATTAAATCGTTATACAAAACACTAATCGACAAAATCAAATGGATCGAGAACGCCATCTTAATAAAAATCTACGGGAACAAAAAAAGCTTATTAGAGAAGAGAACTCACTTATCGGAGAACGGGAAGAAAATTGGTCCTATTCAGTAATGTAAATGGATATCATGGGAGTAAAACTTCGCGTAAATGTCAAAAATTTGAACTACGTTTACCTTACATCAAAAATCTTTATTTTGCGAAGAGGTTTGGCATTACTCTTTTTCGTTTTCATAAATAAAATAGGACAAATTAACATAATGATAGTCTTTCATTTATAACTGACTCGTTGGGCAAATTATTACGTGGACCAGGACACCATATTTGTTGCGATGAAAAATTTTCAACGTCCGCAACTAAAACTGCATGAAATCTCTGATTAAGAAGTAGTAAAAATTATCGCCGATTAAAAAAATTGAGGACTATTTATCGGAATCCCCATTATTCGGTTTGGTCGGTTGAACGGCGTGAAAAAGATTAAAGGACTCGTGTCAGGTGTTGCAACCACGAAAAAAAGGATGTCTTACTAACTAATAGGAATATAACGACAAGTTAAAATTTAGATTCGAGTCCGTACCTCAATCAACTACGAGAATTAACCAGTTCAAGAAGTGAATAGACGTTAAGTAAAGGCCGACTGTCTGAATTCTTGTCCGGGGGATGGAGTAGTGGGTTATGTGATAACATTTCGGAAGAATGAACTAGTTTTATCGATCTTTTATTTGCTACGAACCACCAATTTAAAAATTCTTATCACAGGACCTGGAAAAAATGTATTCCATCCCGTAGTAAACCCAGTTGGTGTCGTTATTATAGTAATAACTAATGGTCCGAAAGACTTCTCCGCTAAAAATACGATGGGTACGAATTATTATTTCCCACGAGCTGAAGCTAATCTCGGCCTTCTGGAGCGCATAGATAGGCACATAGTTTTAGGCGTATTCAAGGTTCGAATATTTATAGGAGATAGGTAGCGTTTTATAGTGAACGTTGACGGTTTAAAGGGGGGGCGGGGTTCGTGAATTAAAGCAAACTTATTACGAGGTTGTTAACCACGAGTCAAAGTAACAAGGGGAAATTTCACCGTTGTAGGTATCCTCATTATACTACAAATAATGTTTTGACGAAATCCAGAAGGACTCGGAACCCTAAATCGTTTGCCCTCAGTATATGTTTTACTTAAAGTAGTAGTCCTAAATTTATTGCGTAAAATTACTCCGCAAAAACTAAAAGATTCAAATTTTTTGATAAAGATAGAACTGATTCGGTTTAAAACTGTACCGCTACCCCCAATTTAACTATAGCGTAATTGAAGAGAGTAAGTTTACTTTTTAGTGCCCTAAAATAGACTCTTACGAATTCTTTAATAATTATACGAGTAAATAACTAAAAAGGTTCGTGTTTAAAAAAAAACATTTTTTAAATAAACAATTAGTTCGGAATTCGAATTCACAAAATGTGACTATTTTTCAGTTCTCCTCTAATTGTACAGTTTGTTTTTTGAGTGACTTGCAAACTTGATACTCGAACTACTCGATCCACAAGGTCGGAATTACTGGCTTGCACAAGTTCATACAAGATTTGATAAACTTAATGGATTTAAATTTTATCTCCGTGATAATATACCACAACGAGACCTACGAGGAAGATACGTCTTTTAACGACTACTCGAACTCCACTCAAAACTAACCGATAATCCAGTTCGTTACCTTTTTTGTGCTGTGATTAGGGTCTTGAGGGCACAATTGTTTTGATTATGCCCTCAATAAAGAAAGAGTTATAAAAATAATTTTAACCGACAGATTCACTCGGAGACCCGTCAAGGACAAACTGGCTATACAAAACAGTATGATTAGACATTAATAGATAAAATAAGTTCCCTATGGTACCGTACCTTAGCAAAGAAATCGTCTCGCACAATGAGATCGTTACTTAGTAAGAAATCGAGACCTCAAAGAGCTTTATTTACACAAGATTAACAAGAATAGCCTGAGAACAATTGAATATGGTGGTACCGCTCACGGGACTTACATCTTGACTCGCTCTGTTCGGGACGTAGTGGACGTCATAACGTAGTTCTGCTTAGCGATATACAAGAATAAGTAATAGTTTCGCTCCTCGGTAATGCAAAGGTCCGTTATCCTTTTATAGAACCTGTCCTTTAGTTCTGATTATAGGCATACTTAGGGAGGGTTCGGATGGGACATCCACTGCCAGTTCGATAACGAACCCACAGAATAAAGTCCCTTTGTTTCTAGCTAAGTTATTACCAGTGACAAATATTACGGTTAACCGTCGGAGACCTTTGAGTCAGGTAGAGCTAAAGCCGATTTACCCTCCTCCTATTCCTATGTTATAGCTTAGGGTTCCGAAGAACCCAGTTACTCAACTTAGTTGTCGTCGTTCGATCACACTTTTATGGAGTTCTTGGAGAAAGTTGAACCCTATAAGATAAGCACGTTAATGAAATAAAAAGATAGGGGTATATGACCTAAAATGTCGAATCTAACAATACCTTTACCAGCCCATCGACCGCCTTCGAACGAACGTAAGGAAATAATTAATCAGAAGGAAATGACCAAATATGACAAAAGCGTAACAAACGTCCTAGATTAAACACCGGTAACTACTACGAGAAATAATGTGGACAATGAAATAATTACAACAATTAGTAATACCCCATATTTTTTTACTCCCGTTTATCAACTACCATCGTAGACGGGTAAATGGAATTAAAAATATTCATTTTGGGCGTTAACATATTTATTGTAGACTTTTAATTTTAATGGGAACTAAATATCAGCAACCTTACACGATAAAAAGTTGTTTTTTCGAAACGAAACTTAACAATTATTATTTCCTTATACTGTTACAGTCTTTTTTATTTTCCTTGTCACTTTACCAAGTTACTTGCGTTTCCAAAACCTAAATAAGTTTCGTTACCGGTCCTCATAAAACATGTAAAATCGAGGTAAGATCCCTTACCAAAATTTTGTGAAGCCCTTCCACTACGCCAAAAAAAATTTGTTCCGTTTCCTGTCTTTCCAGAAAATCGCCTCCTTCACGTTCATCAAATCAAAAAAATACCGGTAGATTTATAACCGCTCGGTTAACTATTAACAATCCTGCAACATCTAAATTTATTCAATTACTTTGGGTTATAACTTAAAGCGCCCGGGACCGGGCGTTAGGAAGGTCATTTTAGGTATAATTAAGACAAAGCTATAATTATGTAACTTTGTCTTGTTACATAATAGTGTACTTAACCACGAATGCGGAGTTAAAGAAGACCGTTTAGTCGTAGTTAGAAACTACTCTTAAGTAAAAAGTAACGTATAAAAAAGTTTTCTATTTGGTGCTAAGGTAGCTAAACTAACAGATAAAGAAGTTTGCAGAGATACAAAAATAACAGGTATTACTGAGGTAAGAAATCCAATGAGATTACATAATTAGCTCGATGTCGCGTTGATTCGAAAATGTATACTTTGTAACTATAATTATGACCGTTTAGTCATTCGGACAAACTACGAACTTAGCGGTTTATTTTAAGCTAACTTTTAGTAAGATCAGATAAGCAAAAGACCTTATTTCACAAACACTTGAAGAATTAGTCGTTAACGACGATAAAATTAAAGGTATATGAAAAAAATTGTTAGCACCTAGCACGAATATTTTAATTCCCTTTGTCCATACGTAACGTAAGGAGACCTTCCGTCGCAACTGAACCAATGCTAATTCAAGTTGCGATGTTGCCGTCTTATTAAATAGAATTCGAAAACACTGCAAGCAAAAGTATATGTATGGCCGAAGTTTTACTGGGCCCTATAATGTCCGCTACTGTTGCAGTACAAAGCTTAACCGAAATTTAAAGGTCCAGTTAGAAAACCAAAGCGGTCCCAATTGTCATTAACATAACGGTAGAAGTACTTGGTAAGGACCGTATCGTGCGTAGTAAAAAACCACACGAAAAACAAGCAGAAGTAGTGGATATCTTTTGAGTACACGATGGAAAGGGTATAAACATTGAAGTTTACACTATTAAAGCGGTAGTACTTTAAGCCCAAAAACACTTTTTCATTTCGCGTATAGTAGGCTACGCCAGTGAAAATAATAAAACCATCAAAAACAACGTACGCGCCCTGAAGGTTAACTCGAACAAAGTACCACTCTTACCCGTTTACTACTTAATTATCTTTAAGGACTTTTCTTTGGTCGATTTTATTAATAAGAACTTTTACGACATCAGTATAAACTTTAGGACATTTGTTATAATACTTACTAAGATTTTGGAGAATCACATAGTAAAAGAAAGTTTTTATCTACGAGATAATAGGCTCGGGAATTCCGAAACCGTTTTTAACTAAGGATACGCTGATAAATCATAAATCCCCTAAAACATTAACTTTCGATCCCATTTGGGAATTCAGTGGCTTACATAAAGTATTACCAAAGTAAAATTTTCTTGAGTATGTCAAATTAAACTTTTTTCGTCAACGTCAATAGTTATTACATGACTTAACTGTCAAAAAAAGTCTAAATATGAATCGGAAATGGAGCAATAGTTAATGAGATATTTTGAAATACGCTGAACAAACACGTGAACTTTTTTTAGTTTGTTCGGCGATTTCGGGAGTTCTTTTACCTTGTTATTCCCTACTTAAAACAGATTATTTTTAAAACGATGTCCACGACACCACGGTTTATTATAATATCTAACGTACGGAACTTAGCTCAAACCCAAATAACTCAGTCAATACCATTAATTTACCATATTTTGAATTCATTTAGTCCAATGTGACTTTATCATAATCCCTTATTTATTAATTTCCATTCCTTACGCGATGTAACCAAAATGGCAATAAAATCACTACTCGAAGTGTACAAAACTTCGCAATCGCCACCGAGGGGAATGTAAGTTTCTTCGAAATCTCTAACGGATAGCATTATTAGGACTTAACGTTCGTCTTTACCTATTTCGTGTCCGCTACGCTCCAATAAAATAGGTTTCGCCGGAAATAGGGTTAGGAGTTGACTGCAATTGACGTCTTTTAAAACCACCAAGTCCGTCGATAAGCCCAATACTTCGTCGTCTTTGATGCCGTAGACACTGGGTCGGGTAAGGAAACCCCGTAGCGGAACTAATAGAATTTTTTCGTTGAATACGTCTAATAGAGCGTAGAAACCGAGTCTAATTCCAAGTCTTTCGCCGTGAAATATAGGAACAGCCGCACTGGATACAACTGCGAAACATACGTCCTGTTACCGTAGTTCATTGATTTTTCGATTAAGTGAACTTACTCGCCTAACACCGACGTTAACTCGCTGCGCAAGTTCGACCTCATCCATGGCTTAACCTAAACGCTAATCGCGTTTCTGCAAATCCACTCCGGGCGTAGGTCCTTTTTTTTCGCTACGCACTACGTGAAAGAGTTGCTCGTTTCGAACGAGCAAATAATCCCCTACCTAATTTTTAACTGTTTGGGAACCACCTATTTCCGAACGGACTGCATCATAATCTAACCCGTCGAGAGAATTTTTTTAACGGAGTTTCAGGCGTTAATTAGGTTTACGTTGACGTTGAAGCGCGATTTGCGCGTTGGTAATGGCGTCAATTTTTTAGTCAAACCGGATTAAATTTATATGTTAATCCTCCAGCAGTAAAAAGACTACTACCCTCATTACGGCGTCATTAAAGGCGCAAACGTCTTCACGGGCAAAAACTAGCTTTAGTT
The DNA here is from genome assembly GCF_003184185.1 of Legionella qingyii. Next base: position 175,343 of record NZ_QHJG01000004.1, on the reverse strand, counting down.
CCTTTTTAAGACTGCCGTCTTCGCGTTATATGCGTTTGACGTGTACGGATAGTTCCTTGTGCTGAACTACACGCTGTTTTATAAATATTACAAAAAAACGTTCGCGTCGTCTCAGTCATGCTTCACTTAAACCAGTGACTTAGAGATAACGGTAATCGAGTATTTAGCTAGTTTGACCGGTCTCTACCCATAGTTTACCCTGCTATATGGATATAGCTTAATAGATGACGTAATTTATGCAATATGCTTCTCCTTGCTGTAATAGTTGTTCGGGTACGGCTAATAGTATTTTGTAATTAAGTCGAATGCCCTGAAAATCCCGAGTTAGGCTGATTCCTCTCATTTACTTTAAAGGTTTTAGTCCTCCAAGAATAGACAATAACGAACAAGAAAATGATCCCAATTCAAACTAAAACACCCCTCCATTCTTATGAGTACGTTGCCTACTTCCTTCAGTTGTTCTTTGGACCCTTTCCCCCGGTGTCCCGCCAGCGAATAAATTTCGTCCACTAAACCGCAACCTCGAAAATTATAAACTTGCGCCCTACGGCGGGGTAAAAGCTCGTATGTAAATATTCTTACCCTTTCAATAACGGGGCCTATTTCACGTAAATTGAGAAAATAATTGGGCTAAATTACCATTTTTTCCCTTCCAAAGGAAATAAGTCCGTTTAGTAAAAAATCTTTCATTGCTTCACTAAGCGCTTGGGGTGAGAAAACTACAGTGCCAAGTTAATCTCATAAATCCTTGATTCTACTTAACCTCAATACGTAGAATACTTCCTGCACATCGCTATCCTCGGCATCAAGAATTCCGTCGGCTCTAGGTCTGACGCCATCGCGTTTCAGTACTTTAGTTTTGAGTTAACTTACATCATCCTTTTTAAGAGGGGTTAGCACTATGTAACCGTGGCTATATACGCGCGATAGGTCCCTAATAATTTAGTTACCGATTTTTAGAACCACTCCTCCAGTGTTTTCCCCTGCATAATCGGTGACAACTTTCATTACTTTCAAATGTTTTGATGTGATAATGTCGTGGTTAATGGCCATGACAACACGTTTTTTTACGATGTTTACCCCTCAATTGAGTTTTATGGTTTGGCTAAATACTCCATCGCTTAAATCGCTTACATACCCGACTAAAGTGAAATATAGCATTTCTACGAGGAGAACACTTCGTTCCTTACCTACAATAACAGTGACCTCTACTTCCTTTTGGATTTCGGAACTCGTGTTAAAGGATATAGAGTGGAAATCCTTAACTTCTGTCAGTTTGCTTAAATCGCGCACGATAAGAAGGGTTACTCCTCGCACAGACCAACGGTCCTTACATGTAATTACCACGCTAATAGTAGTTATTTTTTTGTCAAGGTCACCGACAAGGAGAGAGACGTTAGGTCTTTTACTTACTTTTTCTACACCAAAAACAAGTCGTTCCTCTAATAAAACTCCGTTGAGGACAAGAAAATCCTCTCCTTCTACCCGTTACCCGTCTCCAAGAAAGTCCAGAACTACGACCAGTTGCGATACAGTCATTTTTGTCAAAGATATAATTTCGCCTTAATCCGTTCCTTCCACGGTCAGTACTTCTAATTCCTATGTTCTACGAACTTTTTTAATATGTGAAGAGTGATTCTGTAGCAACCAAGCAGGAAAATAAATGTTATTAATAACGCTAAGAACCACAGATATTAAAGGTTGCGGAAGGTTAACTACGGCATGGACTATAATGATTGCAGGTTCATGTTTAATTATGGGTTCGGAGCCCAATAAGGGGCAAACTTCATCTCGTTGCGTAGTGTAAAGGATAACTTAACCGCTACTCACCAGACGGATTAAATCTAATGTGCGCAAGAAATAGCGCAATACCCAATAGGGTTCAATGACACCATAAATTTCTACCCTGCTTATAAATAAAACGTGCAGTCAACTAGTTACTTGCAAACGTTCTCCAATTTCTATTTGAAGGGCGTCTTCGTCTTTGCTGTAATCCAGGATAGAGATGTCCAAACCCACTCTATAAATACATGTAACACTCCTTATTCAGATTACACGGACTTCGGGTTGCAATATTAAGATGTCTCGAAGCATGCTAAGTTCTAACCGAGTAATTTGGCGTCAATGCATTACACCTTCCGCAACGTCTCCAATTATGTTAACCTCCAATACTTTTCGTTAAAGTGTAATGTGGACTTGGCTCGTTTGACCAAGCAATACCAAACTCAAATTTATCACACCAACTACGCAATGTCGCATTATTACGCTTACATCCCCGTCCTATAAAACTCGCGTTGCCACTCGTCTTAGAGTAAGCTTAAGGTCCCGTCCACTTTTTATATCGACTATAACTTTTATAACATTAGCGGTCAAAACTCCCTTGAGGACAGGCGTAGGCGCTACACCGTTTACAGTAAAATCCCTTTCTCGATGCGTGTCCACGACGTTGGCTTTTGTCGTTCCTTCACCACAATCCGTGCCATAAATACAACTACCCACTTTTGTCGGCGTGTCACAGCCTTGCGCACCGACGGTTCTACTTCCTTTAATTATTTAGTGAAGGGCTACCTCAACTCCGTCAATGACAAATATTGGCTTGGAGTGACCAATTGCGCTGTTAATTGTGCCAGTTCTTTTTAAATGAACTTCCGCGAAACGACCAAACACAGTAAAATAAAAATAAAAACCCTTTATAAGCGCGGCGTAACTAGTGACGATACCAATAAGGGAATAGCTACGATGACTGCTAATGCCCCTACCATTCGTTAGTTTAATCACGGTTAGACTACTCAAATCCTCGGGAACTAAAACCTGATTAGCAACTACCACGGCATTAATAACAACTTTTAACGTACTTTGTAAACCCCCTTGTTGTCGTAGCTGAAGTCGCATGAAATTTGGAACTTCTCGCGGATTTTCACTAGCGGATACGCTGATGACTTCAGTAGTCCGGGTCATAAAAACCACATAAATAATAATGACATCAAATAGAAGGATAGAATTGGGATTGCCCGCAACTCCCTTTTTACAAAAACGGATACCGCCTTTGTCACTAATAGCGTAATTACCGCAGCTACAATAAGCGGAATTGGAAACACGGTCGGCGCCACCGACATAAAGATTTCCCTGCGTAAGTTCTCTTTCTTTTAACCAACCATGTGGCGTAAAGTAATCCCATACGTGCTCAAAACGCTATAACAAAAGTACGTGCTATAACCGATTAATCGCGCCGACAGCAAAACCAACGGTAATCAGAAGACTAACGAAAAGCGAATCCACCACTTAAATAAGGTTCGGAACTACTTCCCCTATAACGGTACGTACGCTACGCATAAGGTCCATGCTCAAATTGGGTTCGATAACGCTACGTTCTAAATCAGCTTGTTTCCTAGTTCGTCAAAGGGCTTCATGTCTAACAAAAAAGGTTTAACCCATGTCGGCTTCAGCGATGTCTAGGTTACGGCGGATTGCACCGACTATGCAAATAATACGATTTTGGAGCATTTCTTACCGGACTAGGTTTTTTTCGTTTTGTTCTAAATCACGTTCTTTAACTTCTCCGAGACGTTGCTTAAGGTCCCTTATTAATACTTAAATGGGTCGGCTAAGTTTACGCGAAATTGCTTGATTAAAGTCCACACGCTTCACTACATCGCCACTTTCATAAACCTCTACTATACTCATGAAATGCGCTTTAACGACTTAGTTAATCAAGCGTCGAATTCTTTTATGGGCCGCGACGACTACACTTTCATCTCGTCCATTCACCAAATGGCGAAGAGTGATAACTTTATTTAGCTCTATATGACCGAGCAATACCTAACGTCCGTCCATGTCAAGTTCTACGATAACAGTAACGTTGTCCACCATTCTTTCCCCCGCTCGAAAAACTTCCTCTATTTGCAAAACTAAATTAGCATGCGAATGGTCTTGGGAACGCATGTTCAAGACTCCATAATTCCGTTTAAAAACAAGGTAACGGTGGTCGTTTTCTACCGCTCGAAGTAAAATATGGAAACTCACTTAATCGATTTTGTCATGCATCACTTTCGGGATTAGTTTAATCGGCCCTCTCACCATTCGCCGCTCACCACCAATGCCGCTTACAGTCTTTAGCGCTAAATTCAAGCAAACATTTACTTCGGTTTGTTGCATAACTTGCATTACAGGTTAATGGATCACCGATAACCTAATTAACCCCTCCCGTCAAACTTGTTAACGTTAGGCGCAGAGTTGCAAATTTCGAACACCATGGGCAATGTAATAATCCATAAAAAAATAATGACAAATACTCAAAGCCATTACAGGCCTTACGTGATAATCAAAAAAGACCATAAGGGGAACGAGATTGACCACCTCATAAACGAAACACAAATGCTCCATAAGGAAACAGGTAAAGACGTCCCCATCCCAAATAACGGAATAGACCCCACCGACAAAATTTACCAGAACACTACTAATGAAAATAATTGTTCAACGCACTCGTCTTGTTTAAGATAAATTTTCTACGCCATAACGTCCCAAGTAACCGTTCCGAATCCGGTCATGACTACTGTCGTGACCAACGAAGAAACCCTAAACATGGGTACCGTAATCGTTGTCCATGGCCAAGTCTTCATGTTTCCGGAAATCGCTGGCACCAATAACCGCCTTAATAAAGAAGATGGAAAAATTGTGATGACCAAAACGGACCAAATATAATACACAAAGTAGTTGCGGTATTTTTCTTATTTACTTAAAGCGATAATTTTCAGTTAGCGTAAGAAAAATCGCACTTAACACAAACGTCAAGGAAATTCCATTAAATATAAATATATGTTTTATAATGGGTACCTTCCATGATACCGGTTATACTAATAAAACCGTCGTGCGTTAGGATGTAACTGAAAAAAATAAAATCCAAACAATAAAAGAGAACGTCTTACCAACTAGGTTAAGTTTGAATACCTTTTTCGGTTTTAATAACTTTAATATAAAAGGACCAAAAACGACAAATTATAACCAGACCGAAAACATAAGTTGAAATATTACGTACAGAAGAAACCGCTAAAATGGCGTGTCAAATAACCGACCGGTGTTTCGGGCAAAGTTTACCTTAACCCTAAACAATCAAACCCTTAACCACATTTACCCTATTAGTCGAAATCTTCATTTCAACGCAAAGCACGACGTTGTTAATATCAAGGACGGCATAAGAATACCCCTCGACGACCACACGTAGAAAAAGTTTACAAATGACGGGTATTAAAGCTTGGTCCATTACGCCCATGACATAAAACCTGACTATAATATTACGGTCGAGAGCGAAAAGATAATGAGCCCGACGTTATAGCTTTAGGCGAATAAGCTATTCGCCTCGGAGCTCGGACTTAGAAGAAGTGTAACGACTTTTTGATTAAGAAGAGACGTATACGAGATAAAAATCACATAATCCACGTAAACTGTTTTGACTATATACATGGTCTTAAAATATTTACAGTATCTATTATACCTCCACACAGTACTCGTTCCATTGTGTTAAATTTTTTCCCTGGGGTTCGTTTCCAAGTAGGTCGTTTCCTAGGAGGTAAGTTTAATTAGCAAGTGTTTTAGGTAAAAATTCAGAAGTTTTACTTCATCTAGCTAATAAATCGCTAAAATTGCTAAAAAAAAGGGGTAGATCTAAATTAACCCCGGTTAAACTTTTTTACCTAGAGCGAGGAAGTTACCTGTAACAACTTCTATTTCTCGTAAAAACACAAGTTAATCTTTACGGACCATACCTACTTTTTCTATAATTTCATCGATATAGACTATTAGATGAGTGATAATCACCGCTTTTTAGGTCAAGCTTTTTTTTACTCCCATTTTTTATATAAAGGGCTCTTTAATCGATACCTTCTATACTCGCGAGATAGAGAAATGGAAGTTCGTAACTACATCGATTTCGCTTTCGTTGGAAATTTTTCCCTTACGAAACCCAACTAAATGGATTTTTTAATCTTAGATTTTGTCCAAGAGCTCTATATTTCTAACTTGTTCGGCTTATCAAATTATTACGGGATACCGAATCGATATCCCGCTATGGAATTAATAATTCTAGGAGTCCGAAAATAGGTTTTTTATGCTTGATTTTGCATGTTCTAGCAGTACGGATCTTATCCCTATTGCTCTTTCCGTTCCTTTAATATTTTAGGATAAGATAAAAGGCGACTCCGTAATATTTTGAGAAATTTAAAAAAGGTATTTCTGTAATGTTTCATCGAGGTTAAGAACTAATTTAGAATAAAAGTCCTGAATGCTTTTTTTTGTTAGAGTGGCAATTTTTTACAAAAATTAAGCGAGTAAATCATATAGATTTTAGGGAGTAATTTTCGTAAAGCTTTCAGGACTAAAATATTCTAATATCGAGGTCGTATTTGGTTACTGTGATTCAATTCGAATAAGAGAGTCTCGGATGCAACGCGAATTGGGTCCAATCTTACTAATTTTTAATAGTAAATTGTTCAACACTAACTGTCAAGTTTTTCAGTTTTAGTGGCTCCCGTCGCGGTTTAAAACGTGAACGAACTTGGTCTCATAGACATTAGTGACGAAGTTATTACAGACATTCGCCACAAAGAAATATCGCAGAGTACCTAAATTCCGCAAAAAGGTTTAAAACAGGTCGTTAACAGACGCCCAACCATACTAAGTTAACTTTAACAGGATCTGGTTAAAGTGACCAATAGAATAAGTTACGTAGAACTATACTTCGTCAGTATGACCTAAATTAGCAAACATGATTTCTATGTTGTCATCTTGGAACAAAATCATTGACTCGTGTATATAAACGATTAAGTAACTAGAGTAACTCTATTGGAACAACCAACGCATTGTAATTATAGAAGTACCTTCTTTAACGAAATCTTGGTTGGTCCACATATAGATGTCAAAGACGTCAATGGAGTTTTTCAAAAAGATTGCTCTTATACCTAACTAAACGAAGTCAAAAAGGAACGTGTCATCTGAGGTTTTTTATCCTAATTCTATTTACCTAACAAGCCAACTTTATTATTACCCTTTTGTTTATTAACGTGTAATACACCACATAAAACGCGTAGACGTTTCTTAAAAAAATTTCAGATTTACGCGATATTATACATAGAAATAAAACTGGACAAAAAGTATCGCTCATTAATTTAACTAATGGTTAGCATACCTCGAAGCAAGGATAGTATGACTTTCAACATCAGTAAGGGTACTAAAACGAGTTACCCAAGATGGAGAAAGACCGAGATACCTCAATCTTCGTCCAATAATAAGCCCCCAACATCTATTAGTACAACCACATAAATAACGCGGATTACTTGCTGTAACAAAACGACCCTCAGTCCTTTTAGAAAAAAATCACTAACTACACTGAAGAGTGGTAGTCGAAAAACTCCTCGCGTCCAGCGTACGCAAATTAAATTGTCGCTCGTAATTTTTTGAAGAGATAAAATGTGTAGTAATAAACCGGCGAGTACTTCCTCTAAAAAAACGACTGAGAGACTAATTAGTTAATGAGTAAGTAAAACGACGGTTTAGAAAAAGTGGACTCAACCTGGTTTACCGCTAGTTCCGTTTTTTGACCTAACTAAAAGTAAAGCATCTCGGTCAACTACATTCATTTCACCGCGTCGTGACAGTAGACTCGCATTCGGTTAACGTTGCGGCTAAGTTTGAGCGAGATCCAACATCATACCGTCTCATAACCGCTAAATTTTTTAACGTGGTACGAGTCTTTAATGATAGAAGATTTACAACAAGATAACTTCGGTATCGTAAACGTCATCCAATACTTTTAAACAGACGCAAATCAGCTGCTAAGTCATTTCATAAGCCACTTAGAGGAAGAGTTACCTCTTATTTCCGCAATAGTCGTTTATTTTGCGCACTTTACCTATTAAGTTTGATTCAAATTTTAACTATTCGATACTTAAGCAAAAGTACGAAATAAGTTAGTAGATTAATAATACTTGTTTAGGTTACGAAGAAAAAAGGTCCCATACGAAAAAGAATAGAACCGAGTTTAATACCATCCGTATTTATAACATAAAAGGTTTATGCACGAGAGAAGCTAAGGTCAGAACCAATATAATTGTGAAGCAAAATGAAACCGCCGGTAGTAAAATAACGGAAACGTGACCAAATGTCGCCGATTTTTATTTGGCTAATCAATAATAAAAAGTGCAAACTTCGTGTCTCTGACCAAAAAATAACCGCGAGTCCGGCAGAGACGTCCTCACAACAAATTAAAGGAATAAAATAGCCCTAATTTAATGTGCCTACGATTACACCGGCCATAATAATGGTCGCAGAACGGACGTTAGTAACGCTAATACAGAACCTAGTAAGAACCACTTTTTTAAAGTCCATTCTTGCGGTAAACACATCCCAAACGGTGTGAACCTAATTAACAATAACGTACACTATTCGAACGACCTTAGGTTCACTTGGTAAGAAAAAACCCCCTACGTGAACAAAATTAAAGAGAGAACGGGCTTCGTTGGATAATATAAAATTCATTTTACGTACGATTAAGCGACGGTCATAAAGATTAAAGAAGCAATGAGTTACGTTAGTTACGATAAAATAATAACGAAACGAACTCAAAATCAAGAACCCCGCTAAATTGATAAGTAGGTAATCTAACCGAATAAAACTAGTAAAATCCAAATTCGAGTCCAGAAAAAATACAAAAAACCTTAAAACCCACAGTCTTTCATCTACCTCATTACCGAAGTAATAGATGACGCCACTACGGTAATCGATGTCATGAATAACGGACCTACGACGAACCACTTGCAAACTGAAAACCTGTCAGATATCCTTACCCTTACCAATAAGACAGATAACGACATATACGTTTTGCGATTCCGTCTATTATCGCGAGATTACCACGTTTCTCACCGAAAATCCGTTCTCATTCAGCTAAAATAAAACGTTGTAGAGGAGTTCGGTGCAATACTAAATGTTACGGGATTTAAAAAATCAAAACTAATGATACGGAGTAAACTAAAACCTTAATTCGTTATTATAACTAAGAGTCGTAAATTTAGTCAATAAACTATTCAATGTGGTCTACGAACGTCTTTTTGAAGGATGAGTTAATAGTTTAACGTCCTCGTCTACACAGCAAGTAGGGAACAAAATATAGCCCCTAGTCTCAGGTCGTTTACGAAAACATGTAAATTGAGACTTTTACGAAGGACCTTCTCTACTACGCTTCTTTTTTTCGTATCCATTCCTCGAAAAACTAAATAACCTATTAAAAAAGTCTTGTCCGGTTTTACTTAATTTATAGTACAATAGACATCTTCAAAATCTAAACCTATTAGTAATAAAATTTCCGATTTCATAACAAAAGGACTTGACCTAAAGATTAAGTCCGATAAGAGTTTACTATTCTCGCCCTAAGATTACTAACGCGTTTTTTTTACCCTCGTAAAGAGAGTACTTAGTCTATATCCCCACTCCCCCATACCGAGATGAAATAGACTTCGGAAACGGTACCCCCGAAATCGAGACTGGTTACAATAATGATTAAGTGTTAGTCAGGTTGGAAGGTTCTGTAACGTACATTCCACACTCCGTGGCTTAGTCCTCTAAAATAAACAGCTAACCAATTTACGGTAATAAATATTGTACCGTCAAGTGTTGTACGAGAAATCAGTCAAGCTACAAAGGTAATTTCTAAACGCCAATTGACGATATTAACGTCCTCTCGTTCATCTATATTTCGCCGTAGTTGGGCGGCATCTTCAGTTTCCACGATGCAAGTGTCTTAATTTCCACATAGTGTCGTTATTGTAAACCCACCGTGTTACACAACATCTGCACATTCCGCATTTAAGTAAGTTATACGAGAACCCTGAATTCCATCTTTTAGTTACCTGAACTTGGACAACCTTTTTTATTCACTGAAACTTACCGCTTAAGGGTTTGTACCCTTTTACGCACACGGACCCTAATAAAAACGGAGTCTTCTTAACTAGGAGTTATACCTATACTTTCAGATACTTGTTCAGTGATTACATCGTTGAAACGGTCCATAACAAGTCCCTAGGATACGCTACGGACTACGTGTAACCCCTATACCTAAGGGATAGCCACCACAACGCCGTAAACTAGGTCTGTTACTTCCACAACAGAGACGACCACCACAACCAAAACTATAAAGAACACCTCATTCTGATAATAGATGACCCGAATTTGCACTTCTTAAACTTGGAATATTCCTTGTTGACCGTCTGCGCGAAAAACGCGTATAAGGACGCCCACATCCTTCATTTTCAGCGTAATTAGATTGCTACTTTGTTTACCTACTATACAACGTACCGCCACGACAAACCCGACAGTTCGTTCCTATACCACTTACCCTGCTAAACCTCGCTTAACTTCTATTACCAGCTCATCTTCCGCGTAATGGACTCGTACAAAGACTTGTACGGTTTTTCGCTGTTTTTTTACTTTACCCATGAAATCCGAGACCGTTAGTAATAAACCTTTAAGTTCTTCATGTATGTCATATAACACTTTTTTGGCGACGGCGTAAACCAAACCGAGTCCCCCTACACCAACATTCATAGGTAACACCAAGAGCCCCAAATCCGGTAGTTTATCCTTGACTAAAGGACGCAAGCTACAATTAAATACGTGTCGTCGTACCATAAGTTGAATAACTAGCGCTTAATCGTACACGCGGTTAAGCGAGTGGTTACCCCCTCGCAATAAATCCACGCTACGCAAGTCCTTAATTAACACGAGACCGTTTAGCTCTTTAGTAATGAGTAAAATACGCACTGCAAAAAGTTTTACTCTACGGTCCTTGGGTTTATTTTGAGTAGATACTACATAGGGTATTATGGACGTTCCTTCTTTGTGTAGTCCATCTCCCGTTCTGCTACGCAAATATACAAGTAGCGTTTCCTCGTTGAGCTCGAAAACCGGGCCCCGTGGGAGTTAATTGTTTTCGAAAATCGGTACATCCAGTTGGCCAGTAATAACCGCCGTCGTACCCTTGTCGCAGAATACAAGAACATCCTCGTCGTTCACGACTTCTATTTAGAAAACCAAGACGAACAGTACCACGTCCTGCACGCTACTCAGCTGTAGTTCGTTGATTTGATACCGCTCCATCGCTTTAGCAACTCGCTAATCGTGTTGTTCCGTAAAATTAAGCGTCATCGAGGATAGCACCACAACGTCTTCTTCGAGGGCTCCGGATATTCTTACAACTAAAGCAACAACTGAGCCGCGTTCGTAGGCCCAATTGGGTTTTTCAGCGTTTCGAATTCGGGTAACATACACAGTTTCCTATTAGATCGATAGGGTACCGTTAAACGTAGCACATAATTTTCCTAATTCATGATAAAAGTTACTTTCTCGTCCAATTACACTGTACTCGTGGAGACAATAGAATGTAGGCCAACGCGGTAAATTCAACCTAATATGACAAAAACGAAACGCGTCCTCTTCATTTTTATTACAACTAGAAACCCTACCCGTTGTAATGTGTTCTGATAACCAATATCTGTTACACGGACAGTTTCACCAAGAACTTGTTTTTTTTCCTTAACTACTCGGGCTTGAAAACGAGAGATATCTTTCGCTCGGAGTACTCAATAGACGTTGGGCTTAGTAACTACTTGACCTCTACGAGGACCCTAATTTCGCGTTAGACGTACTAAAAATAGTTTAGTGTGTTGTTCTGGGAGTTGATTTAGGGGAACAAACGGTTAAATACCCGGAATTTGGTGGTGCTAAAGGGAGATAAAAACTTCGTGACCAATTACGCTAAAGGACAGTCGTTTATAGCGACCTACGACCTAACGTTTAAGTTTTAGCGAACTGACTTAAAGATTCGTATTCTGATTTCCTTTTTCTCGTTCACAAGATACGTAAAGGCGTTCGCCTACGTCAACGGTTAACGTGACAAAGACTTAACTTTTTTTATCCGATATCGTGGGTATTTTCACTTTGCGACTAGGCTGAACGCCGTCGCTAGCAACTACTATTTAGTTCAAAATCAAGAAACCTTTTATTTAGTTTACTCCTCCATTAATCGAAAAATACAGCGAAATTTCCTTATCCCGCAACCTGACGCCTCATACAAAATAATGCGCCGAACCCCGCTTAGCTATAAAAAGGTCCGCTACTATAACCGCGTGTCTTGTTAAATGTAGTTAATGAGGTAGAACTATTCTTTGGGCTAATATTTTTTTATCCCCTTTAATGACGTTTTACCGTGGGGATACGTCCTGATCAAATAAAGGTAAATAATAATTTTTTCAATGTACTTTTTTCTCGTGATTTTATTAACAAGTTCGAGTTTTTAGTTAAGCTATTTTCCGAAACAAAACACTATTAAGAACATATTTTAATACTCGAATCAAACACTTTGGAAAGTGTATTCCTTACACAGCTTACCTAGTAGATAGGAGTTTAAGTTCACGACTTGGATATCGGAGCCTATTTCAGAGATTACATAATTTTACCTAAGACAATTAATGACGTTAGTAGACAAAATACTAGAATTAAACCCCCTGGATATTTTGGATAGTCGAACAAGGAGGAAATGGCGTCGTTAAAGTTAGACGAAGCCCTGTCTAGCACTACTGGCGGCTACTATATCAGCGTCCGTTTCGTCCCAAAGTTGCACGTCTGGAGTACCTAATACCTTCAGAAATACCATACCCAAGAATAAAACCTCTCCTAATATGCCGTTTTATAAATCATTCGGAACCAGCTTAATATCTCCTATTTTATCGTGTTGTTGCAAAGCCGTTTTGAAAGGACTTAGACCGTCTTCCTCTCGTTATGCAACACGCGGTCCGTTACGTCGCTCTAGATGTTGTTTGCCTAGACTCAGTTGTTTGGTCATACAACAGCGTTGGTCAACGACTACGTTATAACGTTGACGCCTTAGTTTAAAGTGTTTGGGACGAATTAGTACTACGGCTTCGTCCAACCTGGTTTCGCATGTCAAACTTACTCGTTTGACGGAATGTTTGGCGACTGAAAGAATAAATAAGAAGCGAGTGATGCTAACGAGTATCTGGTCCTGTTTTATCAAGTATATGGTTATTAACCGGGATACTTGGATGATACCCATTATGCGGATGTCGCGTATGAAAAATAACCTGAACCCATAGCAAAACAAAACATAAAAACCCAAAACCGCGCCATGAAATATAAATAGTAGCTATAAACTCATGAGGACTACTAAGTAAATTTTGTGGTCACAAAAACCCCAAACTCGGTGACTGTGGTTCAGTCGCGTTCCATCCCGTTATAAAACAACAGCAACGTGACCAAAACGATTAAGTTTAGCGACATCCACGGTAATACCGCGTAATAATGTGTCTCGCATGACCAAAAATACCTTATTTATAATTACTAATAAATGGGAAATTAAAGAATGCACTACATGTGTAGGTTTGTGGATATCAGACCTAGCGAGAAAGTACCCACTCACGACGACAAAAATACCGTGGCGAATAATCATTTTTTCTTCGCTTTGCTGTTCCAAAAAAACAGCTAGACGACAAAACCCAGTGAAATAAATAACAACCACCTCGGTAACAGCCATTAATAAACCCCTAATACCCCATACACTTACTTAGGACCAAAACCTAACCGTTAGTTCCAAACAGAATGGATGTCGAACCGGCTAATACCGTTTAACCTAAAACACATCCGGAAAAGGAAACCTCGAAATAACAAAAAGCACCATACACCGGATGGACCTCACCGAATTTTTGCCGTTGGTAACTCAAAACCTGACCTGCATAAGCAAATCTCGTAGAAAAAACCCGTTCATGTTATTTGCAACGACATGACATAACGAAACCTTACTAGGGTAATTGGCCCTAACTTTTTAGCAAGTGTTAGTGTCTAAAAACCGCCACCACCCATCAAGTAGAAACCCATCTCGTCAGTAAACTCAAAAAACGACGTACGCGGTGACGAATAGAGAATTACCCTTGTCCTAATTAAAGCGCAAGAAACCGTCTTGCTTGGTACATAAAACTTTGTTAAGACCATAAAAACCCTCCATAGTAGCCATGTCCAGTAGTGACCATAACCTGTCCGTGAGGCCTAAATACCCACGGGAATCCTAGATACAAAAGTAAATAACTTCATAACGGAAATCACGAGGAGTAATAACTACGATAACTTGTAGTAGTTAACTAATTCGCTGTTGCCCGCAAATGAATATTAGACCGAATAGAGATATAGAACCCGCGGAGGAAAACCTTAAAACAACCACGTCCTCAAAAGCCACCTCCGTGTGAGTTACGCGGTGAACATTTAATAATACTCGTACCCTGTAAAGAATGAAATTTGGTACGTGTATGCCGTAATAAACCACGTAAACCAAACGAACCGGAACCAAACTAAATAAAAACGGATGCGATACGGCGGCCTCTAGCAGTGGGTACCTCACTAGCAAATCCTTAAACCCGGAAAACCAATATATTGGACCCCGAACAGAATACCTAGCACAACTTAAAGAAAGGACAACCAACCCGCGTCAACTACCTACACATACTCGTACCAAAACGAGTAAGTTCTTCGGAACTTAAAATATTATGTTGTCATGAGACCGTTACCAATGCTAATGGACCTCTACATTATAAACGAGATCCACGTAATAAATACCGGATACTAAAATAATTTTTTGATCCAGGAAAAAAAGGTGCAACCCGACCGCGCTTCTTAAATCTTGTTGTCGGACAAGCACTATAAATTCCTCATTAAATTAAATCCCCCTACGGACTCAAAAATGTTAACCAGTAAGTTGAATAGGAAACGTGCTCAAAGAACTTTATCAAGTCCGTGTAGTTTACTGAGTACTAAAACTACACGCTTGTTATAGGAAAACACTACGCAGAACTATAGTTCATAATTTACTCGACCATTATGTGAGGAACGAGTTCACTGAGAGATTCAGGTCGTTCCCGTAAACAAAAAAGAGGTGTATTAAAAAGTTCTGCCAGGCCGTTCGTCGGGTGGTGGCCCATGGGGGCGCGCTAGCGGGAGCGACCCGCGCGAAGGGGCGGGTGCGGTATTATTGATATTGTTCGTTTTAGCTTTGGTTCTGGTCTTAGTTAAACATTCCCCTTGTTAAAGAAAAGTAAATTGTTGAGTTTGCAGGACGACTTACTTGAGAGCAATAGATTATGCGAGAGATGTGGGCTTGTTACTTAAACCCGCAGTATTGGCCAGTAGACGGCGACGTGTATTGGTTAGTGAAAAACGGTTTTATTCAGTGCCAACAGGGTTAATAGGTTTCATAGTTTCAATAGCTACATCCGGACTATGCGACGCTAATTCACGACGTCTAATTTTACGAACGGAACGCATTAAAGGAAAACCGTCCAATAAAGAAAAGATTTAGGAAGTTAGTGCCTCTGTGGTACCAGAAGTAGTAACTATTACCGATTACGTTACCGTAACATTATCCGAACATCGAGAAGACGTCTTTGAAGTAGGAGTTAAGGGAACCCTTTGACGAGTAATTTGACAGAATTCCGAAGAGGAACAAAATTCAAGAGTGTTATTCCTTCATAGTAGAGGGTGTACCCAAACAGAGGCCGTGGTTCACGGCGAGCTTTACGACAAGGATATTACCAAGAAGGCCTCATTAGATGCCGAAAACTAACTTAGTTCTCGTTACTACCTAAGCGAAAATAGTACTGAAGACGAAATAAAACGAGTGGGTATTCGTGTATTCAATTCTCAACAAAACGACGAGCGACTCAGTCGAGTCGACTACGATGAAGCAACTCACAAAAACTTCAATTACTTTCTCAACTATTTAGAAAAAGGCATTTTTTCCGCCCAAATTTAGGAAGACTTATCTAAACGTTCGCTCGTTTATGAACAAGACGATGTCTTTCGAGTAATTACGAAAGTTATAGTAGCTGTATTAGGAACAAGCTTAGCAAAAAATGATAAACGAGAAGAAAACTTACGTAGTAAAGTGGAACGCACTGATAATTTCCACCGTATCGTATAGTGTTTTCTTAGCTTCACCCGTAATTAACATGAACCTTTACCGATAAAGCGCGGTCGCTGATTTATTTCCTTAACGTTAAGGAAGTATTGTTTATCTGTTGTATTTGTGCAACTAGAATCGATATAGTATATCCGAGGAAAAATCAGCTTCGTCTAGTATATTTTATATAACATTTAGTCACTCAATAGAGATTAATAAGAACAAACGTAAGCAAAAAACAGGCCGTGTTTCATTACTTTTAATGTTTTAGTGAATAAATTATTTTATAATTCCAACTAATAAATATTAACTAAAGTTAAAATAATTCGCCAACAATTTTACTTGTAACGTTTTTATAAAGTCATATATTTCTTATTAGAGCTATTAGCAAATTTTTAAGGTATACAGAGTGTTTCAATGTGACTACGACGCTTTCTTCTCGAGAAACGACCTTAGGATTAACGAAACGTTTTACGACTTTTCCATGATTGTTGTCGGGTTTAATAACTACAAAAGTTACGCTACTTAGGTCGTTTTGCGCGGTTATACTTTAAGGGATGAGCTTTTCCAAGTCAGCGTAAAGAATGTCTACTATCATTATAATCACTCGTCCCTTATGAACTCGACGAACTTACCCGACTTTTTTTGGTAAGCCCAATACCTGGAGCTAAACTTAACCAACTACAATTATGGGGAGGATCTGTAAAGTTTTGTCAAGTCCTTTACTCTCTATCAAAATTTACAGTTAGTTTATCACTATACCGGTCCTCTGACAAATTACTTAATTTTTTACGTTCTATATCTGAATCTATATAAGGTGGAAAACTATCATAATTAGGTAAATAACTACGTCATTTCGAATGACTTTTACTTGAAAGCCTTGAATAATCTTATGTTATGTAGGAACGATCTATACTTCTAAAACTACGATAAGTCGGTTTTAAGCTTGTGAACCACCGACTTAAATTAGTTTATTTCAGGGGGAGTAATCAGCTATAACGTGCAAAATAGTTCAGTTACTAAAATAATGTAGGGAAAGGGCTACCATTACCCTCTTGGAAATGAAATCCATAAGAATTAGTCGACGAGAACTTCTTATTTAACCCGTAAACAAACCTAAATCTAGGCGCCTAATGAGACAACAGGACACTTCTCTAGCGGTTTTTCTATTTTTGCTTAAATTAGTTCGACTTTGTTAAACTCGACCTTCTTAGTAATCTGGGATTGTTACGTCTTGACTTCAGTCTGTATCATTATCTATTGAAATTAGGTGTCCTTAAACTTCTATTTAATGAGTTCCTTGCTCCATCGTTGTTAGTTTTTCTCACCGTTCGTGAAGTTTTCAGGGACCACTTGATACAGTTTCTTTCACTTAGTAACAGTCTGAAAGATCGTGCTCATTTCGTTAATTTTTTTTGCAATGTTGAAGTAAAAATACATTGTTGGTTGAGGTATCCTCTTCTCTAAATACCGAGTCTTTACATAGCGAAGAAGGTGATAAAACTAAGAATATTTAAAGGTTTAAGGACCCTTTGTGAGTCTTTTAAACCCGTTCTATGAATACCGTATCTGTAATTATGTGTTCTGCTCGTTTTGCTACGCGAAGTTGAACATATCCATTATCCGAAACAACTAAGTTATAATTCCTACAACCCTCGGGACTCAAGTTATGAAATTCGTTTGATGAATCACTGAATTTATAGTTCTGAGGGGCCATGTTTTTCTGTCCTTTTTGGAAATCACCCACACGTACATGATTGGTACCTAAAATGACCTTAGTTAAATAATTCTGATCCGATATGTCACCTAAGCACTCAATATTCGGTTATAGTGTTAAGATCGAAGGCGACGCGACGTAGGATTTCGATTTTAGAATATTATAAACGCCTGAGTTAGTACAATAATAACTAATATAATAATTGACTTAGTGCTTGGTCGAATCCTTGTAACAGTGATATCTGGCCTACATACAGGAGAAATAAAAGAGGACTATGTCGATTAACTTAGTAAACACCCCATGACGGATTTTATAAAAAAACTATCTCTATACTTCCTGTGGGAAGGTGAAGAGGTTTAGGATGAGGAAGTACTCATTCGACTTTGGGACGAAAAAATTCTTTTATAAGTTAAAAAAGTTTAAAGTAATAACCATGAGAACAATTTCATTTCTCGTTGTAATACCCATTATTGATATTTTTAAAGTTAAATTAGTATAATAATCGTAGTATTAAATTTCGATATCGTATCGGGTAATACAAAATCTGTTTCGCGTTCGCTTACTCCGCTTCCTCACATGTATTATCATGTATGGTTTGATATTTTCCTCTAATGGTAGGTGGAACTATTCCAGATACAAAGAAGTAAACCGAAAGTAAAAGTGGTGCTACTATTACGTTAAAGGTTTGTCTAACTAACCAAAAAAATAGGGTTTTTCCTACTATCAGTTACCGTTTTGTCGCAAAATTAAACGGTAAAAGGACAAGGAATATTTATAACTTTGGTTGCGGTGGCGAAAAGACTATGTTTTCTTTTCGTCGAGACATTAACGGAAACGCTTCGTTTCGTATTTCACGATTTCTTGACCAATGTTTAGGGTGGCAAAATAAATAACAGAAAACTAAAAGGCCCCCATAAAAAAGTAAAAATAAGTAGTAAAGCATATAACACGAGGTCAACGTCTCTGTAATAACCGAACTAAAATATGATAAAAGCTGCGGGAACGAGTTTTAAAATTTTTTTGTTTTTTTTAGTTATCCAATCAAATTTATAAAGTGTCCAGATTACAAAACCATATGAAAAATTAATTGGGGTATAATTTAACAAAGTTTTACATGTAATTTAGGTCAGTTAATCAAAAAAGCGGTAGCCTAGAGTGAGTCAAATACCTTTCAGGAAAACATAGGACCTATCTTGTAGAACGTCACCAAGCGGGACTAAATAATGGGGGTAGACTATTTTTTCTACTTAATTTACTACATAACGTCGTAAACCCGGTAGTTGTACTTAATCTTGAAAATCTTAAAAAACTTTTTGTTCCTAATAGGCAACGTTTAAACGTAGTTGTTCGGTTAAGTATGCTCCGTTGCAATTGCCGATACTTATTACCGCAGCTACACTAAATAGTCCGAGTAAACGTTAGCGGAGGTAAAGTCCCCATACGGCTAAAAAATTATTTTTGTCGTCCGGTTTCAGCTAAACCACTTATGTAAATACTCCAAACCCTATGGTTTGAACGAGCAAGACACTTTGGACCAAAAGACGACGTTAATACAACGATGCGCCTTTACGAGCTTCTGTACGTCCCGACATCTTGTCTTATGTAGTGGCAGCAAAATCCTTTATTCCTCGTTTCTGCAAAAGCGTGACGTCTAATAAAAATAAAAATAGTCTTAAACTTTGTTGTCAAAAATAACCGCGTTGTCTTAAAACTAGGACGACGTACGGGACTAGGACGCCGTAGATTTTCGACCCCTTCTACCTCATGAATACGACTCCTCAATAATCAGTTACGTCTAGTAAACTAAGTCCAACGTTGGTAATGCTGTCCTGTTTAGTTTTTCGACATAGTCCGTCCATAATTCTGTTACTGACGTAATCGAGTACGTCTAACAAGGACCCAGTTTCCTTAATTTGGCCTCGCAAAACGCGCAAACGTTCGTGTTCGATTTTAAGTTTTTTTTTCATCGCCGTTCCTATAAGGAAATATAGTTTACTGTCGAGTGCAGGGTCCTGTTTTCGTGCCAAACCGCGAAAATGGACGGCCTAGTAGTGTCCTACATAAAAAACTATAACTTCCAAAAGGGGAACTTCTTCCCCCCAACCTCATAGAAACCCCCTAACGAATAAAACTACTTTTTCCAGTTGCGGTCATATTTCTAAAAACCCGAGTATTAAGCCGCGTTCTCTTTCTTTCAAAAGTTCGAAAATATTTCACCCAAATAGTCGCAACCGTTCTTCTAGGCTTTTACGTATAAATAGTAATACGGTTGATACTTCAAAGACGTACAGCTGCTGAGTACCCCGCTATGCCGCACACGCTTCTACTCCACCTAGTCGAAAATGCATTACTTCATAAACAACTAAATATATTTTAGCAATTTCGGAGAAATTAATAACCGCTCGGCGCAATGAGGTAATTTTTATATCTCGTAAATATATCTCGATTTGCACTATGACTTCATCCTAGACCTCCACTAAGTCAGCAGCAAATGCTTGTAACCGCTCTTTTAGGTCTGCCTCTTTTAACCGTTTACAGTTTTTATAATTTACTATAAGCGCGAATATTATAACTACTAACATTAAGGTGAGTCCTTGACCAACTAACCAACTCTCACGCCGTTTTTCTTGTTCCATAATCAATAAATCCATTTTTCCTTGGACAACTTGAACTCCATTTCCTTCTTAATTCACTCGCATAAGTTAATGCTCTAGCTAATGACCGTTTGCGGCTTACAAATTTTCGTCTTCCATTGAATGTTAATCGGTTTTATTTAAACTAAAACCGTACCAGTTAACTCAAGGTATCTGCACTTCGGTTTGGCCACAAAACCGCATACAAACTTGCAGACCCAAATTGACCTCTTCTTGATGAACTACTATAACTAACAAACCGGATAACGGCTGCTTGGGGATTCGGTGGTATATTCGAAAGTGGGTTCAGTGCATTATACCGAATACTCATAAAAAAACTAGGCCTCGTCCTTAAATTTCCTCCTCGGTTCGTTATAAAGTAAAATCCAGTCCTTTGTCTTCTCCCATTCTGCGAGTGGCGGTTAATAATACTTTTTCTGTCATTAGACCTTGTACCCTAATAACAGAACGTTTACTTTTTACTTGGGCTACTCGGATAATGAAACTAAGGATTACTTATACAGCTAGGAGTAAGCTAAGGACTACGTTAACGGTTCGTTCGACGAAATAAACTCGTTCCGAATGATCTTGTATGACGCTATAACCTAAAAGATTTGTTCAGAATAGGCGCTTAATTTCTAGTAGGAGTTCCTAATCGATATCGTGGTTCAGTATTAGGGGTTCTCGCTAATTGACTTTAATAAGCACGACAATAGTTAAATTTATTATCAATAGATTGTGAAGTTCCAGGAGGACCACGACCTTTTTGGATGTGACCCTTTGTAGACTAGCGGCTCGAGTAAGTTTCTCCTTTTTTTTATCCGTAGAGTAGTTTATCAGTATTTCGTTAGTTATTGAACAATAACTCATGACGCCTAATGACGGAACTTTTTCCTTATTTTCCCGTAAAACGAACGTGTGCATTATGTCTACTCCTTCAACTGTGAAATTTATAACGCCAAGACCTCTTATTTCTTTAACAACTAAAATAAGTTGGACCCACACAACAGCCATGATGCCGAACCCCCAAATCGTCTCTTCTTAATCGGCTACGAAAACTAATAGAAAAATAACTACTCCGTCCTGTCCAATCACAACGTTTAAATTAACGGTACTCAGTACGTTGAGTGTTATAATATAATTACCCGCTAGTTTACGTCAACCCTGTTGGAAGGGTCCCTTCGGTAGGACTTCTTTCACCAAATAGGTATAATCTCATGAACAATGTGTGTTGGGGTTGTTAAGGTCTAAGATACCCTCAAAAAGACCCATGATGGATATCTTACGTAGGACGCCATTTAGTTAAATAGTCACTTCGATAAATACTCCCTTTTAACCTTTGACGGAGACTTTTACTCGTAGCTAATTATTCGTAAGGGGTTCCTATAGTCCCGCACGATTTATTCCTCCGCCCTTAATAAGGACATGGACAGTAAGTACTCCCTTTATGGGTTCGGTCACTACTCCTCCAGGTCGTCTAACATAATAACTGGTTCCTTGAAAACCCGTCTTGTAAATTCCTTTTTTTACCAAGCGTTTTTCATTAGTCAACCCTCCTATAGGACAAACAACGAGGTATGTTAGTAGTCCACTTATTTAACTTCTATCGTGAGCCACTTGTCCGATTTCATCCTTCGCAACTATTTAAAGTTCCCGTCCTTCGTGGTTAACAAAAAAACTCGTACACACGCTCATTACGCCTACTTAGAGGAGCTCCTGAATTAAAAGAAAAACTATTTTTGTCTTATTTGCAACGGTAGAGCGCCCGAGTCACAAACCGTTAACAACAGATAAGCGGAAAGAACGAACTACGCTAAGGTTGCTTGTAGCTCGTTTAACGCTACTACTTACATAAAACAGTTAACCATTCTTTTATCATCCGCCACCCTTACTTAACATTTGTGCGGGATTAGTTTATGTTGAAGGCAGTTATAACGCTGTTTCTTCATATGAACAAGACAAAAAAACAAGATAACTTTGAAAACACGATAATTTATTCATACTTAGTCCTGAAGATTTATTGAAGTTGATGGTTTTTAGTTACCCAATCCAACTTCAATAAATCTTCAGGACACTCGCAATACTACGAGTAAAATTTCCGTGAGACACTTATTTAAAAACTCGGTCCTGCAATAACAAAAGTCTACTTTATTTCTATCACCCCTATACAACTTAGTCGTATATTTTCTTTGACTATAAGTAATTATTTGTTTTAGTTTCACACAAATAGGATAGTACGTTTTTAAGTCACAGAACAATATTCAGGAATAATAACGATAAAAAATAAAAATAAAACACATGACGGGGACCACCAGTAACGGTAATTTGAATTACCATAACAGAGACCACCATACCCTCATAAAATTTCACCACTTTTTATTGGTCCTTGTATTAGATTATCTGTAAGAATTACTTGGAGAACGTTAGTAACCTTACTTAACGGTTAAAGGACCACAACTAAGCCTACATCTTCTACAACTCCGTAAAATACGCTACGACGAGTTCCCCGAAAGCGGATAATTTCTTTACGGTTCTCTAGCAACCCTACAACTACTCATAATACTAGGACTAGCACTCTTTCGGCTATTTTATTAACCAGCATTTCCTCCAAAAGAATTATTAGGAGTCAATAAGCTACGTAGAAAAAAATTTTATAGACGTTAGCTTCGGTTTGTTTACCTAGGGGTTGTAGCTGAAAAAAATCTTCATCGCTAAGCACGAAATTTAGTACGGTTGTAAGGTGACCTAAGTAATTTATTAAGTTTACGTCGACATAAGACACCAACAAGTTGAGTCCTAATGTCGGTTGAGTTAATATTTCTGTTATAACTTAAATTACGCATATGGGTCTAACCACGTCGGTCGTCACGACGTCGTCCTTCTGAAAGCGTGAAAGAGTTAAACTTTCCTGGGTCGTAGCGTCACCTATGTCGGACAAGAAGAAGTAAAAGACGAGAAATGGAGCGCCGTTTGAGTAACTCTTACTTCGTTACAAGATATCGTTAACAGCCACCTCAAGTAGAATTAGAAACGGGACTTTTAAAATATCCAAACTGATTTCGTTTATACAATAGACGCGTCCTAGTTACGGCGTCAAAACTATTCTTACGCCTACCCAAACAGGCTTCGCTTCCCACACCGCAACAATAACATTTTGCGAATTCACTACGCGCGTTTCTAGTTCTATGTTAGGTACGCCATGAGTTTTCATAACAGTACTTAGTCCTACCACTACTACCCTGCTAAGACCAACGAGGTTTATAATTCAGTGTTTAACGGGAAGTGGTGCTTCACTACCGTGTTCGAGTAAATTGAGGTTCACTATAACTAATATAACTTCGCGTACCTTGGCCATGTTAGCAACCACTAAGTCAACTCAAATTACGTTAGGTTGTCTAGGTATTTCCCGTAGTATGAGTTCTATTAGGAGACTAACAACCACGTCATTTTTCATTATATCCAGTGTCATAACGTAGTAGTCCCCAACGTAGTGACTAATTCCGTTAACCGCGTAATTTGGTACTTTGTTAAGGTCGGTTAAATGTAATGTGCTTTGGCTTGTTTTGGTATCTAGGACTCCCATATGGACGTGAAAATGGGCATCTTGGTTAACGAAAATTCTTCGTTTTTTTATTTTTCTCCGTACACGTCTAGAGATTGAAGCCTAAATCACCTTGGTTACAGTCACGGTAGTAACTTCTTCGTTGAGTACTAAGGAACGGTAGGCGTAGTAATCTACTACCCGTTCGTTTTACAAAACAACACAGTCGTTTCTCACTCATAAGTAATTCCGTTTACAACCGTGCAATACGTAATATAGAAGCTCTCTGCGGCTGCTCAAACGTGCTATAAACAAAATGTGAGTAGTTGACAGCGCTAGTAAAATTTATAGCAACACGGTAACAATGAGCTCTATTTCTTTGGAACTAGGTTTTCTAACTCAGACTGTTAATACTTAATGTGTTCTAGTGACATTTTTTTCTCTATGTTTTTTATCGAAGACTACGTAAAGTCTAAGTACTCCGCAAAGAACGTCCTAAATTATATTTTTAGCTAGGTCTATTACAAGGTAAATTATTTCGTCTAAATGGCGAAATAATAAAACTATCTTTCGGGATAACCGTACTCGGGTCTTTGTTCTTACCCAATTTATGAAATACGGACGTTGGGTTTCTTGATGTTTATCTTTGCTAATTTCTCTTTGAACGGCGAGTTTATGTTAGAGAAAATTTTTTTCTTGTGTAACTCCTTGTAGTCCTAAAGCCGAAAAATCCCAAGTTGGTCCTCAGTAATTGGCTTGAGCTCGTCTCACAAATACTCGAAAAGAGGATATTTTACAGTTAAGGGCGAAAAGATTGAAACCTATTCAACCGGTCTGTGTATGTTGTTTAGGCCTACGGTCTCGGTCAAATAGCTGTTGGGTGACAGTTACATGAGTCATTACTTGGATAACGCTAGTAACCTTACTCAACGGCAAAAGGGTTTCGTCTTTGATAGCTACGTAAAAATTGGAATAATCTCGCGCCGCTTTCACCATACCGACTATAAGGAAATCTCGCTACCCTATTACTCTTTATAATACTAGGCCTACAATTACGAAATCCAGCTGAGATATAGTTTGTTGACCCGAATTAACTTTTATATTTTTTAAAACTACGCCTAAAGAAATTATAGTCGGGTTGCACTTCGGTTCGAGTACAGTGGTGTTAATGCCCACAAAGACCTCTGCTCGATAGTACGAAACCTTCTACGTTTGAATAGAGATCGACGCTAATTTCTGTCATTTTGGCCTCAAAAACAACCAACACCATGCTTACTCATAGGTGCTAATAATCGGCCAGAACCACATCCAAACCTGCTAGATTTGTAAATAAAACGTTGACCTTTACAAAATTTACGCTATGGACCGGCCCACCGAATACGTAAACTAAAGGTACCTGGTTATGTCCGTTAACTATGGCGGACAAGAAGTAGCTACTGGCGGTAAGTACTACGTACAAACTCAAACGTTTTACCACTAACACTATACCGCGAACGTCCACCTCACTTATAGAATGACCGAGGGCTAAGGTTATAATGGGAAAGTTTCCGGTCTTACAATAGGGGGCTTTCGGCGACGTTCTGTAAGTCACTCCTACGCCTACCAATACGCGCATCACTCCCTACGCCACAGTAGCAAAATTTTGCCAATTCGTTGCGAGAATTTCTGTTACTATTATAAGAACGCCATTAGTTTCCTTGAAGGTAATTATCACTACCATTCTCGCCCCCTAAATGACAAGGATTACCATAACGAGTTCTTCTCCATTAAGCGTCGCGGGAACGCTTTAGTGTTAATAGTGGTTTTCTATAACTAATGTAACTTCGTGTACCATGCCCATGCGGTAACCGGCTAGGTTAGCTTCACTTATGGGACTGATTTTAAAAATCACTTAAGGTATCGTGTCTTTTAGGGGAAATATAGTCGAGCCATTTTTGCTTATATCCGGTAAGACTTTCGCGAAGACCTCATCGACCTCACTAATTCCGACAAAATTCAGATGTGCGAGTATTTTATAAGTTTGTGGAGTTGAAATTTTTTAATTTAGGACTTTAACTCAATTTTTTATGACAGTAAGGTAACTTATGTTACCTAACCCAATTCCTTCTACCCAACGCTACACGGCCGCACTCAAGTAAACCTAAATCGCCACGCTTGCGTGTATAGCATGACGTTCTTGGCGGACATTTTTATTATCTCCGTGCATGTGACGGCGTTCTCAGGAATAATCACTAAAGACGATTTTCATTTTGGCGCGAACTTAATGAAAATCGTTCGATAGTTTTCATAAACCGTTTATGCGTTCTTCTCAAACGCCTATATACGAAATGGCGTCGTTACACAGCTTCAGTAAAGAATAAAGCTCAGCGATAATTTCGTGCGTGCCGCTTTCTTCGCCGACGTTAATAACCTTTCTTACTTATGTGTGAGAGAGTTTATTTTTTTCTTTTTTCGTTAGGTCATAGGAACGTTGTAGGTTAGAGTAACCGCGTTAATGTCCGACGAATAGTTCGTCCAATATAATAAGTAACCCGGCTAAAAATAGCCAGTGATTTATACGTCAAATATTTTCAATTTGAGGGAAATATGCTTAAACGAGCTCTTCTTGTAACCAAACTTTGTTTTCTATTTGATTTTCTATGCGAAAACGGAGTTCTGACCACAAAAGTTGACGTTACCGTCGGAGTTGGGACACGAGCCTGATTAGCATTTTACGTCCCCTTATTAACCGAAGATTAACCGCGTGTTGTCGACCGAGGTGCAGAGTAACGAGTCCCAAATCTATAAGACGACCTCCTCCTCTTAGGAGGTAACCTTGTTAACCTACCCTAATAAAAACGGCATCCAGACCTGCGAGGAAGTTGTCGTCTATAGCTCAGGTCATAGCTAAAAGTTTTTTTATGGTAGTTTTTCGAGAACCGCGAGCAATTTCTCGAACTATTTTTTCGGGAATTTAACGTTAATTAACACGAATGATGCTTACGTTAATGGCTTGAGCGTCGTCCGGGCGACTTAGACCCCCTATCGGGTGACTAACCTAAAACGGCTTGTGACCACAATCTCGACGGTGTTAATTTATGACAAAACTAACTATGCCTTTTTTGTCTTCTACTTTTAATGCGACCCGTTTAACATCTACTTTAGTTCGTATTAAAACTTCTTACGATACTTGTATAACAGCGAATAGCGCTTCCCTTTGCAAAATATCGCGCTAACGTTTTTCGGTTTAACAACCTATTCTTTTCTAGCGAGATACCTTTCCCCGCAATAGATTAATGGCCTCCAACACCGCCAAATCCAGACCAGTGTCGCGTTCGAAACGAAAGTCGTCCACGTTCTCTCCAATAGGAATGAAGCGCTTTACAGCTATTTGGACGTCATTTTCTTCGTTAATTTTTTTAAGTTATATTAATATGGTCAGCTTAATAAGCAGGACATTCAAACCTACAATCACTGTTTCTTGTTCATGCAGTAAATGAAGAACTCAACTTACGTCTACCTAACAATTTTCCATAATAAGTACGTCGTCCGCATCGCCAATTTCGAGGGAATAACCTTGTATTATCACTCCTACATCTAATAAATAAAAGACGGTTCCACGTTCCGCCTACCATAAACGTACTCAATTGATTTTTGAAGCTAGACCTAAAGAAACAACAGATAAGAAGCTAAAGGAGTCATAAACCGTCGTTATTTCTCAGTCAAATGTCACCATGATTATCAAAGCATCTACGAAACTAACGTCTTGCAGCCGCAAACCCTAACCATCCTTGACGTTAACTAACCCCCGGAACCCCGCTCCAGCCATACCGGGTTTTTGCTAGAGTTCTGGTTCCCAATTTTGTCAGAAACTATTCATTACTCGTTCCTGTATGGAAATAATTTTGAAACTAATTACTAGTCAATTCGGTACGTCATTAATATAGGGGACTAATAGAGTTTAAATACGAACTCAAACAAGGATTCGGACGCGGACAAAAGGTGTTTGTAAATCGACTATGAGACGTACGCCGTCTCGTTAAACGGTTATTCTTAAATAGAAATACCGAATTACTAATAAACTTTTAATTACGTCTCTTAGCTAAGTTCTGGACATTTCTAAACCACACAAGATAAACATTTCTTTAGGAACTCGATTGGCTTCACCTGCTCAACCTACTTCTACTCCCTATAAAACTTGAACCAAAACTGAGTAACTACTAATGACTTGACCGTTGGTTCGAATTTCTTTTCGATCGAGGATGGGAATTTTATTGACGCTGTTATCCAAAACTAATAGGTAGTTAATTATTCGACCGAGTCAAATATCTCAGCCTTAACCCCTTTGTTAATCAATAATTTGTTCGAGGGGTTGGTCACCATCTTTTTTGGCTACTACGTTAACGATAATATCCGTACTCAACATGGAAAGGATCACGAGGACTAGAACTACGGAAACTTTGCAATGAACTTCTTCCATTTTCACCCTATTTACTATATGGGTACCTCGCAACCCTATTGGCTTTTATAATACTAGGACTATACCTACGTGGTCCCTTTAGAATACAGTTATTTGATCCCAATTAACTTTTGTAATTTACAAAACTGCGTTTAAAGAAACCATAATCAGGAGCACTCCGTTTTAACTACCTCGGAGTTGTTGCTTAGAAAAATCTCACGAGGATATTCCGATATCTTTTACGTTTAATAAACGGACCCCGTAATGCACCGTCAAATTGCCCCCAAAAACGTCCACAGCCAGGTTTACTTATGATACGCGTTGACCTCTTCAGCCCAAAAAGATTGCTCCTTGAATCACAAATAAGCTATTGCCCGTTACATAGCTTAGACTAAGGTCCTGCGCATCGTATATGCAAACTAAACTTTCCGGGTAGTTAGTCACACCTATGCCGGACAAGAAGTAGTAATCATCGCTAAGTAATACGTACAGTTTCAAATTTTTTGTCCCTTTAACTAATACGCGAACGACCACCACAGTTACACAACGATAACGGACTTCGTTTGTAATGAAATACGTTTCGGTTTCGAAATCGAGGACTACCAGTTACATTTTGAAAACTACTTGCACGTCTACCTATACGTTCTCGTCTTCCGACACCGCATGACAATAACTTTTCCAATGGACTACGCAATGCGCTATTTCTATGGTAAAATCGCCAATAATTTCGAAGTCGTCATTTATCACTGCCTGCGAGACGGCCTAACTGACAAGGATTACCGTTTTCGGTCCTTCTTCAGTACTATTTTCGAAATTCAGTTTGCCTAAATAGGTCACCACTGTAGTCAATATAACTTCGTGTACCCTGCCCGTGGGGTAATCCT
Source organism: Legionella qingyii (assembly GCF_003184185.1). The sequence goes on along the minus strand of NZ_QHJG01000004.1, from coordinate 146,124 downwards.
CTAGGGTATCTTCATGTACGTTAGTTGGTCCAAATACCTTTTCCTGTATGAGTCTTATTAGGGAATATGGAACCACGTCAATTTTGCTTATAACCAGTGGAACTTTCACGACGACCGCACCGCTCACAATAATTTTGTCACTAGTCAAACGTTTTCTTCTTTTAAATATTCAACGAAGTAAAATTTTTTAATTTAGGTGTATAAGTAGAACCCCTATAAGCAGAGGGAAACGTTGTGTAGCTTACCCTCCGCCTGAGTTTCAATTCTTCGCGTCCCCAGTCACGTAAACCAAAATCACCTTGATTACGAGTAGAATAAAATGTTCTCAAAGGATTTTGACGTCTCGTCCCTCATGGAGTTAGACAATTTTGGCGATTTCGGGTTAATGACCAGAAGAGCCGCTTAAGCGTTTGACGAGATTTCGTAAATCGGGCTTCAATAGTTGCCATAAATCGTTTTTGTAGTCTACTAAAATCGCTATAAACAAAATGTCGACGCTGGACAGCACTCGTAATATGAATAGCTAACCGAAATCAACGAGTATGTTGAGTTCTCCGCTCGGTTAACAACCTTAATCCAGTCATACAATACAGAGTACTTTGTTCATTACAAGAACTACACGTTTTACTCCGACGTGAGTTAAGACAACACTGGTCAATGTACGTTCCCTTTGTTGAGCTGACCTTAGATATGATATTTTTGTCACCAGTACTCAAATTGTTTCAATTAAATGGAGTAATACATAAACTACGCTGACTTAAAACCCAACTATTTTTTTAGAGCTGAGTTAGGGGGCGCCTACAACACGTAGGAGAAAATCCAGTTTACAAAAGCGACGGACCATTACTCAAAAATAAATCATTATTCGACCTGAATCTTGTAAACTGTATGTAGTTAGTCTTAAAATAAAAACTATTTCAACAAAAAGGGCGTTGGCGAAAATAACTCAGTCCAAACCGTCGGCGGTTTGATCATAACGTTGCGTTACGAAAAAGATAACTTGTTAAAGTATAACTTGCAGGTAATATGGGTTTCGTCCGAGTTCTCAAAGTCAACGTTCAGTTCGGTTTTTCGCTGCTTGTTATGTTTTAGTTATAAAAACGCTTCGTTCTACTATTAACCGTTGACAAAAGACTTTACCTTTAGTTAAGCGCTCGCGGCAGCGAAAGACTTAGCCAACTATAGTTACTCAATTTTAGTAGAAAACTCGCAGCGAATCTAAATAGCGTTTAAATACTCTTAAAATTTTTTGTACGAAACAGAATAGCTCTACTTAAGGTCCAAGACGTGCTCTCAATGGACGTAGTACTGTCGTAAAAAAGGTTTTATGAGGACTGGTTTTCGTCGGTTCCGAAATTGATAATAATAGGTGGATAAAACGAACTACCCCACTACGTTTCATAAAATAATGAGTCTTACTTACTTAAACTCGTAAGGTGAATACACGGAATATGCAAACGCGCTTACTGATGTTGAGTCCTTCATGGAGCTTCACACACCTGGGCTAATTGCGTTTCTCGACGACTCGTACTATTACTCGAAACAAAACTACAGTTTAAAATACTATTAAGTCCAAAAGACTAACCACTTTAACTCTTCAAATTTGATTCTTCTCACTGCGTTTCAGTAAAATAAGGAATACTAAGAATAGAAGTCTTAGACATAGTTTGAGCTACCTCAGGGAAGTTCAAGTTAAACGGCTGGGTTTTCGTCTGAAGGTCCAACAAACACTATAGTTTACTCGGCCTCTTCCGTTTTTTCGATAACCCACTAGACCTAATAGTTAATTATGTACCAGATTTACTTAACCCCGGATAACTCTTATTTCTATATCACAAGAATATATTAGTTTCGGTTAAGTTACTAGATAAAGTAACAACAGTTTTTTACAAATTCAACGCCGGAGTAGCGAAGTATAACCAGTGTCTTTTACGTATACGCTAAGTACTATGTCTATTCCATTTAGGGATGGTATGATACCGTACACGAAAAACCTTTTGGAAATCATTGCTTGAACTCGAACAATTTTTAATAAGTTAGCTGAACCTATGGTTCTCATGGAACGGTCTCTATAATTTCATAGATAATCGATGGTTGTCGCAACTTTTAGTCAAACGTTAGGCTCTATGTAAAATATAAGGGTCTAATTTCTTTCGCGTCTAGAGTCGTTTAGAACAGGTTGTTCTCAAATTTTCACTACGTTGGATAGACTAATGCCCACCCTGACCTCCGAACCGTTTTTGTAATTAACTCATGGAATAAGCGTCTCCCCGCGTAATATAACAGTAATGGTCATCTAGCCTCACAAGACTCCTATGGTTTTGCGACTAGCTCGCACGCGCGTTTTTCGTTCATAAATAATTCGTAATAGTCCGTCTACGGTCATTAATAGTCGTTTACCTTGTCTAGTAATGACTATAACTTGTTTCAAGGTTTGGGGACGTTCCGCATAAAGTAGAGCGGCCGTAACACGTTCTACCGAATAACCAATTAAATTCACTGCTACTCTACGTTTTACATAATTCACGCTTTTACCTATCACGCAACTATAACGTAGTCAATTGGTTTCTATAAGGTAACCTAGATAAACAAAACAAAAGGAGGAATCGGAGACATAATCCACGGTCTCCTGTTCGTTTAATACATCGCCGATTACCTAAAGAGCTACCTAACCGAATAAATGCCGTTGTTGTTCCTAATGGACGTGAGAGCTAATTAACCCCCGGAAAAGTGCGTTGGCCTTACTGACGTTTGGACTCGGTCCGATAGGTTGTTGCACCGAAATGGGAATACCTATTCCTGTCATAGCTACAAGAACTACAAAATAATTCACGAGTTAACCGCGTTTAACGACATACAGGATAGTTGACCCTATAAATAAAATTTATAAGTGGCTTTGTTCGTACCAACCGACTCGAATACTTTGTATGAGTAGGTCGGCTAGCTTTAAAGAATTTAAGAGAAGCGGTTGTATGGTTCCTTCTCAGCTAACGGTATGACTCAGTTCAAAACGCGCTTTAATGCCACCTACACAATCCCAATCTGTTATAGCTTGTTTAACTTCATCTACTACCAAACAAGAGTAATCCAAATCTGAGCGATTACCGATATCTTTAAGCGTTAGCATAAGTACTGTTTAACGTTTCAGGTTGGGACTTGAATAGATAACTTATGAAATAATTACTCGGTTCATAATCGTTCTAACGATTTTTATAACGCTTACTTAATGTTTCAAATAAATTGAAACTATTATCTCGCCGTCTGGTATGGCGATATTTGTAGTAACCGCTTCTTCATGGCAATACACTAAAAGTTATGCAAAAAACCCATGAATTGTCCGTTCCGATAAGAATATTACAACCTTGCGTTAATGTCTAAGTTCCGTCCGACTTATTCCTAATACAGCGAGTTCGTAAACTACGACAACACTTTGTTTTATCATCAAAAACCGACTTAAAGTTATGACTTCACGGTTAGGTCCACAATTTATTCTTTCCTGTTAAACTTAATTAGATGTTTCTGTAGAGAGATCTGTTACTCCTCTGCAATGAGCTAGTTCTTAAGGTTTTATTATACTCCTCACTATAAGGCGATTGGGTAGTTGGCGACTAAGCTCATAAAGAAATATTCTATTTATCACTAGACGTACTTAATGTGTACCACTAGGGAGTATAGTAGCAACTACCAGGAAGTACACTAGAACATAACCCAGTTAAATTTTTTATGATACTTTACAACCATGTTCCTGTCTGCAACTAAGACCTTGGTCTTTTCCTCAGCAAAGAATTAAAGCAGTTTTTTTTATTAGTAGAAATACTCTGCTTAAATTTTGTATTTTAATTAAAAACCGTCTTAATATTATTTCCCAAGTTTTACGACATAGAACCTGTATTTATGAAATACGGATATTCGTCGGTCTTTTTCATAAATAAGGTAATAGGATAACTAAGCGTAGTCCGTCTTGTTAAATATCTCACCGTGGCTTGATTTTTATACTTACAGTCGTGCCCTAATTAACGACGTACGGTAGAACAAAAAATGTTCAATTCAGCCGTTTTCTTTTAAGGTAAATAGGTCTAAGTATCGCCGTCCCTTCCGTCAGTTATATTAAGACAACAGCCAAACAAAAGTCTTATATTTGCTAATTTATAGCGCCATGTGCTAGTTATATGCAAGTAACTAAAATAATTCAGCTAACTCCTAGTTGTTAATTTTTGACGAAGAAAAGTTTTTACGAGCGTACACTAATTTTTGTCACTTAAATTTCTAAGACCCAATTGTTATTCGGTAATAAATAAAATATCTACCTTGTTTGAGACCAATTGGTTCGTTAAATTCTTGTCATTTGAAGTAAGCTACTAACAACTAAAAATAGAATTCATAAATTCAACCCGGCTTCATTAACCAAAATTACGTAGTGAATTTTCTTTTCAATTATTTAATAAATTTAATTTATATTGGGACGTTTTTGGTCTCGCTAATTCCTAGGACCACTTATAATGAGGAAGCAAAAAATCGTTTCGTCGAGGTCTTAGCTCAGTATGTTAAGAATTTATAGTTATACGCTTGGTAAAACCTTCACTCCTAGCGGGACATTGATTAGCCAGAAACACCCAAAATAAGAGTTTTTTAGTCCTTCCACTCATGAATTAAAGTGAATTACCCGGGTATTGATGAGTTACATTTCTCAATTAACGGGTACTTAAATTAGTCCACTAACGATTCCATCATCTTTCACTACCCATATGTCAACTGCTAAATTAAGCTACTATGTCATCAACTTTGGTTACGTTAGTTAGACATATTATTAATATGTATTCTAGAAACAAACTCAATTAATAATACGGATTAAAAGAATAGTTTTGTCGGCTATGAAATAATGAACTACAAGGAGCTCCATTTGCAATACATCCACTCGGACTATATGAATCTCGAGTTGGACGAGTTTTTCCTCCATGAACACGCGAGATACGTGATTTAGGCAACGCGAAAGCAAAACCCTTTTTACTATCCCTAGGTCTCGTACCTTTTCTTGCTAAATAACTCAATCAAAAGAGTCTTATAGCAGCCCCTAATTTATTTTAACTTAAGCTATTTTTGTGACGGTTTAACAATAGTCTTCTTAAACTACTGAAATAACGTCTTGTTTTTCTATTCTTATAATGGGTTCTCCACTATTTTTTGAAGTAATTTTTCAACCTTCGCCTATACCTCCTGGAATTCAAGGATAGATACCTATGAAGATTTTATTTTGTTGTCTATCTTTGGATATAACTTAAAACATTACTAATATAGTTTTTCATATTAGTTATACTACTAAAACTTCTTATGGAGTTATTTGCCCTTATGCAACTAACACAGCGTAATCGTCTTTTTTGCGAACTGGCAAATTTTGTATATTGCCCAAAACTACGGCTTTAACGTTATGTTTTAGTAAATCTCAATACATAATTTAGTCACCATTTTAGAGTACTTTTAATAACACTATTATATGTTAATTTATTTCTATTGGGACTCGAGTACCGAGGAAAGATGGTAGTCCGTCACCAAGCAGACCGACGTAGTACGATAGTTAATCTCCCAAGTCTCACCCTAGGAAGTTTTGGCTAACTACCTGAGTACCTCTATGAAGTTCTCATGCCAGGATACCATTAAATATGTCGGGGATCACAGCATAAATAAGGACCTTATACATGGTAACTCTCGTCATGACTATTTATAGTTTAAGTATGATTCTTTGTTCCGGGAGTTTTTTGTTAACTTCCGTCGGTAAGCGAAAATTAACAACCCCGTCTCGCGCCTTTTCTTTGCCTAATACAGATAAACTACCTGGGATTACAAGGTCGAGGTAATTGACCGGGTACGGTTAAGATATTTTAATGAATGTTCCTTGAAAATCTATTAGAACAATTATAAATACCCCATAGATAGTTTCTTCTACGACTATTTTAATATCCTGGAAAGCGAAAAGTTCGCTTCTTTCCCTTAAAACTATCTTATAAAGTCAAACAGCTCCCAAGTCATTTCATACTTTTTAATCGGTTGTGGTTCTTTTGGAGATAACTAGAAAAAAATCTCCTCTAACAAGTCGTTTGCCTTCTTTTTAACCGATTTTTTTGTACTAACTAACTTCACTACATAACTCAAAGTGGATTGTTTTTATCCCTATTCAGTTACTACGTTGTACCTGTAACACTAGTGTGTGTAGTAGTTTTTTTTTGTAGTCTTGGTTACTTACGTGTAGTCCCGACAGTGGCTGTAGTAGTCTACGTTTCTGTCGGTCTAATAGGCCTATCAATAGCCTGACACTGGCCTTAAATGTGAACAGGATACGTAGGTCTTTAAGCAGTTAGGCGCGGGCCTTTAACAGGGTAAACACCGTACCGGGATCTTGGCCTTTCGCAAAGGCGTCTTGTTCTTTTAGGTCTTATGTTCTCGTACTTCGTAGCCAAAACCAATCGTGAATAAGACTCATATGGACATAAACATAATCTTTACCCACCTGTACACAAAGTACTAAAATAGAACCGTTTATCAAGACGGACCTAAGTTAAACATAAGCGTTGGGGGCATCAAAATACCACACCAAAAGGAAAATAGGTTGCGCGCAAGTAAAGTGACTTTTGTGCAGTTGACTTGTACAAGTGGGAATAACGATACCCCTATCCACAACGTACCCAAATGTCATGGTAGCGGAATCATAATGGGCCAAATAAAGGACGACGGAATGTCTTAGTTCCATACTAGTTGCAAATAAAACTTCGTCGACGTCAGTAGTGGTGAAACCAAGACGATCCAGTTCACGACCTTAATTTTCGTGCTCTTGTTTGTCCTCCACGATAAGCGCGAAATAACTTGGACCAAGGACTTTCACGCGCAGCTTAACTAGGTTTTCCATTACTCCTCCTTCATTGGAACCTAGTTCAGGTCCAACCCCTATTCGAGGCACAAGCTGGACCTCTTTTTTATGGGCATCTACCACTCCACAAACTTCCTGCGTCGTGACAGCTACTCAGATACCAATGACCCCTTAGCTACGGTTAGTCATTTTTACACCCGAGTTTTCACTAACCTCGGTGTTATTTGGTCTTACCGTCAAAATATTACTTCCGTCTCGTACAACCGTCGCTATGGTACGATCGTGTGTAACATGTATACCAGTCACTTCGCGTTGCGTCGGCTCGAGGATAAGTTGCTGACCGGCTATGTCAAAGACCAACCAAACACGGACGCCATTAAAACTAACGACATCAACGAAAGTAGCGAACCAAGAAGGACCCGGGCGTTGGACGCAAGTCGATACCAAATGAACGTCGCCAAAGTCACGACTAATAACGGACAGGAACACGAGATCCTAATCGGTGGGGGTACAGGTAATACCAACGACAGCCGTTTCCACGCGTCTTACCACATAATCAATTTTTACGTCACCGTAACCTTGTTTACCTCGTTCACTTTTAAGAACAACAACTATTTTGCCCATGAGACTGGGAACCAGTGGGATTTAATTGGGTTTAATAGTGTCTTTTTCTCAAACTTCGACTACTTTATGAGCGAGATCGCCGACGTGATCTTGTCGTTTCACTTGTAGGAGAACGGTTACGTTAATACTGACGTCGTTTTCTCTTTGTTAATAGTGAACGTCGTCATAGTCTAAAACTTCGTCAAAGCCCTTTTCCTCAATAACCGTTCTAGCTACCAAATTTTTAACGCGAACCCTTAGACGTTAACTACGCTCTTATACCCTGTTTATTAGGGAGTGAATAACTCGCACGTCTACTCAATGCACGGCTTCCTCGTTGGCACTACAAAGACCGATAGCGTCCACTTTGCCACCGCGAAGACAGTCAACTCCTAGGATAATTTAGCTCGTGTGGACTTCGGTATGAACTCAACGTTTTTTTACCCTAACTCCAGATATACGAGTGACCTCTGTCAGTTTTTTGGCGTCTCAGTCACCGCTCAGCCAACCCATAGTTATTACACTAACGACTTTAATACGGGCTCCTATTCGCAGCGCATCAATCACTCGAGTTTCTCTTTCCGAAATAACACCGTTACCGTCCCCTACCCCACTTACTACGAGGTCGAAACCGTTATCGCCTATAACCATAACGTTACCCATGTCCATGACTACATCGTTAACTCTCACGCCCATAATGAGATGAGGTACCACTAAACTTACCTTAGCAATTTCGGATGGTGGACAGAGCCCGTTGTTACTCATTGTATGCGGTCTTAAATAAGAAACGGAAATAAATATTGCCTAATCCTCAAGGCGACCGACGTCCTCATAACATAGGTCATTGGCCTAACGACGAGTTAGGATAATAGCGACGTTGACGTTACCGTAATTCGAGACAAAGCCACTAATAATTACGGGAGTCTAATGCTTCTCGGTACGAAATTTTATCGGAACAAAGTTATGTAAGATATTTGATATCAGACCAATAACTACACTAAATTAACTATGTTTTTAAAAATACGGATTTCATGAGTACTCGCGAACAGAAGAACCAGTTTTTCAAGCAATACTACCCCCTCTAACGAACGTTTCGGTAGGTGAAAACGTCGTTACCAAATTCCTTCCTTTGTATTAATGGTAAACAGGCCTTTACCGACCACCCGATGGATGTGGTTCTGGAGGACGACTCTAAGTCCCATTTTTTAGCCCACGACTACATAATTTCTTTTTACGAAATCAGTTTTGTTTATCGTTAGTCCTACACTGACTAAAAAAAGAAGTTCCCCGCGTTTTTCGTGAACTCGAACATTTTTTTATAGTGTATGCACAACGATAAAATTTCCGCTCTTCGGGAAGAACACCCAATTCACTCTAAATACTACCTTGAAAATGAGCGTGTAATTATTTTCCACGTCCACAATGACGGCGCGATAATTACCTTGTGCCACAAGTCCATAAACTACTTTTAGTATAACTACTCCGTAAAGCACAGCGTTGACGTAATCCCATTTGGAGTCCTTATGTTCAAGTATTAAACACAGATATAACTTTCTTTAAATAAAAGTTCCTCCTCAACATTACCTTATGTTTACAGTATTTACACCTTACCCGCACTTTTTGAATTGCACGTCGTTTACATTAAGTGGTAACCAATTGCTACAACAGTTCTGCTTGCTACCATACCAAGTTCATCGCTTTACAGGATTATCTACACCCGTTTAATTTAGTGGTTGTACAACACCAGTGCTATACCATACAAGACTAATTAATAACCGATACTTAACACCGACCCACCCCGCATCGTTTTTGGCCCAAATAAGTATGAATATATCTTTTAAAGACTCAAGACGATGGAAGATAATTCAATAATTAGAATCGGATGCGGGGCACAAGACTGGGACTCTCCCTCCGCGAAAACCACTGGTAGAGAGTCTGGATTTCGCGTTATGCATCTTGTAGATAATAATTTATTATTCGACGGAAAATATCAAGTCCTGAATGCTTTTTGGGTTAGAGAAGCAATTTTTGTAAAAAACGGAGCTGGAACCCCAAAAGCATTCAGGACATCAACACAATAGAGTCACTATTGTGTTCGTTCTTCCATACCCTACATCGTTCTGTGTACAAGTAATTGAATAAATGCCGTTCGAACGTTTATCTACCTAAACATTTAATTCTTATTTAGGTATAAAGTATGTTATAAGACGACGTATAAGCACTAATGCAACTAAAAAAAGGTCTAGATTTTCTGGACCGAGGGTTTTCGACTGGTGAAGTAACTAAAGTCTTGCAAGACGGTTTCAGTTTAGGACAGGAAATAGAGCTTACCGCGCTTGTGCAACGCCAAGAAAAACCATAGATAAGTACCCTGAGTGTTTGTGGACAAATAAGCAAAAAAGTCGGGTAAGTACACGGGTACGGCCATGAAGCGATATCCCAAACATAACTAGAAGAAGCCCCCGACTGTACTGTTTGAAGTTTATTAGTCGAGCAAGGTTGTAAAAACGTAACCCAAGGTTCATAGCTTAGCAAGCGGGTAAAAAAAGGTCCGTAAACCCTGATTGATGATTATAGCACGAAAAACCTTCCAGTCTATTTTATCTTTATGGCAAGCTAAGTTAAACTCATATAACCTTTATGCCAACCCGAAGGAGATTTTTCCGTCTATTTAAAACAACATTACTCCCAAGGGGTGGTCATTACTGATTTTAATAAAAAAAACGGTCTGGGACCCGGGTCCTCCCCCATCTCTCTGAGGCTAAGACTTTTTTTCGTAGTTAATCCAATAGACGAAGGAGGTTATTTCTCCTTTTTGAAGAGGTAAGTGGTTGCAGTTTCATTCATAGTGTTTTTCTTGTACGATTTAATGTAAACCGATCTGCTTATTTTATCCGTCCTACTGGTGCTTTTCCGGGAAGAGGGACATACCATTTTTTTGCTGACCATTGTTTTTCAAGTGGACCTAAACGACAAAATTTTTTCCTAAAAGGATGAAAAAGCAAGTCCGGCTTGTAACTAAATGGGACCGCACATATTTTAAAAATGTATAATATGAGGTAACGTAAATTTTACAATCGTGAACGATAAATAAAAATAAAATATCAACATAACGCACCAATGAAAACCGATCGATGACTAACCTAGTTCCTTTTAGCAAACTAATTTAACTACAAAAGACTCCGGTTAACTATTTAAGAAAGTTAACAAACGACCGAATAAACTAACTTTCACTCAGAATAAAGTAAAACAACCCTGACACCATAACCATTTATAAGTACGCTCACTTCTTAAAAAAAGTAACTTAAGTTTAGTTATCGTAGTTTTCGTATTTTTAATAACGCTCATATTTAAAGTTCCCCTTTACTACGGAAGAAATAAAGTCCTAATTTTAAGTTAAATGATTTTCCATCAAATAATATCAACCTCGTTAAGTCTAGAAATATAGCAAAATACTTCAAATAAGCTAAATTTATCTTTTTTAGAACGCTTTACGGCGAATCAAAAGACAAATATTTTCTCGTCAATTAATTCCCCTCCGGGTCCGGATGTATTAACTATTTTTCGTTAAGTTTATGAGCAAGTTACATCTAAAGATAAAATACAAGTACTACTAAATAATTACGAAGCACTTATTTAACTTTCAGCTCAGGAAAGGTACCACAACATAGCTTTACATTTATGGTTTCTTCCATCATTTGAGGTAGGGTACCAACACGCATTATGACGAGACGATAAAATAAAACGTTGAATGCTTAGAGTACTTGCTCTCTACCCCATTATTATATTCCTTAAAACCCGAAATTTGTTTGGCGGTACGGTAAACAAAATACTAGTGCTTACCGCTCATTGAGCTATAATACGTGTCGTTAGGACTAATTTTATTTTTTTTGTTATATTTATTCCCTTCTTGTATATCTTCACATCATTTCTTTAGACCTAAAAAGTTTTTTTGCGAAAAAAATAACAAATACCCGCAATCTTTGGTCAGCATGTAGATAATATGAACTTTACACAGAATTAACAAGTGTTTCAACCCAATTACTAAGAAATCCAGGGCTATATAGTTAGTCCAAGTGTCGTTAACGGGGTGCACTAAATAAAAGGTAAACAAGTTACAACATCAAATCAAAACTATATAAAACCCACTAAAAGGGGTAGCGAGGACCCCGTAAAAACAACTATTAATTATATGCCATTGTTAAGCCATGAACTCAACGACTCTCCCTATATAATCCTTTTAATTGTCTTATAAGCTACTACGGTACAAGATTTATTAATGTTTATAACGCTTACTGGTAAAGACGTCGCGAAACAAGACGAAGGACTCATGAACGAGGGTTTACCCCCTTCCTGTTTTGTAACCCTACTGGCCGGTTTAATTGACAACCCTTTAGACATTATATAGGGTACTAAACGACCAATAAATTAACAACGTTTTAGCGTCGAAGTGACTGATAAACAAGCGCGCTTTTTAACTCATTGTCGTATACCCCAAATTGGTTCCATTATAAAAGAAGTAATTAATTTACTCAACATCGACTTAAATTTCCCTATACATCCCATTATTATAGACGTACTCGTTCATTATGTAAGTAAAGGTATTGAAAAAGTTGAGGTCCGTAGTTTCGGTCTCGTAATCAGTTTCAGTATAAGCATAGTTTTGGGTTATGGAAGTAAGGATTTCGGTCGGGTCGTAATCGATGAAACTGCGGATATAATGGATTCGGATACTGGGGGTTTCAAAATGGACTTTAAAGTACCGGTTATTTAAAGAAAAAAAATCAAAGCTAAAGAACTAACTTATTTACGAGGAGGAGAAAACTGTCAAGTCATTATTTCCTCGCCCAAAGTAGATTTACAGATATTGGGTAATAGTACCGTCGGTAGTGGTTAAGAAAATGACGTAACCGTAAACGAGGCCCTCGTATTTTATGGCCTTATGGGTATAAGCATTCATGTAGTTGTCCCTATAATAGTTATGGCCAAGGCCGAGCACGATGGCGGAAATTAGAAAAACTTTTAACTACTAATACATTAAATACCCTCGCGTGTTCTTACCGTAGTCCGAGTTGACCCAATTCCGGATCAACTATTTACAGTCCTACTTTGTTTGAGTTCGGGACACCGCTATATAATAGTTCTTGAACTTACTATTTGTACCAGTAGAGGGAACTAGTCTTGTTGTCTCAATATTTAAAGTCGTTCGGGGACAAGTATTATTCGTATTATAACACTTCCGTTAAAAAAGTTGAGTAAGACTCAATCGGGATTTCCCTAATAGCCCATTTTTGAACTTAACGACTATATTTTTAGTCTCACTAAAAAGTGGGTAAGGAATCCTAAATCCGGACGTTTTGGTTATTTAGCACAATGATAAAGAGCTCGAAGGGTCAGTGAATGCGGTAGTGGATAGTTATTTCTCGCAAGTAGCCCAAACTCATGACTCCGTTAAAGATAGCAAAATGGTAACGGAACCCAGTATAACGAAACAAGTAGTTTAGGAACTATTAATGGAACGAGTAGTTTTATGTGTAGATGACGCTCGTGTAATCAACGTCCTTAAGGATTTCAAACCCGTTTGACTTGGTGACGGTCAAATTAGGGTCGTCTTTATTATATCTAAAAAAATAAGTTTGACACATTATCGACTTACTCAAGAACACGAGGCCCTCGTTATACAACAGACATCGTAAGGCTATTGAGAAGATAAACAAAAGCTCACCCAACCTGTATTAGGTTCGCGACCGCTATTAGTGACCATCAGTATGGGCAAAACGGGTATGTCGCACGTCATTAGACTACATGAACGAGACGCTGGGGCAAATAGCAACGATTAAGTAATTACGGGAGTTATTCCCTATCCCATGGTAGTGTTAGTTTCTTTTTTCATAATTACCCCCATAAATATCGGGTCCCTAAGACTACTACGTACATTAACGGGGATAAAAATTTAACTCTAAGTGTCTTGACCACAAAGACTCGATACCAATATGCGGAGAAACCGGTAATTGGCCACGTTAACAAGCCGTTAACACACGGTTATCAAAAATAGTATTTAATAAGGAACGGCACCAAATATAAGTACCGCAAGATTGTCTGCTAACTTAACAAGTTTATTTATTCACCGTTTTCTCACCAAAAGTATCGCCCATCTTCCCAGGAGTTTTTTAACGAGGTAGACGAAGTATTAATATAGTCATAATAGCGATCGAAGACGAAGTAACAACTAGAAAAGGCGAGAATAAACAGGTAGGAGCCATACCGCGGTGGTTGATTTGGTAGGTAATCCAACCGCCCACAACTATGGGTCAAATATCATTAATGATATTCGTTAGGTACGTGGGCTATACCATAAAAAGTTGAGAAATTCGGTCAGATGTCAATTCAAATATAGACAACGTGTTGGACAATAAACGAGTAAAAAAAAATTTTTTAGCACGCTACTACGTAACTCAAACGCGGCACAGGCACTTCCTAAAAATACGAAATAAACCCCAGAACTAAACCATTCTACTGATTCACCAAAGCATACTCATAATAAACATAGGCCTAGTTACTTACAGTGACTACAATTAGATCTAACAAGAGACCGCCGTTAATTAACGCGGGAAGAAACTCGTTGATTAGGACCTCCTTATAGTTTTAACAAAAAAGGACGTTTACTTCAACTGACGAATAAGAAAAACGGGTAATATTAAGGAATAGGGATTCAATAAGTAATCTCGAAGACGTACACGTAAAAAAGTAAATAACGACGCAATAGAGACAAAGACGTGACGAGTAAATGAAGTACATTTTAGCCGAGGAGCTTTGTTTTTACGGAACATGACTCCGTTTTGGATGTCAATACGTTCTAGAGATAAATAATGTAGTTTAACTATACTAAGATTCCGTTGAATTAGTATATCCGAGAAAAAAATGATACGTTATTAGGACTAGGATTTAAGTAGAACGAAGTTAACAATCTTATTCAATTCCGAATTGCAGCATGGAGTTCTTATCCAGATATGAACCTTATATTAGCCAAGTCCTTTTCCTTACGGATACTTGCGAATATGACATCTATAGGTTGTAGGTCATTGGTAAGGGTCATTTTTACAAATAGAGTTGCCCAAAAATAAGTAGGGACTCCTCCGCTTCCCATACCACTAAAAACATGTACCTTCACCTTCGTCAGCTAAGTCGTTAGCGTTGGTTATACATCGTTCGTGGAACTTACTTCCTTTTATACGTTGCAACGAAAAACTAGATGAATGGAGTGTTCTTCTACAGTAACTATTACAGTGAGCACTTAAAGCAAAACTATAAGTAAATAACCGGAGAGCTGAAGAACTACATTAAGTAACCACATGGTTTCTTAAACGTCGTATAGTAAAAGGTTAACCAAACAAACCCCGATCGTGTCCTCCACCACGCCGTGAACATCGTCGTCGTGTCCCGGGACTAAATCAGTTTCGCTAACATAGTGCACCACCATCTGGTCTAAATCGGGCTTTGATAAATGGAGTTCAGTTCTCGGGATGCAATGAATAACAACCACCTCTACTACTCCATCAATAACCCGAATTAGTCGTCCGCTACAGAGTTTACTCGACGTAGTGTGTTAACCTTGACCAAGGGCCTCGTTGAGTAAACAAACTCCTCGGACCTTTTAACCTCCTCCAAAGTTTGAATCGGTTTTTTACCAAACTGGTTATAACATAACCTATTTCAAACACAGGCTCCTCCGAAAATACTTATTCCTACGAAACGTTTTCGACCAGCTACTTGACTTACTATGTTAACAGGGAAACCCGCGGGTTCTACTTCTAATACTACGTCACGAACTCGTTTATCCGCTACGAGCAAAACATTACTAACCACTTCGCAGGGTACCTTGGGTACTCAAGATAGTCCGAGCATAAGTTTATAGGGTTGCAGAATAATTTCTCACGCCTAAATACCGTTAACGTTAACTTCCTCTAACCGGACTACGAATAGCACAGGTAGCAATAAATGTCCCTCTTCCTTGATATCGAGTATCACTCGTTAGAAACCTACGAAAACTCGCTAAAGGTTGAACCTACACCGCATTATGCTGCGAAGGAGGTAAAGAATTAACCAATGCAGATATATTACTGTCAAACGGACGTCGTTTTTTTTAACCTAAAATACCAGAACTAAATATATCGAATTTAAGTAGCTACGTTCGTCATTAACTAAAAGATTTATTTTAGCTAGGACTTCGCCGTGATGCACGGTTTGTCGCTATACGCACAAAACTAGTAGAATTAGTTCTAGGAGTTTACATGCCGATAGATTAATCACGGCCTTAATTTTTTAGGACATAATTACTTCGTCACCGAGTTAATCAACTTAACGTTGTGGCACGAAAACTTATGGACGTAGCACTACCTTAACGACAACTTCTACTTATAAAGAAACGTTGAGTTTTACGAGCTAACCATTTTTTACGTCTTTTAATAATAGCGAGGTACGACCTTCCGTCCCAAAGTTGTACCTTATAGGCTCTATGAGTATACCGTCTTTGTGAATTACAGAACCGACTAGTAAACCTTTGTGCGAAGTTATTCGGCCGATTTTAGTAATAAACCCGCGTATTAAGTGTACAACCCCTAAGCGCACGCTGACTTTACCCACTTGCACTACTTAAATTAGACCCCGTCAACCATGCGCTCGTTATACCGTATTTAAGAATAAGAGAACCAAAGAGTTGAATACTCCCGTGACAATACCGACGTAGACTAACCCCTTCTCGTCCTCTCTTTTTCGTGTATTCTGGACCAAACGGTCCTTCGATACTTCTTGAGAAAGTAGTCGATTTTATGTTCTTAAAAAAGAATTTAAATGAGTTATTACTCTTTAACCTTATGATAAATTTATAAGGAGCGAACGTCGCCCGATATCCTCACCAGATAGAAGGTCTTTCGCTTGCGAAGTCGGTAATAAAAAAATGCGCTGAAGGAATAGTTAAGCTACCCAATTAAGTAAAACTATTTTGCTCGCGAAATTTCGGTAATTCAGTTTTTGTCGAATACTGGTTAGTTACTATTGTTTTTTCCTATGGAAAACTACATACATTTGACCTACATCGTCTCACCTTGAGCGCTAAGACCTTATGAAGTTAATGGGCCCAAAACGACACTCAGGGGTCCGATGCTAATAATAAACTATACATTACACCGATTTAGAAGAAGTAAGTCTCAAAGAAAAAAGTTATTATTTCAGCGCGGAAAAAGATTTTAAAATTATACGAAAAAATATTATAAATGCCGTAGTAGTTTACGCCAAACCTATTAAAACGCCTGACGACGTAGTTAGAGTGTTCGTCAAAGAAGTGATTTGAGTGCTAGCACTCCGCAGTATCCTCTGAGGTCCTTACCACTCACAAGAAAGACCATCCAATGTCCAGGCTCAAGAAACAGGTACGGCATTGCGTACTGGTATGAAGCACGTTATAGACAACGGAACCGTTCTAGTAGCCGACGAGGGCAACTTTTAGCTGGTTTATGTTGTTTAAGACGACGAGAAGGAGGCTCGTTATGGTAGTAAAATAAAAAATTAAGAAGGAGTCAGTAGTCTATCGCCAGAAGTCACCCCGCAACTTACCATATGGGGTTTGAGGGATACGGCGCACCTTATTATCTTTGAAACACGTGGACTAGATGTAATCCATTTCTTTCGCGCTAGTTTCACACGGGGTAAAGCACTATACGGTGACGAAAAGCGAGAAGTCCTAACTCATTCGCTAAGAAAAAGAGGTTTGGGCGATGTTAAGCAAGTTGTCGCAACCATTTCAGTAGGTACGAATGTCTAAGTCGTAGTACTGCGCACCGTTCGTTTCGACGGAGCAACTGCTCTAAACGGTTTAGACGTGGTCTTTTTGGGCCGCAATTCCGACGTTAACAAAGTCCTAGTTATAGCCTCCGAAAAAAATAAAAAAAGTCTACTTGTAAATCTTAAAGATGAGCCGGAAAAAATAGTCCAGCTAGCTGCTCATGTACCGCTAGTTTTGCAGGTCGTGCGTTATTACGGCCTAGTTCTTAAAGACCAGCTAAGCAGCGCCGCTCATTCTAATTAGGGAGTGACCCCAGTTTCGGTAGGTAAAGTCTTTCATTGACTAAATTTCAGACAAGGAAGAGTAGTACAGGTGGCGGTTCTCCTATACGTGGTGCACGAGAGGGGTTTCGTAGTTCGAGTAGTTATTTTTATTAACGGCCTCGACAAAGGGCACGTACCTATTTCTCTAGAGCATGCGCACGTCGGGGTTGTGGTTGTTTGTAAAGATGCTTAAGACTTGGTAATTAACTTTTTTTACCATGAGGACGGAGAGGACGGTGGCGAGCACGCTCATTACAAAATGGACAAGGTCCTCCTGGTTGATTTTCATGAGGAAATCCATATACCCGAGGCTATGCTCATATTACGACGCCTAAGAACTCCTTGAGCTGCTGAAGGTATTCGAGTCGAAAACGAAGTAGATGAGGACGTTGTAGAACTTTACTATGTACACAAAGAAAAAGGTACATCTAAAATCGAAATGAAAAGGGTTGTAGGTTTTGAGGCGGTCGTCGACTTGGGTACGCGGAATAGTTTTTTGAGGTGTTTCGTTTTTTTTCATTACGTCCTTATTAGGTTCTGTCATAGTACCAATCGGTAAACAAAAGTCGAACAGGTAATTTAACATGAAAACGACGAAGGTCTCACCTATGTTCTCTCCCTAGTAATTATGCCTGACATCATTAGACCCCAAGAAACGGTGGCATAAGAAAATAAAGAAACTCAAATAGAAGACCCTCATTAAGACAATTTGGAAGTCCAAAATTCAAACGCCATTATATCAGAACTCATTCATTCTGCAATAGATTGAATAGACGAAAGTTTTCAAAATATTTTAGCGATATTCGTTATAGATGTCCTACACTACGCTTTTTTATCAAGACCTTATTCTCCTATTAGGTCTTTTAGTAGTTTTATATGGTCTCGCTTTTGACGGTAACAAATAAAAGGTGGTGAGGGGGACTAAATTCTAAAAATAGAATGAATCATCTCTTTTGCTTGACCAAAATATGTCATATATGGTTTGCTACTTACTAGTACAGTAGTCATAATCGGTTTAAACTATAAAAAATGCACATCTACAGTACGGTACTACGGATTAACTCGTTATGATCGCGAGTAAAAAATTCAGCGTTTAGCTATTTAAACCCACACGATTGATAAGGTCTTCTATTATTCTTTTCTTTTTCACTCTATAGACTTAGACTTAATAAACTCCCCCCGCGTTATATGGCGGTTTTTTAGTAGAAACTTAATTATATCCCTTGCTTATATTTTTTAGTAGTTTTATGGTCGTTTGACGACAACCAAAGATGATGTGAAAGTTAAATTCTGATAATAAAAAAATCATCTTTTTTACTCGACTAAAATAGTGAGGTACAATATCCTATTTAGTAGTACAGGAGTCGGAATGAAGGTAAGGTATAAAAAAATACGCCGCTACAGTACTGACCCTCTCCTTAACTAGTTTAAAATTGCGTAGGAACACTTGGTGTTGAGATACTTAGAATACAATGTCTACGGGCATAAATACAAAGGGAACGGCTTTCTCGATTACCATGCTAAGGAGAACCGTTGTTTCCTCGTATACACACCCCCCTACCGAATTTACTTAATTTCGATTCCTTTGGTCTAAAAGCAAATTAATTAAACCTTTGTTCGTAATGGTCGTCGTTATGAGGTACCGGTAGCTTCCCCTAGTTAATAGCGTACGTAGGACTCTTATATCTACGATAATGAAGTCGTGTATAACTACAAACACGAAACCGTTTATTAGTACATAACCTAACCCCATCTCTTCCAAAAAATCTTTGTGATAACTGAGACCTATTCCGTGCTTATCCAATATGACCACGACCTTTTTTGTAAGTCCTTCGTTGACGTGGTCGTTAAGTAAAATAAGGCCCAAAGTTCCCATCTCAAGAGCACAAGAGATACCCCGAATCAAGGTCACCATAAAAGTTTCTTACCCCACGATGGGTCCTTGTCGGTCCTCATACCAACGATGGACTAGACGTTCTTCTAAGGTAGTTCGTTTATTTCTTGTATTAACTCTTAATATCTTTCAGTCTTCTAAATACATAACAATCGTAAGTAACCCCCCCCTTAACCCCCATACTCTAGGGTCGGGTTGTAGTCGTTAAACGAGTATCTGAATAACTACTTCGTCCGCAATTGCACTAAGTACCAGTGAGTAGTGTAGTAGGGTAACCATAACTTACCATGGTAGTTCCAAATTAAAAAATACCAACACCGCTAAACTAATTACTAATACTCCCGTATTCACCGACCCTTCTCAAGTTTTCACTAAACAGCCACTACATAAAAGAGAGAAAACTACGGGTAAATGTCAACAGTGTTAACCTCAACCAAGGTTACGATTCTTTTTTAAAGTTTAACGTCATAGGTTCATTGCTACGGACAGTTACCTACCACTTTTTAGAACGCTTTAGAAGTGTTCTAAAAGTCTGTAGGAAACTTAACTTTCTGGTATAGTAAATAACAATATTTATCTAATCCCGTTAATGAATCCAAAGATCATTACTATTTTGGTTTAGTGACGTTGGTCGAAGAAATCCTGAAAAACGGAGCTTAATCTTCTTAGCCGTAGCTGCGCAACGCTTATTGTGGAAGACGCTGTGATGGTTCGTTATTTACGACTATCGGTGCTGCTGGTACTCAAGGATCCTGTTAGTTTAGTCGTCCGGTTAAAAAACGACGAAGTTACTAAAAAAGTCGTTGAAAAAGCCATCTCCCTAAGTAAAGTTCTTCAACACGAAGTGTCAGCCGTACGACAACTTCACGATACCAAACGTAGAATAAGTTTTTAACAACTGGTATAAGAAACTTACTTCGGAGTTCGAAGAGTATTAGTTGGGGCCAAGGTTCTATTCCTCGTATTTTGAGTAAACATTACACGTGTTAAGCATTAAAACGGACTACGTGAAATGACTCGAATTAGCGAAGGACCTTCCGAACGTAACTACATAGCGATAGTAGTTAGCGTTGATTTTATAAGACTATGTAAAGATAAAGGAATACTTTCATTACCCAAGGTGACAAGTCGTTATAGAATGGGATATTAGATCTTACTTTGTATCTATCTTACAAAATTAATTAAAATCTTCTTTATTTACTTAATTAAAACTCATACTTATTGACGTACTCCGTTGATACTGATGCTTGGTACTTTAAAATAAATCAGGAAAATTAAATTCTCTCGAGTGCGATTTTTTAGCGTAACAGTACCGAGGTAATTGCGCTTTAGCAAGTTAGGTACCTTAACTATGAGGAAGTCTTGAATTGCGTCTTATAATACGCGTTGCGCGCCTACGTCCGAATTAATAGCGGCTTCGTTGCGTTTAAAGCGGCTGGCCTTTTCCTATACGAACCTGGGGGCCTTAGATAAGGAGTCTTGTTTAACGACCTACCTTTAACCATTGCCTACGACAAGTGCGTTTTCCTCCCCGATATATAAACGTTGAAACCGTACATCCCGCTTAAAGTGTAGGAAGAGACGTTGGTCCTCCGTAACGAGGACAACGAGGGAGTCGGTAACGCCGTAGTCCTGTCGCGTGTAAATAACTTTTACCATGAAAACAGCTTCAACCTCACGGTGCACGTAATTTCGAGTCACTTTAAGGGGCGGAATAACTTCTAATAGCTTAACGACGTTCTTTACGATAAAATCGCCCCAAACTACCGCAACTTTAAGTACGTCGGTTACCTATAGAGTAAGTAGTTAAAAACACACTACCCTGTTTAGTAGCTTGCCTAGTTATACCGCCAAGTTAACGTTTGGCTAATGCAAAACGTGACCTTCACTGACGATGGTAACAACTACTTTAACCGCGTGTAGCTTGTCCTTAGGCAGAGCGAGGTCATTCAGTACGGTTACCTCAGTGTCTATGACGTGGACGACGACAAAAAAAAGGTGAACATGCTCTTGACTCAGCTAAACTCAACCGAATACAAGTACAATAACTTCCTCTTTGAGTTCCCCGTGCGCTTATAATACCAAAACTAAAGTTGCGTAATGCGTTTCTTAAATTACCGGGGACCTACCATTTATTGCCAATATGTAACCTTTACCGGCTGCTTCGTCAGTGGTCACCAATACGGCTAGAGCACCGAAAACCTGCTATAAAATAAAGGTTGGGGCTAGACCAGTACGCCAAATCTTTTTTGCGCGGTAACTTACTTAATCTAGCACGTTGAAATATGCCCCCGTCACGTTTTCCTATATGTCTAATGGGTAAAAATGTTAGTTTTGTTACCTACATCTACTTTATTTTACTACGTTTTCGTTACCAATGACCAAGAGAAAGAAAAATAAAATAAACGATGGCACCGCATAAAAACCGTTGCAATAAAGTAAATAAAGGGTAGAAGACTTGTTGGATTAAACGTTCTAAAAGTCCGACTTCTGTACGTTTAATAATTTTAGGGACAACGCTTACCTAACTGAAATTCAAGAACCATATTTGGGAGGCACCTATTCTTTGGTCATTAAGAGATAAACGTACCTTTACGTCCCGTATAACCGATAGCATACGGAGAACAAGCAGTTGAAGAGAGTCTTCCCAAACCACACAATAATGACCTTATAGCACCCATACCTCCTTTAGGCCCTTCCGGTTGACTTAGTCCTAATATAGTCCTACGCGCTCGCCGTTATGTTAAAAATGTTGTTGTCCCCCAACTTCTTTTAGTATAGCACGAGATACCTCTTAGTAATCCTTGACCTCAACGTTGTGTTTACCGCTGTCTTAAAGGACACACGCGAAATCACGACGTTAGCGGTATATGGAGTAATTGCCGAGACCGTGCAAAAGTAATAAGGACCAATGGTTACGGGTACTAACTATTCATACTAAGAAATAGTGCGTAAGTTTTTTAAGTACAAGGGTAGAACTACAACGTACCCTTTGACCTACTACAACAAGGAATGTTAGTTCCAAACCAAGACAAATTAGTTCGGTTGGTCGGATTCCTTACCTAACTCAAAAGACTATTTCCCGTAGTCTTGAATACCTTACGAGTAAAACGCGTTCGTCAATAACTAAAATAATTACATATAACACCGTGAGTGAGGTTCGTTGATAAACTATTTATTAGGAGTAAATCGGACGGCTCGGCTTTTCCATGTAGACGTCTAATTAACTATTATTTAGACTATTTAAAACTTGGTTACCAGAACGTCATCTTTTTTTATAATTGTATCTTACCAAATACAAAGAACAATTCCCCAATACCTACTGGATAAACTTCGTGTAATGGCAATAAAGATTACGAGAGAACAATCAAGTCCCTAATTCAAAGCGTTTTTGTTTATGTCTTTGTTCCTATACGCTACGGTCATAGGTATTAGGGACATAACACGTTCTGTCACTCGCAAGTAGAAGAGGTAATTTTACCAATGCACTACGGAGATACTAACGGTTACGCATACTTCCCTTATGTAACCCGTAATTGCTTAACTGGTACAGACCGTCACTTCTCGGCTCACTTTTCCCTACCTTTCTATAAAGACTAATATAACGGTACGTACCTATAAATGCACTATTCGGTCATGACCACAACCTAAATGCGGTCCTTTCGGTACCGATAGAATTACCGTCTCGCTAATGTAATCATTCACTTATACTAACCTATTTAGCGCCTTTTTGTTTACGGGTTTCAGAACGTCTAGTCCTTTTAACCGAGCCAAGTAATTTTTGAGTCTTTTTTTATTCGCCTTAAGATAGAAGCGTTGTCAAGCGACGGTTCCTCAAAAGGTCGCCGTTTTCGTAGGGCCATTTTTTCTATTTTTTACTTCGCCTGTATCAAAGTTCTAATCCAAAACTTATAGTAGCTAATATGCAATGGCTAGTAACACGTGGCAGACTAAGTCTTCAGCTACGGAAAAATCGGTATTATTTTTTACGCGGATTTCTATGAACCAAAGTGTATGTAACATCTCCTCCTTTTCCCGCCTGTTGCTCAAAAAAACACTACATGCTGTACAATTTTTTACGTCTATTTCACTCAAAACTTCTTTAATAACGTGCTGTGCGTAGTTATGGAGGGATAATATTAAACAAACTTCAGTTAGCTCGTCTCGGAATGGATTGAGGAATAATACTCGTCTCTTAAAACAAGGAACGGGTAAAAATAGTCAAACGCGTTGTCGCAAATTTCCCTATAGTTCCTTGCACCCCCGTTACCTTATACTCATTAAGACTTTCCAAACTATTCCAGTCCTGAACGCTTTTTAGGGTTCCAGCTCCGTTTTTTACAAAAATTACTCCCTCAAATCTATCTGATTTACTGGCTTAATTTTTGTAAAAAATTGTTTCTCTAACCCCAAAAAGCATTCAGGACTTCCAAACTAACGCTCCTATTAGAACTTGTTATTACGACTTTATTTTGAGCCAGCATTTAACTATTCTATACCGCAAAAAAATAAAAATAATCCGAATTATTGCCCCAAATATAATGGAAATTACGTATTAGGGTCTTACCCCGAAAGGTCAGTAGAACTCCCTTATGAGTTACCATAAAAGGATTAAGATAATCCTAATTATACCGGCGTTAATTTAAATAGTTGTGCACATGTCTCAACACCTAAGCAAGAAAGAGATAAACCGTGGATATGGTTAACCCGTTGGTGAAAAAATCGGCCTTACACCCCGCGACCACGTCTTTACTACGGATAACGACCTCCATTAAAGATACCCAATCCGACCGTTCTTCACGAGTAATTTAACCCTAATTAAAGGAACAGTAACCGTTACCAAGAGCAGACGACGTATCATGAAACCCCGGACTCCCCTCGATGAGTGTTTTTTTCACTTTTTCTCTAGATTATGCTATGAGAAGATGACATTCAAAATATCAAACATGATATCGCTCGTCGAAGTCGAGACATACGTAAGGAATTGTATAAAAAACACACCGCCGTCAACATATGGTGAAAAGAGGTTCTTCCTAAACGAGGGTGGTCGAGTCGTAAAAACTGCGTAAGTAAAGAACGGTAAGGTGGCCGACATTGTGATTGCGTAGTCGGTAAGCAAAACTGTTTAGTATGTAGCGTTGAGCAAATCCTTCTCTCAGAAAGAGGGTAAGTAATTAACGAACGACTTGTAGAAGTATAAAGAACTCTACGAGTGACTCCGAATTACGTAGGACTTACCGATTCCTTCGTGGTAAAGGATGTACCCCCGCATTATGACACGAGCGTAGTGGATTATTTTCGCGAGGTAGTCAGTGTTCTGCTATTCGTGTCTTTAGGTGTTAAAAGACGTATTTTCCTCTAACTCATAGCTCCTAATAAACTCGACGTCGGACCCCATTGAACAGTACACGATTAACTATCTCTACAAGAAATCGAAAATGTCTTTTCAGCTATTTTCTACAACCTGGGTTTAGAAGATCTAGGAGTTCTCGTTAAAAAAGTATTTTTTGGGTCAAGTTAAATAAAAAAAACACTACTATATGGCCTATTCAATTATTTACAGGAAATAATTTTGTCATTATTTCAGGAACGAGTAATTTTTCTCAAAATAAAACATAAGCAAGTTTAAGGTTCCAGGGCGCGGTACGTTGTATTGGACTTATAAGACCAACGCGTAACCTATAGTTGACAGAAGGTTTCCTAACTTGTGGTAGCCGTTTTTGTTAATTTAGTTTAACGTCACAAAAAGGTCTAAGATTTCATTAAACCGGCCCCGGAAATAGGAACTCAAAATGCAGATATTGGAATTGTGGAACTTCCATATAACCCAGACCATAAGAAAAGGAATTTAACCATTTATTTCATAGGGTCACGTCCGAACGGTACCTTTAAGGGACAACGGTATTTTTAAAGGGTATTTGACCAAGTAATAGACGGACCGTTATTTTTGATGCACGTCACGTTCATACCCTATTACACAGAACTAGTTATTCTAAAAACCGCTTATTTCGCAAATCATTAAGTTCGCTTTAGCATTATGGGCGAGGCGCGCTGAAATTTAGTAGACGAGCGAGTTTTTGACATTGAACCTTAACCAGAAAATTATTATTCCGATCCCGCGTAGGCCGATATCTCGGTGGTTATTATGGCTAAAAGTTACATTAAAGAAGGACTTTTAACTTATTTATGTCACCTAATATATTTCATTAGTTTGTTTTAGTTAATTCTCGTTGATATTCGTGGCCCCAAACACAATTTGGTTTTTAAAAGTATCCGTTTTGGTACGATCTCCGTGAGCTACGCCAAAAGTTCGTACTAAACCACTTGCTATATCAGTAAAAGGGTGGTTTGTTGGAATCTATACTCGGTGTTTTGCGTCCTAAGGTAAACATGGAACCCCTGCTAAAGACCGTAGAACAAGTCTCATATGCAAATTTTTTTATTTCACCAAAAACGATTCTGATATCTGGTAGGGACCTGGTTAACGGGTTTGTGAAAGGAAGGCTGGGCCCTTAGGTTGAGGTAATTGGTTTCACAGTCATTAGACTAACTTTTTCATCGGTAAATGGGGGTGTCACTTGAAAAGATCATGGCGCATTGGATGTCGTTACAGACGTTTTTATCGGACAGGACGAACTTACCTCAATTGTAACCCAGGTTTCCGTTGTAAACCTGATACTAACTGTGGTAAGGTGTCTATTACGTTAGCGCGCCTGCATCTGTTAAATCCGCAGTAGGTTTTGCATTTTCGGGTTATGCCTAAATTTCTGGTTTTTGCCGACGACCGTAATTAACGTAATTACGACGACATAGCAGGATAACCCCGGTGTTGTAGGTCAAGCTAAGCACTTTGTTTATTTCCAGGAAAAGGTAGAAAAGCGTATTAACCTAGCTTAACGTCGCGTCCGGGTTAGGTGTTTAGTGGACCAGGTAAAAGACGAAAATTGTGCGATAAAGGGTTAGGTAGTAGATGTGCTAGTAATTGTTGGGTTCCATTTTCGCGTCTTTTTGGATTTAATCGAGGCTTTTAAAAAAAACAACATTCTATTTATTTGACTCAATATAAGCGATGTTGTAGTTCGAGACATGCCCCGTCTCTCTCAGATAACGGGAACAACAGCAATTTCGCTAACCTACACATCATGACTTTTATTAGGACCTTTATTTTCGGACCCGGTCTTCCTCCGTAAGGTAGTATTTTTGACCATATGGGGTCTAAGTGTTGGCCAAGTAGCATTCGGTCACAACCACTACGCTGGTTATGCTAATGATTTGATTTTTTTCTTACGTCATAGGGAAAGGTAACGTATTTTTTAACAGGAAAGATTTAGACAGAGAAAAAACCTCAATGAGTTAACTATACAAGATAATAGAACTTGATTTAATAACAATGAAACTTACGATGACGTCTTTATATTCGAAAAAGTACCGAGCCGCAAAACAAAACCTTCAAGGGTTAGTAAGGGAAAACATATAGGTAATCGGTATTAATTTAGTAATAAGAAACTATTAAGTACTTTAATACAGACTAAATACGTTCTTCCTGTTATACTTTTTTTAACTAAAAAAATATACTCAGTTACTAATTTGCAATTACTCTCTTTAAATTATTTTACAAAGGGTATCTAAAATCTATTTTAGGTTCATTTCTTTTAGTGCGATGGATCCCAGATAACTGCTAACGAACTAATCGGATGCAAAGCGCGAAATACGGCCGTAGGTCATTTCCGGCGAAATTTTTATCCATGTAAAATCACACAGAGAAATATCTAGGTCGCGTATTTCGCGCTCTTCATCCCCCTTAATTTACTTTACAGTTATCTGAGATCATAAACTTACCTTAATTTTTATTTTTCTTACATTAAAGAAATTACTATAAGTCCTCATAAACTACCTCCATTTATGTTACGCATGGCGTAAATATCCAGACCTGATATAATAACTATAATACGTAGGCGTTCCGTTCTATCGCGCGAGTCGGCGCGTGAGAGTCCTCGCACTATATTAATTTTTTCATTTATTTCAAGAATTTTAACGTTTTAATTTTTTAACCAATTGGTAAAACCACTTTCACCCGAAATCACGTGTAATAAGCCTTGTTGGTTTCGTAAGCGGATAGAAACCATTCCAAGTACTTAACCTACGAGACTTCGAACCGAGATTTCCTTGTCTTAAAGTAGGACTTAACGACTAACCGCTTTCAAATCATTACCACTTTGGTTCTTAATCGCGTAAAATACCCTGACGTGAACTACGCCGCGATGCTCGTTTGGTTTATCTTGCTCACTATGATCCTCCTCAGTCATGAAGGACCCGTCACGTTTCGTGACGAGCGCTACGAGTACTAGCACTAATATTTCACACGCAACAACTTCTATAAACACGTCGCCGATTAGTCCTTCTTGTAGTTAAAAGGTAGGTTAATTACCTTTTTTATCGCGTTTAACAGTGACATTTACTTAATTTTCCATAGATTACATGCAATAAAGGTTCTGCTATGTTTGTAATTTTCTACTTTAAGACTATCCCAGAAACGACGCTCCGTAGTAACATAACACAGGGAACCGAGAAGAAATAAACTCATGGTTATTGGGATAAACCGAAGTTAGAAGACAAAATTGATATAGTTGAGAATAACATCTCCTTGCAGAACTCGAATGACGTAATCCTCATAATGAAGTACCCACGTACTAGCAACATTACAAAATAAACGATAAATAGTGGGTTGAATACGGACACGACATATAACAGAGTACGTGGGAGCGACGATGCTGTCATTAAAACCAATGTTATTTCCCCCTCTTCAACGCGGGAAATCCCTCAACCTGAAAATAAGGACGGTAATAAGAGCGATGTCTCAAACGACGTCTCTGATTAGGATGCCGTTACAATGTAGTCCGAGTAGTTAAAAATGGAATAAACAACTAACGTAACCAGGGATGATATAACGAACGGGTTAAACTACTTTATTCGCGTATAATGTTTTTTGCACTATAAGTAATGGTGGGTAACGCTAATCCTCCAAATTTACTAAAACCTCTCGTTTTAGGAATACAACTTTCGTACTAGCGATACCGTTAGCGGCAAACATAAAGTCGTAAAAACCAGCTTATAAAAGTCTACGTTTTGCCCGTCACCTACTAAACCCCCTGACGGTCACAGCAATGACCGTTACATTGATGTAGTGGTGTTTTTAACTCAGTTGCATAATAACCACATAGTAATCCACAAGGGAATCCATAAAATAAGCCTAAATAAGAAGGGTCGTGTGGAAAACTAAACTGGAAACGGTAAACACCGTAAAAAAATTGAAATCAAAGGAAAGCAGCAATACAGTAACGTATAAGAAAAGCCACAAAGAAACAACGTTGTTGACACTACAATCAGTGAGTAAGTCAGTCGCAACGTAGTCTCGCGAACTGCGTACAATATAACCCGCCCTAGTATCCCAAGCCAAGTCAATATAAGACAGTAAAACGATTGGCACGTGTGAGTGTAACCTACTTTTTTATTTTAAATTTTACGTTTGAATCGACTCAAAAACGCTAGTAACAGAAAGATAGAAGAGACATAAAATCGTTTAAAGAAGACATAATAAAATTTCTAGTAGACGTTATATGGAATGTCCTCCATTCGTACGCATCATAACAAAGAAGTTTAAGAGAATCACGATAAAATAACTGAAATTAATAATAAGGCTGGGCGAGTAACCGTCGTGTTTTTAGAGTAGAAACTATTCATTTCCGTTTTTTTATTCTACAGCATTTAATATAAGATTTTTATTTTTCCGAACTTTTTACGAACGATAGCAACTTAGGATAGCACGACCAAATGATTGTAGTTTTATAACCTATGTTTTAGATTAACGACCTAACTAACAACCTCAACAACGTAACGGGAATCGCTACCGTAAACGATAACGAAGACCACAGTTTGGTCTCGTTCCAGAAATATGGCGTTAATAACGCCGTAATTAGCATCCATAAAAACCACCATCGGCCCATGTTTAACGTCCAGGATGACCACGTAAGCAATAATAAGAACGTTTATAGTGTCGCGCTATACCGTAACTACCAAACGTTTATCGTTGGAATAAACGCCCGAAATAAAATCAAAAATACCCGAAAGAGTTTAACCCCCGTCACTAATTTAAATATGGTCTAGGTCAATAACAGCCCAAATGACCACCATAGCCACAATAATAAAAACATCCACTTACCTTGCTAAAAAAACCTAACAGGCATGTGTAGGGAGAATTACGTGGAAAGATAAATTTCAATAATAGTAATTAATCTCGTAAGGGAGTAGAACTAACCGGTTGTCATCCTAACCGAAGAAACTCAGAAAATAACTATTAGTAATGGGGTTTTAAAAATTTCGCGTAAGGACCAGGAAATTAACGTTACCAACATCGATGCCACAATGTTTGTGAAAAGGTGAAGTTTTCACAACGTTGATAGCCGTCGTGCAAACCACCGTAGTGCGTTTGAAATGGTGTCAAAGTAAATGGGGTTTAGGTTAATCTTATACGAAAATTAAATTAGCCAGGTCGCAAATGATAACGAAACGAGCCACGCTAACTTAGTGAAAACAGACGTTGTCGCCGTCTACCGTACAGTCGGTGTGCGGTATTAAGATTAGTTCTCAACTAACCTGTTCCAAATCGATTATAAAAAAGTGGCAATAAACCACCTAAACGACGTTGTCCACGATAACGCGCTTGTCGGTGTTTATAAGCGTTACCGCCGTTATCAGGAGAGCGACGCTAACAGGTAAGATATAAAAATTAGAACCAATAACACAATGATCGCGGAATACGTAGACTATAGGGTGACACATGCGAACGCCGCTAAGATAAACAACAACGTATGTTATACTCGCTGTATGGAGTAAAATATGTATACTATTTCGTACGTGGTTCAATACTAGATGAGCATAATTAATGCTGAAAAAATGAATGATATAAATGACTAAATCAGCAGCGTCAATTACAACCACAATAAGAACGTTACGATGAAAAACATGCAGCGTACCCCGTTAAACAGCGATAACTCGTCGTCCTAGTACTTTGTGAATTTTTACTTGATAGACTATAATAAAACGGTTTCCTATGCCAACATATATGATATGTTCCCGGAAAGAAAAAGCGACGTCGTCTTTTTAATCTTGCCCGAAAATACTAGTGTGTAAGGCTAGGTTTTTTATAACAGAAAGCTAATTTTCTACATGGAAAATACCTATAATGGCCAAATGTTTGTAAATAGCTTTATTAGCTCCTCAAAGTATTTGCAGTATAATTACAAATGGAAACACTTCGATTAAGATTTCAATTTTTCTTCAATTACTTATATCCTCACTCCGTAACCTATTTTCCTCCCGCGTATAAAGAGTGTAATTTTCTGTGTTAATTTTTCGATGTTTTGATTTTTTGACCAACTTAGCCGGTTCTCGTGAGTTACGTCCCCTCCCGGTCTCTGGAAATAAAGGTACGGTCTTAAAGACCACGAAATGCTCGGTGATGTCCCCCAAGTGGTCGGCCTTATGGATGTTATTAACCACGTTAACGACACTACAGTCTCCCTTCTAAATCAAAACAAAAGGTGAGACCCCATAAATTACGACTTTGTCGTTCTGGTTACTGTGTTCATGGTTCAGGAACTCGTGTTCGTCAGTCGTAATTCAAAAGTCGACGGTTGGTTGTTAGTCGACGATGTTTTCCTGGAACTATAAATGACATCTAGTGTTACTCCCATGAACGTAATATTTTACGTACTTTTAGTCCTAATAATTGGTCAAGAACGTCGCTAAAGTAAACGTGAAACCTTTTTAATACCCGAAGTCATATTTAGTCTCGAAAGTGTGACAGACTATTCGCTAAATTACATAGGACTAGAACTTACTAATGTTTCCTGGTTCCAAGAAGTACGTAGCGACATCCCCGAACTTGACGTCGTAGATCGTTACTTACTTACTCGCTCGCTAGGTCGAAAACGCCAAATATTAATGCATGCCGCGCTGCGAATATTTAACGAAGTTAAAGTGAGTAATCCCGGAAAAGAAGGAATTAAAAAAAACTTCATCGGTATTAAAAGAGGTATATTTTGAGCACTGAACACGTCAAAAAGATATTGTAGTTATTAAGGAAAATACCAGGAATTTAAGACCAAGTAGAAGGATGAAACAGTTCGAGAAAACGTAAGTCTCGTCACGTATCACTTATAAAGTACTTATTAGAGAATAGTATATTTAGTAAACTAACATATTATTTACTTATAAAACCAATAATTATTCTAATTTTTACCGAAAATTTCTCAATTACCTTTAACTTGCTAATTTTGACTTATTATAGTTTCTTGGCTTTGTTGTATCACTTGAAAAATCTTCTCAGGTTCTTCTTATATATTTTCTTCAAGTCTCAGAGTATCTTGTCAATTTATTTTCGGTTCTACGAGTTGCATCGCTACATAATTTTGTTTAGTTTCTTTGCCTGGTTGAGATAGAACTTTATTTTCCCTAAGCTTAATGTCCAGTACAGAATAAGTCAGCAGTACCTTTTACGTCTTCAACCCTTGTTTTCTTTAAACCAAATTCGGGTTTACGACGAGAAAGACTTCTTCGACTTTTTTTGTACCCTCCTTGATCAGTTAGGTGACCACTAAATAATAAAATGAGAGGTTCGCTCGTAGGAGGGAGTTAGCGACAAAGTGGTTACTTAGCTCGTGATGTTTGTCGACCTAACCACTAAGGTTTCCTTTAATTTTTACGTTGTTAACGACAAGACGGAAAAAACCGCCTTTTGTCATTACGTGGAAGCCCAATACTACAAGCAAGATACCGTCTATACGTCTTCAATAGACTAGTCTAAAGGAAAACCTACAGCGGATAGTTTTTTGAAGAAAATTTCGATAGCAATACCTAAATATCACTAGTTCTGAAGCGAAACGAATTATTTTTCTCTTTCTTACGACGACTTTTTTATGTCCTCGTACCATTATTCTAAGAAGAGCTCCCTGAACTACTACAGACGGTTCTAAACCTAATGCTACCGCTGTTTTATCTCCTATGAGTTTAAAAATAACCTTTACATCTTGTCGCTCTAACAACCAACAAACCTGTACCTTTTTTAAAGTTTCGGAAAAAAGTTTGTCAAAATCCTTAATGCAATCTAAAACTAATACCGCTTTGTGCGGCACAAATATTCCATCTTCTACTCTTAGTATTTAGGAGTAATAAACAAGGAGGTATACACTACGAGTAACTAGTTCTTTGACCTTTTTAATTTCCTCTTAAATGCCCGCAGTAGCCGAGAAGAAACGTTTTCCTTAGACTTTGAGATAGATTCTTTCTCAATACAGGTTTCTATAGTTTCCGCTATTCGTCAAATCCTCCAAGTCAACATTGCGTTCTTTAGGTCGTTCTTTTACGAAACGTGCTAGGTTGTTTATAACCCAACGTTGGGCTAAGTTTTTAAGTCATAGACCTCTCGCTCGGAAACTATCGCTTTTTCGGGACTTAAACCGCGAGTACTGAGATCGCGTAACAAGAATAGTCTAAATACATTAATATTTTTTTACTATTTCAGAGATATTCTGTGTCGACGTATTTCCACCTACCTATGGTACATGCTACGTTAATAAAAACTAAAACTGCCCCAATAAAATCTATCGCTTGGGTAAGTAATACTTCGTACAACAATACAAGAATTCAGTGATCCTTATTCATATCTAATAAGGCTCATATACCTTTTTATGAATCCAAATCGACTATTTCTATACAAGGGGTTCGATAACGTGTTACTCCCATAATTCTAAAGACTACACCTTTGATTTGCAAACTAAGTCGTTTTTCGCCTCCAAATGTAGTTTTAATAATTATGGGCTTTGTGGGAGGGAGACTAACATCTGAAACTCGTTAAATAAAAATTTTAACGAAGGTTTTATTTATTTTAACGGTAAACGTCGCCTAGGTTGGCACTGCTTTATAGACGCCATGAAAGTGCTCATTCTCTCCCATTTAACGTACTTATAAAACTACGTTAACACTGTTAACTCCTGCATGTCTCACCCTTCGGAAGAGGACTTCCAATAAATAATCGTCGATTTGCAAATTTACAATAAGGATCGGCCACAAATCATTAGCTTCTGTGTGACGTACCTTATTTCCGTCGTTTTCGGCGGCCTTACGTCCATTAACCCAACTGATGTTGGATACTGGCTGTAGTCAAAAATTAACGTCTAGTTCAATAATGTCCAATAGCTGTTAATAATTCGTCCCAAACCATTCCACGCATAAAAAACGTCGTAAGATACTCAGATAACTAAACGGTTGGTTAGAAGTATCCAATCTCGTTTCGCATTTACTAGTGTGGTATATGGTAATTAAAAATTCATAGAACCACTCTTGGGGAGGAACTCTTTTGGTAAAACCCACTAATTCACCTACCTACGTCGTAAGCAACCAACTTACAAACGAAGTTACGCCACGTCAAACTCAGGATTCTTATAAAGAAAATTTTGGTCAAAATTACGCACTGAGTAATTCGGAACCGAACGTATTCAATGACTACGTTTTATAGGGTATATCCGCGAAACTTTATGCGGAGCTTAGTAAAGTGATTACAACTTATGGGGCTATTACACTAGCAAAACTAAATTACGGTTTTTTGTAGCAACTAAAAGAACGACCTTAAAAAAATCCATCTAAACCTTAAGGAGTACTCAAACCCCCCGACATTATTTTCCCATCACTTTTAGGGCCGAAAAGACGTACCAATTCTCTTTTAAGCGAAGTAGTACAACTAGATTAACCGCGTCTATATAGAATAAAAATCACACGTATCCCTAGCTGTAAAACCCTTTATACTTTAAAATAGTATCTAGAATACGGCCCAAATAGGAAATTGTGAGGACGGACCTTAAGCGACTATTTAATTGCCATTATGTATTAAACTTAGTGAGATAAAAAACCCTATTTTAGCGCGCTTTTTATTGTCCAATGGTCGAGATTTACTAATAAAACTCTAAGTTTGTTGTTTGAACTTCTTTTACTTAATTCCGTTATACTTGTTTAATACGAACCCTTAACACAATAAAAAAAAGAATTAGCCCTTAAGTTACTCATACCGATACCTGTATCATTGACACCTTGTTGGACTTATGGCAGTCCAAGATTTCTCATTTCGGGTTCTTCACGTCAAAGGAAATTCAGTCCTACTATTTCTAAATTAGTGTCGGTACTTTTCATTCAACGTACTCAATCCACCCCAACCAAACCGCCGTGGAGTCCAATTAAAAGGCTCTTCTTAGTAATGTCACATGTAAGGACTTCTCCGCTGAAATAATTCCCTATTACAATTTTTTAAGATAGGATACGTACACTACTAATTAGGTTCGATACTTGGGCATAGTCCAAGACATTATGTCGTTCTATATCTTCCCACAATGAGACAAAGGTCGTTTAGGCCCTTCCAGGGCGCTATACTTGTTTAGTGGCACTCGATAATACTACTCAGTCCGGTCAAAGTAGTCGTGTAACTTCTTCCTAAAATACGAGCACAAAACGTCGTACTTTAACTAGTAAATTTGCCGAAAAATTAATGGCTAGCGGAATGAGGTCTAACGTAGGTTCCAAGAGAACTTCTTTACTACCGAAATGCCGCTCTTAGGAACGGGGGACTTTTTTCTCGAGAGATACTAGTCCAATACCGAGCGTTCCGTTTTTTTATCCAAACATAGATTTTCTAATTTAATATAGCGTAACAATCATACTTCGACTCTCAACGAAAAATTATTAAGGCGATTTAAAACTCGCCATTCAACCCGAAAACGAACAAGTATAGGACGAAGTCATTAAAGAAACATAAAAAATTTTAGGTTTTATGGCTTGACCAGATGAAAATTTCACTACGGTATTAGTCGGTATCGGTAGTAAAAGCGTCATAAAACTACCCTCGATTACCAATTATTGGCGTTGTGGTTGAGTGGATTTAATTACCCGTTATAACTAAGAAAGGGGTACTTAAACAACATTTCGTTGAAGGTTGGACTTTCTCTTATTCCATAACCTCAATTAAACTTCTCCGATGACAATAATAAGTGTAAACTCCGTTATTAAAATGATGATACTCTTATGACGGAGTACTGTAGTCATCCATATAATAAGTTATGTGGCGGTAGTTATTCGTCAGACAGTAATTTGCTATGGCCACCCATCTATTTCCCATCCCTATATGACCTCGCTTAACTAAGGGTATTAGCAGGAGATAGTACTTACATATTTAAAAACGACTAATTCAGACAACTCTGTGTTTTTATCAAGTCGGTGTTTAGAAGCTAAACTGACAGGAGTGGTATCTCAAGTTAATCCGACAGACACCGAGAAGACGGACATCGTTATCGTTATATTCCCTTCCATTTTAGTTAAAAACGAGGAAACTAATTTATAAGAAGTTGTTCAAAATTCTCGAGTGAACTTCTTATAGGGTAGCGGTTTTGTCGTCGTTCGTAACGAGGGTATGAACATGGCCGTTATATCAGGTGGCCATAAGGTGCGAGAAGATTATCGGCTATTTGTGGATACACGCGTTCTGGCGCACGAGGTGGTGGCGACTCATGATTCCTTTACCATAACAGCCATTTCTAAGCGTAGTACGCTCTATATGGAAGTAGACATAACGAAGCTTGTACTTTTACTGACAACTGCCACGCAAAAAGATTGGTCGAAAATCATAAAGCTCCACCCAAACGTCAAACTACGTCTTCATGATTATGCAAAGCAAATTATTTTAATACGACGTACACATTATATATTACAAGATGAAGTCTATTTAGTCGTAGTACAAGAAGACGTTCGCGATTTATCCGCTCGCTTAGACGAACTGCCCGTGTTTTAAATCAGGTTAATCAATAGCAAAGTAGGCGATTTATTTTTTATTTTCTCATAAGAAAAAGCTAAACCAATTAGGTATTTTAAGGGAGTAATGAGTATAAAGGTAATAGTAGGTCCTCCGGTCCAAATAAAAGATCCTTTGACGATCAATTATTTTCTTAAAAAAGGGGTATTCTTATTGCTTTTTAGTAAAGAACATTAACTTTAAGCTCTAGAAAATACCCAGAATAACCTTAATTTCGTTAACTAAATAATGCACTTCTCCGTCGTACTTAAGGGACATCACTTAGCCAATTAGCGAATTAACACTTAACTCAATAAAATAACTCATCAAGTCCTATACTAGACGTATTAAAATCCTTTAAAAAGAAGCTATTAAAATTCTACTATGATAGCGCGTTACATATCTGTAATCGTCTCGCCCCATTTAGTCTATTTTCCCGGTAAAGTGGCTACTAACGGGGAAGTACATTAAGCGGAACTTTACAGTGTAAAGGAAGCCATAGACAATGGACTATCATCTCTGCAGGAAATTAGTCCTACATTTCTAGTAAGTACAAAAGGGGAAAAACTTAGTTTTCCCTTAGTCGTCAAGCTCTAAGATAGAGGTTTTGTGCCCTTTCAAAACTTTCTGTACGCAGCGAGTACGTTGATTTACCAAGTACGACGAATTACTTAAGTTTTTAAAGAAAACCACACTTATCTCCAACTAAGTATAGAATAATAATTATCACGCAATTAATAAGAATTAATATCTGTCACAAAAATTAATTCCAACGAAACGTTCCGATTCAGGACATTCATTATTTGGAATAATTACATAACTCATTATTAAATAAGAAAATGGTTCCTTTCTTCTCTTTCCAAGTCACGATGTAGTAATGTCACTCAAACTACAACTACTTGCTTGACCTTGACTAAACGCATAGCGTCAAGATAGCTCGCCGGACGAACTAAAAATGTCCTGAATGCTTTTTGGGGTTAGAGAAACAATTTTTTACAAAAATTAAGCCAGTAAATCAGATAGATTTGAGGGAGTAATTTTTGTAAAAAACGGAGCTGGAACTCTAAAAAGCATTCAGGACAAAATAAACGGCCTAAGTGAAATTCCTTTTGGTAATTAAAGGTATCCGCTTGAACTGTTTTAATTTAAAATGAAGGATTTTACGTTCACCGATTTAATATAAAACGGATATCGTATAAATTGATTGAGATTTTCCTTAATTCATTTACTTATTTAATGTTAATTGTCCGCAACGAAATCGTTAACCACGACGAAGATACAAGCGATAACGAGGACGAAAACGTCGTCTACTTCGAAGATGACCATACCATTTTACGGTTCCACCATTGCGAACATTTCCTGTTCCGCGAACGTTTTGACGACTGTTACGAACGTTTCCGGTTTTGCGAACGTTTCCGTTCCCTTACTGACTTTACTGATTTCTTCTGACGGTTTTTCGACCACCGTGACAACAAGTTATTAAAGTTAACTTTAAGCGTAACGAGGTCCGTACTTAACGTACGGACCAAAGAGAAGTAGGGGCCTAAATTATGTACCTATCGGGTTTTATATTTCACTGAGTTTTTTACGGGAAAAATCCCAAACCTGACCCTAATGCTGGGCTAATAATACTTCTTTAGAACCGCGTTTTCGGACTAAATCTAACCAAACTCTATGAATGGCTTTTAATATACCAAGGCCCCCCTTTCGGTGAAATAATGGAACTGGTTTATGCTCGAGTAATAGGTTATCATTACGTACCACAAAGAGAAAGTAATCCTTCATGCCTAGGAGACCTATTACTGATAAATTTCGTCGATTTCCTTGAGCAATGAGCTCAGCTTGGTCATACCCAAAGACTGGTAAATACGACCTGTCCGCAATTGCCTTATTTACGTGTACTAAACAACGGACAAGGGATATGAGCACTTCGCCATTTAGTATAACATAGCGCTTAAGTCGTTCATGTTCTATAAAATCCTGCGGGCTAAAATTAACTTTTACAAAGATCAATAGATTGAATGTTTGTTAGACTTTACAGTCTTACCCTTAAATAGGATCTTTAACATTTTGTCCGCCTAACAATATAAGATAATCTACATTTATTGCAAATACAATCAAGACATTTAGTAGTCAAATTGGGTTACCTAATATAAAAACGATACGGAGGGCTCGCACAACGGGTTTAGGTAAATCGTCCGGTGAGCTTAGTACCACTAATGTAATAGCTATGCGTACTACGTGGTCATTAAGTTGGGCAGACCCTAGAAATACGACGTTGTAATGTCGCGAACCCCGGCTATAGCAGCTACTAACTTGCCCTACTATTATACGGAGGAAAACGTCTCAATGATCGGCTTTAGTTAGTACGTTCTGCCTAACGTCTTAGTTAAAACCAACTTCTCCACGAACATACTTACTCGAAAAAGTGAATCTTCTAGTTAAAGTTTTCAAAGATAATAGTCCAGCCCGTCTCTAAATACTAAGTTAACAGGTTTGACTTAATCAAAGCCACCTATGAGCGAATCCATAAATAGCACTGCGCATGTTTGAAGCTGAATAACTCTCAAATTCATAATTAAAAGGACGTAACATACGAATAAATCCCTGACTCCTTAAATTGTTCGATAGTTGAATAATATAACTGCGGGTAGGAAGAAGAATAGCAAGCTAAGCGACCATACCACTAAATAATAGGCTAAAATAATTCGTGTTAATGAGTGTTATAGGAATAAATCGTCTCGAACGACTAAAACTTACCTTTTACTTGACCCGAAAACTACGACGACTACTTGTCCAACATGCCCAACTCCTATACCGGCGTTAAGGAGGACTTCGCACCCGTCTAAATGTTAAATACGAAGTAGGTAGTGATGTTTCTTAGTTAATAAATACCTTGTATTAAGGAGAAACCGTCCGAAATTAAGTACTATCTCTCGAAGGACTTAACGTTGTATCAGGCCTCGGATGTCGGACCCAGTATACCGCGCGTGGCCTTATATTCTAAGTTAAAATGTCGAATAGAGTTCTTCTCCGAACCCGAAACCTATCGAATAGTGTTCCTGATAGAAAGCCCCGAGAAACACTTCCTGATACAGTTACCTATGTTGGGCTTCTTCATCCATACTTGCGACGAAGAATGGATTTCCCGACCTAAGTTTTCCCATACTATAGCGTTAATGAGTAACGTCTAATCGATGAACCAAAGGTTCTTCAATGAAAGATAACGCTCAATTAGAGAGAGCATCGTATTATACACTTGTAGAACACAAGATATCTACCCTTTAGCCCCCTCTTTTTAAGTTACAGATACTCATTTTATTATTAATCGTTCCTTGTTAGGTGCCGATTAGGGTCGAAGTTTCTACTAGGGTGATATCTCAACGTTCTTTCTTAATAACTATTAGGACGGTTTCCATTAACACCAATAATACGGAAGCGTTAACCGAATTAATTATAATAAGTCGTTCTTCCTTGACCTTATTGAAAACTGTTTACCCAGGTTAACCTAGGGAGATATTTCTTAATAATACTACGGTAAACATTTAAACTAAAACTATTGGGACTATTGTTCAATGAGCTTCATAATGTTTCTTGTAATTCTAATTAATGAATGTTAAATGTCTAGCTGCTTAATGCGACCCGTACGTGAAGTCGCTTTTTTCTTCTACTTATATCTCGTAACCAACGTTAATCATGAATATCTTTTAAACGACTTTACATAGTACCATGACTAAATCTAGGAGCAAAGTTGGTCAAACAAAGTAGGCAACTGTAATTTTTACGCGAGTTTTTTTAACTAGTAAGTTCTTAACATCGCCTCGTACTTAGTAATCACAATCGCGGTAATAAATATAGTAATTAAATACCACTTCTCCAGCGAGGTCTTTGATAATGTCATAGCTGGCTTGGGTTTAAATTGAGAGGGTATTAAGACCGTAATGTGTCGTAGTGAGTTCTAAAACATACCCGTTGAGTAAATCTTGACCTAATAAATCGATTACGTAAACTCCATTTAGACGTATGCGACCTTTTACCCCACGTCGTTATACTCATGTTCCTGAACGGAAGAGTTGTATGTTAATGCGATTTATTAGTCGTATTATACGTAACCTGATGTTTTCATTGTTACCGATTTAGTGCTTTTAGAAGTCGAGTTGGACCGCTAAGAAGACCTCCGAGACGGGAACCAAATTCGTCGTTTTTTTATTTTCGATATCTGAGTCTTGGAGTACAGTTCTTTGTTTGATCCCTTCTTTTTCTACGGTATCGTAATTGTTAAGTTCTACTTCTAAACGTCTTTTGCTTTTGTCCATGAGTTTTCTTTTGACTCGGACATTCTCGCCTACAACTTTATTTTGTTTTATTTTTCGCCCCATTTGAGGTTCTTAAAAGGTCATTTGGAAGAGAAAAGTCCGTTGCACTTCTTTATAGCAACCGCAATTAATGAAGTTTACGCCTCGTTTTTCTTAACTTAGCCAATTAGGCGTATCAGTTATCTCGCCACCACCTAATAACAAGAATGTCGCTACCTTAAGAAAAAAGTTAAAAGGTATCTGTGCCACTTAGACCGTCCTCTTCTCGAGCCTTCAAATTACCTCTCAAAAGAGACGAATTGTTTCTCAAAAGATTTTAATTACCACTCAAAAGAAGGTAATGGCGAGAATAAGTTCGGTTCCTTTACAATTAACTAATAGATTTTCTACCATTTTTGCCATCCTGAGTGGGAGTAAGTAAGTCCTGATACAATAACGTCCCTAATAATTGTTTGTTTAACCTCTCCCTTTACCTAAATTTTATACAAAGATTTTTAATAAGGTTAGAGAATCGGCTTAAACTTCTTGATAATTAAGGAGTATCTCCCGTAGTTATATAATTAATCCGATTAAAGTAACTAGAGTTGTAAGTAATTTTAACATCGGACCTATCCTAGTTAGGTCCAATGCGAAGATAAAAAGGTACCAAGCAAAAGCTGAGTAATTTCATTCTTATCCACCCTCATTTCTTTATTTTTATTACGACATTTAATGATAGCTCTTTAAAAGAAAATAATTACCTTAACTAGGGTCTTTTATTGGATTCGAGTTGTCTGACTTCTAGGTATAATTCCGTGATTGGTTTAACATATCGCTTTTTACTT
The DNA here is from genome assembly GCF_003184185.1 of Legionella qingyii. Next base: position 104,633 of record NZ_QHJG01000004.1, on the reverse strand, counting down.
CTTACACGTAGCTAGGATATGGGCGTTGTTTACCTCGTTTTCATGCATACTATCCTTCTTTTGCACGTTTTTAATAGCAAAAAGGAGGTACAAAAAGTATTTTACGTACTCAAAGAACATTCACAAAAAATAACTCATTGGTCCTAGATAGCCACTTTTTTTATGCACCGGGCTCGTTTGCTGGTTAGTATTTTAACTAAACTAAAGGATTTTGACTCCGTTTCTTTTCGTCCTATTTATTTTAGCTATATAAATTACCCAAAGGACGAACCCGACGATATGAGGGACGTCGTTTTTCGTTCCTTAGAGGTCCATTTTTTCCACAGTGATGTTCGGGACAAAGTGTCTTTTAATGACGTTTATTTTCGTTTATCCAGGTTTTAGGTATTCAACACTGTTACCATAAATTTATATGTAGTTACACTTAATACATTAGTTTTTATCTCAAATTTTCGTAAAATACAAATTTAACCTAATTTATTTCATTTATAAGAATGTGTGAATAAAGAATTAATTATATTTAAAATATAGATGTCGAATTATACAACAATGATAAGAAATATATTATTTGGTAATATTCCTAATACTACTTTTGAAATAAAGTAGAACGCAAAGGTCACGTACTGGAGCGAAACCGCTTTGTCAAAATAGTAGTAGTCAACCCAAAAAGTAATCCTGCACTTAGGCTCGTACGTAACTAAAATCTCAAACCGTTAGTAGTTTATCATCGTGTATTTTAACTGTGGTAAGAAGGAGGTGTTCTTCCGTAGATAGGCTCTGTAAAACCGAATTAAAAAGAACTCGCTATACTCATACTACGAAAAGATCTTGTTCAATTCTTCCTCGTGTAAAGGAAACTCTAAGGTAACTTTTGTGCTAAATTTTTATGAGCTTAACTTGTAGTTAGAAAAAAGAACTTTCTAGGGTCGTTATTAAATGAGCTTAAATTTATAATACTTAAACCAAGTCGATATAAACCACTTTTTCTAATATTTTTTTAACCGCTCAGTAAAAGAGTCTTTACTTAATTCTCGTTACTGTATTTTTAGCAGGGGGCCCCAAAGTAAAGCGACGTGGGCTAGATGTCCCATCAATATTACTTTACGTTGAAGAGCTGAACGTAATAGTTTTGTTTTGCTTAGTAAGGATAAGCACATCACTAAAATTCTTAAAGGAGACATAGTATTCCTATTGGTTTGTTTAGAGGACGAACAAAGCTAATTAAACGGTGTCTCGAGCATGCTTTTAGAACTATTCCTCGTTCGGTAATTGGGAGGTCCTACCAGAACGAGGAAAACTTTCCAATTTTTATTAGTATATTTTGTCTATACAACTTATTGTCAAAAGCATTGGAATGTTACAGATAATACTCTCCTCAAAAGTTCAGTTCCTACGAACCACGCAAAAAATAAGGGATAGTCGAATAAGAATTCGCGGTAAGAAAATAAATCGTAAGTTGGGTACCAGCGCTTTAGAAACAACGGACAAATACCCCCTTGTGGCCGTCAAACCTGATAAACGTACAAGAAAAAAGTCCACTATAATGACAAACGAATACCTATACGGCATCATGAACCAAAAAAACTATTTGGCTAACGTACCGCTGATTGCGTGTCGCAAGAGTAAAAAAATTCGAAGGAACGACACGGATAAAATAAAGCTGGAAATTAATTATCACTTTCAGGACTTACCCCATAAAATAGATTAAACAATTAGCTTGACCCTAACGGGAATGATCAATAACCTCGGAGTCGGGGAAATGATGTTAAACGAATGTCGGTTTGATTCCTTTTTCCACGACGACTAGGAATAAAAAATATGCGACGAAGATTAGACCCTTCAGAGAATAGAAATAATGAGATAGGGACCCATTAGCTCGCAAAATATCCCGAGTTCCTCGTTAAAATAAATACCTCGTATCCGATACATCAAATACATCAAGATAACAAATAATAAGAGATACGGTTAGCAATAGTTAGTAACTTTTTTGTTTTACTTCAGTAACGGTGGACCGGAACCGTCTTGTACGACATAACCTAAAAAAATTCAAAACAGGGTACGTCAAATTACGAACCTCACTGAGATATATAATGATGCCTATAACGTCGTTGAGGAAATAAAACCCATGATGGGGACCGAGATATAGATGAGTGAAAACACGAACGTAAGTGGTTATTAAGGAACTAAAGTAAATTTACCTATCGTGCTTTATCATAAAAAAAAGAATAAAAAGGTTAACAACCTAAATAAAATTTACGCCCCGTTCATTTATAACCCGTTTCATAAAATAAAGTAAACAACTTAAAAAAGTAAAACCGCAATGAAACAGTAGCGGTCAATAAAAATCTATCCGGATACGGGCTTAACGACTGCAATAAAATAAAAACAAACCGGGAACCACCCCATAATCGACCTCATAAATTACCTCAAAACCGGGGTGTAACCAAGTTACCCTAAATACTTATAGGAAATCGTTAAAATGACTCAGAAAAACGAAACGGGGTTAACGGTTACTTCTTACCGACCACCCAAGGACACCACCAAGACTAACAAAACAACAAAGTAATGACGTAGTAACCACAAGTAACCGGACCACCAAAAAGGAGTAAAGTTCACACACGGAAAAACCGCAATTAATAATATCAATAGACCGTTTTTTCATTTTAATCAAACTAAAATAGAAATAACTAAAATAAACCCAAATAAAAAAGTGGTAATAGTGTTCTACTATGTCAAAATTACGTCCATGCGCTAAAAATACCTCATTTTTTTCATTATCTATTTGTTCCTCAGGTACAGAATTAGTTGGTCAGATGTCACGTACCCAATGTTCAACAACCTCTCTTTTTTGGATTTCCTGACTGAAGAATAATACCTCGCTGATTTGGATATCAACTACGTTACGTTGTTTTTTCCTCGAGAAATAGTCATTGTTAGTAACCTAATCCCCAACCATGGTACGAGACAGTTAAAGCGTTTCTCCTATTCCAATTTCATTAACTTTAACTAATAGTCCAGTAACTGGAACGTTCATTAGGGGTTAACAAATGAATGAATGCTCTAACAAGTGGTTTACACTGATAATACTTTTCGCTACCTGCTAATCGGCATCTTGTTAATGGCCTAGTGAGAGTTTTGAATAATCAATATCTACGCAAATCAAGTCTGAGTTAAGGTCACGTAAATAATTGGGAACTTCGTAAATAAAATATAGTTGTCTTTTAATGACTTCTGCCGCCATATAACTAAGTAAATTCATTAGCTGTAAACGTTAATAATGGTCACTAATTACGACGCCCATCCAGAAACTCGGAAGAATCATATAAAATACATTTAATATTTTCATAAAACCGCAATCCAGTCAAATTAAGCCTCACCCAAAAAAACTGGAGCTTTCTTCTAGACCGAAAAGTTGAATACTTTCCCTCGTTAACCGCCAAATTACGTTCGCTGCTTGTCAAAAATACCTGACTACTAATAAGATTAAATTAAGGTAATAAGTTCACTTTCCTTCACCTTGGACGTAGTTTATCTCAATTCGGGACGGAGCAATTTTTTCCTCCGTTCGTTAGGCGTATATTAATTTGCAGTCGATTCAAAGGGAACCAGAGATTGGTCTGAAAAGATAGCGAACGGGCAAAAAATAAATCGTAGTATAGGTATTAACGAAGCCGAGGATGGAGTAGTAGGTACCACTCAACTTGGTTAGCGGACCATAACCCTAGGTATCAGCAAAGTGCATCAACATACCCTAAGTAAAGTGGATTTGGAAATTTGGAAACCTGTAACCCAAATCGAGCTCAACAAACACGGTTTACCAACTCTTATGCTAAAAAAAGAAGTAGTAGGTCACGTATTATTTGTAGAAATGGACGTAGTTAAGCTATTTCACCACCGTATCGTTGTTTATGTACGGGTCGAACCTGGTCTCCGAATTTCACCGCATTTTTGTTTCGTGTTTAGTTTCATCGTTATACACGTGGTAGACTCAGACGTAGACGCTCTTACGTATTAAACGGTATCGCTTCTGGCGAATCCAGGCTTCTCGGTCCTAGATGAGGATAGCGATGCCTCTATAGTACTTAAAGGACTCTACGGTCCTGAACACTGCTTAGGTGAAGGGTTCTCAATTCTTAAAAAGGCGCGTTGCCATTTTACCGGACCTTTAGAAATAATGCACGAACAAAACGACTAGGTGGACGCCTTAGTGGAAGATGATTTTTATTAAGCCGGACTGACTCTAGTCATTCGTTCGTTAGTCGGTTAAATGGTCCCTCTCGCCCCGGAACTGAATGAGCAAACGCACGATGAACAAAACGAACAGAATTTGCAAAAACACGCGCGAGCTAACGGTTTCTTCGTTAGCAGAGTGGAACTAAAGCTACAACTAACTCGGTTTCACGTTTTCGCAGAAATTGATGTAATGACTGTTTTCGTCTTTAAACTGCTCTCGAATTCGCAAGAAACCAAACAGGACGTTTAACACCAAGAAAGTAAAAGTGGCTATTATGTATGACTGTCCCGAGGGTTTCTAGTAGACGACATTCAAAATAAGGAGATCCATCATTTAAAGAATCGAGTGTTTTAAGACGGTATCGTAGTTTATTCGGCCTCGCATTCGGTAATTGTACCCATGGCGGAACTTAACAACCTTAATTTAAATGTATTGAAAGTGATTTTGGTGACGAACTAGGTAATCTGGTTTGGTTACGGGTTAGTTGACAACGAAGTAGCGAAAACTTAAGTGGACATTTCCCAAGAAGTCCATTTATTAGAGGTAGCCCGTTACTAACTAAATTTATTAGTTATTCTGGGACAAGTATCGTGGTTACGTAAAGGAGTAATCAACGAAATAATTATTTGCAGTATCTGTTTGGGCACGTCTCATGTCGAAAACGAGAGTCGTGTACCCAATTTACAAAATGCCTCTATGCACACCATAGTTTTATGAAACCTAACCCGGTTTTCGCCTATTAACACGGCCACAGAGAAAAAAATCACTCAGGACAAAGTAACTCAAGCGTATTAAATAGCGGTAACCGTTTTCTGTAAACCATGTGTTAAGGTAACGCGAACTACCAGTGTAGTTCTGCCAGTCTTTCTCGTAACTGATGTCTTTGGGGGTGAGGTACGTTAGGTGGACTTTTCGACATTAAAAATAGTCTTTTAAATGGAGGTCGTACATTAGCTCAGTATTACTGAAGTTGCGGTGAATTCGGATTAACACCTACATTTAGATGTCCGTACGGCGCTGGTAGTAGGAGATGAAGTTATCTTGGTAGAAGTACTTCGCACTGTGCCTATACTGAACGTTTCGGTCGGTCATGGAGTAGGTGTGACAATAGTTAGTGAAGAACTCGGTTCACCAACCCTGCGCAACATAGCCATATGTACGGTCCCGCAGCAACTTGTCCAAGTTCAGGTGAATTCTGAAGTTATCGAACCCGTCATATCAAAAGACTGTACCCAAAAAGAGTTTAGTTTCAATCCAAATAAAATGGTATATAATACTATGTCATCTGCTTTCTGCTTTTCAATGAAACATTTAGATAATATTTCTAGGGGACAAGACGTTCGTCCTACAACAATAACTTCGGACCTAACCCGCTCGGAATTAGGCCCTTTACTCATTTCTACTAAAGGACCCCGTATGAAACTGAGGACCGGTAGTTCAATTCCCTTTTTGAAAGCAAGGGCACTTCCACCCTTGCTAAAGATTATTCCGTGTCACGGTTAGCTTCTTATCTAAGGTCGAAAGCGCCCTTACTGTTTTTAGGAATTGAGTTACCGTCAATACGAAACTGGTCCGGTCCGATTTATCTTTTGTATACGTTTTTTTGTCACGACTTTAAGTGGTTAATAGACATCGTAAAGTTGTAGCGGTATTCTACCACAGACGAAACCTATTTCAGTCGAAATTAAATATAGGACCACTTTGGAACCAAAATAATCCACTTAGTCCAACGCCGTTTAGGGAGTGAAGAGACCGCAATTACGCGAACAATGGATTTAGGCCACAAATACCATAACTATCAAATTAGGTACAGCTACCTGTTCTGTAAAACCTAAATGGTCTTGTTTACTACGCCGTTAACTCTCCAGCGTTCTACCGATACTAAAAAGTTCTCGGTTACTGGCGTGAATTAGGTCATTACTGTTATCCTCTTGTCAATTGTCTTCGGAACCATTTTACATTGAGCAAATGACGGTTTCTTAACGTTCTTCGTAATAATAGAAACGAAATACTCCAGCTTTACGGAGTTGGTCTTTAATTTTAAGTAGTTATAGGCGTAGTTAACAGGCCACCAGTCTTTGTCGCCCAACAATAACGGTACCGGGACCGAACATTTGGACTATAAAATTAACGACTACTTGGTTGTTGGCGAAACCTACAATGTTAGGTCCGAGTTTAGGAAAGAAATAATTTTTTTCATGTTTTTTGGGTAGTTTACTCAAATGAGGACTAATGAGTACTAGATCCTCATCACTCCCGGTACCGTAGTGCACAGACACACTACATACGTCCTGTTCACCATCGAGTTAGGAGACATCTTCTAAAAAAAAGCGCTCAATTTGTTGTAGGTATACATGTCGTTAACAACCGCAGATATGGAAGAAACCGTTTTGCACTCCTCGCAAATAGTCATTAAGCACCTAATCATGGACGAAACCTACTTTACGGAAGCCCAACGGCAAAAGTAGGAGCAACGTAAATACGTAAACTTGCAACAAGCCACCTACTCGGCGTTAATGTTCTTGTTTTACCTGCTAACCATGCTACAGTAGATATAGGACTGAGGGTTCTCAATGGGGGAAACGTTTTTCTATTTTATCAAACCCTGCAACGCTGATGCCTCCTTTTTTGTTATGAGTGCCACTTACTAAATAGGCAACCGAAATAGGTCTTTTTTCCAAATAAGTCAGCAGTATCTCAAAGTAAATTTCGTCATCTACCAGACAGTAAAGCAAATAACGTTCCTTTTTGTAACCGAAATCACCCACTTAGTCCTACACCATTTTGGTGCCGGTCAGCACGGAATAACGCAAATAATGGGTAAACACCCCCCCTCTATGTGATATTTCTTGTCCTACACGCCCGTAATTTTCCCGCGAGTAATTCTCTTATGGCTTTTTTTCATGTTTAATAAAAGGTCCTAGGAAAAAGAAGATACTTAGGCGCGTACTGCCATTCACTTTATTAGCGACTTCCTTACGTACGGGTTCCTTACTTCGTAAGCCATTATTCATGTGCCGATTTTCTTGATGACTTGGTCCAATTAAACGGATCGTTAACGAATGTCGCAATGGGTGTAGTTAAAAGACCACCCGTTTCTGTCGCTTAAACATAACGAGCTCGAAATCGATGTCCTGGTCTATAGAACTAAACACTACTTGGTTGGTCACGAAACCTACAAAGACACGTCCGTGTTTAGGAGTTAAATAATTTCCTCAATGTTGTTCTTTGTCCGTAAAGAATAAATAAATAATGGGTATTATACCCACACCAAAGAATATAGCGACTACTTCAGAATCAATACTTTTTACCTCAGCCGCAGCTCAAACCCTCAACACTTAGGGAAAAATTTACAGGATTTCTTCGCATATGCGTTGTCGAAAACTTACGACACGACCTACAATAAATCGGTATAACCATTTAGCTTTGAGAAGAAGAAAGTATAAAATAACCAATTTTTACACTATATAAACGCGTGATATACCTATTATTACAGAATCATAGATAATAAACCCCCTGTACCAACGTACTCATAGTGACATCCGCTTGTATCGAAATTATGATAGCTCTTAAAATGACGGATAAATCTTTGGTGAATGCTTGTTCTATTTAGCCAAAACCCGCTTCAGTTAAATGGAAACTGCACACTAGTTAAATGGGTTCTTCTGAAATTATTTAACCAACTAAAAGAAAGTTTTGGTCTCGCTTGCTCTGCAATGTTTAAACTTTAATGAGGATTCTTCATAGTTAATCGGAAACTATTACATATAGATTAGTTATTTGCTGTTTTCAAAAGAAAGCTTAAGGTTGTTGTTCATCGGCTCGAGAGATTCTGTCGTTAAAAAAAAGTAGGAGTACGGCGATCTTATGCTTTTTGATTTTTCTTAACCCAACTCTTATATTTTTCAGGGTCATACCCAAATGTCGAAGTTATAGTTTAAGGTTGCTTTGTACTTCGCGTAGTAGTTGTTTAATTTCGTTGAGTCGCTTTCGCGTTTTTGTTACATCTTGGTGGTATAGTTGTGGGCGTTGTTCCGTGAGGAAACTGCGTTTAAGGACTCGAACGACTTCTTTTACGCGCGTTATAACAACCAAGAATGGCGGTTAAGTCAGAGAATTTGTTACCAAGATTTTTGTCTCTAGCAATGTCCTTTCTCAAATTTTTAAATACCTCACTTTTATCGAGCGGCCTTGTTGCGGTTCGCCGAAAATAAAATAAGAACAGACAGCATTGTCTTCTATTACGTGGTTTTAACCTCTCCTATTTATCTAATGAGGTCCGCTATGGAAATCCACTAGAATTAATATTTCCAGACCGAGCTCACAATTAAGTATGACCTCGACTACCACAAAATGAGAATAACGTTGTTGACTTCCATAATGTACTATTCCTTAAAAAATTTCTGAAATTACTCAATAAAGACCTATTTGGACTTTTGATAGAACGCAATTACAGTGCGGTTCCAAACCGGTTAGAAGTTTTCAACTCACTTAATTCGTCGCTTGTTTTTTATACCACCCAATTAAATCAAAGAGTTGTATTTCGTTGTCCACGAGCATGACTTAAATTACTAAATAAACTTCGAATACTAATAAAAGATTTATCCGACCTCCTTTTTCTGGACTTCAATGGAAAAAGGACATGAAATCTTTTATATCCGAGATACTTTGGGTGTAATCTAGCGAATGACAAGTAGTATTTATTGTCGTCACTAGGACTCCTCGTTGAATGAACAAATCTACCCAATCTAGAATTACCTCGGATGGTACGGTCAGCATTATTGTTAATATTCGACCATAGTTCCGTTTACTTAAATTCTAGGTTATAGCTACTTCTACAGGAACTAATAAGTTGGGGACGTTACGGCTTCCTACATTCACGGACCAATTCGGCAAACCTGGCGGGTATACTCCTCTAACATTGAACAAAAATAGCAAAATAACCACACGTCCTCACCCGTAAATCAGACCTACAAATAGTTTTCTAACTTGTCCTTTAATCATTGTTAGTTTTAGACTCACAAGTCTTATTTCATAATAATGAATCATAGCGACGTAACTACTGATGCCCCGTCGCCCGCACATGATTTTGTTATCTGGGAATATGATCGAAATTTTCAAACGAACTGTTTAAATGCCGTTATCGGTTAGTGAAATTACTCCTATACTCACCAGTTAATAGTTACCATGAAGGACAAAAAAATCCCCTTGATCTCTTAATGTCAACCCTCAGTTACGGACGGCGACTACTCAACTTATCCGAGTAACTATAGAATAGTGAGTGCAATTTTTGACTTCTGAATTATAGTCTTGTTCGTGCCGTACTAAAAATACTTCGTTCACAGGAACGAAACTTCGAATACTTCCTTATACCACTGCGTCGGAGTAGACAACAGTTATTAATACTTGCCGCAAACTCATATCTTGTCCGAGTATTACGGGGTTAGGTTTTTAAAAGAAAAAGACGAGACGAAGTCGTAAATTGATGGGGAAGATTTAATTTATATAAAAATAGACTCGAAAAAGTGCTAGTTGGACTGAGTAACGGAGTCAAACAGTATGAGAAGAGAAATAATTCACTACTTCATGGCCTTTACTGTGTTCTACCGCTTCTTCTATCACTCAAACTTCGTTTTTATTTTTATAACCGTTTTCTAGACGTGCTATACGTCCGACTCGCATCTCCCGTCAATAAACGTTAAGAGTGACTGTAATTATATCTTCGAAGAAAAGCAAACGGAAGGGAACTCGTCGACTATTTTTAGCAATTGAGTCACTGGCTTGCAGTTTCACGACTACAAAAACGTTAACAAGCATGACTTAACGGACTCTATTTTTATCCTTTTCTACGTCAATTGCTCGGTCATTAATTGGAAAAATCGAACTATCTTGTCTATATACTCCTAACCGTTGAGGTTTGACTTAAACTTCCAAACGGTCTTTTTGATTGTCCTATAAACCTCAGGACCTATTGAAGAGTAGTTCAACATTACACCGTAAACTCCGTTGCGGGGCAACTACGAGTTTCTCGAAAGCTCCAAAACCGGCTCCTTCTTGTTCTTCGTTTCTTAAACAATTTGTCATCCACCAAAAAAACCCGAAATAGACCTAAAGGTCTTCTCTCTTTTGTTTACCTAGCGCAAAACCCATCACTTAAAAAATGGGTCTTTAGGAAGTCACGTCATGATTCTGGGTCTTATCTACGGCGAACGTTTAGATTAAATTCCCGGCGATAGTTACGTAATGTTTGTAGTTTGTTTCTAAAACTGGCAAAAGATAATTTCGTTTAATTCCTTGATCTGTGGCGAGATGGATAGCTACTTCGGGATAACTTTAACCTCGTTGTTAATTCACGTAACTTACCTAATTAGTCAAGTAATTAAGCATAATTTTTGGTTTTGTTGTAACTCAAAGAGGCAAGATAAAGTAATAATTGTCTACATTAATTCAGGTGTCATAAACCTTTTTTAAGACTATGTCATCGGGTCTATTCCTTAAATGACCTACATAATTCGCTTCCTTTTTGAAGACGTCAACGTAGAGGGAATCGTTAAAATACGTTCTATGATTTTCTTTGTGGTGTAGTGAGTTGTCCCGTCGATTTTTAACGAAACTCGCTCCAATAAATAGATTGTTTTATGGCTCTTTAGGAACCCCTTCTTCGTATACTTTAGGACAACGCAACAAGTAAGTCAGTATTAAATTGAGTCCTTAGGAATAAGGGTAATTTTTTGGACTACCTTAACTTTAGTAATCGTCTGCACCTACTGGTCGTAAGACTTCTAAACAAACTACGAGATTAGTTACCTTATTTTTTTCGTCCAAGCTTACAACTACTCTTTAATTAATAGTTACACCAATTATTTTGGGATAGCCAATAAGTCCGCTTTCATCTTCATCTAAGTGACCACGGCAACGAATGAAATAATTACTTTCGTACATGTTTTACGCTATTTCTACTCAATTTAGCAATAATATTGAATCAGACATCTAATCTTTTATGTCGCCTAAAACTAAATTTATTAACCCGTTTTTATAATTAACACGAACCACTCGTACGTTGACTACGTTTATAAGTAGCGAACAACCTACAAGTTCGTCCAGAACTTAAACTAGGTGACTCAGATGGCCTAGAACGTGTTAATAAACTAATAGGTGGAATAGGACTCTACCTTGGCAAATAGTTACACAATTTACCTCTACAATTTCTAGATTCTCGAATACGACTACTTAAACTGTCCCTAGGATTTAGTCCTGCACGTGGTGTTTTTTTACCTAAACCAAAATAAAATTTTCTATGTCTCGTTCAAGAACTACTCGTTAAACTATGGAGATTTCAACGCGCTCAATAACGACTATAATCTTTATAACATCTTCCTTGGCGCAATTCATCTGTCCTCGTTGTACTAAATCGCGTTGTTTAATAGATGTAGTTACGCTATCCTTCTCTGTTTGGAAATTGAAACCAACATCCTTTATTGAGTTGTTGCATAGTTTAATTTCGTATGGTCCTAAACTGTTTTCAGTCAGCGTGTCTCAATGCACTTAATAGTCTATGTGACTAACGACATTATTCTTGTGGCGTAAATCTCCGAGTACTCTTTGATTTTCGAGTCAACTCTAACGAACGACACAATGCACTTGTCATGAAAGCCAGATGACCTTATAAACAACTATGGGGCGTCGAATAACGGTAAAATTACCGTAATTTTTTGGTCGTTTTGTTATACGACTACCTTGATCTATGACTTCTCCCGTTAACACAACGATTACGTAATGAAAGACATTACGTCACCCAACTTCGCCTACCTCCCTGATAACTACGCACACGGCAGTTGGCTCCGAACTACCAAGTCTTAATATTTTTACTGTTTCTAAAAAAACGAAGAAATCCATAGCGAAAGCCAGCACAACTCCACTCAAGAGGGTTTCCTTGCATAGTCCAACCACCCTATTTAATGAGATGATATCCACTAGACCGAAGTATAGCACGAGCCCGACATCAGCTTTTACTTCTGTACAGCACAATATTCCTACCAGTAGGACATCGCTCAGTAAATTAAGAAAAACCAAGACTAAAGAGACTTAATCTACTTTTCTGATATAAATTAGAACGAGAATTCTCGCTCCCCTTACTTCTTCTAATAAGAATATGTACCCAAATAGGAAATTAATTACTTAAATAATTAGTCTTTGTTAAATTTTAAGAGCTATTTCCGACCTCGCTCCTAGTTCTATATTAGGTCAATTCTCTTAAGGAGCTGTCTGTACGTGGATGATCAGCCGTATTTCGCAGCAATTTGAGTAATGGACTATTTTTTAAATTAAATACCTAGTTACGACGATAACTTCGTGTCGCAAAACAACTCCCCCTTCTAAAATAATAAGGTGGAAGATTTTGCCGTGCTGTACAACGATAAGGGAATTTAGTTTTTCGAAGAGTTCTACTAAATTGAAAATACTGCGTAGTTAAAGACGTACGAGCCGACGTTTTCTTTATGGGACTAACCCTTAAGCAATAACTCGGACTTTACGCAACATAACTAAGACATAGTTGGTTCCTGAACTAACTAGTGATATTTTTTGTCCCTGCGTAATAATCGTAGAGCTTGTGAAATCCAGCTTTTCTCTCTTATCAGCTTGTTACATTGTTCAAGCCATACCTATAGCGCACATTTTATGGTAGAGTAGTTTTTTTATCTACACAGTTTGACCGATGTGCTCACTATCGTTTAGTTTGTCGAATACATGCGCGACATTTTCTTCGGTAATTAGTTCGTGTTCGTCCTGTTGGATAACAGGATAAACGCTTTCTACAATTGCTCCATTTCGAAGAACGTCTATTTGATTTTTGTGTCAAGGCATTTTCGTTATATTGACGTAAATGTCCGTGACTTAGACACCGTCTTGCTTTTTTTACCTAATTGTTAGTCAGACCATTCGTTTTATGTTATTGCTAATGATGATGTCGTGAACGTGTTTTGCGACTAAAACGCTGTGTTGTAGGCTTCCCTAAAAATCGCTAAGTTTGAATAAACCTACGGGCCCGACGCGCCGCTCATTGTTCGACACAACCGTTCCTTCCATCCGGACGATTCATGCAACGATAGATACTTTGAGTTCCTCGTAAGCAAAATGTTAGGCCCAAGATAGTCTGGGTTTCATTTGTCTTCTTTTATGAACGAAGAAACCGTCTTGACGTTTCAGTTGTTTTACTTCTTCGACGACAATACGCAGTAATGTACGTTTTTCATAGGTTATATGTTGTTCAACAAGACCTTGTTAAGGTTCTCACCTTTCTTAACAATGTAGAACAAATAGGTTTTAGTCTTACCTTATGTGACCTACGTCGCAACAATTATGTTTCTCTCCTAAACTCAGCAAGAAACTCACTTGTAACCCTGCTTACGGAACTTATATTACGCGGTGTTTTTCTTGTAGGATTAGGAATATATGCGGCATGACTTTTATTCTTCAAAGTTTGATAGCGTAACTTATTTCGTTATTGGCGAATACTTTAACGACATCCGAGTCAAACCCTAGTTGTGGCCCGCGACGAATTTCTTTTTCAACTCCTAAAGTATCTTCTTCCAAGTCAATTACGCAATGCAACAGTAATAGACCTACTTCATAGAAATTTACTCGTTAATTTTAAATTAGTCAACCGACGCGCATGTTCGTTCTTTCTTGTCGAACGACTCTTCTTTTTTTGCGCAGCTATACAACTTAGGCCTAATCTTCATTTGCCTCGCTACGATGCTAAACGACTGCCGCTACATCTTTCGATAGCACTTCGAAAACGATTTTCGGTTCATTTTAATAATCGTTTCCTGTAATCGACGTAATATCTTTTATTAGGAGTAAATTTCTTTTAACACGCTAGGTATAACCAAGTTGTTCAATACCGACGTTGTTTAAATCTATTAGAGTAACTAAAAAATGAACTAATACGGTTATTTCTAAACGGGCTTCTAGCTATATGACTTTTTATACGGTACGTTGGACATTAAGTTCTCAACAACGCCCATATATTTCTTCATCCGGAACATCTTTGTTCGCTAGATTTTCTTAATTTTCGTCAAATAAAACTATCTCATTAATGTCTCGAACATCTACTTAACCTTTGGTCGGATAGGACCCGATTTGTTCTTGTAGCACCGAATCCAATAAACGAGCTTGCTTGTCGACAATGACTACGCCGATCTCTGTATAACTTACGACACGTACATAATCCTCTCCGGCTGTTTGATTTTCCTCGACTATTTGAAAGACGTGTTGTTTCACGATAATCCTCAAATATAGCTCATAACCGTCTCGTACTTCGCGTTGACCTTCCAAATACCTATAAGAGAAACCCTGTGTTCTTATGCGCATGGAATTAATTTCTTTGAAACCGATGTGAACTACCTAATTGCCGATAACCAAGTTTATTTTTATTTGACCTACGACTAAAATAGGTACTAACATTTCTTCTTAGAGAAACACGTCATTGCTTTTCTTTTGACCTAAGACGCTAGGTATGATACCTTCTCTGCCTTTATCCAAATGTCTTTTTGTCTCTTACCTTACGCTAATTCATATGTAATTTACATTATGTTTGGCTCTCGTTGAGACAAATACGAAAAGTACTTTACATGCTACAAGAGAGCTTATTTTACCTTCTTGAACGTGCTTTTTTAAGATTTAATGTTCCTGGACATCGAGCTGATGCTCCTCTCCACGCTGCATAAACACTTAGTAACTCGGTTCTTGTATTTCTCAATAAATTATGTTCATTTATAGACTCTAGATTCCGACTTTTAGAGTTCCTTTTTGAATTACCTGATTTGCCTAAATTTCAGTTTCTCCAAGTCGAGTTCCTCCCGTTATTACCGAAATCGTTAATAAAACTAAATCACTAACTTCCGTGACCGAGAGTAGGGAATAACGTTGTAAAATACGTGATATTAAGTGCGTGGGTCCTAAATTATTTGGTTTCTAGACGAGATCTTCTTTCGGATTCCGTTCGGTATCTTGTCTATTTATGAAATCTAGTTAACTATCCTCTTCTTCATGGAGATGAATTTAACCTTCTTTTTTCCTTCCGCTTACACAGTTTTAAAGGACTTGTTAAAGTCCTAGTCCAATTACTTTAAGACCCAAATTTTCTTAATTAGCGGCTAGTTCATGGACTATTAAATCTAAGTAAAGGTCTTAGTCAAGCGTTCGTAAAAGAACTGGCTCTCAACGAGTTTTGTAAACTAAAAGGATTAAATCTCCGTCTTCTTTAACTTGTTTAAGTTCTATATCACAATTTTTAGCTAAAATCCCTGAACGTCCTCGCCTAGCAACTCCCTTGCTTCGGGTTTTTAAATACCCCATTAAAATGAAGGATATACAGTTCGATGCATAAATGGGGGCTTTTATACCTTCTAACCGCGGTCCTTAAAGTCCTGAATTGATTTTCTGGATGCTCTTTAAATTTGTTACGCAAAGCAAGACTATAAGTTTTTTTCGTCTTATATAATCGACCGGTTGAACTCGTTAATGTAGTTGTTTATCATCCCGTCCGGCTTAGCTACGTTGTTGTTTAACGTAAGGAGTTACTCTTTTAACTACTTCTTCTCTTTTTTCTTCCCTAAATACGGTACTCTTAATCGTTACACCGACTCGAAAGATTTAAACTTTTTCTCTATTACTTCCAATTTAGCGTTGTTTTTCGCTTAGGTAGAGAGCTACTCTTAGCTTTTAGATGATTTCGTAGTCCCCATAGATAACTATCGTGACTTTGTCATTAAGTTAGTCGTGACTAAAACATTAGTATACATCGCGACCCATGGTCGCGATGGATCAATATTTCTACAAGTTAGTACGTAATTCATAGTAGTGAGAAGG
>NZ_QHJG01000004.1:0-88515 GCF_003184185.1 Legionella qingyii | reverse complement strand
ACTAAATGACCGAATTAAAAACATTTTTTAACAAAGAGATTGGGGTTTTTCGTAAGTCCTGAAGGTTTGATTGCGAGGATAATCTTGAACAATAATGCTGAAATAAAACTCGGTCGTAAATTGATAAGATATGGCGTTTTTTTATTTTTATTAGGCTTAATAACGGGGTTTATATTACCTTTAATGCATAATCCCAGAATGGGGCTTTCCAGTCATCTTGAGGGAATACTCAATGGTATTTTCCTAATTCTATTAGGATTAATATGGCCGCAATTAAATTTATCAACACGTGTACAGAGTTGTGGATTCGTTCTTTCTCTATTTGGCACCTATACCAATTGGGCAACCACTTTTTTAGCCGGAATGTGGGGCGCTGGTGCAGAAATGATGCCTATTGCTGGAGGTAATTTCTATGGGTTAGGCTGGCAAGAAGTGCTCATTAAATTGGGATTAATTTCCTTGTCATTGGCAATGGTTCTCGTCTGCTGCATAGTACTTTGGGGCCTGAGGGGAGCTACTCACAAAAAAAGTGAAAAAGAGATCTAATACGATACTCTTCTACTGTAAGTTTTATAGTTTGTACTATAGCGAGCAGCTTCAGCTCTGTATGCATTCCTTAACATATTTTTTGTGTGGCGGCAGTTGTATACCACTTTTCTCCAAGAAGGATTTGCTCCCACCAGCTCAGCATTTTTGACGCATTCATTTCTTGCCATTCCACCGGCTGTAACACTAACGCATCAGCCATTCGTTTTGACAAATCATACATCGCAACTCGTTTAGGAAGAGAGTCTTTCTCCCATTCATTAATTGCTTGCTGAACATCTTCATATTTCTTGAGATGCTCACTGAGGCTTAATGCATCCTGAATGGCTAAGGAAGCACCATTTCCTACATGGGGGCGTAATACTGTGCTCGCATCACCTAATAAAAGCGCTCCATCAGTCACAAGACGATAAGCACAGAAATCCACAATTTTCTGCATAAAAGGAGATTGAGTATCGAGGATTATTTGAGCTGCAGCCTGGGGTAACTTGTCATGTGCTAATTGATAGAGATGTTCTTTAGCTTTTACAGAAAAGTCGATAAAAGATGTTGGACCCAAATCTTCTAGATCCTCAAGAGCAATTTTTTCATAAAAAACCCAGTTCAATTTATTTTTTTTGTGATGATATACCGGATAAGTTAATAAATGTCCTTTATTAAAACAGTAATAAAGTCCTTGCTCATTAAAAAGAGTTTTATTTTGTATTCGTTCAAATTCCAAGGTCCCGCGCCATGCAACATAACCTGAATATTCTGGTTGCGCATTGGATATCAACTGTCTTCCAAAGGATTGAACACCATCGGCAAAAACAATTAAATCAAATTGCAGTGTTTTTCCAGATTCTAAAGTAATTTGGCCGGGGCCTTTATCCTTGAGTTTTACGTCTATAACCTTAACACCTTGAAGGTATATTGGGTCTGGTATTCTTTTCCTTAAATTGGTAAATAAAGTATCCCAGTGCAGGCTTGCCATGGAAATTCCCTGTTGCCATAAAAATTTCCCATAAACTGGTTCATTATCTGCCTGGCAATAAAAACTACGTGCAGTGCAAGTATGGGATAATGTGTCTTGATCAATAAGATTTTTGGCGAATAAAGCGTTTAGTAATTCAAGCGAAATCGTAATACCCGCTCCGCGCGACTTTAAATCATCTGCTCGCTCAAAAACTGTAACTTGGAATTGGTCTTTTAATAATAAGGCTAGGGCGCATCCGGCTATAGAGCCACCAATAATACCGATTTTCAATGTAATTTCTTCCTGAAAATTGAATAAATACAGTGGATTATATAAAGTAATCAAACAAAATCAATTAAGAGCAACTATAAGCACCGGGGTTTGTGTTAAACCAAAAATTTTCATAGGCAAAACCATGCTAGAGGCACTCGATGCGGTTTTCAAGCATGATTTGGTGAACGATATAGTCATTTTCCCACCAAACAACCTTAGATATGAGCCACAAAACGCAGGATTCCATTTGTACCTTGGGGACGATTTCTGGCATCTTGTTCAGAGTATACGTTTAAAAAAATAAAGTGGTTTTTGCTAAGACTATAGACCATCCCTGGACCAATTGCCCAAACACTTTCCTTCCGACCCGGGAATCCAACTCCATTAACCAAAGTGTCAGTAATCTGATTGAAAAAGTAGCCATTTACCCCCACAGTGAACTTTTCTAGTACCGCGTAACCTACAGCAATGTCTGCAAAAATAGCCTGTCCTGCTTGAATGGAGTTAACATTGGGTCCAAAGGCAACATTTGGACTATGATTGACACCATTCCACAGATAATGCAATCGCGCGGACGTAGACAATTTAGGCGTCATCCAAAACGTAAAAGCCCAATACGGATTTAAAGACCAAAAACGGCTGCTGGCATTAATTGCATTAATGCTGCTGTATCGTCCTATTGGGGCCACAACATCCAGTTCGATTCGTGAAACAAATAAAGGTCCTTTTCCATCTTTTCGCATAATTGGATCGAATTGCAGCGCAGGCCCAATCCACAAATCACCTGGTCCATTTTCTGCTTTTAACACGCTATTTCCCAATCCATCATCTACACGATCATTAACAACCCAAGGTAAAAGCGCAGAAAAACCTAAATTAGCTCCGAAAATTTTTTTTGTTGTAAGATAAATAAACTGAGTTATATTCGCTACAACATCAAGCTCTGTACGGGGCAGAGAGAGTCTATTGCCCTTGTTGTCGTTAAAGCGATTGGATGTGTAGTACTGAAAATAATCCTGGAAATAAAAGCCTGGGCCAGAAGGAGGCATTCCATCATAAAAACTGGTATACCCCAGATTCACAACCGGTTCATCGTAAGCCAGTGTTGGTGATGCGACCAATACGATTACTAAACTAAAAAAAGAATGCAGTATCCCTTTCCATTGCATAAAAAATTGTCCTTTCTAAATCTGTCTCTTTTTTGGAGTTACTCAATTGATATGTTCTATTATCTTGAACTAAATTATTGTTACTTTGAATGCTACTGCAGAAATATAAGCTTTTTCATGGCTCGGCGTTTTGTTTTGGAAGTTCCCAATCATTCCCTTTTGTATATCCATTAGCCATAATTAAATCATTATTCTTTGATAATTCATGAAATTATGTCTGATTTATGCAAGAAGGACAATATGAAAAAAATTGATTTTTTTATATGAGTCAATGATTAAACGTTAATGAGAGAAATTTAATAAAATGTTTCCCATAGATTTTAGATAAAATCCAAGTAAAGAAAATCACGCTACCTAGGGTCTATTGACGATTGCTTGATTAGCCTACGTTTCGCGCTTTATGCCGGCATCCAGTAAAGGCCGCTTTAAAAATAGGTACATTTTAGTGTGTCTCTTTATAGATCCAGCGCATAAAGCGCGAGAAGTAGGGGGAATTAAATGAAATGTCAATAGACTCTAGTATTTGAATGGAATTAAAAATAAAAAGAATGTAATTTCTTTAATGATATTCAGGAGTATTTGATGGAGGTAAATACAATGCGTACCGCATTTATAGGTCTGGACTATATTATTGATATTATGCATCCGCAAGGCAAGATAGCGCGCTCAGCCGCGCACTCTCAGGAGCGTGATATAATTAAAAAAGTAAATAAAGTTCTTAAAATTGCAAAATTAAAAAATTGGTTAACCATTTTGGTGAAAGTGGGCTTTAGTGCACATTATTCGGAACAACCAAAGCATTCGCCTATCTTTGGTAAGGTTCATGAATTGGATGCTCTGAAGCTTGGCTCTAAAGGAACAGAATTTCATCCTGAATTGCTGATTGGCGAAAGTTTAGTAATGGTGAAACCAAGAATTAGCGCATTTTATGGGACTGCACTTGATGCGGCGCTACGAGCAAACCAAATAGAACGAGTGATACTAGGAGGAGTCAGTACTTCCTGGGCAGTGCAAAGCACTGCTCGCGATGCTCATGATCGTGATTATAAAGTGTGCGTTGTTGAAGATATTTGTGCAGCGGCTAATCAGGAAGAACATCAATTTTCCATCCAATTAATGGAAAAAATAGCGCAAATTGTCACTGTAAATGAATTAAAAGGTATCTAATGTACGTTATTTCCAAGACGATACAAACATTAAAAGATGAAATTCTGATAGGGTCTTTGCTGCGAGGCATCATTGTATTGTGTCCCTTGGCTCTTCTTTATTTGAGTACCAATAACCCTATTTGGCTTCAATCTTCTGTTTTAACTATATCAACTCTTATTGTAGAGGAACGTCTTGAGCTTACTGCATTAGGAGTATTACTTCATGGGTGCATGATCGTTGTAATGTTTTATTTGCTATTTATCACCCAACTTATGCCTGTGCTGTATATTGTCTCATGCACCCTCGCTGCTACGACAGTAATTTTGGTTACAATAAAGGGGGAGAAGTTGCGCCCTTTAGGGAGTTGGACTTTTATTCCTGCCATTATTCTCGCTACAGAGTTTGCTGCAGAGACTAATCCTACGGCAATGTTACATCAGGCTCATCAATTTTTACCTTATTTGTTGATTGCATTGGTCCCTACTATATTGCTTGCCCAATTTGATGAAATAAGCGCATATTACAAAAAACGTGATATTCATTACCACCCATTGCGATTAGGAGGTTTAAATGATTTTGGAGAGCAAAATCCTTATGTTGAAAGCATGATCGCTATGGCAATCGCCGTTTGTATTTCAGCATTTTTGGTCGAATATTTTCAGATGCAAAACGGGCAGTGGATGATTTGGGGGACTGCCAGTGTCGTTACTGGCAATGTAACTACATCACCACAAAAATTGAGTCAACGTATTATTGGTGTATCATTAGGTGTTCCCTTAGGTATTTTATTCGGATTTATTCTTCCCAGCACACCTTTTGATTTGACCTTTGCCATTTGTGGCATTTTTTTAACTTTAGTTTCCTTTCGTCGTTATGTCATTGCATATTCTTTTCGGTGTTTCTTTGTTGCAACAACTGTGATGTTAGTCACTCATTCAGTCAGCGTTGCATCAGAGCGCTTGACGCATGTTATATTGGGCGGGATCATAGGGTTCGGTTCAGTTATATTCTGTCATTTTGCTAACCGTGCACACTCACATTGGATGAAAAAATAAAATTTAAAATGCAAACTTAGCTGAGTTTTTGCGATCATTGTCTTTCTATCTTCTCTGTATTTTAGCAAATTTCTTCTGTATTATTTTAAAGATCATCTGCAATATACCTTACAGGAGGTAAGCATGCGTAGTATTGTTTCTTCAAATTCTCTTAGTGCTATTTTATTGACTTTAATTATTATTCCGACCCGCTCATTGGCAGCACAAAAATCTCATCTTTGATAAGTAAAGGCAAAAAAATAAGATGTCGTAAATTATATTCTAAAAATAAAAAGGCTTGAAAAATGCTTGCTATCGTTGAATCCTATCGTGCTGGTTTACTAACATCAAAATATTGGATACAAAATCTAATTGCTGGATTGATTGTTGGAGTTGTTGCATTGCCCTTAGCGATGGCATTTGCTATTGCTTCTGGTGTCAAACCAGAGCAAGGTCTTTATACCGCAATTATTGCGGCATTAATCGTAGGTATTTTTGGTGGTAGCCGGGTACAAATTGCAGGTCCTACTGGTGCATTCGTTATTATTCTTGCAAATATCACAGCGCGATATGGCATTGATGGTTTGCAAATAGCAACCTTATTTGCGGGCTTTATTTTAGTTTTTATGGGCTTTCTCAAATTGGGGGCAGTGATTAAATTTATACCAGATCCAGTTATTGTCGGGTTTACTGGTGGTATCGGTGTTATTATTTTTGTAGGTGAATGGAACGATTTTTTTGGATTGTCCGTACACATCCCTCTTAATGCACCTTTCTATTTAAAGTTATTATCATTAATTAGAGCATTCCCTCATCTTGATTGGCCAACAGTAGGATTGGCTTCTTTGAGTCTTTTATTGATAATCATTACCCCAAAATTTTTAAAGCGCATTCCTGGTCCTTTAATTGCAATGGTTGTAGCTACGGTGTTACAAACACTTTTCCACTTCAAAAGTGTTGCAACTATCGGCAGCACGTTTGGTGGCATCACGCAAACTTTACCACAGTTTCATTTACCCCAAATCCAATTAGAATATGCTTTTAATTTAATCGGTCCAGCGTTTACTATTGCTTTGCTCGGTGCGATTGAATCACTTTTGTCTGCAACAGCGGCAGATGGCATGTCAGCCACACGCCATAATTCTAATCAAGAGTTGATTGGACAAGGTTTAGCTAATATTTTTTCACCGTTATTTGGTGGATTTGCTGCAACAGGTGCTATTGCGCGAACAGCCACAAATATTCGCAATGGCGGCAATAGTCCTCTCGCTGCGATTGTCCATTCTATATTTTTAATCTTGGTTATTGTGTTACTAGCGCCTTATGCATCTGATATCCCACTGTGTACGCTTGCGGCGATTCTATTTGTTGTTGCATACAATATGAGCGACATACCTCATTTTATACATATGATAAAGCATGCACCAAGTTATGATCTACTCGTATTAATTACGACTTTTTTACTTACTATATTTACTGATTTAGTCGTCGCAGTTAATGTTGGTGTTATTCTTGCAATGCTACTTTTTGTACGTCGCATGGGGCAATTTGTCGCTATTGAGCAGCAGGATCATGAAACACTTAAAAATGAACTATCTGATATTATTTTGCCAAAGGATACGGTTGTATATACTATACAAGGGCCTTTCTTTTTCGCTGCAGCAGAAAAATTAGAACGGGCTTTTATGATCACACATTCCGATCCAAAAAATATTGTCTTTCGATTAAAAGATGTACCTTTTATGGATATTACCGGTTTACAAACATTTATCGAAATAATCGAGGAGTTTCATAAACGTCATATTAATGTTTACCTTTGTGAAGCTAATTCTAAAGTTAAAAAGAAGTTAATGAATATAGGAGTGAGGCATTGGATAAAAGGAGGGCGCATATTTCTCACATTAAAAGACACAATTAAAAAGCTACAAAACTAAAAAACTGGTTGAATCGGCCAAGAGCACTCAATGCAGGGGAGGGCCAGAGACCTTTATTTCCATGCCAGAATTTCTGGTGCTTTACGAGCCACTACAGGGGGTTCACCAGCCGGAATACCTACAATAATTGGTGCAATTGCTGTGATGTCAGAGGGAAGATTTAGTTTTGTTTTCCACTCTGGGGTATTTAATGCTGAAACAGCAAGACCAATGACACAAGTACCAAGTCCTTGAGCACAAGCAGTCAGCATTAAGTTTTCAGCTGCCAACCAACAATCAGCTGCTACAAAAGGACCTTGATATTTACTGTAGATCACAATGAGGGTACTTGCATTATAAAATGCATGAAAATCAGGATTATTAACCAGTTCTTGCAGCGATTTCATTTGCACTTTGGAAAAATTATGGGCTTCAGTATAAATCAGAGCTTTCACACTGTCTGATAAGCGATTTAATGTATCCTGATCTTGAATGATTACAAAGGACCAAGGTTCTTCATGCATCGCTGTAGGGGCTTGAACTGCAGCATCTAGCAATGAATGAATGAGCGAGCGATCCAGCTTTTGCGGTTTATAATTACGTACGGCGCGACGCTTATAAATTGCTTCAATTTCACTCATTAGGGCCTTTTCTTCCTTAATTTTTTTTGAAGTAGCCATAATTTTCTCCATATAAAACTCGTGACTTGTGCAGTTTTTCTATAACATCAATAATTCCTTTTATGGTCCTTAAATTCTGGTTCATCTTCCTACTTTGTCAAGCTCTTTTGCATTCAGAGCAGTGCATAGTGAATATTTCATGAATAATCTCTTATCATATAAATCATTTGATTGTATAATAAATGAATATTTTGGTTATTAATAAGATTAAAAATGGCTTTTAAAGAGTTAATGGAAATTGAACGATTAAAACTGAATAATATCAAAGAACCGAAACAACATAGTGAACTTTTTAGAAGAGTCCAAGAAGAATATATAAAAGAAGTTCAGAGTCTCATAGAACAGTTAAATAAAAGCCAAGATGCTCAACGTAGCGATGTATTAAAACAAATCAAAGAAACGGACCAACTCTATCTTGAAATAAAAGGGATTCGAATTACAGGTCATGTCTTATTCAGTCGTCATGGAAAATGCAGAAGTTGGGAACAAAAGAAATTTGGTTTAAGCCCAAATGCTGCTCTTTCTGAAGAAGCTGAAAAAAACATGGGAGGAACTAGTCAATCCACTGGTGATTTATTATTTTACTCTCCAAGCGAGCATCCTCCCTCAATCGCTGTTTCACCAATGAATCGAGCACTACAAACAGCTGGATTGGTGATTCCAAAGGAAATTAAAAATGCAACAATTGCTGTTCTGCCTTTTTTGGCGGAAAACAGTAATGCACCTTCGGGTTATGATGTTCGTTCTATGGCAGATATGCAGAAGTTATCTGATCAGATTTCCTTTTGGATGTCGCCTATCAAAAAACTTCTTTTAAAGCTATCGTTATGGATTTATAGTGATCAAGACTTCGCTTTGCTTAATAAAAAGAGAAAGAATGCTGCTGAAAAAATACAGGAGCATGGTAATAAGATTCTTCTCGAGGGACTTGATGATGTCTGCCAAGATTTGGATTACGATGGCGACAAAATAGAGGATACTCAAATTTTTATTGGAAATGTAGAACAGCGAGATTGTTGGTTGTTTGGACATGGAAAAAATTTCAAAGCCTTTTTTCAAACAGTTTTAGGAATTACGTTAGATTTTGATTATGGCGAAACACGCCGTGTTTATAAGGTAGAAGATGAGAATCATAAATCCTCATTATTTGTTCCTCCATATGTGATGCTCATTGATCAAGAAACTGGAAAAATTAAAGGAGAATTTACGGGCGTCATCGGCTCTTCTTTGCAAAAGGAATCTGAAACTCTATCTAAGAAAGAGTTATGTCCAAAGATATCAAAGGCGATAAGCAGTTTAGGAGGTTCAGTTGTAACGCAAGAAATCCAGCAAGAAAATGCTTTGCACGATCCAACAAATATTGGGTTGCAACCCGATTCAAAAATTCAGTATCTGGAGAGCGAGCCTTTGATAGCGAAAAAGCCCTGAATTTGGCGCTCATGACTCTAGCGCATTGTTCTTATCAGATTTATGTAATTATAAAAAAATGATAAAGTCTCTATAAGACACAGCTGCATAAAGGTGGATGGATACCATGTACGATGCAATTATTTTTGATTTTGACGGGGTTATTTTAGATAGCGAACCCATTCATTATGAAGCATGTTGTTATGTTCTTAAGTCACTAGGAATAAGTATAGATTATTCCGAGTATATGGAAAAATACTTAGGTTTAGCTGATAAAGATATGTTCCCCAAGCTATTGCACAATGAGGGTATTAAGATTTCTGATGTGGAAACTAAACGTTTGATTCAGCAAAAAGCGGAGGTTTACATCAAAATTATTAATACCCGAAACACCCTCCCTCTGATTGTAGACTTTGAGCAATTTATTTTTAAAATTGCTTCCAAAATAAATAAAATTGCCATTTGCAGCGGATCCAACCGTGACGAAATATCTGCGGTACTTTCACGAGTAAGAGAGGGTAAATTGCATGAATATTTTGATGCAATTGTGACAATTGAGGACGTACAGAGTGGGAAGCCTTCTCCTGAAGGTTATTTATTAGCAGCTAAACGTTTAAATGTTATTCCTAGCCGGTGTTTAGTAATCGAAGACACACTGCATGGAATAAAGGCAGCAAAAGCCGCCGGAATGCAGGTAATTGGGTTGACTACAACCTATGACCGACATCAGTTTTTAATTGCAGATCAAGTTATTACAGGTTATCGACAATTATTAAGCAGGGTTTGGTAAGGTGCGTATTTTTTGCAGCATTCTATGAGTCTATTGATTTGCCAACCAATCTTCATAGGTTAGAGCAAAGCGTAAATGATCACACCATATACCATTAATTTTTAAGTATCTTGGTGAGAACCCCTCCTTGAGAAAACCATTTTGGGTGATTAAGTGGATGGATGCAGCATTCGTTGGTTGAATGTTTGCTTCAATGCGGTGCAGTTTGAGTCCTAAGAATATTTCTTTTAAAACCAGTTTTAATGCGTGACTCATTAAGCCTTGGCTTGCATAAGTTACTGATGCAAAATATCCCATATAGGCGCTTTGAAATACGCCTCGAATCATTTCACTAATGTTGAATACCCCGATAATGTGATCGTTTTGATTTAATGCCAAAAAACATCGTTGATTTTCTTGCTGGAATTTTTTTAGGTAGATTTGGAATTCCTCATGAGTTTGGGGGGCTGTAATAAAAGGGTAGTGAAAATCCCGGCTTTTCTGCATGGTTAAGAGAAAATTCGCTTCATCATGTTGATCTAATTGGCGCAGATATATCTTATTTTTAGTGTGCATAGGGATCGACATTTTGGGAAATATGAAATTTTATCATAGATCTTATGCCGGGTTTATCCTTTAACACTCCTGCCTGGAATTCGCTGATAAATTAACGGTAATACATAATTTGAATCACTCTATTTTTTGGGATAAAATCGCGCGAAAAATAACAGGTTACCAGCTCTAAATGATTATTTTGAGATTCAAACAACAAACTTGAAGAAAATGAATTAAGGCAATATGAACAAATTATGCTTGGGAATTGTGTTATTTTTTTTCTTAATCGGGAATTCAATGAGTATGGCTATGGACATAGTAACTGTGGAACAACCTGAATACCGTCAGGTTCTAAAGAGTAAAGCCCAAGAAGTGCAGTTTCCTTTAAGTCAGGATGATAAAGATTTAATCACAGCCATGAAAAGTAAGTTGCATGAGTTAGGTGGGGTTGGTTTGGCGGCACCTCAGGTTAATTTTCCGAGAAGAATCATTACAGTGTACATTCCTGAAGAGGCGACTTTATTAAGGGATAATGTTAAAAAATTCTATCCTATGCATGTGATGATTAATCCAAGCTATGAACCCGTATCAGGTTCTGTAATACAGCAAGATATAGAAGGGTGTTACTCTGTTTCCAGCAAATCCGGGAAGGTCCCGCGATATGAACAAATCACCGTGAGCTATTATGATGAGTCAGGCCAGTTTCATCAGCACATTGAAGAAGGATTTTATGCTCGTGTTTTGCAGCATGAAATTGATCATTTAAACGGCTTTTTAATTACCGATCGCCTTACTCCAGATTGCATCCAAGGTTCTCTTGAAGAAATGATGGCTTTACGGCGAGAATCCTTGCCCCCTGAAAAAAGAGCTCTCTATGATCAGGTTATGGCTCGCAAGGCAAAAAAATAGGTTTGTATCTAAAAGATTAAATTATATCGCATTGTTAGTATGAAGCTGAGAGTTGCTTTTTAATAATTCCGCTAAATTTTGAGCGGTAAGTTGGGCTTTTGCTTGTTCATATCCTGCTTCAGTAATTTCTTTGTATTTTTTAAAATCCAAAATACCGAACTGGTCTACTTTTAAAGTGATGCCATAATCAGCCATAGCCATCATTTTCGCAGTATTTTGATGGGAGCTAATGGTTAATAACCGCAACACCAACTCACCTAAATTAATGGGCAATATTGATTCTTTCCCCATGAATTTGTTGTAAAGCAACTTCCAACCTGAAAGAGAATAAGGTATTGGAGTTAATTTGAAGAGGCTACTGTTATTATTCACATTTGAGGCAATAATTTTACTACTATGAGAATACTGCCTCATGACATCAGTAGGTATATTATTCAATACACCGCCATCAATAAGCAGTCTGTCATTAAACGATACCGGTGGGTAGATAAAGGGTAGGGATATACTGGAGCGAATTGATTCCCATAATCGTCCTCTATCATGAATGTATAAATTTTTGCTGATTAAGTCTGTTGAGACACAAAAATAGTTCAGCCACAAATCTTCGATTTGACTGTCCTCACCATAGAGTTCAATTAGGCTGTCTGTGGCTCTTCTGCCTGTAGCAATAGCAATATAAGGGAAGGTAAAATCAATTTTTGCTCCTTTGATTAAATATTCTTCAACAAGTTTTAAGAGCTCACTTGAAGAATATCCCATCGCCAAAACAGCAGCAAGCATTGCTCCCATACTTGTACCGGCAATATAGTCCACCGGTATTCCACGCTCTTCTAATAGCCGATAAACACCTATGTGCGCAAGACCGCGTGCTCCACCACCGCTGAGTACTAAGGAAATGGTATTGTCGGTAAAGATTCGCATCATGCGAGATATACCTTCATCTGTATTGCTTCGAACATGAAAATGACTGTTGACGGTGCGTTTTTCTAACCAGCTTTTAGTATTTCGAGGTGGGTTTGCAGTTTGATGCAGAAGTACTAATACGTTTCGTTTAATAAAATTATGCTGCATGTGTAATATATAATGTTCTACTTCAGATAAATCAGCATCATGTTCTTCTGCAAGCGCTAAATAGGCGAGCGAATCTGCTTGACGGGCACAAAATTTAGTCCAATTAGTTATCGTTTCATCCGCTAAATAAAAAATAAAAGAGTATTCTTTTTCGATTTGGTTAATCCATAAAATTCCCTCATTACTCATATTTCCATTATCATCCAGGAGGCCAGGTTTATTTTCTAGGAAACTGCTAGTTAATAAAAGAATTTTTTCCCCATAAGAATAACGAAAAATCATTTCTTGTAATTGAAATTCGAGATCTTTTATGGGTCTTATTGGAATTAAAGCAATTGATTTATTACGTGAAGAGGCAGCATGAATTCCCTGTAGTGAATCGGTTAATCGCTTAATTGTGAATTGAGTTATTTTATTGAGTAGTTCAGGATATGATCTGCATAATTTTAGGAAATTTTTCTTCGATAATTTTAAGATGATACTATCGCGCAATGTATAGACATTAGCAGAGCGGGGTAAATCAGATAAAAGGGCCATTTCACCGATGATTGCCCCTTCATGTAATTCGCCTTGAAATGTCACATTTCCTTCGGTATCTGTTACCTGATAGTAGAGACGTCCTTTAATCAGGATGTAAAGATCATTCATGTTTTCCCCTTTTTGAATCAAAAGGGAATCAGCAGTTCGAGATTCTATCTCCAAAACACGGGAAAGTTTTGAAAGACATGCGTCGCTCATGCAACTAAATGGTTCATGCTGCTTAATGAATTCAAAAATTTCTTTTGGTGTGAATAGAGGTTGATTCATATCTTATTATTAATAGTGCGTTAATTATTCTTAATTATAGACAGTGTTTTTAATTAAGGTTGCTTTGCAAGGCTAAGTCCTGTAAGTAATAAACCTTATTAATGTATTGAGTAATAATTTATTCTTTTACCAAGGAAAGAAGAGAAAGGTTCAGTGCTACATCATTACAGTGAGTTTGATGTTGATGAACGAACTGGAACTGATTTGCGTATCGCAGTTCTATCGAGCGGCCTGCTTGATTTTTACAGGACTTACGAAAACCCCCAATCTCTTTGTTAAAAAATGTTTTTAATTCGGTCATTTAGTCTATCTAAACTCCCTCATTAAAAACATTTTTTGCCTCGACCTTGAGATTTTTCGTAAGTCCTGTTTTATTTGCCGGATTCACTTTAAGGAAAACCATTAATTTCCATAGGCGAACTTGACAAAATTAAATTTTACTTCCTAAAATGCAAGTGGCTAAATTATATTTTGCCTATAGCATATTTAACTAACTCTAAAAGGAATTAAGTAAATGAATAAATTACAATTAACAGGCGTTGCTTTAGCAATTGGTGCTGCTTCTATGTTCGCTATTGCTCCTGCTTTTGCAGCAGATGAAGCTTCTACTGGTATGGTAAAATGCCAAGGTGGTAACGCTTGTAAAGGACAAGGCGCTTGCAAAACTGCTGACAATGCTTGCAAAGGCCAAAACGCTTGCAAAGGCAAGGGAATGACTGAAATGACTAAAGAAGACTGCCAAAAAGCTGGTGGCACTGTTGTTCAATAATTTCAATTGAAATTCGCATTGCTCCAGGCATGAATTGCATGCCTGGTTTCTCTTCATCCCCGGATTTAATACATGGATAGCCCAAAATATAAAGTGACTCAAAAAATGCCCTTTTTAGGGTTTGGACTGGGATTACGACCCGATTATTATGAAGAAATCTTGGCGCAAAAGCCTGATTTAGATTGGTTTGAGATACTTACCGAAAATTATATGGTTCCGGGGGGAAAGCCACTTTATTACCTTGACCAAATACGAGCTCATTATCCAATAGTAATGCATGGTGTTTCTCTTTCATTAGGAAGTACGGATCCTCTGGATAATGACTATTTAAAGCAGCTAAAGGAACTCGTTACTCGAGTCGAACCAGTATGGGTTTCTGACCATTTATGCTGGACAGGCGTTAACGGAATAAATGCACATGATTTGTTGCCTGTTCCCTATACTCGTGAAGCGGTAAATCATATTGTATCGCGAATTCAGCAAGTACAAGATATTTTAGGACGCCCGATTTTAATTGAAAATGTTTCTAGTTATCTAACTTACAAACAATCTGAAATGTCAGAATGGGAATTTATCCTAGAAATTGTAAAACAGGCGGATTGTTATATTCTATTAGATGTAAATAACGTTTATGTTAGTTCTGTAAATCATCAGTTTAACCCAATGGATTATATTTTTGCTATGCCTCCCGAGCGTGTTGCCCAAATCCATTTAGCAGGCCACTCGAATCATGGTGATTACATTATCGATACGCATGATGCACCAGTAATTCAACCCGTCTGGGATCTTTATGCTGCAACATTACAGCGCTTGGGGCCGATATCGTCGATGATTGAACGGGATGATAATATGCCTCCTTTTGCAGAGTTACTAGCCGAAATCAATCATGCAAGACGGATTGCAGAATCAATTTTGGTTGAAGAGGTGCTTGTATGAATGAGCTTTTTCACTTAGAAGATCAATTTCAAAAGTTTCTATTATCAGGTCGGGCAGAGATTTATGATTCAATTGTCCAAACTGAATTAGTTTCGGTGGATACTCGCTTAGGTATTTATCGTGACGCGTACAAACTTCGACTTATTGAGAGTTTAAGTATTAATTTTCCTGCATTGTATGCTTATTTAGGGACTGAGGAATTTAACAAGCTATCAACTTATTATATTGACGCCCATCCTTCTTCTTATCGTTCGATTCGCTGGTATGGTGATTTATTATCCGATTTTATTAAGCACAATTACTCACAATATCCTTATTTAGCAGAGCTTGCTGATTTTGAATGGAAAATGAACTGGGCTTTTGATGCTGCTGATGAACAGGTTGTACGGGTTGAGGATATGGCCGCAATTCCTCCTGAAGCGTGGGCAGATTTACAATTTATGCTTCATCCATCACTACAAAGAATCAATTATTTATGGAACATAATTCCTCTTTGGCAGGCTTTAATTCATGATAGAGAGCTTCCTGAATTGCAACATAGTCCGGAGCCTACAGCCTGGGTCATATGGCGCGCACCGGAATATAAGATTCAATTTTACAGCTTATCTCAAGAAGAGGCTTGGGCTTTGGATAGCTTATCACAAGGACTATCTTTCGGGGCTCTTTGTGAAGGACTATGTCAATGGATACAACCCGAAGAAGTAGGTATGAACGCTGCTTCTTACCTAAAGGGCTGGATTCAAAAGGGTATGATATCGCAATTACTCATTGCAGATTAGCTACTTGGTTTCCAAGAAGTTACTTTCTATTGCGAGTTAATCTCTCTCGTAGCATAATATGTGAACATCTTGTGTTCTATAGATGGGAAATCGGGGGAGAAAAATTCAATGTCTATGAGTAAAATAATAATTAGCAAGGAACAATCCACGGCTAATCCCAGCTTCAAAGATGATCCCACTATAGAGTTGCAAGAAAGAATTATTGATAATCCTGCCAAAGGTAATTGTGGTTATTATGCCTTCGCAATTGGCTTAATTAATATTATTCAGCAAGAAGGAACTGGAATAACTTTTGACAAATGGGTCCAATTGGATCCCTCTATAAAGAATTATTATGATGCCATTTGTAAATTTGATTTTGATAACCCTGATAACAAGTTACTCGAAGTATTACAAAGAACATTAAGATTAATTACTTACAATTTACAGATCGACGAATTACGCTGGGCATGCACTTCAGCGAAAAAAGAAGATGAATATAGAGCATTGGTTGCAATTAGTACTTATAGAAAATTTGCTGAAATGTATCATGGTACTGATTTAGATCCTCGTTTCAACCAGTTTGTTTCATCCGTTGACATTAAAAATGCGCTCAAAAAAATTGATCATTCAAGAATTGTAGCGGAGCATGAATCATTAGTGTTAGCGCCATTATTTATATCATTAATTTATGGTGAAGAGGTCGCTCCAGAAACTATTACAGTATCGACCGAACCCAAATTTAACTCTCCCATAATTCTGGCATTACACAGCATCACTCAAGATTTTGTATGGGCAACTCATTTAGAACTGGATTATTTAGCTAATGCATTTGAGGTAAATCTGCATACGCTGGAAAATGGGGTGCAGCAATATGAGTACAAGGACT
Source organism: Legionella qingyii (assembly GCF_003184185.1). The sequence goes on along the minus strand of NZ_QHJG01000004.1, from coordinate 71,926 downwards.
TGCCTTCTCAACATACAATTACGCTAAATAATCAGCATAATATGCATTGGACTACAAAAGTAACAATGGCTAAATCACGAAAATCTTCAGCTCAACCTGGCGATTCTTCTGGAGGCTCTGCCCTTGGTTTAAGCAGCAAAAAAATAAAAGCTATAGACTCAGAACCTCATGTCAAGAAACAAACTAGGGAAGAAAAAGATGCCATAGCATTAACAATTCAAGATGAAGATTTGCAGAAAACGAAAACAGGTACTCAAAAGAAAACTGAGCCTGTAAGAGCGGATGTTGAAATAAAACAAAATAAAAAGCGGGGTAAACTCCAAGAATTTTCCAGTAAACCTTCTCTTTTCAGGCAACGTGAAGAAATATCGTTGGCGTTAATTACTTCAAATGCGGAGCAAAAAGAATTGAATCGGTTAATCCGCATAGTCAATAGAGCGGTGGTGGATTATTGTTCTTACAGCGATGGAATTCTTTTTTCAATTTTCCATAGACACGGTGAATCTGGCAGGAGAAGAGCTCGGAAGTTTAATGGAGAGTTTTCTCTGCTTAACAAAGAGTTTTCTAAAATTAATGGTGAGTTTTCTTCCATTACCGCTCTTATTCAAGCCAAGGAAATGTTAATTGATTATCTAAAAGATGGTAAAAACGGTAGGACTCACCCTCATTCATTCAGGACTATGTTATTGCAGGGATTATTAACAAACAAATTGGAGAGGGAAATGGATTTAAAATATGTTTCTAAAAATTATTCCAATCTCTTAGCCGAATTTGAAGAACTATTAATTCCTCATAGAGGGCATCAATATATTAATTAGGCTAATTTCATTGATCTCAACATTCATTAAAATTGTAGCCTGGATAGGATCAATCCAGGTTACGCTTCTATTTTTCCATGGTTCGTTTTCGACTCATTAAAGTAAGAATAGGTGGGAGTAAAGAAATAAAAATAATGCTGTAAATTACTATCGAGAAATTTTCTTTTATTAATGGAATTGATCCCAGAAAATAACCTAAGCTCAACAGACTGAAGATCCATATTAAGGCACTAACCAAATTGTATAGCGAAAAATGAAGAATGTGCATCGATCCTATACCCGCAACAAATGGAGCAAAAGTACGTATGATAGGAAGAAAACGTGCAAAAATTATCGTTTTTCCTCCATGTTTTTCATAAAATGCATGAGTTTCTTGTAAGTGTTTTTTATTGAGTAACCAGGATCTATCGGTGAAAAAAATACGTGGCCCGAGCAAACGACCAATCATAAAATTGATTTGATTTCCTAAAACTGAGGCAAAGAAAAGCAGGATAAATAAAATCGATATATTTAATGGGTTTCCTGCTTGGGCTGCTATACTCCCTGCAGCAAAAAGCAAGGAATCTCCAGGTAAAAAAGGTGTCACTACAAGCCCTGTTTCACAGAAAATTACTGCAAATAAAAGCAAATAGGTCCAAAATCCATAAGTTGTGACAATGGTATTTAAATATACATCAATGTGAATTATGTAATCAAAAATAGAGTTTAAAAGCATTTTATGTTTAAATTGGATTAAATAAAGTAAATATTCTTACACACTTATTTCTTAATTAATATAAATTTTATATCTACAGCTTAATATGTTGTTACTATTCTTTATATAATAAACCATTATAAGGATTATGATGAAAACTTTATTTCATCTTGCGTTTCCAGTGCATGACCTCGCTTTGGCGAAACAGTTTTATCATCATCAGTTGGGTTTTTCATTAGGACGTGAATCCGAGCATGCATTGATTTTAGAGTTTGGCAATCATCAAATAGTAGCACATAAAATTGACACCATTCTTCCTCCACAAGAAGGCATCTATCCGAGACATTTTGGCTTAATTTTTCTTGAGCGATATGAGTATGATGCTTTTCTAGAACAAGTTAAGAAGGAGCACATTTCCTTTGAGATTCCATTGAAAACACGATTTAAAAATACTCGAATTGAACATCAATCTTTTTTCTTGAAAGATCCCAGCAATAATTTACTCGAATTTAAATATTATGAATTTGGTTCAGCTATATTTGGTGAAAAAGATTATAAAAAAATTGGCGAGTCATTTTCTCAGAAATGAATTAAGAGCAATGACATAAAAATCGTCCCCCGGGGTTTCATTTCGCTGCACCCGATCTACAGGGTAGTTATAATGAAATGCAACTTCTCGACTTGCATTATCAAAACAAAACGAATCATTCCTATTCGTGTAGTGATTTTAAGAATTTCCTCTGTATCATAAGGATAACCAAACAAATCTCCTGCTTGTTTCGATTAATTTGCCACAGAGCTCGTACGAAAATCTTGATAAGGAGCAAGCCATTAACCCTCCAGGATGGTCTTGCTCCTTTTGAAAGGTTAAAAATAATCATATAAAACAGATATGTTGAATAACAGTTTTCGTAACCTTACAATGTCTATTATGAGAGGAGTTTTCAAGTCAAGGATGCTTGGTGCGTTTTTTATTCCCTATCAGCTTATTCTTAAGCGCCATTCTTTTATTTAGCATTCAACCCATGGTCGCGAAATCTTTGTTGCCTGTTTATGGGGGAACACCGGCAGTTTGGACTATTTGCATGTTCTTTTTTCAGGTGATATTACTGTTTGCTTATGGATATGCCGTAGTACTTGGTTTTTTTGATAAACCGATTGCATGGCGACTAACGCACAGCGTTCTCATTTTTTTAAGCTTCCTTGCTGTGCCTATTTTATTTCGACCTTTAATTAATAGTGAAAGTCCTGAATGGGGTATTTTATCTAATTTGTTAATCGAACTGGGATTGCCCTTACTAGTTATTGGAGCCTCAGCCCCTTTACTACAATTTGCTTACAGCCAAACTAAGGAAAAAGGTGCTGCTGATCCTTATTTTTTATACGCTGCTTCTAATCTGGGAAGTCTCTTATCTTTATTACTCTATCCCTGGGTAATCGAGCGTTTTATAGGGCTCAAGGAGCAATTTTATTTATGGAGCATAGGCTATGTAGTTTATGTAGTTCTATTGTTTATTATTCTCTATGCCAATCGTTATCAATCATTGAAAAAACAAAATGAAGTCATTGCCACCTGGCCTTGGCAGAACATGCTGTATTGGATTTTTTTAAGTTTTGTCCCATGCAGTTTAATGCTTGGAGTGACTCTATATATTACTACGGATATTGCAGCAACTCCTTTATTTTGGGTACTACCCCTGGCTCTATATCTACTCACTTTTGTGCTTGCATTCACCAATAATTCCTTGATTTCATTTAAATGGATAGCACGAAATAGTATTTTTTTTCTTATTTTTCCAATTGTTGGATTTATTTTAAATGCGGGGCAAGTAAATATTGGGCAAAGTATTTTATTTCATTTGTTGAATTTTTTCATTTTGGCGTTACTTTGTCATCGCCAGTTATTTTTAGATAGGCCTATGCCCGAATTGCTGACGTTATTTTATTTTTGTTTGGCCCTTGGTGGGGTATTAGCTGGAGTATTTAATGGAGTTTTGGCCCCACATTGGTTCAATGGGATTTATGAATATCCTTTAGCAATTTTACTGAGTCTTTTTGCTTTGCCCCAATTGCCAATGAAGAATGGCTGGTGGGTTCCTGTGGTGGTTCTGATTGTTTTGTTGTTTCATTACTGCATCATTGGTGTTCATTGGCCTGGTGGTTTTTCCTCATTTCAAGTGTGTGCCTTTTTGGCGTTAATTATTATAGTTATCTGGCAAAAAAGTAAAATTAGTTTGATTTTATCTTTATTGATTTTATTTGGGTTTATTTTTTCACCATTATCACAAGATGATACAGTTTTAATGCAGGTACGCGATTTTTATGGAGTAAAAAAAGTAATAGATAAACAAGGAGTCCATGTCTTAATCAACCAGTCTACAGTGCATGGGTTACAAGTTGTTGGAGAGAAAAAACCTAAAGGACTGACTTCTTATTATGGAGCGACTAAACCTATAGTTGATGCAATGCAACAAAAAAGGAGCTCTTTATCAGTAACAATCATTGGATTAGGGGTTGGTACCATGCTCTGTCAATTTCGCAAAGAGGATAAGGTTAAAGTAATTGAAATTGATTATCAGGTCATTGACCTTGCAAGTAATCCCCAATTGTTTACTTACTTACGAGATTGTTCACCAAATGTGACTATTATGAAAAGCGATGGACGATTAGCCGTAGAACAATTACCGGATCACTCTCAAAACTTATTAGTTATAGATGCGTTTAGTTCAGACTCAATTCCAGTGCATTTATTAACCCTTGAAGCATTTATTTTATATCAACAGAAAATTACTGAAGACGGCGGTATATTGATTCATTTAAGTAATCGACATTTGCAATTATTACCAGTGATTAATGCTGCGGGTAGGTCTTTGAGCCTTCTTAGTATATTTTATGTAAATTATAAAAGTATTTTGGCGTTAGGTCAGTTTAATTCGGAGTGGGTTTTTTTGACCTCGAAAGAAGATCTGGCTTTTCAACTTATGAAAGGGAGCAATTGGCGGTTTAATGCAAGCGACGAACAGTTTTTATGGACTGATGATTATTCTAATTTAATTCCATTATTCAAGTGAAAGGAAGTGGAACCTGCATCAAATAGAGTTAAGCCCTGCCTCGTTAAAAAAGGAGGCAAGCAATCCGCATATAATTAAACGTCAGCTAAGTTTCCCTTGGTCTCTAACCAGACTTTTCTATCGCTTGCCCGTTTTTTATTTAGCATCATATCCATAATTGCTTCGGCTCCTACCTCATCATCCATGGTGAGTTGAACCAATCGCCTGGTATTGGGATCCATAGTCGTTTCACGTAGTTGTATGGGATTCATTTCACCTAAACCTTTAAACCTTTGGACATTGGGTTTAGCTCGAGTTGTTTGTGCCAAATGGTTGAGAATACGATTTTTTTCTTCATCATCCAGTGCATAATAAACATCTTTACCTGCATCAATTCGATAAAGTGGTGGCATAGCAACAAATACATGCCCAGCTTGGACCAGAGGCTTAAAGTGGCGTAAAAACAAAGCACAAATCAAAGTAGCAATATGTGCACCATCTGAGTCTGCATCTGCGAGAATGCATAATTTGCCATAGCGAAGACCGCTTAGGTCCGAAGAGCCAGGATCTACTCCTATCGCTACGGAGATATCATGAATTTCCTGAGATGCCAGGACTTGTGACGAATCCACTTCCCAAGAGTTAAGAATTTTTCCGCGCAACGGTAAAATGGCCTGGAAATCTTTATTACGTGCTTGTTTTGCTGATCCACCTGCGGAATCACCTTCTACTAAAAATAATTCGGCCTGACTGAGATCAGTAAGCAAGCAATCAGCCAATTTACCAGGGAGAGCGGGGCCTTGACTTACTCGTTTGCGTGCTACTTGTTTTGCTTGTCTTAAACGTTTTTGTGCGCGCTCGATTGCCAAAGAAGCAATCGTCTCACCTTGATTTCGATGTTGATTGAGCCAAAGTGCAAAAGCGTCTTTAACTACATTACTGACAAAAGCAGAAATTTGACGAGAGCTTAAGCGTTCTTTGGTTTGTCCTGCAAATTGTGGTTCTTTCATTTTCACCGATAATACATACTGACAGGGCTCCCAAAGATCATCTGCTGTAAGTTTTATTCCTCTAGGTAGTAAATTTCTTAGCTCACAAAATTCTGCCATAGCATCAAATAAGCCGGAGCGTAAGCCATTAACATGGGTACCGCCTTGAATTGTTGGAATTAAATTTACATAACTTTCACTAAAACCACTGCTTGATCCATTAGACCAAACCAATGCCCAATCAACTGTTGCTTCATCGCTTTTGAATTCACCTGTAAAGGGTTCTTCAGGTAAATAATCTCCATCGGGCAATGATTGATTTAAATAATCAATAAGACCCTGTTCATAGCACCAATGCATTTCCTCATTAGTTGCTTTATTAATAAACGTCATAGACAAACCCGTGCAGAGTACAGCTTTTGCTCTCAGCACATGGGTTAAATGTTTTACGGAGATACGTGTGGTATCAAAATACTTTGGATTGGGCCAAAAGCGGATAATTGTGCCGGTGTCTCTTTTTTTAGTGAGTCCTGTTTCATTGAGTTCGCATAATTTATCGCCATTGGCAAAAGACATTTGGTACACAATTCCATTGCGCTTGATGGTCACATCAAGACGGTCAGAAAGAGCATTGACTACAGAAACCCCCACTCCATGCAATCCACCTGAAAAGCTGTAATTTTTATCAGAAAATTTACCTCCAGCATGTAATCGAGTCATAATGACTTCAACGCCACTTAAGCCTAATTGTGGATGTAAATCTACAGGCATGCCGCGACCATCATCCTCTACTTCAATAGAACCATCTTCATGAAGCGTGACACGGATATGACTTGCAAAGCCAGCCAGTACCTCATCCACACTGTTATCAATCACTTCTTGAGCCAAGTGGTTGGGACGCGTTGTATCGGTATACATGCCAGGGCGTCGTTGAACAGGTTCAAGTCCACTTAAGACTTCAATAGCTTGGGCAGTATAGTTTTCTGACATGGGTTTTTCTCAAATCAAAGTTAGGTTTATTTTACCATATATTATGATACAGTAGACGAAAGACGAAAAGTTACTTTGTAAATCTATTATAAAGATCCCCTGTTCTGCAAGCAGGATGTTGTTATTGAAGCCTGGATTGGGCGAGCCTTAATCCGGGAAATGAGTAAAGATGATTTCCTGGGGCATACTTTGACTCCTGGCCATCAAGTTAAGGGAAAAACTTTCGTTCCCGTGAAGGTGGGAACGATTTCTAATAAGGCACAGTGCCAATCGAAGAATAGATTCCAGCTTTCGCGGGAATGACAAAAATCCTTAACTCAATGGCAGTTATGCTTTGACCAGGCCAGGCTAAATAGAAAACATATGCAAAAAAACAGTGCTGAAATTCACCAATTATCTGTAGCATTTCAACATCGCCATAAGATGGTGTCTGCTTTGGATAAAGTCAGCTTTAATTTATATCCTGGTGAAACCTTGGTTTTATTAGGTGAATCAGGTTGCGGCAAATCCCTCACTTCTCTGGCGTTAATGCGCTTGTTACCTAAATCCGGTGTTTATGGTATTGATAGTTTAATCCATGTCGATGGACAAGACATTTTGGATTTACCAGAACAAATGATGCGGCAATTGAGAGGTCGCAAGATGGCTATGATTTTTCAAGAGCCAATGACCGCACTTAATCCAGTAATGACAATAGGAGAACAGTTAACAGAAGCCTTGGTAAAATGTAACTCGTTTACTGCCAAAGAATTGCAAGAAGCATTATTATCTTTGCTTTATGAGGTCGAAATGCCTCAACCAGAAATTAAAATTCATCAATATCCGCATCAATTGTCCGGTGGTCAGAAACAGCGGGTTGTTATTGCCATGGCCCTGGCTTGTAAACCTGATATTTTAATTGCTGATGAACCAACAACCGCTTTGGATGTTACAATCCAGGCTCAAATCCTTTCTTTATTAAAAAAAGTACAAAAAACCCATCAAATGAGTTTACTCCTGATTACTCATGATCTAGGAGTAGTGAGGGCCATGGCATCACGTGTCTGTGTGATGTATGCAGGACAAGTGGTAGCTCAATCCTCTGTAGAAGATTTTTTTTCGCGAGTTAAACAACATCCATATGTACAGCAATTGTTGGCGTCTATACCTTCTTTGGCAAAACGTGAGGAGCGTTTATCAGTAATTCGTGGATTAGTACCTGCTTTGGATGAAATGCCTTCGGGTTGCCGTTTTCATCCTCGTTGCATTTATGCATTTGAACGTTGTTCGGTGGATGAGCCGCAATTACAAGAACAAAATGGACGATTGGTACGATGTCATCTATATCCTGACTCCCAAGAGTTACCCCCTTTGCAAAAAGATAAAATAGTTTGGGACGTTGCGACTACGGAGGAAAAAACAATACTCACGGTGAATGATTTATCCGTTGGCTTTATCCAGAAAAAAGGTTTATTCAGTCGTCATAGAGTTTCATTTAAAGCAGTAGATGGTCTGTCATTTCGTTTATTGCAAGGAAAAACATTGGCTTTAGTGGGTGAATCAGGATGTGGTAAAACCACGGCCAGTCGTGCCTTATTGCGTTTATTACCCATTTGTGGGGGGGAGATACACTATAAAGAACAGGATGTGCGGGCATTAAAAGGGCGCTCATTAAGAGAATACCGAAAAAAAGTACAAATTATTTTCCAGGATCCTTTTTCTTCTATGAATCCGCGCATGACGGTAAGTGAAATAATCGCTGAAGGAATGCATGCCCAAGGAATGAAGCATTCGGTAATAAGTACACGGCTAAAAGAACTACTGAACCAGGTTAATTTGCCTAGCAATTGCTTACAGCGTTACCCACATCAATTTTCTGGTGGGCAAAGACAGCGAATTTGTATTGCTCGAGCTTTAGCTACAGGACCAGATATCTTGATTTGTGATGAACCAACCAGTGCTTTGGATGTTTCTGTGCAGGCACAAATCCTCAATTTATTAAAGGAGTTACAACAAGAAACAGGCATTTCTTATTTATTTATTACCCATAATATGGGTGTGGTTTCTTATATCGCTGATGAAGTCTTAGTTATGAAAAATGGAGTCGGCGTCGAGTTTGGGAGTTGTGAATCCCTTTTTAAATGTCCTAAAGAAGCGTATACGCAACAGCTTTTGAATGCTGTGCTGGATGTTATTTAGCCATATTGGTAAATCGAAACTCTTCTTCTTTCATATTTTATTGGTTAAAAATGTGATATATTTGCGCACTATATGGATAATAATGTCTTAGTATCTATTATTTGGGGGACATGGTTGCATGAGTATCACTGTAGGCGAACATAGCTTTAATACTATCGAGAATTTTACTGCCTATTTAGAAACCACTTACGAACAAGATAAATCGGTTTTGGGCGAAGTCAATTTACCTTTGACGTGTGATCAATTTACCCAAGAAGACTTTAATAAATTGGTTGATTTTCTTTCAAAACCAGAGCGAACGAGACGTTACAAATTTGAAATTACTCCTAAGAAGTATCAATTAGCCTTTGATAATGTATATCTAATCAATAAACGACAAAAGTTTTCTTTCGAATTCCAACAACAAGTAGCCGAGCTCTCTAAGACAGCAATTTTTTTTCATCCTCATGCCGCTAGAATACGAAAAACTAAAAAGAATTGGGTTGAGAATATAAAAAGTCCCAGTATGGGTTTACAGCTTCAATATCAAATTCCAACGAAACATGAAGCGCATCATCAACAAATTAAAGCAACTCAGCGAAAGCGCAAAAACAATGTAGAACCACCATATCAACACCCGCAACAAGGCACTCCTTTGACGCAAATTCCTGAGCTTGCTGAAGAAAATGCGCGCAATATTGTTGGTTCTTACCGCCAATTCAGTCTCTTAAACAATGGTTCTAAAAACAGAGATCGTTACAGGAAAGAGTTTAAAAATTTATGGAGTGAAAATAGCTCGCCGGAACAACGCCAAGCGGCTTTTATTTTATTCTTGTCTGTCGTAACAGAAGATAATGCACCAAAATTGGAGAGGATAAATAGATTACTCCAGGCGATACCTTTAGGTGATCTTAATTATAAAGGTCTGGCTCGAGTGTTAATTCATACTGGAGCTGATGGTGTTTTACTCTTATTGCAACAACTGAAGGTATTACATGATAAGGAATTTTTTAAAGACTTTAATGAGTTATTTCTGGATAAACCTGAAAACTATCTTGCGTTAATGTCACGCCAAGGTTTGGCCAATCTTCAAAAGTTGAGTGAATTAAGCAGCGAACAAAAAATATGGTGGGTTAATTTAGTTTCTCAACATAAAGCAACAGGTGCTCGTACTGAATTTAATGATTTATTTGAAGCTTATGATTATTTTCTAAATAGGCTGGAGGAAAAAGACCTGAAGTTACCTTTTTCCTGTACTTTAGAAAATATAGGCTCTATGAAACCCACATTAGATCGCTTACTGTTCATCATAAATAACAGCAGTGATCCTGAGGAGCAACTTACTTGTTTAGATGGGTTAGATCTTAATGGAGCCTACCATGCCAGTCGTAATAACAATTATAAGCTGGTATCAAGGCAAATGAATTTAAGATCCAATATCGATGAAGATGTCCTTGATTATTCAACCCCTGCAATGCCGAAGGATGTAAGTGCCTGGTTAAGCCGTTTGGACCGCCCATATGAGGAGATTGTAACTTGTTTTTATCGTTTTATTGGTGTGCAGGAGTGGGCATTTAGTCTGGATGTTTATCAAAAGATTGAACAGGAAATTAGTAACAATCAAAATCTGAGTGTTCAGAATAAAGTATTATTACTTAGTATCGCTGCATTGATGACTACGGGGCAGCGGGCGTGTACTAAAACAATAGACCCTTATACTAGCTTTAAAAGTTTGCTTGACAAATTTACGGCAATAGCCAATCACTTTAATGAGGATATGAGTGGTCAATTATCAATGGTACTTCCTGTTTTTTTAGGGGAACTAGAGAATTACAGTTGGGAGTCAATGCCTGCCGCTGATGAGTTGAATAGGCTCATTGATATCTTATCACTCACGTTAAAAACTGAAGACTTAATATCAGAACAAGCACGGCATGATTTTTATGAAGCAAGTGTCCTTGCTTTGAAGCTTATGAAGGAATATGGTGACGCAGCCTCATCTGTTGTCAATAATTATGAACGGCGTTTGAGTATAGAACAGGCTCATAATGCCCCAATCCAAAAATTTTCTTTTTCTGCTCTGCTTCAGCATTTAACTACCCCTTCTAAATTAAATATATTTTTATCTGAGCTTTTTCACGATCAACCTGACTCATTGCCTCAGTTTGTCATACTCTTCTCTTTATTAAGTGATGAAGTACCGGAAATGACACAAGATGGCGAAGAAGATAGTGAGTTTGAAGCAAAAATAAAAATATTGGCAAAAGATCTGCACGATATGCAGGCTGAGCGTAGAGGGCAGTTATTTGCAATTCTCACTGACATTAATATAGAAGCTTCTTTTCGTTTGCCTTCCCTTGAGCAGCTGATAAAAATCGTTAACTCAGTGACCGAACGTCAAAGTGCTGATGTTTTTGCAATTGTTCGTACTGAATTGCCTGAGATAAAAATAGGAAAAGATGCAGTTAACGAGCCAGTAATTAACCTTTTTAGCTTGATAGAACAGATATATGAGGATTGGCAACTCCAAACTGAATTTGAAGGTTTGCCAGAAAAACTAACAGGATATTTGGAGTCCTGGATAACTTCTCATCAAGTTGTAATGTGGCATTTGAGGCAACGCCCCGTTGATGCTCAAAGAGCTTTCGAGGTTTTGGCCGAGGAAGAACAAGAAGCAAAGAATTTGTTAAACAGTAGGTGGTTTTTTTGGGCTTTATCTGGATTTCCAGAAGAGAGAAAACAAATGGATCGCGTTTTGGGTAGTGAATTTTTTACCCAGAAATCCTTCAGTGCAGTACTAAGACCCAGAATAGATGCCGCTTGCAAATCTAATTTAAGGGCCGCTATCAATGCATTACAAACATCAAACAAAGATTTTGACCGTTTTCTATTAAAGCAAATTAAGGAACTAGACACCGCTCTACCTATCGATGAAGCCCTATTGAAATTGGAGCAACAATTAAGTGCATTGAATGGATTAATCAGTTCATTAATTCGTATTAAAAACCAAAACAACATTGAGTTTCTCCGTTCTATTTCATTATTAACAGATGTAATTAAGTCCACAGTATTTGGAAAAAATTCTGATACAGTAGCCCAGATAAGGAATTTACTGGATGTATTAAGCGAAGGAAAAACTTCTGCAGTTGCATCTCCCTTAGCAATTTTATGCAAGATACTAAAAGAAACACCACATCACTCAACAGGGCAGCTAAAAATTGCTTTGAGCGAGGTTATTTATCTAACAAAATACCGAGAAATCCTTGGGGAAGAAGCATATGAAATCCTGTTGCGTTGTTCATTCAGTCATAATTTAACTCAGGAATCCTTATTCCCATTAAAAAACCTGATGGAATTGAAATCATTAGCAGACGTGGATGACCAGCATTCTGAAGATTTGTTTGATGCTCTAATCAATGGAATAAAAAAAGCAGGTTCGAATGTTGATGAGAAATTAATTATCAATGTGGTTAATAAAACCCTATCGGTTATTCAGGCGAAAGTAGAAGTAGATTCACTGGTGCCGTTGCTTACTTTATTAATGAAAGCATGTACAAAATGCGATAAAGATGAGTTAAATCGTTATTATAACTTAGTCTGTAGATTAGAAAATACAGCGGATTTTGATTTAAATAATTGGGCAAAAATATTAATTGTGCTTGGTGAGCATGCAACTGATGCAAATATTCATCGCTTGTTGGATGTTCAAGCAGGTCTTGAATTTGATCCACTGAGTCTACCGGATCTTGCACAATTATTTGATTATCCACCTTATCCTGAGATGGAACCGTTTATCAATGTGTTAAATGGAGATGTTAAAGATCTAAGAGCTTATGCTGATGAATTTGACAGGGATCCTAAATCAGGACGTGCACCACAAAAAAATGGATTTGGTTTTATTTTAAAAGATACAGAGCAAGTTCTTGATGAGCAATTTGATACCTCTAAAGTTGCGCGAGTTATTGCTGATATTAGAAATATTGTAGAAGGAACCGCGTTAAGTAGACAGGAGCAACATGATTTAGCGCAACAAATTATCTACATCAATGCGATAGGAAGAGACAAACCTTTAACTTTGGTTGTAGGAAATAACTCAACAACGTATCAAATTAAAGCATACCAGGATTTGACAAAAGTCAGTCGCACAGAGTTACGTGAATTATCAGATACACTGATTGCTGTAATAAGAACACCGCATTTAGAGGCTCATGAGAAACTAAAAGCTCAGTTGAGATTGCTTGCTGTGTTACGTGAACAGTACTTTCGGTCTACTGGAATATTTGTTGATACCCCGCAGCTTATTGCCATTTTAATGGCATTAAAAAACCAGCAAAACAATATGCTGATGGAACTAGATACTGAAGAGGGCAATTGTGTTGCTAATGCATTACTTTCTGTAATGCAGTGGGTTGAAGCGGATGGAGGGACTATTGATGCGTGTGCCGTCAACCGAGGCTTGATGGTTCAGAATTATAAAAATGACAAAGATTTTTTTGCTTCTTTAGGTATCGCTTTCGGTCGTGTTGAGGTGAGTTCTCCCAAAGGAACGTATCAGGTTGGTGGGATAAATTACTCTACTATAGGTGATCTGGCTTCATATCGTGCTCGGGCTGTAGTCGAAAATGAAGACATGTCGTGTTATAAGGATGGTCATCCTGTAGCGAGTCATTTAATTCTTTTTGGTTCTGATTTCTCTGAATTAGATGAAAAGACTATATTTAATCTTGCTCTTAAGAGCGAGGGGAATGAAGAAGATTATTCTTATACATGGGTTTATCCTTTAATTAATGAATTTATTAATCAGAAACAATTTAAAATTCTCGATAAAGGCTGGAGCGAGGATCAAGATATAATCCAGTTAAGAGAATTCCTCGACAGACATGCACCTACTAGTCGGCATAAAGCGTCGTTAAACTCATTACCTGATAAAAAATTTAATTTATGGATCAATGCTGCTATTGAAGCACAGCGTTTTGTTGAGGGGGAAGATTTTATTATTCCACCTTCTAAAACGGCACGACATGTTGCTATTCCCTTAAATCAAAAAGCTTCTCAAGATGATTTAACTTTTATGACGCATCAATTTCTGCATGCTCGGCTGCAAAAGAAATACCCTGATTGGGAATTCGTTATTGAGCCTGAAATGCGTTGTATTGATTCTGTATCAACCAAGGACTTGATTGATCACTATAAAAAACAGGGACGCATTATTAGCATCTCGAACACTTTAGGTCGAAAAGAGAGAATAGTCGAACAATGTAACAAGTTCGGTATGGATATCGCGTGTAAAATACCATCTCATCAAAAAAATAGATGTGTCAAACTGGCTACACGAGTGATAGCAAATCAAACAGCTTATGTACGCGCTGTAAAAGAAGCCATTAATCAAGCACAAGCAGGACAACCTATTGTCCTATTTGCGAAAGATGTTAACGAGGTAAAGCTTCTTGCAGATAAACTAAAAACACAGTTCCGTAAAAGCAATATAACTGCATTTACAGGCACTGAATCTGTGGCAGAACGAAAAAAATGGATTAACAATCAGTCTGGTAAGCAAAATACAATAACGATTACTACTACAGCACTTGCACAAAACGCTGATTTTGCGACACAACATCCGAAGGGATTTTTAGCGATTCAAACTTATTTGGATGCCCGGGCTGCGCGGCGAGTAACAAGCTGTGTTGGCAAGGAAGGTAGGCCTGCTAAGTACGTTGCTATCTATGAAACTCAAGGAGCATTCGTTTTACAATCCGGGTTCTATCAGACCCAAAGTAAACAGAAGAAAATACTTGCTTCTTTGGCAGAACTGCAAAGTCAACAAAATGAAGAAGCTGCTGTTATGCGTCATTACATGCAAAAAGTATCCAATATACAACAAGTTGTTCTGGAACAATTCCAAGAGTGGAAAGAATTGTTACATCTTGTTTATCCAAAATCAGAATGGAATACACTGGATGCAGCGTTGTTAATACAAAGAGAGGATTTGAGTCGTTCTTTGAGTGAACATTGGGACGAATGCCTTGAATATAATGCGCCACAAAAAGAACATCCTAATCCTTATATACGCCGTACTGAAAATAAGAAGTTTCAAACTATCGCATTGAATAAAGCAATAACCGCTTATGAAATTGCTGTAGGCTCAGTTTGGGATCAACACCGGGCGCTGCTTAAAGAAAAAGTTGAGGATTTCATAGAAGAAGGTTCAGTTAATGCGTTACGTTGTCATTATCTGGATGAAGTATCTTTAAATGAGCAATTAAAATTTAATCAGTTGGCTGCGCGTACAAGCAAGAAAGAACAGCTTGCTGAGAAGAAAAAAACGCGTCGATATGTTGAATCCGGATTAGAAGTAAACGGAGCGATGCTACGATTTGCTGACGGCGATGTAGAAAGCTATCGTGAAGCTTTTGCTAAAAGCCAAGTAAAATTATTAGCAAAGGACATTAGCTGCATTATAGAAAATAATCCTCATTTAAAGAAAATTGTGCGATCCATATTGGTTCAACAAGTTATGGCTGCAACAAATTTAGATAATCTCATTGATTTTTTACTTGATTATGCCAATAAAGATTTGCCCGAAGATCGATATACTGAAAAATATGCCATGCAACCTGTAATTCAAGAGTTGTTGCGGGTATATAAAGAAGTAGGCCTTGTAGAAACAAGCGATCTAAAAGAATTAAAAGCAGTTTATTTTGATAGAGTAATTACAGAGCTTGTAGATGAATTGGAAACCAGCCTATCCTGGGCTAAACAAGAACATCGTGGCTTAGGTTATTTGCTCGAACGAACAGCTGTTACTGATGCGGCTAGAGACATATTGAATGCTGTGCATGTATTAGGAGAGGCCGACAAACTAAAAGGAGCTGATAAACTTTCTGCACAACAAAGTGCTATTAGGAGTTTATATCGAGTATTGGCAGAGCATGAAGCGCAACTGGAAGGTTTATGGATATTCTCTTTGGGACACAAGAATACGCGTACCTTAATTAAAGAAACTTTGGCTACACTTGATGGATTAACGGCTATTGGTTCAAATAAAAATAAACTGGATGCTGATTTTATCCATGATTGTAAAGAAGAATCTCTTTGTGCAGTAACGAAAAGAAAACTGGATTCTGCGATCCATACTATGGAAGAGACGGAAATAGGTTTACAGAAAAACAGAGAATGGAATGCGATTAAGTATACATTAAATGTAATACAAACCGAGAGCAACTCTGTTTATGCTTTTCATGAAATGTACGATGTTCTCTCGAATAAAATGGAAGAACTTGCACGAAAAAATTCTAAATTACAAGGACCTGTAGCTCGACTACGAGGAGAGGTGCGACGTATTTGTGAATCATTGAGCCAAGAACATAAAGAGTTATTTAATACAAGTAAATATCTGAGATCTAAGGCTGAAAATCTCAAGGAAAAACTTAATGGACTAAACGGATTTAAAGTCAAAGAGGTTCAGCTCAAGGAGGGCAATAATGGCTTTAGCAATTATTTTGATTTAGTGATTGAAGGCACTGGCTCTCATCCCTTATTGCAACATTTTATGCACTATAATTCACGCACCCAGGATTTAATAAACCAAAGATCTGCTCTAGAAGAAAGCCTAAGGCAAGCCATAGAACAGATAAATACTTTAGATCAATTGATAGGAGAAGAAGTACCTCTACTTAAATTGGAAGAAAAAAGGAAGGCGAATGTGTCAAAATTTCCTGAACAATTTCAGGATCAGGTTAATGAAATTCTGGGTTTAAAAGAATTAATCGCCGATCAAGTACCTGATAATTTAGATTCATTTCCAGAATCAGTTCGCAAGCATTTTCTTGACCGAGAGTTGCTCAAAACATTTGATTTTCCTAATTTAGAGGCAGAAGAAATTGAACAAATTCAAGATATAGTGTTAAAAATCGATTTTAGGGACTTGCAGGAGCGGATCGTTGAGGGAACGAAGCCCAAAAATTTATGGGGTAATTTTACTTCCTATATGTCAAGCTACGTATTTACCCCCGAAAATATGGAAGATTGGCGCCAGGAATTTCAGGACTTAACTAAAAGACCTACGAGAAATTTAAACAATGCGTTTCGTTCTGATATTCAAAAAAAGCAGAATATATTAGCTGGCCAACTTGAGCAATTACATCAACAAATAGTAGGGCAGGCCGAATCGATGCAACAACAAATTGCATTCCTCAATGAGAAAATTGATGAAGAAGAGAAAAAAGAAGGGATTTATGCCATGAGAATTAGCAATGTGGCTGAGCTTTCTAAATTTGAAAAAGAGATAATGAAGGTTAAATCGCAACAAAAAGCGAATCCATCTCTCGATGAGAATCGAAAATCTACTAAAGCATCAGGGGTATCTATTGATAGCACTGAAACAGTAATTCAATCAGCACTGATTTTGTAATCATATGTAGCGCTGGGTACCAGCGCTACCTAGTTATAAAGATGTTCAATCATGCATTAAGTATCATCAATCTTCCAAACGACCCCCCCCCCTTTTTTTGTTTAAATATTGAACTATAATCAAATTTAGACGATGTTGAAATTTGGAATCGCAATGTTATCTCCTGATGTAGTCAAAGTTATTGATACTATTAGTGAAAAAATTGGAACTAGTAATTTTGAGTCATTAACTTTTGAAGATATAAAAAATGCATGTTTTATGGTGATGGGAAAAATGGAACATATAAAAACCAGCAACCAATTTCCTACACTAGATTATTCTAAAGAAAAAGAACTAATTGCATATAAGCGTATCGTGATGCTCTTGGTAGAATGGCAAGCTCGATTTATAGAAATGAAGAAAGATCATGTGTTGGGAAATTATATTGCTGATTTAAATTTCTTGCGTGATATGGTTCATTCAATTCCTGACGTGTTAGGTGATGTGTATAAAGAAAAAATAGGAAAAATTAATTTTTACATTTCCAACATACTTGCCAATATATACAAGCTGAACACTAAATTGCTTGAAGCGAATTGTTTTGATGTTGCGCTTATGGCGCACACACAATGTGCTGATGAAGTCACTTTTTTATATTCCAAACTACTCGAAATGCACTATACAGAGAAAATGCGTTATTCGGTTGTCATTAAAGGTTATTTTGAAGCAATTCAGGAGACATTTGATTTTTATTTAAAGGAAATAACCTATTTTCGTGATCTTGAGATTACTAACGCAAAATGTTTGAGTTACTGCGTAATGAATTATCTCCCTAAAAATGTACGGCATTGAACGCAGTACATTGCTTGCAATCACTCGACTCATTCCTGTTGTTACATTAAAAACGACTCATTCACTGTTCATTATTAAATCGCATGGAATAAAAAATACTATACTTAAGGAAAATGTGAGCAATAAATGGGTAATGAGTGATGGGAATTCTTCATATATCACCAGATGAGCATTTAAAACGGGTAATGGGTGATCCCAGTGATGCAATCTTAAAACAACGTGAGTTATCTGAAGCAACCTATCCTCTTTTGGTTTCCTATTTAGGATGGCTTAGAAGGCTCAATTCTATCCAAAATAAAAATGACGTGATTCATCAAAATGAACAATTTCTTAGTGAATTTATTCATTTGTGCGAGCACAATTTGCTCTTTTTTCTAACGGTTACTGGTCAGTTTGATGTAATTCGATCTCTTTTTGAAGATAAAGATCTATTGGCAAAAGAAATTGCATTGCTTGAAGAAATCGAAAAAGAGCAAGCTCAGGCTGCAGCCGCCAATTTACAGGATTTTGTGTTTGTTCCCAGAAAAAAAGAGCCATCATTACAACAACCTGAAGAACATAAATCGTTAGCCGCGCCTGCATCTGAATGGGAAAAATCGCTTTATGGCTTAACTAATATGGATTTATTTCGATATTATGAAGATGAAATGCAACGAATTACTCATCTCTACCATATGAAGCAAATAAAACAAATCGACACAACTTATGTGCAACATCTTACCCTAATGCGAGAGACATTAGATGTCATTAACCAAGACGATAACATTCGCGAAGAAACAAAACAAAAAGCGATAATACTTTATAAAAAATTAGTAGTAATAAAAGAGGAAATGGATGCGAGAAGTACAGAGATAACTCCAGTGGTTGGAGAAACTCCATTAGAGATAGAAGCCATTGAAAAACACCACCAAATTAAAAAAGAAAAATTTAAAGAAGCCCAAGGAGCTCTGGAAGCATTTTTTGAAGAAGTTCGTCATGAGTCACCACAATTACAAAAAGCTTATGAAAAACATCAAGCAATTACTATGAGTTTTCAAAAGGAAATCCAAGCGATTCAAAGCGAATGGAAAAAGGAGATGGAGGCGATTTCTGTTCATTATGAGAAAGCACGTGCTCATGCTTTAGAAGATGTAGACAGTAGTTTGAGTATTATTATAGATGAATTAATAAAATGTCCTGCTGATGAATTGGATAAAGAACAAATCAATAAACTGGATATGGCACTGATGCAATTAAAAAAATATAAAGAAGAGTTAAAAACAGTTGAGAAATATGATGCCACTCAAATTTTATTAAATAAATGTAATAAAGAATTGGAAAACATAGTGAGTATTGTTCAACCAATATTGTCAGAAGAATCAAAAAAACGTTTTGATATCAGTGTAAACCTGATAAAAAAAGTGTTTATTCTGCCTCAACCTCGCGTAGAGCAGTTATTGCAAACTCCAAAAAGTTCTTCTCTAATACAAGAAGTGCTTGATGTGGATTCTAAAACCCTTGCTCCAAGGCTTGCTGATCTTATACCTGAAGAGCAAAATGTTGGTTTTAAATCAAGCACACTTGTTGTTGAGGCAGAGAATAAGGAACAGCATGACTCTAAAGTACTTAATGACAATGCCCCCATTCCCGCGGTGCCTGCAATGCATAGCGTTGAATTGAACTCAAGTACTTCTGATGTTAATGCTGCGGACGAAGAACAGCTTGATTCTAAAGTACTTAGTGAAAATATTTCCATTCCCGCGGGGTCTGCAAAACATGACGTTGAGTTGAACCCAAATATTTCTGTTGTTGAGGCTGAGAGCGAAGAACACCATGATTCTACAGTTCTTAATGGAAATACTTCCATTTCCTCTGTGTCGGTGGAGCGAGGCGTTGACCTGAAATTTAGTAGCTCTGCTGATGAGCTGATGAGCGGAGAACAGTATCAGTCTAAAGTTACTCATGATGAAAAAGCTCAAATTGCTCCTGTTGCTGAAGAGCGCATTATTGATGCGGAACCAATTGACCCTGTGATTGAATTTTCAAGGCCTAAAGAAGAAGAATCTGAAGTTGCACCTAGTGAAGAACCTCAAAACTCATTGTCTGCTCAACGATATCGATTTTATATGAGTTCTATGAGGGATAGGACTGAGTTTATTGAGTTTGATCCTGAAAAACAGCACCATTATGAATCAATGATCGAAGAATTATCCACTGTTTTAAGTGAATTAAATGAAGATGCCGAACCAGAAATTGCAGAAAAAATAGCAAAAATCGAAAATCTTATTGAAGATGTAAAATCAATTGGCTTTGATAAAGCAAGCCCGTCTCACATTCAAAAAATTTGTGAAGCATGTAATTTGGGCATTGATTATGATCCTTTAAATCATGTAAAAGATAGCCTTGCCTCTATGTTTCAGTTCAATGATAAGCCACAAAATAGTGTGGGGATGTAAATGATTTTTGTATTATAATTGAAATTTTATACCACATCATGCCTCTTTTTTGTTATAATATGTCCAATTTTTTATAAAAGGGAGAAAATAATGACGCCACAAGAAGAAGCATTATGGCAAGCTATAACTAAAAAAGAATACGAAAAAGTTAAAACGCTGATTACTGATTATCCTGAATTAGTCAATGCAGTAAACACAAATGGAAGAACCCTTCTGATGCGAGTCGTTCTTCTCTTAACACCACCATTAGATTTGATTGAGTTTATTGCAAAACAACCTGATCTCAGCTTTGAAAGCGCTAAGGCGACTAAAACGACCATGAGTGTCATTTTATCCACTGGTCGTCCAGAAATTTTAGAACTATTTGCAAACGATCCACGCATTATTTTTGATGGTGAGAACTTGGCTTATGCAACAGCAAAGAAATACGTAGGAAGTGTGGCAAGCGAGAAGATTGAAAAATACACAAAAATGCTGACAATCGTTCGCGATGCGACCATACGCCAAGCAATTATGACGGATGATCCTTCTTTACTGGAGCGATTAGAAAAAGAAGGGGACAACCTGGCTCAACCATTAAGTGATGGCAAGTTTCCTGCGCGTCTTATTACTAAAGAATGTCCTGCTCCTAATGTGAAATTATGGTTTCAATCTCAAGTTGGAAAAAATGGGGCAAGCATTGCAAATCATGTCGATTCGTTCTTTTCTCATACTTATAAAATGCAGGAAATAGAAAAGGAGATGGAGGAAGTAAATCGACGCATGTTGGAGAGTAATATCAAATTATTTGATAAAACTTATGACAGTACCATGACACAAATGGAACACGTAGTATCTTCTCTTAGTCTTACTAACTAAATCAATTGGATCATCTGGGTGAATGCGCAGCTGTAGCCCAGGATCTGATCTTCTTTACTCTGATTTATCTTGTAACTCATTAATAAATGATTTAATTTGGTTTTAAAAACTCCAGGGGTGATGGTATCAATGTGGTATCAACGTGATGCTGAAGGATTAACCCTTCGTTTATATGTTCAGCCGGGTGCAAAAAAAACAGAGATTGTAGGTCTTCATGAGGGGGAGCTTAAAATACGCTTAAATACCCCACCACTTGAAGGTCGCGCTAATAAAGCACTTTTGAAGTATATTGCACAGATATTTAAAGTACCAGCAAGACAAATTACCTTGCAACGAGGAGATAAGTCCAGACATAAAGTACTGACAATTATTGGTTCTATGGTAGAGCCCGATGATTTACTTTGAATCGTGACGTAATTTTGCGATAGTACAAATGAACCAATAACCGAATCATTAATCTTATGAAAATTGAACAATTCTCCATCACGTTTAACACTTCTGGTCGAGGTACGCAGGATATTACTGCTGATGTGAAAGCGCTCTTATCAAAAACCACGATACAACAAGGCTTATGTCATTTATTTCTCAAACATACTAGTGCTTCTTTGATGCTTTGTGAAAATTATGATCCTCAGGTTCGCAAGGATCTAGAACATTTTTTGGTTCGATTAATTCCGGATGGGGATCCACTTTTTAAACATTTAATTGAAGGCCCGGATGATATGCCTGCACATATTCGTACTGTATTAACTCAAATCAGTTTAACCATTCCTATACAAAATGGAACATTGGTTTTAGGTACGTGGCAAGGTATCTATCTCTATGAGCATCGTTATCAATCACAAGAACGTCATCTGCTTATTAGTGTTGTAGGAGACTAATTGAGTTTTTGCTATACTATGAATCTCTTTTTTAACTGGAAAAAAATATGTCTTCTTTACCCCAATGCCCTAAATGTAATTCAGAATATACTTATGAAGATGGTAATCAACTAATTTGCCCGGAATGTTCCTATGAATGGGCAAAAGATGGTGTCGAAGAACAGAGCCATGACGATCAACGCATTATTAAAGATGCCCACGGTCAAATTCTGCAAGATGGGGATACGGTTACTGTAATTAAAGATCTCAAAATAAAAGGATCATCGCAAGTAGTAAAAGTTGGTACCAAAGTAAAAAATATTCGCTTGGTAGATGGAGATCATGACATTGATTGTAAAATTGAGGGAATTGGTGCCATGAAATTAAAATCTCAGTTTGTTAAAAAGGGTTAGAAAAGCATGTCTAAACCACTGCACGTTACTTTTTTATTTTATGAAGGAATGACGGCTCTCGACGCAATTGGTCCCTATGAGGTACTGAGTCGTTTGCCAGAAGTTATCGTGCAGCGGGTTGCATTAAATAAGGGACAGGTACGTACTTGTTCCGGACTCACATTAATTGCTGAGCATGCATTAAATGAAATTTCTCAAACTGATATTGTGTTGATTCCAGGTGCTGGTAATGCAACTGCATTACGTGAATGTCCTGAAATTCTTACATGGATTCAAACAATTCATGAACATACTTTATGGACTACTTCAGTCTGTACTGGAAGTTTGATCCTGGGAGCAGCAGGAATTTTATCTGGAGTTAAAGCAACAACTCATTGGGCAGTAATGAATCGATTGGAAAAATGGGGAGCCATACCGACACATAAACGATTTGTAACGGATGGTAAAATTATTACTGCAGCTGGAGTTTCTGCTGGTATTGATATGGCCTTATATCTTGCTGCAAAACTTATTAATGAAAATGTGGCGCAAAGTTTACAACTTGGTTTGGAATATGATCCCGAACCACCGTTTGACTCAGGATCACCAGATAAGGCACCACCGATATTAGTTCAATCGCTTCGTGAACGATTGAAACACAGGTTTGAACCCGAATAATCAGGGTAATACATAGATTACTAAAGCAATTAATCCGGCAAGGGCAATTATTGGATGAACAAGTACTGCCTTTTTGGGAAGTGCTTTACCTTTCTTAGCAAGTGCAACCATGCTCAATCCACCTAATGCAGCAACGATCAAAAAGATTAAACTTACGGCAAGAAGTGTCGATTTACCTGTCGCAAATGCAAGCATATGAGCGATGATTATGAGCAACCCCAATGCTGCAAAAACTGCATGAAGATTTCTCACCGTTATATTAATCGGCCTGTCTTGTAGTATTGCTGTCAAAAGAAAGAGACCACAAACTACTGCAGCAAGAAATAAAAGAATAGCAAGTATTAACATTTAACCTCCAGTACTGATTTGTTTAATCACATTGTAACCTGGGTGCAGCGAAGCGGAACCCGGGAGTTGATATAGAACTATCTGGGTTCCGCTTCGCCGCACCCAGGTTGAAAAGACGATTGAAATTTACTCAGGTGTTACATAATTTTCTTTTGACTTGGGAATATTGATGAATTCATTTTTCAATTGTGCTCCTAAAGTATCCTTTTTCATAGCAGGAGAAAAATTAATGATTGGGGCAGGATTTTTCAGTGCCTCAGTCAAACTAATAAATTTATATCCATTTTTTTGATACATTTCCAAAATATCCCCTAATACATAGCTATTAAGAAGGTTCGCATGAATTAATAATATTTGCTTGGTATTTCCGCCCTTAGAGTTTTTCTCGGCTCTTAGTGTTTGCTTCCATATATAAGCCAAATAACGTGGTTTTAACTTTTGAATATAATTTACTCGTGAACGATATGGAACTTTATAAAGCATTTCATTAAAGTCAAAATCTTTACTATCAATGGTTACAGGGGCAATAGTGTAATTATGTTTCTTTAGATAAGCATATACTTCTTGTTTTTTGGCTTTATTTCCTTCCGCTAGATAGGGATAGCGAAAATATTTGGGTTGAGTCATTATTGGCGTAAGAATTTTATCGGCACGATCTACATCTGCAATATATTTTTCAGTGTTGATCTGATTCAGATTATAATGTGAGTAAGTATGATTACCTAACATAAAGCCTGCCTGACGAAATTGCTCAAGGAAATCCCATTGACCTTTTTCTATCGCTCCTGCAATCACAAAACCCGTGACTGGAACTTTATATTTTTGGAATGTTTGTACAATTTGGGTAAAGCGTTCGGTTGATCGTTGTCGATTTCCGGGGGTATCCATTCTTGAGGCAACAAGAGGCAAATCATCCATAGTAATTGCTATTTCTTTTTCATCAGCAAAACATATTGAAGAAAATAATGTAATAAAGAGAAAGAGTAATTTAAGCATCGATGGTCCTTATCAAAATCTAATAAAGTGGATGGTAACATAATTCGATGAATACGTTAAAAAAAGATTGGCCAGCTATCAAGCTGGCCTGTCACTAACGCTATATTTTATGGATATTTTCATGATGAGTTCTTAAAAATTTCGGCATTTATACACATTCAGTGCATATTCCTTATGTCTAAATGGATGTACATGAGTAGGTATTTTTTGACATTGATCAAAATATTGTTTCAAGCAACTCTGGCGGTCATGCCGATCAATATACAATATTTCTTTCAAAGTCTTATCTGCAATTTTTTGATTGATGTCAACATTCCATAAAGCATATTGGTTTTGAGCAGTGCCACAACCTAAAGTATAAATAATCGGCTTGTTTTTGAGGAAAAAGAGCATGCGTGCTGTAAACCAGCCTGAAGTAAAGACTGTATCGGGTAACTCTGTATGACTCGCATTAAATTTTTGGATTAAATGATAGGAGATAAGTTTTTTTGATTTGATAAAATTAAATTTGGAGGTGTTATCTATTAGAATGCAGAGACTAATTATTGCATAAAGTATGAGCAATAAAATGGCGAATTTACGATAATTAAATGTTGTAAACCAATATCCAAATAAAATCGCACTGCTAATTATGTACGGAGTCAGCCAAAACTCCCTAATCCCTGCTTGGCTTGCGGTATATAAGTAAAAACAAAGAAAAGTAATACAAATGGTACGGCACAATGTCACAACCGATGCACTTTTTTCATCCAGTTTTTGGTTTCGTACTAAAAATGGAGGAAGAAGCATAATATTTAGTGACGGGATGAATGAGGTAAACAATGTTTTTACAGCATGATAAAAAGGGTTTACTCCAGGATTAAGTTTATGAGTGGTTAACTGATAGATAAATGATTGCCAATGATTTTGATAATTCCAGAAAATTACTGGACTAAAAATAATAATGGCTAGAATCGTAGCAAAATAAAAATGTCTTGATTTGAAAATTGAACGATAGGTACTAAAAATTAAAAAAATCAGCAGGGAAAGGATTAAAACGATGCCACTATATTTGGATAACATCATCAATCCGGAGCTTATACCAATTAAGTACAGGTCTCTTATTCTATTGGTTTGAATAAATTTTATAGTGTAATACAGGGTTAATGACCAAAATAATGCAAGGGGCGTATCATAGGTCGTTTGTTTTAAAATATCTAAGGTGACTAGTGGGGAAAATAGCCAGGATAACATAGTAATACAGCTTGCTTCAGGGGATAAAAAAAATCGAGCACTTTTATAAATAATCCCACTCGAGATGGCAATGCAGGTGATGCCTATAAAACTCAAGGCAAATAGGTTATCTCCGAACAATAAAGTTGCAAGCCTAATAAAATATGCAATCATTGGGGAGCCGTCATAATAGGATAATGCCAGGTGTCGGCTCCAATCCCAATAATAGTACGTATCAAGAGATAATATATTTATAGGTGCTAAGAAGAGTAAAATGATAAAATACAGAGTTAAAAACAGGTAAACACTTCGCGAGCTTAAAAAAGCCCACAAAATAATCCCATTATTTGCTTGTTTCTCTGATGGATATCCATTTCCCGGTAGAATATTCATGGGTGAAATTATTTTTTGTCGCTCCATTTTTATGACAATAGTTATCTTTAATTACTAAGTACATATTTATCTGCCCATATATGACGAGAATAAGTGTAGTAATTTAAAAGAGACATTAATCCAATGCCGATACCCATGATTATATTTTCACGTAAAGGTCCGACGCCAAAACAAAAAATTCCTAAGCGTAACCAATAACTTTGTAAGTTAATAATAAATACTGAATAAATAGTAAAAATCAACAGCCGCTTTATTTTTAAGGACCAGGGTAATTTATTCTTGGCGCTAAATGTAATTTTGCTATTTAAAAAGAAATTATTAATGATCGCTGCACATACTGCAATTTGTGAGGCCTCAAAAGGCGAGAATTGAAAGTATTCACGCAATACATTGTAGGTAATAAACTGTACAAAAATACCCAAGGAGCCAACAAGACACATTTTCAAATAGCGCTTGATTTCATGATATCGTAAAGTAAAAACGACTCGCAGTGAATCAACAACACTGTTTTTAGGTAATTTGCTGTACCCTTGATTTCGATCGATAAAATCAATGGGATACTCACGAATTTTTGCTTTATTTTTATGTAAAAGCCACAACAACTGCATTTTATATGCATAATGATTTGTAAGAAATTGATGAGGCAGAATTTTTATAAGTTGTTGCCTGCGAGTAGCACGAAAACCACTGGTAAAATCCTTATATTTTGGTGTGAGTACTGCTCGAGCAATGTAATTGCCTAAAATGGAGAATAATTTTCGATGTAATTCCCAATTACTCGGAATACTTCCACCTTCTACATAACGGCTTCCCAGCACACAATCACAATTTTGCAACATATCTAAGATAGGGCGAATATACTTGGGTTGGTGAGATAGATCCGCATCAAATTCAAAAATAATATCTGCATTTAGAGCAGTTAACGCATAATTCATGGCTTGCAAATAAGCAGAACCAAGTCCGGATTTAGTGGGCTCATTTTGTAAATGTAATTTTGGATAATTGCTCTGTAATGAAGTAACAATTTGTTTTGTGTTATCTGTAGAGGCGCTATCAAAAATTAAAATATGAATATCATATTGCTCAATTTGTTCTACTGATGCAAATACTTGTTCTATTGTTGATTGAATGACCAGCGCTTCATTGTGCGTTGGAATAATAATAACCACTTTCTCTTTTTCTAAAGAATTTTCTTCAATAGAATCAGAGGAATTATTTGCATCAAGAGTCAACTTTATATCTCGGGATTATGGATTATTTGGGGAGAGAGTTTATCAATTAGTTTTTAGAAAAAAAAGAGGGTGCTTTTGTACTTAAATCATTCTCTTAATTTTGATTTTGATCATTTACTTTTTTTTTAACTATTTTTTTGCAGAAAATTAACACTATTGTTTTAATCTGTTTCTAAATACCCATAGTACAATTGAGCAATTCTTCACAATTCATCTCAAAGAGTTCTTTTATGGGAAAATCAAAAATTGGTCTCATAAAGCATGCTTTTTTTAATAATTCATTGAAAAAAAATAATCTTTCCTTTAAAGAGGATGAGTTTCATTTAGATCGATTAAATGATGAATTTTTATCGTTTCATCAAGTATTTATATCGAATAAATCATGTTGGACACAAGAAAGCGTTACTGTGCATTATTTGTATTTCTTGTGTGATTCGCTAATTTCTTATTATCAACTTGATTTTGTTGATTCTGATTTGAAAAAATTAAAACAATTTCGCAAAAAATTAGAGGCATTTTATAAAATAGACCTTGCACAAGAAAAGCGAAAATCAATTGATAATTTCTCGGAGTTCATGATAGAGGGATTGCAAACAAGCATTCTAGATCATCTGACATCATTTATTAGTATTTCCAAATTACGCCAAAATGTCGGTGCTTTAAACACCTGGCGTTCTCAATTCACCCACAGCCGCAGTCTAGCAAATTATGTAATTATTTATCTTCAGAAGAGTTCTGTTTCTGAATTGATTCAAGAAGTTAATACGGTTCTTGGTAATCAATACAGTTTTATCGATGGCATTAATTTTCTGAATAACTCACGCAAAGCCATTACTGATCTGGGTATTTTCCTCTATACATTCCGTTTTGTGATTAATTTAATCTTAGTGCTCAAACATATTCTCCAGTCCGCAATAAGTGAAGAATTATCGTCAAAGAAAGTACTGAAACAAGAAATGGAAAAACGTGGTTTTATCATGGCTAGTGATTTGGTTTGGGCTGGAGTAGGTTTGTTAACTACTTATAATAATTTTTTTCATATTGCTGGCTCTGCTGTTCCACTAATTATTGTTGCTAGCCTTACTTTCGACACATTATTGTTGTTAGCACAGTGGCTTTTTGAAGCCGGCCAATATCAGGATCATGTCCAGGAATTACAGACACAATTAAATGATGCAACAACCTTCGAACAAGCCGTCATTCAGCGCCAGATTGATGTACTAAATGATGAATGGGAAGCTCAATGCACCTATTTTGCAATTAACATAGTAGGAGCAAACCTAATTGCCACCTGTTTTGCAATCAGTATGGTATGTACCGGTCCACTTGCTTTAGCCGGAATTGCATTATTTAGTATGCTTGGTAATGCATTGTATAACACCGCGGAAGAATATAAAAAATACCAAAAATCATCTATTGCGGTACGACGTGAATTGGCAAATGGTAAAATCCTGGACGATGATCATCATCGCCAACTCTTAAAAAATCTCAACGATGAATGCAGCAAAAATTACCTCGAATTTTGGAACAACATGGCCTTTAATGTGGGGGGAATTGCATTTCTTATTACTGCGGCCGTTGCTTCTTGGCCAATTGCCTTGGGTGTAACGCTAATCTATGTGGGGTATCGATTAAATGATACCTATCAAAAACAACTTAATCCTAAAGAGGAAGCTGTTCAAGATATCTATCGTCTTTTAGAACTCGATTCGGAGCAATCAGAGGGAGTCTGTTTACAGTTTGCCTATAATTAATTCGACTCCTTCAGTTTCTTATCATGCATCCTGACTAATTTTAGATAGCTTTTTTGCTTAATCTCTTATTTATAAATTTATAGACAAAATTACTAAAAATTCACTCAAATATTTAATAATTGCTTAATGTGTGCGATTTATAATCATATGATGCTGGGGGTAAACCAATAAGAGTATCTTATATGAAAGATGGCAAAATAAAGCATAAGCAAAAGCAAGGAAGAGACCGGGTTGCTATAATCGAAGCGTTTTCACCTAATGCCGATCATGAAAGAGAAAAATTTTTAAGGGAGGAAGGTTACGCATTGGCTGACACGGCAAAAACTCAGAAAAAAATCTATCGCTGTGTGGCAATCAATAATGATGCAAAAGCTTTATTAAAAAAACGCGATGCCATCACCGCTCATTTACAGGAACAAATTCAGGCGATAGAGGAACGTCTACAAGAGCCCATGCCCAGAAGCGCGTGCATTCTCTTACTTGAGAATCGCAATAAACTGCTGAAGACTGCCATTGCAAACATAGGGCAGATTGAAACCGATCTTTCCGTTATTGAAGAGGATTTATACCCTAAACTTGACCCCAAAGAACATGGCGAAGTTTTTTCGAGAAATAAAAACGCGGTTGCCCAACTTTATGCCCGATTAAAACAACATACTTTCAATATTCAATTTAAATTGGGGCGAATTGATCCCATATTACGTGACTCAATTCAGTCCGATCTGGAGCTGTTGAAAAAATTTCTTGATGAAATCGAGTCAATTACACAGAAAACAGGCGAAATCTATGAACGTTTAAAAGGAGGACGAATTCCACCCGATTTATATGCCGCGATGGCCAATGAGGTCTATGAGATTAATAAGAAAAAATTTGATTTCGAACAAGTTTGTAAATTAATTGAAGACAAACTTGAAATATCAAAACTGGATGCGGAAATTAAGCAACAGGTCGAAGAGCTTGAGGCTCTCCATGAGAGGTTGTCTACTGTAAAGGGTATTATAGATACGGCCTATTATAGGACGAATAGAGGTCCGGTTGATTTAGCAACACAATTAAAATCAGTTGATTTTAGTTTTAATACAACTGATTATGAGGCAAAACTACTTATATCCTCCATGCAATGGGACGATGATCTGACTACTAGACAGGAAATTATAAAAGAGCGAAAAAATTTACTTGCTCAACTAGGTGAGAAAAAAAAATATATTGCTCAAGTTATAAGTGTCATTGTTAGTCATCAGCAAGTCATTAAAGGTTTAATTGGAAAAGATTTAGATTTTTGTGTCAAAAGAGCTTGCCTCTATGAGGCATTTACAAATGCCCCTCATGATTTTTACCAAAATTTTAATAATTATCAAAAAGCACTGGAATATGACTTTGACAAAGGAATAGATAATCAGCAGGCACAATGGTATTTACATAGACTCTTAACTTATACTTTGGGTTTCTCAACCGATGTTCCTGATAACTGTGTTATTGTTCGCCATGTGAGAAATGTAGGCAGTGATCTCAAGAAATTAAAAGTGCAATTTGAAAAAGATTTTCCTCTGTTAACAGTTAAAAGCGAATTTTTTAATTACAATGGTAAATCTTATTTTATCTCTGATTCCATTAGAAAAAATTTAGAGAATTATACTTCAGCACGAGCAAAAATAAGTGATGCGTTTAAGGATGACAATAAGTCGAGCGAGTATGTTGATTTTCATCATGAATTACAACTTATTAGAGAAAGTAAAACTGAAATTGAGCAGTATATTATTGCATATGAAGAAGAGCTAAAAATCAATAGACTGGATCTTTTAGATATAAAAAGGAAAACTTTCAAAATCACTTCTGAAATTTAATTTGCAGAATGATTCTTTAGAATATCAAGGAGAAACATATGTCTTGGATTTTCCAACTCAAATATTGGTTGAGCAATATAATCTCGCTCATAAACAATTATTTGAGGCATTGAGTGATAACGAATTTCCAGTAGATCCTATTTTATTTAAGAATAAAAAAGAACAGTTTGCTGCATTACAAAGAAATCAAATACAGATTATTGCTTTTCTTGAAGAGCAAAGAAAAAATAGGAAAGAGTTTTTAGATTTCAAAGAAAAGTTTAAAAATCACACTCCGTTTGTCTTAACGAACACTACTTCAAAGGAAAAAGCTCTATCTTTTGAGGGAGCTAATTATACTCTGAATTATTCTACCCAACATATGGTTGAGAGATATAATTACTTATATGAACGTTTAACTAAGTTCTTTAAAAACTATTCTTCGACTTCAAACCCGTTAATGATAAATGCAGAACTCTTACAGAAGATAACAAAACAGTTCATCCAACTAATAGAAAGTCAAAACGAAATTAAGAGTTTTGTTGAAAAGCAAAGAGAGCTAGACGATTTAAGAAACAGGTTTGCAGCCTTTTCC
This sequence comes from Legionella qingyii, assembly GCF_003184185.1. The sequence goes on along the minus strand of NZ_QHJG01000004.1, from coordinate 40,411 downwards.
CCTCTTACTTTAACTTACGAAGGGAATTCTCTGGTGTATAAAGAGAAAACCTATCCTCTAAATGCTGCGATTGCAAAGCAAATTCAAGAATATAATCAAGCTTATGGAGAACTGGAGCAGGCTTTTAAGGGTGAGAATAGTACTCTGGACATAGAATCTATTAAAAAATTATTTAATAAGTTGCAACAAAAAGTAAAACCTTTTGACCAAATTGAGGAATTTGGCAAATTAACGAAGTTGCTTGAAAAACAAAGTGATCTTGTGAATAAGAGAAAAAGAATAGTACAGGAAATTATCGATAAAATTAAACTTGAAAGCTTGGGGGACGTTTCAAAGGATTCAGAAGAAGTTACTATCTTGAAAGGGTTATTGCAAGCATTTACACGGCATGATGCCGAAGTGACGCAATTAGTAGCAAAAATTGGCACTGCTAGAAATGATTTATGCCTGGATAACCTGAGTGATTCAAAAGAACAATTAAAAAAATTTGCAACTGCTAATCACGATAAAGCAGGTGATTTAATTAAAGATCTCCGTGAGGAGTTTAATGAAAACCTCCCTAAATTTTCTTCAAATAAGCGCCTTAACCAATTTATGGCGTGGATAGATAAACACATTCTTGCTCCTCTGTATGAGGCATATTATAAAGAAGAAAAACCGTATAAACCCGGATTTTTTGCTTCATCAATAGAAAGAAACCTTTTTGAATTTCGCAAGAATCTTTTTCCTGATCTGGAGAAATTCCAGAATGAGTTAAGCGAAGCCGCTAAAGCTGCTTCGGCAGCTTGATAAGAATAGTCTTATTTCCAGACCATGTTTTTTAACATCTTTTGCAATTATGGACTATCATTCAAACACTGCTAATAAAATAAGGAAATGAATATGTCACAAAATTCTATGGGTCAATTCTGCTGGAATGAATTAGCTACTGCGGATGTGAGCAAAGCGAAAGAGTTTTATAGCAAAGTACTAGGGTGGCAATTTAAAGAAATACACTCTGGTGAAATGACATACACTCTTATTCAAGCCAACGATAAAGAATTTGCAGGTATCTGGCAGATTCCTGCAAATCAACAAAATGAAATTTCACCTCATTGGATGGCTTATATTTTGGTGAGTCATGTTGCAGATACATTAGCAAAAGCCAAACAAAATGGAGCTGAAGAAATTAAAGGAGTTACTCCTGCTGGAGATATGGGACTTTTTGCGATTATTAAAGATCCTACTGGAGCTCATATTGCATTCTGGGAACCAAAATAAACGATTTCATTGATGCGTAGCCTGGGGTGGACAGCGCAGCGAAAGTCAGGGGATGTTATATATCATCAAGCCCAGTTCTGCTGCGCCGCACCTAGGCTACATTTTTTAAAATTGAGTCCAATCTTGCTCAGGTAAGTTATTTGCAGGCAATAGTTCATAAGTTTTGAAGACATCTCCGTCTTGAGATAAAAGAATGGCTATAGGTCTTGTTTTTTCAAAATGGGCAAAGATAATCATCATCATGACGGTGATGGGTACGGAGAGGAACATCCCTAATACTCCCCATATTGCACCCCAAACTGCTAAGGCAATTAAGATAACTAATGGGCTTAAATTCAATGAATTACTTAAGAAACGTGGTTCAATCAAATTTCCTACTATAAATTGTATGATTCCTAAACCCAGAATGATTTCAGTAAAAGGAATCCAACTGGCAAATTGAACCAAGGCCAAAGTGGCTGGAAAAGCAATCGCAATAATGGCGCCAATATTGGGAATAAAATTGAGAAAAAAGATAAGAAGTGCCCAAAATTCTGCAAAATCCAATTTCACCCATTTCATAATTATCCAGCTGGAAAGAGCAGTAATAATACTTAAAATGGATTTAATTCCCAGATAAGTCTGCATATTGTTTGCGATATGACTAATGATGTTGTTAACTAAAAGACGGCTTTCCAAAGAGGGAAAAAGCGCATCAATTTTTTTTAGAAAAAAATGTTGTTCGACAAATAAAAAGGCAACATACAATAAAATAAGTACAGTTGAACTAGTAAGCGTTGTGAATACCCCATAAACGCTCGTGAAAATCGTTTGAAAATTGAGACCTTTGAGCATGTTATTCATACTCGCTAATATTTGAATGTGAAATTTTTGATCAATATTGCTAAAAATTGTTAATAAGTTTTCTTGATAGCGATTGGATGCAGCGATGACATTAGTGACATTATTGGTAATGATATTTATAAAAATTAAAAGAGATACTCCAAGTATTGCAAAGGCACAAATCATGCTGAGCCAATTAGGTATCGCTGGTATGCGTTGAATAATGTTACTTATCGTATTAAGAAGAAACCAAATAAAAACCGCAATCACCAAAGGAATCAACACATGGCTTCCTATTACCAGAAAGTAACCAACTATCCATATGATAATTAATCCGGATGTAAATAGAATGGTGCGATTCATAGGCTAACTCCTAAGCAATGAGTTGGCTGAGCAGATAAGCCTTGGAGCATAATACACTTCCTTTTGAACTTTTTGATTCATATCAATAATATTAGCATTGATTGATTAGGAGAAGAATTGAAAAACTAACAGGATAGAATTTATTTTTTGGAAATGAATTTGGAGTTTATTTGTGAGTAAGCTACATGGAATATAACCTGGGATGGGTTCTCCCAGGTTATAAGAAATTCCTTATTTTAGCAACTTAGGATACAGCCGCATGGAAGATCTTCAGGACTTTGAATAACTTCTTCGGTGAGAGCACCTTTTGTGTTAACCCAATTGGAACTCATACCCTGTTTCAAGCCAAGTTCGTTTTTCTCTATTGTAAAATATGACTCAATCCCAAAATACTCTTCCAGAAACGCGTTAATGTATGCTTTGAGCTTATTGAATGCTCCAGTTTGTGCCATTAAGGTTGGTTCCCAACTATAGATAGCTGAGCGACATTCCTCGGCCATTTCTTTAACCCGATTTTTATATGCTAGAATTCGTATCCCTTTCTCAAGATCACTGTCAAATTTATCTAGTGTTGACTGTAATTGAGCTTTAAGTTGTTGAACCGCATTGAGAACATCGTTAGGAAGCGTTTTTTTACCTTCTTTTGCTTCATAGTCTAACTGATTAATTAACTTTTTAACTGAAGTATAAATTGGGGGTCTTTGTTTAACCACCTCTCCAAGATCAGCTGCTGTATCTTTAAAAAACTTCACAAACGCCATTTTATTTCAACCTCGCTCTCATTATAAAAATTCAAGCTTTCTCTAAAAAGTAGAGAAGGCAAGCGCATCTTAGCACAACTAGATCATAAAATAATAGCGAAGATCATAAATAGATCATATTGGTATTATTTTGTCTATGTAAAATATTTAATCGATCGCCTCTGGCTTCCTCATTTTGCTCGATTAGTGTTCAGAAGCATAACGATAAACAAATAAAATTCCATACTGTTCTAATTCTTCTTTGTAGCGATTAAATTCATCCATGGTTGTAATAAACGAATCAACAACAATATTGATGCCTTGCTCTGCGAGTTTTAATTTTTACGCAAACAATGCTAAAGTTCGTTTGTCATTTAATAAACAGAGTGGTCTTAATGTTAAAAGAATATTTACGAAAGGGGATTAATTTTCAAAGGACTCAAGAGACATTAAATGCAGCAGCAGAATTGGTAGAACAGGCAGATGCAGAGGGAAAACATTCTGCTCCTGATGTAGCGCAACAAATGAAAAAAAAGGTTCAGAACATTATTTCTGAGTACACAGGAATTCATAAAGCATCTTCATTATGGGCTGACAAGCAAACAAAATTAATGCAGGATTTAAGGCAATCTACGGTCGTAGAACAATCTAAATCAGATGAAATTGAAATGCCGCGCTTAATTTGAATTTTTGATAAAAATGATGGGTTATCATCATATATAAGGAGAACGATATGTCAAATAATAGCTCAATTCGACCTGAAAATATATTACCTGATGGCGTTGATAATGCATCCATCAATGGCAAAATCGTAAGAAAAGGTACAATTGCTGCTTTTTTAGCAAATGCAGAGATTCTTGAAAAACAAAACAGTACAGATATACAAAAACAAGAAGCAGTTAGGACAATGAAAGAGTTAGCCCCAGCAGTAGTTGCTACAGGGTTACACCAATATGTAGTTTTTAAAAATAAAGAAATTGAGCAAATTCTTATAGATGCTGAATAATAAGTATCAATCGATAGAAAAGTAAAATTTGAGGAAGTCTTATATTCCAGTAATATCGCCTATACTATGTATTGAATTTGTTCATTTACCATTAATCTTATGAACTTACCAAACTATCAGAGCCTTGTTTGGGCCCATCAGCTCGTTCAGGATTGGTTTATCCAGAAAGTGGGAAAGCCCACTGAACCACAAGAGCAAGGATGGCCATTCATTTTGGCAGGAAATGATACCCTCATTTCCTCGCCGACTGGCTCAGGAAAAACCCTTGCTGCATTTTTAGCGTGTTTGGATGGTTTGGTGCGGAAAGCCATATCGGGAAATTTACAGGATATGACTGAAGTCTTGTATGTTTCACCGCTCAAAGCACTCAGCAATGATGTGCAAAAAAATTTACTCATACCATTGCTGGAAATTACTGAATTAGCTAAAGAACGCGGTATATACCTGCCAGAAATTCGCATCGCGGTGAGAACAGGGGACACACCCGCCAGTGAGCGACAAAAGATGCTCAAGCAACCACCACATATTCTAATCACCACTCCTGAGTCTTTTTATATTTTATTAACTGCTGGAAAAAGCCGTATCAATTTAGCAAGAATCCATACAGTGATTGTTGATGAAATTCATGCCCTGGCAAACAACAAACGAGGTTCGCATCTGGCTTTATCTTTGGAACGTTTAGAAGCACTCACTCTAAAACCATTTATTCGCATTGGATTATCTGCGACACAAAAACCTTTGGAAAAGGTAGCGCATTTTTTAACGGGTGCTAAGAAAACCAGAGTGAAATTGGTCAATATAGGACATGAACGCCAATTGGATTTGCAGGTTGTGGTGCCAGAAAGTGAATTATCTGCCGTTGCTTCCAATGAGATGTGGGATGAAATCTACGAAAAAATTGCTATTTATGCCCGAGAGCATCGTTCTACTTTGGTATTTGTTAATACCCGAAAATTGGCGGAACGGGTTGCCCATCATTTAGAGCAACGTTTAGGGGAGCATAAAGTTTTAGCTCATCATGGCAGTTTATCGCGAAAATTAAGACTCGAAGCAGAAACAAAATTAAAAAATGGCGCGCTACAAGTATTAGTCGCTACAGCTTCTTTGGAGTTAGGTATCGATATAGGAAGTATTGATCTGGTTTGCCAAATTGGTTCGCCACGCGCTATTGCCACCGCATTACAACGAATAGGGAGAGCTGGGCACTGGCATGCTGCGATTTCCAAGGGACGTATTTTTGCAACTACCCGCGATGAGTTATTAGAGTGTGCGGCACTGGTCTATGCAATACGCCAAGGGGATTTGGATCAGTTAATTATTCCCCATGAGCCGCTTGATATTTTGGCACAACAAATTGTGGCTGCATGTGCTACTCAGGATTGGGAAGAGAAATCGCTCTTTAACTATTTTAAAAACGCTTATCCTTATCATCATTTAACATGGGACAAGTTTGATGAAATTCTTAGGATGTTATCCGAAGGAATCGCCGGTACACGAGGACGCTACGGTGCCTATATTCATAGAGATCAGGTAAATCATATGATCAAAGCACGGCGTGGCAGCCGTCTTGCAGCAATTACCAGTGGTGGCGCTATTCCAGACAATGGATTATTTACCGTTATTGCGATGCCCGATAATGCCATGGTAGGAACTTTGGATGAAGATTTTGCGGTAGAAAGCAATCGAGGTGACATTTTTTTACTAGGAACCAACTCCTGGAAAATACTTCGCATTGAAAATGGACGCGTACTTGTGGAAGATGCACATGGTGCGCCGCCAAGCGTACCTTTTTGGCTAGGAGAAGCACCGGCACGTAGCATTGAGTTATCACTACAGGTTTCGCTGATGCGCGAAAAAATAAGTGAATTGTTGCCAGAAAAAAGTCCACAACTTGTTGATATAAAACACTATCCTGAAATAAAGGCCGCGATTGAATGGTTAATCAATCATTGTGGACTGGATGGTTCTGCTGCAGAGCAGTTGCTGGAATATGTTCGATTAGGTCGACAAATTTTGGGAGCCGTCCCGACGCAAAAAACAGTGATTGCAGAGCGTTTCTTTGATGAAAGTGGCGGGATGCAACTGATTATTCATGCACCTTTTGGTGCGCGTATCAATAAAGCATGGGGATTGGCTCTTCGCAAGAAGTTTTGTCGATCATTTAATTTTGAATTACAAGCTGCAGCAACCGATAATGGGTTAAATATTTCTTTGGCAGAACAACATAGTTTTCCTTTATCTGATGTGTTTCACTTTTTGCATACCAACACACTAAAAGAGGTTGTGACGCAAGCAGTATTGCAATCCCCTTTACTCGGTGTGCGATTTCGCGCAGTAGCCTCACGCTCCTTATCCTTATTACGTTTTCGTGGCGGTAAAAAAATTCCTCCCAATATTCAGCGTATGTTGGCAGATGATTTATTGGCTGCGGTTTTTCCAGATGCGGCGGCATGTCAGGATAATTTGGGTGGACGTGATGTCATCTTGCCCGAACATCCACTCATTGAAGAGACTATGAAAGATATTCTAATGGAGGCTCTAGATATTGAGGGATTTGCCCAAGTGATCCAGGCAATTGAATCCAAGAATATTACATGTCTTGCAGTCGATACTCCGGTTCCTTCCGTATTTTCCCATGAAATTTTAAATGCTAATCCCTATGCATTTTTAGATGATGCTCCTTTAGAGGAGCGACGCTCTCGCGCAGTTGAAATGCGGCGTGTACTCCCGGAAGCACTTTTGGAGGAGGTGGGTAAACTGGATCCTAAAGCAATTACAGAGGTGCAAGAACACGCTTGGCCAGATATTCGCTCTGCAGATGAATTACACGATGTTTTGCAAACGGTGATTGTTTTTCCGGAAACAATTCAATTGTCTGAGTATCAATCTACTTTGCCTGCATGGAAACACTATTTTGTTGAGTTACAGCAGGAAGGAAGGGCCACATTAGCTTCAGTTGTAGGCAAAAATTATTATGTGCCAGCTGAAAAGAAGAAGACATTTCATTGCATTTTCCCGCAAGCAACATTTGCCAACGAACTTGCTGATATTGAGGATGAACCAGGATCACAAGATGAGAGCATCCTGAACGCCCTACGTGGTTGGCTTTTACATACAGGTCCAATCACCCAAAAAGTACTCAGTGACTGTTTACAACTTTCCTCTTTGGATGTGACGCATGCTTTATTAAAATTGGAAGCCAGTGGGTATGTATTGCGCGGGAGTTTTCGTGCAGAGCATACCGGTGAAGTCGAGTGGTGTGAACGTCGTTTACTGGCACGTATCCATCGCTATACTACAGAATCCTTGCGCAAACAGATCAAACCGGTTACCCGGGCGCAATTTATGGCCTGGTTACTTAAATGGCAACATGTGGCAAAAGGGAATCAGCTGCGCGGTGAGAGTGGGCTTCTGGAGGTTATTAGACAACTACAGGGTTTTGAGCTCGCTGCAAATGCATGGGAGTCTGAGATCTTCCCTGCACGCGTACACGACTATGATCTGTTGATGCTCGATAAGCTGTGTATGAGTGGCCTTGTAGGTTGGGGACGTATGTCTCCTCATCCTTCTGTAGCTGTTAGTGAAGAAGAAACAACAAAATCAAGGCGTTTAGCACCCACGCGAAATGCACCAATTACATTTTTTGTCCGAGAAGAAGCCGATTGGATTCCACCTCATGAACTTGTGGATAATATTGAAGAGGTGGATAGTTTAAGTCATCCTGCTCGTAATATTTATCAATTCCTAAAAAAATATGGTGCCTCATTCTATGCAGACATTGTTCGCGGTACGGGGAATCTAAAAGTTGAAGTAGAAAATGGCCTATGGGAGTTAGTTGCAGTAGGTATGGTCACGGCGGATAGTTTTGATAATGTACGTACTCTTATTAGTACAAAACGCAAATATAGTGGCCGACATCGACGAAGACCACTATTTCCACTTAGTACTGGGCGTTGGTCTTTGTTGCATGTTCATGCACAAGCTGATTATGAAAAGCGTGTGGAAGCAGCATGTTGGATGCTGTTGAAACGCTATGGCGTAGTATTCCGTGATTTGCTCGTGCGCGAGAAAAATATTCCTCGTTGGCGCGATTTATTGATTTTTTTTCGACGCCTTGAATTACGTGGTGAGGTGCGCGGAGGTCGTTTTGTTGACGGATTTTTAGGTGAACAATTTGCATTACCTTATGCTGTGGATTCCTTACGGGCTATGCGAAATGAGGAACTTGATGAGGTACCACAAACTATCTCATCTGTGGATCCTCTGAATTTAATAGGAATTGTGTTGCCAGGTGAGCGGGTTTCTGCAGCGATAAAATCAGAGATACAGTTAGTTTCGGGTCAAGTTTCTTCACCGGTGTAGATATCCCCCTAACCGGCAGCTTCTCCCCTTGGGGGAGAAGGGATATAAAAATTTTCCTTCTTTAGGGAGAGGAGCAGGGGTGAGGGTTTACAGAAACGTTTCAAGACTTAATATTACTGCTGCGTACGAATTCGACGCCATGTTCCAAGAGTTCCTCTTTGATTTTTTTAAAAGCCTTTTCATTTAGGGGTAGGGTAGCATCTTCAATTAAATAACATTTGAATCCTTCTTGAAGTGCATCTTTTATAGAGAAATACACACAAATATCGGCACATAAACCACAGAAATAGAGTTCTTTGGCCCCTTTTGCCTGGAGATAACCCGCTAAGCCGATGTTTGTTTTATGAGCGCTATCATAAAAGGCGCTATAACTGTCGATGTCAGGATCCATCGCCTTGCGAAAAATAGCTGCTATAGGCCTTGTTTCAAGCTGGGGATAAAATTCTGCGCCCCAGGTTCCCTGAACACAATGGTCTGGCCATAGTATTTGTTCTATTCCATGCAGCATAATTTTTTCAAAAGGCTTTTTTCCAGGATGGTTGGATGCAAAACTTTTATGTTTTTTTGGATGCCAATCTTGAGTAGCAACAATTAAATCAAATTTGGGGGTAATTTGATTAATGATGGGGACAATAGAATCTCCTTGAGGCACCGCTAAGGAGCCTCCTGGCATAAAATCATTTTGTACATCGATAATAATTAATGTCTTCATCAGATAGGATTTGTTTTTATATCATTAATTAATGCGTTGCGTTTTGTCTTAAGCTGGTTGCTTAATCCAACCTGATAGATATTGGGCTTATCAAGCCGCTTGTATTCATCAGGAAGTTGACTTAAGCGCATTCTACTGAATTCTGCAATTTCGTTCAGTGTTTTCGATGGGATTAATTGTTTGCCATGCTCCATGACTTTTTGCAGCAATGGTTCTTGCTGATCTGGAGTGATAGGCAATAGTTTTTCAGATGCAAAAGGAGCATAAACCCCATCTAAATTCTTCTCATCCATAAGCCCGATAACATCGGCGCCTAAAAAAGTATTTTGGTGTAACAATCTGAACACTTGTTTTTTATAAGGCAGGGTGATTTTACTTGTTGACTCAGAAAGTTTAAGTCTCGGTTTTCCCTCTGCAAAAGCCAGTTTATATACTCCATCTAAAGCAGCATCAGGGGCGCCAATAACTAAATTGGTTCCCACACCAAAAATGTCAATTGGCGCTTTTTGTTCACGTAGCATTTTTATTCTGATTTCATCTAATTGATTGGAGGCAATAATCTTCACGTAATGCAGACCAGCGTCATCCAGCATTTGACGTGATTTTTTTGCCAACTCGCCTAAATCCCCACTATCCAAGCGGATTGCTTGCAACCGATGGCCGCGTTGCTCCATCTCTTTACCTATGCGAATTGCATTGGGTACCCCACTTTCCAATGTACTGTATGTATCTACGAGAAGGGTACAGTTATCAGGCCATATTTCGGCAAAATCACGAAAAGCCGTTAATTCATTGTCATAACTTTGGATAAATGAATGAGCCATAGTTCCCGAAATAGGGATATGATAATCACGTCCGGCACATACATTGCTTGTGGCATCAAATCCTCCAACAATCGCTGCACGGCTAGCATAATATCCCCCTGGCCCTTGGGCTCTGCGTAATCCAAAATCCACAAGGGTACAATCACCAGCGACATGGCGGATTCTGCTCGCTTTTGTGGCAATAAGTGTTTGAAAATTAAGTAAGTTCAATAGAATGGTTTCAATCAGTTGTGCTTCAATCATATTGGCTTCAATGGTGACTACAGGACAAGTAGGGAACACCAAATCACCTTCAGAGGGAGCATAAACAGTTCCATTGAAACGAAAATTGTTCAAATACTCAAGAAACTTCGGATGCATTCCTTTATTTCGTAAAAAATCGATATCTTGTTCACTGAAATGATAGTTTTCTAATATTTCCAATAAATCTGCTAGGCCTGCGAAGATGGCATATCCCGAGCCGAAAGGAAGTTTTCTGAAAAAATAATCAAAGATGGTCGTATTATTTTTGTGACCTTTTAAAAAATAAACTTGAGCCATGGTCAGTTGATATAGATCGGTATAACTTCCGGTAAAATCAAACATTTTGAATAAGTATCCTTCTTGCCGCAATAAAGTCTATGTAATGGTAGAAGCTGATTATATTGCCATAATAATATCCTTCCAGGAATTATTGATTGAGAATAATTAGCAATTTGTCGCAATAAGTTTAGGGAATTATTGACAAGACTTAGGAATAAGCTGAATTTTTTTGAAGTATATCCTTAAAAAGCTCTGTAATAAAAAACGTCATATTGCTATAGATCTAAAATAAATATTTTGTTATATATTTAATTAAAATGTCAATAATTTGAGATACTTGTTGGTTTAGTACAGCTTTTTTCTACACTTATTAAGTAGTCTCTTAATCATTACTCAATAAAAGACATGGAGTAAAAGAATGAAAGTCTGCGAGTTAAAACTACGGATTGGCGAACTTAAAAGTAATATTGAATTATTAAAATATCCCAAAGAAATTATTGAATTCGTCTCAAGACGAACTGAGATGGTCGCGTTACTCGAGGATGAGGGAGATGTTCATCCTGGCATAATGCTTCCTGTAAAAGAACTCATTAATCAATTTTGGCACTGGGTTGTTGGTAATGTACCTTATGACGAATGGAACAATGGTGCTGATGTTAGGCCTTGGCTTTTTTTTCAACAGTCATTGGTGAAAGCAAATGTGTTAGAAGCTGATTTCCATCATTCTATTTTGTATGAAGAATTAAAAAATAATTTTGATCATTTGGCTGGAAATCGATTAATGATAACCGAGCTTATGCCTTTATTTATTCGTGCGAGTCGAATGTTAGGTTATAAAGAGCGCTCAGAAAATGACTATCCTCTCCTAAGACTGAATGCAGGGACAACTTCAGAAAAACCACAAGTGATCGTAAAAATGAAAGATGTACTGTTTTTGCTGAGAACACTTTATTATTTAATTTATAAATATTGCACTGTGGAGCAACTTACTTTAATCCCGTTTCTGATTCATTTTCGCTCCCATACAACAGATGAAGAGCGACGTTCTGAGTTGGCAATTTTTAATTGGTTAACCCAAAATACAGATGAATGCATCAAATTTTTCAATACACATAATCAATACATTGATACCCGCTCAATTAAGTTCCTTGAGGATTTGCGGAAGGTAACTCATTTAATTCCTACTCTACGCGTCGATTTTCTAAGCGCTACGGACCAAAGTCGTTGGATTTATCCCTTTATTCAGCAAGTCAGGTTTAATCCTGGCGATACAGAAGATGAGCTAATAGAAAAGACATTTCATTTATTAGAACTGGATTTTGCAACTCGAAAAGAGAAATCCCTTGCAGCGGGTTTAAGTTTTGCTTCCGAAGTAAACAGACAAGCACGAATATTAACAAGCCAGGAAGCAAGCGTAGTTTATTTAGCAACTTGTTTATTTTGTTTGGAGGAATATAAAAAAAATCGTCAAAAGGATTCTCGTGACAAATATTCTTTATGGTCGTTTTCCGCAGAGACAAGATGTCAAGCAGCTGAAAAAAGAAAGTTAGCGATTCTTGGCAAACCCGTTAAGTTCGGTTTTTTTGAAAGCCTGGCCATAAATCAAGGGCAGTTGAAAAAAGTAGTTGATTTTCTTGACGACAATCAAGCTTTAGATTCGGAAGAATATACTTCTTACCTATCTAAATAACTTCCATGTTCATTTAATACATCTGTTTTATATAAAAATTATTCCAGTTGAAATTTGCTTTTCCAAATTGCGTAACATATATTTAGTATTAGCTTAGGTATCTTAAAATCAATTTTAAGTTATTAAGAAAAGGAGTTCTTATGCGTGTCATCAATAAATTTTCCCTAGCAACAATGCTAGGTATTTTAGCCGTGTCACCCAGTATCTACTCTGCAGATACACCCGATATTTCTGGCTCATATAAATGCTCGTACCATGATCCGTTCACTACTCCCAATGACGGTACTGAAACCGTAGTGTTCAAAAAAAATGGAGATGTGTATAAAATTTCAGGAATCCCTACAGGAAGTGTATTTCCATATTACATTGGTAAAGGCATATTTAATAAAAATGTCAATAATGCGATTGGCTACATATTTTGGCAACCAAAATCACCAACTGTAACCACAATTCAAATTTTCACAATTAAGCCTGATGGTTCTTTGGATGGTGTTTTTGCAGAAAGTAATAAGGATAAAGGTGGTACTGAAACATGTACTAAATCAGTCCAATAGTAGATTTATTCGCATAAAGGTGAGAAAAGGAATTTATTATGAAAACTGTAATTAAAAGTATTTATTTAGTCGCCGCATTATCCCTACCTACTCTAACAGCTTATGCAGATGACTCGAGTACAAGTGCTGCTGGTACTTCAACTTCTCCTGCTTCGAACAGTAGTGATACTTCAACAAGTAAGGCTAGTACTTCTTCTTTTATAGGGGATTATCAATGCCAACGTGTTGATTCTGCCAATAATACTGTTGCTTATCCTCTTACAGTATCCAAAACTGGCGATACCTATACTTTAGAATGGGATAATAGTAATGGAGAGCCAGTTCTTTACGGTACAGGCGTTATGCATCCAAATCAAACTAATGTTGTTGCTTCCTCATTTTGGGATCCAAGAAAACCGGAAGTGATTGGTATTCAAATGATAGAAATTAAACCAGATGGTTCGTTACAATCCAACTGGGTTTTACAATCAGACAATCAACTTGGATCAGAGACTTGTACTAAAAGTAAATAATTAATAATCTAAAAGCATAAAGGGCTACCTTGAGTGTAGCCCTTTTCATTAATAAATTTCTCAATTAATTCTGCTCATAACTGATTTCTCATTTTGTAAAAAATTATAGCAAGCGGTTCTTTGAGAAAGTAACGCGATAGATATTTATTTTTTTTCCAGCATGCGCTTTCTACTGCAGGGGAACAGAATACCTTAAGCCCCAATTTTTGAGCCACTAGAATGGCTCTGGGTGCATGAAAAGGTTCAGTTACTAAAATAATGGATTTTAATTGCTTCGCTTGCAATAACCTTTTAGAAAAAAGAAGATTTTCATAAGTGGAAGTTGATTCGGGCTCAAGCAGGATGTCTTCGGTAGGTACACCTAAAGATAAAGCAATTTTTTTCATAGTTCGCGCTTCATTTGCGCCATCTTCAATATCTGTACCACCTGAGAAAAGAAGTTTTGGGGCAAGGTTAGCCTTATATAAATCAACTGCATGTTTTACGCGAGCCACGAGGCAAAGGTTGTACGAATTATTGCGATAGGCTTTGGCTCCAAGTACTAAAATAACATCGGCCTGCCTTTTTTCGTCTTTTTCGGCATTTTTTGTAACATACATCGCCACAAAAGAATAAAGAGCAATAGCTGTGATCAAGAAAAAAAAACATGTTCGCCTGAAAAATTTCATGAAGTTCTCTAAATAATTGATGTTATTTTTATGCGAGAAAATTTTATCAGATCATTTTATGAAGGCGGAACAAAATGAACATGCTGTAGGTGAAAATTGTATAGCACAATTCTGTAAATGGGCCAATTTTGGCCCAATCTTAAGAAAATTATTTAATAATCAATAGTGTTGATGGTATCGTGGGTAGGGTGCACCGTTTTCCACTACAATATAATCTCTTGGCGGCGTCCAACGATGAGTATTTCTCCATCTTGAATGATGATGGTGATGGCGGAAATTCTTGAATCGTGGATAATAATCATGTGTATGATAAAAAGCGAAGGACGTAGTGGAAAATAAAGTAGCCGCGCCTAACATCCCGCACAGCAATAATTTTTTGATCATCATTTCTTATATTCCCCTCTTTAATTGTTATCTGATGACTAGTCTAAATAATAAATGTAACAGGGATATAACAAGATGTTCTGTAATTGTAACAAAGTTGTTACAAAAGGAGCATAAGTAAAATAGCCTGGTGCAGAGCGGTATAGCCAGTATAGTTGCAGGGTTCCGCTGCGCTGCCTGTAAGCTACTTTGGTTATAAATCTTTTCAGACAGTTAGATGGCTTTTGTTTTTTTGTGATTCAATATCTTCAACTACTTCAGTTAAATCAACTACCTCACTCGGAATATCAGGCACGGTACCTCGTGCTATTAATTTTGATAGTAAAATAGAGGCGCAAGGACTAAAACATCCCATGACTATCACAGTGACTGGTATTGTAGCAAGAAACGTTAGAGTTGTTGAATGGGGTACTCCACTTGCCCGTAGAATGAAATAAATACCAAAATGTACTCCAGTGCCTAAAGCCACCATCGCGAGAGTGATGGCTTTTTTATAACAACAATCCTCTTCAATGGCGGAGGAGCGTTCATCAATCAGCTTTTTTCGTTTTTTTATGTTGGCCAAATAAATTTTCCCATGTTTATTCACGAGATCCTGTACTAAGGGATTAATATACTGATTTTCTAGATCTAGGGGTAACGTTGTATTTTTATATAAAGTAAAAAAAAGATGAGGATTTGATTTCTCAATTTCCTTTGCTGCCAGGGTGGCTAGTTTGGGTATTTGTTGCACTATTCTTGGCATTATTAAACCTTATTTTCAGAAAATATAATTATATATTAATAAGTTATTCTATCATTTCTTTGTACAAAGATATTAAAAGATATGATGTTTTTTGACAAAATTACTTAACCTAATACGATTAATGTGTATTATTAGATTTTGTATATTGCAACGCGCATGATGTGGATTGAGGGATAAATGAGGGATTTTTTTCATGGTATGGGTTATATGCTACGAGGTATTCGTCATCTTTCTACTCATGGATTAAGACGTTTTATCCTATTGCCTTTAGCAATTAATTTTATTATGTTTTCCGGCTTGTTTTATCTTATCTACCACTATTTGTTGCCCTATGTTTACCATTATCTTGATAAGTTACCTTCCTGGTTAAGTTTTTTTAGCAGTATTTTTTTTGTTATATTTATTCTCAGTTTTTTCTTAATGTTTCTATCTTTATTTACGGTTTTTTTCAATTTAATTGCAGCACCTCTAAATGGCCTGCTAGCAGAAAAAACACAAAATCTGCTTTTTGGAAGCATCATTCCCCCTTCAACATTTTATGAAGTCATAGTTCGTAGTGTAAAACGTCAATGTGAATTTCTTGGCTATTTCTTACCACGCTTTTTAATTATAGGTATTTTATTTTTTGTACCATTTCTACAGCCTGTTTATCCTTTTTTGTGGTTTATTTTTAATGCTTGGATTCTAAGTATTCAATACCAAGATTTTGCTATGGACAATAACCTTGTTAGCTTCAAAGAAATGCGTAGAAAAATTGCTCGTAATAAAATGTGTTCACTTGGATTGGGTTTTTCTATAAATCTAGCCAGTTTTATCCCCATCTTAAATATATTGGCCATGCCTGCAGCGGTGATAGCAAGCACCATTCTCTACTGTGAACGCAATAAAACAGGACTTACGAAAAAAACTCAATCTCTTCGTTAAAAAATGTTTTTAATTCGATCATTTAGTTTATCTAAACTCTCTCATTAAAAACATTTTTTGCTTCGATTTTTTTAGGGGCGTAAGTCCTGTAAAAATTTGCTTCAACCTCCAAAATCCTAGCCTGGGCGTAGCACAGCGAAACCCGGGTGTAATCAGTTGGATTCCCGGGTTATGGCGTTAATAAGACAGAATTAATAAGCCTGAACTACAATTTTTCCTACCGCTTTTCCTGATTCTAATAATGTATGAGCTTTATCAATGTTCTCGAAATAAAAAAGATGCGGGTCAATGAGCGGTTTTAAATAACCTTCATCTGCTAGCATCGCGATCTCTTTTAGAATCTTGCCATGCCGTTCACGTTGTATGTTACGTAATAATGGCAATAGCATAAACACTGCATGTAAACTGGCCGATTTAGTATGTAAAGGTGAAAGATCATGGTTGGAGGCTGCCTGAATGCTGATTACGTTTCCATACATGGCAACAGCAGCTAATGATTTGTCGAGATTTTCTCCACCGATGGTATCAAATACTATGTCAAAACCCTTACCATTGGTTAGTCGGTTGACATAATCTTCAACTGATTCAACCCGATAATTAATTGTCTCTTTGGCTCCAAGTGATTTCGCTATATCTGCTTTATCTGAAGAAGATACAGTGGTGTATACTTCAGCGCCAGCCCATTTGGCGAGCTGAATCGCAATATGTCCAACTCCTCCTGTACCAGCATGAATTAATACTTTTTGTCCAGAATTAATTTTAACTTTTTCAAATAATGCTTCCCAGGCTGTGATTGATACTAGAGGTAAGGCAGCGGCTTCAACCATACTCAAGGTATGGGGTTTTTTCGCAATTAACTGGGCATCAGCAAGCATAAATTCAGCTAACGCACCTGATTCATTAAGAAAACCACCAGCACATCCATAGACTTCATCACCGACAGCAAACTCAGTAACGTCTTCACCAACTTGTTCAACGATACCAGCTACATCACTATGTAAAATTGCAGGAAAAGGAGGGGAAATATGGCTGTTTTTTCCAGAGCGAACTTTACAGTCTACAGGATTTACGCTAGTTGCCACAACTCGAATCAGCACATAGCCGGGTTTAATTTGGGGATTGGGGTGCTCAATCATTTCAAAGACTGAAGGGTCACCAAAAGATGATATAGCTTGTGCTTTCATAGCGTCCTCCTAACTTGATGCACCAGGCGTTTTATTAAAAATTGAAGAGAGCAAAAATCTATCTTCATTAATCCAAAATAACATTCTAAGAAAATCACAGAACATTTTCCAGCAACAGATAGCCATTTGATAAGTTTTTCGGGTATTAACTCTGATTTTATGTCAATGTGGCAGGACAATCTGTTCCATTGTGCAGGAGCACTAGTGTTAAAGAATTAATTAGGGCTTTGGTGCATGAAGCAGAGGTATTGAACTGAGGAAAATATTAGAGGCTGTTGACAATTCTCTTTGCCCGCTTAGGTGCCGCGGTGGATTGTCAACAGCCCCTCGTTATTTTTCTTTTTTATTTTTTCTAAGAGGAAATTGTAAAATGTGGGCAGTGCTGCTTCCAATACGGGTTGGTAGGGGCCTGATTGGTCTTCTCCTTGCTCATGAAGTCCTTTGCGACCTTGATGAATTTTGAGGCATATTTCTTCATCTTCTTGCGCAGTTTCTAAATAAGCCGCTTGTGCTGCTGCGCACAAGCTTGGATTAGAAAGCCAAATATCTTTCGGATGAAAAAACTCTACAATATTGATGCATTGTTCAATACTTATTGGAGAAACAGTACTTATGACTAACATATAGGGATAATATTCAATCATGATGTTTGGGTAATAGGCCATCCATACAGCTCCATACCTGGGTAGCTCGTTTTTTGCTTGCGCCAATAATTCGTATTGGTAGGTTTTAAAATTGGCAGAACCTGATTTGGTTAAATCAGATTGGATACCTACATACTGGATGGAGTAGGTATCATCAAGCGTCCATTCAAGTTCTCGTACGTCGACTAATTTTCTCAATCCATTATGGAAAAAAGGTATATGGTAATCATCTAAAAATACTTCCATGAATATTTTCCAGTTAAAGGAATGGCATTGATGTCTTGATTGAGCGAATACATAATCAGAGAAATCCAATACGGTATATGCTTTAGTGTCGATTGTATCTCCTTCTATTTTATTGTTTCCTCTAAACAGAAGTCCATTCCACTCACTTACGTAGTCTTTTTTTAAATTAAGACAGGGTATTTGTTCAAATTGTGGTGCATGAATTAATTCACCCTGGATATTGTATGACCAACTATGAATTGGGCAGCGAATTCTTTTTATATTTCCTGAATCGGATAACAGAAGCGCCTGTCGATGCCGACAAATATTAGAGAGCAGGCTAATCCCATCTTGGTGATGAATCAGCATCTCAGTATTATTACTTCGTTTCAAAACATAATAATCATTTAAGTTAGGAACCATAAGCTGATGTCCAACATATTGGGGGCTTTGCTTAAAAATATATTCTTTTTCAAGTTGATAGATCGATGGATCAAAAAACCAATGAACTGGAATAGGCTGATACTGATTCATAATAGAATAGCTCCTATACCTGATTTGTTGAGATACCTTTAGTTTCTAACTAAATTGTTTTTATAGTATTTTGTACTCTTAAAATTATAGACTGATCTAAAATGGATTTTTTAGATTTATCCTAAATTTAAATGATTTTTATGCTTGATAACAATCTATAAAAAGTCATTTTAAATTAGGAACTCCCATAACACTGTTTTGGGAGTTCTGTAGGAAATTTAGAATATCCATAAGTTGCAAAAGATTGGACCTCCTTCAACTGATGAGGCATAAGCACACAGAATAACAAAACGTTAAGGTAGCATTCTCTTTACATACTCATTCTGTTGTTATCCATTTCAACATCTTGATCATAACTCTCAAAACATTCTTCTTTTGTTTCTTGAGGTAACGATTGATAAAAAAAACTTGCCCCAGACTGGCTTACCAAAATAGAACTTTGATTCTCTTGAGGTATAGAGGGGGAAGTTGCAGGGAATTGTGTTTTTGTGGTAATGGGTTTCTTCGATAAATAGTGTATTTGTTCTTCCAAATGTTGAATTATTTGATGATCACTTTGTTGGGGGGCTTTGATCATTTGTAATGTTTTAATGGCTTGTTTATATGTTGCAATGGTATCTCTTACACGTTGATTTTGAACCTGGGATTTAGCGAGTGCTAAAAGCTGCATTGCCATATTACGATAAGCACCATCACCAGGTGTTTCATTGATTAAAACTGGGCTAAATGGGTGTTTATCAGCTGATAAGGAGAGTTGGCTTAACATGCTTTCTATACTGTGATCAATTTGTTGAACTTCATGAATTGATATTGTTTCAAACTGTTCGAAAAGGGCTTGTTCTTGTTTTGCAAATTGTCCTTCACCCAGTAGATGTTCATGATTAGCAAATCTGGATGAAGCAATATATGAAGCAGTTGAGAGTTTCTTTTCATAATGACTATGAAATTGCTTGAAATTAACAACTGGGTCACCGATATTTTGTTCCTCAAAGGTTTTTTCTTTAATACAGCCGAATGCTTTTATGGCATTAGCCATTGCCTCATCCCCTGCGGGTTGATTTAACGATTCATAACACGCATCGGCTAAATCAATATACAACTCGGTTAATTTTCTATAACTTTTATCATTGAGAGGAGTTTGCAGAAGTTGTTTAATAGCATCCAGATAACATTGAGCTGATTTTTCATATTCGGAGCTATTAAAATAAACGATAGCCAGATCATGATAAGCATCGGAAAGTTCATGAAAATCGTTTAATGTTTTATTAACAATGAGTAAAAATAAATTAATCCCTTGTAGGTATTTATCAATTACAGTTTTTTTTGTAATAACTTCACGATCCAGATATTTGGCATTTGTAATTTTTAACTTAGCTTGTTTTCTATATTCTTCATCCATAAAGACCTCCTGAAAGCATTAACATTAAATTAATTCACAAACAAAGTATCATCAACGGATACAAAAATACAATGGGAATCACCTTCCATGCGAAAAAGGGGGGAGCAGTGTGGATTGGGCTTTCTTGCAAAAGATTCCTGGACTTAACTATACGCTACTGCCATTAAATTAAGGATTTAGACCATTCCCGCGAAGGCGAGAATCTAATTTTTACAGTGGAATTACAGTTTTTCTTAACTCAATGCAGTGATGCTTCGCATATTCAAGCGATGATTTCTGTAACGATTTTATATTACTCTACTGCAATTAGGGTTGATAATTCGCGTAGTGCAACAAAGAAAATCGTGTAATCAATGCTTGAACTGCCGAGTAACATTTCCAGCAATTTTTCCCATCGCTGTTGAATAAAAGGGTTTTTTGAGAACCAATAAGTAATCAGTTCCTCCGAATTAAGTCCTTTTTGATTGTTCATCACAATGACAATGGTAAGGCGACGTTGCAAATTGTCCAATTCATCACGCAAAGATAAGCGTGCCAGACTATTCCAATGGCCTTCACGAGAATCATTACCAATTTGATCACGGAACCAAACCAGACTAAACTTGCTGCCTACTTTAAAATAAACTTCGGCAGTTCTTCCCAAGTCAAATTTATTTTGTGTCGCAACTTCCACTACGTTTAACACGGTGTACATAGCACGTGTAGCAGCGATCTTTTTTGCAGCCTCTTTGGGTAAACCGATGTCTACAAACTGAATAACGGTTTTATCAAGATATTCTTTCGTAACCCCTGCCATCAAATTAGGAATTGATTCTTCAAGTTTGGCTATAGATTGACTGTAATGGGCAATATTATTGCTAATTCCGCCTGCAAGACGTTTATGGTGCAAGAACCATCGAGATGCCAAATTCATTAATTGTCTTACGTGGTGAAGTAATTCATATTGAGTTTGTACTGTTACTTTATAATTAAGCGAATCAATTAATTGGTGTAATTCATCTATCCCATAAGCCTTGGAAGCAATAATATAAGCACGGGCAATGTCTGCTACTGATTGTCCAGTTTCCATTTGTAAGCGGTACATAAAGGTAATACCCATGCTATTAACAATTTGATTACTGAGTTGCGTAGCAATAATTTCACGACGCAAACGATGGGTTTGCATTGATTTGGCATAGGATTTCATCAACATTGAAGGGAAGCCTGTTTCCAGTATGGTTGCAAAATAGGGGTCATCGGGTAAATCAGATTTTAATAATTCACCCGTAATATAAATTTTTGTATAAGCCATAAGAATTGACAATTCAGGGCGCGTTAGGCCTTGGCCAGCGGCTTTACGTTCCAAAAGATGTTTATCATCAGGAAGAAATTCCACGTTTCTATCTAAATGCACCAATCCTTCCAATTCTTTAATGTATGCTTGATATAAACCGCTATAAGCGAGTGCATTAATCGCAGAAAAACTTAAAACCAACGCTTGATTGTAATTATCTTGTAAAACGAGTCGGGCTACTTGCTCCGTCATTTTGGTAAGCAATTGGTTGCGTTTTTTCTCAGTAAGTTTTCCTTGATTCATTTCCTTATTGAGTAGAATTTTAATATTCACCTCATGGTCTGAGCAATTTACTCCTGCTGAATTATCAATTGAATCGGTATTGATCAAACCACCTGTAAGTGCAAATTCGACTCTTCCAAGTTGAGTAAAGCCAAGATTACCGCCTTCGCCCGCAATTTTGCAGCGCAACTCATTACCATTAACACGGCAAAATTCATTTGTTTTGTCACCTACATCGGCATTCGATTCAGTTGATGCTTTTACATAAGTACCAATACCGCCATTGAACAACAGATCAACAGGGGCTTTTAAGATTTCTCGAATCAATTCATTGGGCGTTAATGAATCTGCATTAATATCAAGTACTTTTTTTACTTCGGGGGTAATGGTAATGGACTTGCTTGAACGTTTGTAAATACCACCACCTTTGGAAATTAATCGAGGATTGAAATCTTCCCATGATGAAGTGGGTAAATTAAATAAGCGTTGGCGCTCTTCAAAAGATTTACACCCGTCAGGATTGGGATCAAGAAATATATGGCGATGATCAAAGGCTGCAATCAAAAGAGAATGGTGGGTATAGGTTAGACCATTACCAAATACGTCCCCACTCATGTCTCCAATGCCAACAACCGTAAAATCTTGTTTCTCAATGTTAATATCGATTTCACGAAAATGCCGTTTAATGGACTCCCATGCGCCACGCGCTGTAATCCCCATTTTTTTATGGTCATAGCCCGCAGAGCCACCTGAAGCAAAGGCATCTCCAAGCCAGAATTTGTATTCTTTGGCAATGTCATTTGCAATATCTGAAAATGTGGCAGTTCCTTTATCTGCTGCGACAACAAGGTAGGGGTCGGCATCATCATAGCAAATGGTATTCAGGGGTGAAACAACATGGTCATTTTCAAAATTGTCTGTAAGATCAAGCAACCCTCTGATGAATGATTGATAACACGCAATTACCTCATGTTTTATCTGCTCTCGATCAAGCATATTAGTTGCTTTTTTTAAGATAAAACCTCCTTTGGCTCCAGAAGGTACAATCACTGAGTTTTTTACTTTTTGAGCTTTCATAAGACCAAGAACTTCTGTACGAAAGTCCTCGGGGCGATCGGACCACCGAATACCACCACGAGCAACTTTTGCGCTGCGCAAATGTATGCCCTCAAATCGCGTGGAATAGACAAAAATTTCATACATGGGTTGTCCGGGCGGTAAATCAGGTACTTTGGCTGAATTGAGTTTAAATGATAAATAGTCTTTGGGGTTACCATCAGCGTCTAGCTGGTAAAAATTTGTACGAAGTGTTGCTGTGATTAGAGACCAGAAAAAACGGATGATATGATCTTCATCCAGGATGGTAATGGCATCAATATCGGCTCGAATTTCTTGCTCCAATTCAACCCGTTTATTTTTATTTTTAGCATTCTGTTTCAGGCTAAATTTTAAACAAAAGAGTTCAATTAATTTTTTGACAATGGGTGCATAGTTGGAAATGGTTTTCTCAATATACTGTTGGCTAAAGCGAAATCCAATTTGTTGCATATATTTGGCATAAGCACGAATGATCACTATTTCACGCCAGGATAATCCCGCACCTAAAACCAATCTGTTAAACCCATCATTCTCACAAAGCCCCACATTTATTTTTATCAAGGCTTCGTTAAAATTGTTTTTTACTTGATCCAGGGTGAGTAAATTGGGGGAGGAATAAGATACATTAAAATCACCAATCCATATAAACTGGTTGGGTTCTATCGAAATTTTATAGGGTCTTTCAGTATAAGTTCGTAATCCCATATTCTCAATCATGGGTAAGATATCCGATAACGGAATAGAACTGCCATATCGATAGACTTTAATGTGTAATGGATGTTCGCCACGTGGTGATTCAAAAAAAACAATCGTTAATGGGTTTTGTAGTGACAGATTATCAATTTGCGAGAGATCTTCTATTGCCTCTTCAATGGTGTGTTGTTCACAATAACTCATTGATAATGCCGGAAGATATTTTTCAGCAAATTTTTTCCCCTTTTTCATACCTAATTGTTTTATTAGCTTTTGATGCAACTGATCTTTCCATGAGCGTTCCATTTTTAAATCTCACACAGGTTGGCTGGTGTTATTCAATAAGTATAGGACATGAAATAAATCGCATGTAATGGGTAAAGCTGCTTCGGATAAATTTCGAGTTTCCATTGCATTTCACCTAATTCACTCTCAGAAATGAAAGATGTCTATTGACTCATTAGAGTTTTATTGTGACCAACAAGCCTGTGGCGCTCTGGTGGTATTGAGTCCATTAACAGTCAAGGTTAAAGTGCTACATGAAACGCCATTCTGTGTATCATTTGCCTGGGAGCCTTGGGCGGTTGCAGTAAGGGTATAACCTGTTGCTGTATTATTAGTGGCTGATAAGGTGTAATATCCATTTTCTGTGGTAGTCACTCCCCCCCAAACATCTGCCAAGGTACCATAAGCCGTATTTTGACCACGGTATTTTTCTTCTTCAAGTTGGATGCTGTTTAGGGCGTTAATCCCTTCTGTTCGTCTAGAATGCATAACATAATTAAAGTAACTTGGCATACTTATCAAAACAAGAATAGCAATAATAGCCAGGGCGATTACTAATTCAATCAATGAAAATCCCTCTTTTTTATTCTTGAAATTATCCATTTTAAGAATTCTCCATAATTACTCTCTTTAATCTTAGACTAAACTAATAATATACATTACTCATTTTGAGATTGCTTAAGAAAAGGGAATTCCTTATGGCCGTTCAAAGGATTGGCACAAATAAACTGAGGGGCTTTAGCTTTCTCGAGATAATGATCACCATCGCGATACTCGTAATCCTTATGGGGATTGCTTTTCCTTCCTACACAAATTTTATGAATCAAAAGCGCGTAAGGACAGGGACGGAGGAATTGTATAATTATATTAAAATCGCACAATCAGAGGCTCTTACTACAAAGAATACTCTTTATCTTAGTTTCAGGCCAACAACCTGGTGTTATGGACTTAGTGATACCGCTCCGTGTGATTGCACCGTAGTAAACAGTTGTTTGGTTAATGGCATTCAAACCATAGTACAAAGCAGTGACTACTCAGGTAATCCTGTTGCCCTTTCTATAACTGGATTTTCAGGCTCAGCTTCTGCCCCTTACATTATTTTTGACGGATTTCATGGAACAATTACATCTGGAGGTTCTATAAATGTTAGTCTGTCAGATAAATCAGCAACGATTAATGCCAACAGCATGGGGCTAGTTACTGTTTGTTCCAATACTGTTTCAGGATATCAGACATGTCCTTAATAACGATTAAAAAACACAGGGGTTATACCCTGCTCGAGATACTAATAGGAATTGCCATTGGCTTATTCTTGTTAGCAGGCAGTATTGCGATTTATATTTCCTTAATGCGTTCTTTTTACAGTGTCATGGCAGTTAACAGATTGGATCAACAATTACGTTCCGCAATGAATATGATGGTCATCGAAATACGACGAGCGGGCTATTCCGCAAACGCTGCTAATGATATAGGTTCTGGGACTATTACTAATCCCTTTATGGCATCTGCTAATGATATTACTGTTCCTGTTAGCAGCTGTATCTTATTCACCTATGACACAGATTCAAATGGCACTATGCCTTCATTAAATTCCGCGGGTTATGACAAACGCTTTGGATTTAGGCTCTCGAATAATGTCTTACAAGCAAGAGCAGCAACAGACTCATTTTTTGATTGTAACAACGGCAATTGGATCAATTTAACTGATCCCAATCAGATCCAGGTGACTAATTTATCTTTTAATCTGACACCTACGGTTATCACATTAAGTAATGGAATAAGCACGCTTACGATACGAAATGTTACTGTTAATTTAACAGGTAGTTTGATTTCAGATAATTCAGTGAGCCGCACTTTTACCCAAGTAATACGAGTACGTAACGATAAATTTCAGCCCTGAATTATAGGAGGAGGGTTATTGCTATGAAACATCAACGCGGCTATGTTTTGCTTGCTACATCAATGATGATTCTACTGGGAATTGCAATAACTGCACTATTAACCATTAAAACAGTCGATTTTGATCAAAAAATAGAAAATAATTTTTATCGAACATCGCAATCTTTTATGGCGGCTGAAGCCGGTTTGGAGTATGGATTGGCCTATCTGGAAGCCAATAAAACAGCCATTCTTGTTGATACGAACAATGATGGTTTTATAGATACCTACACCAACGCGCAAATAACCAATGTACCTTTTAGTAATAATACCACCTATACCATCACTTATAGCAACCCGGTTTTCACTAATTTCAACCGCATTACAGTAACTTCAAAGGGAACGGCTGATAATAACAGCTCTTCAACCACTATAGTTCAAATTATGCAGATTTATCCCTTTGTACCTGCACCTACACCAGTGCCTCTTCTTGTAAAAAATAATGTGAACTTGAGTGGTTCCCTGACTATTACCAATACGACAACTGGGACAACCATTTGGAGTGGGGGGGATACGATTTTAAGCGGTTCAGCAAGCACAGCCTCAAATACAAGTTCTGGCTCCAATAGTGCTGGTCTTCAGACTGATGTGGTACACAACGATTCAAGTATAAGTAGTTTGAGCTCGGATCAATTTTTTAGTGACTTTTTTGCTACTACAAAAACTTTAGCACAACAATCGGCGGATATTACCTATACTAATAATAGTACTACAAATTACAGTGGTCTTTTAAATGGAGTTGTTGGTCAATCGATTTGGATTAACCAAACAGGAGGAAGTTCTGCCAGCTTCTCGGGTAGTGCCACGATAGGTTCTCCTACGAATCCGGTTGTCTTGGTAGTTAATGGTTCTTTGCAAGCTAATGGCAGCACTACGATTTATGGTATGGTTTATATAATAGGAGATTGGAATAATAGCGGGGGAGGAACATTGGATATAATCGGTGGTGCCGTAGTAGAAGGTTCTATAACATCTACTGGTTCACCCAATATTACTTATAGCACAACGGTCCTGAATCAATTGAACAAAGTAGGGTCTTTTGTCAAGGTCCCAGGATCTTGGCGAGATTTTTAAGGATTTATAGTTGAGGAGAGAGACGATGAGCACTCATCAATTCAACTCAACCCCTAGCAAACAGAACGGCTTGGGATTGGTTGAAGCCATGGTTGTTACCTCGTTATTAATTTTTGGGATGGTTGCTGGCAGCAAGACGGAAGTGCACCTTATCAAAGCCAAAGCAAATACCAATCAAGATTATCTGTCCACGCAATTGTTTAATCAAAAAATGGAGCAGTTGCGTAATTATTCCACGATTGCTGGGTATAATGCGATTACAACGGGTTCTGATATTACTACCGAGTTCGATTCCACCTTTTACCGCACCTGGACGATTACCAATAATTCTAAATATAAAAAAGTAGATCATCTGGTGACCTGGATCAATTCTAATAATGAAAATTTATCTTTGGTATCCGCAAGTTATATTAGCCAAAATGATCCAGCCCTCAGTGGCCAATTGTTTAATTCTACTTTCACCAGTACTAGCTTACCAGCTATAGGTTCAGGAGTTCCTAATGCAAATCCAAACCCCAATCCTCCTTCTGTCCCATCCGGAACTACCTATACCGTCACAGTTCCTAATACGAATATTGTGCTCACCTATGATTCAAGTAATAATGTCACATTAATCAATAATGAGCATGCTGTAACTCTTTCAGGAACGATTGCTCTGGGTACAGGAGGTAACGCACCTCCTAAAACGGTTGATCTGTCTAATGTCACTATATCCGTTGATTCGTCCAACTCTCAAGTGGCAACCTGTTTTTACGTTGGATCTTCAGCAGCCTTTAATTGCATAATGGCTTCCAGTTGGAGTGGCCGTGTTTTGTTGGGAGGAGTGAGTGATGTCAACGTGTGTACCAGTAATCAGCAACCTTATATCAATCTGCTTACTTCATTGAATAATCAAGATTACCTGATTATTAAATCAAATAGAAACTGTCCTTCCAGTAATCCCTTCTTATTGCAGTCTCTCTAAAAATATCAGGACTTACGAAAAACTCCAATCTCTTCGTTAAAAAATGTTTTTAATTCGGTTATTTAGTCTATCTAAACTCCCGCATTAAAAACATTTTTTGCTTCGACCTTGGGGTTTTTCGTAAGTCCTGAATATATTATCTTCGCACACTTCAAAATCTTAGGGGCGGGAAAACCAAGAAATAAATTGATTATTTCCTATAATTAAAAGATTTATAATGCCATGAGTTTAAAGACCTTGAACGACTTACTGAATTTTTAAAATCGTTTGCAAAGTTTCGCTGAGCACATTAAATGTGTTCTCGAAAAGTAAAAAATTTATGTCCCAGATACGTAGTAAAAGTGGGGAAAACAAGCCCAATTGCGTGTGCTATTTCTAAAGTGAATGATTTAATACCCAAAGCAGGCAAGATATGATAGGCAAGAAATAAACTAACAAGCCAGGTTTGCAGCATACCAATTAAATTAATGAGGATAAAAAACAGAATTGATCGTAAAAAGGTTTGCTGACTGTTCTTGAATACAAATAATTTACCCAGAATAAACGATGCAATCATGCCTGTAATATAGGCTAAGATAATTGATAGTGAAAAACTGAACTCATAGCTATAGAAAATTCTGCTGCAGAAATTTACCGTAACTGCAATTGCTCCTGCCACTATGAAGGTAATGAACTGTTTTGACTTAAAATGACGTAACACAAAATACTCCCGTCAGTTTTATTTCATGTATTTAGAATAAAAGCCCAATCAATATAGACAGATTTTCTTAAAACAGTTTCTATTTCGTGAGATTAACTCTTTTTGAATTTATTCCAAATTTTTTTCCCTATCCAAAAAATAATCAAAAAGATACAAATCCATAATAATAGTAATGGTAAAACGTACACAAAAAATGTGATCAAACCATAGGTAAAATGATGTAATTGATCGATCAATGCATGATAGGAGTCAATAAATGTTTCAGTTATTTTCCACTGTTTTTGTTGTTCCGTTTGAATAATTGGGTTCATGCTTAAGTTAATATTTATCAATGAATAAGCTACTGACTCTTTGAAATATTTAATTTGTCCCTGGATTACATCAATTTGTCCTTGGGTGTCGCTTAGTTGCTTAAATACACTAAGAACATCGGATGTATTATTCGCGCTAGCCATAATTTTGGATAGCTGTTCTTTTGCTTTTTGTAAATTACTGAGCTGGCTTTGTAAATCGACAAATTGTTGTGTGATGTCTTCACCAGTTATTGATTCTTGCATGACTTGGGTTGCGAGTGACTTCAAGGCAGTTAGCGCATTATTTAAGCCTTGGGCAGGTACTCTTATGCTCATATTTGCAGTAGTATTATTGGCTTCATCATTATCTTGAGTTAAGTTGGAGCTTACAACATAACCCCCTGAGTTTTCCGCTAATTGAAAGATTTTTTCCATTGCTGAATTAATGTTATTAACTTGCAAGGAAATATTCGCATTACGAATAATCATACCCCGCTTCACATTTTCTGAGGGTTGATTTCCAGAAGACTGGCTTGTAATACGCATTGCTACAGAGCTAACGGCGTAATCAGGTTTTCCAACTGCCGCTTGCATTGGCAAAGGACTTCCCCTATACATTGTCGTTCCAGCTCTACCAAACCATTGGGAGATAAAAAATAATATAGCCAGAGTCCCAATGAAGGCTAAAAAATAAAGGATAATTTTCTTCATTATTATTTCCACTCTTTACAATGGATCAACTAAAGTGTGGCAAAGGTTTCTTGAATTGTAAAATAATCAGGACTTACGAAAACCCAATCTCTTCGTTAAAAAATGTTTTTAATTCGGTCATTTAGTATATCTAAACTCCCTCATTAAAAACATTTTTTGCCTCGATCTTGGGGGGGTTCGTAAGTTCTGATAATTTGACTATTAGTAGGCTGATAAAAGTAAAAAAAGAAAAACCAGCAATTTGATACAATAAATTGCTGGTTTGCTTTGATTATATGTCAAAAAGGTAAAAAATTTTTATCTTATTATGGCTGTTTGTCACAAAAAGCGACGCATACTTTATGCTCTCTGACCTCGCCGCCGCAGGCTGAATAACAGGACCTATAGGTCGACTCACAATGACAGGAGTTGCTACAACTGCTGCTTCGATCAAAATCAGTCACAGATTTACTAATTGGTAGCCCCATTCTTTTTTGGTCCTCTTTATATTGCTTGTATTCAAACATCGCATTTTGTTGGGCTCTCATGCGGCAATTTTCATTGTCTACCCGACAACTCTGTTCGCAATCATTTTTACCTTGAATACACTGGGCAGTACACATTTTTGCTATATCTGATTTCGGCGGAACAAAACTGTACTCGGTATTATAGATAGGACCACAGGCAGTCAACATGCCAGCTAAAACCAAAATAGAAAAGATGAAGAATTTTTTAAGCATATTATCCTCTTTTGATGAGTTATGTGAAGCAAATAGTTTGGTATTGTGGCCATATAAAATGCAGATGAGTTTCAAACAGAACAAGCCAGCCGTAGTTTAGTAATGCCTAGTTGAAAAAGCAAGCAGGTATCTTACCTAAAAAGACTCAAGATCTTAAAATAAAGTATCGTTACTTTTATTGATACTTTGATATATAATTAGCCAACTTTTAATCGTGCAATGATCATGCTACGCATTATCAACATCTTAATTTAAAACAACATGGATACTTCATTTATATTTGGCTTTTTAAGCGGTTGTTTGACTACAGCCCTAGGTGGATGGCAAGTACAAAAATTCGTGAATAATAGAAAAAATTCGGAAAATATAAAGAAGAAGAAAATATTAGATTTCGATAGGCTTTTTAATGATTATCCTCATTTTATGAGTGTCATTAAAAATGATGTTACTAATCCTGGTTGCAAGCATATAAAAGAGTTTTTTGTAGTCGATAAGGAAGCAATATTGAATTCTTCAATACCTCGATTTCGATATGAATTGTCTCCAGATATCCTCCCGGCTTTAAATAGATTGGAGGAATTAGGTTATATTGAAAAAATACAAAATAATTGCCTGCATTATAAAATCGACGAAGAGTTTATAATGCAGCTTAAATCAATAAATTGATACTTATTAATTCAATGAAGCTTTAAGAAGTTGTAGTCTGTTCAACAGATGCCGTAGGTACTTGATTCTTGGCATTTTTGTGAACCCAATAAACCAATACTGTTCCCAAAAGAGCTCCCAAAGGTATAACTACTAATGCATGATGATAGGATTGAATACTGTATTGCCTCATACCATCTGCAGTGAAACTTCCCTCCCAGTAATAATCCATTAAGTTGCCAATTAAAGTATGAAAAAATGAGCCACCAAACATATTGATACAATTTAAAAAAGCTATGGTTATTCCTAAATGTTTTGGGGAAACCAGTCTGGATCCTGCCGCAAAGACAATGACTTGATAGCAGCACATGAGCCCAATTGCGAAGAATAGAATACTAAGCATCCACCAATTACTCACGCGATCTGAGAGAAGCACGAGAAATGCTAAGGTCAACCCAATTCCGCAAATGCCTATTACTGTATAATTCCCTAATTTTTTGCTCAAAAATGCAAGTATTGGTCCACCAAATAACATACCAACAAAGATAAATGATACGAGCAGGGCGGCATCAGATTTTGCAAAACCATAGGCAGTAGTTAAATAGGATACCCCCCAAACATCCGCAAAACCTTCTAGTGCGCCAACCATGAGTAAATTTGCCAGGGCCAGAGTCCATAATATTCTTGAGGTGAATAAAACAGATAAATAAGATAGATTTATTTCATTCGATTTTGTGGTTTCAATATTCTTTGGAGTACGTAGGACTAAATATGCCAAAAGTCCTATGGTGATAGAACAGAGTGCAAGTACCTGTCCTACATGTTGACCACCGTAAGTTGCGATCAATTGCGTTACTGGCTTACCTCCATAGACTGCTCCTAATAACCCAACACTAAAAGAAAATCCAACCATTTGAGAGTATTGATTGCTATTGAACCATTCAGAAATAACTTTGGATACTCCTAAAAAACCAACAGCAGAACTGGCTCCGATTAAAAATCTACTCAATAAGGCTAGATAAAAATTATTGGTTGAGGTAAAGAGTAAGGCACCTAATCCACAAAGTAGAGTAAAGATAAAAACCACTCTTTTGGCACCAAATTTTTCGAGCAATATCGCCATGGGAATTTGCATTCCGGCATACCCATAATAATAAAAAGCAGCTAAGAGACCAAAACTGGCTGCATCTATTGAAAATTGGTTCATTATTTGGTGCATCATCAATCCTGGCCAAAGACGCAAAATAAATTGAAGTGCAAAAAATGAAAGTGGAAAAAACCACATGATAAAGGGCAAGTAATTGTTTTTTAAATTTAAATAGTTAGTTTGAGTCACGATACCCTCCAGTATTAATAAAGCAATAATTCCAATTACCCGAAAGTTCCTCCCTAGAGAGGTTCGGGAATAAGAAATAGCCAACCGCTCTAGGGTAAAGAGGGCAAAATAATAATAATGTCTACTGAAGAGATTGTTGTTGGTAATGAATCATGGCATGGCGATACCTTTGCAGTGAACACTGCAGGGTACTTATTGCTTTTGTTCGTATCGCGGTGATTCATATTGATAGCAGTTTGGTAAAATTTTATCTATTATTGGGTTAACATAGCAAATTGGCCTTCGCTGTGTCAATTTAATTTTTATAGAACGCTATTTTCAATTTGTCGAAGATTGTCTTTGAGCAAAAGAAATAAAATGAAATGTCAACAGACATTAGAAGGAAGTGTATTTTTTGTTCGCATTCTCTCTTTACTAGGGGCTAAAGCTTCAGCCGCTTTTTATGGCATTTTTAAATCACATTGACATCAAATAAGTCCGGTTGATAGTATGCGCGACTATTTATTCTTAAATAGGAGTTTGCATGCCTAATCCCTACAATCATTTTCTGAAATTAGAATTAAATGATGCTGACATTAAGCAACTGAAAGATGCTTTTTATGGCAAAAAGCCACAAGAAATGGATAATCACCTTCTTGAATTAGAATTAAATAACGAAGATCTTAGTGAATTGGAGCAAGCTTTTTATAGTAAAAAGTCACAAGATGCGGTGCCAGCGGAACCTTTAAACAAAAATAAATCCTTGCAAATACCAGAAGACGGTAGTAAACCCTCTTTGAAAAAGAGAAAAAATTTCTTTGGGTCTGAACAAAATAAGCAGATGAAAAAATATATGTTTAAAATTGACCTTGATATAAAGACGAATCAGGATGATATTGAGGAAAAAAATAAAGAAGATAACACAGTTTCCACAGATCAAAATATGTTTCGTCTGGATGTTAAAACAGGAAATGTAACCCAATATCATCAACGTACAAAATCAAGAGGCCCCCAACATCGTTATATATTTAAATTTAACTCAAACACTGGAAAACTTACCAACCCCCAAGAGGAACAGGAAGACTCTTCTTTTTCAGTAAGCAAACCTTCAAAATGAAGCAATTTATTAATCGGCAAACAGGCTCGATTTAAGTCGAGTCTGTCTTGTTGGTGAAGCACTATTTCAGGACTTACGAAAAACCCCAAGGCTTAGGTAAAAAATGTTTTTAATGAGGGAGTTTAGATAGACTAAATGACCGAATTAAAAAAATTTTTTAACGAAGAGATTGGGTTTTTTCATAAGTCCTCTATTTTTGAAAATTAAGTCAAATAGATTACGTTTATCAAGATGGCATTAATAATTATAAAGCAGGTACTATAGTTTTGAGATCAGTGATCATAAAATTTGTGGTAGTGAGTGCCGGTTGGGGTAGGTCCAATATATACGACCTGCACTCACTATTAAGATACATCATTTAGTTACAATAACTGATTCTGGCATATTGACTCTAAGACCGATTAATACAGTATTTACATTCGGCCTGTAACGTCCTCGTAATGTTTCATCAGATAACGGTTCAATTTGAGTTCGTTCCGTACTGTTGTACTGAGTGAACTGATACGTTAAGAGTAGATCCAGGTTATGATTGAGTTTGGTGATTGCTCCTGCTTTTAAACCACCGCCGATTAACCATTTCTTGAAATTCGCGCTGACTCCAACATTCCCAGCCGTATTGTCCATGTTAACTGCAAAACGGCTGCCTGAAATTCCTGGTCCTACAAAAAAACGAGCTGACTCATTATATTGGTATGCGGGCAGTAAAAAGAGGGAGAATCCATATTCTAATTTCTCTTCTGCATCAACGTCTTCATTAAAGAACCATTCGTTAATTTTATACCGTGATTTTCCAATAAACAGATCCGCATCTGCTTCTAAAGCAGTAGAGAATTTTGTGCTCAATGGCAATTCATATCCTGCTAAAATTTGTCCGTGAAAATTAGTATATGCGTTGTTAAAACTGGAAGAAGTGGGCAAACCTTCTTCAAGAGGATAGCTCAAATCTTTGTGAACAGTAACTGTATTAATACCTAAATTAAGACCGGAATATACGCCTGTATATGCATTACATGAGAGGATACAAGCGATGATTGTTGATATTGAATGTTTATTCATATTAAGCCTTTTCTATAAAATACTGGGAATAGTAATTGGGTTTGAGGTTTGACTCATGCGGCTTTCATTCGTCGCAGTTATCGTGACCTTAGGGATTCTTTTTGGCGTCAGGATGTTTTCAATGACGAAGCGATGATTCTTGATATCCAATTTCACGGTTGCTCCAGGTAAACCATTCACTGTATAGACATCATTGGATATGGGAATACACTCAGCATATGAGACAAATGCTTTACTGGTGTTCATTGGATTACGCTCGGCTGCTGTCAATACCGGTGCTTTAGCTGGAGCTGCAATGATTGAGAAATTATTTTTTGAAATATTAAAGAAGGTTCCATTGCTCGCCTGCACCATAATACGGGCTGTAGTTGTGTTTAAATTAGGGGCGCAGATTTCTTCGTGCCCATTATTTGTTATGTTGGATAAAAGGGTATAGGGAAATGTTTTTCCGCCATCAGTAGATAAAAGGATGTTTACATTTTGGGCATTAACCGGAGTAAAATTGGTATTGGCAACATCCCAAGTAATTGTTTGTGGCGATAAACCTATCCAGTTGATGCCTTTGCTAGTAGGGGAGGTCACGATAAAAGGACCCGCATTAGTGGTTGTTGTTACAGTTGTATCAGTATATGCATTGCAAGAGCCTCCCGGAGTATTCCGACGTACTGAAACTCTGAATTTCATAATACGAGAAACTGAAGGTAAAACTTCCCATGTAAAAGGACCTCCGTTACTGAGCGCGTTGAGATTAGGGACGAAACGTGTGCCTGTCGGTTGTGGTGAGAAACTTCTAAAATTGGGTCCCCCTGTTGCTGTGCTGACTGGAGGCTGGGGAGAGACTTCATTATTCATTTGTTCCCAGGTATAGGTTAATACTTCAGTGCCGCCACTTTTAGTCGCTGATGCAGTCAAAGCAAAAGGGGTTTGCGCAGGAATTGTAACTCCTGCATTAACACTAGTAATTACAGGAGCATCAGGAATGTCTGTTGTAACAGGGCAGGTATGCGAGGGACTGGAGACAAAAGTGCCCATTTCTTGAAGATTAATGCCATTAAAATAAGCATCTGAATTTTTTTGAACATTAGGGGCGCAAATTCCAGCATAGCCCATAATGGAGCTACCACTTCCAGGTTCTACGGCTGTGGGTCCATTCCTTTGACAGCTATTGTTTTGTACGTGATTTGCGCCAAATTGATGTCCCATTTCGTGTGCTACATAGTCAATGTCGAAAGGGTCTCCTACAGGCTTGGCTTGACCAGTAACCCCTCTTGCTTTACGTTCATCATTACAAACACAGGCTAGCCCGGCATAACCGCTTCCTGCTGAATCTACAACATGGCCTATATCATAATTAGGTGCACCAATAACTTGATTCACATTCTCTTGATTCTCATTGATCATCTTTTCGGGAACACCGTGTGTATAGGGCTGATTATTAGGATCTGTATAGATAATAAGATTATTATTAGCAATAATTTGCATTGTAATGGCCATATCAATTTCATAAACACCATTCACTCTGTTTATCGTGGTTGCCTCTGCCCCCAATGCATCGTTTACTGTTCCGCCTTGAAATTGAGTGTATTCTGCTGTTGCTGCCATGGCTAGGCGGTATTTTTTGAGTTGGCAAGGATTAAAACGAGCGAAATGTTTTGAACTAACAGGCGAGGTTGCAAATTGATTTTGACTTTGGACGCCGCATTTCAAGTGCTTGGAGGTTATAAAGTCCTTTTTATTATAAACAATATAATATTGAGTATTTTTTTTTCTTAAGGGATCAATAAAAACCGGACTTTTTCCTGGTCTGAGAATCATCGCATGGAATCCCTGCGGAGTAAGATCCAGTTTGACGAAATCGCCTGGATCAGTAACCCCATAAGCATCATAGGTTTTAATTGTGGGGAATTTTGCACTGAGTTCCGGATGTAATGTACTGTTTTCGACAACTTGATACAGCTTAGTAGTTCCATCGGGCAAAGGAAGGGCAATTTGTGATGCAGTTCCTGATTTTAACTCATCTCGATGGGGTACGTTTTCCAGTTCCGCATACAGTTGGCTGAGGTCAATTTCAACAAGGCGAAAATGACTCGCTTGTATATTATTTTCCGTCTTGGTGGATATTGCTGATGGATTCACATCTTTAAAAAAATCCTCAATCACTTGATCTTGTGCAAAAGCAATGGAACAAAACAGTATGAGTGCTGAAGAAAAAAGCGTCCTTGTCATTATTTATCTCTAAGTAGTTGAGAGACAAAATGTATCATTAGAATGAACAGTATTCAAATTAGGAATGAATTTTGAGGGCTTTTTGGCACCCCCCTGCAGTGGTAATCCAATACTTATCGGTTTGCTCATCACTCCACACCTCAATATTGTCAGCGCATTGTTTTAACGCTGTGAGTAAAGGGGCAAAATCAAAATGTGCCCCATGTTCCGTGCAATTTTTCTCAAGTTCTGCCAGTTGTTGAGCTGCCATAATCTTCATATTTTGATCACAATCAGCCAATAACAATTTTAACATACCGGTATCTAATACCCAGGCCCCGCCCTGACCAATTCACGATAGTTCCTCTATTACTGAGGAGCAGTATCCTATTGTATAAACTATATTTTTCTTAAGACGGCTTTCTTCTTTCGATTCCTTGCTTTAAAATCCTTCTATTCATTACTGAGATGATAACAATGATTTACCAATTGAGAAGGTAAGCTTTGTCCATTATATTGAAACTCAAAAATGAGGGTGCTGTATGTGGCGTATATTCAAAAGATCTTATCTGGCGATAATTTTACTTACTGTAAGTCCTGTTCTTTCGGCAAGAGCCATTATCGATGCTGATGTCCTCCAAACTTTAAAACATTCCAGATCCTCTTCACATGCTCCTTTATCACTCCTGGTTTTTTTACATAATGCCTCGGAGAAAGAACCATTTATTGAACAGTTAAAAAAAACTCCCAATGTAAATGTAAAAGACCTCGGTTTTATGCCTGCAGTAGCAATACAAATTCCCAGAGATCGTACCTTGCTCTATCACATTGCTAATTTAAATGCAGCAGCACAAATTTCTTCACATCCAGCAGCTATGCCAGAGTTGGATGTTACGGCCCAAGTTTTAAAACTGACACCCTCATCCTTTTACCCTAATGTGAGTAATTGGTGGGCCCATGGTTATACTGGTCAAAAAGGAATTATTGGCATAATCGATACAGGAGTAGATCCTTTGCATTCTGCTTTATCCGGTAAAAGATTAGTAGTGCGCCAAGATGTAGGTTCTGGATATTCTAATCTGATTAATGGTGTAAAAGAGCCTCATGCAACAGGCGTCGCCTGTATTTATGCCAGTAATCATGAGAAATATAAAGGGATTGCTTATGGCGCTTCAGCCATCGTATCTGGATTAGCTGGAGAGGAAACTGCTGATCCTGCAAGTATTATGCGTACGATGGAAACTTTGGATTGGATGTTGAATCGTGCTGAACTGAAACCTACCATTATTAATTACAGTATGGGAAATGGTCGGCTCGATTTAAATTGTCCTGCTTGTCCTGAATGGAGTGGGCTAGCAAAAGTGATGGATTATGTAGTAAATACTCAAAAAATCCTTTGGGTAAAATCAGCAGGGAATGCTGGATACATAGAGCCAGCGCATCAATTTACCTTTGCCTCCACATTAACAGTCCCTGGTGATAATTATAATGCGCTTACTATTGCCAATATGAATACGCTGGTCACTGAAAATGAATCTACGGTAAAAACTGTAGATAGAGCCAAACATCATATAAAGAATACCAGTAGCCGAGGTCCTACACCTTTTGGTAGACGTAAACCTGATTTAACTGCCCCTGGCCATGATACGATGACGTGTGCTCCTGACCCTAAAATTTATGGTTTTGTCTATTCTAATGCGATGAACTATAAAGATGGTTATCGTCTCATGGGGGGAACAAGCTCAGCTGCCCCTCATGTAGGTGCGGCAGCATTGTTATTGCAAGATGCAGGGATTCAGAATCCTATGGCCATCAAGGCGTTACTTATTAACAGTGCGGATACTTGGACCGATGCGGGTTCAATGAATTCGGGACATACTAAAATTATGGGCTCAGCATGGAATCGAACGTATGGTTGGGGTTACCTCAATATGGAAAAAGCATTTCAACAAAGAAATAATATTGTGGAAAGCGAGTTGACCGTAGAACAGCCAGTGTGGGAATACCAAACTACATTGAAAAGAGGGCAAAAAGTTACCCTGGTTCATGAACGGCGCGTGGGATATACTGCAGAAGGGAGCGAATGGAAGCTTAGTCACCTGCAGATAGCCCTTATTGATGTGGAACATCAAAAAGTGATTGATATCGATACCAGTCCTATAGATACAGTGCACCAGGTTGCAAACTGTAAGCGTGAGCCGAATGAAACAAAATGTTCTGCAGAAAGTAAAACAATGAACGTTTTAGTAAGAGTTACATTATTAAATAAAGTCATAGACGGCAGCTCTAGCGAACCTTTTGCTATTGTGGTTCCTCCACAGGAAGGAGAAAATAGTTAAAGAGTCCCTTTTATTTAAAAATTTTTGCTAAAGACATATACTTTGTTATTTTCAAATACATGGATTTTTTATGCAAAGGACTTTAGCAAAACAATTTTTAGAGCGTGTAACGAAATATCTTAAGAAACAATCCAATCCAGCCATTATCAAAAATACTCTCCATGATTTTAGTTTAAATTCACTTGAAATTCGTGATCAAGGGTTCAAAAACTTCTTGGCTAAACTCACAGAAGAACCTATTGATTTGGAGCGACTCATTGAGTCTGTAAAAGAAGGTTTGCTAAACAATCCACCAATATGCGAGTTACTGGCTTTTATAGAGCACGAAGAATTAATTGCAGATCTAGAGTTAAATGAAATGTCAGAACAGCTGCAAATCCAGCTGAATTTATTATGTTTATTCGAGGCATTCGCAGTGACTATGGTAAACAGTTTCACATTGAATGAAGATATCTATAGTTTTACTACAAAACAAAGAAACACTTATTATCCTGGAAATCCCATCAATAATTTCTTTTTTTGTTCGAATAGAAATAACTTTTCTCTTTTTAAAAGCCTAAAATTAGTTTCTGTTGACCCCGTGATTACTGAAGGTGCATTTATTCGTGCATTAGGAGATGAGGAACTTAGTCAGGAAGAAATTGTTAAAAAATCAAAAGTGTTTATTAAGCAGCATGGATTAGCGCTGTGGAATGCCAAGATTTGTCCTCCTCCATTAGGTGAAATGCATGATGATTCAGTCAAAAATGTGAGTTTAAATATCTTGGAAGCAACTTGGGAAGAAAAGTATGAGGAGGATGGTCAACCGGCTGACAATGCTTTTGCAGGGGCTACGCTTATTCGTTTGTTAGAATGCCTTAGACCCTCTCACGGTTATTCTTTTAAAAATTTAGTTTTGCCTGAGGAAAGCTCAATAACAGAGGAGGGCGAATACAGCTTGTTACCTAACTTAATCATTAATCGACTTCCTAAAAGAGTCAGTCAATTTTATGTGTATAAAGAATGGATGCATTTGTACACTAGCTGGAATTTACTGTTTGTAATTCGCAATTTGGATAATAGCAAATTCCTGATGCTTAAACTTCTTATTCCCTCGGTATTGAATGCTATTCCTATGCAATATATGGAAACGCGGGTTTTTGCCCTTTATCTCATGGGTAATTTATACCATTTCAATAAATTAAGTATTTTTAAAGATGAAATTCATCTTGCTAATGGCAAAGCCATATTGGACAAATGGGGAGAAATAAATAAAAAATATGCAGATATTCTGCTAAAAACTTGTACCGCTGAATTAGATGAAACGCCTAGAGGTGTTTATCATGATATTTTCGGAGAGCATACTAATTTTTCATTAGCATATCATATAGCAAACTTCATTCGAGATTATGATAGTTTTCGGATTACCAATGACGAATCCCCTTCATATGCAATCGATGCGACATAATCCACGAGAATTATTCTTTTGTATCCATTTATAGAGGGATCTCATACGTTGATGTGTTGGTTTTTATTTATCTTCATGATAAAACTCAATAATTTTTATTAGGATCAGGACTTCGAAAAATCCCAATCTCTTCGTTAAAAAATGTTTTTAATTCGGTCATTTAGTCTATCTAAACTCCCTCAT
>NZ_QHJG01000039.1 GCF_003184185.1 Legionella qingyii | reverse complement strand
TATAGGTTAAGGGTTAAAGTTTTGTGTTCTTGATTAGTGCCCCCTGATTTGGGGAAGAGCCGGGAAGAGCCGAAGTCCCGAAGTGGGTTTCTTGGGATTTAGGGTATCAAGTGTAACTGATTGATTTTACTGACTTTAATTGGTGGGCCCACTAGGACTTGAACCTAGGACCAACGGATTATGAGTCCGCTGCTCTGACCAACTGAGCTATGGGCCCGGAGAGGGGGTCATTTTAAACTTAATTTGCTTAATGTTCTAGTTTTTTTTTGTGATTTTTTTAAAAGCGTTTACCTCTCCCATTTGGGAGAGGGTAAGAAAGGGTAAAGAGGTATCACAAATCCTTTTTATCCTTCCTCTTAATTTGGATTTTAGCCTTCATCGCCCTCAAGGAAGCTTCTCAGCTTTTCTGAACGAGATGGGTGACGTAGTTTGCGGAGCGCTTTGGCTTCGATCTGCCGAATTCGTTCACGGGTTACGTCAAATTGTTTGCCCACTTCTTCCAGAGTATGGTCGGTATTCATTTCAATACCAAAACGCATACGAAGTACTTTGGCTTCTCTTGGAGTTAAGGTTTCCAAGATTTCTAAAGTTGCTTCGCGAAGACCTTCCGCGGTTGCCATGTCGATTGGCGACTCGATGTTATTGTCTTCAATAAAGTCACCTAAGTGCGAATCGTCATCGTCACCCACTGGGGTTTCCATGGAAATAGGTTCTTTGGCAATTTTTAAGACTTTACGAATCTTGTCTTCGCTTAATTCCATTTTTTCAGCCAGTTCTTCAGGCGTAGCTTCACGGCCAGTTTCCTGTAGGATCTGTCTGGAAATACGGTTAAGCTTGTTAATCGTTTCGATCATGTGTACCGG
Organism: Legionella qingyii; assembly: GCF_003184185.1. The sequence goes on along the minus strand of NZ_QHJG01000039.1, from coordinate 38,963 downwards.
AATACGGATGGTACGTGCCTGATCGGCAATCGAACGAGTAATTGCTTGTCTAATCCACCACGTTGCGTAAGTAGAGAATTTGTAACCGCGACGGTATTCAAATTTATCTACTGCTTTCATCAGACCGATGTTGCCTTCCTGAATTAAATCAAGGAATTGCAAACCGCGGTTGGTGTATTTTTTCGCGATCGAAATAACCAAACGTAAGTTTGCTTCAACCATTTCCTTTTTGGCACGTCGTGCTTTGGCTTCACCAATGGACATTTTACGATTGATGTCTTTAATTTCACCAATTGTTAAACCGTATTCGAGTTCGAACGCGACCAATCGAGATTGGACGCGCAAAATTTCCTCGGTATATTCCTGAATACGGCCCATATCGAGTTTTTTGCCGTGTTTGCTAGTAATGCTATTGAGCCATTCCATGTCGGTTTCCTGACCTGGGAATGTATCAATAAATAGTTTTCGTGGAATACGAGCTTTTTCAATGCAAAGACGCATAATACTGCGCTCAAATTCTCTAATATGGTTACGCAGTTGACGGAAATGACGTGTTAACCGATCAACCTGTCTAGAGGTGAGTTTGAGCTTTAAGAATGACTCAGACATGGATTCTAATGCTTTTTGCGATTTAGCATGTTCTCTGCCAAACTCTTTTAAAGCAGCAGCTGCAACTTCATATGTTTCACGTAATTCATCAAAATAAATCTTAGCTTGCTCTGGGTTTGGACCATCATCGACCTCTCCCAAACCACCACCTTCGCCGTCTTCATCTTCTTCATCATCAGACAGCAATAAATTACTCACTTGTTCTTCATCAAGCATCGAGCCAATGCTTGATGCAGGGGCTATTTCATCTTCAACATCAGAAAAACCACTGATAATTTCATTGAGACGGATTTCTTGGGCATTGAAACGGTCATAATCGTCAAGCACTAACTGGATAGTTTCTGGATAATGAGCCAAAGACTTAAGGACTTGATAGATCCCTTCTTCAATACGTTTCGCGATGCGGATTTCGCCTTCACGGGTCAACAGCTCGACTGTACCCATTTCACGCATGTACATACGAACTGGGTCGGTAGTACGACCAGTTTCTTTGTCGACAGAGGCGAGTACCATTGCGGCTTCTTCGATATCAGGTACTTCTTCTGTATTAAGCAGAAGTGCCAATTCATCATCACCGGGCGGCAACTCAAATACTTTGATGTTCATGCCTTCCAGCATGCTAATAATTACATCAAAATGTTCTGTATCGACGATATTAGGCAGCAAGTCATTGATTTGACTGTACGTCAAATAACCTTGCTCCTTGCCTAAGCTGATGACTTTGGTTATCTGTGAGCTCTGCTGTTCTTGATCATTCATGGTCATAGGCACTTCTCTAGGGACAATTGGACATTTTCCTAAAAAACAATGGAATCTACAGTATTTATAGCACTAATTGGATTTAAATTGCTTATTTAGGATTAAAAAAACCTTGCAATTATAAACCTTGAGACTGCAACATACCAGTAATTTTTCATCGCTTTTTTCTGGACATCTTCTTTACAAGATTTTAGCACATTATGAACAATTGCAAGAGTTAAGGTTAATGCCAATTGCAAAACAACAAACTTTATTGCTCACGCTATATTTCAAATCAAACATGGCGTTCTTTTAACATCTCTTGTAATTTTATTCGCTCTGTATCACTCAATCCTTGCTGACGTGATTTATTAATCAGCTGGCGTATGGTTAATTCCCGATTTTGTTTTTGTAAAAAGAGCATAATGTCGATAAATTCTTTAACTAATTCTTGCTCGGGAACCAGATGATCCCAAGCTGCAAGTTTGTTCATGGAGGCGAAATAAGGATGCTCACGCCATGACTCAATGAGTGTTGCAGTAGTGGCCTGTGGATTTGTTGCCAGTTGTTGTAACACGTGCAATAGGATTTCATGTTCTTTAGTATCGAGAAGCTCAGGGTTGATTTGCTGTTTGATTTGAGCATAAATTTCAGGATGTTGGAGCAGCAAAGCTACCGCAATACGCATTGGCGTACGTGCAATGGTCATCGTCTGTTCGTGCTGAGGCGCTTTCGACTCCTCGGTAATCAACTGACTTAAGCGATGAGTTTCAATATGGGTTAAGCGCGCCAAATCTTCAATGAGCAGTTGCTTGTATGAACCTTCATCCATTTTTTGTAAAAACGGCTTAGCCAAATTAATGAGCTGAGTTTTTCCTGCGGGTCGAAGCAGATTGAGGTCTTTGGCTAAGTTGTCAAAAAGGAAGCGGTGTAATGGCGTCGCTTGCTTGATTCGATTTAAAAAATTATCTTTGCCCTCATGGCGAACCAAGCTATCGGGGTCATGGCTATCTGGCAAAAACATGAAACTGGCATCGAGTCCCAGATTCAAATGCGGCAAGCTACTTTCTAATGCGCGCCATGCGGCTTGTCTTCCTGCATTATCACCATCAAAGCAAAAAATCAGCGATTTGGTATGCTTGGCAAGAAGTTGAATATGGTAGGTACTGGTTGCTGTGCCTAATGTGGCTACCGCATTCATGATCCCATGTTGGGCTAATGCAATCACATCCATATAGCCTTCAACCACAATAACGTAATCAATGGTCTTTTGCTGGCTTAGAATTTGATGCAAGCCATACAGTTCCCTGCTTTTTTGAAAAATTACGGTTTCAGGCGAATTGAGGTATTTGGGTTTTTGCTCATTGTCCAGGACACGTCCGCCAAAGCCTATAATGCGTCCATGACGGTCATGAATGGGGAACATGACACGGTTGCGATACCGATCATAGATTTTTCCATCATCGTTTTTAATTAACATCCCAGTTGTCAGCAGTTCTCGTTGATTGCGGGGAAATGCTTTTTCAAGGTTATGCCAGCCTTCGCTTGCATAACCTAACTGATACAGCTTGGCAATTTCTCCGCTTAAACCTCTTCCCCGCAAATAATCTATGGCAGGTTTCCCTTCATGTTTTAATTTTTTTTGATAATAAAGGCTGACCTCACCCAGGAGTTTGTAAAGATCCAGGGATGGATTATTTTTCTCGTTTTGTTTGTCTCGCGGAACGGTTAAACCCGCGCGGGTAGCTAGTGTTTCAACTGCATCAACAAATCCCTGATTGAGGTAATTCATGACAAAGCTGATGGCATTGCCTGATGCACCACAGCCAAAGCAGTGGTAAAACTGCTTTTTAGCAACGACGTTAAACGAGGGGGTTTTTTCGTTATGAAAAGGGCAACAGGCAATATGACTGTTCCCTCTTTTTTTCAAGGGAACATAGCTGTCAATTAGTTCAACCAGATCCGTTCGGTGGAGGAGATCATCAATGAATGGCTGCGGGATTAAGCCAGACATGTTGCTCCTTAGCTTAATTGGGCCTTAATCATGGCGCTGACTTGCGCCATATCAGCACGACCTTGCAAGCTGGGCTTTAAGAGAGCCATAACTTTACCCATGTCAGCCATTTTTTCAGCTCCAGTTGAAGCAATAGCATCTTGGACCATTTGTTTAATTTCTGTTTCGGATAAAGGTTCTGGCAAGTATTTTTTAATAATATCTAATTCAAATTGTTCTTGTGCAACCAAATCATCACGATTGGCTTTTTCGTATTGCGCTATAGATTCTTTGCGTTGTTTGCTCATTTTGTCCAGGATCACCAACATGCGCTCATTATCTACTTCAATGCGCTCATCCACTTCGACCTGTTTTACGGCCGCAGTAATTAAACGAAGTGTGGACAAAAGCTCTTTATCTTTGGCACGCATTGCATCTTTGACATCATTATTGAGACGTTCTTTAATTGTCATTTTTTATTCCTTAAAATCTAATGAGCAGCTCGGCTCCTAATGCTAGGAACGGCTATCAGGCATATCTTGAACAAACTGAACCGTTCCTCAAGATTTTTATATACTTTGAAAAGCTAAAGGCCACTAGATACGACATCATAATCATAATTAACTTGTGACTATGCGAAGTATATGTGGCCTTAGTAAAAAATACAGGACAGAAAAAATCCTATTTACGTCGGCGTTTTCCGCCTTGTTGTCTTGCTGTCATATCACGAGAAATTTTCTTCAGATGACGTTTTACCGCAGCAGCTTGTTTGCGTTTACGCTCAGCAGTTGGTTTTTCATAAAATTCACGACGGCGTAATTCGGTTAAAATACCGGCTTTTTCACAAGAGCGCTTGAAACGGCGCAATGCATATTCTGGATTTTCGCCTTCTTTGACGCGAACTGTAGGCATTAAAATGGTCCTCTGGTTATTTGATCTTAATAGGTGGGCAATTCTAGTGCTAGTTGAAGCACTCGTCAAGTTTTAAGTAGAGAAATTTTATTTTGACTCATTCTATCACTTTCGAAACGTTACGGCTGAGGAGGGGGGCTTCGTCGATACGGTGTTCAAATATGTGGTACAATTGCTGAATTTTTATATCAGGCTTTAATTTATGTTGGTTTTAGGTATTGAATCCTCTTGTGATGAAACTGGAGTAGCGATTTACGATTCAGATGTGGGTTTATTAGCGCATGCCTTGCATTCGCAAATAGATACCCATCGCGTCCATGGCGGGGTAGTTCCTGAGCTTGCTTCGCGTGATCATATTAATTATTTGGTTCCTTTGCTTGATAAAGTATTACAACAAGCAGGGCTTGATAAAAAAGCACTGGATGGAGTTGCCTATACAGCCGGCCCGGGTTTGATTGGTGCATTACTGGTTGGATCCTGTTTTGCCAAAAGTTTAGCTTATGCGTTACAAATCCCTGCTTTGGCCATTCATCATTTGGAGGCACACCTCTTGGCCGCAAAAATGGAAACTCCCTCGCTTGAATTTCCTTTTATTGCACTTTTAGTATCCGGCGGTCATTGCCAATTAGTTGAAGTCAAGGCTCTTGGGGACTATCGTATCCTTGGCGATACCTTGGATGATGCGGTGGGCGAAGCGTTTGATAAAACGGCTAAGTTAATGGGAATACCTTATCCAGGGGGACCCGTACTTGCCGCTTTAGCGGATCAATGTGAATCAACCCCTTATCGATTTCCGCGTCCAATGACGGACAGACCGGGACTTGATTTTAGTTTCAGTGGCCTAAAAACATTCGCATTAAACACCTGGAATCAAAGTGCTAAAGATGAGTGCGCGCGAGCTGAAATTGCCAAGGCATTTCAGCAAGCAGTAGTCGAGACTTTAATGATTAAGTGCAAGCGAGCCGTGCAAGAGTCGGGGTGTAAACAATTGGTAGTTGCCGGGGGAGTGGGCGCAAATAAAGCCTTACGCTTAGGCTTGCGTGAATGGATTCAGAGTATTGGTGGAATGATTTATTTTCCAGCTTTAGAATATTGTACGGATAATGGCGCCATGATTGCTTACGCTGGCTGTTTGCGGATTTTAAGAGGGGAAAAGGATTTAGGTATTGGCGTAGAAGTTAAGGCAAGATGGCCGTTGGCTTAATTATTCGTTCTGTGGTAAAATAAACCAATATGATCTTTATTTGTATAGAGGAGCGGAAATGAGCCAAGGTAAATGGGCAAAATTCCATAGCGCACACAGCCCACTGCAAATCACAAAAGCTAATAAAGGAGAAGGGATTAGATTAGGTCAAGATTGGAGTAGAGCCATAACCAATACCGGTGATCCTGTTCAACATAGGTAAATATTAATCGATGGAGTACCGATTACGAAATATGCTGACCAATATAATCAGCTTCAAGACGACGAGGCTGTCAAAAATTTTTTTGAACAAGTAATCTTGAAAAAGATGGACCCTCAACCTAAAGAAAAAGATAAAGCCGAAATTATCGAATTCTTAACGAAAACTTTCCATCAAGGTGGACTCATGAACCCTGTGTCAGCTGCTCTTGCTACATCCATGGAACGAAAGGCACTTCCAGGTGAAGATGGTGCTCGAGAGGGGAGGATTGCCTGGGGAACAATAAGCGACATGCAGTTAGTTGTTAATATTATTCCAACAAAAGAAGGATTTAAAGTAAAAGAACATGTTGGAGTAAAAAAAATCATGATATCTGAGAATAGTTGGGACGAATATGATATTGCATATACAACTTATAGTTATGGAAACGAGATTGTTAAAGATGCTGCAAGTCCATATATTTTTCGTGATGATGGAACAGATATTATTGAAGCTCAAGGAGAAATTTCAGTCGACTTGTCAAACGCTAAAAAACCTAAAATATCTATCGAGAGCAATGCAATAAGTTATGGACATCACAGACTAAAAGAAGAGCTGCATAGTCATTCTGTGTTACAATGGATTATTGATTTTGTCCAAAATGCTTTTGGTTATAATAAGGTTGAAGTTTTAGAACCTGTGTCCATTAACGAGAACCCGTCGCAATCTCCAGAGACCCCATCTCCAGAGAGCCCATCTCAACCAACATTTTAATTATGCATAGATATGTAGCATTGCGCATAAAAACTTTTAATCTGGAACAGATATTGGTTTTTTAATTTTTGTATTTGTTTTCAATCCCTGGAAATCCTTAATTAAAGGGTTTTCAGGGATTTCTATGTTTAAAGTTAATTTATTCATCTTGCGGTTTATTTGTTTTCGATTTAGACGCAGCTGGTTTTTCAGTCGCTTTGGCTTTCTTCTCAGATTCCTCATTCTTTATGCCCGTACCTTGGGCTGCTTTTGTCGTTTTAGGTTTAGTCACTTCGGCTTCGGTGATGATGACTTCCTCTACCTCAATTATTGCTTCCGAGGAGGTAGCTTCAGTCTTTTTAGGTGTAACAGGCTGTTGGGATGTACCTTCCATAATGTCATCAAGTACATTCTCCTTCAATTTGATTTTAGGCTCTTTCTTATCAATAAGGCGTATAATATTATCTTTATGCTTGTAAAGAATTAAGATCGCCATAAAGAATATGGGGGGAAAAATATCCAGACGTTGAATCAGTAGCAGTGAATAAAATGGAGCAAAACCAACTGCGCAGATGGATGCTAAAGAGGAGTAACGTGAAAATTTGGCAACGATCAACCAGGTTGCTGCAACTAAAACACCAACTAAAAATTGAAAGCCCAAGAGCGCCCCAATTGCTGTTGCAACTCCTTTTCCTCCCTTGAAGTCAAAGAAAACTGGGTACATATGACCAATCACTGCTGCTAGAGCAGTAAACCCTATTGTTGTTGGCTCAGCACCCAGGATTTTGGCAATGAGTACTGGAATGGTACCTTTAAGTAGATCCGCCACCATGACCAAGGCCGCATATTGTTTTCCTGCAATGCGCAATACATTAGTAGCACCAGGATTTTTTGAGCCCTCTGTTCGTGGATCGGGTAAAGAGCAAGCCTTGCAGACAATGACTGCAGAACAGATAGATCCCATTAAATAAGCAAGAACTACCAAAAATATGAATAACATCACCGATTGCTCCTTTTCCGGAAAGTAACTTATTATTAAATAATCTTTATTTGCTAGCAAGTAGCTGTACCTAACTCTGGTTTTTGAACGTGAATAAACTGCTCTTATCCCAGATTCTGCGCGGCCCCCACCAGGCAATTTGTATGATTTTATAAATATAACGCTTGCAAGTCATTGGTATAACGTCTGCCAAACTCGGTCACTTGCCAATGGGTGTCAGTTAGCGTGATTAACTTTTTATGTTCTGCTATTTTGAGTTTGGGGAGCAAATCACTTAATGGCAATCCCGTGGTTTGTGTGAACAGTTCTAACGGAATGGCTTGTTCCAGGCGTGTGGTGTTGAGCATAAATTCAAACAGAAGATCTTGAGCTGTTACTCGTTCCATACTTGCCAAAAAAGGTTTATCTGAGTCGAGATATTCTTTAGGCTGACGATGTTTACGTGTTCTTAGGATTCCTTCTGGAGTTGTGATTTTGCCATGAGCTCCTGCACCTATGCCTAAGTAATCACCGAATAGCCAGTAATTCAAATTATGGCGCGCTTGTCGTGCAGGCTGAGCAAAGGCAGAAATTTCATAGCGTTCAAAACCGGACTCTCTAAGTAAAGTGAATCCTTGTTCCTCCAAACACCACGCTTCATCTTCAGAAGGTAATGGAGGTTTTTCTTTGTAAAATACCGTATTTGGTTCTATGGTTAATTGATACCAGGACAAATGTTCTGGTTGATGGGCAATTGCAGCACGTAAATCTTCGATTCCCTGGGCTACGCTTTGCCTTGGCAAACCGTGCATGATGTCCAAATTTAGATTGTTAAAGCCGGCTTTACGTGCGGACTCAATCGCACGATGCGCTTGTTGTGCATCATGAATCCGACCCAAAGTGTGTAAATGTTCCGGATTGAAGCTTTGAATACCTAGGGAAAGTCGATTAATCCCAATTTGTCGGTACTCAGTAAAGCGTTGCTGTTCTACAGTACCTGGATTGGCTTCCATAGTAACTTCAATATTTTGGGCAAAAGTCAAAATCTGTCTTAATTCGGTAAACAAGATATCATACGCTTGAGCGGAAAAAAGGCTTGGCGTGCCTCCGCCAATGAAAATGGAGCAAATCTCACGAGTTTCAAAGTGCTGCAAATCAGTTTTTAAGTCAGCAAGAAGGGCTTGAACATAATTTTGTTCTGGTAAGGTCTCAGGACTTTTATGGGAGTTAAAATCGCAGTAAGGGCACTTGCGAATGCACCATGGAATGTGAATGTACAACGATAAAGGGATCATTACTCTTTTTAAGACTGGCTTGTTTGGGAATGCAATAGTATCATGTTGCGAGTTTTCTAACAAAAATTGTAATCATACACGTTGCTTTTTTTCCTGTTGAGTGAAAGAGAATTTGTGATGATTACCCGTAAAACAAGAGGAAATCACATGGCAAATAAACGAGTTAGAGTTGCTATTACTGGAGCAGCTGGACAAATTGGTTATGCACTATTGTTTCGGATCGCTTCTGGACAAATGTTTGGAGCAAACACTGAAGTAGAATTAAATTTACTCGAGCTTGAAGCAGCACTGCCCTCTTTGGAAGGGGTTGCGATGGAGCTGGATGATTGTGCCTTCCCCTTATTAAAGCGTGTCGTTTGTACCTCAGATATGAATAAGGCAATGGATGGAGTGAATTGGGCATTGTTGGTTGGCTCTGTACCTCGCAAACAAGGTATGGAACGTTCTGACTTATTGCAAATTAATGGTGGTATATTTACCAAACAAGGTAAGGCAATTAATGATAATGCAAGTGATGATGTGCGCGTCTTTGTTGTGGGCAACCCTTGCAATACAAACTGCTTGATTGCAATGAACAACGCTAAAGACATCCCCAATGATCGGTTTTATGCCATGACCAGTTTGGATGAATTAAGAGCTCGCAGTCAATTGGCTAAAAAAGCTGGGGTTGATATTACAGCGATAACAGAAATGACCATTTGGGGTAACCATTCTTCTACTCAATATCCAGATTTTTATAATGCAAAAATTAATGGAGTTTCTGCAGCTAAAGTGATTGATGAGTCTTGGTTGCAAGATACATTCGTTTCTACTGTACAACAGCGTGGTGCTGCAGTAATTAAAGCGCGTGGTTCTTCTTCTGCTGCTTCAGCTGCTAATGCTGTGATTACTGGTGTGAACCGTTTGGTCACTGATACTCCTGCTGGTGAGTCATTCTCTATGTGCCGTAGTTCTCAAGGCGAATATGGTGTTGATGAAGGGTTAATTTTCTCTTTCCCTTGCCGTCGTGAAAATGGAGAGTTAAAAGTAGTTGAGGGCTTGAGCTTTAATGACTACGGTCGTGAAATGTTCAACAAAACTTTAGATGAGCTAAAACAAGAGCATGATACAGTTAAGGCTTTAGGCTTGCTCGATTAAGATTAGTTTCTTTAAATTCAGCTATTCCATATATGTCATATATGTCATTCCCGCGCAGGCGGGAATCTATTTACAAACTTGATATTGTGCCTAATTTTATGGATGGATTCCCGCCTGCGCGGGAATGACATAAAATTTTTTTAACAAAATCTCTCTAAGGGAAGGAGGAGCTGTAGGTATGACGAATCGGATCGCATAAAGAACTCTTTCGGAGATGAGTCAATTAATTAAATCGGATTTATGAATACACCTCTAATCAGGCAAGATTCCCTGTTTCAAATGATTCGAGGTTTAAATTGCTCGGTTTCTTCAAATGCAGGATGCTCTTGACGATTTTTATATTCTTCACTTTGGTATATTTGGAAAAATTCTGAACCATCTAAAATGGTTTTGGCTTCGGAATTACGTAACAGTGTAGAAATAGAGCGCCCATTCGATAATATTCCATTCAATCTATCCACGAGCTGTTCTACCTGGACTAAGGGATTTGGATGGTCCTGCAGCAAATCAGGTAAGTATTTAATTATTGCTTTAGCTATTTGTTCATCGGTTAAGTAAAAAATTAAGCGTGTACCGGAAATTTGAATGAACTTTTCTTTGGAATCCATAATCAAACGCGATAAAAATTCGGGATCTTTTTGCAGATGAGAAATGAGTCGTTGACTAAACCCAAGTTGATCTCGGTGAGCAATTAATTTGGTATGCAAGCTGGATTCTTGCTGGGCGTAAATTTTCTCGTACATGGTGTTTAACCACGGCACGAACTCAACATCTTGTTGCGCGTCGGTAAATTGGAATCGATGTGAGATTTTAGGATGAGCAAGATACCTATCCCAGTTTATTGCTGGCATTTTGTGTTGTGCAGCTAGAGAGTCAATTGAACTTTGTATCGGTTCGAAATTAATACGCCATTTATCCAAATGGTGTAACGTTGCACCTAATGCTTTTACCAGCTCAACAAACGTTTTTTTCTCATCAGGCTGATAATGTTCAATCGCTTCTTTAAGCCGCTGGATTTCAGGATAAGTATATTTCCCGTTTCTCATCGGTATTAAATGAAAGACGGACTTAATAGCTTCTATTAAAGCTGAAAAAGGGTCATCCATTGATTTATCCTCAGCAGGAGCAGGCCCTTCTTTAAAGGTAGTTTATAAAAAAAGAAAATGCCAAGCTTTTTTACATATTGATATTAATAAAGGTCAAAATTTCAAAAAAAGCCCATTAAATCAAATGTTTTAGGTGCGTTGCAACATGTTTTGTGCTTTAATTTGACACTCCAAATACGCGCGTTACACGCGTCATAGGACGTGATTGTTTAGAGTAATTCTGATACAATAAGTCCTATATTTTCTCTTGGGTTGCTAAGACATGCAGTCTTTAAAAATAAACTGTATCATGATTATTGCCATTGTTTTATGGGCTTCAGCATACGTTGGAATACGCATCGGATTAACTGGCTACTCCCCAGGAGCACTAGCTCTTTTACGTTTTACGGTCGCTTCACTGTGTATGATGATCATCTACTACAGTCTAGGCATTAAAAAAAGAGTGATATGGAAAGATCGCCTTCAATTACTGCTTGCTGGAATGGCTGGCATAGGTATTTATAATATTTGTTTGAATTATGGTGAGCAGAGTGTTTCTGCTGGCATAGCCAGTTTTGTTATGGGTTTAATGCCGGCTATGACCATTCTTTTATCACTGGTTTTTTTACGAGAGAAACTGGCGCGTGGTGTTTGGTTCGGGATTATAATCAGCATTTTGGGTTTGGCTTTATTAACGATAGGTGAGAATACAGAACCCGGAATACATCAGGGAATCATGGCGATTTTGGTTTCTGCATTGATGGGCGCAATTTTAACGATTATCCAAAAGCGATTCGTAAGCGTTTATCATCCTGTTGCGATTATTGCCTGGGTGATGTGGGGGGGGACGTTATTGTTATCTATATTTCTTCCTGACATGCTCCAGCAAATTAGAGTAGCTGAAATACAAACTACGGCGGCCGTTGTTTATATGGGTATTTTCCCTGCCACACTTGCTTATTTAGCATGGGGCTATGTGTTGAAATATTTATCGGCTTCTAATGCGTCCATCACTTTATATGCTCTTCCCATCGTATCCACATTAATGGGATTTCTTTTGTTAAATGAACAACCTTCATTGCTTTCTCTTGTTGGATGCAGCGTCACTTTACTAGGTGCTTTTATTGCCAATCGCTTTCAAATGCGTCTTTCCTTTGCTCAAGAAAGACAACTGTCCAATTAATAAGCCTGGGTGAGGCGTAGGCCTTACCCGGGTTCTGACAATTCCATATCCCAATTACGCATCACCAGATGCTATCTATAAGTTTCTCATTTATTCTCTGTGAAAAGAGACAAACACGGTTTATACTTTTGATTTTGATGCTATTTGTGAGAGTCCTCATGGAATTGAGAGTTGATAATACCCCCTTTAAAGCCTTATTTCAGCCTTTGGATTTAGGTTTTACTCAATTAAAAAATAGATTGCTGATGGGGTCTATGCATACAGGCCTTGAAGAAGATAAAGAGAGTTTAAATCGTTTGGCACAATTTTATCGAGAAAGAGCGCTTGGAGGAGTTGGACTAATCACAACAGGTGGGTTTGCCCCGGATCGTGCAGGGCGTTTAGCACCCATTGCTGCCAAATTAACCAACAGCAAAGAGCAGCATCGACATGAATTAATCACTCATACGGTACATGAAGCAGGCAGTAAAATTATTCTGCAAGCTTTGCATGCAGGTCGTTATGGCTTTCATCCATTTGTTGTTGCACCTAGCGGCATCAAATCACCTATTAGTCCTTTTAAACCCTGGGTAATGAGTCAATATCGCATAAAAAAAACCATCAAACATTTTGCCCGCTGTGCGCGTCTTGCTCAATTGGCCGGTTATGATGGAATTGAGATTATGGGCAGTGAAGGATATTTAATTAACCAATTTATTGTCACGCATACCAACCAACGTCAGGACGAATGGGGGGGAAGTTATACGAATCGCATACGCTTTCCTATTGAAGTAGTGCGGAGTGTACGAGAAGCAGTAGGCGAACAATTTATTATCATTTTTCGCTTGTCGATGCTTGACTTGATTGCTGATGGCAGCAGTTGGGAAGAAGTAGTGATCCTTGCTAAGGCGATTGAAGAGGCTGGTGCTACATTGATTAATACAGGTATTGGTTGGCATGAAGCACGCATTCCAACGATTGCTACTATGGTACCTGCTGCCGCATTTACACACCTGACACAGCATTTGAAACCTGAAGTAAAAATTCCAGTGATTACCTCAAATCGCATCAATACACCCGAATTAGCCAATCAATTAATCGAGTCTGGGGTTGCTGATATGATTTCTATGGCCAGGCCTTTTTTAGCAGATCCATTATTTGCTGAAAAAGCAAAAAAAGGAGAAAGTGAAGCGATTAATATTTGTATTGCATGTAATCAGGCATGTCTTGATCGGGTTTTTGTAAACAAAACAGCTTCTTGTTTGGTGAATCCTCGAGCATGTAACGAAACAGAACTGATTTATGAGGTCACTGCACAACCCAAATCCATTGCAGTAGTGGGATCTGGACCGGCCGGGCTTGCGTTTGCCACAGTGGCTGCGGAACGTGGTCATAAAGTAACCTTATTTGAAAAGAGCGATCAAATAGGTGGGCAATTTAATCTGGCAAAAAAAATTCCAGGTAAGGAAATATTTCAACAAACTTTGGATTATTTTAATTATCAGTTGCAAAAATTTAAGGTAACTATTCTGCTAAATACCGAAGCAACAGCCGAGCTCTTGCAAGAGTTTGATGAAATTGTTTTAGCCAGCGGAATTAAGCCGCGTGTTCCTGAAATCAATGGTATTGATCATCCTAAAGTGGCGAGTTACATCGACGTGATTACTGGAAAAATAGAAGTAGGTAAACGGGTGGCTATTATTGGTGCAGGTGGAATTGGATTTGATGTGGCTGAATTTTTAACCCATGAGCATCCAGTTCCGAAGGATCAGTTTTATAATGAGTGGGGTATCGATATCTATGGAGCATATCGAGGCGGCATTAAACCACCCGAAGTGACCCCAAGTCCTCGTGAAGTTTATTTGTTACAACGTAAAAAGGAAAAAATGGGTAAACGCTTGGGTAAAACAACAGGTTGGATTCATCGTTTAAGCCTGAAACATAAGCAGGTCAAAATGATTTCTGGTGTACAATACGAAGCGATTGATGATGAAGGCTTGCATGTGAGCATCAATGAAAAATCTCAGGTTCTACCCGTGGACACCGTGGTTATATGTGCCGGGCAAATCGAATTTTCTGAATTGTATGCACCTTTGAAAGAGGCAGGAAAACTCGTGCATTTAGTGGGGGGAGCATACAAAGCACTCGAGTTAGATGCGCGTCATGCAATAGATCAGGCTTGTCGTTTAGCAGCATTGATTTAATTTTTGCTTGTAGCCTTGGTGAAGGCGCTGCTATAATCCGGATTCAGATAAACTCACATCCCAGGTTTCGCTGCGCTGCACCCAGGCTACAGTTGTTGTCTACCTCAATTGATATAGAGTTTACCCTAATCAATTCATAAATATAGTGCATTATTTTGTTTATTTTGTTATTATACTGTTCAAATTTTATATCACCAAGCCTTTTATAGGTTATGTTTTAATCGAACAGGATTTTTATGTCTCAAGAAATCAAAAGCTTCGCGTCCTTTAACTTTTCAGATGCTTTAAACAAAGCACTAGAGGATATGAAGTTTACTACCCCATCTCCAATTCAAGCACAAACAATTCCTTTACTGCTCGAAGGTCGTGATGCGATTGCTCTGGCGCAAACAGGAACAGGAAAAACGGCAGCCTTTGCCTTGCCTATATTGCAAAATATATCTCCAAATGTGCAAGGTACTCAAGCGTTGATTTTAGCTCCCACGCGTGAATTAGCAATTCAGGTTGCTGAACAGTTTGAAGTATTAAGTGCTAACCAGCGCGGTATTACTGTTGCTGTTTTATGTGGCGGACAAGATTACGGTCGCCAATTAAAACAATTGAAAGCAGGGGCTCAAGTAGTGGTTGGAACTCCAGGCCGTATTTTGGATCATATTGATAGACGTACTTTGCAATTAGATAATTTGCGTACGTTTATTCTTGATGAAGCAGACGAGATGTTGCGTATGGGCTTTATTGAAGATATTGAAACCATCATGGCAAAACTGCCAGAAGAAAAACAAATAGGCCTGTTTTCAGCAACGATGCCTTATCGTATACGTCAAATTGCCAATACTTATTTGCATGATCCCGTTTCCATCGAAATACGTGCTGAAACTGCTACGGTGAAAAGTATTGAGCAACGCTTTTTATTTGCTTCAGGACATCAAAAACCTGATGCACTATTGCGTGTGCTGGCTGTAGAAGAATATCAGGGTGTTATCGTATTTGTGCGTACTAAAAGCAGCACTGAAGAAGTTGCCGAGCTGTTACAACAGCAAGGATTGCGCGCTATGGCCATTCATGGCGACATTACCCAGGCACTACGCGAACGCATTATTGCGCAATTCAAACAAGGAGCAATTGATATCCTGGTAGCTACAGATGTGGCTGCACGTGGTCTGGATGTAGACCGTGTAACTCATGTAATTAACTATGATTTACCCCATGATAACGAAACGTATGTGCATCGTATCGGTAGAACAGGTAGAGCCGGACGCTCTGGAGTCGCTGTTTTATTCGTAACACCTAAAGAATCGCGTTTAATTACGAGCATTGAGCGACATACACGTCAACGTATTACCAAAGTAGCTGTACCCAATGATCATATGATCCAAGTTGCGCGGCAAGAACGTTTTATGGCAAACATCACTGCACGTTTAGAACATGAAAACCTACCTTCATACAAACGAATAATTGAAGAGTACATTAAACAAAATGATGTTTCTGCAGTAGATGTTGCTGCAACTCTTGCCTTATTGCTAAACAAAGATCTTCCCTGGCATAAAGAACAAGCTTTACCTAAAGCAGCACGACCTGCTAAAGAAGGACGTGTGGAACGTGGTGGTAAATTTGAACGTTCTCGAGCTGATGAGCGCAGAGGAGGGGGCAGTGACAAGAAAGGTTTCCGAGACGGTCGCGAAAGTCGTAAAAAATTTAATGATGAATTTGTAGAACAGGATTTATTCAGAATTGATGTGGGTAAAGTTCATGGAGTAAAACCGGGCAATATCGTTGGTGCTATTGCCAACGAAGCAGGTTTACAAAGTAAACATATTACTGGTCTGAAAATTCATGAAGATCATTCAACAGTACGCTTGCCTAAAGGTATGCCCAAAGAAGTCATGAGTGATTTAAACAAGGCATGGGTTTGTGGACGTCAGTTGAAAATAACCTTGATTGGTAGCGCTCAATAAACAGTCGAATCTCTATCCTTTAGAAGACAACAAGGCTATAGTTGTGGCGGCTGCAGCCATCACAACTAATCCTGTTGTAACTGGAGTGAAAAAGCTATAGGGATTTTCAGTGCTGTTTTTTATTTTATTTTTTAGATCTGTTTTAACTCGTATAATATTATTTTTTACTGGATCAATCCTGTCATTAGAGTTGGTATTTTCAGTTAAGATGGGTAGATATTGATTCAGAAATACTGTATTGGCAGCACTCATTTCTTGAGCTCGCTTATCGTTTTCTGAGTAAAACGATAAGGAGCTGCGAGCAATTGCTTCAAAAACAGCGGCACTGAAGTGCAGTTTATCTTGTTCATTCCATTGTGACGAGTCAGTTATTTTGCTATCCAGTTGGTAACGAGAGGTAGGTGCTTTATTTTCGATGTAATCATGAATTGCTTCTTCCAATTCTCTGTCATTAGAAAGAATTCGTTCCATATGCTCAAGACATTCAAGGATGAAATTTTGTTCAAAAGTCATTAATTTAGCCTCCCTGGCAAAAATACTAATATAAATACCTTTTGATTGAGGAGCAATCGAAAACCTTCTTAAGGGCCTTATTGTCCATGAAATAAGCATATTTATGATTTGAATCGTAGATTTTATGGAGTCTGAATATATTTAACTTATTGATAAATATATTAAATTGAAGAAAAGTGGGTTTATGCAAAAAAATTGCTTAAAAACGATCTTTCATACTATAATGCGGGTGGCTTTTTGTTTTTAAAATAACCAGATACACTCTTCAAAATTCAGTGCAGTAGCCATTTGTAATAAGATGTCACTGCTTTTTTTAGGATTAGACTTAAGGGTATTCATGAAACTGTTAGCAACTATAGGGGCTTTTTTATTTTCCGGGATTATTTGGGCTACACCTCTTCATAATATAGTTGTATTTGGTGATAGCTTATCTGATAACGGTAATTTATATAAATTTATGAAGTATCAATTACCACCATCTCCTCCTTATTACGAAGGTCGTTTTTCTAACGGTCCTGTCTGGATCGAACATGTAATCGCCTCTTATTTTCCTGAAAATCCTGCTGGACATTTATTAGATTATGCTTATGGTGGTGCTGGTGTGTCAGAGGAAGAAGGAGCTGATGATGTCTTGTTTACTTTGAGAAGAGAAGTGAACAACTATTTGCTGGAACACAATGATAAAGCGAGTGAAGACAGTCTGTTTGTTATATGGATAGGCTCAAATAACTACCTCGCCTTTCCATCAGAAACGGAACAAACACTGCATGATGTGCATGCAGGCATTGTACGCAGTATCCATCGATTGGTAGAAAAAGGTGCAAAACATATTTTAGTGGTTAATTTGCCAGATTTAGGGCGAACTCCCGCTGCAATTGAATTTGGTTCAATTAACGAAATGACTTATTATGCTCAAGAGCATAATAATTTATTAAATAAGTCAGTTGAGGAATTCAAACAAAAATACCCAGATGTAGAATGGTTGTATTATGATCTGCATCAAGCTTTTGAAGAAGTTATGATGCATCCGCAAGATTATGGATTCACCAATATAACTGGTACATGTGTTAATTCTGTAGTTGACGATATAACTAAAAAATCGGTCTTAAAAATGGTGGCATCAGTCAAACCTAAAATATCACCGGATGCATGTAACGGCTATTTGTTTTTTGATTTAGTACATCCAACTGCATTGGCGCATCAAATTCTGGGGGAAAAAGCCAGAGTAATGTTGGATCAAGCGGGCATACAATTAACAGATTAGATGAAAAACTATCCTTCAATTGAGCCTGGGGTGCCTCATTGAGGAGCCCAGGATAAAGGATGGTTAAATAGCCTGGGTTTCGCTACATTATACCAGGCTATTCATCGCTCCAGGATTATTTATTAGGATGATATGAAATATATTACAAGGATAGTTCTCGTATTTTTTTTCGTATGTTCATCTGCTTGTGCAGAAAAACTAGCAATCAATGTTGATGGTAAGAGTATTGATTTACCTTATTGGCCTGCAAAAAAAGAAAAATATGGTGCAGTGCTCTTAGTCAATGGGGGGGCACAGGCACAATCCACACCATTGTTAGATAACCTGGCAAATGAATTGGCTCAAAATGGATGGCAGGTTGTATTACTCAATAATGAAAGTAACAATGCTGTTCCCTGGATCAAACAATTTCCTGAAGTGATCACGACGCTACGGAATCAAAAAAATATGCGTATTGTGGTCGTACATTATGGGGAGCAATTGAAAGAAACATTTAATTATCTGGAAAAACCACCTGTACCTGAAATTGAGGGTTTGATCTTGTTATCCGCCTATGATCTTCCTCCATCTAAAAATAAGAAACCTAAATTAAATATGCCAGTCTTTGATATTGTTGCTCAGTTTGATTATGAGCTGACAAAGCAAGAAATGGCAGCAAGAAAAAAGGAATTTGGGCCAAATAAAAATAATTATTTAGCTCTAGAGATACCGGGTGCTCATCATTATTATGAATACAGTAAACAACTTCTTTTTTCATTTATCCATGGCTGGATGGTAAAGCTGCCAGAGTTTCATCCTAAACCCCCTCCAGTGATGTACTCTTATTTAGGACCGATTGGTCCTTTTTTCGTAAGTCCTGAACATTATGCTGCACAAAGTAAGGCGTCTGCTTTCGAGCAGCCACTCGTGATTGATTAAATGAATTCAAGGGTTTCGCTACGCATAATACATGTTTAGGTTACCAGCCTTTACTGGTGCAAATTAACTCATAAGCTTTCACTATTTTCTGAGTTTTTTCATTCGCGATTTTGATCATTTCCTGGGGTAAGCCTTGAGCAATTAATTTGTCTGGGTGATTACGGCTTAACAAACGTCTATAGGCCTTTTTTACTTCTTGCTTGCTGGCATTTGGCGAAACCTCCAAAAGGGCATAGGCATAATCCATATTTGTTTTGCTGGGTTGGTAATTGTATCTACTGTAGGATGAATACGAGTGGGACGAAGAATAGGATCGTTGTGATTGTTGCTTACTATCCTTCGGTGATTCTGGTGAATAACTACCAAAATCTTCATAAAAGCGATATTGCTTGTGAAGTGGTGCAAAATCGAGTTTGGAAAAAATTTTATCCAATATTTGGATTTTTTTTGTCCCAAGTCCATCAACCTGAGCTGCGCGATATTGAATATCGATAAACAATCGTAATAAGTCGCGATTATCCTTACAGGTTTTTTTTAAGTGTTCGAGTGCTGCATCTAAGTTGAACTGGGCTTTTTTTCCATCATTAAATAAATGCTTTGCCAGAGTTTTTTGTTCATTACTCAAACGCAGTTCATCCATAAATAGACGCGCCATCTCCAGTTCTTGTTCCGACACACGACCATCTGCTTTGGCCAAATGCCCCATAATGGAAAAGGTGGCTTCAAAAAAAGCTTTTTGAATTGCTTTACGTTTTTCAGTGTAATACAACCAATTAGGATTGGAAAAATAACTGTATAAACCCCGATCAAAGAAATTGCCCACTAAAAGGCCAAAGATTGCCCCTGTAGGACCGTCGATTAAATAGCCAAAAAATGCGCCTATAATCTTCCCCCACCATGTTGAGACGATAAAGAACTCCCGAAGAGACATTGCAAAGGATTCCTTAAATTAGTTCATTAAAATTGATTTTATCGCTTTATACCACACTTTAAGTATATACTGTCGGTTTTTGGGTTTGCTTTTATATGCTATTTTTTTACTCTTTTTTGATGTATTTGCTGAGTCCTTTTCTACTCATTCGGTTATGGTGGAAAGGGAGAAGCTTACCTTCATATAGGGAGCGTATATCCGAACGTTTTTTTCTTGGTAAGCATGATTATAAACCTTTTGATGTCTGGATTCATGCTGTATCTTTGGGCGAGGTAATTGCTGCTATTCCTTTGATTGATGCCATATTGGAAAAAAACTGGTCCATATTTGTCACTACCATGACTCCAACTGGTTCGGAGCGAGTGCAAGCACGCTTTGGAAATAAGGTGACTCATCAATACGTCCCCTATGATCTTCCCTGTGTACTCAAACGCTTTTTTAAGCAAATTCAGCCGCGCGTAGGTTTAATTATGGAGACTGAGTTATGGCCGAATTTAATTTACCAAGCTCGAGCAGCACACGTTCCATTATTACTCGCTAATGCACGAATCTCTGATGACTCTTTGCATGGATATAAAAAGATAAAATTTTTAATTAGACCCATTTTGAATCAATTTTCTGCGATTTTGGCACAAGGGGAAGAAGATGCACAACGTTATATCACTCTGGGAGCCAGAAAAGAAATAGTTCACGTCTTGGGGAATATGAAATTTGATTTGCAAACCAATAAGATAGACAGTAAACGCTTTAGCGATTTAAAAAATCATTGGGGAGCAGAGCGAGTTACTGTGATTGCTGCAAGTACTCATGAAAATGAAGAAGCGCAGATTTTATCCCATTTAAAACGGCTGCAACAGGCAATTCCCCGGATAATTTTATTAATAGCCCCACGTCATCCGGAACGTTTTCAAACGGTGTATCAATTATGTCAGCAAGCAGGTTTTAAGACCGGCCTACGCTCTGATTTAAACACCTTGAGTCCTGAAAATGAAATTGTGGTGCTTGACAGTTTGGGAGAACTTTTAGGTTTCTATCAAATCAGTGATTATGCTTTTGTGGGAGGCAGTCTAGTCCCGGTGGGAGGGCACAATGTACTGGAACCCATTGGCATGAACGTACCCGTGTTGAGCGGCAACCAGGTCCATAACTTTAAAGCCATTTGCAATGCACTTAAAGAGGCCCATGGGATCTTGTTAGTGCAACAGGCCAATGAAGTCATTGATGGAATCATTCAATTGCATACTAATCCAACATTTCGTCAACAGATGATTAAGAATGCCGCGGCAGTTTTTGAAAAAAACAAGGGCGCAGTGATACGGCATTTACAGCAAATTGAAGCGGCAATTTAACATGAGGCTGGGCATTTTTTTTATCGGGGAGTAAGTCGCTTGCTCTTGTTACGGTTGTTGAAAATAATATCGCGGAAAGCAAACGTGATGTGACAGCCCCATTTTAAAATAACCAACTGTCTAATCCCGTTTGCAGAGTGCTAAGATAATGACTTGTTCCAGTTCGACTGTAAGTCTTCTTTTATTTCATCCAGGGCAAGAGAGAATTGTTTTCTATTGCCAAAAAAACCTTTTTTGGCGGCAATATCCCCAAGGCTATATCCAGAGCCGGACAAGGATAAAAAATGGGTTTGATTCATATTCAGCACACTTAGGCCAGCTCCCAAGGTAGCCCCTCCTAATAAGCCAATGATTTTTAGCCCCCAATATAGAATAGCGATAATTTGGGATGGTTGACTTGCTTGTTGGGCAAGGTTTAAATCAGAATTGAATTGCACCAGACTTTCTTTGCTTTCAGGTTTTTTCAGTAAATCAAAATAGCTTTTTAACAGTCTGCCAATAGCAACTACCTCATTTCTATTGCCTCTATTGCCGAGATTTTCTTCCAGCTGCACAAGCCGTAGTACACAAGCTGTCAGGAAGTTTTTATTAAAGATCCTAAGCTCCTTATTCTCAATAGCATCACCTGCCGCTGATCCTGTTTCGTTGGTTGGCTCTTCAGCCAATATTCCCTCATCGCGTAAGATGTGTATTATTCTTTCCAGGCTGCTGTGGTTCATTGGATCGGACTCTGTTGTATCAGTTTGATGTGTAGAGTGGGCAGATGAATTGCCATGTTCCATTTGCATCGGAGCAGTGCGACTGCATGCAACATAATGATTTAAAGCATTAAATAATCGGATGCAAGGAGTAGTATTGTCCGGATCTGGATTGGTGGAGGTTTTGCCTTCAGCCCGAATATAAAATACATCCTCAGCTGAAATTTCCTCTCCGCTTATTTCATCAAAATGCAATTCATAATTTATGACTTCGAAAACAAGCTCAATACCCAGATTTTCTTTGAAATATCTGGCAAGAATGACTCCTTCACAATCCTGATTTCCCCATAAAGGCGGATCATCACTTTTAATTTTTCTGACATAGTCCTTAATATTTTTAAAATCTTTAAAATCCTCTCTTTTTTTTAAAAGAGCAAACAGTTCACTTTCCGCATGACTTTCAGCGTAGCTTGAGCAAATATCCCTTAGATCCTCGATGGAGTAAGAGATTAATCCAGGCATCTGGCCAAGCTGTTGCGACACTGCATCAAAGAAACAATCCCCATTATCTATCGAGTCATGCACAACCAGTCCATTCTTGTCCAGATAAGCATTAATTACCTCAACTTGACGTTTTCGACGTTTGTATTTTCCGTTGTACGAATCAACAAATTTACCGTTTTTAACTTTCATGACATCTCCTATAGCTTTAATTAATAAGTTACAGGAGGCTCATTAAGATAAGATGAACACTTGAAATTGGTGATACCGTATAAATACAGTATTGGTTCTGAGAATTCATCGAATGATGGTCTCACATCGTCCATTACTCAAATGCTCTTAGGAAATTGAGGTGAATTCATCGGGAAAGAGCTGAAGCAACTTTGTAATCAGAAATCCCTTATTATGAGCATTTAATTTTCTTTTTAGAATATCAATATAATGCTCAATAGTACGTTTTGATAAGCCAAGAATAATAGCTATTTCCTCGGCTGTTTTACCGATAATTAATAATCGGGCACATTCAATTTGGCGCTGAGATAAACTAACTGATTTGATTCCTGAACGCTCAAGAGAGTAGTCTTTGAAAAATTCATCCAAAGTACCTGCATAAGATTTTATTGGAAAGGGTTCTACGGCTGTATTAGGTAAAATGAATTTATTTTGTTTTTCACTATAAGTTAATATTTTTGCTGCTCGTTCGATGAAGTAATCACAAAATTTATTCAGTGAAGCCTTGTTATGTACATAATAATTATTCATATCAATTTGATATTTGTCCCCGATAAAATGAAAGTAATCACTGTAATTCTCATGCTTTCTGACAATAGTAAAACTATATCCATAGCCAAATTTTTGCGCAGTAGTTTCATAAAAAGCAGAGGATTTTCCATCAAGGGCGGGGGAGTTTAGAAAATAGCCCTCCAGGGTATGCATTGGCGTACGAAGCATTTCAAGCTTGGAAATTCTTTTTTCATGTTGAATGCATTCCAGGTTAAACTGATATTCGGTAGTTAGGAGAAATGCAGTTTTATCCTCATAAGTACGGCAAAAAGTAAAGCCTTTGACAGGAGTTAAATTAAATAGCGGCAAACAGTATTCTTTAATCAAATTACTGTAAATAAAATACGGTGAATCATTGAGTTCATACATACTTTAAAACCAATATTTTCTTATTTTTATGCTAGTATAAATAATTCCTGCTTTCCACTCAGATACCAATTATCTTCAGTCGATATTAGGCCCTCCCTGGCCCATTCCTTTTAACCAAGTCTTGGAGGAGTCCCTTTTACTGCATTGCTGTCCGGGGAGCAATGATAGACAGTATTTGTTGTTTCTACTTTAGAACTTATTTCCCACTCCATTTCATCTCCCCATGGTGAGCGGTATCTAACTGCTTTTTGTACCGAGTAGCGGTCATCATATTGCTCTACATACCTATTTACATTCGCATGGAGATACAGTAATAGCCCCTGGGAAACTATCAGTTGAATGGCTCCACCTTTTCCATGTTCGGTATTGGAAGAGGTGCTGGCGGCAACAACGGGGACATCCAGCATCCAATCAAGGACAGTAAATATTCCTAGTGACTGTCTTAATGGCAGTAGCGTTTTTTTAGTCTCCGGACATTTGGGTTCACCAACCTGAACTTTCTGATGATAATGCTCATCTTTTTCGCAATGATACCCATGGATTCTTCCTGATCCAAATGCATCAGGCAGCGCAAAGTATCTGCTGGTTCCTTTGGGAACCGGTTGTTCCAACCAGTGCAGAAAATCGTTAAACTCCATTGTATTGTAATTAGCAGGTGCTTCGATAATGCTCTTTTTGCCAATAAGGGATTGAATGAGAGAGTTGGTGGCAACTTCTCCTAAGCGAAGTTGTTGCCATTCATCTGCTTTATAGCCTCCTCCAGTCTGCATCGATATCGCCTGTTCAACAGTTACATTTTTTTGACTGTCTTTGATAATATATTCTCGTATTTCTTTTATTGGGCAAGAGTTGCGCGGATTTACTCTCCGTCTAGGGTTTTCGTGGGGTTGAAAAAATCTCATCATTTTGCTCCAGTTCATGTTGCTTCCAAGGCAACAACTTCTTTATTCCTGCATATAGAATAAAAAATAAACATGAAACCAGAATTAAAACTAGAGATGTTTACTACCGTATTTCTACGGTATTTCGTTAAATATGTTTTCAGTAATAATGATAAGGAATACTAAAAAGGAGCAAAAAATATGCACTCATTTTTCTTAAAAAAAAATACAACCAAACCTGTGGAGGCAGTATTAAAAAAGGAAATCAAAAAAATTTTAAACAGTCGGTTCGGGTTTATGTTTCTTGAAAAAGGAGATAAAGTAATGAGTTACACCAAACATCCTTATCATGATCCCCTGGTTTCAGCGTACACCCCTAATATCATTTACTCTAATGAACGAATGAATCAGGTTCGAGAGGTGATGCGTAAAAGACAGTGTGGGTTTGCGCTGTTTCGAGTTAAAGAAGATACAATTTGCCAGTCCAAGCGTCTAACGAATTATGCTGAAGACATCGAGGGAAAAGATTCATCGAAATTAATTATTGCTCCTGAACTTTTGGAACCAGTAAAGATGCTCCAACACGCTCCACCTCTTTGAGGATTTTGAATGTAAATAATTTAATGAATCGGATCAAACAGGTTCTATATCCTTTTTCCTGACCTGCTTGCCTTAAAAGGTCACAACGGTTTAGATAAATCCATCTAGCTAGAGTTTTCTGAGTTCGGCAGCGTTTATAAACAATTAGCTAAACGATTTTCGACTTCACCTTTGTTTTCGTGAAAATAGAAACTAATTATTAAAGTGACTCAGCATTTCATTCAGAGATAACATTCCCGCCTTCGCGGGAATGACATAATTTTTAAATTAAAGGCAGTGGGGTTTATTTCTGCTTAAGACTGCCCTTAACAAAGTGTTGATTTTGAATGAATCTCGGCTTTGCAAGAGCTGGATTTAGTTAGGCACCCTGATTTTGTTTTTCTTTAATCTCGGACAGGGTCTTACAATCAATACATAAAGTCGCTGTAGGTCTTGCTTCTAAACGTTTGAGGCCGATTTCGATACCACATGCTTCGCAATAGCCGAAATCCTCATTTCTCAAACGCTCTAAGGCATCCTCAATCTTCTTAATCAATTTACGTTCACGATCACGAGTACGTAATTCGATGCTGAATTCTTCTTCCTGGCTGGCCCTATCTGAAGGATCAGGAAAATTAGCCGCTTCATCTTTCATGTGCGTCACTGTACGGTCGACTTCTTCCATCAACGATTGACGCCAAGCTAGCAATATTTTTTCAATATGTGCTAACTGGTTTTCATTCATATATTCTTCACCAGGGGCTTCCGTATAGGGGGTGATTCCCATGCTACCTATCGCGTCGTTTTTCACGTTGTGTCGTCTCTCATTGGTTTTATCAATTAATTGTTCGGTCATTTTAGCCTCCGTTCCCTATTCATGTACAACCTGGGGTTACAGAAAGCGGTTAGGTATACCAAAAAACGATTGTATCATCAATAAAATTATCGCCAACCCCCACTTACTCTGTCATTTCCCTGAATATCTTGCCAACATTGTACGTTCTTATATTGTAATTCATTAAGTATAGTCTGTACTTTTAATTTTTGATCATACCCATGTTCTAGCAAAATCAGGCCGTCAGGTAAAAGGTAGTCATAACCTTGTTTAATAATACATTGTAGATCAGCTAAGCCTTCTTGACTACTCACTAAAGCATTTTGCGGTTCAAAACGTAAATCGCCTTGTTGTAAATGAGGATCAAGCTCTGAAATATAAGGTGGATTAGCAACCAAAGCGTGATATTGGCGTCGAGGAATGTTACTAAACCAATTGGACAGATAAAAACTTACATTCATTATCTTATGGCTTTGTGCATTTTCTTTTGCAATATTTAACGCTTCTTGACTAATATCTGCAGCAATAATATGCCAGTGAGGTCGCTCTTTAGCAAGGGCCAAGGCGATGGCTCCGCTGCCAGTACCCAAGTCTAGAACATAGGTATCTGGGCGATTGGGGATAAGCTCCAAGGCTAATTCTACTAATCGCTCCGTTTCATGTCGTGGAATTAAGGTATGCTTACTGACTTTTAAATTCAGTGACCAGAACTCGCGTTCACCTATGATATAGGCAATGGGAATTCCTTGCGCTCTTTGAGCCATTAAACTTTGGAAGTGTTCCCATTGTTCTGAAGTAAGTAATTCTTCAGGATGTGCAAAGAGGTATGTTCTGGTTCTTTTTAAAGCATGACAGAGTAAAATCTCTGTTTCCAGATCTGGAGTTTTTCCCAGAGCGGTGCGAATATTAATCATTTCGCCCCAGCTCTGCGAGTAATTCTGCATGGTACTCGCGTTTTAATGGTTCGATAACTAATGCCAAATTTCCTTCCATCACGTCACCAAGTTGATAGATCGTCAAATTAATCCGATGATCAGTCAGTCGACCTTGGGGATAGTTATAAGTACGAATGCGCTCAGAACGATCGCCTGTACCTACTAGTGATTTACGAGTTTGTGCTTGTTCTTTCTTTTGTTTGCTTTGTTCGGCATCCAGCAAGCGGGTTTTAAGTAAAGACATGGCTTTGGCACGATTTTTATGCTGGGAGCGTTCATCTTGGCATTCTACTACTACACCCGTTGGGATATGCGTGATTCGTATCGCAGAATCGGTTTTATTGACGTGCTGGCCTCCAGCGCCTGAAGAACGATATGTATCAATTCGTAAATCATCAGGATTAATTTGGATGTCATCAATTTCATCCACCTCAGGCATGATGGCTACAGTACATGCAGAGGTATGTACCCGACCTTGCGATTCGGTTTCAGGCACACGTTGTACACGATGAGCCCCGGATTCAAATTTAAGTTGCGAGTAAACTGCGTTACCACTAATACGCACGATAATTTCTTTATATCCACCATGCTCACCGTGGCTGGCACTGATTAACTCTTGTTGCCAGCCTTGGTTTTCTGCATATCGACTGTACATACGATAAAGATCCCCGGCAAAAATTGCGGCCTCATCACCGCCAGTTCCTGCTCTGACCTCGAGATAAATGTTACGTTCATCATCTGGATCTTTGGGAATCAAATGCCACTGTAACTGTTCGTCAAGCTCATCTATTTGCTTTTGAGCGTCTGCCAACTCTTCTTCGGCCATTGATGCCAGCTCTTTATCATCTCCCTCGAGCATTTCGTTCAGTGAAGATAAATTATTGTTAGCCTCAACGTAGGTTTCATAACATGTCGCTACTGGCTCTAACTGAGCGTATTCTTTGGAAAGAGTTTTAAACTGATTCTGATCTGCAATAACTGACGCTTCTGATAACAAGCGACCTACTTCTTGATATCGCTCGAGCATTTGTTGCAGTTTAACTTCAAGAGATTTCTTCATAGGATGATTGATGTGTTGTTGTATTAAAAAGATATTGTGCCAAAGTAAATAAATCTTCCCGGCCATCTTTAGCGATTTGCCTTAAACCTGCAGTAGGGCTATGTGTGAGTTTATTAACCAAGCGTTCACTAAATTCATTTAAAACGACCTGCTGACATTGTCCGGCAGAAAGTTTTTTCAAAGCGCGCTGCAACTCTTTTTGTGCCAAGTCTTGCATTTGACTGCGGTAATCACAAATGACTTTTTTGGCTTTAAGTGAGCGATGCTTGCGGATGTATTTATTCAATTCTTCATCGATTAATTGTTCTGCATGTAATGCGGCATGGCGTCTTTCTTCCATGCCTTTATCGATCATGAATTGCAAATCATCGATGTTATAAAGTTGTATTTGTCCCAATTCCTTGATGTTATCTTCTACGTCTCGGGGAACTGATAAATCCAAGAAAAACATGGGTGCATGATTTCTTTGATTTAATGCCTCTTCGACCAAACTCCTATTAATAAAATGGATTGGACAATTTGTCGCGGAGACAATGACGTCTGCTTGAGGTAAATATTCAGCAATATCAGTAATTGGAATGGTTTTTCCATTAAATGAGTTGGCAAGTTTTTCCGCATTTTCAAGCGTTCTACTTGCAACCATAAAACGTTCAACGCCCTGCTGACGCAAGTATTTAGCAACTAAAGAAGCGGTTTCGCCTGAACCAATTAAAAAAACATTCAGCGATTTGTAGTCTGTAAAAAGCTGTCCTATCAATTGGACTGCAGCATACGCAATTGAAACGGGATTTGTACCCACTCCACTTTGCGTTCGTACGCGCTTTGAAGCACAAAAAACATATTCAAAAATTGGACGTAATTCTGTTTTTATTGCACTGAGGTTGCAAGCATGCTGGTAGGCTTGTTTCATTTGCCCAAGAATCTGGGGTTCACCAATCATCATGGAGTCTAGACCACTGGCAACACGTAAAAGATGTTTGATTCCCTGATGGCCTTTATGCACATAAAAGAATGGGGATAATGCATCTAATGGTAATTGATGTTCTTTGCTAAGCCAACGTGCAATGATTTGAGGATCTTGGGTGTCGCAGTATATTTCTGTGCGATTACAGGTTGATAAAATAGCCGCTTCATTTACTTCTGGTAGATTTAACAAGCTATGGAGCAAGGAATCCTGGGTAGCCGGAGATAAGGCGACTTTTTCACGCACGTTTATTGGAGCAGTTTTATGATTTAGTCCGCAAGCAACAAACACCATAGAATATAAATTATTTGAATATGATTTATTGAGTTAATCGTGGAATTGTAAACGATTAGGCGGTAAATTTGTAGGGGCATACTGCCTTATTTCTTTATTTTGATTCCAAAACAATGATAATGAAGCCCTGCAGAGGCCTTGTCTACAGCCCAATTAAAAAAAAACAGCTGTAAAATTAAAGTACATTTTTATTTTGCCGCTAACAAGAGTAGAGGGTTTTATACAAAAATCCCAAGTTATGGGGAGAGCATCATGGATATTATCCTGCAAGGCGAACACAGTGGCGAAGAAGCAGCAAAAAGTTTGGCACGTGTATTAGAATTATTTAAAGAACGATATCATATCGCTGGATTTCGTGAAATTCATTTAACAGTCACGTTAATTGATGAACAGGGAGATGATGTTGAGTTAGTTGATAGCGAATCGAATCAGGCGTATCGTATTTTTGAAGTTTATCGGCAAGGTTATGAACTCAATGGTAGAAAAGGAACGCCTGTATTGGAATTAATCGTTGATAACACACGCCCTCGGTGAAGGAGTAGCTTATGCTTTTGGCAATTATCGCCATTATTCTTACATTAATTTTGGTTGTTGGAATACATGAGGGCGGGCATGCATTAGTAGCACGCATTTTTTCAGTGCGAATCAAAAAAATTTCTATAGGTTTTGGCAAGCCGTTATTGCGTTGGCAAAGTCGAAGTGGTTGTGAATGGGTATGGGCTTTTTTTCCGTTAGGGGGCTACGTCCAATTAGAAAATACACGAATCAGTCCGGTGCATCCGAAACAGCACGCCGTATGTTTTGATAAAAAACCGATTTGGCAGCGTATTCTTATTTTATTGGCTGGGGCTGCGGCAAATCTGATTACAGCATGGTTTGCTTTTGTTTTAGTGTATAGCATAGGTCTTACATATACTTTGCCAGAAATCAAAGAAGTACTCCCCAACAGTACTGCCGCGCAATCAGGAATGCTTGCTGGCGATAAATTCAAATCGATTGACGGTTCTGCTACTCCGACCTGGAGTGATGTGGGGATGCGTTTAGTGATTCTATGGGGAAAAAACAATATTCCGGTTACGCTTATTCGGGCTGATGGTAAAGAGTCAAAAACAATGCTTGACTTAAGCCATCAGCAGTTTCGTGGAGTAAAAACATCTTTATTGACGCAATTGGGTATTAAACCTGATTTATCGGCGCCAAAAAATACATTGCGCGCTTCATCTCTTATGGATGCAATACATAAAACGAATGAGTACATGGGCAATATGGTTTATTTTTTTCTAATGATATTGAAACAATTACTTACTGGAGTAATCCCTTTTTCAGTATTGTTAGGACCTCTGGGTATTTTTGCCGCGTCAGTAGCCTCATTCACCCAGGGAGTGGCTGTTTTTCTATTTTTTATAGCCACTTTAAGTCTGGCCGTTGCAGTGATTAACCTAGTTCCTATCCCTGGCTTGGATGGAGGTTCTATACTGTATGCGCTAATTGAAAAAGTCCGCGGCAAAGCGGTCTCAGTGCCAATGGAGCTTTTATTACATCGACTGGTATTTATTATATTTTGTGTGTTATTGGTTCATTTATTGATGAATGATCTGCAGCGAATCTAAATTTTGATGTTCAATGTGATGATTTACCCACGGTTCGTGCACAGCACCATACGTCTACCTGTTTTACTCCCGATTTTTTTAGAGTGAGTGCCAGCTCATTGGCCGTGCTGCCAGTAGTTAAGAGATCATCAATAATTGCTACATGATGCCAGGGAAGTTTTTTAGTTTTAAACGCATGGCGTAAATTTTTTTGTCTTTGTTCTCCATCAAGGCTTGCCTGGGGCTCTGTATTAATGATCTTTTGACAACTGGTTAAATCATAAGGTAACTGTAGTTTTCGGGCGAGTAAACGAACTAAAGCTGCTGCATGGTTAAATCCGCGTGCCTTGATGCGTTGCGGGTGCATAGGAACAGGGATTAAACATTGAGGTTTGGTTTCATGACTGAGTGAATTTAGAATTAAGTGACTTAGAAAAGAACCGAGATAAAGACCATTATGGTATTTAAATTGATGCAAAAGGCTGCGCAGTGGTTCTTCAAAGATGTAATGAATGATTGCACGATCGAAATGAGGTGTTTTTTTAATACAGCGCCCACAGACTAGCAGATGCGTATCGGGTAAAGGATAAGCGCAGTAGCGGCAAGCAGGGCCTAAGCGAGTCATGAGCTCAATACATGCGCTGCATACTGCCATTTTGCAATGATGAAATTGATTGCATAAGGCGCATATTGAGTACAAGCGCAAACTTTGTGTTAAACTCCATATTTTCTGGCGCACGAGCGTTGGAATCCATTAATTTTTCCTGGTTTTATAATGGCTGTTATCTACGAAATTAGCAAGGCATTTAATCAACATGCCGCTGAATATGAACGTGCTGCTAAGGTACAACAAGAAATTGGAGTACGCTTATTAGAGCGATTGCAGTATTTGAATATGAAGCCACAGCGTATTCTTGACCTTGGATGTGGACCAGGTTTTTTTTCCTATGAATTGACCAAAATATATCCAAAGGCCCAGGTTGTTGGTTTGGATTTGGCAGCGTTGATGTTAATTCAGGCGCAAAAAAAACAAGGTTGGCGGCGCAAGTGGTCTTTAGTGGCTGCAGATATGTTGCATATGCCATTTGCTACAGGCGCATTTGACTTGATTTTTGCCAATCAAGTGATTCACTGGGGTAGCCCTTTACAGCAAGTTTTTCGCGAATTGAATCGAGTGATGAAAGCTAATGGATGCTTGATGTTCACTACCTTGGGTCCTGATACCTTTAAAGAATTAAAATACGCCTGGTCCGGAGCAAATCAACATGCTCATGTTAATGAGTTTGCTGACATGCATGATGTAGGTGATTATCTGATGGCAGAGCATTTCTTGGAGCCAGTAGTCGATATGGAATTATTGGCGGTGCATTATGAAAGTCTGCCCAAGTTATTACAGGCTTTAAAAGCTCAAGGGGTAAAAAATATTAATCCTCAAAGAAACCAGGGTTTAACCGGGAAAACGGCTTGGCGACAATTTGAGCAAAATTATTCTACCCTGCAAACTGATAACGGGAAATATCCGTTGACCTATGAAGTAGTTTATGGACATGCCTGGAAAGGCGAGCAAAGAAAAACAGAACTTGGGATAGAAACCATGATCCCTGTTTCGCAGATCATGAGGCGCAAGAGTTAGTATTTTATTGAATACTTATCTTCGCTTAATTTCTTGATACAGTTGTAATGCTCTTTTCCTTGCTAGATTATGATCTACTATGGGAAAAGGATAATCTTTACCCAGGGTAATGAGTAACTCATTTTGAGGCGCTTCCCAAGGTTTGTGAACCCATTTACTAGAAACTTGTGCTAATTCTGGTACCCATGTTTTAACGTATTGACCTTGGGGGTCAAATTTTTCTCCTTGGAGTATGGGATTAAAAATGCGAAAGTAAGGTGCGGCGTCTGCTCCTGAGCCAGCTACCCATTGCCAACTGGCAGAATTATTTGCCAAGTCGGCATCAAGGAGTGTATACCAAAACCATTTCGCTCCTTCTCGCCAATCGATTAATAAATCTTTGACCAGGAATGAGGCAACAATCATTCGTACTCGGTTATGCATGTAGCCAGTTCGCCACAATTCACGCATTCCAGCATCAATAATGGGGAAACCGGTTAACCCTTTTTGCCAGAGTTTCAATTGTTCATTATCATTTTGCCATAAAAAAGCATCGAACTCTGGACGAAAATTGTCATGAGGCAAACTAGGGGCGTGATAAAGTAAATGGTAGGAGAATTCTCTCCATCCTAATTCTGCGAGAAAACGTTCGACTGAGCCAAGGTCAAAATCTTGTTGAAACTGGGCTTGATCAATTGCCCTCCATACTTGCCAGGGACTAATTTCGCCGAAATGTAAATGTGGTGACAGACGCGATGTGCCCGTTTTACTCGGTTCGTCACGATATTTTTTATAATTTTGCAGATGATGTTGAATAAAAAGATCCAGCTTTTTCAGGGCGCCGAGCTCACCAGGCTCCCAAAACGCATGGAATTCTTTTGCCCAATCAGGGTTTTTAGGTAAAAGGTTCCAATTGAATATGTTGTCTGAATTAATCTCAGGACTATCAGGCCATTTATCAACAATAAGAGTATTTGGTATTTCAATTTGCTTTAAGCATTGTTTCCAAAATGGGGTAAATACTTTAAAGTACTCGCCATTTTTATTCTTGATGGTCCAAGGCTCATTTAGCAGACTTCCGTTAAATGAGTTTACTTTTATCCCCAGAGTGGTCAATTCTTTCTTAATGTGTTTGTCACGCGCAATACTGGCTGGCTCATAACATCGATTCCAATAAATTTCAGTAATTGCATGATGTTCCATGAGTTTTTTTAAAATCAGTAAAGCATTTCCTTTCCTTAGGCATAGCTCCAGGCCATGTTTTTTTAATTCTTTTTGCAAACTGGAGAGACTATGATGTAGCCACCAACCTTGCGATCTACCGATTGATTCGCAGGGATCTTCTAAAATATAAAGAGGAATGATCTCGCGATGATTTTTACAGGCTGCATACAATGCTGGATTATCATGACAGCGCAAGTCCTGACGAAACCATACGATTGCGGTTGACATACCTGTCTCCTTTCAATTTAGGCCACGGATTGATTTTGGATTGTAATTATAGCCTGGGTGGGGCGTAGAGCAACCCAGGTTATCTGTCTAATTTACTACGTTCTTGTAATTTCCTGGTTAAGTCAATCAATGCAAGTGCTTTGCGATCAAATATTTTTAGTGCATCAACGGCAATTTGATAATGCGAGTTGATTTCCTCCTCCAATTTATTTTTGGAATACAGAGTTGCAAACGTAGTTTTTTGGTTTGCCAAGTCAGAGGAGCGCCCTTTACCCAAGTCTGCAGGAGCATAATGATCCAGGTAGTCGTCTTGCATTTGAAAAACCAGGCCTAAATGACTGGCATAAGTCCGTAAGGCGACTTGATGTGCTTCCGATGTTGCACGAGCATTCAGAACCATTTCAATGCACGCTAAAATAAGTCGCCCGGTTTTAAGATAGTGAATTTCTCTGAGTTGTTTTTCGCTCGTAGACGATTTCGCTAATTCAGACAAATCCAGGCTTTGTCCACTTACCATCCCACTAATGCCACTGGCTTTAACAAGCTCAAGAGTAACCGCAATGACTTGTTGGGGTTGAATCAGTGGAGAAAGATGAGTTAATAAGACTTCAATAGCCAAAGGTTGCATGCCGTCACCGGCTAAAATCGCTGTTGCCTCATCAAAAGCTTTATGACAACTCGGTTTGCCACGACGCAGATCATCATTGTCCATGGCAGGGAGATCATCATGAATTAACGAATAGCAATGCGTTAATTCAATCGCTGCAGCAATAACATCGAGAATTTTTAAATCAAGATCGAGCAAGTCCCCGGTTAAATAAACCAAAACAGGTCTGATTCTCTTTCCACCAGGGAATAGAGAATAATTAATTGCAGAACGTATCATTGTTGCAGGTATAGAAGCGTCATTGATTATTTGCTGTAGAAATTCTTCGTGCCGTTTTATGTAATTACTTATCACTTAATTGTTCATCCGAGCTGGGTTCTGCAGAGGTTAATGTTTCTATTTTCTGTTCGGCCTTTTGTAGCACATCCTGACAACGTCTGGCCAGGCTAATTCCTTTTTCAAATTGTTTCAGTGAGTCTTCTAAAGAAAGTTCGCCTTTTTCCAGTTGCCTGACAATTTCCTCTAGTTCCGTGATCGATTGCTCAAAATGCATACCTTGGCTCATAGATTTTGTCCTGATTGTGCAAAATGTACTGATTATACTAAGTTGTACTCAGGATTCAATGTAAGTAAATTAATTTTATTTGAATTGTATTCCCTGGTTTCTCTCGGCTGCCTCCAGGAGATGCCTAATGAAGATTCGATAAACTAAATCGTGTATATTAACGGCAACTGAATCTGATGGAATAAGTATGAAAACGAAAACCCAATTTGTATGCAGTCAATGTGCCGCAATTTTTAAGCAATGGGCTGGACAGTGCACGCAGTGTGGGGCATGGAATTCGATCGCAGAAGAAGGTATGCCGGTGAGTCGGAATTCGCGCAGCGGTTCTTGGGTGAATCAACGCTCAGTAATCACAGCTGTAGAAGATGTGGTTATGGATAAAGAAGTGCGTATGGATTGTGGTTTATCCGAACTTAACAGAGTACTTGGTGGGGGATTGGTTTATGGCTCTGTAGTCCTAATTGGCGGCGATCCGGGCATCGGTAAATCGACTTTGTTATTGCAAACCTTGGCCAATCTCTCCATGCAAGAAACTGTTTTGTATGTGACTGGTGAAGAATCCTTACAACAAGTAGCTATGCGTGCCAAACGACTGGGATTGCCTTTGGCGGGATTACGACTTTTAGCCGAGACCCAGGTTGAGTCAATTATTGCGCAAGCACAAAAAGAAAATCCTAAAGTCATCGTTATCGATTCCATTCAAACTATTTTCACAGAAACGATTAGTTCTGCTCCTGGAGGGGTAAGCCAGGTGCGTGAATCGGCAGCACAATTGGTTCGTTTTGCCAAGCTAACGCAAACCGCGGTGTTTCTGGTTGGACATGTAACGAAAGAGGGTGCTTTAGCCGGTCCACGAGTTTTAGAGCATATGGTAGACAGTGTTTTATATTTTGAAGGCCAAAGTGACAGTCGGTTTAGGGTCATTCGTGCCATTAAAAACCGTTTTGGTGCAGTCAATGAGCTCGGTGTGTTTGCGATGACGGACAAAGGTTTAAAAGAAGTGGCTAATCCCTCAGCGATTTTTTTATCGCGTCAGCCAGAGCCTACTGCAGGTAGTGCCGTGATGGTTACGTGGGAAGGGTCGCGCCCTATGTTGGTTGAAGTACAAGCTCTGGTTGATGAAGCACATGGGCAGCAATCCAAGCGTGTGACGGTTGGGCTTGAATCCAATCGTTTGGCTATTTTACTGGCTGTTTTACATCGACATGGAG
The DNA here is from genome assembly GCF_003184185.1 of Legionella qingyii. Next base: position 2,849 of record NZ_QHJG01000039.1, on the reverse strand, counting down.
GAATTGCTACGTACGATCAAGATATTTTCATTAATGTAGTGGGTGGCGTGAAGGTGACGGAAACCGGGTCCGACTTGGCCTTATTAGCAGCAGTAGTATCCAGTTTACGTAATCGAATTTTTGATAGGGAAACCATTATCTTTGGTGAAGTAGGCCTAGCAGGTGAAATTAGACCGGTCCAAAGTGGGCAAGAGCGCTTGAAAGAAGCAGCAAAACATGGTTTTAAACGAGCAATTGTCCCGTTTGCCAATGCGCCGAAACAGAATAACTCTTCAATGATAATCGAACCTGTTAAATATTTGCATGAAGTTTTGGAAAAAATGTAGCCTGATTTGAAAAGTGAATTGGAGGATAAGAGTATAAAAAAGAAACGTCTTTCTCCCAAAATGAAATCCATAGAATATACTAAAGAAGAATGTGTGAATTTTTTGATGCGTCTCTATGAAGTGGTTGAGTTAATGCCCCTAGAGAGTGAGGCAGCAAAAAATGCCAAGGCGATTTTTTTAAAGACGTGCCAGAATGAATTGGAAATTCGAAGGATACGTGATTTGGTGATTTCTTAAACTTGTCTTGTCGTAGCCTGGACCCTTTTTCAACCAGGCTATATTCAGACGATGGTGGGATGATATATGGACATAACTCCTTTTTTTAAATTAATGGTTGACCGCGGTGCTTCAGACTTATTTTTTAGTGTAGGAGCGCCACCCCATATTAAAATTGAAGGAGTCATTTCTCCTGTAGGCCAGGTACCACTTAAATCCCAACAAATGGCTGAAATTGTTTTATCGCTGATGAATGATGATCAGCGTAAAGAATTCGAGGCTAATTGGGAGCTGAATATGGCGCTCTCCATTGCCGCCGTTGGGCGTTTCAGAATTAATTTGTTTCGCCAGCGTGGAGACATCTCTATGGTGGTGCGTTATATCAAGAATAAGATTCCTTCAATTGAACAATTAAATTTACCGCTGATTTTAAAATCGATTGTTATGGAGTTACGTGGCCTGGTTTTGGTCGTAGGTGCTACAGGATCGGGGAAATCAACAACTTTGGCGGCGATGATTGATTATCGCAATGAAAATCAAAGTGGGCATATTTTAACGATTGAAGACCCCATCGAATTTATTCATCAGCATAAAAAATCCATAGTGGATCAACGTGAAGTGGGTATCGATACAATGAGCTATGATAATGCCTTAATCAATGCAATGCGTGAAGCTCCTGATGTGATTTTAATCGGCGAGATTCGTGAGCGCAATGCGATGAAGCATGCTATTGCCTATGCAGAAACAGGGCATTTATGTATTTCGACGCTCCATGCCAATAATGCAAATCAGGCAATGGATCGCATTATCAATTTTTTCCCTGAAGATGCAAGAAAACAGGTATTGATGGACTTGTCGCTTAATTTGCGAGCTATTATTTCAATGCGTCTTATTCCCGGTGTGAACAATCAACGTATGGCCGCTGTAGAATTATTATTAAATACACCTTATGTTTCTGATTTGATCGAGAAAGGAAAAATTGATGACATTAAAGAGGCTATGGAGCGCAGCACCGAACAGGGCATGCAGACTTTTGATCAGGCTTTATTAAAATTATATCGAAATGGGGTGATTTCCAAGGAAAATGCAATTAAGTATGCTGACTCAAAAAATAATGTTGGTTTGCAAATTCGTTTAAATAGCAGCGCAGACTTTGATTCACAAGATGATAATTTGACAATCGATGAGAATTGATTTTTTTGTTCTTCGTGTTAAAATTTAGAGCAATTTGATTCCGATCTATGGTTCATGGCTGCATTTTTTCAGATTAGAGACATTACGTTAGGGCCTGCTTCACATGCATCGGGACATGAGGCGTATCTTAAAGCGGTATATACTCCTCCCAATCGGGAAAAACCACCCTATAAAATCATTTATAAAAAGAATAAATACGATCGAGCGGAATTCTCTCGTTTGGAAGTGATGTTTAGCCAGTTGGCTCGCTTGTTTTTATTATCTGATCTAACGCCATCCAACAACCTGGTGGTAGATGAGGAAAAAAATATTCTTGGTTTAGCCGTTCAGCATCTTTGCTATGTTATAGCAAACAAGGAGCGTTCAGAGCATGACTTTTATACATTAAATGATCCTAATACAGGTTGCACCACTTCTCCTTTTCGCCCCAATGATCCCATCCAAATACCCATTTATTTTCTGGATAAATTGCCGCAGGGTTTTTTTGCGCGCCTAGTTGAAGCGGAGATAGATGGAAATTTAACCATTGATTATGAATCTTTAGCCAGCATCCTCGCAACTTCTTATACTTTGGAAGAGGATGATTTGCATAAAGGAAATTATGGTTTTTATCTGGTAGAGCGCAATGGTAAGCCTCAGGTGGTATTCTTTAAAATTGATCATGATTTGATGTTCGTAGATAGCATCATGGGGTTTCATACTCGCCGGCCTTTCCACTTAATACACGGTGCCCATGCGTTTGACATCACAATTGAGGATCTTAAGTCTCTAACGTGTTTAACCCATTCTTCTAATTCCTATTGGCCAACAAAATTTGGTTATATTGCTAATCCTTTTGACAATAAGGAATACCATAATTATGCTGATATCAATGCATTTTCTCTGCTAAGTCATAATCCCCTGTTTATCAACGCCAAATGGAAATCTTTTTATAAACATATATTAATTCCGAATGAGCTTATTAAGCAGACATTACAAGATTGTGCGGAGATGGAAAGCGCTTCTGATCGCGCCGAAGTCGCTTTAATGACTCAAACGACCATAGCAAGGATTGCCCCTTATCTAATTTGCATACATAATTTCGAAATTCTTTTATCGAAAACAATGCGGCAC
>NZ_QHJG01000038.1 GCF_003184185.1 Legionella qingyii | reverse complement strand
CAGCGTCTTCGAGTTTTGGCAAAAAGTGCCATCGCTTTCCAACCATCACAACCGCATATTAATCCACATAAATCAATCCAAAATACAATCAGGGGGAGCAAGTCATGGTGCTTGCAGACTTTACGGTTGAGCAACTATCGAACTCCATGTTTTACTGCAACCATGACCAATTAATTGAAAACAGGGAAAGTTATAATAAGATAAAAGGACTAAGGCATGCCCATCCTTCCAAAGCGCTGATGCTAATTCTGTATAATTTATACCGCAAGATGGCATCAAAGAAAATAAATTTTATGACCCAGAAGGATAACATGTTGCATCTCTTTGTTGTTTAATCTTTCGAGTTGATTAATACAATCTCTTGCACCAAGAGCTACGTAACTTGGAAGTCTTGCAGTGAGGAGTAGCTAGTGATCCTCTATAATTGTTAACCTCTAACCAACAATACTGGAGTTTTGGATATTCGTATGATTTCCTCCGCAATACTACCGGTAAGTATATGATGAATTCCACGACGACCATGAGTTCCTATGACAATTAAGTCAGCTGATAAAGCTGTTGCTTCATTAACAAGTTTTTCGGCAATTTTGGGTTTTGAAGGGGTTAATTCGGTGAGTTTCATTTCAAATTCTATTTTTGACCTACTGAGAATTTTCTTCATTGAGTTTAGAACTTCCTGTCCTTTTTGTCTTGTTAGCTCAATAAATGATTTACGATCGACATCGCCTTCATACAGGGTATCAATGATATGAATCATCCATATCTTGGAGTTTTGATTCTTCGCGAGTTTAATGGCTTCTTTGAGTGCTAGAGTGGACGCGTTACTATCATCAACTGCTACCATAATTTGTTTGTACATAGATGTGACTTCCTTGCCAGTATTATATATTAAATAATACATTAGCTTTGCTTGCTTGCAATAATTCATGGCGTATATCTTTGGTTCTCATTGAGTTTTTTTTTAGTAACTGTGCCTAATAACCTGGATAAAAAGTTTGTTATAAGGTGGTATAGCCTCGCACTAAGCGTTTTTTCTGCATCAGGACTTACGAAAAACCCCAATCTCTTCGTTAAAAAATGTTTTTACTTCGGTCATTTAGTATATCTAAACTCCCTCATTAAAAACATTTTTTGCCTCGACCTTGGAGTTTTTCATAAGTCCTGTGCATTAGATAAAACAAGGCTGAATGCTCAGATTGTTGCAGTTGTTTGCCACTGTGAGATAAATGAGGATGGGGTTGATAGCGTTTTCAGGAATATTTATTGATCTATGATAGTTTGCTTATGACATCTATATATGACTTTACCTGTAGCAACCTCAATAATTTCGCCTTCAGTTCCTGAATGTTCCGAATCACATTGTTCAGTCAAAAGTATCATTAATGAATCAATATTTGATCCAGTTGTTGAAGAAATAATTTTTCCCTCCATTTTCATTCTGGCTTCATAAGGATCCTTCTCTTTAGGTGAGTTCATATCCTATACCTCCAATTTTATACTCCACTATATACATTATAGTGCAAACTTTTTCAGGACTTATGAAAAATCCCATTGTCTTTGTTAAAAAAGTGTTCTAATTCGGTCATTCAATTTTACTCCCTAATTAAAAACACTGTTTGGCTCAACCTTGGGTTTTCGCAAGTAATGTTCTTTTTAAAATGGGTATAAAAGGATTTCAAAATTGAAGTTAAAATCGATTTTGCTATTAAGGCAGTTTAGCCAATAAATGAAGCGGTAATAGGGGGTAAATCAACTTTAATTTTTCCTCCCCATGCGAGCCTTAGTGCATTAATAATGGCAAGCCCATCAATTAGTTCTTGAAGAATTGCGCCGGCCACTGGAGTAATTAAGCCGAAAGCAGCAAAGCTCATCCCTATGATACTGAGTAGCATTCCGCCAATGGCACTTTGTAAGGCAATCTTACGGACATTCAAGCTTAGATGAATCAATTCATCAACTTTTTCCAACGTATTTTCCATGATTACGGCGCCTGCTGCTTCAGAAGTTATATTGCTATATTGTCCAAAGGCAATACCTACTGTTGCTGCTGTAAGTGCGGGCGCGTCATTAATGCCATCACCCATAAATACTGTAGGTGCCTTTTGTCTTTCCTCTCGAACAATGGCAAGTTTTTGTTCAGGACTTTGTGAGGCACGAATTTCTTTTAAATCCAACTGTGACGCTAAATATTGTACTTCCGATTCCCGATCACCAGAGACAACCATTATTTTTTTAAATTGATGTGAAGGGGTTAAGTGACTGATAAAGGATTTTCCTTCTTTTCGGGGGGCATCATGAAAAATTAATGAGGCCACAAATTGTTCATCGAAGAGGACAAGGCACTCTAATCCTGGAGATTCGGCCGGAAGTTGGTTAGCAGATTGAGGCTGATTGAGTAGAAATTTATTGCGACTGGTAACATAGATTTTATGATTCGCGATGATTCCGGTCAATCCTTGCCCTGGTTTTTCGGAAACATGGGAGGCTTCAAGCAATTCTAAATGGTGCTCTTGAGCTGCTTTAAGAATTGCGGGAGCCAGCGGATGTTTTGAATAACGTTCAAGACTTGCTATGGATTGTAAAATGATATCTGGTGTAAGGTGTGTATTTGGGGCGAGATGAATTTCTGATAATGTAGGTTTACCGTAGGTCAGAGTGCCGGTTTTATCAAAAATTGCAGTTTGGCATGTAGGCAATCGTTCAAGAACGGTGGGATCGCGAATAATAATACTTTGTTTTGCTGCCATAGAAATGGCGCTGATCAATGTAATAGGAATTGCAATCAGTAAAGGACACGGCGTTGCGATCACCACCACAGCGAGAAAACGCATTGCCTCTCCAGTGAAGTACCAGGCAGCACATGCAAAAATCAAGGCTAAAGGAGCAAAAATTGCTCCAATTTGATCTCCTAATCGTCGCAAAGAAGGCCTCTTTTGTTCTGCTTCCTTAAGCACTTCGACGATCGCTGCATAACGTGAGTCGGAAGGTAATCGTGTCGCTTGAATGGTTAAAGGGGATTGCCCATTGATTGCACCGGAAAGTACGGAAGTCCCAGGCGCTTTTGATATCATATACGGTTCACCAGTGAGATAGGATTCATCCATAACACCATGTCCTTCAATAACATTGCCATCGACAGGACAAATTTCATAAGGATAAATCACAATATTATCGTCAACACGAATATCAGCTAATGTGATGTCTTGAATTTGGTCTTTTATTTTTCGATGCGCTTTGGTAGGCATACGCTCAGCAAGAGCCATCAAAACAGAGGAGGCTTTACGCATCGCATACTGCTCTAATGTTTGTCCGCCAGCCAACATCAGGATAATCAGCACAACAGTCAGGTATTCATGCAGAAAAGTGCCGGTGATTAATGCAATAGCAGCCAAGGAGTCTGCCCCTAAGTTTCCTCGAATCAATTTGAATACAATTTGTAAAAATAAGGGGATTCCCCCTAGGAACATAATAATCAATAAAGGGATTTCTGCTCGAGGCAAATCCATTATCTTCATCATGACATATAGAAGAATTGCGATGAGTGATAGGAAAACCAAAATCATTTTCCATTTTGAGGCCATAGTCGAACTGGAGAGGTCCATCGATCTTGATTTTGAAATTATATATTTCAAATCATAGTTAATGGAACGCAATGATTCAAGTCTTATAGTCTTGTAGCCTGGGTTCCATTGCGCTGCACCCAGGCTATAAAGGATTAATTACATAGGCTTTTGTAAGAAGCAACCAGACTGTTTGGGTTAGAAACTGGTAAGTCTGTATCAGCACTCCACATAATGGCACCTTTGAGTTGTTTGCTCTTAATAAATCGACATACAGCCTTTACTACCTCTGGAGATTGGTAGCCGATAAATTGTTTGGCTGATGAATTGTAGAGATAAGAGCCCGTGATAAAAGAATTATTGTTCTCATCCAAGGCATTTATATGAAAAATCTTATAACCCAGCTGTTTCACCAATTTATCAACGGCCTTATAAGGTAATAGACCATCTTGTATTGAATATTCAGAAGCAAAATGACTGGCGCCAGTCCAATGTTGTTCAAAACCCGGAAGAGCAGGATTTTCACCCGTATCTACCCCAGAAAAACCTCGTCCATAAGCCGCTAATCCAATTTGTAATTTTCCCTTGGGCATTCCATATGCGAGAACTTGTTCTGTAATGGAATCCGTTGCATAGTTAATCGCAAACTCATCTTTACGGCTGGTGTCCGGTTGCTTTAAATAAGCATGAACTGCGGTATAGGGATCACTGCTTTGTGACCATGGTCCATGTAAATCATAAGTCATTAAATTAACACTATCAGCGTAAATTGCGATTTGTTTAAACCAACCGCCATCAACTGATTGATTGATTTTTTCCAAATAATCTTTATTTACTGTGATTGTTACTGAGATATATGCATCTTTTCCTAAAGTTTGACGACTGGCTTTAACTAAATCAAAAAGGTGTTTGTAGTCATCCAGGGTATTAGCATCAGCTGGTAATTGACCGCCCGTTTGTAGATCAATTGGTGGTTCGAAATCATAATCAATTCCTTTTAAATTTTTAAAATGATCCATCCATGATTTGAATTGATTCAGGAATTTATTTTGATTGGCAAAAATGGCTGCGAATGTGGCAGTGCTGATCCCTTGATTCTCTACGGTATTTGCCCCACCAATAGCAATAATACGCTTGGCGGTATATTTGTTGGAATTAATAAAGGCGCCAAAGCTATTGAGTTGTCCTACACCTTTTTGATCTGAGTAATTGAATAATTCTTTTTGACCTGTATTGCCATTCGTTTGCACCGAAGCGCAAGCGCCTTGGTTCGCCGCGCAAAAATTAAGGAAATTTTTGGTTTCAGGAGGCAAGGGAGATACCCAGGATCCTTCTAGGGGTAACTCACCCCAAAGATCAGCAAAATGCATTAAACCATCCCAGCTGGAGGGAATTTGGTATTGTGCTTGATTAGGATCGTTACTATTCCATACTTGTAAGAAACTCCAGGCGATGACATCCGCCTTGTTAAATTGAGCAACCATTTCTGGATTGGAAACATAAGCTAATTGCCCATAAGATCGACCAATTTTATAAGCGCCATCATATTCATAAGGGTTTTGACCATACATAGACCAATTGGTGGTGTATAAGGTTAATGCTGCATTTGCTACTGCGGGAATTAGAAAAGCAGTAAGCGTGGTTATTCGCATAATTTTCTTTACAAAAGTCATTATGAACCTCCAATAGACAGGGAGTTAAATTTTACTCCCCATGGTTAATAAATAACCACTGTCAATTATGACAGGGGGATCATAATGTTAATAATTGAAATTCCAATGCCTTGGTCAAAGATTGATATTTATTTTTAGTCCCTAATTTTTTATTGATTTTTTGAATATGGAAATTAATAGTTCTCTCACTGAGCTCAAGTCGTTGCGACATCTCTTTGACTGAAAATTGTTCTGCAATCAATAACAAGCATTGAATTTCACGTTGGGTTAAATGAAAAGCCTCTTTTTCGCTTACCTGATCTAAAAGATGGGGCTGGATGTAGTGATAATAGTGATGTGCTGCAACAAAGAATTCATATTGGGCTCGGTTTTCTTGCAAGTGGCATTGTTGATTTTGCATTTGCACGAGTAACAGAATTGCAAAATTATTATGCGGACCATGAATAGGAATTGATAGACCCGATTCCGCACCAAAAGCAATAGAGTCTTCTCTCATTTTTCGCTCTGATTCACATGTTGCTTGAGCTAATTGTTGTTTTAAATTCCAATAGATCGGCAAATGGTTGTTATAAACAAAATTCAGTGTGCTATCGATATTATGGTATTGTTCCGCAAGATAATGTTGATGCCATGATTTGAAATTGGCAGAACACATATCATATTTTAAGCGATTCGCTGAATTTGGATGATAGGCATAATACGTGAATGAAAATGTTGTAATGCCTTTTTTATTCAAATAAGAACGCAACGCATGGTCGCAATCAGTGAGTGAGGAGGCCTGTACCAATTCATTTTCTAATATTACGAGCAAATCAATCATATTTATTCATCGCTCTACGGGTTATAATGACGAGGGCTGCATTTGCTGCAAAAATATAAAAGAAAAAGCCGGAGTAACCCATTTTTTGCTCTATCCAGCCACTAAATGCGCCAAAAAATACGTAACTTGATGCCATGATCGAAGTACAGACACTATACATGGACATCGGATAATTACTTCTATTGGCAATCATTAAGAGATAGCCCATATAAGTGCCATTAGCTAATCCTACCGTAAATTGATTCAATAAAATGACCAGATAAAGTAGTACGTCGTGTGCATGAAAAAATGGAAATAAAAGGTAAAGAAAATGCCCCATAAGCAAGAATAAAGTCACATTTTTTAGGCACTTTTCGAAGGCATAACGAGTAATGAGCCAGCCTGAAACAAAAATACCCAGCATCAGAAAAATACCGCCAATTATTCCATAAAGTTGTCCAACCTGAGATACATTGAGTCCTAACCCTTGTTTATCCAGCAAAAATAAAGGAATAATTTTTTGCATTTGTGCTTCAGAAAAATTGTATAAAAAGATAAAGAGCAATATTGGGAAGATTTGAGTATCAAAAAGAAGTGTTTTAAAAATTTCGTAATAATTCAGATTTAACGATTCTTTTTTGGATTGGTTTTCCGGGATTTTGGCTTGATGATAAAAAGTGAGTAAAAGGGCTATTACAAATAAGCTCAGGAAGAATATTTGCCATACATTAAGTTCATAATACACGGCTAAACTGCCAATTAGAGCCAATAACCCACCCTTAATAATTAACCGACCCATTTGATAAAAAAAGCTACGTAAAGCGACATATTTTTTTTGTTCTTCATGACTTAAATTAAGTAAATAAATGCCATCTGAAACAATATCATGCAGCGAAGAAATCAAAGCAAGACCCACAAAACCTATTGAGCTGATCATAAGAAAATAGGAGTTGTCGACACAAAATGCTAATATGATAAAAATCAGGCTTATACTAACTTGCGCATAGAGTGTTAATTTTTTTTTCGTAGCAAGATGTTCCAGAAAAGGAGCGAAAAGAGGCTTAATTGTCCATGGTAGCATGAATAAACTGGTTAAAAATGCAGCCTGTGTATTGGTCATTCCATATTGTTGATACATGATTGTCGCAATTAAGGTGACAACCACGTAGGGCATGCTTTGAAAAAAATAGAGACTGGCTACCCATTGATAATTCTTTGGAGATACTAAGGAACACACGTATTAATTCCAAATTGATCATTGATCACATTGTAACATAATTGTGCAAAAATAAAAAATAGGGGCGGTCTTACTGTATTGTTGACAGATTTTCTGTATTTCAAAAGGCAAAAAATTGAATTCCTGTAGTCATGAGGGCTCTATTAGTGTTTGGCATTCCAATTCAGTACAATCTTCCAGTTCTTCTCTCATTTTAGAAAGATAGACATCAAGAGATTGTTCTTGTTCTTCTGAGTCTTGGGTTATCATGTTTCTGATTCGTTCCGCAATAAATAGCATATCTTGAGGACAAACAGCCTTGATTTTGTATTTGAAAAAAATATTTTCATTAATATATGAGATCATTTCTTGCATGTTTGCAGGAACTTTTACCTCAACTATGGGGTTTGCGGAATATAACTCAAGATAGATGATTTCTTTTTCTAAATGAGAAACAACGGGGTTAAGCAGTCGAGCTAATTTTTGCAAATGTTCTGATAGATTTGTTTTTGAGGACTTGGCGTCCATCAACCAAGCCGCGAGAGAAAAAGCGTTATCCTCCATCGCATAAGCTACGTTTGATTGATAAATATATCCCCAAACTCCTTGAGATGTTTTTTCACAAGCTACCATGACATAGGAGTGTCCTGGTATATCAATGCGAACAACTTTAGGCAAGTCATTCTCGAGTTCTTCGCCAAGGCTCGCTATAGAATATGTTCCCGTTCTGGGAGAAATCATTGCATCTCCGGTCATCAAGGTACAAAATGCATTTGCAATATCACCACACCCAACTGGTGAAAAAATAGCTTGTTCTATGGAGATATTGAGTAAATTATTTTCTTCCATTGTTAAAAGAATTTTGACGGTGGATTCCAAGTCAATACCGCAAATAGCCAAATAGAGTTTAGCATCTGACGTACTATTAAATCGTTTCGCATAGGCATCTAATACAAGTTTTCGAAAAGTGGAGTCAAAATTATCTATTGAATAATAGTTCGAAGGAGCGAAAAAAGCAGATTTGCTTTGCATGAAAATGGAATGAAGTTATATATTGTTATACAATATTGCTACTTTTTGTTATTTGTGGCAAGAATTTTAATTAATTAAATATTTATGATGCTTAAATCGAACAATTATAAATTTTTTATCGAAATCAATACATTTAAGATCCATGTTCAAACGATACTAAATCGTCTAAGGAACCAAAAGGATTCTAGTATAGTTAATGCAATTAAGCTTATTATCGATGGAAAATCGCATGATTCCTTACCTAAAGAAGTCATCACTTTAGATCTTCTTCTGAACCAACCAGAACAATTTATTAAAAATATAGATAATGAGACCAAAAAAAATATTCACGATGCAATTAGGGAAATTCTAGAGGCTTTTATCGATGAACTTACAGATGAAGCAATTTCTTCTAAGCCTGAGCCACAATTTTGACAGCGATCGAGCGGCTATATAAGTTCGCATCGATTCTGTTCTATTTTTTAATTATTTTCATCATCTTCTTCAATCCAACAATCACTAGGCCCACCAGGCGGTGTTGGACGTCTTGGCATCGGGGTGGGATGAAATTTTGCTCCTTTTTCATTTCGTGTAACGCGAGTTGTTTCTTTTTTCCGATGAATAGTGATCGTTCTGTTTAAGGTATCTATCAGGTTTTGTTCTTTAAATAGAAATAAGAGATCGCTGTCGAGTAGGGTTTTATCTGTTTCGCATTTGCCAACCATGAATAAATTCGCATCATTTTTATCATTAAAGTTCGCAATCCCTGTCTTTTCTAAAGTATTCTCTGTTTTAATCATTACGTGGAATGAAAACTGAACGAAATTAAGATCTCCATTTCCTTCTGCATATTTTGCATAGGCAACAGAGATATGTTCCCTATTAAATTCATGTAATAAATCTGAATCGTCATAGAGTCTAAAAATAATGTTTTGTTTTTCCAGTTCTGTGTAAGCTGATTTTTTTGCGATGAAGAGGTGAGTATCATTTAAGTCACTAAATTCTGCAATTATTTTTTCTTCGCCTCGTGCAAATTGCTCGGTAACTTTATATCGCATAATCCCATGAATCAGTATTGAATTTATTTTTTAACAGACTGGCATAACAAATAAATATTAAAAATAAAACAATACGTATAAATATTGTACTATACTAGTCTAAAGATTGTAAAGTGCTTTGTTGGCTTTAAGTATACATCTCATATTTATGGAAGGGCAGTGTGAATTATCACACTCGAGGATAGGAGAAATAGTTAAATGAAAAATTTTGTTTAGGTGTTTTATGAAAAAAATAGATTTAGTTGTTGTAAAGCCCGCCCTATTAAGTAGTAAGCAAAAATCCGAGTATGTAACCCTTCATCAAGAGTATTTATTTTTAGACAAGGAGACTTTGCTTGAATATTTGGCCCCAAGAGATTACGTACTACTCTTTTACGATAAGAAAACAAAAAAACTTGTTGCAACCATAGGTGTTTCTATAATACATCTTAAAAAGGATGTATTAGTTTATTTTGGAAACGTGGTTGTTGATGCATCTTATAAGCATTCGGGTATTATTTCATATGCCATGACAAAACATGTTTTAAAATTATTTTTATTATATCCTTTTAAAAATAAATACTGTTGCGGTTTAGCTTCATCATCGGGTACCTTGGAATATTCGCTGAAATATACTCCTTGTTGGCCAAACCCCAATGAAAAAACACCATCTCATATCGTTCAATTAATGCTTGATACTTTAAAAAAATTAAATATTGATAAATATCGAATTGAAAATGGTAATGTAATTACCTATAACTTATCTGAAAAAATAAATTCTACATTTCATAAAAAAGGACATTCTTCTACAAAAATGGACAAGTATTTCAATAAAATTAATCGTCATTCTGAGCAAGGAGAGCAAGTTTTTTTCCTGAATCCAATTACGATGAAAAATACATTGAATCTTGCAGTGCGTGGATTCCATAACCATTTGATAAAACAACCTAAACTTTATCATAAAATCATGAGATGTAAGACGACTAAACCTGTTTATACAATTGTGCTTCTAATGATAACAATGATAAAAATCAAATTAATTAAATAAAAAGGGAATTATAATTTAAAAGAATGATTTAATTCTAAAATGATAAGGAATTAATTATGGGGCACGAACAGTTTGATTATTTAAATGCGTTCAATCGTAACATCGGTTGGCTTACTGAAGAAGAGCAGATTTTTCTTAGAACAAAGAAAGTTGCAATCGCAGGGCTTGGTGGCGTTGGCGGAATTCATTTACTCACCCTGGTTCGTTTAGGCGTAGAACAATTCCATCTTGCAGAGATGGATAATTTTGAAATCCAAAATTTTAACAGACAAGTTGGCGCCACCTTAAGTTCTCTTCATCAACCCAAAATTGATGTACTTGTCCAAATGGCCCAAGATATCAACCCAAATGTCAAAATTTCCTGTTTTAAAGAAGGAATTAATCAGCATAATATCAACGAATTTCTATCTGGGGTGGATCTATATGTAGATGGCTTGGATTTTTTTGTTTTAGATATAAGAGCCCAGGTATTTAAACGAGCTTATGAAATGAATATACCGGCAATTACTGCCGGCCCCATAGGGATGGGGGCTTGTTATTTGGTCGTGATGCCAGGTCAAATGACGTTTGAAGAGTACTTTCAATTTAATGGATACAATACTGAAGAGCTTCCTGTTCGTTTTTTGGTTGGACTAAACCCTAAGCTTTTTAATAGGCATTATTTGGTTGATCCAAGTCGAGTTAATTTTGATTTAGAAAAGGGGCCGTCAACAATAATTGCCTGTCAATTATGTGCGGGGGTTATGGGCGCTGAAGCTTTAAAAATATTGCTTCATCGCGGTACTATTTATGCACTGCCAAGATATCATGTATTTGATCCCTACTTGTGTAAACATCGCATAGGATGGATGCCTTGGGGAAATCGAAATCCAATTCAGAGAATGAAAATTTTTCTAATGAAAAAACGCTTAAGTTCTTCAAGTTAAGACAAGGACGACTTTTTATCGGAGGATGCGACAACAGTCGGAAAAATTTTAGCACTTGCTCGATGGGCACCTAGTGGTGATAATTCACAGTATTGGCGATTTGCACTAGTTAATTCTTCGCAAATTAGAGTGGTAATGACCATTAAAACGCCAACGAATTGCTATGATTACTGAGGGATACCCACTTTAAATAAATTAGGTGCAATACAAACCAATCAATTGGAATTAGATTTTCTTCCAAGCTTATTTTGTGGTGCTCATTTTTTTCTTATTCCCAAAAGCTCAATTAATGGAGATGAGTATTACCTTAAAGTAGGTGCTGCCATGCAGCGATTCAAAGACACCCCATGAAAATTTAAGGTACTTATAAAGTTACTCATGGTTAATTATTTGTACATAACTTGTTCCATCCTCGCCAACAACAACACCATGAATTTCAGTTGCAAAACCTGGTAGTTCTTCTCCTATATCATCTAACATGAGCAAAAAATCGAGAATCAATTCACAATCGTCCGTGATTTGTTCTCCTGGCATAATTAAGGGAATACCAGGAGGATAGGGTAAGATCATTACAGCAGAAATTTTATCTTTTAATTGTGCTAAAGGTATAAGCTGCGTTTCTTGACGAATAAGTTTTTGATATGCCTGATGAGGCGTCATGACTACTTTAGGTAGCATGTCAAAGGCATGGTACATCATTTTTGGCAAATTATGTTTTTGCATCAAGTTATGGAGGGTTTTAGCTAAGGTTTGGATGGACATTTTTTCATAAAATTCAGGATGTTCTTGATGCAGTTGAGGGATTACGATTTTAACAGGAGCATTTTCATCATAAAGCTGCTTAAATTTATTTAAAGCTGCCAATAAGGCCATTGATTTGGCCCGGGTAATTCCCAAACTAAATAGAAACAGCATCGAGTATGGGCCTGTTTTCTCAACAATGATTCCATGAGATGCTAAAAATTTTTCCACAATAGAAGCTGGAATACCCCATTCATCTAATTCATCATTCTTGATTCCTGGCAAAAGAACGGTCACCTTGACTGGATCTAGGAATAAATGATCTTCGTCTACTTCATGAAAACCATGCCATTTATCGTTGGGTTTTAAAGCAAAGCAGGATGATTTGTTTTCTAAAACAGGTTGCCATATATCAAAAAACCAATCGGAACTTTGTTTTTTCAAGCGCTTTATTTCTGTTCGGAAATCTAACGCTAATTCAATTGCTTCATTGATTAAATCATACCCCTGATTTCCCGCCATTATTGCAGCCGAAACTTCACAACTGGAAATAAGAGGATAGAAGGGAGAAGTGCTCATATGCATCATGTAATTGGTATTAAGAATGTGTTCATTGAAATTGCCTTTCACATGGATCATGGATGATTGACTAAAAGCGGCTAATAACTTATGGGTTGATTGTGTTTCAAAAATCACTTGATCTTTTTGGGGAGTTAAACTGAGCCCGAATTTTTCAGCGTAAATAGGATGGAAATTAGTATATGGAACCCAGGCACTATCAAAATGTAAATGTTTTACTTTGAGCTCGTTTTGAAGATTTTCAACCTTGTAAAGTATGCCATCATAAGTTGAGTTCGTAATGACTGCATATGTAGGCCAGGAAACTGCTTCGGGATGTTCCAAAATTTTGTCGTGGATTGCTTTTTCTGTATATTCCGATTTGGGGATTCCCCCAAGTATCCCATAAGTATTGCGTGTAGGCTTCAAATAAATAGGAATGACATCAACCATCATTAAAAATTGGGCGATTGATTTATGGCAGTTTCGATCAATAATTACGGTATCCCCGGAAGTTGCTGAATACATGCCCACTATTTTATTGGATGTAGAGGTTCCGTTGGTCACTATCAATGAACGATCACTTTTAAATACATTCGCTATAAATTGCTCGGCGTCGCGTTGAGGACCTGAGTGGTCCAATAAGCTTCCAAGCTCTTCTATTGAAACTGAAAGATCGGCGTGAAAAATATTTTTTCCAAAAAAGTCATAAAATGCAGCACTGGTAGGATTTTTTTGAAATGCAGTTCCACCTAAATGTCCCGGAGTGCAAAATGCATAATTCAATTCCTGAACATAATGCATGAGTGCTTTGGTAAAAGGGGGTAAAATTGCGTGTTGGTATTTTTCTATAGCAAGCAATATGCGTTTAAAATCATCATGCGCCAAATTAGCATCATATTGTAAAAAATCTAAAGTAAGGTCAAAGTCACTTAGATTGATGTCAATCGAGGCATGCTTATTGGCCATGGCAAAAACAGGCAATAATTTATTATGACTCGAAAAATGATGTAAATCATCAAATCCAAAATCATCCCAATCATAAAGAATAGTAACAATTCGGGGATTTAAGCTACTCACATCATAGGCATCCTTTAATGAAGTGCATACGGTAAGCTCATAATTTCTTTGTGTTAAAAAATCTTCCAGCATACTGATAAAATGCTTTTTGTATGGTTCAATTTCTTGTGCATACACAATAAGAATATGATTCATTGGTTGTCCTTTACCTCAATTAGTTCTCTAAAATGTACTTTAGCCTATTCGTTTTAAATGGTACAGGACTTACGAAAACCTCAAGGTCAAGGCAATTTTTTGCCTCGGCCTTGTTTTTTTTCGTAAGTCCTGTGATATATTTTTTATGATCATTTAAAAACATTTTGATTAATGTCGGGAGTAATATGCCTCATATAAAAGTGAATGATATTTCCATGTATTATGAGATGCATGGCAAGGGAGAGCCTATTGTTTTTATTGCTGGATTTAGTGTGGATCATGTTGCTTGGTTTGAGGTTGTTGAACGTCTTAAAGATAAATACCAGGTTATTTTATTCGACAATCGAGGTGTTGGGCAGACAGATGTCCCTGATGGCCCTTATTCTATAGAACAAATGACGGATGATGTGGCTGCTTTATGTTCTGCACTTGGTGTTCTTCAAGCTCATTTTGTTGGTAATTCAATGGGGGGATTTATCCTGCAATGCTTGGCTTATCGCTATCCAAAATTAGTTAAATCTGCAGTAATTAGTCATTCAGCAGCAAGATTACATAACGTTTTTCATATCTACCTTGATGCACAATTAGAGCTACTCAAAGCTTATGCCCCTCTTAAATCATTGCTTAAAGCCTCATGCAGTTGGGTTTATTCATATCAGTTTCTTACGCAACCTGGTGTACTTGAGAAAATAATCCAGCTTGGCTTTGAATATCCTTTTCCATTTACTGTTAAAGGATACGAAGGACAATATGCGGCGCTTAAGCAGTTTGATTCAAGGGATTGGATTGACAAAATCAATGTACCAGTGCTTGTATTGGGTTCGGATCAGGATTTAATTTTCAGTGAAAAAGATACGAAATCGCTTGCCGAAAAGATTCCTAAAGCACGTTATTATTGTTTTATGGAGTGCGGGCATCTACCTCAAATGGAATATCCAGAGCAATTCACTAAAATAGTATGCGAGTTTATTGAAAGTTTATAAATTTTATAAATTGGACCCAGGGTACAGCGAAGCGGAGGAGTGCTTTTATTCAAAATTACGAACCTGGGTTTCGCTACGCTGAACCCAGGATACAATAAATCAAAATTCAGTTTATTAAGAATCAGTATGCATTTCAGTAAAGTAGTGAATTTCTGGAATAATAATATTGCGGAATTTCTTGCCATTGAACAATCCATAATGTCCCACGCCTTCGGCAAGAAAATATTTTTTCATAGAATCAGGTAAATTTTTACATAAACTCAGAACCGACTTTGTTTGTCCTACTCCAGTAATATCATCTCGCTCACCTTCTATTGCCAGAATAGATGTGTTTTTTATATCCTGTAAGCGTACATTATGACCGCGCGATTTGTAACGACCCGTTGTTAACAGTTTTTCCTGAAATACGGTGTTTATTGTTTGCATGTAAAATTCAGCAGTCAGATCCATGGTTGAAAAATATTCAAGGTAAAATTTTATTATCTTGAAGGCGGCTTCTGTTTGATTGTCGGCGTAGCGATCAATTGCTTTTTGCAATGATTCCACATGACGCTGAAAATTCATACTCATAAAGCCTGCAAGTTGCATGAACCCAGGATATACAAGCCGCATGGCACCTGGAAAACGAGAAGGGACAATCGAGATCACATTTTGTTGAAACCAGTCATCTCCTCGTGAGGCTGCTAATTCGTTTACCGAAGTAGGTGATTGATTCGTATCAATTGGACCTCCAAGCAATATCGCTGTGCGAGGAAGATTGGGTGAATTATTAGTAGACATGAGCGCAACCGCTGCTAAAACAGGAACAGTTGGCTGGCAAACGGCCATAACGTTTAAGTTAGGTGCGAGTAAATTTAAATAAGAGATGATGTAATCAATGAAATCATCCAAATCAAATGAGCCTTCAATCAAGGGTACATCACGAGCGTTCTTCCAGTCAGTAATATAGACATCGTATAGAGGAAGTAAATTTCTAACCGTGTCCCTTAACAAGGTTGCATAGTGACCTGACATGGGCGCAACTACGAGTAATTTTGGCAAATTCAAATGTTCACCATTTACTTTTTTAAAGCGAATTAGATTACAAAAACTTTTTTTATTTATAAGTTCTTCTTGAACATCGTAATATTCATCTTTAATTTTGACTTCATTAATATCAAATTTGGGTTTGTCGTACACATTGGTAATTATGTGAAAAATATAGGAATAGCCAGATAGCCTGCGAAAATGACCCGAAGATGCTTCCAGCATCTTTTTCAATGCATTTTGCTCATCCGCTGAGATATAAGGAATGTTTACGGGTAAATTAATATTGTCAGAAATTCTGCGCAGACGTTTTGCTACATTGTCAAAATAATCTGAGTACGGTTGAAGTAAACGCATATTAAAATCATAGATATTGTATAGATTACGATTATCAAGAGGATTAAAAAACATTTACGTGCCTCGCATGTTTTAGGACGATGCAAACAGGATAGTGCATCGCAATACTAAATTAATATACGCAAAATTATAAAATAGCAAATCTTCCTAACACTGAGAATAATAATAATAGTCCCTGATTTCTTCTTGAATTAAAGTTGCTGGTATTCCTGCTTTAAATTGCACAATGAGCATTTGGGTACTGGCAAGACGTTGTTGAAGAAGAGTCACCAGATTATGCGAGTTTTTTTCAGGTTTGCCATAAAACTCAGCATTCAAGTGGGTTTTTAACTCATTGGCTTGTAAGGAAGAGTCTAAAGTGAATGCGTCATATGCTCGCATTAATGCCTCTTCCAATAAATGAGGATTTTGAGCCATATTTTTTTCTGCGGCAGTAATTGCCTGACAAAAGCCATCGAGCATGGAACGGCTAATTATATCCTCCCCAGACATATTGAATAAATCAGCAATAATTGTATGGGGTAAAAGAGGACCCACCAATTTATCAAAGGGTAGGGCATAACCATGGCGATAATGATCACGATAGTTCTGCCCAAAAAATGAGTGGCTGATTTTCATAATCGGGGAAAAACTGGGATCATCCAACGCCAGCGTATCTGCATGACGACCTTTATAACTCAGAATACCTGCGCAACCAAAATCAACAATTGCAGCTCGTTTGGTACCATCACTCTCCACACAATAGCCTGAGTTGAGTAATTTGGAATTTAATAAATCCCATAAATTAAAAACTAAAGCCACTGCATACAATTGACCAAGAATTTTTGCTTCTTCTAAAGAGAGTGATAAATTGACCCGCTTAGGCAAGTATTCTCGTTCAAATAATGGGTCTGTTTTGACTGCTTCTTTTTGTGACAAAAATTCAGAAAAACCATTGATGAATTTGGAGATGACGCCAATTGCTCCGTCCTTATCCACATGTAGATGGTTTTCCGGGACGACTAAAATACCCTCAAACATTTTTTTTGCCATGTGGGGAATCAATATCTCGAGGAAAGCACTTTCGAGTTTGATAGAGAAAATATGTTCCATGGTATTAAAAGAAGGATTCTTCAGTTCTTCTTGAGAAAGATAGCCTTTGAACACATCGTTCACAGTTAATGCATCAGGTTTTTTTATCAGATAATATGCACCATATTGGTCAGTTAATATTTTTTTTTCGGTGATTCCTTTAGATAAAGATGATGCAATTTTAGCGGGTAACACCTCTTTTTTTACTTCCCTAAGCTCGATATTATGAGGAAGCTTTGGCATGATTGTTCTCCCCAAAAAAATACAATGAGTTTGTCGTTATTAATTTTCAGGTTCATACTAAAGTAAAAAATTTTTTCTAATTTCCATCTTATTATACAACGCTAGAAAAGGGCATCATTTTGTTTTTAAAGCCAAGATCGGTAAATCGCATTCTGACTTGAATGCGATTTGTACCATGAACTATGAAGGACTAAGCCCCCATGTATTGACCACCATTAATATCCAGGTTAGAACCGGTGATGAATCCAGCTTCTTCGCCGACTAAAAAGGAAACTGCATTGGCAATTTCTTCTGGTTTACCAAGCCGCCCTACAGGAATACTGTTCGTGATCTTATCGAGGACTTCCTTTTTTAAAGTAGTTATCATCGATGTTTCAATATAACCAGGGGAAATGGTATTAACGGTGATCCCTTTATTTGCAACTTCCAAGGCCAAGCTCTTTGCAAACCCAAATAAAGCAGATTTTGTCGCAGCATAATTGCATTGACCAAATTGACCTTTTCGTCCATTAATTGATGAAATGCAAACAATTCGTCCATAATTTTTCTCAATCATAAAAGGTAGAACGTTACGTGTTATATTGAATGTACTTGTTAAATTCGCATCAATGACTTGTTGCCAATGGTGAGGTTCCATTTTTTTTAGGTTGACATCGCATGTAGCTCCAGCGTTATTGATTAAGATATCAATACGACCAAAACGCTCCATAATCGAATTAGTGATCGCTTCACAATCAGAAAAATTCACCAGATTTGCAAAGAGAATTTCGATATCATAACCTGATTTTTTTTGTAGCGTTTGCCACTGCAATACTTCATCATGTTTACCGTTTTTAAAGTAACATGCAATTACTTTATAATTCGTTGCAAGACGCCTGCAAATTGCAGTACCTATTCCTCCGGTTCCCCCCGTAACAACTGCTATCTTTCTCTCCATGCATGATTCTCCTGATGAAATTGGATATTACTTCCTTTTAATGCTAGATTAAGTGAGTTCGATATTATTCAAAATTTTATTGTACGATGACTAGTTAGCCTTTACCTTGGATGAAGCTGGGGTAAACCCTAAATTAGAAAAGTAAAAGTAGAGAAGTAGTTCAAATCACTTTGAGGAATCATTTTGTAATGAAGGAACTTCCCTGAATTATTTTGATCTTTCAATTTAGTATTATTTGAGCAAGGAAGTGAATATGGATTTTGCTAATGCAGCTGTTTTTGTAGTGGATGATGATCCAGAGATTTGCCAGTCATTTCGTTGGTTATTTGAGTCTGTTAATATTCCAGTGCACACTTATGAAAATGCCAAATCATTTCTTGATAGTTATGATTACATGCAAAAAGGGTGTTTGATTATCGATGTGCGGATGCCGCTTATGAGTGGTTTGGAATTGCTGGAGCATCTTAATGCATCAAGAAATCAGCTTTCGATAATCATGATCACAGGCTATGGTGATATTCCAATGGCTGTACGAGCGATGAAAGCTGGAGCTACAGATTTCATTCTTAAACCGGTAAATCACCAGCATTTACTAGAAATTACTCAAAAATGCCTCAAAAAAATGCAATCTCATTCGTTCCTGCAGCCTCAATCTGATTTTTATGAGCGCCTTGAGCGTTTGACCAAACGTGAGCGACAGGTTATGGATTTGGTTATTGAAGGAAAATTAAATAAACAAATAGCTCATATGCTTGATATATCTATATCTACAGTAGAAGTTCATCGCGCGAACGTTATGCGGAAAATGGAAACTAAGACTCTAGCTGAACTCATAAAAATTAATCTACTTCATTCGCTGGCTACAGAGAGCTTGGGTTCTTTAGTCGAAACTTCATGATTAGGCACTAGTCATATTAAGTTTCCTGAAAAAAAATACCTCAGATCGTTTAATCGATGCTATGGAGCTAGGCTCGCAAATCACCATAATGATAAAATAGTTCCTATATGGGTAAAAAGTGATATTATTTGTTTTTTTTAATATCAGGATTAAATTATGGCAAAATTTCCACATAAAACTCCTTTTGAACTTCGTCAATATTTTAAGCAACAAGACTTGCCTCAATTAATCAGAATTAACCGAGAATATGAACCTCATTTTGTTTGGATTGACAACAGACTTGATCAACATAATGATGCATTAAAGGTTGCAGAGGCACGTTTAGCTCAGCTTTTGGAAAGTAAACGAGCCCATGAACTAACATATGAACACGTCGTAGATGAGGAGACAGGATTTCAGCAAACTCTTGGTGGGGTTCTTTCTGATACGGATCAAACGGATCGATACCTTGGAAGACAAGCGGCTGGTTATTCTCCCATGACCTCTTATGATCTTAAGTCACAGTATTTATGTACTCAAATTTCACATGCTTCTGAACAAGTTAGTAGCCTGAATGAATGGATTGCAGATTTGAAGCAAAAGAAAACAGCTGCTGTTTGTGAGCTAAGAATTTTAAATCAGGTTATTGGAGAAAAAAAACGAGCTTTAGAAGTAGAAAAAACATGTACGGCCGGACCATCATGCTGAATCAGTAAGTCGCATCTTTATCGATGTTTATAAAATGAGACAAAGTATGTTAATCAAATACTTTGTCTCAAACTTCTCCCTCTGGAATTTTAAAAATAAGGACGAATCGCTACTCTAAATATCCTCAGTATAAATAAAATTGTTCTTCGCCTTATTCATTAAGATTTTAAATTGTTGTAAATGTTTCTCAGTTGTTGCTGAAGAGTGTAAAACAAATTCAGAAACACATAATGCAAATAAAAGCCTGCGTATATCCCAAATTGTTTCTTGAAAGATGTCGACTCGTTTTTTGGTTTCTTGGCTGATTTTAACTTCCAGTTTTAAGTTTTCAGAACTAATTGTAATGGGCGCACAATGTTTGATTACCTCACCACGTAATTTCTCAACAAAAAGAAATGTATTTATTTTTTGCTCTCGGCATTTGACTATTTGTTGCATCATATCGTTAAAAAAACTGTAAACCATCATTTGATGAAATAAATAAAGTTTTTGGGAGTAACGATAAGCTTGAAATAAAAAATAATCGCCAACTAAAACAATAAAGATACCAATTAAAGTACATGTACCGCGATTCAGCACCATTTCAAATGGACCCTCAGGTGAGTTTGCTTCAGTGGTCTGCGCTAATAGTAAAAAAACCATAAGAGTAATAAAAAAAACACTGATGTCGTAGCGTTTTGTATTTAATGATGAAACGGCGAGTCCAATGATGCTGATTATAAATAAGACGGGAATTAATCGATAATTCAACTGCATGAGATAAATTAGAGGAATTAGAATCAGCAAGGCAGCAAAAGTACCTCCAATGCGATGAATTGCCCTTCTGATAATAAAACCTGGCTCAATTCCTGCACTGATGACGATTACTGTGAGTAACACCCACCATTTATGAGGAATAGTTGTAAATAAGTAAATCCACATGGCAACCATAAACATGATTGTTAATTGCGTAAACCGCGCATAATCAAGTTTTTTCTTCAGTTTTGCCGCAGAAAGCATAATTTATTCCAATGGATAAACGCTTGTTGTAAACAACGAGCAATATGATGTTGTAATTTTGTTTGTGGCTCTATAGGAAGCGAGGGTGCTCCACAGGGTATATACGTTTTCATATTGTGTCTAAGCCAAAAGAGATTGTTTTTTACACCGTACCAAAATACCTCATTTTTTGTCTCGTAATATAAATTGTCTAACGCGTGTTGAATATTTCGTATGTTTACTCCCATACGATAAGTTTGCATTATATATTTTTTAGGAAGTAGCCGACGATAATTTCGGACCATTCCTAAATGGAGAATTTCCTCTCCTATAGGGCTTTTATTATTTTGATTTATAGCGGAATCAATATCTTCCTCGAGGTACTGAATGAATTTTTGCAGGGCTTTATTCCATACGATCAAATACATATTGGGGAAAATTCTCAAACTAATCAATGCAAAGGTCATCGATAATGTTGTTGATGAAATAAAACCGTATGCGACTTCAAGGTTGGCTGGTGGTTCAGCGCTTAAAACAACAGCTCCAGTCGATATAAGCAACATGGTTAGATTTTTCAAAGCATAGAAATATTTTAAAACGTAAAAATAGGTTACCGTTAAGACAAATATTGAGAAAAAGAAAAAAACACCGCGAAATGGAAAGACAAGATAATAGGATACGCTGATGAGAATGACTGCAGCAGTGATAAAAATCAGTAAGTGTTCTTTTTCTTTAAACGTCGAAAGTACAGGTGCTTCATAAAGGGCGACCAAAAAAAAGGGGGAGAAAAAAGCAAGGAAACTGACAGGTTGAAACAACCAATAGACATACACTTCTATAGTCGCAACAAAGAGGCATTTATAAAGAGTAATGCGTTGTAAGGCATAGGGATCCACTTCATCAAGCCATTGCTTAAACTTTGATATAGACATACGCACTTGTTCCAAGACGGAGCGGATAATGAGAATCAGGATCTGTGATGCGAATAATGACGGGAAGTCTTTGAGGTAATAAGATCCATTGATTTTCATTGATTACGTTTTGTAATTGAGTTCGATTATCTACCAATTGTCGATTAGCCGCCCAATAATCTGAATCAATTACGCCATGAAACATTTTTCTCCCCAGATACATTCTGGGAAATACCAATACTTCTGCACCCTTATGTACTTGCCCCAAATCTGTTTCATTAAAGTTTGCTTGAATGTAAATATCATCAGTATCCACTAAGGAAAATAGTGGTTGATTAATATTTACGGGTGTTCCGACGCTAAAAAATAAATTTTGGATAATTCCATTGGTTTGTGCATAAACTTCTGTTTGCTCCAAATTCACTTTGGCATTTTTTAATCGTGCATTGCAGGGATTTAATTTCATTTTCTTGTGCTTTTATTTGATGTTGATCAATTTCCAATTGTTTTAAAGCCGCGTCCCATTTGTCTTTAGCGGCTTTTGTTTCTTGTTGTGAATTTTGTAAGGTGATGAGAGAAACCGATTTTAATAAATAACCTCTATAATATTTTTGATCATCCTGTTTGAGTTTGATGTAATTTTTTTGCTCGTTTTCACTGAGTTTGAGATCGCGTTCATAAGTAGTTTTTAACGCAGCTAATTTTGCTTGAGCACTCGCTAAATCGGCGCTAAGTTGTTCTACCGCATAGATATAGGGTTTTTGAAAGACAGTAAAAAGCTTTTGACCTTTTTTGACAACATCACCATTTTGCACATAAAGATTTGTAATATAGCCATTCGCAAGGGCTGCAACTGGACGTACATTATTGACGACAAATGCGTTATCAGTGAAAGGAAATAAAAAAGAAAAAATATAAATAATGGTTGTTGAAATGCCAATAAAAATGATGACATTGGTGATGGTGATCCAACGTTTTAGCCGAACAAATCCATTTTTAACACGTTCACGATATCTGAATAAATTTATCATAAAATCCAAATTACATTAAAATTATATATGTAGTTCATTGCTGTTCCCTGGCTACAATTCGTTCCAATAACTACTTTTTTCATAAGTCCTGAACTATTTTTTGTAAGCATATCCACCCGCTAAGTCTTGATACAAAATAATCAATGACATCGTGAGTTCCAACTTGGCTTGATTTGTTGACAGAGCCATGTTATCCAAATAAATTTTGCTTTGTAATAATTCTTTATAAGAAATTAATCCTGTTTTTAGCAATCCTTGCTGTAGTTTGTATTTACGACGATACTCTTTTTCCGCATGTAAATAAGCTATATATTTTTCATTCATACGTTTATTGGCAGAATAGTCAGTATCAACTTCCTTTAAAATACGTCGGACTGTTTTATTAAATTCAGCAATTTTTGCATTATAGGCACCTTTACGTGCTGCAATTTTTCCAAGGGAGCTGGGGGCAAGCGTCCAATTGACGTATGCATCAGTTGTTTCAGCAAAATTACTGCTTGGCAAATCTACTTCGCCTAGAAAGTCATCTAACTGCAATGCCGGGAAAAAATCACTATAGGCAACATTAATTGCCGCACGTGAGGCATTCAATGCATATTGAGCCATTTTCAAATCTGGACGATTATTTAATACTGTAGCGGGTAAGCTGCCCGGCTTAAAATGTGAAAAGTCTATTTGGGCAAAATTATTTTTATTTTTTATCCGGCCAGGGTTTTCATTGATCAAATAACGAAGAGCATTTTCACTGTACACAATATTATGCAAAGCAGGTTTAATCTGAGCTGCAATCAGCCGTTCATCCGATTGCAATTGAGCCAAATTAATTTCATTCTCTAAACCAATCTTGATTTCGCCCTTGCTCAATTCAATTAATGATTTTAAGTCATTGTCTAATTGCTGCAATAATCTTAATTGTTCTAATTGAGCGATTAAGGTGAAATACGCCGACGCGACCTGGCCAATTAATGTTAGACGCATTCCTTCAATGGCCGCGAGACGATATTGAACATTATATGTGGCCTCTTTCTGTTGGGTATAAAGTTTCATCATGTTCAGGAAATAGTAGGGCCACACCCCATAAAATGCACCGGGCGCTCCAAGTGCGGGGTTCGTGGAGTAGCCGGCAAATATTTGTACAAAAGGAATCCAACTGAGCTTGATTTGCCGCAATTCGCCTTGTGCTTGTTGTAAGTTTCCTATGGCAATATGAATATCCATGTTGTTGTTCAAGCCAGTCTTGATCAATTGATTCAATTCTACATCATGAAATTGTTGCCACCAAGCAATGTAAGGCAAATCATCTACAGGTTTATAATCTTTTGTACTGGAAGGAAATTTTTTAGGTGGTGAAGAGATTTGCTGTTCAATATTTTTATTGCAGCTTAACAAACCTGTTACTATTAACATCAAGAACAGTATTTTCTTCAACATGAAAAAATCATCGTATGGATTAGAAATATTTCTATCATTGTAATTAAATTGGTTTTATGTCGTTACCTATTTTCCTTATATTCCTTGAAATGATTAGGTTTAGTCAACCTTGCAGTTTAGTCTTTATTGACATGCAAAAGGGTTTTCTCTATATTTTGTTTAATCCACGCAAGTTGATGATTACATCTATTCTCGATTCCCTCCCGATTTGTAATGATTTATTCAACTTGTAGGGCGAGGGATACTTTAATTACTTTTGTTAAGGTATCTCTATGCT
Source organism: Legionella qingyii (assembly GCF_003184185.1). The sequence continues at coordinate 20,545 of NZ_QHJG01000038.1, read as the reverse complement.
AAATCACTCTCAAATTTTAAGACACCAACCTATTTCAATTAATCTGGATAATTTTCCTGGAGGAGTAGCGGCGTGGGGTGCTTTACCGGCTGTGTTTGATTGCCATAATAAAAAATTTGATCGTGGTGTTCATGTTCATGCAAGAATGGCTGATTCGGGTAAAAAAATAATTGACCAATCCTACCCCGAAGTTGAAATAATCTGGCAAGAAAAAAGTATGATACTTACTGAGGCGTGTGCTTTAAGCTACACCATGAGTTCGATTTTTGATTTTGATATCGTTAGTTTGAATTGCTGTCATTGTGGGATGGAACTTCTCGATCAGAATTTGGCCTCCGTTCTCCCTTCGTTTGAACATTACTGTACCTTCTGTGGTGGTTCAACTTTAACCAGTAAGCGTTGTGTAGTGAATCCGGTGATTCGATTCAAAGAGATGCTTGATGATAAATTAGTAAAAAGGCCATCAATAATGCCGCAACGAAAAATAATCTTAGATCACACACAATATCCAGGTGGATTTCAGATTTGGGGATCGAACCCCTCGATTATTTGGACTGCAAAACGTTTGGAAGAAAGTGCAATTCATGTTCATGCTTATAATCGTGAAAAAAAGCGAGTCATTGATAACACGTATAGTGAAGTTTGGGTAAATGGGATGCTTCTGGATATTGAAATGGTGCGTATATTGCAAATACAAAAAGCAATTCCGGAACTTCGATTTTGTTTAACCAGCATCAACTGCCCTGGTTGTTCCCATGCGCATTTTGATAAGGAGCATCTGGCAGTAGTGCCTCACCAACAACACCAATGTGAACAATGTGATGCAGTTTTTACTACTCCCAAGAGTGTTATTAGTAATCCATCTACAACCATTTTAAATCAATTAACGTGTTTCACGGATAGGATATTAGAAAATGAATCAATGTGTAAAAACGATCTTTAAAGCCGGTGCATTAATTTTTGATGCACAGCATCGAGTTTTGGCAGTACATAAACGCGGAAAACCAGCAAATGAATACATCGTACCAGGAGGTAAGATTGAGCCTGGAGAAACTGATGAGGAGGCATTAAGAAGGGAATTATTGGAAGAATTAAACGTCAGGGTTTTATCGGTTACACCTTATGATGAATTTCAAGCAAAGGCCATTTATGAAGATGCATTATTAGTGATGCGCACCCTATTTTGTTGATATTGAAAGAACTCCTGTTCCAGGAAATGAAATTGATCATTTTGTATGGTTAGATGCTCATTTCAAGACGAGTGGATACCAATTTGCTTCAATTTTAGGGCAACAGATTTTGCCACGATTACTTGCGGAAGGACATCTTGGTCTGACCTAAGGCTATTATTCACTCCAAGTTGAATCACTTAAATGTTCATCCATTGCTTTACCACAGGAGCGCATTCTTTTGAAAAATAACCGTTATGGCGTTTTAGCTAAAAATTCTTATTATAATCAATAGCATTTTGTTTCTCGATATTATCTGGTAGCTCTGCTCAAACCAGCCCACTTTGACTCTCAATTTTTAGTAGGTCGGGCAAACTTGCCCGACCAATATGGTTAGAAATTATAACTCTTCTCTTTTTCCTTTTCCTGCTCTTTTTCTTCACGCTTTCTTGTATTGTTGACATTAGTAGTGTTAATTGGATTGAAAAAAAACAATGTTTGAGTAGTAGTACAAGGTCTAGATACAGGTTGTTGATAAATATAACCAAATGTTGCCGCTTTGTTTTCTTTAGGCGGGGGGGCGATTCTCTTTTTGATCAGTTGTAATTCAGGAGCTAACTCATTGAGTAGGCTTATGTACATAGGACAAAGTGTTTGACTATCGAAAATAGTACGATTAATAATAGGACTGTCTGATTCAGAAGAAACGGCACTCATCATGATTGCATTATCATGTTCAACATAATTTCTTAATCGCTTTAAGTTTGAGTAATTCTTTTCTAAGAAACTGGTTTTTGGATAAGCATGTAATTGACGAATATTTTGCAAGTGTTGCACAAGCTGTCCAAAATTATACTCAAGAGCAGCACGCAATATGGGTTTAGCCAGCAGCCTTAAAGCAAGGATTTCTCCATGTTTTTGTAAAGGATAATTTAGCAAAATAGATAAGTCCTCGGTTAGAAATTCTCTCATGTTATCTAGTGCCTCTATGGCCGCATTAATCCTATCTAAAGGACTTAAAGTATGTCCTTCATCTTGGATTTTTATAGCACTTTCAACGATACTTCGAATAGTATCCAATCCCTTTACTTTGTTTTTTTTCTCTATTTCACGTTGTTTAGCCTCTTCCTGTATTTTCCTAAGCATTTCTTCACGCTGGCTTTTTTTTAGCTTAGGTGGACTTAATGCATTCCTCATGATCTGACTTAGCCTTGTAAAACTCTGTAAATCTTCTTTCTTTGTGGGGAAGTATGTTTGTCTGAATTGTCCTTCTTCTTTGGTGGTCAGAGGTGATTTTTCTTCACCCCGCAATATTTTGCACCACAAATCTTCTATTTCTTGTGGAGCATTCTTCTTTTTCAGAAAACCTATAAAAAATTCTTCATCTTCTTTGGACGTTAAGAGGGTTGTAACATTTCTTTTGGCTTGGGATGATGCAAATTGTTCCAGAGCTTTTTTTTCTTGTGCGTTATAAATATTTGACCAATGTTCTTGAGGGTTTCCTTCTAAAACAGAAGTTTTTTGTTCACGTAATAGCAAGTTATCCAATAATAGGATAATGAGTTCTTTTAATTCTGCCTTAAATATTTGCTTTAACTGGTTAGGGTCTTGAAGCAAAAGATCCACGACATATTTATTACTATCCTGATCCTGATGAACAATAATATTCCTTAAACTGACAAGATCTTCCCAAGAGACGGTCTCGTTATAGAAACTATAAAAGTTCTTTCCTGTTAGATATTCTCCTAGTTTTTGCAAATACCTTAAAGCGGCATGCCGACCTACTTTTGAAGATAAGTAAAGGAACGTATCTTTGTATTCATCTATCCTTGGTTTAGAATTTCTTGCTTTATCAATGGATTGATAAAGAAATGTCAACAAAGATAAAACATTTGTATACGTATTGGTATCTATTAGACGCTGTGTTAAAGCTTGTATATTAAGTAAAGAAACAGGTTGGATTAAACTATCAGGCCTTTTTGTATTTAATTCGGCCCTCATTTTTTCTATGCATTCCTTTAAAATCGGAAGGTCTTTCTCGATGATATCAGGCAGTGCGTGAACAAGAATATCACCATTATGAGCCAACTCATTAGTCAATCGGTTAAGCGCTGAAAAATAGGATTTCTTTTTTTCTTCGTCACTTGAACTAATAGAGCATAGGTATTCTGTGTTTATTAGCAAGAATTTTTCCCTGCTATCTTCCCCCATAAAGCCACCAAATTGCTCAAATGTTATCCAGGTGAAAGGCGCAGGAATAAATAATTTGTTGTATTTATTCAGGGTGTCATCAGACAAATGGTATAATGTTTGGCACATCTGCAAAAGAAGCTCTCTAGCCGAAGTAATTCCCCAGTTTTCAAGAACCTTTGTATGAAACTCATCCAATTCAATATCCACAGGGGCCACAAAACCCTTTTTGCCGCGATATTTTAAAAGAAAATTAATGATTAAAAGAACATGCTCTAATTGTTTAAGATCGCGAGGAATATCTTGGGTTCCTTTTACTTTATGTCCAAATTTCAAGGCTTCATTCCAAGAGAAAAGTAAGTCAACGTCGTCATCATCGTAGGATGAGGTAAAATGTATTTCCAAAAAATCCCTTGCGGACTCAATTTCCTGTGGATTGTTCAGTCTATCTTCTATGCTAAGAGGTGTTTGTTGTGGAATAACAGATGAGGCTTTCTGAAATAACTTAAAATTTACCTCTTTTCGTAAATTAGAAACTGCCCGAACTATGGATTTACTTGTAAAATAAAATTCAGACTCTTCTATGGGTTTCAGCAACTTTAAAGCTGCTTGGTAATTTCTCTTTTTTGTCAATGAAAGAGCCTCTTTGTATGTTCGACCCGCTTCATTATTGCTTTTAGCCAACTTAGTTAACTCTTCAACGATTTTTTGATGCCGCAGATTGGAAGAGTTTGTTTCTTTCTTTGTAAACATAATATGAATCACCGAATTATTTTTAAAAAAGTATAACCTTTAATAAAATCCTTAAGAATTGCCTCTGGCAATACTTATGTTTCCATTCTACTTTCTTAAGACACTGCCGCTAAGTTAACAAACGTGCGGCCATACCTGTTAAGCGAGAATGACATACAACCTTGACTGATAAATTTTCTTCAACAATACTGGATTTGCCAGCGATTAAGGATCTTGGAAAGGTATTATTGCCAAGAGAGAGCTGTGAATAGGATTAAGATCACATTGTAAAAATATCTTATCTTGTCCATTATGGATTTTTAAGGGGCACAATATTCCATAAAATTCCTAATGAGTCAATAAAAAGCCAACGTCCTAAATTCCAACTAAAATTAAGTACGAATTAAACTCACTTGTGCCAAACTCTTAATAAAAATGATTTACGATCAATATATTAAGATTTGTATTATCGATGATTCGGCCAAAGAATTTTTTCCTGCGTTTGAAAAAACTCAACTTGGGTTTGAGTTAGCACGAAGCCAAAAAACTTGCTCATTAAGCCCTATTTATTTTGCACGCTTTGCCAAGGCTTCTTTTTTTAATATGTTCTTCATGGTTTTATAACCATTTTTCTTATGTTGTTCTATAGTTTCTCTTGAAAAATCAGAATCCCATGCATACGGTTCATTTTTTCCTACTTCACGTATAATTCTGGTGATGGATTGAATGCCTGGATCACCCATTGTTTGAATATAAGTAGGGAATTGTCTTATCTCTTCAGCTATGTTGGGCTCACAATGATTCAAAATCTGTTCAATTAGTTTTTTGTAGTTATTGATAAGATCAGTTGTATGTATGTCTTTCCTTATTTTTTCTGAAAATAAAATCTCATCTTTTCTTGAAAGAACCTCAATCATATTTTCAGGAAGGGGGCGATTTCTTGAATAAAGCTCAACAATATAGATTTTTTTGTTGGATCGACCACAGACATCAAGTGTTGAATCAATAGGGGTATTGGTTATGATTCCACCATCCCAATAATGTTTATTATTAATTGTTGTCCATGGAAACCCCGGAGGCAGGCTTCCACTGGCAAGAATATGATCGGGGGTAATGTCATCTGTATAACTGTCAAAGGTTTCAAATTCAGATGTTTCAACGTTAACTGCCATCACCAGCAGGCGGACGGGGCTGTCTTTTAACTTATCAAAATCGATGTATTTGCGTAAAAGATCTTTAACATATGAAGTATCGTAAAAACTTGTCCAGTGAATTGGTAATTGATCGGCACTAAAAACTGGCATAGGCCATCTTGGAAGGAAAAAGTTGGGAGACCCCCAAATCATAGCATGCCAGGAAGAGAGAAGTCGTCTTGCTTGTTCATCAGCAACACTGAACATATCTAGAGCGAGATCATTCCAAAAGCCCTCCAACGCTTCAGTCGCATGTTTGGGATTTCCAGCAATAATTGCGGAATTAAATGCACCTATAGAAATTCCAGAAACAATATCCGGGTAAATCCCATGTTCTTCCATTGCTTTAACCACGCCGCACTCAAAAGCACCAAGAGCCCCACCACCTTGCAGGGTAAGGATGGTTTGAATTGCAATTTTTTCCAGAGAAAAGTTAATATCAAAAAGCATTTTCTTATGAGGCTCTATATTAACTCTGTTGATAATCAGTGATTCTGCCGCTTTAATTTCTTCTATAGGGCGTCCAGAAAAAAAGGCACCTTGCAACAATCCATCTTTCAGATAAAACAAGGCACAGTTTTTTTCTTTAATTGAACCTCTTACTATTCGTTCCGTAGCATCAACGGTATCACCGATTATGACAATGTAATTATCAAATGCGTGGAGATTGAAATAAGAGGCAGTACTGTAGCTTTTTCTCATTCCCATCATATTTAATGCAGCAATTTTTCCTTGTTTGATGGCGTTATCTACTCCTCCATTTCGATGATATCTTCTAAATACTGGATCAAAAAAGTTAGCAACATCACCGGCAGCATAAATTCCCTCTTTATTGGTTTGCAGATATTGATCGACAACAATGCCATCATTGATCTGAATTCCACTCCCTTGAAGAAAATCAGTAACCGGAAAGTATTTATCGGTTATGACTACAAAGTCACACGCTAAATTTTTTCCTGTATTTGTTTCTACTGATTGGACATGCTTTTTACCATTAAATTGTTTTATCGTTTCATGAAGAAGTACTTCAACGCCATTGTTGGTTATAAAAGCAGCTACCTCAGCTGAAGAACTTACATTAAACAAATGGAACTCTTCTGCGATAATGGTTACTTTTATATTTTTTTTAATCAATAAAGAAGCGAGCTCGATGCCAATATAACTTCCTCCCACGATTACTGCCTTTTTTGCATGTTCTATTTCATGTATAAGTGGCTGTGCATCAGGGAGCGTTTTAAGATAATAGATTTTGTCGAGTTTACTTCCTGGCAGCTCAACTCGTTTAGGGTTGCAGCCTGTGGCAATAAGCAATTGTTTAAAATAGAAATTTCCAGTATGGTCTGTTCTCACAATTTTATTTTTGGGATCAACAGACAAAACTTTTGTGTTGAGCAATACATCAATATCATTTTTTTTATAGTAGCTTTCGTTGAATATAATGAATTGTTCTTTCTTGCGGTTTCCAGTCAGAAATCCTCTGGCGAGCTGAGGGCGAAGGTAGGGAAGGTAATGCTCTTCTGATAGTATGGCAATGCTCCCAGTAGCGCCTTCTTTTCTCAAAGTATCGGCGGCAAGTGCCGAAGCAAGGCCGCCGCCAAGAAGTAAATAATCTACTGTTTTTGTCATCTTTGTTTATCCTTTTAGCCAATGACAAGTATGCGGTTTAGTACAGCGAAAGCACCTGCTACCAGCAATTTTTATAAATATACTCAATGAGGTTCTGAAATAAGTATTACCTCAAATTATATACCTTGGGAATATGAGGAAGGCGAGTTCTAAGAGAATTTTTATTTTCAATTGTAAACACGCCCAAGTAAATATAGAAAATTCGATCAAAGAAAAGTGAGTGAAACAAAGTACTGTCTTTATGAGTAAATGACACGATTACTTTAAAGACAGTTCTTATGATGCTTGTTAGGCGTGTAACGTAAGGCTTAAAAACAATCCCTGGAATGAGAAGTTATTTGTCTCATTACCAACAATACGTTGGGGCCTAAATTATCTATACCAGTTGGACCTACTATGAGGCCAGTAAATCCTCTAAGCGTGGTACAAACAGGTCCATCTTTATCAAGGTATTTCGGAAGAGGGGCGGAAGCGGAAGAAACTGTATTTACAACGCAAAATCCAGCTAAAACTAAAGGTAAAAACTTCAATGTCTTAATTTACTCCTATATGATTGACGCAATACCTTGCTTTTTTTATCGATAAACTCAATAGGAATTAATTAAAATCAATAGGATACGCACTTGTATTAGAGTTAATGGGGATAAAACAAATTAATTAATCGAGATGATCCAATGGAAGTGTAGTTGTTTCACAAATAGTTCTTAAAATAAAGCTTGATTGTACGCTAGTAACCCCATTGATACGTGTCAGTTTGTCTAATAAGAACAATTGGTATGCGTTTAGATCGGGCACGATTACTTTTAACACGTAATCTGCAGATTGACCTGTAATTAAATAACACTGAACTACTTCAGGAAGAAAGCGAACAGCTTCCTCAAATTGGCTCATGACAGCGGGCTGATGACTATTTAATCCAACTAAAACAATCACAGATAACTTTAAACCCAGTTTTTCGGGTTCAAGAAGAGCAACTTTTTTCTTAATATAGCCATTATCTTCCAACAATTTGACGCGACGAAGGCAAGGCGAGGGGGATAACGCTACCATATCAGCAAGTTCTTGGTTATTAATTTGACAGTTTGACTGAAGGATATCTAATATTTTCTTGTCTGTACGATCCATAATTTTTTAAAAATAACATGAATATTTTAAATATTAGCATTTTAATCCAAAAAATGTTAGTAAATTAAAATTAGAATCTAAATAATTAAAATAAAACCCTATATTTGCAATAAAATTTCAAAACAAATGCATTACAATATTCTCTAATGCATAGGTTGTAACCAATGTGCGTATATTAGCTGCTTGTATTTTCGAGGATTTTTATGTCTACATCACGTGTTGTTGCCTGGTTTGTGTGGCTTATTGCGTCAATATTTTACGCATACCAATATGTTCTTAGAGTGATGCCCAATATTATGATGGATGATATTACGTCGAAATTTCATATTGATGCGACGGTATTTGGACAATTTTCTGGTGTTTATTATCTTGGCTACTCTTTGATGCATTTGCCAATTGGGATTATGCTGGATCGTTTTGGCCCAAGAAAAGTAATGACTTTATGCATTTTACTTCCTGTTCTTGGCTTGCTGCCGCTGATTTTTGCTGATCATTGGATGTATCCTCTTATAGGAAGAGCGCTTATTGGCATTGGATCGTCAGCTGCAATTTTGGGTACGTTTAAAATAATACGTATGACATTTAAAGAACAGCATTTTTCTCGAATGCTAAGTTTTTCAGTGATGATAGGACTTATAGGCGCTGTTTATGGTGGTGGTCCAGTTAGCTATATGTGTCATGCAGTGGGTTATAAAATGGTCATTGAAGTATTTATCGCTATTGGCCTCGTGCTTGCCTGCGTAACTTATTTTATAGTCCCCGATGAGAAACCTACTTATCACACATCAATCCTTGCCAATATCAAAACTGTTTTTACCAACAAAAAAGTCATTTTGATGTGCTGTTTTGCAGGGCTAATGCTAGGTCCTTTGGAAGGATTTTCTGATGTATGGGGTTCTGGCTTTTTAAAACAGGTATATGGTTTGAATACATCAACAGCAAACTACTTACCTTCAATGATTTTTATTGGCATGTGTTTTGGCTCCCCAGTTTTAAGTTTGATTGCAGAAAAATCAGGATATTACCTGGGAACAATCATCGCAGCAGGAATAACCATGTGTGTTGTTTTTACTGCACTTGTTGGAGGTATGTTAAACGTATCCAGTATCACGATATCTTTTATATTGGTCGGAATGTGCTGTGCTTATCAGATTCTAGCTATTTATAAAGTTTCTACTTATGTTCCAGAGCATCTTGCTGGCCTCACTACGGCAATCGCCAATATGATAATTATGATTTTTGGCTATGCGTTCCATACAATTATAGGTTATGTTGTCAATGTAAATGGCGGCATTCGTGAGGCGGGAGCTTTTGTTTATGGAATAGGAGTTATCCCTGCCACCCTGGCAATGGGGGTTATCGGTTTTTTACTTCTCGCATATCGAGAAAAAAACACAGTCACAAAACTCTATCCTGTAGAGTCTCCAAGTTAAGGTGTGATCCAATCTTCAAAATAAAAAGTGGAGTAACTGTCATGAATTTTATCTCAAGACAGATTACTACACTTATTTATTCAAGTTGCAATTGTCTGTTAAAGATCGAGGTGAAAATATTGTTTTTCATATCGTTCTGTCTAGATGTTGGAAAATCTATCGATATAAGCTAATATTTTAAAAGTTAACAATCGATTACAAAAGTTAACTGTTATCATTTAAATGGGCCGTTAGCTCAGCTGGTAGAGCAGGAGACTCTTAATCTCTTGGTCATAGGTTCGATCCCTATACGGCCTATCAAGTTCTTTTTACTAGCTCATTTTTATAGTCTCAAAAATATTAAGGACAGTTTTAAGACTGGTTGTACTGCAATGCCTATTAATGTGAGTTTCGCTTGCAAAAATAAATCATAAAATATTCAATAGTAAAAACGAAACGTCTTTTACATGATGTAACTACTTATTTTATCCGTTACTTCATTACTTTCATCTAACCAACCCATTGTTTTCATAATTTCTTTACTGCGTTTGCCACTACCATGCTGTGAACGTCCTTGAGCATGTTCCACCAATTCTTTTAAGCTCATATCTTCATTGGTATAACTTCTAACAAAAAATGAATACATACCACACCATGCATTTTTGTCATCGGTCAATTTTTTATTGTAGCGTTGCAGAAAATCGTTTTTTAATTGTTCAGAATCTTTGTGGCGCTTTTCTTCTGCTTTTACTTTTTCTGCCTCTTGATTGGCTTTTTCTTGGGCAAGACGAATATTTTTTTCCATCTCTCTCTTGGCTTTTTCTTGAACAAGATGAATATTCAGATAATCAATGATGGGTTGAACCTTGTATTTTTGTGCAAAAAATGTAATTTTATCGATGTCTTCTTGAGGCATATCAGCCGGATTTTCAAATGATCGAAAAGCGCGTAGGAATAAATCAAATTCGCCTACTGAAATAACAGATTCCATTAATAGAATAAAGTCCTCATTATTATCTAGCTTATTCTGTTCATTTTCTTTTAATAGGTTTTCAATAAATTGGGACGCTAATTTTCTTGCATGAGCCAGGGCCTCATTGAGAATATCATCGTCGTTTAAAGCGTTGAGCAGATCTGCAGCTAAGGAATCCACATTGAAGTCTTCCTTTGCGGGGGTACTCATTTTAAGTATGGGGGACGCAACCTGATAAGCAAGGTTGATTAATCCTTGAAGAGGATCTCGAGTAGAAGTGGTGGAAGGTTCTTCCTTTGAACCGAGCTTTAACTCATTTAATGTGGGGACTATAGGAATACTTACGCCTCTAAAGTCAGATAGAACATCCCAAAACATATATCGTGCTACGGGAGGTTCTGTAGCGTCCTTTGGTAATTCAAAACACAAATGTTCACTGTCATCAAGAACGTATAGAATACTTGATGGTAATGTAAATGTGAATGCAACTGCATATTCGGCTATAATTTTTTTGACTACCTTTTGAGCAAAATGTTTCTCCTTGAATTGCTTTTGCATCGCAATAAAATTTGGAGGAGTACCAATAATCTCCTGCTCCTTTTTATTATAAATAACAATAGATTCTTCTTCGCATAGGCTTTTAAAATCTTTTGTAACAAGAACATTAAGGATATAGGACGATTTTCCTGGATCTTCAATTTTTAGGGGTAAGATTTCAAAACGTTGTGTTTTTAAGCCAAATGTACTGATTTGATCGAGTAAAGCTTTTTCTCTTTCAATTTTACGATTCCAAAGATCTTCACTTGTTTGTATTTTTCCATCCCAAAATATCTCCCGATCCGTTTTATTGGGAATAAAAAAGCATTGGTTTGTCTCTTTAATTTGATACACATTTTTTTCAGCTCCACCACCGAGCTTTTGACAATCGGATTTTTTAAAAGTTTTGCCATTTAGGGTTAAGAGGATAGCGTCACTTTTTGCAAAAAAGAGTTTTAACCAATCTTTCATCGAGTCAATAGAATGTAATATAATGTGGTCACAATATTATCATCCTGATTGTTGTCAATCAATTATTTAAAAATTTATGCAAATTATTGTTCTATTTTGAAATTCGATATCAATATTTTTGCTGGCTACCAAATGACAGAAAGTTGTCATTTTCTATATTTTTTATCGCATCGCTATTTTGTTCTTGATGCTTCGTCTCTTTTTTTCTCATTCGCATCAATTGTTCATGACGTGCTTTTTTTCGGCTTTGAAAGACTTCATCAATGCGCTTTTGTTTTGCATCTGAAACAAAATTAAGGATAGTTAATGTCTTAATATTCAATTTTTCATCTGAATCGAGGCAAGTTTTTATACGTAAGGAATTTCGAACATTCGAACAGCAATACCACTGACCATGAAAAAATGAATACTTTTTATGATTTTTTGAAGGACTAAAAACCGTACCGGCATAGTAATTTATGGACGCATCAAATAAGACTAAATTTTTGTAGAATAATTCTGCTATATCTTTCTGATTTCCTTGATTATTGCAAAAATAAAGCTTTATATTTTTAATTCTAAAATGCAGGTAGACAAAATCAGAGTTAAAACGATCTGCTATTTGATCAATACTAAGATAGGTTGTTTGACTGGTAATAGGGTAATGGCTGCTCAGATGAAAATGTTCTAATAATTGATTAACACCATGAGCGAGGATATAGATGGTGAGTTGTTCCTGATTCAGTAAATTATAATCAATTGGATTACCATGTTGTAAGATGAGTATGTTTTGATCTGTAAGCGTATTTTTCCAATCTATTGCCCGGGCAATGAGATCATTATTTTCATGGAATGGGATATAGAGGATTATCATGTAATTTTCTCACCTTGTTGAAACAGAATTATGAGCAGTAACTATTTTTTATTCAGTATTTCTAAGAAATGGTGATTGTACCATATTGAGTATAAATTGTTCACAACGATGTAATTGTTCTCGCCCAACAAATTCATTAGCACGATGAGCTTGTTCAATACTACCCGGCCCACAAACAATAGTGGGTATTTCTGCTTGTTGAAATAATCCTGCTTCGGTGGCGTAAGCGACCTTTGATTGTTTTTCATTCTGACAAATTGATTGGGCAGCACGCACAATTGGTTCTGATAACGGTGTATCCAATCCAGGTGCTTTAGCAAGCGTTTCCAGAATAACGTTTGTATTCAATTGTTCTTTGCGCAGAGAAGGGAGTAGTTGGGCATCCAGGTAATCCACTATTTGTTGATGTAGCTGTTCCTGGTTATCTGAAACTAAGTTTCTAATTTCAAAAACAAATTCACACAAACTAGGAATTGTATTATAAGCGTTTCCACCCTGAATGAGATTAGTGGAAATTGTAGTGTAGGGTACATCATAAGATGCATCATGATGCCCTTGTGATTTAAACTGATGCGCCATATTGCGAAGAAATGTAATAAATGATGCAGCATGTTCTATCGCATTACACCCTTGAGGCGTTAATGAAGAGTGAGCCGCTACTCCATGAATTTGGCAGCGATAGCATTGTATTCCTTTATGCCCAATGACTGGCTGCATTGAGGTTGGTTCACCTACAATGCACGCTTTGGGTTTATAATTTAACTTCATCATTTTCTCAATAAGGCGTGGTGCGCCAAGGCAGCCAACTTCTTCATCATAAGAAAAAGCAAAATGTATTGGGAAATCGAGATTAAGTGCTTTCAGTTGTGGAATGAGGCTCATGACTACAGCAATGAAACCTTTCATATCACAAGCTCCTCTGCCATATATTTTCTCATCTTTAATCGTTGCTTGAAATGGATTACTGTCCCAGGCCTGTCCATCAACAGGTACTACATCCGTATGGCCAGATAAAATAAGACCGCCATTGCGTTGACCATGGCGATTAGGGAGCGAAGCAAGTAAATTTGCTTTAAGGCCTTTATCATCATGGATTAAAATAGAATTAATATGATAATCATTTAATCCATTAGCGAGCGTTTCTATTAGTGATAAATTGGAATTGCGTGAGGTAGTATCAAATGCGATAAGTTTTGTTAGCCACTCCAGAGTATTCATAATATTTCCTATAATTAAATTAAAGCGGTAGCCATCCAAGCTACGTTAGAGAATTATAATCTTTCTCAATGTGTAAAACATCTTATTGTAGAGCTTAGTTTGATCCACTTGAAGTCATGTCAACTCAGCTTATCGGAGGTACTCGCTCAATTAAAGGTTGCCCATCTGGTTGTGTAATTGACATGCTCTATTTCGCTCAGTAATCGTACCGCAATGCAATTAAGTGAATATTATTGTTCTATACTTAATCAGGGTCGTTTAAATCATTTCAAGGAGTGAAATTATTATGAAAAAATTATTATTAATTTTTTTTTCGCTTACGATGCTTAATGCAGTTTCCCATGCTACCAAAATTGTAATTACCGGGACTCCGATTATTTTGGAAAAACAAGGGGATGTTTACTATGTGCCTAATGATTATAAATCGACTACATCTTATTACTATGTGAGTTTAAATGGGGCGCGGCAAGTATGCTATATAGATAAGCAACCTGAGTTATCTGCTTTGAATACTACGACGCTTGAAGTGAATTACAACGGCTCAACTTTAACTTGGGTTTGTTATCCATTCGATACTAATTATTTTGAAACCCCATAAAAATATCGTAGTCTAGGCGTCGCTACGCTTCACCCAGACTGCGATATAAGATTTTTTGCCCAAAATTAGGGTGTGTTTACAATTCATCCCCACCGCACCCTGGGTGGCGTGACCTATATGAAGAAATTTGCTGTTGATTACGAGCATCTGGATGCCGCGAACAAGTCGCGACACGTAGGCGGGACGCCCTATTTTTCTTTTTTTGAAGACGCTAAATTGAGTCCATTAACTACTTCCTGGAGCTTTTTTAAATGAATGGGTTTAGTTAATATTTTATTCATTTCTGAACGCATGGGATTATTTTCTGTTTCACCTGAGGTATTAGTAGTTAGGCCAATAATAGGTAAAGGAGTTTTCCCAGCACGTTTTTCCATATCGCGAATACACTGAATGAGGTTTTTGTCCGCAATACCGGATATATCTATATCAGTAATGATTAAGTCAAAATCATTCGTTTCTAACAGCTCTAAAGCATGTTCGCCATCGATTGCCGAATAATATTGATATCCTCCTTGTTCTACAACATTTTCAATCATATGAAGGGAAATGATGTTATCTTCTACCAGAAGAATAAGCGGCGTATGAGATACTGTTTCTTTGTTCAGTATTTTTGTTTCATTATAAGTGAGGGTATTGTCCTCGTTATACCCGATTTTCATTGTGAGGGTAAAATAAAAAGTAGAGCCTTTTCCTACTTCACTTTCCAGATTTATTTCTCCACCCAGAAGGCTTAAATATTTTTGTGCGACATGAAGGCCAACGCCATAACCACCGTGCTGGCTTTTGTATGCAGGAGTAGCGCGGAAGAAGCGATCAAAGATTTTATCCTTTAATTCCGGAGGTATGCCAATTCCTGTATCAATCACACTGAATCGAAGTTGTGCATAGCTATTTTCATGTGAAAGTGTCTCCACTTTAATTGTAACAATACCTTTATCAGTGAATCGAATTGCATTTCCTACTAGATTTAATAAAACTCGATGTAATTTTGTACCATCAGTGATAAAAGTATTTGGTGCTGTATCATCAATTTCGATATTCAGCTGAATTTTTTTCATTTCCAGAGTAGGTTGTACAAGATGTGCAATATCTTTAACATTTTTGCGTAATTCGAATAGCTCCTCATGGACATCACTGTCTCTGAGATTATCTGCGGCAACGATTTCCATTACACCATTTAATAGATCCAATAATTGTTCACCACTTTCATGAATCCAACGCGCAAATTGTTTTCTTTCTGGATCTTCTGCTTTCTCTTCCAAAAGTCGTGACATCCCAACAATACCACTTAATGGGGTATGAATATCATGGCTCATATTTTCAATAAATTCAGTTTTTGCCTTGTTTGCAACTTCAGCATTTTCTTTGGCACGACGCAAAGCAACTTCCATTTTTTTGTGTTCTGTGATGTCGAGAGAAATACCCAAAACACCAATAATCTCATTGTTTTGATTGTGTAAGGGAACCTTTTGGGAATAGTAAATACCCATTCCATTTGTCATGACTGCATATTCTTCTACAGTATGTGGTATGCCCGTTTCCATAACTAATGTATTGATTTTATTTAATTCTTCTGCTTGATCTTTCCATGGCATATCGTAATTGGTTTTTCCAACAATTTCTTTTCTTGATTGCAAACGGGCGCTTTTTGCTTGTCGATCGTTACAACCTAAAAAGACATTATTCTTATCAAGCCAGTATACATGTCCTGGCATTAAGGCAATTATATTTTCGTAATAATCACGAACAGCGTGCAATTCATTTTTATAATTAAGTTTTTCTTCATCCAGAGATAGGGTCAGTTGACGAATCTCTTCATTTTTTCGATTAATAATTTCGTGTAATTCTTTAATTTTTTCAGAATCCATTTTCCACCATATAAAATGACTTAATAACCGAAGTACGTGCGTTATTGAGTAAAAATATTGTTGATCGACAGTATGTTAATGGACGGACACGTAAAAGAATATAGTAAATCATCCAAAATATCTGTCTATTATAAATAAATAGTGAGAATATTATAAACTATTTTAAAAAAATTGGTTATTTTTTTTTCAAAATGAATTATACTATGTCTATATTTTTGACTGAACATTGAAAATAATTCGATTTTTAAAACCCCAAAATATTAAGTTAAGTACCTATCATCCCGACTTAAATAATTTTTAAGTAGTTGAGTGAATTGATAGTGTGCAGAAGTGATAAACATAACGCTAAGGAAATATTAGATGCCCAAAATCAAAGGTCCGAAAGACGGCAAAATTATTACCGCAAGTTTTGATTCAAAAGATAGTAGTAAAAGTCGTTTTCCTTCGTTGAAGACTACAAATGATTTAGTTCTTTTAAGTATTAAAGGAAATGAGTACTGTGCTGGTGGATTTTTAGCAGCTATTGTGAAACAAGCTGTTGATATGCATCAAACCGGTCCTGATTATACTGGTGTGAAGGGTAAAGCAACATTTTTAATTGCCGATGAAATTTATTGGCATAATCTTAAGGAAGATTCCTCATCCGGTGATAATGAAGATGCTCTTAAAAAGAACGCCATAGAGTTAGGGGATCTATATTTTAAAGCTAATCTTGGCGCGTTCTTAGCTCCTTTGGGGCTTACTGAGAACGATTTCGATACTAGGTATCCAAATAAGACCGTGGATGAAAAAATTGAGATTATCAATAAATTAGCTGCGGATACTGGAAAGAATTTTGAAATAGTTCGTTGGCATAATTGGGTGTCTCAAAATAATTTTAATGAAATTTTAAAAGAAATAATACCTCTATATAGTTCAGTAGAAGGTCTTAAGGTAACTATTGACAAGGTAAGTTCCGAGTTTGCAAGTCGTCATGCCGGGGAAGGAGATAATCGCGAGTTATGGCTTCATCGTTCTGAAGGTTACCTTACCGAAGAAAGTCCTTCTATTATGCTGTTAGCAGCTGCCTTAGGTTATAATTTTATCATTTATCCAGGGAGTATCTTACCTCCGTTTGAAGCAACAAAGGGATACTTTGTGGTTGATAATCATGTTGCTCGCATCGAAAAAGGTGAGAATATTAAAAATGAATGTAATCATAATAAATTTTGTATTCATGTGGAGAATCCTTCTCGATTGGTCAATTGGTTAGAAGTTAATTTTAAAAGAAGCCATGAAAACTTACCTGTAAAAGAAGCAATGACTCGTAGTAACATTTCTTTTTTCGCTTCTAGAAGTGGACCTAAAGCAAAAGAATCACTTCATCGTGAGCAAGGGGTTCTAAAAAACATTTTTTCAGCTAATGAAATAGAGGAGCATGCAAGTGCTTTGGCTCTTTTACCTCAAAATAAGGCTGATTCTTCCTCAACAATTCGTGGAATTAATCAGGTGGCTCAGCAGGATATCCATTCCGGTAGGAATCAAGCAAACTCAAATCCTTCTTCAGCTTCGTTAACTCAAATCTTTGCCGGTATAACTCAAGGAGTTTTAGCATCTGATCTGCCAATGGCAGAGAAAGTTGGTTTTTTGACAGAACTTGTTGATGCCTATGCTAAGCGACCCGATCCAAACTATTATAACTCCCAAAAAATGTCTATAATGTAAAAAATTATCAGCCCCATATCGGTTTGTGATAGGGGCTTTTTAAACGTAATGAAGCAGAAATTATTTTAGCATAGCGGGAGCAAATGGCCGGCCATTCACAGTAATTTTTTGGTTTTCTAATTTGAAGGTAAAGACATAATCATTACCCTCAACCTTTAAAAAACCTTTGCTGACAAAATCTTGTAATATTTTTTCTGCTTTGTTTGCAGCTTCATTATCAGTAATAGATAAGATTTGTGTTGGGCTTGTTGAGCCAGGTGAAGGTGCTTGAGTCTCTTCGTTCGCTTGGGTATTGTTGGCGAGATCACTTTTAATTGATGCGGTCATCAGCTCTTTTACTGTGGCTATCGGTGCCTTAAAGTAACCTTCACCTTGCATCTTTTGCATTATCTGTGATAGATCGTTTTCTTCGCCTTTTGGTACTGATAATTTAAAATTTCCTATAATTTTCCCACTTGGTAAGTTCAGGGTCAATTCTGAAAGCTCTAATACCGCACCTTTGGCAAGGAGTTTTGGTAATTCTGTTGCGAATGCAAGCGTGGCAAGATTAGGGTCGCTATTATTTTGAATCATATTGAATTCTTGTTGATTGATTTTCGCTACAATTGCTGGATCCAGATTTCTAAAATTCAAGTGTAAAATCCCTGGTCCAAAATTTTGATTATTAGTAAATAGTTTTTGCAATGACAGTTTAAGGTCGATGTTCAGCACATCATCACGAACATCAGAGCTAGCCGAGAAATCAAATCCAGTAAGCTCGAAGTTTTTTGCACCAGCTAGATTGAATGCAATAGAAGGAATATCAAAATAAGTTTGACCAAGCCATAACCATTCTTGATACCGTTTAAATTTATAATCATAGGTGACTTCGCCAATATTGAAGCTAACATTACTTTGAGCATTAACTGGGTTGCTAGCTTCGCCATTTAACCCCCAAAGCCTTAAATTACCATTGATATGATCCAGATTAGAGGAAACGCTGAGCAAAGAAGTTAAACCTTGCCAATTGAGTTGAAAGTCTCCCTCATTTTGTCCAATCTTGCCTTCTAGGGAAAAGGAAGGAAGCGTGTATCTGAAAACAGTTTTATTCAGATAATTTATAAAGGCTTCATAATGTGTTTCAGGTTGCGTTGTAATGAGACCTAATCCAAAACGTATTCCATTAGGTGTCGTTATGAATGGTCCGTGTTTGATGAGAATAGGTATATCCATATTCAAATCAACCGGTGGTTCTGTTTTAGTGACTCCATCTTTATCTGTTGTACTTTGAGCGGGAATATACATCTTAAGTGTTAATGTTGCTTGAGATGAAAACCATCCACGATGGTATTGAGCAAGATGGACACTAAATGCAGACGATTTAGGTATTGAGTCTATATTTTTATTTAGAGTGCTTTTGATTGTTAAACCAATGAAATAGTAAGCTACGAGTATAAGTACCAGCAAAAATATAATAAATCCAGACCATTTTTTCATAAGTACCCAAATTAAAATCCCTTTAATAATATTATTTAGACTAAAAGTTTTATTTTGTAAATTAAATAGATATCGTTCTTGCTTAGAATTGGAGTTGGAATTTAAGCCTTCTAAAGGACTCAAAGTAAAAGACCAGAATGTTCTGGTCTTTATGATTTAAAGATTAAAATTTAAAAAATTACAGAAGGTATCTGGAGTTGATTTAGGAATTGGTGCAAAAAAAGAATGATACATTGTCTTATGGAGATAGTTCTGATAACCAATTGATTCCGATATGTTTTTTTGAAAATTTTTTAAATTCATCAGTTTTAACTGAGAGCCTTGCTCTAGCATATCGATGAATTCAACATCATCTATACTGGAATATAATCCTCCTAACTCTGCCCATACTTTTTGAGTAACTTCTTTTTTTATTGTTTGCCAGATGGGCGATAAATTCTTTTCAAGAAGCAAAAATAACCGCATTAACTCTTTATATTCATGGGCTGTTTGAGGATTGGTAAAAAGTTCAAGATGTTTCATTGCTACCTGTTCAATTATTTTATCCCTACGTGTAGAAATAGCAAAACCCAATGCTTTTTCAAGTGGAACAAATTCATCAAAGCTAGACTCATAAACAAACACTTCACCTGTTTCAAACTCATAGAACCATCCATGAAGAGTGAGTTCTTTACGTTTCAATTTTTCGGCAATCAATGGATATGATTTTAAATGTTCCATCTGAGTTAAAATGTTTAGCTTGGTGGCTTGAAGCACTTTTAAACTGAAATCATTAGGATTAGATTCTTTAGAATCATTCATTTTTTTTAAGACCGAATGTGAATGAGTAAGCCATGAGGCGACTTCGGGCAGGCGTTCATTGAGGTTGGGAGTTAATAAACCCTTCATGGCACCACAGTGTGAGTGGCCACAAATAATAATGTCTTTGATGCTATGAAGTTCACTTAGAGCAAACATAAGCCCCGCAGCTTCACTTGATGGAATATGAGAAGGAGGAATGATATTTCCTACATTACGAATGACAAATAAATCACCTGGTTTTGTTTGTGTCAGAAGATTTGGCAATAAGCGTGAATCAGAACATGTGATGAATAGAATTTCAGGGGTTTGACCTACACTCAATTGCTTGAATATGTCTTCCATTTGTTTAAATGACCCATCTTGGAACTGACGTACCCCAAGCATCAATTTAATTAACATAGGCGCTCCTTTTAAAGTAGATATCAATTTGTTATATGCGCAGTAAGAATGGACATCCTATTCTTTTTTATATCCAACAGGACTTACGAAAAACCCCAATCTCTTTGTTAAAAAATGTTTTTAATTCGGTCATTTAGCCTATCTAAACTCCCTCATTAAAAACATTTTTTGCCTCGACCTTGAGATTTTTCGTAAGTCCT
>NZ_QHJG01000037.1 GCF_003184185.1 Legionella qingyii | reverse complement strand
AAATAACTGGGCTGATTTTTTAAACTTTTTTCGACCAATACACACATCCATGTTACCTTTAATTCGCATATAAAATGGGATGTTTTCTTCCACCAACCAGGCAATAAGCCTCTTATTAGGGAACTCACGGTCCGCCAGAACTCCTTGAATTTGCTGTTTGCCAAAGGTATTAACAAATTTTGATAGCAGAGCAACTTGCTCCTTGGCAGTGGTATTGCCTGCTTTATTTAACAGAGTCCAAAATAAAGGAATAGCAATGCCCTCATAACAGACTGATAGCATAAAAATATTGATTTTTGATTTTCCCCAGTACCAATTCGTTCTATCAATCGCTAGATAAACAGGCTGGGTTTCGGAAAAAAATAGATGATATATCCATCGCGAAATGCACGTAAAATCAAATTCAAAGCCCGAAAAAAACCGCTTCACACGTTTATAACGCGACTCAATCAAAGTCCCACCTTGCATGGCTACTGCAATTTCACTTAAATTAACACTTCGTACAGTGAATAAAGCCAATAACATCTGAGCAAAACAATCTATTCGGGACTTGTGCCAAAGGAGTTCTTCACCTAATATCTCTCGTAACTCGCTGATATATTTCATATTCACACCTTTTCTAGACAAAAAGATTATATGAAATTCTTTTGTTATCAGCGAGTTATTCCAACTCTATTCCTATATCTCAGTTTTTTTGTCCCGTACAAAGCTAAAATACCAGGAGATTGGAACGTTTAAAAATGAAAGCATTCACGATGATAAGCTAATTCGCCAAGATATAATTGATGAGGCAAAGGAAATTAATACCTCTAATACGTGTCGTACGACAGCGCGTTCCATTCTTAATTATACCTTACATTATACTGCAAATGTTCCTGCATTATTTGCTCTTGGATTTGATTACAAAGCAATATTGTTAAATGGAAATACGTTTCCGTCAAATGCATTTTATATTCTGCCTGAGCCACCAAATTGCTTTCAGCTAAATTCTACTCAAATGAAAGTGCTCGAGGAGCTGTATCAAAAGCTTGAAGATCTACCTAAAAAAGAGCCTGAGTCAGACGTCACAAGAAAAAAATTTAAAAAATTAAAAAAACTATATCTTGAGATAGCAGTTGAGCCTCAATTATCCCTGAGCTTGCTTTTAGATAAAATTACGGTGCATCGGGCAAATCATCAAAAATTATTTGATATCCGAAGGGGGCAAAGTTGTATTAGTAGCTTTGCTGAACTGCTTGGGATTCAAATTAAAACAGGGACTCAGCAAGCCTATGACCGAATGGAACACACTATAAGTAAAGAAATCGAAAGAGAGAGAAAAATTAAATCTGAAGCTAAAGAGGTCGATGAGAATGAGCAAGTCAGTAGAGTAAATATGATTCAATCAGTCTCTTATTGATTGCTTGGCAATATAGTTTAATATCTGGCCCATTTGCCAAATCGAACGCTGTGGCGCCCGGCGCAGCCGACCATCGGACCGCCTGCATACGCACGGCCGTGCCATGCGTATTAATGCAAAATCTAAAGAGATTCAACTCAATGTAATCATATCGTGACAGCGACAACTTATCCCCATTTTCTGTGGATAAGTCTGTGTATACACACTGGAATTCATTAGCAACTACCCTCGCTTGAGGACGTCGCTTTTTTATACGAGGGACTATGCAACAAATTTCATCTAAATTTAAATAATTAGAACCTTAGTCCCTGGATTGGCTTTTACCCAATTAGCCACATATTCAATGTGATTATTTTTGCCAACAGCAATGCATCCACGCGTTGAGCTTGGTAAGTTGTTTAACCAACCAAACAAATTTGATGACTGAGTTGGTCCATGGATCCCTACATCTCTGCCTGTATATCCTGCAGCTAACTGTTTTGTAGTCGGATAGAGAATTGGAATAAAAACTTTAAATTGATTCGATTTTCTTGGATGAGCTAAACCATATAAACCAATTGGAGTTTTATTATCACCAGCGTGTTTTTTACCGACGCCTTTGTATCCGAGAGCTACTTTAAAGGTCTTAATTACTGTACCGTTTTTACAAATATTTAAGATTCGCTTTTTGGTATGTACATTGATTCCGTTTGATAAAGGACAAGATACAGTACTCGCGAATAAAGCGACAGGAAAAAAAATAGAAATCATTAAAAAAACTGCTTTTATTTTCATACAATTAGACTAAATTTAATTAAATTGGCAAATAATTATCCCATAATATTGCCTTTATTCATAGGGGTTATCAGGTTAAATCGTAGACTTACTGTCATAGCGAGAATGCCTAATTGGAGCTAACTCTTTGATTTTAAATATGCTCCATAAGAAATCGCTTCCCTTAACTCCTCAGCTCAACATTTTTGCAACAACTTATTAGATTCGCTAGTTCATCTTGCTCGGTTTTTGTGCATAAAAATTGGCATGTGCTATGATTACATAATGAACCAAGTGAAATTTAATTGGTCATATTAATGGTCATGAGAAGAGCAAGATCCTTTGCATTGACATGTAACCTTGGTTTTCGAGCATCTGTAGCAAATCATCACTCTCGAACCGGTACGCTTTTTTCTAGCAAAAGATTTCGGTCTTGGTTTCAGACACAACCTAGAGAAATACTTATGTGAGGAGACCACTATGAGAAGAGGTTTCTTTGAAGTGGGCAAATTATCTGGACGAGGGGTTCCTTTTAGACGAGCAGTTTTAAGCCATGCAGCCCAATCCGGAGTATTACATTCAGCCAGAAACTATCCTATTAGATCCTCTGTGGAGCAGGATATTGGGCATGCTGAGTTATTGCACAGTTTACCAGTCGGAATGGATATTATTTATCGTGGTACAGCAGGCACAAGTGAAATAATGGAGATAATGCGGTCTGGTGAAATGGGCACAGGGAAATATGCTAAAAGAACAGAGACGTTACAAATTCCCGAGTTTATTGAGGTGAATGATAGTCGCTACCTTCTCTCTGCTTCGCCTTGCCGTCAAACAGTACAAGACTATGCTGAGGGCTTATCTGTGATACCTGCTAAAGGATATATTATTGTGATGGGTCTACCCAAAGTATTTATTCGTCCCCAATCAGTACTCCATCTCGATAGGGAGCTTTATGAAGAATACGCTCGGTCGAAAATTGCAAATGAGGAAGAGGGTATTCGGGGTGCATATAAGCCAATTGTTGCTACAGCTCAAGGAAATAATGAGGTGACCATCATTTTGGGGGCTGGCAAACGAGATAATTGGAGACCAGAAATTGGTACTGATGTTATGAAAATTGTTGAGATTACCGCTCCTGGTAAGATTCTAGGAAAGTATATGGCTGCTAAAAGGGTTCACAGCCAAACCTTCGATAATGAGGAGTTTGTACGACGTCCCTGGGCTATAGAAGTTGCAACTACTAGGCATTCGGTACTCCCTGAGTTTAAATCAGCTTATGAGCGAATGAATCATCGCGCCGATGAACTAGGTCTGATGACCCGCTCCGCATCTGAGAGAAGATTGCTGACTATTGATGATGCTGAGGCAATCATGAGATCAGGAATACTTGACGAGTTCGCACAAAATTATACTTCGGGGAAAACAATCGTATTTAAAGAGGTCCCAAAGGAAATTCCTATAGGTCACGCTGAGGCATTAGCTGAGTTCATAGTTTCTGAACTAAAATCTGAACCTACCCTGCGGGAAATGATGCGAACAGAAAACCCCTCACATTTTTAATAGGATGTACTATTTCTCCAGCCGTAGGCCTGCCCAAGGCTCGGCCTAGCCTGGATGAATGATTTACAGTCAGGAATTAAAAAATAAAAATAAAATACCCATCTTGATTATTTTAAGGTATTTTTGTTTAATAAAATCTTTATTACCCGGTAATAATCAATGGCTATTTATTTTTTATTTGGTAAAACTGGCTCAGGGAAAAGTTACATAGGAAGGCTACTCGAAAAACTAAACATCGTCCATATCGATGGCGATAAACACATCACCCCAAGGATGCTAGACTGTTTAATCGAAGATGAACAAATGACCCCGGAAATGATCGATGAATATGTCACTGTCTTGATTGATGTTATAAAGACACAAAAAGAAAAAAATCCTGAGCAGAGTTTTGTTATCTCACAAGCCATGTATCTCGACAAATACCGTCTTAAGTTATTAAATGCGATACCCGATCTTAAATTTGTAATGATTGATGTTGCCCCAAGAGTTCGAGAACATTTCATCTCCAGACGATTTCAAAATAAAGAGAGCAAAGTAAGTCCAAGGTATGCCAATGAGATGGATAAATTTTTTGAAAGTCCTACCCATGAAGTAATTCTATTTGAAAATAATAAAGAAGCAGATGACATTCTAATAGAGCAAATCCATGAAAAAATGCCAGCTCTTTTTAACATGGGAGCAAAAGAAAAATTAAGCTCATGCACAACTACACGTTGCCTAAGTCCAGCTCTGTAAGTGGGTTTGAACTAGATCTTTGCCATTGTATACTTCATGTATCAGTTAAACTGATAGTTCCGTTAAACAAAATAACTATATGAAGCACTAGTCTTGATAAAAAGACTCTATCTCTTGCTTATACATCAGTACTACGCACAAGAAGTACTGGTGTAGTGGCAATTCGAACAACATTCTCCGCCACGCTACCCAAAAACAGACGACTAAAGCCACGCCTGCCATGCGTGCCTATAACCAATAAATCAGCAGGCCATTCTTTTGCTGCTTCAACAATTACCTCGGCTATTCTCCCTTGCAATGGCTTTAATTCCAGGATTGATGTTTCAGGTTTAATGGATGATTGGCTAGCTATTTTTTGTGCAGCATTATTTAATAGCTTTTCACCATCTTCCTTACATGCAGCAATAAATGAAAGATAGTCAAAAGACGGCCCACCATAAATGACAAAATTCTCATCAATAACATGAATTATTCGCACATTAGCGTTTTGACCGTTAGTTAATTTTATTACTTCCCCAATTAAGGAGTCAGATATTTTACTCCCATCAAGTGCTAGCATAATATTTTTATACATTATAATGGCTCCTTGCTCGTATAATTAGTGACATCTGTGAGCTAAGTCCTGTAAGTATCGATCTGACCGCCGTAATTCATTAGATACTATTTAATTATGTCCATGCATATTCAAGAGCTGAGATAAATTAATTATCACTGATATTATTAATAATAAAAATGCAAACACTCGTTAAAGAAGATAGTGTTTGCATTTGAAAAAACTTTATTGACGTCATTTATTCAGCCTTTTCAATTTTTATTGATTTCGAGTTGCCTGTACCTAGAGCTTTTTTGGGAATAGTTACCCATAACATGCCTTTTTTGAAAGACGCCGTTGCTTTGTCAACATCAGCAGTTAAAGGCAATGAAACAGTTCGCTCATAGCGACCATAAGTAATTTCTCGACTTACAAAATTTTTCTTTTCATCTTTCTTGGATGTAGACTTTTCACCTTCAATTGTTAACTTATTATCATTGAAAGTCACTGTAATGTCTTTTTCACTCATGCCTGGCATCTCAGCTTCAATTTTAAAAAATTCTTGATCTTCAATTATATCCAGAGCAGGGGAAAGTTTAATATTTTCAAATTTTTTCAAATCGGTGCTCATGGGCTCAAATAAATCGTAAAAATCATTCATTGCATGATTTACTTCTTGCTGAAGTCTCAAGAAAGGACTGATAACATTTTCACTTTGATGATATTTCTTTAAACTAGCCATTGACTTATCTCCTTATCCATAAATTAAATATGAAAGCTTCTCTGGTAGAATAATAATGCCATAGGAGTTATCAATATAATTTTAGACCAAAAAGCAACATAACGCACAAAAATTAGCCATATTGGGACATTCCCTATAGATTACCTCAGTATATGCTGATGCAAAAATTCAGCTAACTCAGGTTCCGTTAAATTAAGTATGTCATTTTTTATATTATGAGTTACTAATTCTTTTACGTGCTTATTGAGGTGCTGAAATAAAAGCCCATTCATATGGGGTGGAGCTACAACAATCAGATTTTTGTAAGCCTCAATATTCCTGTCGTTATTCAGCTCTTTAGCCACTTGTCTTGAAAAATCATCGATTTGTATTTCTTTAGGATCTGAGGGTTGCGCGAATGTTCCGTGAGCTGGGTTATCAGTCTTATAGCGCCCGGGTTTGTCTGAAGTTAATTCGATATCCCTAAGTTTGCTTTCAGGGTGCAGGATTTCTTTAAGTAAAGCTAGTTGATAGGGTTTTGTACTTAATTCATATATTCGGCATTCATTCGAATTTAAGATAAGAACCCATGTTGCATGTTGATTGGATGACATTATAAGTACTCCATTACTTTCATACGATTAATTTATAATTGTAGTATATTTTGCCATATTCGCTGGATTTGGTATGGTTTTCCATGTCATATTGTCAAGATGTCCCAAGTTTTTGGCTCAAATTATGATGATTTGAGTAAGGCTATTTATTGACGGGTTAGGACTTATATTCTTAATTTAATCTATCAAGGATTGATTGATGCGTAATAAGATAATCAAAAAAGAAATAATTAAAAGTGATGAGTTATTACCGAATTTACAAGATTATCCTTTATTTTGTTCTTCATTCAGTTGGGAAAATATGGCAAAAGAACTGGATGGGTTGCCATATGAGAGGGGAATCAATATTGCCTATGAAGCAATCGATAGGCATAGCCTACAAGGCAAAGCAAACAAAATTGCTTTACGATTTATTGGGAAGAACAATAATGTAAAGGATCTTACATTTCAAAATTTAAAAGATTTAAGTAATCAATTCGCGAATGTTTTACACTCTCTTGGTATAAGCAAAAATGACCGGGTCTTTACACTCTGCGGTAGAGTACCGGAATTATATATCACTGCTCTTGGAACCTGGAAAAACAGAAGTGTATTTTGTCCTCTTTTTTCAGTTTTTGGACCAGAACCTATTTATTCAAGGCTCTCGATAGGTTCTGGAATAATTCTAATAACAACTGAAGAATTATACCGAAAAAAAATAAGTGATATCCGAGCGTCACTGCCTGAACTCAAGTACGTTCTTGTAATTGGAGATAACAGTAAATTTAAGAACACATTAAATTTTCACGAATTGTTATCTAAAGCTTCATCACAGTTTACGATTGAACCTACTGATCCTAATGATAATGCCTTACTCCATTTTACCAGCGGCACAACTGGTAAACCCAAAGGTGCTATGCATGTTCACCAAGCGATTCTTGCTCATCTGATGACTGGAAAATTCGCATTGGACTTTCATGAGGATGATATCTTTTGGTGCACTGCCGATCCAGGTTGGGTTACGGGTACTTCCTACGGTATTATTTCGCCCCTTGTTAATGGTATTACTAGCATCATCGATGAGTGTGATTTTGATATTGAGCGATGGTTTAATATTCTTGAAAAAGAAAAAGTAAGCGTATGGTATACAGCTCCAACAGCAATCCGCATGATGATGAAAACAGGAACTGAACAAGTCCGTCAATATCAATTACCCCAACTTCGGTTTATTGCAAGCGTTGGTGAACCTCTTAATCCTGAGGCAGTTTGGTGGGGAATGGATGCATTTAATCTCCCTATTCATGATAATTGGTGGCAAACAGAAACAGGCGGCATCATGATAGCTAACTATGCCAGTATGGATATTAAGCCTGGATCAATGGGGCGTCCTTTGCCTGGAATCGAAGCCGCTATTGTTAAGATTGATTCAACCGGAACCATACATTTCATTAAAGAAAGTGGTGTTAAAGGAGAACTTGCATTAAAAGCGGGATGGCCTTCTATGTTTCGAGGTTACATCCATGAAGAAGAGCGCTACAAAAAATGTTTTGTCGAAGGATATTATTTTAGTGGTGATTTAGTTACCCGTGATGAAGACGGCTATTATTGGTTCGTGGGACGAGCTGATGACATCATCAAATCATCAGGGCATCTCATCGGCCCATTTGAAGTTGAGAGCATTTTGATGGAGCATCCGGCTGTTGCTGAGGCGGCGGTTATTGGTAAACCAGATCCAGTGGCAATGGAACTTGTAAAAGCTTTTGTTTCTTTAAAGCCGGAATTTCAGGAAAGTGAGGAGTTAAAACTTGAAATCATGGGATTTGCTCGTAAGCGCCTCGGAGCTGCTATCGCCCCGAAAGAAATTGAGTTTTTATTGAGCATCCCCAAAACACGAAGTGGTAAGCTCATGCGTAGGCTTCTAAAAGCACGTGAATTAGGACTGCCAGAAGGTGATACATCAACTTTGGAAACTAACTTATGAACGATTTAGATTTGCTTTATCAAATGATCTTGATTCGTAGATTTGAAGAAAAAGCAGCGGAACTCTATACCGAAGGTAAAATCCGTGGTTTTTTGCATTTATATATTGGTGAAGAAGCCATAGCTGTAGGTTCAATGAGTGTTCTTAGTAAGGATGATAATATCATAGCCACCTATCGTGAACATGGCCATGCATTGGTGCGCGGTATCCCTGCAAGTTCAATTATGCTTGAAATGTTTGGAAAACAAGAGGGGTGTAGTCATGGCCGTGGTGGTTCAATGCATTTATTTGATATCACGAATAAATTTTATGGCGGGAATGCTATTGTTGGTGGGGGGATCCCCCTGGGGGTTGGTCTTGCCTTAGCTGATAAAATGCAAAATAAACCTGCATTAAGTGCTTGTTATATCGGTGATGGCTCTATAGCTGAGGGCGTATTTCATGAGTCGGCAAATATAGCTGCTTTATGGAAACTCCCTGTTTTATTCCTATGTGAAAATAATTTTTATGCAATGGGTACAAAACTATCTGAATACGAATCTCAGACCGATCTCGCCAAAAAAGCGAGAAGTTATAATATGCCTGCAGCAACAGTTGATGGAATGGATGTTATTGCCGTAAAAAAAGCAACAGAGAAAGCAGTTAATTACATCCGTAATGGAAAAGGACCTTATTTCATCGAATTTCAAACCTACCGATTTCGTGCACATTCTATGTATGATCCCGAACTTTATCGCGATAAAGCAGAAATTGAGGAATGGAAAAAACGTGATCCTATCGATAACTTTTTTTCAAAACTGATGACACTAGGCAAGGCAACTGCTCATGATTTGGATCAGATAGAAAAGAAAGCCCGGGCTGTTATTTCAGATGCAATTGCCACCGCTGAAAAGGGGACATGGGAACCTATCGAGCATTTAACTAATAATATCTACCATGAGGGTGATGCAATATGACGACCCAACTAATGACTTATCGAGAGGCATTGCAGACCGCACATCGAAGAGCCCTGCAACGTGACCCAAGGGTGTTTCTTATGGGAGAGGATGTTGGTGCCTATGGTGGAACTTATGCTGTGAGTAAGGGACTTTTACAAGAATTCGGCCCCCAAAGAATTCGTAATACTCCTCTGTCAGAAAATGCGTTTGTAGGGATAGGTATTGGAGCAGCACTTGGAGGCATGCGTCCTATTGTCGAGGTGATGACGATTAATTTTAGTTTATTAGCTCTGGATCAAATCGTTAATCATGCCGCTACTTTTTGTCATATGTCGGGAGGACAGCTATTTATGCCCTTGGTTATCCGAATGGCAACTGGCGCTGGTCGCCAGGTTGCTGCGCAACATTCTCATAGTTTTGAGGGATGGTATGCTCATATTCCTGGAATTAAAATTCTCACCCCTGCGACTGTTGAAGATGCGCTTGGTATGCTTCTTCCAGCACTCCAAGATCCCAACCCGGTTTTGATTTGTGAACATACAACTCTATACAATCTTGAAGAACAAGTGAATTCCGAGATTGAAGAGGTTTCTATTGATAAGGCTGTAATTCGAAGATCAGGGACTGATGTTACTATTATTGCTTATAGTGCTATGGTGCATAAAGCATTAAAAGCAGCTCAAGAATTATCAGAAGAGGGGATCAATGCGGAAGTCATTGATTTGCGTATACTTCGTCCACTTGATACAGAGACAATTATTGCATCAATAATTAAAACTCATCGAGTCGTTGTTGTTGATGAAGGATGGAAAAGTGTAAGTCTTTCTGCGGAAATAATAACAAGAGTTATTGAAAATGCATTTTATGATCTGGATGCTCCACCAATAAGGGTCTGTACCAAGGAAGTTCCTATTCCTTATCCTAAACATCTCGAAGATGCCGCAATCCCGCAAGTGCCATCCATTAAGGAAGCCTGTAAAAAAGTGGTAGGTCATCATGTATGAATTTAAAATGCCCTCATTAGGGGCGGAAATGACCTATGGAACGCTTCTTGAGTGGAGCATTGCAGTAGGAGATAAAGTAAAGCCTCATCAAATTATCGCTGTTGTCGATACCGATAAAGCAGCCATTGAAGTAGAATCTTTTGGGGAGGGCATTGTCGAACAATTGATAACAATGCCTGGTGAAAAAGTTCCTGTGGGTACTGTGATGGCATTAATCCGCGAAAGTACAGATAAAGTGGTTTCTCCTCTTGAGCCTAAATCCGTCCAAAAAATTAAAATAACTCCTTTAGCCAGAAAAGAAGCAAAGGAATTAAATATAGATATTTCTCAAATTCAAGGCACTGGTCCTGATGGCGTTATTACTGAAGAGGATATCCGAAAAAAATGCAAGCCAACTTTAGTTAAAGAAGACCATACTGAGTCTATGAAAAAAGTGATTGCAGCAGCTATGGCTAGATCAAAACGGGAAATACCCCATTATTATCTATCCAGTGAAATTGATTTAAAAAAGGCTTTGAATTGGCTTGAACAATACAATAATAATCATCCTGTCACTGAACGCATAGTCTATGCTGCGTTGCTTATCAAATCAGTAGCTCAAGCAATAAAGGAGTTTCCTGAGTTTAATGGGTTTTATATCAATAATGAGTACAAAGCAAGCGAATCAATACATATAGGTATGGCTGTTTCATTGCGTGGCGGAGGACTCATTACACCAGCTCTGTTAAATACGGATAAACTGGGTTTAGCTGAGGTAATGAATAATCTGACTGATCTGGTGAGTAGAGCCAGAGCAGGAAAACTCAAAAGTACTGAGCTTTCAGATTCTACTATCACCATTACCAATCTCGGAGAGCTAGGAGTAGACTCTGTATTTGGCGTGATTTATCCACCACAGGTTGCCCTAATTGGTTTTGGTAGGATAAAGCCGGAACAAACTATGATTATCACTCTTTCTGCAGATCATAGGGTTACAAATGGCCATGTAGGAAGTCGTTTTCTTTCACGTATTGCTAAAATTTTACAGGAACCTGACCAATTATGAGTAATGATTCTAAATCTATTGATGAAATTAGAATGGTATTTTTACAGTCACTGCATCAGATTGCCCCTGAAATTGATTTTCAAAATGTTAGTCCGGATACTATTTTACGCGAAGAATATGAGATTGATTCGATGGATTTTTTGCGCTTTATCGTTTTACTTCATGAAAAACTAAAAATAGATATTCCAGAAAAAGATTATCCGAAACTGGCCACACTAAAAAGCAGTTTGACCTACCTGAACGAAAAAATAAATCAGCATTGAAACTAATTTATTTGATTTTTTAGCTCTTCTAATACAGGAGCTAGTTTCTGCAATGTCTTTCATCTACGCAGCCATGCTTTGCGCAATTCTTCAAGCGCTAATAGGATTAAAGCGAACGGTAAAATAAATACCCATACTGATAATGGCAGAGGGGCTGTGTCCAGTAAATAATTACCTAATGGCGTATAGTTGATGACGATCAACACGATGATTTCCACCAGGACCCCCCAAGTGATCAGGGCATTACCGCCTAAGCCAATGGAAAATAAAGAACGTCTTGTACTGCGGCACAAATAGACATTAACAATTTGCATCACAATAATCGTACTTAAATATGCCGTCGTAGCCTGTAAATACAATGGGTTATTGTGAGCTAATACCTGTCCGTAATGCCAACCACCACGTATGAGTACATAAAAAAAAGCGCCCATAGCCACAATAGCTTCCATTAACCCTAAAAAACAATAGGCACGCATGGCTAGAAATGGATTCATTAAACGCTCGTTAATTGGTCTTGGAGGTTTGCGCATTAGCTCCGGATTAGGCGATTCGACACCTAAGCCCAATGCAGTGAGTGAGTCAGAGCCCATATCAATAGCCAGTATTTGTAAAGGGGTTAATGCGAGTGGAATTTTAAACAATACAAAACCAAGATAAGGCATCAGCTCAGGCACATTATGTGCAAGTACATATGTCAAAAATTTACGAATATTAGCAAATACGGCGCGCCCCTCTTCGATTCCATTGACAATACTGGCAAAGTTATCATCTAACAAGATCATATCAGCGGTTGACCGCGCTACATCAGTACCACTCATTCCCATTGCAATACCAATGTGCGCAGATTTTAATGCTGGCGCATCATTTACACCATCCCCAGTCACTGCCACAATATGGCCTTTCATTTTAAGGGCTTGTACAATAAGCATTTTTTGCTCGGCTTTAACACGTGCAAAAATTATCTGTGGATTATCAAGTGCTAACTGTAATTGTGTCATAGAAAAATGACGCAGTTGATCACCTGTAATCACTAGCGGATTATTGTCATGGAGCAAATTAATTTTTTGAGCAATAGTTACGGCAGTACGAGGATGATCACCCGTAATCATAATAATACGTACACCTGCCTCTAAACATCGCGTGATTGCCGCTGGTACTTCAGGGCGTGGTGGATCATCTAGTCCCACTAAACCACAACACGTTAATTCACTTTCGCTCGCATGATGAACCTTGGCAGCCTCTATATTTTTATAGGCAAAGGCTAGAACCCTTAGCCCTTTCTCCGCCATTTCAAGCTGCAACTGTATCAGCCTGTTTTTATGTTTTTCGTCCAAAGGCATTAATTTACCATTTATCAAAATGGACGTGCACAAAGGGAGGACACTTTCAGGTGCCCCCTTACAGAAAAGTCTAATCCCAGCATCATATTGTTGCACTACTGATAAACGCATACGATCCGAATCAAACGGTATCGTATGCAAACGCACAGCTGATTCAAGTGTTGGAAGACAATACTTGGCCATTTGTAATAACGCAACTTCCATTGGATCACCCAACCAGGTTTCATTCTGGGACCCATGCAAGTCGTGGCAATAAGCTGCACATTCAAAAAATAAATGGTTTGTTACTACTTCAGGTGATGCTTTATTGATATCAGCCCGATCAACGCATGTAATGCCAAAAACGAGTTGCTCAACAGTCATGCAATTTTGAGTCAGTGTACCGGTTTTATCGGTGCATATCACTGTGGTTGAACCAAGCGCCTCAATGGCTGGTAAATGACGAATTAATACATTACGTTTGACCATGCGTTGCGCCGCGAGCACCAGTGACAAAGTGAGTGTCGGCAAAAATCCTTCAGGAACCATAGCGATGAGAATACCAATGGCAAAAATAGCATCCTGCCATAAGGGTATTCCTAGAAAGTGCCCAACAATGAAAAAAGAAATGCCTAGAACAATAGCTATTGCTGCAATCAGATAGCTAACATAAGCCACTTCTTTGCGAAGGGGAGAAACTTCTTCATTACTATGTTGGGTTAAATGGGCAATTTTACCGAATTCCGATTGCATACCGGTTGCAAACACGATGGCCTTTCCTTCTCCGCTAACTACAACGGTACCCGCTAATAAGACATTATTCGCACTGAGGAGACTATCTTGCATACACACCTTGGCATTGCGTGTCTGTACATGTGATTCACCTGTAATTGTGGCATTATTAACCCGAAGTGTATTCGCTTCAATTACCCTTGCGTCCGCCGGCACGTTGTCACCTTGTTCGAGTAAAATCACATCGCCAGGAACTAATTGTTCCGCAGGAATGATGGTAATGAGGTTATTTCGAATTGTTTTAACTCGTGTAGGCAATAATTTTTGCAATGCTGCCAGAGTTTTTTCAATCCGATACTCCTGCCAAAAAGAGAATAACGCTGAAATGATAATCACTATCACTACCGCATATCCTACTTTAGCCATCCCCTTGCCTGGGTCGGCCCATTCGCTTAAAAATGAAAGTGCCGCCGCCACCCACAGAATTAACGAAAAAAAATGGGTTAACTCATAAAAAAATTGTAACCATAATGGGGTTTGGCGAACGACTGGAATGCAATTTTGACCATACTCTTTTAGACGACGATCTGCCTCAAGTGGCGACAATCCTTCAGGCCCACTATGCAGACTAGCGAAGACATCAGACATCTCAAGCTGATATATCTTCATATTGACTCACACAATCCGTTTTAAATAAGTTTAGATATAAACTTAAGCGATTGCACAGGGAGAGCATTGCAATATGATTAAAATTGACTAAAATCTTTTTGTACTCTATTGCAGAAGACTTTCGAAGGATATGGAACAGCATTACCTAGAATTTACTATAATGTTATTTGACATAGTGGAAGTGATAGAGCGGATAGGTTCAGTATCCTTGTAGTGCTTTAGGTATTTTGCGATGTGAAAATGGAATATGAATATGGCAAACAATTTAAACGAAAGAACAATTAATTCTTTTTTAATCGACCTTAAAGAAGAAAAGCGAATTTTTAACCTGGTCAAAAATGGCATAACGATTACTGATGCGAATTCTACAATTATTTATATTAATCCGGCATTTACAACTATTACAGGCTACAATAAAAGTGAAGCCATAGGAAATAATCCTGGAATGTTGCATTCAGGGTATCATGGCAAAGACTTTTATGAACAAATGTGGGCAGACATTACGAATAATGGGGCATGGGAAGGGGAAATTTGGAACCGAAGGAAGTCTGGACAAATTTATCCTGAATATTTGACCATCTCAAAAATTCATTTTGCAAACAGCGAACAACTGTTTTATTTAGCCATTTTCTCAGACATCACCTATCTGAAGAGCGACATCAAGAACAAGTATCATTTAGCATTTTATGATCCCCTAACCGAACTACCAAACCGTAACCTTTTTCGAGAACGGGTGAGCAAGATTTCAGATAATAAATTTGATGAAAAAACAGCTCTTTTATTTATGGATTTAAATAAATTTAAATACGTCAATGACACATTTGGACATTGTGTTGGCGATAAGTTATTGAAACTTGTTGGAAATCGGTTTTCTGCCATTACAAGGAAGGAAGATACGATTGCCAGAGTTGGTGGGGATGAGTTTGTAGCGATTGTTTCACTCAATGAAGAGCCGTGGCTCGAGAACTATGCTAATCGTATTGTTAATGCCATTGAGCAGCCTTTTGCAATTGATGGAAATAAAGTTAATGTATCCATCAGCATTGGAATTAGCATTTATCCCAAGGATACAGATAATATCGATCAGTTGATTGAATATGCTGATAAGGCAATGTACCATGCTAAAAAACACGACTTACGTATTCAATATTATTGTGATATTTAACTGGATGCCTCCTGAAAAATAACTGTTAAAAGTAGGGATTAAATCAGGATACACATATCCCTATGCAATTTGAGTAAAACGCTTGCTAAATCCATTTTTCATTTGCAGTAAAGGCGATGGTTAGCCAACGTTGAGGTGTGTCTTTTCCAATGGCCAATGCGATTTCATTACGAATTTCATCCAGGGTTTCAATGCTTGAAATGGGAAAACTCTTGGGCACTACTATATGTATTTCAATAAATTGTGCACGTCCTATTTTTGCAACGTAGCTTGTATAGGTTTTAAAATTACGCTGTTTGGTAAGCTCATCTAAAAAATCTCTTATCTTTTCATCAAGCTCCAAGGGTGCCATGCGAAATATGTCTCGCATTGCATCACGGATTGCGGCCATAGGCACAAAAATCAAACAAGCAGTAAGAATCGCTAAAATAAGGGGATCAATGTAGGGGGTAAAATATCCGTAAGCCCCACCATCAAGCAAGGTTGCGATACCAAATGCCAATAGAAGCGAAACGGAAATCAACGCAGACATTAACCAGCTTTGAATATCTAGTCGCAAGAATTCAGATTTAATTTTGCGATTTTTTTTTATCAAATAAAAATACATGCTGGTTGATAAAAAAAACACCAAAAGAGCAAATACAAATGCCCAATCAAAATTCAGCTCATGCCCGCCGGACATTAAACTACCTATTGCATTGATCATCGCATAAGTACAGAGAAGTATTAGAATACTTCCATTCAAAACAAGAACCATAGGTTCAATATGCCAGTAACCGTATTGAAATCTCCGATTCCCTTTTCTTGTTAAAAGGCGGGCAACAAAAAAGGCCAGGATTGACATAACAGTATCAACCATATTAAACATACCGTCAAAGACGATAGCCAATGAGCCCGACAATAGTCCAAATAATATACCTATCACGGCTAAGAGAAAGGTAACAGTTATTGATATTTTAAGAGCTCGTCGTTCATGAAGTCCCTCTTGTACGTTCATTTGAGTGATATCCTGATATTAAATAATGCAATATCTTTATATATTATTGCTTTAAAAGCTTTTAATAAATCCATAGACCTATATTATTAGGTCTTTTAAATAAGAACCCTTCTTTTTTTGTGGATTTTAGAACACTCAATTTATTTTACGCACATTAACTTTGCGTCCTTTTAATTTCCCACTTTGTAAATATTGGTACGCTTTATCAGCTTGGCTGTGGTGGATTGCAACATAGGAGTATATGGTTGTGATGTTAATTTTACCAATCGTGTTGCCGGCTAATCCTGCATCTTTGGTTAATGCCCCAAGGATGTCACCAGGGCGAATTTTATCTTTTTTACCGGAAGCAAGACAGAGTGTAACCATTTCTGGCATTAAGCGCGTGCTAGAGTTATTTTCTAACTCATGAATGTTCCCCCAATGAATGGGCTGTGGGAGGTTGTCTTCAATGATGCAAATTCGTTGTGCATCTGCTGGCGTTATAATGCTTAAGGCAATGCCTTTACTTCCGGCTCGTCCAGTTCGACCAATACGATGAATATGGACGTCATGATCATAAGCGAGATCAAAATTAATCACTGCAGAAAGTTCCTTTATATCAAGTCCTCGCGCCGCAACATCAGTGGCAACAAGAATAGAACAACTTTGGTTGGCAAAACGCAAGACAGCAAGATCACGATCGGCTTGTTCCATGTCTCCATTTAAAGCGACTGCACTGAATCCTTCGCAGATGAGTTGGTCTGTAACTTCTACAGTTTGTTGTTTGGTATTACAGAAGATTAATACTGAAGCGGGTCGATAGTGCAATAGTAATGCTTTTAATAGGGGAAATTTCTGAGCTTGTTTCTCGACTTCATAAAAATGTTGTTCAATATTAATTTCTTCAGGATGCGTCTCTACATAAATTTCTTTCGGGTTCTTCATGAATTGTTTTGATAGCTGTTTGATCTCTTCAGGGTAGGTTGCGGAAAAAAGTAAGGTTTGTCGTTGTTTCGGACAAATCGAAATAATGCTCTTAATGTCATCAAAAAATCCCATATCCAGCATTCTATCTGCCTCATCTAAGACTAAAGCTTTTACCTGAGATAAGTCTAAAGAGGCGTTTTTTAAATGCTTAAGAACTCTCCCCGGTGTTCCTACAATGATATGAGATCCATGCCGTAATGAATCTAGCTGAGGCTTCATCGGTATGCCACCAGATAAATTAATAATTTTGACATTGGGCATGAAACAAGCTAAGCGACGGATGGCTTGACTTACTTGTTCTGCCAGTTCCCGAGTAGGGCAAAGAACCAAGCTTTGTACTGCAAAAAAAGAAATTTTCAAATTATTTAATAAAGACAAAGAAAAAGCAGCGGTCTTTCCACTCCCTGTTTTTGCCTGAGCTATAATATCTTCATTTTTAAGAATGATGGGCAGACTTTGCATTTGAATCGGAGTCATACGTTCATAATTTAACGAAGCAAGGCTCTTTATTAATTCTTGACGAAGGGGGAATTGAGAAAATGATAGGTGTTGCTCAGTGTATTCTGATTGATTCATGAAGTTGCCTCCCCATTGTGCTTAATTTGCTATTGATTCGTATAAGACTTGGTTCGTCGGTTTGCACCGTAATTATGTTTGCAGCTCTTTTCCAATAATTTTCTGTTTTCTTAATCGATAAATGCCGCCAGTTCACTCTTTGTAAGTAAAATGGGTAGATATACATAGGTACAAATACATTAGGATAATCTGTGTGCTCGCCAAACTGTTTAATATATTAAAAATTAGTATAAATTATCGAGAACGCCTGCGGGAGGTGTAATTCTCTTGGGTTATAACTACTTATAATGTCCTCAAAGTAACCACTACAACTACAGTGAGATATAGTGGTAAAAAAATATTAGCTATTTCAATTAAAGAGCTATTATATTTTGTGCTTGAAGACCTTTAGCTCCTTGCGTCACAATGAATTGTACTCGCTGGCCCTCTGTGAGGGTTTTAAAGCCAGAACTTGAAATTTCTTTAAAGTGGGCAAATACATCCGGACCGCCTTCTTGCTCAATAAAACCAAATCCTTTCGCTTCGTTAAACCATTTAACGACTCCATTTACTGTTTTAGACATAGTTGTTCCTAATTGTTTATTATAATGCCTGTATAGGCGAATTTAGCCGGAAACCGGTCAAGAATTAAAAACTACCTAACGAGGGATTAAATGAATAAAACGACGATTTGGAGAGAATAAAATAGACATTTTTCTAGCTGAAGATAGGTTACTACTCTTTAAGGTTATAAGTCAATCTTATTAGTAGGAAGGCGTTGTTTAAACCCTTCAACTACTCCATTTAGGCCATTATAAATAAAGAATTGCATCAACATTTTATCTTCTTTTTCTTACTGCATTTATAATAAATTGACGACCTTCTGTTGTATTTTTATGAGCTTAAGCTTGCTGTTTTGGTATCGTTCACGATTTCTGTCGATTAAGGTGATATGTCCAACCTTGCGATTAGGGTAAGGACTTTTACCGTAATCATGATAATGAACTCCTGGTATCTTAAGGCAAGAATGGATGGGAAACATCTTGCCAAGACAGTTTACTAAAAGGCAATTACTAATCAATTCACAATTACCTAAGGGTAGAGAAAAAATTGCACGTAAATGATTTTCAAACTGACTGGTTACTGCCCCTTCAATAGTTAGATGTCCCGAGTTGTGAACCCTGGGAGCGATTTCATTGACCATTAAATTGCCGTCTTGGTGAAAAAACTCGATGGTCATGACACCAACATATTCCAAAGAATACATAATCTTTTTGGCAATAGTTTGGGCTTTTTGTTGCAATAGATTATTTTCTAATGGAGCTTCAGACCATTGGAGTATGCCATGAGCATGTTGATTTCTAATTAGAGGATAAAAATGTATTTCATCTCGCTGATTTCTTACAGCAATGAGAGATAGTTCATCCTGAAAAGGAACGAACTGCTCCAAAATTAAATCGCAAGACTGTAGCCTATCCCAGGCTTTTGCCAAGTCAGGCAGCTCATTAATAGCATATTGTCCTTTGCCGTCATAACCAAATCGTCTTGTTTTCAAAATGGCGCGCTTATTCCAACTTGTAAACGTATCATGCAGTTCATCCTGTGTTTCAATCGCGGCAAAACGCGCAGTTTTGATCCCTAATGATCTTAAAAATGATTTTTCCAATAAGCGATCTTGAGTAATTTTAAGTGCTTTTGTAGTGGGGTAAAATGGAACTTTTTCGGCAATCAATTCAGCGCAAGCAAAGGGTATATTTTCCGTTTCAAACGTGACGCAATCCACTTCATTACACAACTCGATGAGTGCCTTCTCGTCACAGAATGGCGCTGAAACCAGACGTGTTATATCACGGATACAGGGATTGGGATCGGGTGATAAGCAGACAGTGCGAATCCCTAACGAGTGTGCAGCAAGAACCAGCATTTTTGCTAATTGTCCACCACCTAAGATACCGAGTTTCATAATAACTCCAATTGGGGCTGATTGGTTTCAAGAACTTTTTGACTTTGTTGTGCCCGATATTGATTTAAGCGCTCACAAATCTCTGTATCGTTATTTGCAAGGATTGCTGCAGCCAAGAGTGCCGCATTAATCGCTCCGGCTTTACCAACAGCTAAAGTACCAACAGGTACGCCTGCTGGCATTTGAACTATAGAAAGCAGTGAGTCTAAACCATCAAGTAAAGCAGAAGGGATTGGTACACCTAAAACAGGAAGCCTCGTCATTGCTGCCATCATTCCTGGAAGGTGTGCTGCACCACCAGCGCCAGCAATAATAATCTGTATTCCCCGGTCTGCGGCACTTCGTGCATAGTCATAGAGTTTTTCTGGTGTTCTATGCGCTGATACAATTTCTGTTTCAAAAGAAATTTTTAAACTATCTAATGTTTTTGCTGTCTCACAAAGTATTTTCCAATCACTTTGAGAACCCATAACGATTCCAACCAAGGTTTTATTTTGCATCTGAATTCGCTCCTAAATTGGTTATATTTCTAAGGATTACAATTATTACAATATTGAGGATCTGCTGAATCTAAACCGTCTTTTCGAGCGCGTGTGTCGCGATAATCACATTGGATACAACCCCAGATTTCTTGCTGGTATAACGATGTTGCTGAGGTACATACTTTGCAAGGGAGATGGCCGGATGTTTCTTTAAACCCAAAGCCGGGAGTACAACAATGGGGACAACAACATTGAATTCGCTCGGCTAACTTTTGGGCGAGTACAGAAATCGCATGCATCCGCGTTGGATTCATCATGGCTCTCATATCCGTTGCAAGAAAGAGTTCTTTTTCTTGTTGGAATCCAAGATCCAAGGCCGTCTCGAGCGCCTTGATGTCTCTAATCCCTTTCGCAATGACCTTTTTGTCACTATTGGTTTGTAGGGTCAGTGCATGCTCGGGAAACCCCGCTTGTTCTAAAAAGTTCCTTAGCTCTGTTTGTGGGGTTAGGGTCATCATGCGGTAATTTGTTTTGGGTGTAGTATATTGCTCTGTAATAACCCAATTGTTTTTGCGATCTAAAAACACCATGATTTCATGGTCACTGGCAATAAAGGGAAATGCTGGATGAGGGCCAAAACTTCCCTCGCTTGCAATTGCTAACTCATACCCATAATGTTCTGCGGCACGTCTTGCCTTTAAAACACAGGTATCATAGGGACTTAATGTCCTTGCTATTTCACCAGTAAATGTACCAAATTGGTCGGTATCAAATTCGTGCACATCAAGTGTGCACGCGAGTTTTTCAAAAAATACATCGGCGATTGCTTTTTCTTTCTCATGTTTTGAGGCAAGTAAAACTGACTGATTCTGATAATGCATGATTAAGCCCCTGTGGTTGAATGAAAATAATCCATTCGCGCTACATCTACATCGGAGACAAACATAACGCCCGAATTCTGTTGAAATAAGGTTTTCATTCCTAAGGCAAGGGTTGCTATTACCTCCTCAGGAGCTACGGCAAGAAACATAATCAGTGAAGCCCTGTCGTTGAATAATATTTTTCCCTCATGAAATCCATTATGACCTTTGCCTGAGATGTTTCTTAATAATGTAAATCCAGTGACTTTTGCTTCCTCCATCATCGAGCTGATGAGCTGCTCGTGCTCGCCAGAGACTATGATTTCTATTTTTTTCATTGGATGTAGGTTAATCCCAATATCTTTACGTTCTTGAACTTTAATAACATTCATTTTTTTCTCCTTGTTTTAGTTCGCTAAAATCCAATTGCCTTTTTGATTCAGTTTGTAGGCTAAACCAGTACTCGGTTCAATGAGGACAAGGTGAACCCATTCATTGAAGAACAATGTTTTTAATACCGCTTGTCGTTCGATGATGTTTGATACAAGTGCCTGTGGTGCATAAACTACAGTCAGTAAACGTTGCGGCTGATGGTAGGGGCTTTCATCACTGCTCATCACCGATTGCAGGGGAAGACCATGCATTAAATCGCTGCCATTACCTTGCATGATGCCAATTTTACCCGTGACATTGTGAGTGATTTTGCTGCCACTTCCATAAGCAACGTTATCGAGGGTTGAAAACAAATATT
The DNA here is from genome assembly GCF_003184185.1 of Legionella qingyii. Next base: position 26,097 of record NZ_QHJG01000037.1, on the reverse strand, counting down.
GGGTATTAATCCATTGAGCAACTACCATGGGTGCAGTCAGAATCGTTTCAAGAAAACTCCCTTCAGGATCTTGTTCCCAATCATAAGAATGCAAAAAACATCGACCATCAAGATTGATGTTTTTTGTTAGAGTGCGAGGGGCAACAATAAAAGCGGCATTACGTGCAAGACCCCATTCAGGTCTTGTTTCAGACCAATCCTGACTTCTTCGCTTAATGTCCTTTGCTGCATCGGTTGAATTTAATTTTCGACCTCGCTCAAAATTATTGCTGGATTTTGCCTCCTCCAAATCAATAAGCAACTGATTTAGTAGGCTTGGATAAATGATTTTACTTGATTTCAGATTATAAATTTCAACGGAGTCGGTAGTGGTATTATGAAGTGCACCATAAAACACTGTGTCGAGAGGAATATGAATGCCTTTAACCTCTAAAGCGCTTCGCACTTCTGTTTTATTAAGTATTGCGGCTAATAATTGGGCATTGACTCCACCATGATTCCCACCACATGCACCACAATCTAAAGCGGAAGCATAGGGATTATTTTCTGTAGCACTTCCATGACCACAAAGAATAATGAGCTTTGCAAAATCTGAAGTAAGCCCCATGAGGTGTAATACGGTTTCGGCATAGTCAATCTGCTCGCTTAGGGCGATGCCATGTTCCAAATTGGCCTCATTTAATTCAAACGAAGGCTCTGTTTGGATTTTGGGGGCAATGTAATGGTGTAATGCTTGGCTCGATTGCTTGGTCAAACTTGGAGCCAGCGATTGAAACAACATCTTCAAACCACACCAAGCGCCAAGTGTTTCAACTAATGCAAAAGGAGTTGCAAAATTATATTTTAATTCTTGATACATCTTGCTAAGGTTGGACTTAATTGCTTTTCCCTGTTGGTGTTGTTCAATAAAACTTGCATTTGCAGCACTTGGCCTTTCATCGATACGATAACGTGGTTTTAATAATACAGGACAGCAGTCTTTTGTTTTACCACTCTCAAATTCCTGAACACGAATAGGTAAACCAAAAAAGCCAGCAAATCCCAGTGTTTCATAATTGCCCAACCTCTCTATAGCTCTGCGAATGGGTTCGGAGCGAACATCAATACAAAACACAAGTTGCGCATCAGCTCTTTGAGGCTTCTTTGCCAATTGATTGACTTGAAGCAAAAGTATTTTCATCAAATTTTGCTCATAGTGCTTTTCAGTGCTTTTTATTTCTTCAAGAGTTTGTTGAACCAAAGAACCATCTTCTTCGCTTTTTTTTTCCTGGGAAGCTTCTGGCCAGAGCAAACACGTAATCACGAGGCGTACTGCAAGAAAATCCATTAGGGTAATGGGTTGTTTGTCTACTGTCGTTGGATTGTGCCAGTGAGTTTTCCATTTCACAAAGCCAGCCCAACCTGGTAAATGAAGAAAGGTTTGGGTGATGAACTCTTCTTCTTTTTCCTTGGGCACCTGGAGTTTATTCAGACAAAGAATAATTGCCTCTTCAGCTTCTTCAGGTAATTCCATTAACCATTTTTTTGCCTCTTTTTTATTACGATGAAGCTTTTTATCAAAACAAGCTAGTTTTAAAAATCCGAAATAGAATCCTTTATCTTGATGCGGCATTTCGATAGCACCTTGTCCTGCATCAAAAAAGCCGCCACACCATTTAATCATGTGCAGGTTGACGTCTTCTAAAGCACGATTGCGTGTCATTTCCTTTCGTCTAAAACCACCCTTTGCTAAGGCTTCTTCAAAAGTTTGTGCTTCAAATCCTTGTAAGGGGTTGCACGCTATAAAGGTTTCAAGAGGCCAAACTGGGGCAATCCGTTTGGCAGCATTGTCCACTAATGCACGTACTTCAAGTTTCTTATTTTTGGTTTTGGCTGAAATATTTTTTTTTATAGATTGCTCATTTGTCTTTTCTTCGTTCGTTATTACTTTTGCTGTTCTCATGGTTACTCCTCAGGATAATTAGTATTTATAACTAGACCGCAGTGTGGTTACAGTTTTTGGCGAAGGTTGGCTTTGATTGAATAAATTCATGTAAAGCCAACACCAGAAATTGGTTTCTTTAATTTTTTTCAGTAATCCAAGATTAAACATAAGCCAGGGCAATACCAGAAGAACCAAGATTATCAGATGCAGTATCGAAAGCTTGGGTAAGTACAGCTGGGTCAAATTAGGAAGTAACATCTCAATCAGATGAATACTTCCACCATAAAGCAAACCAGCTAAGGAAGACATAAATAATCCAATCGTTATATTAGTGATGGCCAAGCGATTGTTCATCAGTGTCAACATCAGTTGAGTTCCTGCAATGAATGCAAATACCAGTAAAAAGGAGGTTGCTTGCAGAGATAAAATAGGCTTGTTAGTCATGAAGGCAAAGCCCAACATGCCGACGAGGCCGCCAATACTTGCAATGATTAATACAATTGGTTTGTATGCGTGGATTTTAGGTTCATTATTTTTTTGCGTCATGACCGATCCAGAGCTCAGGAACAGATAAGCTTTGAATAGACCATGCCAACATAAATGGGCAACAGCTGCTGCAAATAGTCCTAGACCGCATTGCATCATCATAAATCCCATTTGCGCCAAAGTTGAGCAGGCTAACATTCTCTTGATGTCATGCTGCATGAGCTTCCAAATGGTTCCCAAGAATGCTGAGACGCCACCAAGAATAAATACAATCATGAGTAAGCCAGTGGATACTGAAAATAGAGGTGCAAACTTTACGATGATGATACCGCCGCCATTGACAAGACCTGCATGCATCAGAGCAGAAACAGGAGTTGGTGAATTTAAAGAGCTAATAAGCCAGCGATGAAAGGGCCAAATGGCCGACTGAGTTAAAGCGGTGAGTGTGATAAGAGTCATCACAGCTGTAAAAATAGACGAATTTACAAACTGTTTCTCTGCTAAAGCTTGAATGGAAGCAGTGTCACCACTTAAAGTGATTAGAATAACGGCTGCTAACAAGCTGATGCTACCTGGTAATAGGGTACTTAGAGCGAGCCGTCCTGAGTTTTTGGCAGCAGTCCATTCTCTCTTATGAACCATTAAGAAAATTAAGAAAAGGTTACTTATCGACCAGGAAATCCAGAACAGAAAGAGGTTATCGGCAAGAACCATAACTATGGCACTCAGAGTAATGGCTGCCAAGCTACAAAAGTAACGAGAATAGAGTTTGTCGCCATCCATATACCTTAGGGAAAATCGATGAACGGTAAAGCTTACCAATAAAATTAAAGTGGACAGTAATAAACTTAAGGGATTAAAACTGATAAATGGGTACGTTTTAGCTGTTTCTGAAAAAGTGAAATGACCTAATAAAAAAAGGCCGCTTATAAAACCAAACCCTACAAAATAACTTGCCCAACGAGCAGCTAATACAGCTTTTTTCCTGCCGCTGCCACAGTTAATTAGCAGCGCAAGTGCTGGACATGCCAGAAGCGCACCATATAAAGAATTTATTATCGTATTCACAGCATTCCTCATTAGAAATTGTTTTGCTACAATGTAAATATATAAGATAAACTTATATAAGTTAAATTAATAATATTAATGTTTGTCATTAGGAATTCTAATGAGTCTTGATACAGTGACTTTGCAATGCTTCCTGGCGGTAGCAGAAACCCAAAGTTTTACAAAAGCCGCACTCCGAGTGGGGCGTACGCAATCGGCGATCAGCCAGCAAATTGCAAAACTCGAACAGTTAATTGAAAAACCATTAATTCTTCGAGGACGTGAGTTGTCTTTGACACCAGATGGAGAGCTTTTTTTAGGCTATGCAAAAAAGATTTATGAACTTCATCGTGAATCACTGGACCGTTTTAAAGCACCTGAGTTGCATGGAGAGATTCGTTTTGGTCTGCCTGAGGATTTTGCTTCAATGATTTTATCGGATGTACTGGTTGAGTTTTCACGACATCATCCCCGGGTGATGCTCAATGTTGAATGCGAACTCACTCTTAATTTAATCGAGCGTTTTAACCAAGGCGACTTTGATTTGATTTTAATTAAAACCAATCAAATAAATCATATTGCTGAGGGTGTCAATGTTTGGAATGAGCCAGTAGACTGGGCAGGCAAGAGAGAACTTCTTACTCAACTCAACAAAACCACACCAATTCCACTGGTGCTTTCACCAACACCTTGTATTTATCGTGGTAATGTGATTGATTCTCTAGACAAGAATCATTTGAATTGGCGCCTTGTGTTTAGTAGCCCAAGCTATGCGGTGAAAATGGCTGCTGTGCGCGCTGGCTTAGGAATTACTGCGATACAACGGAGCATGATTCCCAACGATCTTGATCGCCTTGATGAGGATTTTTTACCTAAGTTGAGTGATATTCATGTATCCTTGTTAAAAAGAAAGAAACAGAACAAGGCTATTGAATCGCTTGAGTATTTCATAATGAAAAAATTAAAACATTGATGTCTTTAAATAAATAAAAAGGATATTTAGGAAAAATGAATTCGATCAGGGATGTTTTAGATAAGCCAACACTCTTATCCATTGCACTCATTAGTTTGGTTGCAAGCCTATTAACTTTGAGTATTCCGATTGCAGCGCAGACATTAATTAATTTGATTGCCTTTGGAAAGTTACTGCAGCCTGTTGTTACCTTGAGCTTTATAGTTCTGATTCTGATGTTGGCACTAGGTGCATTAAATATATGGCAAACGGTAATCCTGGAAGTAGTGCAACAAAAATTGATGGTGAAGATAAGTTTAAATCTCACGAGACAATTCAACAACCTCTCTTTGGATAATTTTTCAACACACAATGGGCCAGAGCTGGTTAATCGTTTTTTTGAAGTAGTAACCATCAAGAAATCACTTTCAAGTCTTTTACTATATGGAGTTAACTTAGGGCTTCAACTTTTTTTTGGGTTATTACTGCTCCTATTTTACCATCCATTATTCCTGATCTTTGATGGATTTATCATTCTAAGCATCATATTGATTATTTTCATTCCCTATCGTAAAGGACTCGCCAGCGCAAAAGAAGAATGTGCTCAAAAGCATCAGGTAGGTTCCTGGCTCGAAGAGCTTTTAATCAATCGGTTTCTATTTCGGTTTAGCAAATGCAGCCATTATGCTACCTTACAATCGGATAAGCGATTAGTTTCCTTTTTACATGCAAGAAATACTCATTTTAGGCAGCTCATAAAACATCAAATTGGATTTTATGTGCTTTCTGCGCTTTCCAGCAGCCTCCTTCTGGGATTAGGGGGATATCTCGTTATTAAAAATCAACTCAGTTTGGGGCAGTTAGTGGCTGCTGAAATCGTACTTGGTGCATTGATTTATGCATTTAAGCGATTTGGCGTACTTCTAGAAAATTATTACGATTTAATTGCATCAGAAGGTAAGATTGATACAGTACTTAATTTATCAGTAGAAGAAATTAAAATGGACCTTAATGCTCTATTTCTACCGATGAAATCGATAGAAATTAAATTTCCACATAAAAGTCCGGCAGTTGCTGCTTTGGATAAACCACTCTTTATTTATTCTCAAGATGCAGAACGCTGCAAAACATTTTCCGAGTCGCTTTTAGGGTTTGGAAAAAAATATGACATGGCCATTTTAGTGAATCAAAATTTGTGTAATGAAGAACATCGATCAGCACTTCGTCAATTCAGTTTATTGCTGCGAAAACCCGAGTGGTTTGCCGGAAGTATCTATGACAATTTAGTACTTAACCATAAAAATACACCACTGAAAATAATTATGGAGCAATTAGAACACTTTGGACTATCTGAAAAAATAATGCGTCAGCCCGATGGCTTAAAAACGATTATTTATGATTGGCAAAATGAGTTTACACAATTTGAACTGATTGCTCTTATGATTATACGTGCTGTCTTACTTCAACCTCAGTTACTCATAATTGACAGAGTTTTTGATGGATTAGAAAAAGAAAAAAGTGAACTTCTTATCACACCATTGCTGAACTTAAAGAATACGATTTTGATGTTGGTCACCCAAAACCATGAATTTAAAAAAATGACAAATCACGTGGTGCTTTCATGAAATTACATGCCTATGCAATGATAAAAAAACTACCAAAGCCCCAAAAAATTGCCAAAATAATTTTTATTATTGCCCTGATTATCACCCTGTTTTTAGCGTTTACGCCATGGCAACAGTTTGCTCTTGGCAATGGCAAAGTGATTGCGTTTTCTCCCACCGAGAGGCTGCATGTAGTTAATTCACCAATCAATGGACGTATCAAAAAATGGTATGTCGATGAGGGTATGAGTGTAAAAGCAGGAGACCCCTTAGTGGATATTACTGACAATGATCCCAAATTATTAACACGATTAGAATTAGAAAAAAAAGCAATTGCTCTTCGGATAGAGGCAGCAGAACAATCAATTGTTGCAGGAAAAGCTAATCTCGAGCGCCAAAAAAAACTGTATCAACAAGGTATTAATTCAAAGCGCCAATATGAATTAGCACAAATTGAATACTCCAAATACCAAAGCGAGTTAGCGCAGGCAAATATTGACATGGTGGATATTGACGTACGTATCGCTCGTCAGCAATCACAACTTATAAAAGCGCATGTAGCAGGGGTAATATATAAACGATTGACAGGCCAAGAGAGTGTGGTTGTCAAAGCTGGAGATGTTTTGGCTCAAATCATTCCACAAACTGAATCACGAGCTGTGGAACTATGGATCGATGGTAATGATATTCCATTTGTTCGAATCCATCAAAAAGCTCGATTACAGTTTGAAGGATGGCCTGCGATCCAATTTAGAGGTTGGCCTGCAATTGCTGTGGGCACTTTTGGGGGGACTGTTTCTTTTATAGACCCTACAGACAATGGTACGGGATTATTTCGTGCAGTAATTGTTCCTGATGAGCCCTGGCCTCAGTCACAATTTTTAAGACAAGGCGTACGTGTACATGGTTGGGTTCAATTAGGGGAAGTGCCTTTATGGTATGAACTGTGGCGCCAGTTTAATGGTTTTCCGCCAGAGAGTACTCCAGAGAAGACTCAGCCATGAAAAGATACTATACTCATAGCGGATTTAAGAATCAGTTGATCTTAGGATTTTGTTATTTGCTCCTTTCCACGGTATGTATCGCAAATGAACCACACAAATTAACTTTGGATAAGGTACTGCAAAGCGTCACCCTATATTATCCAAAAATTAAAATCGCACGCTTGGAAATTACTAAAGCTCAAGGTGCTCATTTGAGTGCATTGGGAACGTTTGATCCTTCTCTTGATGCAAGCTCTCGATCTCAACCTGCTGGTGGCTATATTAACAATTATGGAGATACCCAGCTTACTGTTCCTACTTTTTATAATGGAGTCAAATTGTTTGCGGGTTACCGAAATGGGAATGGGAGCTGGCCGATTTATTATCAAAATTACTTAACCAATTCGGGTGGGGAATATCGAGCAGGACTTTCACTGCCTTTACTTCGAGATCGATTGATTGATAAGGAGCGAACGAATTTATTAACTACCGCGGAGTCGATTGAAATGAAAAAACACGACGCGGAAGCGATTAAAATTAAAATTTATCAGGAAACAATTAAGGCCTATTGGCAATGGGTTGAGGCTGGATTGCAATTAAAAACGTTTAGACAATTACTAAAATTGGCTCAAAAGAGACAACATGCTATTGAGCAACAGGCAAATCAAGGTGATCTTCCTAAACTTGCGATTACTGAAAATTTGCAACAAATAGTCCAGAGAGAACAATTACTCAACCAAGGGAAGATGATATTTGAACAGGCTGGAATTAATTTATCTCTATATTATCGAGATGAACAAGGAAATCCCAAAATTCCATCGGAAAACAGTCTGCCTTCGCAAGTGTTAACTAATCCAAGACAATTGACATCTGGCTTATCGCAGTTAGCGCACCATCCCTCCCTTAAGAAGCTAGAAAATTATTCAAGAATTATTAAGCTTAAACGTGATTTAGCGCAAAATGAGCTCCTGCCCAATTTGGATGCTACGGCATACACGTTTAAACAAAATGGTACTGGAGGATATCCGTTGTTACTACCAGAAGCAGCATTTATAGGAGTTTCTTTCAAATTTCCGGTACTCCAGAGAGAGGCAAAAGGTAAATTAATTCGCACCCAAAGTGAGCTATACCAAATCAGGGCGGAACAAAAATTTATGTATGAGCAGCTTAAGAATGAACTTACTAATCTTTATATTGGGATAAAAAGAATCCATCAGCAGGTAGCTTTCTTAAAAAAGGAGTATCATTTGGCATTTAAGGTGCAACAAGGAGAGACACAAAAATTCCATGAAGGGGATAGTACTTTGTTTCTCGTGAATCAACGAGAGCAGGCTACAACTCAAGTAAAGCTTAATTGGATTAATGCCCAGGTGCAACAGGAGGAGTTAAAAGATCTCGTCCGTTTTTTTTCCTCAGCGGACATAAATTTTCCTCTAAAAAAAGGCTTTGGTGCTCCAAAAAATTATGGACTTACCAAATGAACTTGTTTTAGTTGTAGAATTCAATAATAACTCATCTAATAGTAATCGCAGCGTCGGATTTTCAGTCATACAAAATATATAATACCCTTACTATCTAGTATCAAATATGGAGAGAAGAGTTTGAACAAAAAAAACGGGATGCAACTGGTTATTTGGATTTTATTTTTTGAACTAGTAGGGTTTTTCTTGGGCTTATTAACGCAAGCGAACATCTATTCTTGGTATGAGGAACTCCATAAATCAATTTTAACTCCCCCGGGTTGGGTATTTTCCGTTGTATGGTCAATCTTATATGCTTTTCTTGCGATTGCTGGATTTACATTATGGAAAAATCGAAACAATCCTGAAACTAAAACAATACTTAGTCTTTATTTAGTTCAATTAATGATGAATTGGATATGGACACCGCTTTTTTTTCAACTGCATTGGTTGGGTTTTAGTTTTTTATGGATAGTCATCATGGTGGGGTTGAATGCAGCCATTATTTTAATAACCATTAAAAGTAAAGAAAAAGGAATCCTTTTACTCATAATCCCTTACTCTTTGTGGCTTATTTTTGCGAGCTATCTCAATGGAATCATTTGGACTCTGAATATGCAGGCTTAAAGACTGCCTGAGTCTAAAGAAGATAAGATTTCTTGCGCCTTGGCATGAGTGGCTTCTTTTTTATCCAGGGTCATTTTTTGCCAATTCATATAAGCATAGTGAAGTCGAGGATTATCTTTAAGCTTTTCTTCATTTTGTTTCAGAAAATTCCAATATAATGCATTAAATGGGCAGGCTTTTTCTCCTAATAAATCATTTGGATTATAGGAGCACGATTCACAAAAATTACTCATGCGCTGAATGTATTTTCCACTGGCAGCATAGGGTTTGCTTGCCATTAAACCACCATCGGCATAAAGTGCCATGCCTAAGGTATTAGGGAGCTCTACCCACTCATAGGCATCAGCATAAACAGCAAGATACCATTCACAGACTTGTTTTGGATTTATGCCTGCAAGTAATGCAAAATTACCGGTTATCATTAATCGTTGGATATGATGCGAATAAGCTTCTACTGAAGTTTGGCGAACTACTTCCTTGATACAAAACATTTTAGTATCTGCTCCCCAGAAAAAAGCTGGCAAGTCTCTTTTAGCATGAAAGTGATTCATTTCTTTGTAGGCAGGCATAAAATGCCAATAAATCCCACGGATGAATTCTCGCCATCCCAGAATCTGACGTATGAATCCTTCTACTGAATTAAGAGGGGCTTTTCGTTCTAGGTAAGCTTGTTCTGCCATACGACATAACTCTATAGATAATAACAGTCCGGCATTAAGATAAAACGATAGTTTAGAATGATATAAAGTGGTTTCATTCGTTAACATAGCATCCTGATAGTCACCAAATGAGATAAGGCAATGATTAATAAAATAATTTGCCTCGGACAAAGCTTGAGCACGCGTCACTGCCAAGTCAAAGGGATGTAATTGACCGAAATGTTTTGAAAAATGTGCTGCCACCAATCTCAAAACTTCGACAGTAATCTCATCTTTGGGGTACTCCAAGCGTTTTGGAAATGAAGAAATGTGTTTTGCAGGATTACGATTTTGCGCATCATAATTCCAGGACCCCCCGATTGGATTTCCATTGCTATCAATTAAAATGCGATATTTTTGACGCATCATCCGGTAAAAAAATTCCATGCGTAGTTGTTTTTTTCCTTTGGCCCAATCGTTAAATTCATTTATGGTGCATAAAAAGCGATTGTCCTCATAAATCGTTAATGGGATCGGCAACTTACTTTTCAAATCATCAAACATTTTAAAAACTCGCCATTCCCCTGGCTCAGTAAGGCTTATGGCTGAAGGCTTTATTTCCTCAACGGCTCTTATCAGTTCTTTGACTAGGCTTCCTTGATTGTTAGGATCATCAAACTTTGTGTAGCGGACGCGATATCCTTTAATTTTTAGTGTTTGAGCAAAATGGCGCATTGCAGAGAACAAAAATGCGATTTTTTTAGGATGATGACTGACATAAGTTGCTTCCTCGGTAACTTCGCACATCAATACAACATCATCATGCATATTGATTTCACTAAGTGCAGACAAAGTTTCACTCAATTGATCGCCTAAAATAAAGCAGAGTTTTGTCATAAATTGATTTTTATTAGTGAGTTAAATTTTCAACTTGGGACGAACATGGCTTAAGCCCCCATCTACCGCAAGAACTTGCCCGGTTATCCAGCAATTTTCTGGACTAAGTAAAAATACAATCGCTTGAGCAATATCCTCTGGTGTCCCAATACGTCCTAAAGGATGCATCGCCTTGGATGCATTATGAGCTAACTGATTATTTAATAGAGGGGTGGTTAATGGACTATTGACCATTCCTGGCGCTACCACATTGACTCTTAAGTTATTGGCGGCATAAGTAGCTGCAGCTGCCTGAGCAAGACCTATAACTCCCGCTTTAGCTGCAGCAATGGCCTCATGATTTGCGAGTCCAACCAAGGCTGCTGCTGATGAAATCAATACTACTGAGCCGCCTTTTTTCATCATCAAACCCGCAGCACGAATTGTTGCAAATGCGGTAGTTAGCGAAGCATTAATGCAGGCTTGGAACTCTTCAAATGTTGTCGAATGGGCACTTTTCAAGAGTAATGAGCCTGCGCAATTAACAACACCATCAATGGCGCCAACCTTACGAAAAACGTCACTAACCGCATCAAAATCACAGGCATCAATTAAAAAATCCGGATTAATTTTATGATTATCCCTTGCAGTGGTAAATACCGTGTCGCCACGATTTCTCAACAAAGTTGTGACCGATTGTCCGATTGCACTACTTGCCGCAATAACCAAATAATTAGACATAGTACGATTCAGTAGAGAGGATTACGTTTAATATGATCGAAGTAAGTAAAAACTTCAATATTTTTGAATGAATTAACTCTTAATCCCTAGGTAGGTAACTGTATTCTCTAGGATAAATTTTGAAAGAACGAAGACCCATTAGTTGTTCTAATTAAGCTATAAGTAAGATTAATTTGATAATTTATTGTGCATATACGATACTTTGTCATTAGAGCAGTAATGCAGTCACTCTGCATTGTTAAATGCAGATAGACGCCATCGTGAATAAATTATTCTTCCTAATCTGGTTTTAGCGGCTGCATTACAAAACTCAGTTGGTTATGAGCGGAGTGATGAAATGCTTGTGGAAATTCTATCACGTATCCAGTTTGGTTTTAGCATTGGGTTTCACATTTTATTCCCAACATTGAATTTGGGTTTGGCCATTTTTTTGATCATTATGGAGTTATTTTGGCTAAAAACAAGAAAAACGGTTTATCTTGAAATCTGTAAACTTTGGACGAAGATTTTTGCTCTTACCTTTGGAATGGGGGTCGTTTCAGGCATTGTACTTGCCTATCAGATTGGAACAAATTTTGGTCCGTTTATCAACCAGTTTGGTAATATTTTGGGTGCATTATTTGCTTATGAAACACTAACCGCCTTTTTCCTTGAGGCTGGCTTTCTAGGTGTGATGCTCTTTGGTTGGAAAAGGGTACCGCCGCTACTGCATTTTATTGCAACTTTGCTTGTTGCTATCGGGACAACCATTTCTGCTTTTTGGATTATGTCGGCCAATTCATGGATGCAAACACCCAGTGGCTATGAGATGATTGATGGAAAGTACGTGGTCGCTAGCTGGTGGGCTGTAGTGATGAACCCATCGTTTATACCTCGCTTTATCCATATGATTTTAGCCTCTTATGTGACAACTTCTTTTGTCATCATGGGAGTGTCCTCCTATTATTTGCTTCGTAAAAAAGCAGTGGAGGCAGCAAAGAAAACCATGTCCTTTGCACTTTGGGCCGCTTTAATTCTTGTTCCTGTTCAAATTGGGGTAGGTGATGTTGTTGGGCTGATGGTTAAAGAGCATCAACCGCTTAAAACAGCGGCCATGGAGGGGCTTTGGCATACTCAAAACGGTGCTCCTTTGGTCTTATTTGCTTGGCCTTCTCAGGCAGAACAACAAAATAAGTATGCTATTGAGATACCCAAGCTGGCAAGTTTAATCAATACTCATGATTGGGATGGCAAAATGGTTGGTTTAGACTCGGTGACTGCTGACCAACAACCGAGAGTTGCCCCTGTTTTTTTCTCATTTAGAATAATGGTAGGCATCGGTCTTTTGATGTTCGCAACAACAATTTTAGGACTATTCCTCCGTTACAAAAGCAAAATTTATCAAGCAACATGGTTTCATTATTGGTGTTTTGCACTAACACCGCTCGGATTTATAGCTACTATTTCCGGATGGCTCACTGCCGAAATTGGACGACAGCCCTGGGTGGTTTATGGGTTATTAAAAACTCATGATGCAGTTTCAGCAATCAGTGCTGAAGATGTGATTATTTCTTCTGTTCTCCTCCTTCTTGCTTATGGAATTGTTTTTGGTTTTTATCTCTATTACCTATTGAAACTTATCCGTCTTGGCCCCGAGATTATTGAGCAAGACCAAGTTGAACATCATGCTTTTCAGTACATGACTGATTTAAACGTGGAGAAAAAATAATGCTTCCACTTATTTTTGCTGTATTACTTGCCTTCATTGTCATGATGTACGTCATTTTAGATGGTTTTGATCTTGGCATTGGAATTTTATTTCCTTTTACCAACAGCGAAAGTGAGCGGGATAAAATGATGAATTCAATTGCGCCTGTATGGGACGGTAATGAAACATGGTTAGTTTTTGGTGGAGCTATCCTTTATGGAGGGTTTCCCCAGGTTTATGGCGCTCTTCTTCCCGTTCTCTACATGCCTTTAATGTTCATGCTTATTGCTTTGATTTTTCGCGGCGTCAGCTTTGAATTTCGATTTAAAGCGGATCGTTCAAAACCGGTTTGGAATTGGTTATTCGCAATAGGTTCAGTTGCTGCAGCTTTTTTTCAAGGAGTTATTTTAGGATGTTTTGTTCAAGGGTTCTCAATGAATCCTCAAACAATGGAAATCAGTCAGGGTAGTTGGTTAACTCCTTTTAGCTTATTTACCGGTGTTGCCTTAATTAGTGGTTATGGGCTTCTTGGCGCAACATGGATGATTATCAAAAGCAGCGGTAAACTTCAACGAAAAATGGTTCATTATGCTCAGGGTTTATTAATTATTGTCAGTTTCTTTTTAGTCTTTGTCAGTATCTGGACTCCATTGCACAGTACTGAAGTTTTTCATCGCTGGTATCAATTTCCTAATTTTTTATTGTTAAGCCCACTTCCTTTAATTACCGTACTTGCAATTTATCTTACTTGGAGAAACTTATCTGTAAATTCTAATAACGAGCGTAAGCCGTTTATTTACAGCATTATCATTTTCTTGTGTTCTTATATAGGTATAGCAATCAGTGTTTATCCTTATTTGATACCACATCAGATTACGATTTGGGAAGCAGCCGCACCGTCTTCGACACTCACATTCATATTAGTTGGTGTCGTTATTATGTTGCCGATATTGCTTGCATATACCTTATATGCCTATTTTCTTTTTAGAGGTAAAACGGAGGAGCATTACCACTAGGTGCCTAAATGGCAGCTATAATTTATCTAATATAGTTTCATGAGGAATTGAATCATGGCAAATCAAACACGCGAAGGTTTAATTAATCAGGCTAAGAGTAGTTCTAAGTCAATCGCTTTGATTTACTCACCAATTGAGCTGCATGAATATATAGTTGAAATTATTGCTAAAGAATCCGATGAATTTATTCACAAAGGGAAAGAACTATTACATTTCAACTCTATTGACGATGCTATGTCCCGAGCCGCTGAATATGGGGCAGAGGAGTTTTTTCTGTGTGCAGATAATACCTACGATGAATGTGGCTCAGTAAGTGGCCCTCAAAATTTTGATTATATTCCTCTTCATTCAAAATATAAGCAAAATAAAAATAATTAGTTATTAATTGAATGGTGATATAAGCTAATAGTTGGAATTTAGTGAAGAATCAGGGATTAATTTGATGAAGTCTTTAGGATGTTTGATACGCAGTTGGATTGTAAGCGAAAATAATTACAGTCCTGATGAATCATTTGGCAATAAAATTGATTGGATTCGAGTGATTCCTTTCGTTATGATTAACCTTAGCTGCCTGTTGGTTTTTTATGTGCGCTTCAGTTGGATTGCCATAAGTACAGCAGTTATTCTATATTTTTTCCGTCTATTCACAATCGGTGCTTTTTATCATCGTTATTTCTCACACAAGGCATTTAAAACAAGTCGCTTTTGGCAATTCATTTTTGCAGCCCTTGCAGGAACCTCCGCTCAACGAGGTCCTCTCTGGTGGGCGGCACATCACAGGCAGCACCATATGGTTTCTGATACGCCAGAAGACGCACACTCCCCGGTACAACATGGATTTTGGTGGAGTCATGTAGGTTGGTTTTTAACAAAAAAACATTATCACTACAATCCGGAGCGAGTCAGGGATTTGGAGCAATATCCTGAGCTCGTTTTTCTAGAACGCTATGACATTTTGATGCCAACATTATTGCTTTTTTCTCTTTTCGTAATCGGCTGGGTGCTGCAGACTTATGCGCCTCAATGGAACACCGGAATTGGTGAAATGCTCGTCTGGGGCTTTAGTATTTCCTTGGTGGCATTGTTTAACACGACCGTTATTATCAATTCCCTGTGCCACGTGTATGGTACAAGATCTTATGAAACGTCAGATAACAGTAAAAACAATCTTTTCTTTGCCCTAATTACACTTGGCGAGGGTTGGCATAATAATCACCATCATTATCCTGCCTCAGCTCGCCAAGGTTTTCGATGGTGGGAAATTGACATTACTTATTACCTAATCAAACTTTTAGAATTAATGGGTATCGTCTGGGATGTTAAACCAGTGCCTAAATATGTATTAAAGCAAAACTTGACTCGAAAGTAATTGTTGATATTTATGGAGAACTATGATGAAACTTATAGGGCTTTTTTTCTTAACAATGATTTGTGTCTTTATACTGGATATGATTTGGTTGGGCTTCATTGCCAAAAATATTTATGCAGAACACATCGGCATGTTGTTACGTAAATCGGCTGAGGGGATGGCGCCTATTTGGTGGGCAGCGGCAGTTGTTTATGTTTGCATCACCTTAGGCATTCTTTATTTTGTTCTTCCGGGCGCACAAGGTAATTACCTGCAAGCACTAGCTGGAGGAGTAATGCTCGGTCTTGTGACTTATGGGATTTATGATTTTACCAATTACTCAATTCTAGCAAACTGGCCATGGAAGATAACCCTAATCGATTTTATTTGGGGAATGGTTTTATGTGGGTTGAGTAGTCTATTTGCGACCTTCATTCAGAATCGATTTTTTTCTTGAACCAAGGGAAAAACATTGAAGTTTGCTTTTGATATGCAATGTATTTTTGTCCCCTTGATTGTATGGAGCCTCTTTCGGTCAGGGGACCTGTTATATGGGTGAAAATAATGTAAAGCATTAATGGCGAAAGCAAGCTTAAGTACCCAATATTTGACTGTATCGCAAATAAGGCGAATCCCAGCCAACTTAACCAATCAAAAAAATAATTGGGGTGACGCGAATAATTCCATAAGCCTTCATTACATACCTTTCCTTTATGTCGAGTTTTGAAACGTTGTAGCTGTAAATCTGCCAAAGTCTCACCCATGATTCCTGCTAAAATAATGCAAAATGCAATGCTATCTAACAAGGTAATATGAGTCAGTCCTGATTTGCTAATAAGAAAAAATACACTTGAAATGATTAGAATCAATAGGCCTTGGAGTTGGAAGTTAATAAAAAAACCGAGAGAAGGGCTTATTTTCCAATTTGCACTCAGTTCGATATAACGCTTATCAACATGTCCTTTTCTTATTCGTGTGTACCATAGATAGAACGCAAGGCGCAAAGCCCATAGAATGAGAAGAGAAGCAATAATCAAAGTACGGGTACTTAAAGTAGTTAAGCTTAAATAAATTAAACCTGAAACCATTAACCCTAATGACCATGAAACATCAACAACTGAAGGATTTTTTAGAATGCGATACAATCCCCACATGAAACTCATTTGTAAAATAAGATAAATGACTACAATGCCAATAGCATACATTATTTATTCTCCTTTACTTTTTGGTAACAGTAGACGCAAAATGGCAATAAAAGTGACCAAATTAACCCAATCAAAAGGCAAGTTATATCGGTGCCATAAGGAAAAAAAGCAGCCCCCAAGCTTCCTCCAATGCGAAACGCTAAGGCAAAGCCTGCACATGACAAAAGCCCGAGCAAAAGTAGGTGATCAAATAGGCTACTTAATGTGGCATATAAAACAACCGTAAAACTTATCCATATAGTTATCATCCAAGGAGAGGTAAAATAGGGGGAAAAGGGGTTTGCTGAATAAATTACAATTCCTTTATAAACCAGAGTACTATCGATTAGAGTACTGATGGATACAACAATCGCTAATAAAATCCCTAGCCCTTGTAGCGGTTTTCTCGTTCGATGTTGCCAGTACAATTGCAGCAAAACACAAGCAGCTACGATAAGAGGGCTTATCCATGCATATCCCCGAGCAGCAAGCATAATGCATGCAAACCAAGCTACATAATAAGCAATTGTATGAATCAGGTAATGTAAGGTCTTCATCGTCTCTTTCGCCATAAGGCATGAATATCGCTAATGTAATTGGTCTGAAACCCTGCGGCACAATAAAAAAAATAGAATTCCCAGGTTCGAATAAAAGACTCAGTAAATCCTTGTGCAAGAATTTCTTGTTTGTTTTCTAATAATTTTTTATACCAATCATTTAAAGTAGAGACATAATGTTGCCCTATGTCTTGAAATGACAGCAATTGCAGGGTGGTTTTGCTGGCAATTGATTTATTTATGGAAAGCACTGAGGGCAAGCAGCCGCCAGGGAAAATATATTTTTTAATAAAATCAACCTCATCTTTTGCTGCATCATAGGCTTGATCATTAATTACGATTGCCTGTAAGAAAAATAAACCTTCAGGTTTAAGAAGCTGATTACATTGCTGAAAAAAGGTATCAAAATATTTATGTCCAACTGCCTCAATCATCTCGATTGACACTACTTTATCATATTGACCGGAAAGCTTTCTGTAGTCTTCTTTTAATAATTCAATCTGATTATCTAAGCCCAATTGATGGATTTTTTCTTTGACATAAAGGTATTGTTTCTCTGAAATGGTCGTTGTGGTTACTTTACATCCATACTCTTGCGCTGCATAACAGGCAAATCCACCCCATCCGGTGCCAATTTCCAATATATGATCACTGGGTTTTAGTTGCAGTGCACTACAAATAGCTTGAATTTTTTTCTTAGAAGCTTCCTCCAAACTGATATCCGATGGCTTATAAAGAGCACATGAATACATCATTGACGGGTCGAGAATTAATTTAAAGAACTCATTTCCTAAATCGTAATGGGCTAGAATATTCTCTTTAGCTCGATGAATTGAATTAATTTTTAATTTATAGTTTATTGTTCTTATCAAACTAGATAAACGGGCGATTGGACTTTCAATATTATTGAAGAGGGAATCATTTTTAATAAAAAGCGTGATTAATTTTTGTAGATCATCTGTATCCCAATCCCCATCGATGTAACTTTTCCCAGCACCAACAGACCCTCCTAGAAGGATTGCTTTATAAGCATTGGGATTATTTATATTGATGGTAGCAATTAAATCATTCTTTTCTTGTTCATGACCAAATCCATAGCTGCTTTCATGATCATTGACTTCGATGGCCCCATGTGTGATGCCATTTAATAACTTAAAAAAGATTTTCTTGCAGAATCTTGCACTCAGAGTGTATGAATAATTATTTTGGTCCATGCTATATCCTTTTATTTGATCTTGGATGGGCATGAAATGGAATACCCTTAATCCATAATTTTAATGCTTGCCAATAAATTGCAGTCGCAATTTTGTAGGTCATTAGCGGATGCTTCCAGAATACCTTTTTAATTGATGAGCTATCCTCAGCCTTTAAAACTAATGTCGCATCAAAATCCTTATTTCCCTCACTATAATTTTCCATATGAACAATTATTTTTTGTGTATTTAACTTTAAATTCATTCGATAGGTATAATTCATGGACATGAAAGGGGATACATGCAGTTCTTTTTGAAATTGATAAGAATAGATTTCATTTTTAGGTTTGGCCGAATGCCTGAGAATATAATTATGCCGATCTCCCCAAGGGGTGTTGGTGACCTCCAAAATTAAATACTCCAAATTTTGATTTGCTTCATCAAAGAGAAAATAAATACTGATGGGATTAAAGCAATACCCTAAACAACTGAGCTGGGTTAATAAATAGATTTTTCCTTTTGGGTAAGTTCCGTATCGACTCATTATTAAATGGCGAGCATATTCATCAAGAGGTATCGTCGATTCATTAAGATAATGTTTTCGTCTAAATGAAAACCAATTAAACTTCTCTATGGATACGTGTTTGATGTCTTTGAAGGTGGTACTTATGTTAGCTAGATCAAAACAGAACATAAATAATTTATATGAAAATTGATGCCGTTTTGGAAAAAAACGGCGATGTCGCACATGCCCTGTAAAAATTAGATGTTTCATCATCTAGGTTCCTAGTAGCTTACACGTATTTATCGCACTATTGACTCCATCTTCATGAAAGCCATAACCCCAATAACTTCCTACATAGTACGTATTATTCATTCCATTAATCAAATCAATTTGTTGTTGTGCTTTCAAGGAAGACACATTCAAACAGGGATGTGCGTATTTAAATGATTGGATTATCTGATTTTCAGCAATTTCATTGGCAAGATTGACCGATACAAAAAAATCATGGTTGGAATTAATTGACTGCAATCGATTCATGTAGTAGGTCAGTGTAGGTGCAGTGCTTTGGTTATCAAGGTAATTCCAACTTGCCCAAGCCCTTTTATTTTTTGGCATTATGCTTCTGTCTTGATGAAGTACTACCTCATTTTCATTATATTTGATTGCTGACAAAATGCGGGTTTCTTCATGAGTAGGTTTCTCAAGCATGGCTAGGGCTTGATCGCTATGAGTAGCGCATACAACGGCATCAAACAGGTGCTCTTGAGAGTTGGTTACTATCGTAATCTTATTATTTTCTCGTTTTATCAAATCTACTTTAGAGTTTAAGTAAATTTGCTCTTTAAGCCTCTCAAGCATGGGGGCGATATAGTTTTTCGAGCCCTTCTTAATAACATACCACATAGGTCGGTTGAATAAATCAAGAAGCCCATGGTTATTGTAAAATTTTAGTATAAAAGAAGCCGAACAATTTAGTGCATCTTCTTTATTTTTAGACCAAATAGCAGCCATCATTGGAATCAGATAAGATTCTCTAAATTGCTCCGAGTACTTGTTTTCGGTGATGAAGTCATTGATGGTTATTTCGAGATTATTAGTTTGAGCTAAGAATTTTTTTGCGTCGGAATTAAATAAAATAATGTCTTTGATGAGGCGATAAAAGTTTAATTTAATTAGGTTGCGGCGATCTGAAAAAAGTGTATTTAAATTATGACCATTATACTCAAGTCCCCGTCGATCAGAGCGATAACTAAAACTCATTTCACTAGGTTGAATTGGAACATTTAACTCTTCGAGCAATTTACAAAAGTTAGGGTATGTTCTTTTGTTAAAAACGATGAATCCGGTATCGATCGAGTATACTGCTTCTTCAGTTTCCACAGATAGGGTATTTGTATGACCACCAAGATAATTGTTCGCTTCAAATAATGAAACATCATAGTTTTTGCTTAAAATATAGGAGCTTGTTAAACCAGATATCCCCGAGCCAATCACTGCAATCCTTTTCTTCAAAAATAATCCTTTAATTATAAGTTTGGTTGTTAATTTATTTAAAATCAGTCACATTGTAAAGATGACGTCGCCAGAGTGTGGCGGTTTAGTAAATCAAATGAAATCACAGAAGGCTTCCATCGTAAAATCAAACTCATTCAGCGAAGAGCTTATGGTTTTAGAAATTTTGAAAATTACGGAGTGCGTGTTGATGCTCTAGTTTTAAATTCGTTATAAATCAATGCGTTGTAAGGCGTCAAATTCACCAGGAACTGCCTAAAACTGCCTATTACAGCGTAGTACCGCCACAGTTGAGACACGTTTTGGCCTCAGAAGAAAATTAATCATTATGTATTAAATATGCCCAAAATGAGGTTTTTAATTATAAGCTATAATGATAGATAATGAATCAAAAAAAGGAGTAAGTTATGAATATAAAAATACAGCAAGCATTAAAAGAGCATAACTATAACGATTTAAAGCAGCTAATTGAAAACGTAGATGATTTCACATCGGCTGTGGGTTCTTTCCAAGATTATGAAGCATCATTGGTGGAATTCTTATCCGAGCCTGATGTGTTCAACCGGTTGATCAAAGACCACAAGGACTTCATGATGATCACGCGTTATTTGCCGTCACATAAGGAAGCGCTGATAACGATGAGCCGGGTGCTATCCGATCCCGAGGCGTTCGACCGGTTGATTAAAGACAACAAGGAGTTTAGAGAAACCGCTAAGCAATATGCACCATATAAGCCAGATCTGATAAGGATGAGTCGGGTGCTATCCAATATCGAGGCGTTCGACCGGTTGATTAAAGACAAACATGATTTCGAATTAATAAAGGAAGCATTTAAAAACCAAAACGTATTCAAAGAAGACAACTTCGAATCGCAGCGCCTTCAAGTAGTACAAACTGTCTCCTCCGCTAAAGCATTTACAAGAGGAGCAACCGTAGGTGCTTTAGCTGGCGGAGAACTTTCCCAAAAATTGCCACCGGAAGTATCAAGCTATATTGGTTCTTTTCTTGGGCGCAAGGATGGAGCTAATTTAGCCCAAACACGAAAAGAGGCAAATGAGCTGGCTAAAGAAGAAGAAGAGCGTCAGAATACGCTTAAACCTGGGAAGTAGGGGTTCTAGCGACCGAAGGTTTCCATCGAAAGATGAAACAGCGCCTTCATCGGTTACTAATGAAAAAGCATCGCACCGCAAAGCAGTTAAATGGCGCGCTCGGAGGGACTCGAACCCCCGACACCTTGGTTCGAAGCCAAGTTAATCAAATATAAATCATAATAAAATCAGTAACTTGCGATGTAACGAATTTAGCTATTACTGCCTAGAACTGCCTGAAACAACAGGGGTTATATTACACTTTGTTACAAATCTGCTACAAGGTTATTTTAGCATTTAATCTTTGGGGCCTTGAATTTTTCCTCTTAACATCTCAATGTCTTTCATGTGCTCTTTTAATTCTGTTTTAAGCTCTTTTACTTTTCCTAAGTCTCCATTGTTTTGTTCAACATGAATTTTTGTCTGAAAGATCAGGGTTTGTTTTTCAAATTTACTAATTAACTTTTCAATTCTAGCCCTATCTTTCCTTATTGAGATTTGAGTTTCAGAGGCTAATCGCAATGTGGAGATATTCCATTTTCCACGAAATGTTATTCCGTACCAAGCGAAATTACTTTTATCTATATGCTTCTCAAAATCTTCTACTCTGGGGTTTAAAATTATTTTTTTTAATAAATTATCCCAAATTGAACTTGGCCAATAATCGCTTTTATATCCATTACAAGCTCTACAAGCATAAATAAGATTTTCATAATTATTTATTAAGTCTGGAAATTTACTTTTAGGTTTATAATGATCTATTTGAAAAGAATTTTTTGAACCACCTATCTCAGGCTCTCTTGTTTGGCAATATCCACAAGAATAATTAAAATTTTTTCTAAGCTCTGGTTTATATGTCTTGTAATTAGCCATTGTAATTATAATTTGTTGGCATTATGTATTATATTTTCTGAAAATATCTTAGTTCTCTCTTCTAATCTTTTCTCAAATTGAAGTAAAGTTTCATTAAGATCCAATCCATTATTTTTATCTAAAGTTTCAAGCTTATAGATTTCCAATTCTATTCTATCAAGTTCAGCATCAAGTTCTTTTAATTTTTTCTTATAACTGGGTAAAAATAATTTGATTGGATTTTGTAAAATTTTAGATCTTTCTTGTATAAGAGGGGTCTTTAATGAAAATAAACGTTCTATCTTCGATGCTTTATTCTCTTCTAATGTTATTGTAGCAATTAAAGTTTCTATTTTTCTTTGTAAAATTTCTTTGCTAATTGCTTCAGCACTATAATCTTCATAAATAGGATTGATTCTAGTTAACTTACTAGAGGAGTTTAGTCTCCACGGAGATTTTAAGGTTACTGAAGAGCTACTCATTTATAACTTCCAAAAGTGACCGAGTCTTATTAGTAATTATACTCTCAAAAAACTCTTCCAATATATCGTGAGATTCTTTAGCTAAAGATATAATTTGTATAATCTCACTTTCAAATTGATTTGAAATATAACAATCTAAATCTAAAATAAACCTTCCCCCCACCTCTCCTGGTCTTAGAGAGTCAGTCAAGAATCTTGTTTGTACAATAAATTTAATGTTATTTATATTTGATACTTCATTCAAAAAAGTTAATTCTAATGCTTTAAAGTTTTTTAAGTGATTGGGGATTTGGATATCTAAATTAAAATAATCAGAAACATTTAAATTTTCTTCAGCAATATGAATATTATTAATATATCGAGTTCCAATACGACTAACATATATGGGTTTCGCTACATCTATATATGCTGATAGAATTTTATTTATCGTAGGTACGAAAGAATCCCATCCTTCATATTTTAAATTATTTGCGATCGCTATTCCTGGGCCAAATTGTAGAATTCCAGAACCATCATTTTTAGAAGCCCGAATCAAAGGGGCTTGTATAAATGGAGGTTGAGCATTGGCAGGATTTTCTAATAAATATGGTAAGGAGAAATGTTTTATATCTTGCTTTAAAGGATAGTCATTTTTTATAAATTCAAAAATTTGACCGGGCATGGCTGTATCAAAATTTTCAAAATCAAACTTGGCCTCAAAAATTGCTTCTTGAAGTTGAGGTTTATTATATTTTCTTTTTTTCATTAGTTGGCCAAGTTAGCGTTAATAAACAATAAAAGCATTTATTCTATTTTTATAGATTGTACATTTAAAAAATATTTCTAAATAGTCATTAGCATTAGCTTTAAATAAAATATTCTAAACTAAAAATACACTATATATATTTTATTTTAAAAGTGGCTATTTAATTTTTCTAGTTAATTGAATGGCACAAGCTACGATTTTACCTTTACTATTTTCATCAATATGAATATTTGCCCAATCTTCATTCAATGTTACTAACTCATATTTTGGTTGTGTAGTGGATGTAGATAGTTGTTTATATTTGCGAATAATCACTTCCATTTCATTTCCAATTTGGACCGCAACAATATCTCCTGGGTTAAGTTGTGCGTTCGGGTCAAAAATTAAAATATCATTTATTCTAAATTCTGGTTCCATGCTGTTATCTTTAATTTCTAGTGCGAAAGCATCTCCACTAATTTTTTTTGCAATATCAGTGCTAATAGGGACAAAATTTATTTTATTATGAGTCAGTTCGTTTTTTATTTTGTGGATATTAATGTTTGGTTCACAAGCTTGGCTGTAGTCTAGTAACGGTATTAAAGTGCCAATTCCAGAGTTCCTGCTAAACTCACCATCTCGGTCATCGGATAATCCCATCAAAAAAGCTGGGGATACCTCTAAAGCTTTTGCTAACTGAGTAATTTCATCTGGACCAGGAGTTCTTTCTCCACGCTCATAATTGTTGATTCGAGAAATATTTAAATTCTCGGTCAATTCAGCCAATGCTTTCCTTGTTAACCCTTTTGTTGTGCGTTCGTGTTTTATCCGTAGTCCAATTTTTTCTTTGACGTTCATATCGTTACTGAGCCTTCCAATTTCTGAGAAATAAAGAGTTAGCAGATATTGACACAAGCTCAATACGTGCTAAATTATACTCTTTATGAGTTAAATTGCTCGATTAGAGTATTTATATGTAATCCATCGTTTAAAAGATAACACAATAAGAACTTTATGACGATAGGAGGAAGGAGCGAAGTGAGTAAATGGATTTTAAAATTAATCATCAGGAATTAGATGCGTTAAGTGGCTTGCCACATATCCAGCGCCTGGCTTATCTAATGGGAATTAGACCTTATATGGATGGTAAAACTGGATTAGTCGGAATTAAACGACGGATTAGTCACCAATCAATATCAGAACAATTATATGTTGAGCCTCATCAAGGGATTAAAAGTCAGAATTTTTCAAGAGATCAGGTTCGACGAGCGCTATATGGTTTAGTCCGTGCGGGTGTAATTACTATTCAGTCAGAAGGAATGCAGTTAATTTTAAAATGTGAATTAGCAACAATGCATTATTCTGTCCAAAAAAAAGCCGCCATAAACCCGCCACAGAAAGCCACCATAAACCCGCACGATGTAAGTCTTGTAGAGACTGGGTTATCTCATGTTGATTCACAAAAAGGCGACATAGCAGAGTCATCAAAAGCCGCCATACCTCTAAAAGAAGATAATTATTTTGTTTTATTATCGCAATTCGAAAAATTTTGGTCGCTTTATCCAGAGAAAAAATCTAAAGCCAAAGCACAAGCAGCATTTGAACAACTTAACCCAAGTGCCTTGGTATTTCAGCAACTCATGAGTGCCTTACAAAACCAAATCCATCATGTTGAAACCATGAAACTTAATGGCACATGGGTTGCGCATTGGAAATATCCTGCCAATTGGTTGGCGCATCGCTGTTGGGAAGACGAAATCACTGAAATGAAGCAGGAGAGTCATCATGAAACACATTGGAAGCCTCATCAACATCAATCCACAAGAGACCCATTTTGGAACCCCAGTGAAGAAGACCATGAACCCGAAAGAACCAACATCGTCCATTTCCCGAGAGGTTAATCCCAGAAGCAAACTGATTGAAACCTTGTTTTCAAAGTTTGCAGCTTTTTATGGCCACATTTGGCGAAGCCAGTTTAAGAGTGAAGGATTTTTGGAGTATGCCAAAAAAGAATGGCAGGACGGTTTGAATGGGTTTAGCGAAAACACGATTAATAAAGCCATTATTCAATGTCGGGATTTTTATGAGTTGCCGCCTTCTTTACCACAAATGATTGCGTGCTGTCGTGAGATTAAAAAGCGTACTCAGTTTTATGTGGTTAAGAAGAATCATGTGCCTGCAAAGCAAGAGGTTGTTGTCACTCATTTAAACAAGTGTAAAGAAATTTTAACCAGAAAATAAAGGAAGAACATCATGGTGGTATTAAGCAGAAAAATTGGAGAAAAAGTGTTGGTTGATGATGGAGAGATCGAGGTTAAGGTTTTGTGCTCCAAAGGAAATAAGATCTTATTGGGATTCAAAGTACCAGCGAATATGGAGGTTGAACGAGAGGAAGACTATCTAAGAAAAATATTACAAGTTCCGGAGTTTTTAAAAGTTAATCAATGAGCCATAAGGAGAGTGAAATGCACAAACAAAATACACTCATGAAGACTGTTAAAGGAGGAATCAGTTCTTTATGTGTTTTTCTTTTTTCATCAAGTCTATGGGCTAACGATCTGTTATCCAAAGCATTGGAAGGTGATGTCAAGGATTCATTAGGAAGTGGTTC
>NZ_QHJG01000036.1:10801-51618 GCF_003184185.1 Legionella qingyii | reverse complement strand
ATATCCAATTCCCAATTTCAAAACACAAGAACTAATCACGGGGGACTAAACCCCTTCTCGGCCCTTCTCGGCTTCAGGGCTTCACCCAAAGAACCCTAAATCCCATAGTTCACATTGACTAACTAAAATGACTGAAATTAACCACCCGGGTGATCCTGAACTTGGATCCTGGTTGCCTAATACTCAGGCGACGAGACTGGTTGACTCGATACCCGGGCCTCTCCCCCAGTAAAATTTGAATTAAACGAATTACAAGATCAAAAAAAAACACTAAAAAAATTTTCGCAAATGGAGAGGGTAAACCCTCTCCCATTCTTTCCCATTTCTCCATAGTGTTTAGGAAAAATAGGAAGGAGAATTAAACCTAAAATCGGAAGTAGCGGGAGTTCCTTCGAAGAGTCGAAAAGACTTGCTCTACCCACTGCATCAAACGCCTCGCGAAACCGAAGCTAGACGGCTTAAGCAAGTGCCCAATGCAGTTTAACAAACGGGTGAAGAAGGTCTCATACCAGCCATAAGTAAAGTTATGGTTTTGCGTATGCTTCATGAAACCGAAGAGAACCTCAATTCCAAAGGTTCTAAAGATTTCAACGAAGCGCTTCTGGAAGGCGCCAACGGTACAGCTAACCGCTGAGCTACAATAACAGAAGTTATTTCAGTGGATTCACGCTTAGCAGTAGCAGTGGGTGACCCCAAAGGTACCTTTATCCAAGAAACCGTTAAAAATTCTGAAATGCTTAGAACAGAAGCGAATTAAGGTAAAAAAGTCGGTCAAGAAGTCCGCATCGAAGTGCCGGTCAAAGGACATCCTAGACAGACCTTTATGCCAATTCGAACAATTAGCAAAGCTAGTACACATGGCCTTATGCCTACCATGCACGGACTAGCCGTTAGCTTGCTCATTAACGAACAGATTAGGTGGTGCAACGCATTCATCTCTTAAACATTGGCGCTGCCATAAGTTTAAATAGATGACGAAAGTAGTCTGGCTACAACGGAAGGACTTAATTTAGTTCCTTAACGTTTGGCGCCAACCACATAAAAAAGCGCTAGCTTTATTGGTTTGCATTCAAACGAAGTTGGTAAAGGAAAAACCGTGCAGCACGAAACCGAAGTGGTTACCTGTAAAATGCTAACTACAGAAATTAAAGTGGTTAACAATTTGGCATAAGCTCAAGCTTGCGCTGGTTAGCTCTAACCTGCGCGTTTTAAAGGAGCCATATAAGGACTTATGCCGGGTATAGCTCAAAAAACGGCACAAACGATCATTACGATAACTCGGTAAGGTACAGCCAAAGGACTGGACCCTTACATAGTTATTTATCAAAAGCACCTTATGCTCGAAAAAGTTACGTTTCTGCGTATTATGACGCGAGTTTAAGAGATTATACCAATGCGTCAACTGCCTTTACTGCACAATTGGCTAGTTGGACAGATCTCCACTCAAACTCGAAATTCTTACTGAGTCTGTACCTAAGATTACGAAAAACGCTAAATCGTACAAGAGACGGTTTGAGAAAATTTCGTCGTCGACGTTGAAGTATACAAAGTGCATTAAGTAGTTTTATTTAGAATCGAACGAGACCCAAACCTGGTAGTAGCTGGAGAGGGTTTGGTGGTGGAAGCGGCAGAAGTAGAAGAAGTAGTAGTCTGTCGTTATTTAATGAGTGAACAAGAAGTAGTTCGTAGCTCGGTTACGAACTACGTCCCCGATAAAGTAGAAGTTGTAGTCTTTTTGGTGACTATTAAAGTAACTCTGCCTAAAGAACCCGTAACTTTGCCAGTATTAGCAGTTCGTGATTGACCTATCAAAGACCTATTACTCGGTTTCTGAATTCCTGAACTATCTAGGGAAGAAGTTATGCAAAGCGCTACGCCTAAAGCGGAAGTGCCCAGTTGTCGAGCTGACATGGGTAAAGTGCGTACATGTATGCTTGACCCAGCCATCATGCTGGTCAAAGAAACAGCTGTCTCCGCTCATGGTAACGCCGAAGAAGCTATAGTCCATGAAGAAGACATAATTCGTCTTCACGGTTAAGTAGTAGTGGCCCGCCGTTGAGTTTATGAAACTACAAGTACGGAAGGTCGTACGATTATTAATGTAGTTTTACAAGACATAGCTGCTATAATCCGTCGTTCAGTAACTAAACTGACATGCAGTTTATTGGAACGAGGAACGGATTCGACTACTGAAACCAATAGACACTCGAGACGACAAGAACTAGTAAGTACCAGTATCCGTGAAGAGATCCCTGTTAACCTGTAAAAGGATTTTTTGTTACCTTAGATGTCATAAATATCGTGATTAACCTAAATTTAACGAATAAATCCTAATTTTTTTGGAACGTTAATATTTGGAACTCTGACGTTGTATGGTCATTAAAAAGTAGCGAAAAAAGACCTGTAGAAGAAATGTTCTAAAATCGTGTAATACTTGTTAACGTTCTCAATTCCAATTACGGTTAACGTTTTGTTGTTTGAAATAACGAGTGCGATATAAAGTTTAGTTTGTACCGCAAGAAAATTGTAGAGAACATTAAAATAAGCGAGACATAGTGAGTTAGGAACGACTGCACTAAATAATTAGTCGACCGCATACCAATTAAGGGCTAAAACAAAAACATTTTTCTCGTATTACAGCTATTTAAGAAATTGATTAAGAACGAGCCCTTGGTCTACTAGGGTTCGACGTTCAAACAAGTACCTCCGCTTTATTCCTACGAGTGCGGTACTGAGTTACTCACAACGTCATCACCGGACACCTAAACAACGGTCAACAACATTGTGCACGTTATCCTAAAGTACAAGAAATCATAGCTCTTCGAGTCCCAACTAAACGACAAACTAAACTCGTATTTAAAGTCCTACAACCTCGTCGTTTCGATGGCGTTATGCGTAACCGCATGCACGTTACCAGTAGCAGACAAGCACGACTCCGCGAAAGCTGAGGAGCCATTAGTTGACTGAATTCGCTACTCAAAGTTATACCCAATTCGCGCGGTTTAGAAGTTACTCGTCAACGAACATACTTGGAAGTAGGTAAAAAACATTTTTGCCGAATCGGTTTAATTACTCGACTCAAAAAGGACGCCCAGCTTCGTCTAACTCCAGAAACCGATTCAACAGTTTTTCCTTCGCCACATTACCGCAGCGAACGAACTAAGCTAAATTTTTTAATAGAAACGGGAGTACCGCTTGGTTCGATAGCCCCAGTACCGATAGACCGTTTTTGTACTTTGACCGTAGCTCAGGGTCTAAGTTTACGCCGTTCGATGAAAGATTACGCGCGGTACGCCGAACAGAAGGACGTAATAGTGGTAGTTTCGTTTTTTAGTCGCTAAACCATACGAACCGTTCTTCAACTTATACCATCCATGACCAACGACACGGATTACACCGATGGCGTAAGTACTAGGGTACAACCCGATTACGTTAGTGTAGGTATATCGGAAGTTGGTGTTATTGCATTAGTTACCAGAAAACGACCGAATCTTAAACTACGTTCGGTATGTCAAGGGACGAAAAAACTTTTTAATGCCAAAGTCCGCTTAACTCCATAAACCCAAAAACGAGTAACAGGTCCTGTGCAGGCGGTTTCGGATATTACGCAGGTACTGCCAGTACTTACCCCTTGTACTGTGCCAACGCTATGGCTAGTATCTAAAAAGGTAGTAGCAAAAATTAATTGTAGGGTCAACAGTCGTCAAGAGCAACTAACGCCCCTTTACGAAAAAGTTCCAATACGGTCGGAAGCGAACGTATTGGATTGACTATGTCGAACCGTTAAAGAGGCGAATTTGGAGAAGGGGCGTTTATTAGATACCGTCCAAAGGGAAGTACAAAATTAAAAAAAACTATTATTTCCGACTGGAGTGGGTCCTCAAACATTTCTAGGTCCCTACCTAATAAAAAGAGCAAAACAAACAGAGCGCCTTGCCAATTTGGGCGCGCCCATCGATCACAAAGTTGACGTAGTTGTTTAGGGACTAACTCCATTAAGTACTGTTTCGACTACCGTAACGGACTACGTGGTGTCGGTTTCGTCACCATTTTGACGAAAAATCGTTGCTGCAATTTGCTCCCCCAAAAAAGCAATACTTTTCCCGTTGTCCGTTATACTGACAAGGGAGAAAAAAAGTTCCCTTGTATCGACAGTTAATCAAGTTGGTCTAGGCAAGCCACCTCCTCTAGTAGTTACTTACCGACGCCCTAATTCGGTCTGTACAACGAGGAATCGAATTAACCCGGAATTAGTACCGCGACTGAACGCGGTATAGTCGTGCTGGAACGTTCGACCCGAAATTCTCTCGGTATTGAAATGGGTACAGTCGGTAAAAAAGTCGAGGTCAACTTCGTTATCGTAGAACCTGGTAAACAAATTAAAGACAAAGCCTATTTCCAAGACCGTTCATAAAAAATTATTATAGATTAAGTTTAACAAGAACACGTTGGTTTAGTAGTGCTAACCGAAAAAGCATAACGCGATATCTAAGAAACGCAACAAACGAGTAAAACAGGTCCTAGTGGTTGTACGCGAGTAATAGATGAAGTTACGCGAGTAGGTGAAGCTGGACAAAATGCCGGCGTCATTAATTTGCTTCACACCTGTTTTCGAGAAATAGAAACCGTGCGTAACGTAGAAACTGTAGTAATAACTCTGCAAGAAATTAACAGTAAAAAATAAGGAATTTTAGATTACTCGTCGAGCCGAGGATTACGATCCTTGCCGATAGTCCGTATAGAACTTGTTTGACTTGGCAAGGAGTTCTAAAAATATATGAAACTTTTCGATTTCCGGTGATCTATGCTGTAGTATTAGTATTAATTGAACACTGATACGCTTCATATACACCGGAATCATTTTTTATGTCCTGTCTTTTTTAGGATAAATGCAGCCGCAAAAGGCGGAACAACAGAACGACAGTATAGTGCTCTTTAAAAGAAGTCTACTGCAAAATGGCGTCGTCGAACAAACGCAAATGCGAGTCGTCAACCAAAAAGTATTTTAAGTGCTGCCGCATTAAGCCAATTTTATGGCCGAAAAAGTGTTCTCGCGAACTTTGCCGCGTTACGTATAAGACCTAAAAGCGGAAGAAACTGCGCTTGACATCCGTAATTTTACCAGGAGACCAATAAACTAGAATTATCCACCCGTTAAGATCACGATCAACTTCGTGAGCAGTTCAAAATTCATCTCTTTAAAATAAAACTGAGTAAGATAGTGAAAGCTTTGCAATGCCGACTCCTCCCCCCGAAGCAGCTATGCCACAAGTTTATACACCATGTTAACGACTTAAAAATATAGTCCGAAATTAAATACAACCAAAATCCATAACTTAGGAGAACACTACTTTGACCTCATCGCTAAATGCTAAGTCTACACCCAAATAATCGCGTACGGAACGTAAGCGTTTATCTATGGGTAGCGCAGGTACCGCCCCATCAAGGACTCGAACGAAGCGCACTAGTATAATTAATAAACCAAGGAAACGAACTATTTCATAATGTTGTTCGTCCCGAACTATTTTTTCGTGACCTACCTCAACGGATATGTCGGCCGGGCCCAAACTAACCACGTAATGACCAACCTAGGACAAAACGGTTTTCAAATCGAATACGCAATGTTTAGGGACGAAACCGGTAAGTAGTAAACCTCCGTGTGGAGAACCGGCGTTTTTACCTTTGAGGGAGCGAACTTAAAGGAAAATAACGTGAAAATCATAGGCCGCCAGTAACGGTTAATCAACTTCAGTTCCGAGAACCCCTGATAGCATAGGAACCGCTATGGAACCTACTACGCCACCCGCTTCGCAAACTATTTTGCCGATTCAATTACCCTTATGGAATAGGTCCCCCTGGGCATGAACGGCGAAATCGCCTAGTTACACTTAGTTGGGGAATAGCTAAAGGCGCAGGTTACTGCCTGTCTGGCCCTGAACTAAAATCAAAGTCACCGGATTTTTGTAAGCGTAATTTGTGGACCTTAGTTTCACGATTTCTACTCACGCGCGCTCGACTTTAACGGTTCCGTAAAGTCGTTCGTCATCAGCTCTGAAATTACTAATTCACGTTCGCTCGGCACGTTCTCAGCCCCACATTTGTTAACCATCAACGGCCCCCTCACCCGCGTTTATTTCGGAATGCGAATCCGAACGCACTTACCTAAGTCTCATAACCACCTTACTAAATAAAAGGTCGAAATCTTATAACATGCCTATTACCGCGGTACTAACGAATGCGACCGACAAACGCCTAAAATTCTCCCCTTTTCCTAAATCCATAACCGCATCTTCAATTCCGTTCTACCGGCAACCGAATTAATAAGCAAGACACCATTTTATTTGGTTATACTAGAAATAAACATATCTCCTCGCCTTTACTCGGTTCCATTTACCCGTTTTAAGGTATCGCGTGTGTCGGGTGACGTTTAGTGTTTTCGATTATTTCCTCTTCCCTAATCTAATCCAGTTCTAACCTCATCTCGGTATTGGTTATGGCCACTAGGACAAGTTGTATCCATTTATAATTAGCTACCTCATGGCTAATGCTTTATACGACTGGTTATATTAGTCGAAGTTCTGCTGCTCCGACAGTTTTTAAAAAAACTTGTTCATTAGAACTTTTTCTACCTGGGAGTTGGATTTCTTTTTCTATTTCGGCTTTAATAGCTTAAGAATTGCTTTTGAAAGGTAGTTCCACCTGAGTACTTGGGACACAGTCGACGAGAACGATGTAGGTACCTTGCTTTCCGTGAAGGTCCACTTCTACCACGAGCTCTCCCCTCCTAACGGACCCCTTGTTATTCGCTGTACGTCAATCAACAATTATAATAAGGTTGTTTTCTTCCTAAATTTCATTTTCTTGTACAACCTCATTTTTTTTAGTACTATAGACTCTTATCAACCCTGCTTATACTATAACGTATATGTTGAATATCAATACCTTTGCTCTAACAATTTCTACGACGTTCAGGTATATAAAAAGCACTACTACCTTGTCTATAATAACTTCGAGTTCCTCTTTAAAGTCAGCTGAACAGTTTGCGATTTTTTGGATTTTATAGATAGCTCTCGTTACGTTATTCAATACCTGTAGTGTCTGATTTTCTTCTCGACGTATCAGTAAGACACAATGTTACCTAATAACTAAAACAGGTTTTACGAAAACCAATATTATTCCAACTTCAAAATCTTGGACACAGGTAATTGCTCTTGGGCAGCGTTAGAGGTCTCTGGGGTAGAGGTCTCTCGGGTAGAGTTGGTTGTAAAATTAATACGTATCTATACATCGTAACGCGTATTTTTGAAAATTAGACCTTGTCTATAACCAAAAAATTAAAAACATAAACAAAAGTTAGGGACCTTTAGGAATTAATTTCCCAAAAGTCCCTAAAGATACAAATTTCAATTAAATAAGTAGAACGCCAAATAAACAAAAGCTAAATCTGCGTCGACCAAAAAGTCAGCGAAACCGAAAGAAGAGTCTAAGGAGTAAGAAATACGGGCATGGAACCCGACGAAAACAGCAAAATCCAAATCAGTGAAGCCGAAGCCACTACTACTGAAGGAGATGGAGTTAATAACGAAGGCTCCTCCATCGAAGTCAGAAAAATCCACATTGTCCGACAACCCTACATGGAAGGTATTACAGTAGTTCATGTAAGAGGAAGTTAAACTAAAATCCGAGAAAGAATAGTTATTCCGCATATTATAATAGAAATACGAACATTTCTTAATTCTAGCGGTATTTCTTATACCCCCCTTTTTATAGGTCTGCAACTTAGTCATCGTCACTTATTTTACCTCGTTTTGGTTGACGCGTCTACCTACGATTTCTCCTCATTGCACTTTTAAACCGTTGCTAGTTGGTCCAACGACGTTGATTTTGTGGTTGATTTTTAACTTTCGGGTTCTCGCGGGGTTAACGACAACGTTGAGGAAAAGGAGGGAACTTCAGTTTCTTTTGACCCATGTATACTGGTTAGTGACGACGATCTCGTCATTTGGGATAACAACAACCGAGTCGTGGGTCCTAAAACCGTTACTCATGACCTTACCATGGAAATTCATCTAGGCGGTGGTACTGGTTCCGGCGTATAACAAAAGGACGTTACGCGTTATGTAATCATCGTGGTCCTAAAAAACTCGGGAGACAAGCACCTAGCCCATTTCTCGTTCGGAACGTCTGTTACTGACGTCTTGTCTATCTAGGGTAATTTATTCGTTCTTGATGGTTTTTATACTTATTGTAGTGGCTAACGAGGAAAAGGCCTTTCATTGAATAATAATTTATTAGAAATAAACGATCGTTCATCGACATGGATTGAGACCAAAAACTTGCACTTATTTGACGAGAATAGGGTCTAAGACGCGCCGGGGGTGGTCCGTTAAACATACTAAAATATTTATATTGCGAACGTTCAGTAACCATATTGCAGACGGTTTGAGCCAGTGAACGGTTACCCACAGTCAATCGCACTAATTGAAAAATACAAGACGATAAAACTCAAACCCCTCGTTTAGTGAATTACCGTTAGGGCACCAAACACACTTGTCAAGATTGCCTTACCGAACAAGGTCCGCACACCACAACTCGTATTTAAGTTTGTCTTCTAGAACTCGACAATGAGCAAGGTATGAACGGTTTTTTCCAAATAGACTCAGCTCTATAAGAAATCCGACTGCTACAAATGCACAAGAATCCTAAGGAAGACCTCAACACTAAAACGGTACTCGAGGACGTGGATACGGATTCATTAGTGGCTTATCGGTCATTAAGTTTAATACCGCGCGAACAGCACGTCCGACTCGTTTCCGTCTTTAAAGTATCGCAAGTTTTGGCCTGAGAGATTCATTTCACTTAGGAACAAGGAGGTTTGTGGTGCGAAGTAGAAGTCTTCCATTACCTCCAAAAAGAAACATTTTATGGCATAAACCAAGATACCAATTAACTATGGTCCTGTTTACAAGACCAACTACCCGTTAACGTCGTGCATTTAGAAGCTAAGGGACCCGATGCGAAACGGAACCGTTTGGCACGTACTACAGGTTTAAATCTAACAATTTCGGCCGAAATGCACGCCTGAGTTAGCGTGCTACGCGAACAACACGTAGTACTTAGGCTGGGTTTCACACATTTACAAGGCCTAACTTCGAAACTTATGGATCCCTTTCAGCTAATTAGGGTTAAACAGCCATGAGTCATTTCGCAACGACAAGATGTCATGGACCTAACCGAAGGTATCATTGAAGTTATAAAACCCGTTTTCAGTTTTAGACAGAATTAAGCCATTTGTTCTATAGTATGCGAACTCGCCTTTTTTCCGAACCGCACGGAGGCGGTTACTTTTACCTCGTTTAGAGTGCTCAAAGTTTCACGACGTTTAGTCAAAAATTCAGTCGTTCTTCCCGAACTTGTATTAAAACAAGACCATTCCAGAGTCCTGAAAATACCCTCAATTTTAGCGTCATTCCCGTGAACGCTTACGTGGTACCTTACACTTACATGTTGCTATTTCCCTAGTAATGAGAAAAATTCTGACCGAACAAACCCTTACGTTATCATAGTACAACGCTCAAAAGATTGTTTTTAACATTAGTATGTGCAACGAAAAAAAGGACAACTCACTTTCTCTTAAACACTACTAATGGGCATTTTGTTCTCCTTTAGTGTACCGTTTATTTGCTCAATCTCAACGATAATGACCTCGTCGACCTGTTTAACCAATACGTGATAACAAAGCCTAGCGAAGACCTGTTTACAAACCTCGTTTGTGACTTCATCTTAATTTAAATGAGCTCGAACTTCGTCGTGACGGGAGAAACCTTCCCCAACGCTACCTCGACCTACTAACACGGAAGGGGAATAATTTCGCACAGCAAACATGGAGTCTATACTTATTCCGTTACCTACCTCACTTAACCCGTAACAACCAACCGAGACATGGAGCGTTTGTTCCATACCTTGCAAGACTGAATAACGTTTAATTACCACCATATAAATGGTTTGTTCCATTCCGTTAATTACTATTACGTTCACTACTACACGCGCAGAAACAACACCCGTTGGGAACGTTATGTTTGACGAACTAACGTTACTTGTTGCGATTTCTGTAGGGGTTACTAGCCAAAATACGGTACTGGTCAAACCTACTTAATTCTCGAGCGTCAGTTAACCGATTTTTTCGACCCCAACTATAATGTCGCTATTGTCTTTACTGGTAAACCCCATTGGTAAGAAGATGAGTTATAGGTCTAAAAATATTACGTTTTTAATTACCTCAAAGACGTCGATTTCACTAACTACTCAGAACCAACGTTCTATGTAAGCAAAGATGACATGTTGTCGCACCACGACGTCATTAATTTCGCGCACCAAGAAGAAGACGACGAAGTCGACGATTACGACACTAATGACCACACTTGGCAAACCAGTGACTATGAGGACGACCACTCAGTAAGAGATACACGGCATCAAGAGTTCCGCTTATACCACAACTACTTCCCAATTAAAAGAGAAAGGGAACGGCAGCACTTTTACCTCTCAATTTTCATCAACTCCCGAACTCGAAATTACTGATGCCAGCACTTTACAAGTTGTTTTGAAATCTACTCGATTTTGTTCTCGTACTATGTCAATTCCGAAATCCGAACGAGCTAATTCTAATCAAAGAAATTTAAGTCGATAAGGTATATACAGTATATACAGTAAGGGCGCGTCCGCCCTTAGATAAATGTTTGAACTATAACACGGATTAAAATACCTACCTAAGGGCGGACGCGCCCTTACTGTATTTTAAAAAAATTGTTTTAGAGAGATTCCCTTCCTCCTCGACATCCATACTGCTTAGCCTAGCGTATTTCTTGAGAAAGCCTCTACTCAGTTAATTAATTTAGCCTAAATACTTATGTGGAGATTAGTCCGTTCTAAGGGACAAAGTTTACTAAGCTCCAAATTTAACGAGCCAAAGAAGTTTACGTCCTACGAGAACTGCTAAAAATATAAGAAGTGAAACCATATAAACCTTTTTAAGACTTGGTAGATTTTACCAAAACCGAAGCCTTAATGCATTGTCACATCTTTATCTCGCGGGTAAGCTATTATAAGGTAAGTTAGATAGGTGCTCGACAAGATGGACCTGATTCCCTAAACCTACCAGGACGTCGTTTAGTCCATTCATAAATTAATAACGAAATCGATAAACAAGTAGCCAATTCATTTTTTAATTCGCACATGGCCTTTAAACTTACTTGAAAAGAAACCTTAGGTATTAGTTTGCGCTATTTTTAAGCCCTAGAAAAACGTCTACTCTTTACTCAGCAACTGATTTGGGTTCAACTAGAGCCACTCGTTAATTAAACCATACGTTCGACCTAAGAACGACCCGCATTTAAAAGAGCATGTACCACAAATTGGTGCCGTGCTTGAGTTGTAGAACAACGCGCAGCCATTTAACCTTAGCTACACTCTAAAATCCTACTCGTTCTATGGATAGGGTCAAATAACGACCGTAAAACACAACACGTCGATCTCTCAGTTAACTTGAAACATAGCCAAGCTTTAATTATGCGGTAAATAGGTTTACCACATTGCAACGTGGATTACGAAAATGGTCGAGTTGTTTGCAAAAAAAGAGTAGTCCGACTATTACAAGTTAGCGAAGAAATTCGGCGACCTAAAGTCCTATTCATATAAAGGGCAAAGAGTAGCCATAATTTACTTTCTGCCTGAATTATCGAAGATAATTTCGACTTTTTCCCAGTAGGTAACTAAATAGGAGTCGTCCTCGTCCGGGAAGAAATTTCCATCAAATATTTTTTTCTTTTACGGTTCGAAAAAATGTATAACTATAATTATTTCCAGTTTTAAAGTTTTTTTCGGGTAATTTAGTTTACAAAATCCACGCAACGTTGTACAAAACACGAAATTAAACTGTGAGGTTTATGCGCGCAATGTGCGCAGTATCCTGCACTAACAAATCTCATTAAGACTATGTTATTCAGGATATAAAAGAGAACCCAACGATTCTGTACGTCAGAAATTTTTATTTGACATAGTACTAATAACGGTAACAAAATACCCGAAGTCGTATGCAACCTTATGCGTAGCCTAATTGACCGATGAGGGGTCCTCGTGATCGAGAAAATGCAAAATGCCAGCGAAGTGACACATACTACTAGTAGATGATGTCAGATCCGTAATTTTTTTCTCACTATACCTTTCTAGCGGAAGTTAATGACGAACGACCTTACCGACCGTATCCATAAATATTATAAACAAACTTAATACCACTCGTCTCACAAAGACGACCGTATCGGTCAAAACAATACCCAAATTACGGCCGATACTGGTAAGAAAATAGTGACCAAAAAAATGCTCTCTTTGACCGCGCACCACAAACCAAGCCCTAATATTAGTCGTAAAACCCAAACCGAAATAATTGCTATCCACTCTTATGTCTTGGGCCTTATGTAGTCCCTTAGTACCGCTAAAACCAAAGACGTAACTACCCGCGTTAAAATTGCTAATAGGTTTTCGCTAAGCATTCGCAAATAGTAGGACAACGCTAATAACGGACCCACTACACCCCCCCCTGCAATAACAATAGATATAAAGAAGGACTGTACGAGGTCGTTTAATCTCATCGACTTTATGTTTGATGCCGCCGGCAACAAATATACCCATAAAAGGGACGGTGTGAACGAATAAATCGTACCCCGATACACAACTTTATAAATAGCCGAAGATTACGCAGGTAGTGAAATATACGAGAAGGGTAGCA
The DNA here is from genome assembly GCF_003184185.1 of Legionella qingyii. Next base: position 38,837 of record NZ_QHJG01000036.1, on the reverse strand, counting down.
TAGGTGTAATTACCCTAAAGAAAACAATTTACTTGTTGGAAGTAACGAAAGAGAACAACCTACGTCGCAGTGAAATGATCCACGAAAATAACGGTTAGCGAAAGTTTACGCAGAAAGGAAACGAGTTCTTTCTGTTGACAGGTTAATTATTCGGACCCACTCCGCATCCGGAATGGGCCCAAGACTGTTAAGGTATAGGGTTAATGCGTAGTGGTCTACGATAGATATTCAAAGAGTAAATAAGAGACACTTTTCTCTGTTTGTGCCAAATATGAAAACTAAAACTACGATAAACACTCTCAGGAGTACCTTAACTCTCAACTATTATGGGGGAAATTTCGGAATAAAGTCGGAAACCTAAATCCAAAATGAGTTAATTTTTTATCTAACGACTACCCCAGATACGTATGTCCGGAACTTCTTCTATTTCTCTCAAATTTAGCAAACCGTGTTAAAATAGCTCTTTCTCGCGAACCTCCTCAACCTGATTAGTGTTGTCCACCCAAACGGGGCCTAGCACGTCCCGCAAATCGTGGGTAACGACGGTTTAATTGGTTGTCGTTTCTCGTCGTAGCTGTACTTAATTAGTGAGTATGCCATGTACTTCGTCCGTCATTTTAATAAGACGTTCGAAACGTACGTCCAGCAATACCGAAAGTAGGTAAACAACAACGTGGATCGCCGTAGTTTAGTGGATAATCAGGAAAATTTGGGACCCATTACTCAGTTATAGCGTATTTTTTTTGGTAGTTTGTAAAACGGGCGACACGCGCAGAACGAGTTAACCGGCCAATACTACCTTAACTCTAATACCCGTCACTTCCTATAAATTAATTGGTTAAATAACAGTGCGTATGGTTGGTTGCAGTCCTGCTTACCCCCCCTTCAATATGCTTAGCGTATGCGAAAGGATAACTTCATCACGCCTCACATGCTCTTCGTCATCCGCTTGTTAAATAATAGTAAAAAGCGAACAGCTACGAACTGAACTAACGACTACCGTCGTCAACCCTTCTTCATCACTAGGAACGATTCCGCTAACTTCTCCGACCACGATGTAACTAATTATGTCCATAACCAACCGTACTTCGTGCGTAAGGTTGCTAACGATGATACCATGGACGACGGCGTAAATGTGTGGACTGTGTCGTAAACTTTGGACTTCATTTTTAAGGTCACTAATGGAGTTTAGCGTAGTTATGTGGGCTTAATCGGTTAGTTAATTAGCTCAGACCCCAACGACTATACTAAAGATACCGGTCCGGAAAAAATCGTCTAGGTAATAAACGACTTTTTCGTTTTTTTCCTCTTTCACTTCGCTAATTATAAACATAACGTACATTAGTCCGTACAGAACTAGCCCAAAAACATTTGTTTTGTCGAAGAACAAACCACTTAGGAGCTCGTACATTGCTTTGTCTTGACTAAATACTCCAGTGACGTGTTGGGTTTAGGTAACGTCATCACCCTAGACCTGGCCGGCCCGAACGCAAACGGTGTCACCGACGCCTTGCACCAGTATTTCATTGGAATAAACTTTTCTCGCTAGTTTATCCACCCGTTAAATTAGACCGTTTTTTTTAAGGTCCATTCCTTTATAAAGTTGTTTGAAACCTAATAAAATTAATAGTCAACGTTTTTAAATTCCATTGATAAGACGATTTATGGCTTCGTTGTCGGCTCGAGAACGTTCTCAAACTACTTTAACAAAATCGGTCGCCTTAATTCGGCGCACAAGGACTTTAGTTACCATAACTAGTAGGATTTCACCGCTCAATGTAGCTGCACTAATGACCTTTTTATCTTCATCCATTTGCCCACCGATAATAACCACGTCCACCTTAACCTAAACTACACCGACTTAAAAATTGGGTACTCGTAGGTCAAGGCTTCCTAGTCAAAATATTACTCACCCCATAGCTATAGATACCTCGTATAGCTCCGCCGTAATTTGGTGGGCTTCACTGGGGTTCAGGAGCACTTCAAATAAACAATGTTGCATTTTTCCTTTTTTACCCATTTGCGAACCCATTTTGTTGTCCAACCTAAGTAGCAAATTCGGACTTTGTATTCGTCCAGTTTTACTAAAGACCACATGTTATGCTTCGCTAACTACTACTTCCGAACGTACACTCGTAGTTACTTTTTAGAGTCCAAGATGGGCACCTGTGGCACCAATATACACGGCCCGTTTAGCTTAAAAGACTTAACATACGTGGAAACTTTCTCCGTCCTTTTGAGCACGTAAATCACCCCCCTCGTATGTTTCGTGAGCTCAATCTACGCGCAGTACGTTATCTAGTCCGAACAGCAAATCGTCGTAACTAAATTAAAAACGAACATCGGAACCACTTCCGCGACGATATTAGGCCTAAGTCTATTTGAGTGTAGGGTCCAAAGCGACGCGACGTGGGTCCGATGTCAACAACAGATGGAGTTAACTATATCTCAAATGGGATTAGTTAAGTATTTATATCACGTAATAAAACAAATAAAACAATAATATGACAAGTTTAAAATATAGTGGTTCGGAAAATATCCAATACAAAATTAGCTTGTCCTAAAAATACAGAGTTCTTTAGTTTTCGAAGCGCAGGAAATTGAAAAGTCTACGAAATTTGTTTCGTGATCTCCTATACTTCAAATGATGGGGTAGAGGTTAAGTTCGTGTTTGTTAAGGAAATGACGAGCTTCCAGCACTACGCTAACGAGACCGCGTTTGTCCTTGTCCTTTTTGCCGTCGGAAACGGAACGGATATAACGTTTTATATAGAGGTTTACACGTTCCATGAGTTCGCAACTAAAATCGAGGGTGCGCACTTAATCGTTAAGTCCAACGACTTGTCAAACTTCATAATTCACGATTGGTCGCGCCATAATGACAACGACAAAATACACCGCCTGTTCTAATGCCAGCGGTTAATTTTGTTAACTTTCGTCCCCGAGTTCATCACCAACCTTGAGGTCCGGCATAAAACCTAGTATAACTATCTGCATGAAACGTTAATCTATTAAACGCATGCAAATAAGAACTACTTCGTCTGCTCTACAACGCATACCCGAAATAACTTCTATAACTTTGGTAGTACCGTTTTGACGGTCTTCTTTTTGTTTATCCGGACAAAAGTCGTTGCTACGGAATAGCATATGCAGTTTAACGGTTATGAATAAACGTACTAGGGCAAAGGTAGCTTTATGCACGACTTTGACGATGCCACTTTTCATAACTCGTTGCGAAAAATAAACGAAGTCCTGTAGTTTTTGGACTACGTGATAACGCACACGACCGACATCTTCTTATAGTCCCACAATAGCATAAACACGCATGATTTTCGTCGTGACTTCTTCAACGGCTCGACAATGTTGTCGTTCCTAACGCGCGATACCGGTAAGTACCGCTGTAATGGGTCCGTGATGCGCTTGCGTAATAACGCGTTAAGTTTGTTCCTCGTTAACTATAGGACCATCGATGTCTACACCGACGTGCACCAGACCTACATCTGGCACATTGAGTACATTAATTGATACTAAATGGGGTACTATTGCTTTGCATACACGTAGCATAGCCATCTTGTCCATCTCGGCCTGCGAGACCTCAGCGACAAAATAAGCATTGTGGATTTCTTAGCGCAAATTAATGCTCGTAACTCGCTGTATGTGCAGTTGCATAATGGTTTCATCGACATGGGTTACTAGTATACTAGGTTCAACGCGCCGTTCTTGCAAAATACCGTTTGTAGTGACGTGCAAATCTTGTACTTTTGGATGGAAGTATGTTTGCTTATTAACTTCTCATGTAATTTGTTTTACTACAAAGACGTCATCTACAACGACGTTGAGAACGGAATAACGATTTGTTTCTAGAAGGGACCGTATTTCTTGTTCGAAATGGATTTCGTCGTGCTGGACGATTTCTTCCTGCACACCTTGCACCACCATTTAAACTTGCAAGAGCTCGACTACTCGCGTCTCCTCCCCCGTCACTGTTCTTTCCAAAGGCTCTGCCAGCGCTTTCAGCATTTTTTAAATTACTACTTAAACATCTTGTCCTAAATAAGTCTTAACTACACCCATTTCAAGTACCTCATTTTGGCCCGTTATAGCAACCACGATAACGGTTGCTTCGTCCAAATGTTTCATTTGTATAATGACCAGACTTTTAAGTACTTCTAGTAAGTTGTCATGCGAACGGATTTCCATACGGGTTTCTTCAGTACTCACTAAATTTGTTCCGTACCCAAACACCTGCAGTCAACTTTTATTGGAACTAACCATCGCGAGTTATTTGTCAGCTTAGAGATAGGAAATCTTCTGTTGTTCCGATATCAACACCGCCGACGTCGGTAGTGTTGATTAGGACAACATTGACCTCACTTTTTCGATATCCCTAAAAGTCACGACAAAAAATAAAATAAAAAATCTAGACAAAATTGAGCATATTATAATAAAAAATGACCTAGTTAGGACAGTAATCTCAACCATAAAAGTCAATTCTACCCATCTATAACTAAGTCTTTATGACATAACCGTCGTGAGTAAAGAACTCGAGCGAATAGCAAAAGACTCATTTTGCTATTCCTCGACGCTCGTTAACGAAGTTTTTGTCGCCGTGACTTCACGTCAAATAGAACAAGTAAGGTAACACTGCTCAGTCAATAAAACGATAGGTCAACCATTGCTCTCCATCCACGAAATAAAAGCTACATTAGTACTTAACGAAGAAGGTTAAGAGACAGTAATCTTTCTTAAGCAAGGTATACGAGTTCTGTAAGTTCCTACTTTAAAACAAGTTTTCAGTAATTAAATCGGAGGGACCGTTTTTATGATTATATTTATGGAAAACTAACTCCTCGTTAGCTTTTGGAAGAATTCCCGGAATAACAGGTACTTTATTCGTATAAATACTAAACTTAGCATCTAAAATACCTCAGACTTATATAAATTGAATAACTATTTATATAATTTAACTTCTTTTCACCCAAATACGTTTTTTTAACGAATTTTTGCTAGAAAGTATGATATTACGCCCACCGAAAAACAAAAATTTTATTGGTCTATGTGAGAAGTTTTAAGTCACGTCATCGGTAAACATTATTCTACAGTGACGAAAAAAATCCTAATCTGAATTCCCATAAGTACTTTGACAATCGTTGATATCCCCGAAAAAATAAAAGGCCCTAATAAACCCGATGTGGAGAAGTATTATATCAACATAAACCACTATCGAATAGACTATTGCCATTAAATATATTTAAATACTTCATAGTTAATGGTGGTAGAGGAGGAATAATGCTTCCAGCAAAAAGATTGCCAGGACAGACCTAGCTTGTACATTAGCGGAGAATAAAAGGACTTTTAGGACGACCTGTAAATAATCTAATACGAATACCACCACGACCACACAGTCTCCTTCTTCCTCGACTACTACAGAACAAATGAAACTCTTCTCTTCACTTGTTGATAAACGACCTTGTGTTACTATTTCGCTCACTTCTGTCAGACAAACAATATACCTATCCGAGTTTATTGATGGAGCGGAAAGGTAGTCTTTGCCTTGTTTGTGACGTACTACACGTACGTCCGTAACATGCGTCATAGGTAGCTAACCATCTTTTTCCACGTTTTGTATAAAATCACCAATTAAACGGTCTAAATCCCGCTTGAGGGCGACGTTAACTTAAACCAAGTTAATTGCTTTACTGAATAATACGAGTTCTCGTATTATTAAATAATTTATTCAGTCAACTCCTTAAGTTTGTTTTTATGGGTCTACATCTTACCAACATAATACTAGACGTAGTTCGAAAACTTCTTCAATACTACGTAGGCGTTCTAATACCTAAGTGGTTATATTGACCATGTACACAATTAAGACATCAACTGCTATATTGATTTTTTAGCCAGAATTTTTACCACCGTAGTCAGTTTGGATTTTATAGTGGCCTACGTACATTGCCGATAAACAAAAAACTAAATCATGTAGGTTGACGTAACCGCGTAGTTTAAGACCCCCTTTTTCGGTCTCATTACAACCTAGTTCGCCCGTATGTTAATTGTCTAATCTACTTTTTGATAGGAAGTTAACTCGGACCCCACGGAGTAACTCCTCGGGTCCTATTTCCTACCAATTTATCGGACCCAAAGCGATGTAATATGGTCCGATAAGTAGCGAGGTCCTAATAAATAATCCTACTATACTTTATATAATGTTCCTATCAAGAGCATAAAAAAAAGCATACAAGTAGACGAACACGTCTTTTTGATCGTTAGTTACAACTACCATTCTCATAACTAAATGGAATAACCGGACGTTTTTTTCTTTTTATACCACGTCACGAGAATCAGTTACCCCCCCGTGTCCGTGTTAGGTGTGGTAACAATCTATTGGACCGTTTACTTAACCGAGTTTTACCTACCGTCCAACATAATGAGTTATTACTTTCATTGTTACGACAAGGGACCTAGTTTGTTAAAGGACTTCACTAGTGCTGCGATGCCTTAGTTTTTTTATACGCATAACACCAGCATGTAATACCCCTCGTTAACTTTCTTTGTAAATTAATAGACCTTTTTGGTGGACATGGACTTTAACTCCCAAACTAGAACAATAGGCGGATACTAGAAGGAGGTAGATTTTTATTCTTTGGATTTAATTTATACGGTCAGAAACTATAACAACGAGTCAAACTAATACTCGACTGTTTCGTTCTTTACCGTCGTTCTTTTTTCCTTAAACCCGGTTTATTTTTATTAATAAATCGAGATCTCTATGGCCCACGAGTAGTAATAATACTTATGTCATTTGTTGAAGAAAAAAGTAAATAGGTACCGACCTACCATTTCGACGGTCTCAAAGTAGGATTTGGGGGAGGTCACTACATGAGAATAAATCCTGGCTAACCAGGAAAAAAGCATTCAGGACTTGTAATACGACGTGTTTCATTCCGCAGACGAAAGCTCGTCGGTGAGCACTAACTAATTTACTTAAGTTCCCAAAGCGATGCGTATTATGTACAAATCCAATGGTCGGAAATGACCACGTTTAATTGAGTATTCGAAAGTGATAAAAGACTCAAAAAAGTAAGCGCTAAAACTAGTAAAGGACCCCATTCGGAACTCGTTAATTAAACAGACCCACTAATGCCGAATTGTTTGCAGATATCCGGAAAAAATGAAGAACGAACGACCGTAAACCGCTTTGGAGGTTTTCCCGTATCCGTATTAGGTATAAACAAAACGACCCAACCATTAACATAGATGACATCCTACTTATGCTCACCCTGCTTCTTATCCTAGCAACACTAACAACGAATGATAGGAAGCCACTAAGACCACTTATTGATGGTTTTAGAAGTATTTTCGCTATAACGAACACTTCACCACGTTTTAGCTCAAACCTTTTTTAAAATAGGTTATAAACCTAAAAAAAACAGGGTTCAGGTAGTTGGACTCGACGCGCTATAACTTATAGCTATTTGTTAGCATTATTCAGCGCTAATAGGAATGTCCAAAAAAAATTCACAAGCTCACGACGTAGATTCAACTTGACCCGAAAAAAAGGTAGTAATTTATTTACGAAACGGTCTCAAAAAACAAGTAATGAGTTTGCGTCAAGTAGGTATTTATCTGCGCGGTAGAGGTCAAGAACAAGGCTGTGTGCTGGTAGACGAAACCGGTTTACGGGGTATTACCTTTTCCACCGAAGTTTTTTTCGAAAAACTTAACGAAATGCAAAAAGTCACATTATGTTGGTTAATCCTAACCTTTTTATTGACATATTTGGGGCTAGTTTCTTTAACGGGTGATTTTCCGGTTTCTAACGGGGACATCCTGGCAGCTAATTTATCGGTTTTTTACGCGGATATTAGAAGGGGGTGGTACAACTCTGCTATTTCTTGAGGGCTTCTCTGTAACGTTTCCTAAGGAATTTAATCAAGTAATTTTAACTAAAATAGCGAAATATGGTGTGAAATTCATATATGACAGCCAAAAACCCAAACGAAAATATACGATAAAAAAATGAGAAAAAACTACATAAACGACTCAGGAAAAGATGAGTAAGCCAATACCACCTTTCCCTCTTCGAATGGAAGTATATCCCTCGCATATAGGCTTGCAAAAAAAGAACCATTCGTACTAATATTTGGAAAACTACAGACCTAAGTACGACATAGAAACCCGCTCCATTAACGACGATAAGGAAACTAACTACGGTATAACCTTTTTTTGACCAGGTATAAACAGTGATGGTACTGAGGTTGACCAAGCCTCGCTCACGTTCGTGCGAAACCTTTATTCCACTGAGTAGTTATGCAGGGGATACTAGAAGGGACACATGAGTTTGCGAAAAAATTCGTTTAAGTCGGCGCGCATCCAAATTAATACCTCTGACTCAATACCGGCTTAAATTAAATGGTTCGAGCTCGTCGTGTGCAAGGTAATAATGAGCGATTACGTGCTTAGAGACTACTGAGAAACGTACCTATATTTTTCTATTTTAAAAATTAATCTGGGTAAAACTTAGTTAAAAGACGCTAAAACCGTGTTCCCCTTCTTCTACGTGTTGCAATATAGTGAGACCCTCGGTCTTTTCTTTATCAAGTGCAGAACCCCTTATACTTTAAACTAAACGTTTGGTTATTCTATCTGTCATTTGCGAAATCGCTAAATTTTTTAGTAACCCCTCGTCTCGCTCAATGACACTAACGACGTTCATGAGTACTTTTACTTCTTCGCGTCTAAAATAGGGTAAATTTTGCCGACGTTGTCCGTTAAGGGGCCTATTAAAATAATTATCGGGGTGCAGTAGGCCTTGCAAAAGTTTGCCACATAGTTAATACAGTCGTTCGTCCAAAATTCTGGCCGGATGCGAGACTAAATTTGTGGAACTCAGGACTTTTACTTTAACACCACGAACTGTCAAACCCTCTTGAAAATCCAAAGATAGTTTAGTCACTAATACGAAAACACCCTCCGTCAGATCAGGGCCACCCTCCCGTGTTACATGACCTTGGGTAACCGTACTTGCATGGGCACAACTCGCCGTTGGTCCAGGTATTGAAATTTCGGTAAACGTTACGTGAATTTCTCCGGGTACCCTAGAACAATCACGTTGTCCGGTTACTTCAGTAACTACCTTAGTAAGTTAACGTATGATTAGGTTGTAAAGCAGTTGTCTACTAATTCTTACGGCGCCGTCAAAAACTTTTTTTGTTCCCGCGTCACTATGCCGTAAATGTCGTTTAACTTCGCCGTTAAATTGTACTCCGACCCGTAAAAAAAATAGCCCCTCATTCAGCGAACGAGAACAATGCCAACAACTTTTATTATAGCGCCTTTCGTTTGCACTACACTGTCGGGGTAAAATTTTATTGGTTGACAGATTAGGGCAAACGTCTCACGATTCTATTACTGAACAAGGTCAAGCTGACATTCAGAAGAAAATAAAGTAGGTCCCGTTCTCTCTTAACAAAAGATAACGGTTTTTTTGGAAAAAACCGCCGTTATAGGGGTTCCGATATAGGTCTCGGCCTGTTCCTATTTTTTACCCAAACTAAGTATAAGTCGTGTGAATCCGGTCGAGGGTTCCATCGGGGAGGATTATTCGGTTACTAAAAATCGGGGGTTATATCTTATCGCTATTAAACCCTACCAACTGAACGAACAACCCGTTCCAAATTTAGTCTTAACTTAACGTGGTCTGAAAGAAACGAAAGTCCAAAAAAGTCATTTAGTTTTATCGAAAAATTGTCAGACGGTTATCGTTGATGGAGTAAAGATAACGGAGATAACGGCTCTAAAAGAAGGTCGACGTGTTCGGCATCATGTGTTCGACAGTCCTTCAAAAATAATTTCTAGGATTCGAGGAATAAGAGTTATCGTAGTGGACGGCGACTAGGACAAAGCAACCAACCGAGAAGTCGGTTATAAGGGAGTAGCGCATTCTACACATAATAAGAAAGGTCCGACGACACCAAGTAACCTAGCCTGAGACAACATAGTCAAACTACACATCTCACCCGTCTACTTAACGGTACAAGGTAAACGTAGCCTCGTCACGCTGACGTACGTTGTATTACTAAATTTCGTAATTTATTAGCCTACGTTCCTCATCATAACAGGCCTAGACCTAACCACCTCCAAAACGGAAGTCGGGCTTATATTTTATGTAGGAGTCGACTTTAAAGGAGAGGCGAATAAAGTAGTTTTACGTTAAGTATTAAATACTGAAGCTTTTGTTCGAGTTATGGGTCTAAAAGAAACTTTATAGACCGTTCTTACTGAGGAAGTGTTAGGACTAAAGGGGTATTTCCGCCTAGTAGTGAAAATTAAAAAGACTGTATCAGGAATTATAAAAATTTTAGAAATTTTAGGAGAGAAAAAAAATTTTCTCGTTTGTCAAGTGAAAGGCGTACTGAAAGTCGCATCGAACTCGTTTATAGGGAATCTAGGAGCTACCTCATTCTCTAATTAGGTCCGTAGACCGGTTCGACAACGCTGTGACGTAGTTTCTTTGTTAGGGGTAATAGATAGCTCAGTACGTGTTGGTCAGGTAAGAACAGGTCTATTCGTAATTAATGGAGTTGAACTGCAAAAGCTGCAAACATAAAAGGCAACATGCTTAGTTGTTTAAATGGCAAAAATTGAAAGTACTGTAGAGGATATCGAAATTAATTATTCAATGTCCTCCGAGTAATTCTATTCTACTTGTGAACTTTAACCACTATGGCATATTTATGTCATAACCAAGACTCTTAAGTAGCTTACTACCAGAGTGTAGCAGGTAATGAGTTTACGAGAATCCTTTAACTCCACTTAAGTAGCCCTTTCTCGACTTCGTTGAAACATTAGTCTTTAGGGAATAATACTCGTAAATTAAAAGAAAAATCTTATAGTTATATTACGAGTTATCATGCAAAACTATTCGGTTCTTATTATCGATAAAGGAGCCGACAAAATGGCTATTAATTATTAGCCCGTGTAAGTTAAACCGCGACTCTATTTGATTGACTAAACTAAGGACTTGCGAGTTCTCTCATCAGAAACTTTTTAAGTAGGTTTCATGGACGTATTCTAAAATAACCTTTCCCAAGATGCCGACATAATCCATTTTACTTAAATAAAACAAAAAGTGATATTCAATTATAAAAACGACGAGCAAGCTACTTCATTAGTGTTTTAAATAAGTCACTTCGGAACAATACATGTATTATTAATAAGTATAGTTAAACTATAAACAGGGGCTATTTTACTTTCATTAGTGACATTAAGAGTACGAAAGACTGTTATCATTTTGATATAGGTATCGGTTTAAAAACGCGTCATCAAAGTATTTTTCGTCTCCTAAAAGGTAGTTCCCGCCCCCTCAAATCTTTTATCGGGAGGTCCCATACGTAACCGCATGCTTCGTAAAGTTCGAACCTTTAAGAAAAAAGTACAACTTACGTAAGGTCCAATTTGACTATAAGCCATCAATCCTCTTTACGTCAAAATAGGAGTATTCATGCCGTTTTTCATTTCGGAAACTGTCCTCAATTTAATTTATCGCCGTTTGTCATAAGAAATTAGTTTAATGACATTTATTTTATGCCACTTAGTAACTCAAGTATGTATGAAATTTTGGTTATAAAAGAATAAAAATACGATCATATTTATTAAGGACGAAAGGTGAGTCTATGGTTAATAGAAGTCAGCTATAATCCGGGAGGGACCGGGTAAGGAAAATTGGTTCAGAACCTCCTCAGGGAAAATGACGTAACGACAGGCCCCTCGTTACTATCTGTCATAAACAACAAAGATGAAATCTTGAATAAAGGGTGAGGTAAAGTAGAGGGGTACCACTCGCCATAGATTGACGAAAAACATGGCTCATCGCCAGTAGTATAACGAGATGTATGGATAAATGTAAGCGTACCTCTATGTCATTATCGGGGACCCTTTGATAGTCAACTTACCGAGGTGGAAAAGGTACAAGCCATAACCTTCTCCACGACCGCCGTTGTTGCCCCTGTAGGTCGTAGGTTAGTTCCTGTCATTTATAAGGATCACTGACAGAATTACCGTCATCGCAAAAAAATCAGAGGCCTGTAAACCCAAGTGGTTGGACTTGAAAGACTACTATTACGAGTAGAAAAAGCGTTACTATGGGTACCTAAGAAGGACTAGGTTTACGTAGTCCGTCGCGTTTCATAGACGACCAAGGAAACCCTTGGCCAACAAGGTTGGTCACGTCTTTTAGCAATTTGAGGTAACATAACATTAATCGTCCACGAAGCTATTACGAGAAAAACGGTTATTCCCTAACTTACTCTCTCAACCACCGTTGAAGAGGATTCGCTTCAACAACGGTAAGTAGACGAAATATCGGAGGAGGTCAGACGTAGCTATAGCGGACAAGTTGTCAATGTAAAAAAACTGACAGAAACTATTATATAAGAGCATAAAGAAAATAACCCGTTCTCAACGCGCCTAAATGAGAGGCAGATCCCAAAAGCACCCCAACTTTTTTAGAGTAGTAAAACGAGGTCAAGTACAACGAAGGTTCCGTTGTTGAAGAAATAAGGACGTATATCTTATTTTTTATTTGTACTTTGGTCTTAATTTTGATCTCTACAAATGATGGCATAAAGATGCCATAAAGCAATTTATACAAAAGTCATTATTACTATTCCTTATGATTTTTCCTCGTTTTTTATACGTGAGTAAAAAGAATTTTTTTTTATGTTGGTTTGGACACCTCCGTCATAATTTTTTCCTTTAGTTTTTTTAAAATTTGTCAGCCAAGCCCAAATACAAAGAACTTTTTCCTCTATTTCATTACTCAATGTGGTTTGTAGGAATAGTACTAGGGGACCAAAGTCGCATGTGGGGATTATAGTAAATGAGATTACTTGCTTACTTAGTCCAAGCTCTCCACTACGCATTTTCTGTCACACCCAAACGCGACAAAGCTCAATTTCTTCTATGTTAAACGGTCAGGTTCGCAGATTGCTTAATACGACTTCTGTAGCTCCCTTTTCTAAGTAGCTTTAATTAATAACGAGGACTTGAAAACCTTGGTCATTTCTACGAGGTTGTGCGAGGTGGAGAAACTCCTAAAACTTACATTTATTAAATTACTTAGCCTAGTTTGTCCAAGATATAGGAAAAAGGACTGGACGAACGGAATTTTCCAGTGTTGCCAAATCTATTTAGGTAGATCGATCTCAAAAGACTCAAGCCGTCGCAAATATTTGTTAATCGATTTGCTAAAAGCTGAAGTGGAAACAAAAGCACTTTTATCTTTGATTAATAATTTCACTGAGTCGTAAAGTAAGTCTCTATTGTAAGGGCGGAAGCGCCCTTACTGTATTAAAAATTTAATTTCCGTCACCCCAAATAAAGACGAATTCTGACGGGAATTGTTTCACAACTAAAACTTACTTAGAGCCGAAACGTTCTCGACCTAAATCAATCCGTGGGACTAAAACAAAAAGAAATTAGAGCCTGTCCCAGAATGTTAGTTATGTATTTCAGCGACATCCAGAACGAAGATTTGCAAACTCCGGCTAAAGCTATGGTGTACGAAGCGTTATCGGCTTTAGGAGTAAAGAGTTTGCGAGATTCCGTAGGAGTTAGAAGAATTAGTTAAATGCAAGTGCTAGTGCTCATGCATTAAGCTACGACTTAAGAAGAAGGACCGACCGGGATAGACTTCCTAGTCCTTTTAATCGGCGAAGTAGAAAGTACACGCAGTGACATGCCAGCTGAAGAAGGTAGTTGCTAACTGCGGTTCGATCGTTATAAAAAAGTTATACACGATTGACCAAAAGTAAGTATATAAGAAGTGGTCCCCGAAGGCATATCCCCCACTAAGGGTACGATGGATAGCGCAGCAAAAAGTGCAACACAGCAGAGAGTAACCAAAATAGTTAATTAACAAGCCAGTAAAATCGGAGGCAAGGGATAAGTACATGTTGGACCCCAATGTCTTTCGCCAATCCATATGGTTTTTTGCTAACATAGTAGTTATTTTAATAGCGGTTGGGGGTGAATGAGACAGTAAAGGGACTTATAGAACGGTTGTAACATGCAAGAATATAACATTAAGTAATTCATATCAGACATGAAAATTAAAAACTAGTATGGGTACAAGATCGTTTTAGTCCGGCAGTCCATTTTCCATCAGTATTGGAACAAATTATTATGTAACATCTAGTCGATTCGGAAGAACTGATGAGTGATTTCGTAAAACGCCAAGTTTTGCATTTAGCGGAACAACATTTACTCCTAGTTCGAGACTTTATATTCCACCTAATCGTTGGTTTCGCACTATAACCGCAGCTCCTTACAATGATTTGGTTAACCTGTCTATTTTTGAATGTAAGTAATAGAATACCGAAACACGTAAAAGAAAACGTTATAAATTGCGAAGAACTGATTATAGACGTCGTTATTATACGGTCACTCCAGCGAGAAATCGTTCCCGGTTCCGCTACCGAGGCGACGGTCATGGGTTCAGATCTTGTATCCATAGACCCGCTAACCCCTATTCGAGGTTCCGATTAAGATGATTAGCGAGGCAAAGTACAGCACCTTAATTCCATACGAATGACTGAAAATTTAAGTCACTGGTCTTGAGCGCAAGTGGATACTATATCCGTTACCCTTAAGGAACGCGAGAAACTCGGTAATTTGAAACCTTCACAAGGGTAACAAGACTTCATTCATTAAGAAGTCCTACACGTTTCTCCATACAAGACCAAGAAAAATTTCGTACTGTCTCATTTTAGAGACAAAGGTCTAGACCTCAAAAAGGGTCTCGCCACGCTTATAATTAGTAAAGCGGGGTCGAGACGCTCATTAAGACGTACCATGAGCGCAAAATTACCAAGCTATTGATTACGGTTTAAAGGAAGGTAGTGCAGTGGTTCAACTATCTAGCAGTTTAATTAGGCTACTAGTCAGTCAGCTGGAACCCCTATCAATATTCATGCTTACGCGAGTCTTGCTAGCGGACATGGATGATCACTAAATGCTCAAACACGAACAAGAAAGAAAACAAACGAAACAAGCCGTAGGTCGTTCGCCCAAAATTCATTTCTGTACCGAAACCGTGCTAAAAATACGACCCTCGCAAGTAGAACCGTAAGATGATGATGTGGGCAACCCTATACGCACTAAGCATAGCGTCTTAGCCAAAATAACTGCACGACCGGAGGTCGCGGACTTCTTGCTATACATAGTTAAGCATTTAGTAGTCCTAATTAAACCTACAGTAGTTAAAGTAGGTGGAGTCCGTACTACCGATGTCATGTACGTCTCCATACATGGGCTGGAACGCTAAGCCAAAGTCCGTGTGCAACATGTGCTACTCGGGGCCTAAGTTTAAATTCAACGCTCATTTGACGCAATGGTGATTATGCGTGCTATTAAAGAAATATAGGTGGTACGAGTGGCACCGACCGTGACTAATTGAGAACAACGGTCGGAACCAAAAGACGTATAGCTGACATGTATGCTATTTCTAGGGGCCGTTTTTAACGCCGGAGTAGTGGCGGTCAAGGACGAGACTGGAGCTCTATTTACAATGCAAGTAGTAGACCTAGAAACCCTTAGTTTACGGTGACATTGACAAGCAGTTCGAGTAGATAAACGAAAACTCGCAGACGGTTGAGAAGAAGCCGGTAACTACGGTCGAGAAATAGTAGAGGGAGCTCGTAAAGCAAGTCACTTCTATTTAATAACAATCGGAGTTGCATCCAAAGTATTGTACAGCGATGACCGAGATTGACTCGCATAAGAAACCTTTCTCAAAATTTGACTAAGACTAGACGTTATTGACTGCGAAGACTATTGTTCGCTGGATGAAGAACTATAGCGAGCTCGTAAACAACGTCAAATTGAAGTTCTCTAAAGAAGTATCCTACTAACTACACAACAACATAATTTTTCTATAACACGGTTTCATTTATTTAGAAGGGCCGGTAGAAATCGCTAAACGGAATTTGGACGTCATCCCGATACACACTCAAATAATTGGTTCGCAAGTGATTTAAGTAAATTTTGCTGGACGACTGTAACAGGCCGTCTTTCAAAAAAGTTTCGCGCGACGTTGAGAAAAACACGGTTCAGAACGTAAACTGACGCCATTAGTGTTTACTGAAAAAACCGAAATTCACTCGCTACGAACGCCTACATAAATAAGTTAAGAAGTAGCTAATTAACAAGACGTACATTACGCCGTACCGCAGAAAGAAGGTACGGAAATAGCTAGTACTTAACGTTTAGTAGCTACAATATTTCAACATAAACAGGGTTAAGGAACTACAATAGAAGATGCAGAGCCCCTTGACTATTTAGGTTCTTTTTGTACCCACGTACTAAAGAAACTAAATTACGGAGAAGCTGGTTTGAGGATAATTATTTTACCTAACCTGTTAAACAGCGCCTCTGTTACTGCAGACGAACTCCATTTATAAGTCGTTATAGTCATTAACCTTACCAAAAAGGTAATTTACTCAACCGTTCAAAAAGGCGTAAAAGTTCGCAAGATGAACGTTGGTATTTTGCAAGTTGCGGGACGACTGCGTTCATAAATCGTTGATTTCTTCGCCAAAGCGGACTTGGTTAATTTTTTTGTAAGTCGCTAAACATCAGACATTTTTCGACAGGATAGTTAACCTGACGTCGTATGCGTTAACTTTGCCCTAAACATGGGTGAGGTGAAACGCAAGCATGCGCGAAACTTCGTGTTTTTTGTATAAGTTTTTAACCTGCATTAAGACAAAAATAACGTGACTCCAACGTTCGTACGACCATCCGAACAAAGTAAACGGGTTCTTAGACCCCAAGTGGTTAGTAGTACCTCAGATCTGGTGACCGTTGTGCATTTTCTACAAACTAAGGGACTACCGGAAATACGTGTATTTTCTTACCCCTATTACGTAGATTACCATTAACTACAAGAAACGATTCGGTTGCACGTTACTAAACTCCTAGAACCCACAGCGTCATATAAAGACACGCTAATGTCCAACTATTTTATCGGCGAAGTAAATGAAGACCATCTAAATTGTTCGATACCTCGTTCCTTAGGACCCATCGGCCTCTATTCCGCTGAAAAAGTGCGTGCAAATAACCTCGTCAAAATACTAAATCAGGCGTTCGTTGTTTGTGGTATCTTATATTTAATAAACTTATACTAAATAACTCAATTAGCACCTTAACATTTGCTAATCCGCCATTTAAACATCCCCGTATGACGGAATAAAGAAATAAAACTAAGGTTTTGTTACTATTACTTCGGGACGTCTCCGGAACAGATGTCGGGTTAATTTTTTTTTGTCGACATTTTAATTTCATGTAAAAATAAAACGGCGATTGTTCTCATCTCCCAAAATATGTTTTTAGGGTTCAATACCCCTCTCGTAGTACCTATAATAGGACGTTCCGCTTGTGTCACCGCTTCTTCGTCGTTTTTCAAACCGTGCACATAATCTTAATAAATTTCTTGCTATAGTATAGCGACCTAAAGCACTTTAAGTAAATTGTCAGTGCAATTAACTACTTGTCCCTCTACTACAACTCAATCAACTATCGCTTAGCTTAGTCCGCATAGCATAAAAACTTCAAATAGCCGTTCCAATACTTGAGTTACCATCTTTTCCTTGCGGACATAACCTTAATTAGCAACTATTGTGTGCGGGAGCCACTTCCTCATCGAATACGAAAACCGTTAATAGCGGTAATAAGAATGTAATTAAAACCAACAACCTTATGTACTCCCGCCCGTACGTAATCATCGTGCGTAAAAAAGTCACGCTTAGTTTTTTTAAAGATATCCAAAACCGTTCGGCAATAACGCAACCGTTTCAGCTTCACCAACACTTACCCATACCCGAAAAAAAGGCAATCCCCCGATGCAGGTTAATCTTTTATGTGCTTAGTCAGGCCACGTAGGCTTTGTCGTGCGGCATACAAAACTATTTTTTGGCTAAACCGTCGCATAAGAATAAAATAACCGACCCCGACGCCGTTTAGACTAATGTCGTACCAAACGAAAACAAAATCACATATCGTATCCAGAATGTATATGAAACGGTCTTTAGTTTCTTCATGAGGGGTTGTCATGACGGCGCGTTAGTCCTTACGAACGACCGCTATTTAAGTTTAGCTAACTGCCAAGACGATGAGGCTGGACCTCACTACACCCCTACGCAAATCACTAAGATACCCCTTTTTTGTTATAAGGCCAATGCGAATAAGCCCGACTACCATTTCTCAGTTTTTGTTACGAACTGAATTCGGTAGTCGTCAAAGCACCTCATTTTTGTAGAAATAACTGCGTTAACCCATAATTTGGACTAAATAGCCGCGGTTTTTTATGTAACGCGCGAAGTAGAGAATACCTACGTTATGTATTTTGCTTACTCATGTACCCGTTATACCAAATAAAAAAAGATTACTATAACTTTGTTAATGAATGACCTCATTAGGGAAAAAGTCATAACAATCCTGGAGACCCATAAAAACGGCGCAGTCATCGGAGTAAGTGGGTCCCTCACCGACAAAAAGATAAAAAATATCGGTGAAATTCAGACCGGCAACGTCACTAATTGGATCAAGGATAGGGACCGAACCTACCTCCAAGATATGACATACGCGATTAACTTTTTCAGGCGCCGTTTCGCCAGAGTCACGGTTACCTCGAAAATAATGTAGCTGACCATAAATAATATAAAACACACAATAACCAAGTAAATAACTACTTACTAGACGTCGCTTAGATTTAAAACTACAAGTTACACTACTAAATGGGTGCCAAGCACGTGTCGTGGTATGCAGATGGACAAAATGAGGGCTAAAAAAATCTCACTCACGGTCGAGTAACCGGCACGACGGTCATCAATTCTCTAGTAGTTATTAACGATGTACTACGGTCCCTTCAAAAAATCAAAATTTGCGTACCGCATTTAAAAAAACAGAAACAAGAGGTAGTTCCGAACGGACCCCGAGACATAATTACTAGAAAACTGTTGACCAATTTAGTATTCCATTGACATCAAAAGCCCGCTCATTTGCTTGATTTCGACGACGTACCAATTTAGGCGCACGGAACTACGCAACGCCCACGTATCCTTGTCCCTAATTTGTAACTCCAAACCAAAGTACTGACTCACTTAAATCTTAATTCACTGAATCTTTTCTTGGCTCTATTTCTGGTAATACCATAAATTTAACTACGTTTTCCGACGCGTCACCAAGAAGTTTCTACATTACTTACTAACGTGCTAGCTTTACTCCACAAAAAAATTATGTCGCGGGTGTCTGATCGTCTACGCATAGCCCATTTCCTATTCGCGTCATCGCCGTTCGTCCCGGATTCGCTCAGTACTCGAGTTATGTACGCGACGTATGACGGTAAAACGTTACTACTTTAACTAACGTATTCCGCGTATAACTCATGTTCGCGTTTGAAACACAATTTGAGGTATAAAAGACCGCGTGCTCGCAACCTTAGGTAATTAAAAAGGACCAAAATATTACCGACAATAGATGCTTTAATCGTTCCGTAAATTAGTTGTACGGCGACTTATACTTGCACGACGATTCCATGTTGTTCTTTAACCTCATGCGAATAATCTCGCTAACGTCATAAACTTATACTTCGGTGTCGCATAAGAACTGGAACCTACACCTGGTCCAAAAAAAAGGATACTTAACTGGTTTTATATAGGTTTCCGGGTCCAACAACCAAACCTAAACCGTCGCAACTACAATTAAGTCCGCGTTTTTTTTGTTCCAACCGCCGCGTTCACCAGAAATCACCGACGTCTATACAACGTATACGGTAAACGATGTCCGCGTAAACTGAACTAAAAACGGTTAGTTCACTAAGTGACCCCATCGGGAAATGTCGTTCAAAAAGCGCTTAACTTAGCTCACTACTTTCGATTACCTACGAACTACAAGTGATGGAACCCAGGACTATGGAAATTTCTTAATTTTATGCGGACCAGGCCTCGTTTAGTTGTACGAGTACAATTACTCAAACGACTGTACGTACTACATCCACTAATAGACTACCGTCTCGTAAAGAACCTCGGTCATCAGCTATACCTTAATAACCGCCACGTAATACTTTCAGACGGGTTCAATAATGTCCGAAATTTTCGAGTTCCCCATTTTTTATAATTAGGAGTTTCTTTGGTCCCAAATTGGCCCTTTTGCCGAACCGCTGTTAAACTCGTTTTAATAAGATGGGACGTTTGACTATTGCCCTTTATAGGCAACTGGATACTTCATCAAATACCTGTACGGACCTTTCCGCTCGTTTCTTTTTGTCTTGAACCCTATCTTTGGTACTAGGGACAAAGCGTCTAGTACTCCGCGTTCTCAATCATAAAATAACTTATGAATAGAAGCGAATTAAAGAACTATGTCAACATTACGAGAAAAGGAACGATCTAATACTAGATGATACCCTTTTCCTATTAGAAATGGGTCCCATTACTCATTGAGTAAAACTCCGCGAAGGGTTCCAAACACTTGGGTAAATGATCTTTGAACACGATTAAGACCATGGGTACAAAATTGCATAACTGGAACCCCCAGTTTAAAAAGAGGAACCTCATACCCTAATTTTTACGCTTTCATTCCACGCCGCAGACGAGGACTCGGTCGATGGGTAACGGTTGACCGTCTTAATAAACGGTTCAGCCGTAGTTCCTCACATATGGTTTTGGTAAAGCGAGGAAGAGCGGTTAGCTAATTATTTAGAAACTGGTCCTTACTCCGTTGTTAGTAAGCATGAGCCAATACGTACATCGGTCAAGCGGTGTTAAGTGCGTAAGGTCGTAGTTATTACCCCTTTGGCCAATTGGGAAAAACGGTCTCAAAGTTAACAAGTAATAGTAAAACGGTATTTTTTCGTAGCTTGAGACCTGCTTTTAACAGTACTCCGTTTGATCCCCGCACTATTTCATTTACCATCCTCTTAAGAGAGGTAGGATTAAGACGCTCTTTTGCAAGCTGACTCGGTTCCAGTTTTAGAACAACTTTGACCCGAACTAGTTAACGGGAGGTATGAACGGTCCCTGATTAAAGCGGCTTTACATTTACACCACTGTCTGCGCTACACGGGCAAAATGAGCCAAGCAGTGCTATAAAAAATATTAAAACGTCTACTACAACTTATTTTTCTAGGTCGAAAAAGTCCCGCGGCTCGAGTGGTCCGAGGGTTTTGCGTACCTTAAGAAAACGGGTTAGTCCCAAAAATCCATTTTCCAAGGTTAACTTATACAACAGACTTAATTAGAGTCCTGATAGTCCGGTAAATAGTTGTTATTCTCATAAACCATAAAGTTAAACGAAATTCGTAACAAAGGTTTTACCCCATTTATGAAATTTCATGAGCGGTAAAAATAAGAACTACCAGGTTCCGAGTAAATCGTCTGAAGGCAATTTACTCAAATGAAAATAGGGGTCTCACCAGTTAAGAAAGAATTACACAAACAGTGCGCGTTATGACCGACCGAGTATTGTAGCTAAGGTTATTTAAAGTCATTAACGTACTACAAGGTACTCAAAAAAATTTTAGTCATTTCGTAAAGGAAAGGAATCCGTATCGAGGTCCGGTACAAAAAAATTAAGAAAAACGTTTGACCTCTCTGATACTACATCGGTGGTTGGAACGCTAGATGGCTAACTAAGCGTCCCTAGAAGATTTTATATTTCTCCTTACTAGAGCGCTACTAAAAATGTCCGACGTATGTTACGACCTAATAGTACTGTCGCGTTCAGGACTGCTTTGGTATGCTAACGCCAACTGTATGGACAGAGGAAAGTTAAATCCGGTGCCTAACTAAAACCTAACATTAATATCGGACCCACCCCGCATCTCGTTGGGTCCAATAGACAGATTAAATGATGCAAGAACATTAAAGGACCAATTCAGTTAGTTACGTTCACGAAACGCTAGTTTATAAAAATCACGTAGTTGCCGTTAAACTATTACGCTCAACTAAAGGAGGAGGTTAAATAAAAACCTTATGTCTCAACGTTTGCATCAAAAAACCAAACGGTTCAGTCTCCTCGCGGGAAATGGGTTCAGACGTCCTCGTATTACTAGGTCCATCAGCAGAACGTAAACTTTTTGGTCCGGATTTACTGACCGTATTCAGGCATTCCGCTGAACTACACGAAGGCTACAACGTGCTCGTAAGTCTTGGTAAAGTTACGTGCGATTTTATTCAGCGGGCCAAAATTCTATCACTTAAAGAGACTCAACAAAAAGCGAGCATCTGCTAAAGCGATTAAGTCTGTTTAGGTCCGAAACAGGTGAATGGTAGGGTGATTACGGTGACCGAAATTGTTCGAGTTCTCATTGGCGTTACTGAACAACCCCAACTTAGTCACCTCTTTCTACTCAATTATTCTGAAGTTATCGGTTTCCAACGTACGGCAGTGGCCGATTTTAGCGACAACGGAGTAGTTTTCGAAATACTGTTGAGCCAAACGGTGCTGCGTCTAGTAGTAACAGGTACCGTCCCTCTAGTAGTACTTAATTGCTTATCGTTACGCAATTAAGTTAGCGACGTCGTTATTGTAGCTCTTAAAAATTTAGTTCTAGCTCGTTCAGGGGCCAATTTATTTGGTTTTGTCCAGACTAAGAGAAAGGTGGTCCCTTATCTCTTATTAATTAACGTCTTGCATAGTAACAACGTCCATATCTTCGCAGTAACTAATAAACGACATCTTTAAGAAGCACGGCAAAATACATTAATGAATAGTGAATTAACAAGTAGGCTCGACCCAAGACGTCTCCAATTACAAAGATAAAAGACAAGCCGGAAAACATCGTGTAGGACTGTTGCAGACCGGTCCGATTAAGGAAAAAGTTTAACAAAGTCACTCAGAAGATTTCTTTCAAGCGGAAAAAGGTCAACGGACTGTTAAAGGAGATCAAGGCACTAGCTAACGAGTTTTACGTATGGAACCGAGTATCTAAAACAGGACTAACACGTTTTACATGACTAATATGATTCAACATGAGTCCTAAGTTACATTCATTTAATTAAAATAAACTTAACATAAGGGACCAAAGAGAGCCGACGGAGGTCCTCTACGGATTACTTCTAAGCTATTTGATTTAGCACATATAATTGCCGTTGACTTAGACTACCTTATTCATACTTTTGCTTTTGGGTTAAACATACGTCAGTTACACGGCGTTAAAAATTCGTTACCCGACCTGTCACGTGCGTCACACCCCGTACCTTAAGCTAGCGTCTTCTTCCATACGGCCACTCAGCCTTAAGCGCGTCGCCAAGAACCCACTTAGTTGCGAGTCATTAGTGTCGACATCTTCTACACCAATACCTATTTCTTCACGCATACCTAACACCAAATAGGCTTGAATTGTCTCATGAACCACCCCCTAACCAAATACCGAGACATCAGGATTAACCGCCGCTAGGCCCGTAGCCATTTAGCTGAAACAATAACGTTTGGAACCGGTTAGAGAGGTACGTTCTTTGACAAAACATACACTGACCACTTCTTAGGAATGTTGTTCATCGATACGCACGGTTTGCTGACCCTAACGGAAACCGCCCTAATGCTGAAAATCGGCTCTGGGTCCAACTCAGTTAATAACGCGTTCGTGTTTTTCTTTTAGGATTTCAGTAGCAATAGCTAAGGTAAGTTTGATAAAAGTGTCTTTGCTAATCAAGACGAGGACCTCCCCATTCGGTCCACGCACTTAGCCGTCGTGTTAACCAAGCAAAACGGTTCGATTGCGTTTGGCGCCACAAAGACCAACCTGTACATTGCTTTCTCCCACGAAATCGGCCAGGTGCTCAAAATCTCGTATACCATCTGTCACAAAATATAAAACTTCCGGTTTCACTGTCAGCCAAATCCCAGTAAGCACGGTAATTTTTGGCAAAACCACGTCAGTTACTCGAGCCACACAAACGCTACTGCCTGTTTCCAAATTTTCTTCACCGATTAGGGAGTCGCTAAAAAAATAGCGCAGTCGGTCTCGGATGACGTCCATCACGGCACTACCAATGCACCCTTCCCAGCGCGGGATACAACCAACTTCATGTTCGAGACCAACTACTTCGTGTACCCGTCGTTAGGTTCGCACACTGCCAACCCGAACTTAGGTTAGCAAACCGATAAAATGACCGACAAAATGTAGCTGTACCTCCTTAACGATGCATGCTAGTTCTATAAAAGTAATTACATCACCCACCGCACTTCCACTGCCTTTGGCCCAGGCTGAACCGGAATAATCGTCGTCATCATAGGTCAAATGCATTAGCTTAAAAACTATCCCTTTGGTAATAGAAACCACTTCATCCGGATCGTCCACTTTAATCTGGCCAGGTTTCACCCGTTCTCGCGAACTTTCTTCGTCGTTTTGTACCAAAATTTGCTCGTTAACAGGGCAAACGGTTACGCGGCTTTGTCTTATTGAGAAGTTACTATTAGCTTGGACAATTTATAAACGTACTTCAAAACCTTTTTTACATCGGACTAAACTTTTCACTTAACCTCCTATTCTCATATTTTTTCTTTGCAGAAAGAGGGTTTTACTTTAGGTATCTTATATGATTTCTTCTTACACACTTAAAAAACTACGCAGAGATACTTCACCAACTCAATTACGGGGATCTCTCACTCCGTCGTTTTTTACGGTTCCGCTAAAAAAATTTCTGCACGGTCTTACTTAACCTTTAAGCTTCCTATGCACTAAACCACTAAAGAATTTGAACAGAACAGCATCGGACCTGGGAAAAAGTTGGTCCGATATAAGTCTGCTACCACCCTACTATATACCTGTATTGAGGAAAAAAATTTAATTACCAACTGGCGCCACGAAGTCTGAATAAAAAATCACATCCTCGCGGTGGGGTATAATTTTAACTTCCTCAGTAAAGAGGACATCCGGTCCATGGTGAATTTAGGGTTGTTTACCGACTTTAACAAAATAGCGACTACTTACTACTAGTCGCATTTCTTAAGCTCCGATTAACCCTCGACTTATACCGCGAGAGGTAACGGCGGCAACCCGCAAAGTCTTAATTAAACAAAGCGGTCGCACCTCTGTAGAGATACCACCACGCAATATAGTTCTTATTCTAAGGAAGTTAACTTGTTAATTTAAATGGCGACTAAAATTTTAGCTAACAATACCTCAATGCACCGGACCAAAACCAGCATCCACGATGTCCTAGCCCCTTTAGTTGTTGAAACCGCCGCTACTAACTAATAGCGTTACTTTTAGTTTCACCCGTATAAAATTGCTAACTTCTGGGGTAGCTTAAATAAGTAGTCGTATTTTTTAGGTATCACCTAGTTGCACTTCACCCATAGCTATGTTACTCGATACTATTACGGAATTAGTTACGTTACGCACTTCGAGGACTACACTAAAATTAGCCGCTCTAAGCACTCGCGTTACGCTACTTCGTACGATAACGGATACGTCTTTGTCCCGTAAATACATAAAGCTGCGAGGTACGGTTATTACGTTTAGTCCGTTACCTAGCGTAATAGTTAAAAAAGGGACTTCTACGTTCTTTTGTCCATAACTACCTGAACAGCGAATTAAACGCTCGATAATAAAGTTACGCAGAATAAGGGCCACACTTGTTAGTTGCATACCGGCGACATCTTAATAATAATTTATGTGGAATACAAAGACTAAACTAGCTCTTTCCTTTTTAACTACTGTAATTTCTCCGATACCTCGCGTCGTGGCTTGTCCCGTACGTCTGAAAACTAGTCCGAAATAATTTTAATATAGCTTTACCCCACTAAAGGTTCCTTTTACGTTAATTCATACGACTGAGTTTTTTATTACAACCAAACGTTTAAGCAAATTTATCGTCGCGTCTGAAACTAAGTGTTCTACTATTAAACTGTTAGCTACTCTTAACTAAAAAAACAAGAAGCACAATTTTAAATCTCGTTAAACTAAGGCTAGATACCAAGTACCGACGTAAAAAAGTCTAATCTCTGTAATGCAATCCCGGACGAAGTGTACGTAGCCCTGTACTCCGCATAGAATTTCGCCATATATGAGGAGGGTTAGCCCTTTTTGGTGGGATATTTTAGTAAATATTTTTCTTATTTATGCTAGCTCGCCTTAAGAGAGCAAACCTTCACTACAAATCGGTCAACCGAGCGAACAAAAATAATAGACTAGATTGCGGTAGGTTGTTGGACCACCATCTACTCCTTTTTTTATAAGAACCAAATCGGCAAGTCGTAGAAACGATACAATATCGTTTGTTCCTCGCAAGTCTCGTACTGAAAATATGTAATTTACTAGGATTATGTCCAACGTGGTGAAGAGGAAAAGCGGGGTTACTAGGGTAGGTTTATGGGTAAATAAAAGACCTATTTAACGGCGTCCCAAAAAAACGCGCGGATCAACTTCGCCTCTATCTACCTTTAAATTGGTAACTAATACTTAGAAATCGGTCGTAGGAGCGTTGAAGAATATGAAACCTTCTCCTACTAAACGTATTTCCTTTAATACCAAAAATAGACCATCTCGCGTTACCATTCGGAGTCCACCATAAGAAATTTTAACTAGTACTAAACTACAAGCATCTATCGTAGTACCCCAAAGTATGAGCGGCCGGAAAGGTGAATTATGTGCCACGGGTACGCAAACTGTAGTGTTAACTCCTAGAATTCAGAGATTGCACAAATTGGGTAAGAAGATTAAGGATAACCGGTTGTTTTAAACCAATATAACGATTAGGAAAACTGTTATTCCTTATGGTATTAATACGACTATAGTTACGTAAAAGAGACGATTCAGTATTAGGGGACAAATAGTTGCGGTTTACCTTTAGAAAAATATTTGTATATAATTAAGGCTTACTCGAATAATTCGTCTGTAATGTTCTAACACGCCTCTACCTTTCGCGAAGACTAGCGCGGCTTCAGCGAAATTACTGAGTTTGCTGGTATCGTTCCTAACGGGCAAACGCACGGCGTAACAAAAGCTATTTTCTTAAAGCTTTAATACATACGTTTAATCTATTCCCCGTTTGTCTCCGAAATAACTTTCTTTAGTAAGGCGGTGTAAACGATTGACTCCACGAACATGTGTTTCAAGCACTTAGCAAAGTAGTTATACTCTTAGATACATTTCGACCCCCCCCTAAACTCCTTCCCCTATGGGGAAATGTATGTCGTTAATTCGACCCACTCATAGCGATACTTCTTTGAAACTCGTACAAACCACTCAAGTAATTACAGTTTTTGTTTCGCCCATTTTGAGGAAATCTATAACGCCGTCTTGCTCAAGCTCGACCTTGCTAACTACTTAGACTGCGTGTTTTGTTACCCTACAATTAGTCGTTCGTAAATTATGTTTTACCCCGCGTTTATTGGTTCTATATATCCCTAAGACCGGAAGGTAGATATCAATTTCGTATACGAAAATTTTTAGGAATAAACCTTCCTTATTCTGGGTTATACTCAATAGCTAGAAAATTTGTTTAAAATTCTCTATATCCACTCCTAGTAGCCAAAACAGAGTTTAAAGTTTTCTTAAATCGAGATCTCACGTAATTTGTGAAATAATTTCACTTATTTCTTGTGGGATTTAAACTCTTGTCTGACGTAGTTAATTCTATGCTATATTTACCAATGAGTAGACTTCTTCTTAGCCGCCCCCACTTTATGTATGCGGTCAATGCGTCGTTTAATACCTAATAAGCGGTCGATTCCCCTAATATACCTACCTCAAGATGAGTTACCCTTTAGTTATGAGACTAGTTGGCCCGAAATCTCGTCGTACTTTGGTTTTTTAGGTTAAGAAAAACGAAGAAAAGAACACCCTGTGTTGGTCTTCGGAGGAGCTGTATGCTCAATGTTCTTGGGGTAGAGCCCTACATTAGGGCCAAATATTATTGACTTCGTAGTAGTAGAAAAAAACACAGCTAACTCAAGTATTCTCCTGTTTAAAACATACACGTTACAGTAAAGGCGCGTCCGCCCTTAGATAGCTAGTTTAACAAACACA
>NZ_QHJG01000036.1:5354-10791 GCF_003184185.1 Legionella qingyii | reverse complement strand
AAAACTCCTTTAGATATTGCGGCAGAACGAGTTCGAGCTGGAACGATTGATGAATCTGACGCACAAAACAATGGGATGTTAATCAGCAAGCATTTAATACAAAATGGGGCGCAAATAACCAAGATATATAGGGATTCTGGCCTTCCATCTATAGTTAAAGCATATGCTTTTAAAAATCCTTATTTGGAAGGAATAAGACCCAATATGAGTTATCGATCTTTTAAACAAATTTTAAGAGATATAGGTGAGGATCATCGGTTTTGTCTCAAATTTCAAAAGAATTTAGCTCTAGAGTGCATTAAACACTTTATTAAAGTGAATAAAGAACACCCTAAATTTGAGAACAGACTGCATCAATTAAGATACGATATAAATGGTTACTCATCTGAAGAAGAATCGGCGGGGGTGAAATACATACGCCAGTTACGCAGCAAATTATGGATTATTCGCCAGCTAAGGGGATTATATGGATGGAGTTCTACTCAATGGGAAATCAATACTCTGATCAACCGGGCTTTAGAGCAGCATGAAACCAAAAAATCCAATTCTTTTTGCTTCTTTTCTTGTGGGACACAACCAGAAGCCTCCTCGACATACGAGTTACAAGAACCCCATCTCGGGATGTAATCCCGGTTTATAATAACTGAAGCATCATCATCTTTTTTTGTGTCGATTGAGTTCATAAGAGGACAAATTTTGTATGTGCAATGTCATTTCCGCGCAGGCGGGAATCTATCGATCAAATTGTTTGTGTGCAATGTCATTCCCGCGTAGGCGGGAATCTATCGATCAAATTAATTTTTTGCTTGGTTTGTGAGATGGACAAATTGTATGTGCGCAATGTCATTCCCGCGTAGGCGGGAATCTATCGATCAAATTAATTTTTTGCTTGGTTTGTGAGATGGACAAATTGTTTGTGCGCAATGTCGTTCCCGCGTAGGCGGGAATCTATTTCTAATGAGGTACAGTGTTAGTTGAAGAATAGATTCCCGCCTGCGCGGGAATGACATGAATTTTGAACAAAATGAATTATTAATGCGTTTGCATTTCCCCCAGATGAAATGGGTAATCGTGGCGGCAACGGGCATATGCGGCGCCAATTTTGGTGGGGTCGGGATAAAATGCGTAATGAGTGGCTTTGTAGGCACAGCAGGGAACGGCGCTCACAAAACAACCTCTTTTGGCATTCCAGCGATAATGGCCATCTTCTGCTAGCTGTAATGTTTTGCCATCAAAACAGACATAACGGGGTTGTGAAGGAATTTCGCCAATCACACAACCTTGAGCATAAGCAAAATTTATGAATGCAAATAATAGTCCCCAAAGTATAATTTTCATCATTTCAATCCCTTTATCTTGCTATACTAATGTTATACGTTAGTCCATCTTACAGTCTTTCTTCAAGCAAGATGTGATTATTTAATGTGATACTTAAGGATAATTTAATTAATTTAGCATAAAATATATAGATAATGGTTTGAATGGTTTGATTATGCCTAAGAACGACTCTCTTTTAGCTGCAATAAATAATCCTGCGTTGTTATCAAAAGGGGATTTAGCACGCCATGCACTAGATGAATTAATCTCAGTTGATTTGAGTGATCCGGTAAATTTACGTAAAGCAGTTACAAAACATCGGGTTTTATGGGGAAGAGAGTTTGGCATAAGGCCGGATGGAATTGATACTTGGGAATCTACAAATCCAAGGTTTTTGGCGGGAGCCGATGCTGATGATTATCTAAATGATGAAACTTTTTTAGACTCAACGGATCGGGTTGATAGTTTTGCAAAAATCAAACAAGCGGCTACAGAACAACGCATTCACTTTGGTCTGAGTGCAGTTACCGATCAAGAAGTTTTAATTAATATTTTAAAATATAATTCTGATGAGTGTAGGGCTTATTTGACGAAAAAGGTAGTCCCTGAGATGCCTGTGCCTCAAGGATGGCATGCAACGGCACCTCATGCTACACCAGGACATCCAGGTACCAATGATTCCAGGGATATCTTGACTGATGAAGCGGTGATTCGAATTCAACAACAGGCAGCGAAACAGTTATTATTTCAATTAATCGCTAAACCAGACCTCCAGAATCCAAAATTACTCGATGATTTAATCAGCGCCAGGAATGACCTTAAAGTGGCGGCACAGGCACTGGGTTTTCCAGAAGAAGGGCTGACTTCTTTGGAGCAAGAATTTCCCGATGAACTGTTTGATAAAGCTCAAGAACGTAGTGATGCCTTAAAAAAAGTTGCTGCCCTGGAAGAATTTAACCGAATTCTTAGCACACTGGATTATACCTGGCTATCAAGCAAAACCCCAATGTTAGGAATTGCCAGCCCGGAAGGGTTCCTTAATACCTTGTTAAATCAGCCAGAATTCCTTGCGGTAAATGACACACTTAAAGAAGATAAAGCCGTATTAGGCGCAAAAGTACAACAACAATTGTGTGCACGATATTTGCAAGATAAATTATTAAAGGATGGCCTAAATCTAGGCGACCGCACCACCAAAGGAGCTCCAATTTGTAATGCCAATAATGAAGCCGATTTAAAAGCTGCATTAAAAAATGGTATTCCAGGACATGATGCGATTATCGATAAAGCGGTAGGAACAGATAATCTCACTTTGTTTAAAGTGTCTATGATCAAGGGGTTGTTGTCAAAAATTCCTTCCAACGCTCATAACATAGGTTATTTAAAAGGGCTTGATCAAGCTAAAATCAAAGATTTACCAAAACGATTGGCTGGGTTTATAGATAATGGAAATGATTCCTTTTCATTAGATTTTCTTAAGCCAGAACACCTAAATGATATAAAGGGCGTCATTCGAGAGCAGCTTAAATCATTTGCTCGTGATCAGCGTATCGAAGATTTTAAGGATTTGGTCGATAAAACCCAAAGCAGTTATGGCCGTGAAGCCCATAAAGCATTAATTGATTTGTTTCGCCAATTGCCTGAGGAAAAGCAGGTCGAAATCCTTTCAGTGGAAAAGCGTAATGACTTAAATCTTGTAATTAATGCGCGAACTCCGGAACAGATTAAGTTTTTTTGGGGAACTGTTAATTCTCATGGTCAACCTCTCAATGTTAGCGCTCTGGTACTGGAAAATGAAAGAAATGCCGCTTTTAAGAATGTTCATAATCCTGTTATAGCCAAGTTACTGGTCAACCTCGATATTCCTACCGATAAAATTGCAGCAGTAAATCAAGCTTTATTTGATCATAGAGCACTTAATTTCTCGGATCCTGATCATTATAAAACATTGGTTGAAGCACTTTGGGTCGCAAGTGGGAGTCCTGCCAATAAGAATGAATTTTATCAAGCGTTTAATTTAACAGCTGCTGATTCAAATGTTTTGGCTCCTCCTCATGAAGTAGCCAATAAAATTCAAGCACATCATAAGAACAATGTTATTGTCTATGAACGACTACAAGAACCTAGAATATTACCGGCTGGGAAAAGGTTTGATGAACTATTTTTAAAAGTTGGCAGACCTGGTTCTTGGGCATCAGCGGACGATGTAAAGAAGGCGGAAGCCCTTTTTGTTGCGAGTAAAGATGTCCATGAGTTTCTTGATAAGTTGATTCCAGAGCCAAACGATGAGCAATCAAAAGCACTGAAAGAATCATTAAGCAGAGCGCTTACTCCAACGGTATTTCGTGAAATAAAAGCTGAAAAACGAAAGAATCTATTTGACAAAGATAACGACGAAAATAAACAAAAGATTATCAATGAAGTAACTCAGGAATTAACTGAACTACAAAAAAGCAAGCCATCCATTGAAGAGCATAAAGCAAAGCTTGAGAAAATTCCTGACAATAAGATATTGCAGGCAAGCTTATACAACTTGGCACTCGAAGGGAACACATCAGAAAGAACTCAGGCAATGAAAAAGACATATAAAGAATTGTCTGAGCAATGTGATGAGATTATAGAGCACTTAGAGACTAATTTACGCGATTTGGATGCATGTCTTGAGAGTACAAAAGAGCCACAACCACCCAATGACATCAAGAGTCTGGAAGTTAGACGACAATTTACCGAGATGCGTGAAAAGTTAGAAGCCGAGAAAACTGCAGTTGCTGAGCAGTTAGCTTTTTATAAAACGACGAAAGCTAAAATTTCGGGCGAAAAAGGTTTGTTATCAACAATTGATGAGTTTTCCAGTGGTAAAGTTAGATTACAGCATAAGTCATCAAATGTTATGTATAAAGCCATAGAAAAAGATCAAGTGGCAACTTTAGCTAGGCAATTAAATCCTGCGGCAACCTCAACGTTAGGAACTACTTTAAGTACCAATCGAGATCCAAATTATTCAATAGAAGAAATCCCTGAAAAGGGCAAAGTTCTATGCGCTGATATGGTTCATTACCAGCCCGACGAAAATAATCCGGGTAACAAAATTGAAGCCGATAAAGGCCGTTTTACTGTCGATTTTCATCCTGAGGGGAAAATTGTTCCCGGGCTTCTGCAGGGATCAGAGGTTTATAAACGTCATCCCCAAGAAGTGAAGATATTTTATTTATCTGAAGACCCAAACTACAAAGCCAAAGATGCAATCGAGGCAGCAATGAATTTGCTGGAACGTTGGGATGGTAAAACCCCAATTACATTGAAAGGGGTTAAAGGAAAAGAAGAGGAATTGCAATATTTATGGACTGCATTAGTTGTACTTGGTGAACACCATCCTAATTTTTCTCAAAGTAAAATAGAATTTTCCGTCCGCAATACCGCCGCATGGAACCCCAGTGTCGAAAAAAATTGGAGAGGCTTTACTAAGGAATCTGTTTATGAGAGCGTATTTAAAGGTACGGCCAAAAGCCATATTGCAGCGCAAGTAGCGGATTTTAAGAGCATCATGGACAAAAGAAAAAGAGAAGAATTGGATACTACAAGCAAGAAGACCGTTTCTGATTATAAAGAGAACTTAAGTGGTATAAAAACACCGAATGATAAAAATAAAAAAATCGAAGGACCAGTGTTGTCACAAGGTGGTAATTCCATTAAAAAATAGCAATGAGATAAATAGGTGCAATGGGAACAAATTTTATAACGATGTGAAGTTTAATGAATAATGCCATGGGCTATTATTATAATATAAGCACA
Organism: Legionella qingyii; assembly: GCF_003184185.1. The sequence goes on along the minus strand of NZ_QHJG01000036.1, from coordinate 5,682 downwards.
GAAACCCTTCGTATACGGGAGAATAAATATGCCAGGTCCATATGTGGGTCAATTTGAAGCTCTAATTGATGGAGCAGACTACAGTGATATAAGTTATCTTAAGGAAATTGCTAATGCAAAAGCATCTACTGTGGCTAGTGTTACTGTGGTTAGTGTATATAACAATATTCGTGATAAATTATCAAAACTTGCAATAAAAAAACAAAGACAGGATTTAGAACTATATGCCAAAGTTCGAGTCGGTCTAGGATACGGGGATACAAGTTGGATTGATGATCGCGAGGCCATTGCGCTTCAACAGCGTGCAAGAGACAAAATTGCTTCTTTG
>NZ_QHJG01000036.1:673-5344 GCF_003184185.1 Legionella qingyii | reverse complement strand
GCATCCGCCCTTAGATAGCTAGTTTAATTAAAAAACGAACCAAACACTCTACCTGTTTAACATACACGCGTTACAGTAAGGGCGCATCCGCCCTTAGATAGCTAGTTTAATTAAAAAACGAACCAAACACTCTACCTGTTTAACAAACACGCGTTACAGCAAGGGCGCATCCGCCCTTAGATAAAGATTACTCCATGTCACAATCAACTTCTTATCTAAGGGCGGACGCGCCCTTACTGTACTTAAAACTTGTTTTACTTAATAATTACGCAAACGTAAAGGGGGTCTACTTTACCCATTAGCACCGCCGTTGCCCGTATACGCCGCGGTTAAAACCACCCCAGCCCTATTTTACGCATTACTCACCGAAACATCCGTGTCGTCCCTTGCCGCGAGTGTTTTGTTGGAGAAAACCGTAAGGTCGCTATTACCGGTAGAAGACGATCGACATTACAAAACGGTAGTTTTGTCTGTATTGCCCCAACACTTCCTTAAAGCGGTTAGTGTGTTGGAACTCGTATTCGTTTTAAATACTTACGTTTATTATCAGGGGTTTCATATTAAAAGTAGTAAAGTTAGGGAAATAGAACGATATGATTACAATATGCAATCAGGTAGAATGTCAGAAAGAAGTTCGTTCTACACTAATAAATTACACTATGAATTCCTATTAAATTAATTAAATCGTATTTTATATATCTATTACCAAACTTACCAAACTAATACGGATTCTTGCTGAGAGAAAATCGACGTTATTTATTAGGACGCAACAATAGTTTTCCCCTAAATCGTGCGGTACGTGATCTACTTAATTAGAGTCAACTAAACTCACTAGGCCATTTAAATGCATTTCGTCAATGTTTTGTAGCCCAAAATACCCCTTCTCTCAAACCGTATTCCGGCCTACCTTAACTATGAACCCTTAGATGTTTAGGTTCCAAAAACCGCCCTCGGCTACGACTACTAATAGATTTACTACTTTGAAAAAATCTGAGTTGCCTAGCCCAACTATCAAAACGTTTTTAGTTTGTTCGCCGATGTCTTGTTGCGTAAGTGAAACCAGACTCACGTCAATGGCTAGTTCTTCAAAATTAATTATAAAATTTTATATTAAGACTACTCACATCCCGAATAAACTGCTTTTTCCATCAGGGACTCTACGGACACGGAGTTCCTACCGTACGTTGCCGTGGAGTACGATGTGGTCCTGTAGGTCCATGGTTACTAAGGTCCCTATAGAACTGACTACTTCGCCACTAAGCTTAAGTTGTTGTCCGTCGCTTTGTCAATAATAAAGTTAATTAGCGATTTGGTCTGGAGGTCTTAGGTTTTAATGAGCTACTAAATTAGTCGCGGTCCTTACTGGAATTTCACCGCCGTGTCCGTGACCCAAAAGGTCTTCTTCCCGACTGAAGAAACCTCGTTCTTAAAGGGCTACTTGACAAACTATTTCGAGTTCTTGCATCACTACGGAATTTTTTTCAACGACGGGACCTTCTTAAATTGGCTTAAGAATCGTGTGACCTAATATGGACCGATAGTTCGTTTTGGGGTTACAATCCTTAACGGTCGGGCCTTCCCAAGGAATTATGGAACAATTTAGTCGGTCTTAAGGAACGCCATTTACTGTGTGAATTTCTTCTATTTCGGCATAATCCGCGTTTTCATGTTGTTGTTAACACACGTGCTATAAACGTTCTATTTAATAATTTCCTACCGGATTTAGATCCGCTGGCGTGGTGGTTTCCTCGAGGTTAAACATTACGGTTATTACTTCGGCTAAATTTTCGACGTAATTTTTTACCATAAGGTCCTGTACTACGCTAATAGCTATTTCGCCATCCTTGTCTATTAGAGTGAAACAAATTTCACAGATACTAGTTCCCCAACAACAGTTTTTAAGGAAGGTTGCGAGTATTGTATCCAATAAATTTTCCCGAACTAGTTCGATTTTAGTTTCTAAATGGTTTTGCTAACCGACCCAAATATCTATTACCTTTACTAAGGAAAAGTAATCTAAAAGAATTCGGTCTTGTGGATTTACTATATTTCCCGCAGTAAGCTCTCGTCGAATTTAGTAAACGAGCACTAGTCGCATAGCTTCTAAAATTCCTAAACCAGCTATTTTGGGTTTCGTCAATACCGGCACTTCGGGTATTTCGTAATTAACTAAACAAAGCGGTTAACGGACTCCTTTTCGTCCAGCTTTAGGAAAGTCACCTTTTCGCATTACTGAATTTAGAACATTAATTACGCGCTTGAGGCCTTGTCTAATTCAAAAAAACCCCTTGACAATTAAGAGTACCAGTTGGAGAGTTACAATCGCGAGACCATGACCTTTTACTTTCTTTACGGCGAAAATTCTTACAAGTATTAGGACAATATCGGTTCAATGACCAGTTGGAGCTATAAGGATGGCTATTTTAACGTCGTCATTTAGTTCGAAATAAACTAGTATCTCGTGAATTAAAGAGCCTAGGACTAGTAATATTTTGTAACCAACTTCGTGAAACCCAGCGTTCACCCTCAGGACGGTTATTCTTACTTAAAATAGTTCGCAAATTAAATTGTCGACGACTAAGTTTACAAAACCGAGGAGGAGTACTTCATCGGTTATTTTAAGTTCGTGTAGTATTCTTGTTACAATAACAGATACTTGCTGATGTTCTTGGATCTTATAATGGCCGACCCTTTTCCAAACTACTTGATAAAAATTTTCAACCGTCTGGACCAAGAACCCGTAGTCGCCTGCTACATTTCTTCCGCCTTCGGGAAAAACAACGCTCATTTCTACAGGTACTCAAAGAACTATTCAACTAAGGTCTCGGTTTGCTACTCGTTAGTTTTCGTGACTTTCTTAGTAATTCGTCTCGCGAATGAGGTTGCCATAAAGCACTTTATTTTCGACTTTTTGCTTTCTTAGATAAACTGTTTCTATTGCTGCTTTTATTTGTTTTCTAATAGTTACTTCATTGAGTCCTTAATTGACTTGATGTTTTTTCGTTCGGTAGGTAACTTCTCGTATTTCGTTTCGAACTCTTTTAAGGACTGTTATTCTATAACGTCCGTTCGAATATGTTGAACCGTGAGCTTCCCTTGTGTAGTCTTTCTTGAGTCCGTTACTTTTTCTGTATATTTCTTAACAGACTCGTTACACTACTCTAATATCTCGTGAATCTCTGATTAAATGCGCTAAACCTACGTACAGAACTCTCATGTTTTCTCGGTGTTGGTGGGTTACTGTAGTTCTCAGACCTTCAATCTGCTGTTAAATGGCTCTACGCACTTTTCAATCTTCGGCTCTTTTGACGTCAACGACTCGTCAATCGAAAAATATTTTGCTGCTTTCGATTTTAAAGCCCGCTTTTTCCAAACAATAGTTGTTAACTACTCAAAAGGTCACCATTTCAATCTAATGTCGTATTCAGTAGTTTACAATACATATTTCGGTATCTTTTTCTAGTTCACCGTTGAAATCGATCCGTTAATTTAGGACGCCGTTGGAGTTGCAATCCTTGATGAAATTCATGGTTAGCTCTAGGTTTAATAAGTTATCTTCTTTAGGGACTTTTCCCGTTTCAAGATACGCGACTATACCAAGTAATGGTCGGGCTGCTTTTATTAGGCCCATTGTTTTAACTTCGGCTATTTCCGGCAAAATGACAGCTAAAAGTAGGACTCCCCTTTTAACAAGGGCCCGAAGACGTCCCTAGTCTCCAAATATTTGCAGTAGGGGTTCTTCACTTCTATAAAATAAATAGACTTCTGGGTTTGATGTTTCGGTTTCTACGTTAGCTCCGTCGTTACTTAAACGACCTTGCAACCCTACCATTTTGGGGTTAATGTAACTTTCCCCAATTTCCTTTTCTTCTCCTTAACGTTATAAATACCTGACGTAATCAACATGAACCACTTGTGGTAGGATTAAAAAGAGTTTCATTTTATCTTAAAAGGCAGGCGTTATGGCGGCGTACCTTGGGGTCACAGCTTTTTTTAACCTCTCCGAAATGATTCCTTAGACAAATACTCTCGCATAAATTTCCATGCCGGTTTTCGGTATAACGTCGCGTTCATCGCCTAAAATTCTCGTAGTACCTGTTTTCTTTTTCTCTTCTTAACCTATGATGTTCGTTCTTCTGGCAAAGACTAATATTTCTCTTGAATTCACCATATTTTTGTGGCTTACTATTTTTATTTTTTTAGCTTCCTGGTCACAACAGTGTTCCACCATTAAGGTAATTTTTTATCGTTACTCTATTTATCCACGTTACCCTTGTTTAAAATATTGCTACACTTCAAATTACTTATTACGGTACCCGATAATAATATTATATTCGTGTCTTTGGGAAGCATATGCCCTCTTATTTATACGGTCCAGGTATACACCCAGTTAAACTTCGAGATTAACTACCTCGTCTGATGTCACTATATTCAATAGAATTCCTTTAACGATTACGTTTTCGTAGATGACACCGATCACAATGACACCAATCACATATATTGTTATAAGCACTATTTAATAGTTTTGAACGTTATTTTTTTGTTTCTGTCCTAAATCTTGATATACGGTTTCAAGCTCAGCCAGATCCTATGCCCCTATGTTCAACCTAACTACTAGCGCTCCGGTAACGCGAAGTTGTCGCACGTTCTCTGTTTTAACGAAGAAACTTG
>NZ_QHJG01000036.1:465-576 GCF_003184185.1 Legionella qingyii | reverse complement strand
AAACGGGCGGCATTGCAAGTTCTTAATACCACTTTAAATTTAGTTGGTGGAGTTGATTTCGGCCAACAAGCGAATCTTCATGATGCAGAGGCTAATTTAATCGATAGGGCG
>NZ_QHJG01000036.1:305-455 GCF_003184185.1 Legionella qingyii | reverse complement strand
AACAATGCTCATGACATAAAAGGTACTATTGATGCCATGGATGCCATGGATGATGCTGCCTTAGCGGCTTTGACCACTTACTATAATGCCCCGCGTGGTAACGAGGATCAAAAACGGGCGGCATTGCAAGTTCTTAATACCACTTTAAAT
>NZ_QHJG01000036.1:0-201 GCF_003184185.1 Legionella qingyii | reverse complement strand
CCCCGCGTGGTAACGAGGATCAAAAACGGGCGGCATTGCAAGTTCTTAATACCACTTTAAATTTAGTTGGTGGAGTTGATTTCGGTCAACAAGCGAATCTTCATAATGCAGAGGCTAATTTAATCAATAGGGCAGTAGAAGAAAAGCGTACTTCACTTCAGAATGCTCATGACATAAAAGGTACTATTGATGCCATGGATG
>NZ_QHJG01000035.1 GCF_003184185.1 Legionella qingyii | reverse complement strand
TGCATATTTAAATGCAATTACTGGCCATGGTGTACATGTTGTTACTGTGAATGATTATCTTGCTAAACGTGACAGTCAATGGATGAAGCCTATATTTGAATTTTTGGGGTTAACTGTGGGTGTGATTTATCCCGATATGTCCCATTCAGCAAAACAAGAAGCGTATCGGTGCGATATTGTTTATGGAACGAACAATGAGTACGGCTTTGATTATTTACGCGATAATATGGCATTTAGTCTTGAAGACAAGGTACAACGAGAGTTGAATTTTGCTATAGTGGACGAAGTAGACTCCATTCTTATTGATGAGGCACGTACACCTCTCATTATTTCGGGTGCGGCTGAAGATAGTTCTGAACTTTACATCAAAATCAATACATTGATTCCCCATTTGAAGAAACAAGAGGAAGAGGGTGGTGAAGGGGATTATACTGTCGATGAGAAGCAAAAGCAGGCACATCTTACTGATATAGGCCATCAACATATAGAAGAGTTACTGGTTAAAGCAAAACTTCTGGATCAGGGTGAGAGCTTATATCATGCTAGCAACATTATGTTAATGCATCACGTAAATGCAGCATTAAAGGCCCATGCTATGTTTCATCGCGATGTCGATTATATCGTGAAGGATGGACAGGTTATTATTGTTGACGAACATACTGGTCGAACAATGCCTGGTCGGCGATGGTCTGAAGGCTTACATCAGGCCGTTGAAGCTAAAGAAGGTGTTTCGATTCAAAATGAAAACCAGACTCTTGCTTCAATTACATTCCAGAATTTTTTCCGTATGTATAATAAATTGTCGGGCATGACTGGAACCGCTGACACAGAAGCTTACGAATTACAGCAAATCTATAATCTTGATGTAGTTGTAATTCCAACCAATAAACCTATGGTGCGAAAAGACGAGTCGGATCTGGTTTATTTAACACAGAAAGATAAATTCGAGGCCGTTATAGCGGACATCCGTGAGTGTATTGCTCGCAAACAACCTGTCCTTGTGGGTACTGTTTCGATTGAAGCATCTGAGTTTTTAAGTCAACTTCTTAAAAAAGAAAATATTAAACATCAAGTACTTAATGCCAAATTCCATGAAAAAGAGGCGCAAATTATTGCTGAAGCAGGTCGCCCAGGTGCAGTAACTATTGCTACAAATATGGCTGGACGAGGAACGGATATTGTTCTTGGTGGAAGCATGTCTGCTGATTTAGCGCAACTGCCTGAAACTGCAAGCGCTGAAGAAATCGACGCTGTAAAACAGTTATGGCAGAAACGTCATGATGAAGTAATTGCGGCAGGTGGATTAAGAATTATAGGTTCAGAACGACATGAGTCGCGTCGAATCGATAATCAGTTGCGGGGACGCTCAGGCCGTCAGGGTGATGTGGGGAGCAGTCGCTTCTACTTATCTCTTGAAGATAATTTAATGCGAATATTTGCTTCAGAGCGTGTTGCGTCGATGATGCGTCGTTTGGGAATGAAGCCAGGGGAACCGATTGAACATAGTTTAGTAACCAAAGCAATTGAGAATGCTCAACGGAAACTTGAGGGGCATCATTTTGATGTGAGAAAGCAGTTGTTGGATTACGACAATGTGGCTAATGATCAAAGACAGGTTATCTATACGCAACGAGCCTCAATCATGGCTATGACAGATACTGAAGAAGTGGTCAATATTATGAGAGAGGAAGTCATATCAAATCTTGTTGATACTTATATTCCTCCACAAAGTCTGGAAGATCAATGGGATCCAAAATCTTTAAGTGAAGTGTTGACTGATGAGTTCAAACTTAAGGCTCCTGTGCTTGAATGGATTGAAGCAGATCATCATATTCAACCAGAACAAATAAAAGATAAAATTCTTGACATTTCAGCTAAGAAATATGATGAAAAAGTAAAACAGGCTGGCAGAGCCACGATGTCTCAGTTTGAAAAATCAGTGATTTTGCAAACTTTAGATAATCAATGGCGTGAACACTTAGCTGTAATGGATCAATTACGTCAAGGAATTCATTTGCGCGGCTATGCACAAAAAGATCCAAAGCAAGAGTATAAAAAAGAAGCCTTCGCCTTGTTTACTACCATGCTTGATAATTTAAAGTATGATGTAATTCGTTTGATTTCTTCAGTTGAAATTCAAACTGAAGAAGATGTTAACGCAGTTGAAGAGCAACGACGTGCTGAGCAAGTGAGTAAGATGAGCTTACAACACGGTAATTATGTTGATGAAAATGAAGAAGAGACGACTCAAACATACAGAAGACATGAGAAGAAAATCGGTCGAAACGATCCTTGTCCATGTGGTTCGGGTAAAAAATATAAAACATGTCATGGAAGCTTGGCTTGAGCATTGAAGTTGCTGTAGCGGTTATTGTTGATGAACAGCAGCGTATCTTGATTACCCAACGTCCTTTTAATGTTCCTCATGGAGGATGTTGGGAGTTTCCTGGCGGTAAGTTGGAGGCTGATGAGCCTTCAGGATCCGCACTGATTCGAGAAATCAAGGAAGAGGTTGGATTAGATGTTTTACAATACAAATTATTGAGTGAAATTAATCATCAATATTCTGATAAAGAAGTAAAATTAATTATTTTTCTTGTAAGCCAATTTGCTGGTGCTCCTTCATGCCTGGAAGGGCAATTGGCCATGAAGTGGGTTTATCCGCATGAGTTAAATCACGAACATTTCCCTGAAGCCAATCGGAAAGTAATTGCAATGGTACAGAACTATTTATGTTGTAATGAATCTTTATAAAAGGCTGTCGCTTGGGTGAATGGATGCACTTATTTTGGTAAAGCTATTTAGTTTACATATACAAAATAGATTTCGATTTTTATAATGAGGTTGAAAAACCGAGTTTTTTAAAGATGAATTATAGAGTAGAGCTAGTTGTTGAAGTAATATTAACAAACCAACCTTTGTCCAGGAACGATCTGGCTAACACCTGCCTTATAACCTTTGCTTATTCAAATTATAACATGAGTCTTCAAATGCAAATCCTTTAGCTAGGGCGTGACCTCGAATTAATGCTTGCTGGCTAAGGTGCACTAATTGTTAGATAAGCTTTCTAAAATAAAAGTAAATTAATTTAACTTTTATGCTAATATTTGATTATCTAGATTCGTTTTTGATCATTACTTTGGTGTGATAAATGTTCATGACGACTTAAGGGAGTAATTATCAAATGTTAAACGAAAATCCCATCGAGTTTAAATCTGAAAGTGGTGCTGTGTATACGGTTAAGGAATTGAATGAATGCATTGATACATATGGGTATCTCTATGATTTTAAGAGTCCACAATTATCATTGCAGCAGATCAGGCCATTTTCGGCTAAAGATATTAATCAAATACTAGCAATTGAGGATGTTTACATAAACTATAAAAGAAATGTTGAAGAAAGAATGGGATTGAGTGTTCTTAAAAGTAGCAAAATTCAGGGGGATACATTGCAACTCATGTTGAATTTACTTACTGCTTTCGAAAAGGGAGCTGAAGAACGTGGTGGTTTAAGTATGTTTTTAGTATCAAGTGATTTTGCACCTGCCCTTGCAGAACCATTAGAAGCTCTTTACACTCACTTAGAAAAATACCCGGAGGAAAAGGATGCTTTGCGGTATATTTCCAACTCATTTCTTATAGACCAAGATAACTTTGTTACTTACCTAAGTCAAATTATAAATAATTACCAATGTTCTAGTTTATTTCCATTTCAAGTATCTACGATGCTTTCAGTTGTGTTAAGCCACAACTTATATTTACTTAATGGACATCGAAGAGAGCTTTCTAATGAAGAAAATGAAAGTGAAAAAACGGCTCAGAGACAGGCCTTTTTTGATAGAAAACCAATGACTAATTATATGGGTATTCAAATTACGGGTTTGACAACGTCTGATTATCAGACTGAAAAGGTAATTATGAAACTAGTTAGTTATCTAGATAATTTACATATTACCTGTAAAGACATTCCTGAGATTTCTCTGGTACGTAATCAACTACTAATTACTACTAAACAAGACCGAGAATTTAAGACGGAACTAAGGGATAAAACTCTTGAAAAAGGTCTGGATATAACCGTTAATAATGTTGCTGGACACTATCAATTCTATATTCCCGATATAAATGTACTAGATAAAAAATTGTCTAATGTCGAAATAAAAACAAGGGAAATGAATTCAATATATAAAAATATATAGTGGGCAATTGGGTGCTTATTGGCTTTAAATTTTTGGCTAAATAAAATCAAGATATAATGGAGCGTGATCTGAGACTTCATCTTCCATAACAGTGAATTCATTAACAATAATATCCGGTGAAGTCAGAATATAATCTGCAAATTTTTCTTCCTTTTTGTAATAACTTGTTCTTGTTGAGCTAACATTATTATTTTTTATTAAATTATTCATCCTTTGCTCTAGGATATGCATGCTTTTCGTGTCAGGTCTTAAGTTAAAGTCACCACATAATATTTTAGGTGTATTAATGGTATCCATAAAATGTCGAATACGTTGTGATTGATTGATTCGCTCCGGAGTGTCATTTTTACCTTGACCATTCCAGAGTCCATGAACATTAAGTATGGAGTAAGTTTTTTTATCTACTTCACATTCGACCCATTGCAAATTTCTAGGGTGATTTAATCCTATTCCTGGATAATGTTGTTTTTGATGAATATTTATATCTCCTTCTCCTAATATATCGATGTTATTTTTCAATAACATTGCAATTCCATAAATGTTTTCGACAGCAGGTTTAAAAATGGAAAAATGATTAGGAAGGAGCTGCTGCAGATCAGAAAAAATATTTAGACTAAGTTCTCTATCTTCTTCGGTTACAGTACGATGAGCGTTGTAATATACCTCCTGAAAACAAAAAATATCAATATCACGATGTTTATTGATAAAGTCTAATAAAGGGCCTCGTATGCGGCCTCCCCATAAATTTAAAGTAATTAATTTCATTGATTTTGAATTCCTTTTTCCTTCATTTGAAAAAAATTGACAAAGCTCGGGCTTTCTATTGCTGGTACAGGGATAAGTATCGGTCACATGATATTTTTTGACTTCCGGAGGTATTTATCATGTAAATCATTAACTGATTTAGTTAATTCGTCAATATTCATGTAGTTATCTATTATATCATCTGCGTTTCCTAAGCGAATATTAATATTCGGCTGAGCAGATAAAATTGCCTGGGCTTGTTCTTTACTGCATTGATCCCGTTGCATTAATCGGGCTATTTGTATTTCTTTTGGTGCACAGACAAGCAAAATTCTATTGATATAAGGATATGCTTGTTTCGTAATCAGTAAAGGGATTTCTACCATACAATAAGGTGTCGTGCAGGTATCAACTCTTTTTTTTATTTCTTGTCGGATAAGCGGATGTAAGAGTCCCTCAAGCCAGTCTCTCTCTTTATGATTAGAAAATATTATTTCTCTTAGTTTGCTACGATCCAACTCGTTATCTTGTTTTAGAACCTTATGGCCAAAATGTTCCAAAATTTTACTATAAGCAAGTTCATTCTTTTGGGTCAGCTCTCTTGATATTTTGTCGGCATAAATTACATCAATACCAAGTTTTGAAAAAAGTTCAGCAACAGTAGTTTTCCCACTCGCTATATCGCCTGTTAATCCCACACAATAAACCATATTGTTTAAATCTCATTCTTATTAATACAGGTTACTACATTAATATAACATGTAGAAGGTACGGGACTTTTATGTTTGCAATATGCTTGGGCCGCTAATGCTGCATCATCACGATTAGGATAGTGATTACTATTCCATCTCATGGCTTCTCTATCAAAAGCAGTACATTGCCACATGGGTGTTACATTAGTGCCATGAATAAATCGGACGCAACTGGCATTAGATGTTTTACACGTAGCGGGTTTGTTGCTGTTTTTTTTGCATTCTGAGTAAGAAAGATTTAAAGAAATTTTTTGGTAAGTACTTTGAGAAGTCCATTTTGTGTGGGTTTCATCGTGAGTTGAACATTGCCAATAATTACCTTCTGTGTTTATTAGTTCAGCAAAACTTGAACCTGAGATACCTAGAACAAGAAAAAAACAATATCTTATATACTTATTCATTTTTTTTTTCTCCTTGAAGCAGTTCGATTAACTGTTCTACATGTAAAGCTTTAGAAAAATACCAGCCTTGCATAAGCCGAACCCCGTTTTGTAATAAATAATTTAATTGTTCTTCTGTTTCTACTCCTTCTGCAATAATCGTTAAATTAATTTTTTTGGCTAAATGAATAATCGCATCATTTAATGTTTCTGCAACAGCTTTTGTACCAATAGCATGAATGAATAATTTGTCGATTTTAAGGAAATTGAAAGGATAGTGTTGCAAATAACTGATACTCGAATGTCCCGTTCCATAATCGTCTATAGCTAATGAATACCCAATATCTCTGAGCTCTTTTAATCTGTTGAAATATATTTCATTATTCATATCAAGTAAATTACGCTCTGTTATTTCAAATAATATTTGTTTAGGTGAAATAGCATATTGGAGCATTAGCGTATAAAATTGAGGAAAAAATTGACTATCAGTGAAATGTAGGGCACAAATATTAAATGCAAGATGAAAATTATGTTGGGTATCCAAGATATTTTTAGATTCTTTAAATGCTATTTCAATAATTTGCAGGGTAATGGGGACAATTAAGCCAGTATCTTCAGCTTCCTCGATAAACAGATCTGGCATTATTATTTGATTACCATGATCTTGCCATCTTAATAAAACTTCTGCTCCAGTATAGGTATTGTATTGCGTGTTAAATAATGGTTGATATACAGGGTAAAATTGTTCACTTTTAATAGCCTGTTTTATCGCACCGTGTAATGAATAATATTTATTAAATTTATTTTTAATCAAAAAATATAAAGAAATCGAAAATACTAAAATATCAAGAATGAGCAGGATTTGATTATACCAGAGCTTGTTAATTGAAGTTTGATCGGGTCCTTCCACAGTAAGCACAATACCATCAAGGCTATTTAATTTGATACTAGCAAATATTCTTTCTCCTGCAATGGGAAATTTATCTATCCAGGAATTAATTGCAGGTTTTCTAATCTGAATAATTTCTTTTTTCTGATTCACATCGTATAACGTAGTTGTATTTATCCCGCTCTCTGGATTATTCAATTCATTTTGGAGTACTGGGGACAAGACAATCATTTCTATGTTAAAGATACCTATTTTTTTTTGAATTACATAGATGGGATCAACAAACATAGGTATTTTTAGCGGTCCTATAATTGACTGATTGATATCGTGATTTAGATGAAATGTTTGATTTTGTGGTAATGTGGAGCATGTAATCTGGTGCTTTTGATCATGAATTGCTAATCCAGAGATTTGAGGATGATTGATTACGATATGTTGTAAATAAGGATTGAAATCATCCTTGCAATTTAGATTATTCTTTTGATATGCAGGTATTTTGTATAGTTCATTAAAAACGTCATTGATAAAAACATCAATATCTTGAGCTCGTTTATGGGTTATATCTGTAATAAAATTAAAAGAGTTTGCAACACTGTTATGCCAATAAATATAAGAAAACGTTAAAAGTAAAAAAATGGTGAAAAATATCCAGAATAACCTCAATCTCTTGTAGACAATAAATACCATGTTTCTGAATATTTTTCGCATGATTTACGGCGTTACATAGGCTCCCTTTATAGAGTGTAGTGTTATTTCCGCTAATTTCCCAATTACTTCATGATTCGTATTTAATGGAGGAAGCCAGTAAAGGGTTTTACCTATAGGTCTTATTAAGGCGCCATGGTTTAGTGCTTGCTGATAAACCTTATTACCTATTCGGTGATGTTCAGTACCCTCGAGATCTGCTGCGACGACGGCTCCAATTCCTCGGACATTACTTAATTTACCAGAGAGTTTGGCTACTTCTGTTAAGGCCGTAAACATATATTTACCCAGATTTTGAGCGTGCTCGATTATTTTTTCTTCACGCATGACACGAATGGTTGCCAATGCGGCGCTGACTGCGAGGGCATTTCCACTATATGTATGTGAATGTAAGAAGGACTTTCCACTTTCATAATCTGCATAAAAAAGATCAAAGATGGAGCTGTCGATCATCACGCAGCTTAGAGGAATAGACCCTGAAGTTAATCCCTTGGATAAACAAATGAGATCCGATTCAACATCAGCATGGTGTGAAGCTAACCATTTACCTGTTCGCCCCATGCCAGTCATTATTTCATCGGTAATAAGATAAATATTTTTGCTTTTAGCCCAGGACGATAGTCTTTTAAGGAAATCGGGACTGTAACATAACATCCCACCTGCACCTTGAACTAGGGGTTCTACTACTATGGCACAGACTTTATTACTAATCGCCTCTAATTTATTTTCTAAAATTGACCAATATGTATCGCAATTACTCCATAAAGAATCCTCTTTGCCAGAAATATAAGGAATATCCTCAATATAATGACAGCTAAGAGAAAATGATTTATAGGGTTCTTTATAAAGACCTAAATCACTGATGCTCATTGTACCTAGTGTTTCCCCATGATATCCGTTCTTAAGTGCAATAAACTGATTTCTATCTGTATAGCCTTTGATTTGATTGGCATGGATTGCTAGTTTCATCGCAATTTCAACAGCGCTGGAGCCATCACTGGCGAAGAATACATGTTGCTTTTTAGTAATTTGAGCTAACTCTTCAGCTAACTCTACAAGTTGTGGATTTGTGGTATTTGCTGTAATGACATGTTCAAAGCGATTCATTTGATCTTTTATTGCACCAATAATAGCAGGATGGCCGTGACCTAAAGATTTACACCACCAACTGGAGATGGCATCAATCAGTGGACCTTTATTGGTATAGAGGTAACTACCATGAGCTTTTTCAATAACCAACGGAGGGCATGATTCAAAATCTTTCATTTGCGTGCAAGGGTGCCAAAAATGCTTTAAATCTCTACTGATTAATCGATTTATGTTGACCATTTTAAAAATTTTGGTTGACAAGATGAGGCGGAACTTTATCATGTCCGTTACTTAAATAAAATGAAAACAATACAAAATGTAGGGAAGTTAGACTTTCGCTTCGTTTAACATCCTTGATTAGGAGGAAACCTGTTGTGACTCAAGATAAGAAGCACTGGTCTGTTTCTGAAATTAAAGCTCTTTATGAACAACCATTTAATGATCTTTTACATCAAGCGCATGTGGTACATAGAGAATATCATCAACCTAATTCGTTACAATTTGCTACATTATTAAGTATTAAAACAGGGGCTTGTCCTGAGGACTGTGGTTATTGTTCTCAAAGTGGACATCATAAAACTCATGTTGAAAAAGAAAAGTTAATGTCGGTTGCTGATGTTTTAAAAGCCGCTCAGGAAGCAAAAGAAGGTGGCGCCAAACGTTTTTGTATGGGGGCAGCCTGGCGATGTCCACCTGATAAGGCCATGAGTGAGTTACAAGAAATGATTAAGGGAGTTAAGTCATTAGGTCTAGAAACCTGTATGACTTTGGGCATGTTGAATCAAGAACAGGCTGCCAGTTTAAAGGAAGCTGGTTTGGATTATTATAATCACAATATTGACACTTCACCTTCTTATTATGAAAAAGTAGTTACAACACGTAAATTTAGTGATCGTTTAGATACATTAAATAATGTTCGATCAGCTGGAATTAATGTCTGTTGCGGCGGTATTTTGGGCTTGGGTGAAACACGTGAAGACCGAATTGAATTTTTATTAACTTTAGCAAATATGGAAACACCTCCTGAAAGCGTTCCAATTAATCGTTTAATACCTGTAGAGGGAACACCTCTTGCAAAAGCGCAACCAGTAGAAGGGATCGAGTTAGTTCGTACAATTGCTACCGCCAGAATCCTAATGCCGCAAAGCGTCATTCGACTAACAGCTGGAAGGACGGAAATGAGTGATGAATTACAGGCCCTTTGTTTCTTTGCAGGTGCGAATTCAGTATTTCTTGGTGATAAGTTATTAACTGAAGAAAATCCACAGCGTGCTAAAGATAAGGTTCTTTTTAATAAGCTTGGTCTAACTGAGATGGTTTAAATGCCTCTAACTCATAAGATTAGGAATTATACTAACCAGCTGGCAGATGAAGGTTTATTAAGAACTAGGTTCGTGTCAGCTGAGGATTCCTCGTTAATTCATTTTGATAGCAATGATTATTTATCACTAGCAAGAGATAAACGTATTTCTGAAGGATACCAACGAGGATATGCTCTGTACCCTAGTGGTAGTGGGGCTTCGATGTTGCTGAGTGGATATCACCCCAATCACCGAGCTGTTGAAGAGGCATTCTCCAATTTATTGGCCGTAGACGATTGTATTTTATTTTCTTCGGGATATGCGGCAAATCTTGCCGTTACAGCATTACTTGGAAGGTTAAAAGTTCATTGTTTTATTGATAAAGAAATTCATGCCTCAATTTATGATGGCTTAGTTTTATCGCAGGTAAACTATACGCGTTATTTGCATAATAATTTAGATGATTTAAGTCGTAAATTTACCTTGGATTTTAAGAATTCAGCTTTAATCACTGAAGGTATTTTTAGCATGAGTGGCCAATTGTCTCCATTGGCAAAACTATCTTCTCTTTGCAATGCGAATGATGGTGCACTTTTGGTTGATGAGGCGCATTCTTTTGGTGTTCTTGGCAATCAGGGAAGGGGGGCAACGGCCTATCATGGGCTAACTCAAAATGAAGTTCCATTACGAATAATTCCTTTAGGAAAAGCTTATGCGGCACAAGGCGCCCTTGTTGCAGGCAAAGCAGACTGGATCTATGCTTTGTTACAAGCAGGACGCTCCATTATTTATTCAACAGCAGTTAGCCCTGCTTTAAGTTATGGCTTATTGAATACATTGGAATTTGTAGTCAATGCCGAAGATAGGCGCTCTAAACTAGCACAACTAATATCTTTATTTAGATCATACGTGAAACAATCGCCTTTAAACTGGGCTGATTCTATGAGTCCAATTCAACAACTCCAATTAGGATGTCCACATTTAGCTTTGCATTATGCTCGCGAGTTGAAGAAAAAGGGGATAAGCTGCTGTGCTATAAGAAAACCCACTGTGAGTGTCAAAGCCTCTGGATTACGTATCATTTTGAATTACAATCATACTCCCGAACAGATTCGTGAGTTATTTAATCAGATAAGTGTAATGTATGAACATAAGCATCCATAGTTACGGAGAAGGATATCCTCTTATTTTTTTTCATGGATGGGGATTCGACAGCCAGGTCTGGTCACCATTAATACCTAAGCTCCTCATGGATTATCAACTGATATTCGTTGATTTGCCAGGATTTGGTCATAGCCCAATCATGGATTGGGATAAATTTAAAACTCTCTTGGTCAACCAGTTACCCGAAAAATTTGCATTAATAGGTTGGTCTATGGGGGGATTATATGCAATGCGTTTTGCAGTAGAAGAACCTGATAGGGTAGGTTATCTTATTAATGTGACTTCATCCCCTCGATTTTTATATACCGATCTGTGGCCAGGTGTTTCTGATGAAGTTTTTAAAAAATTTTATAAGAAATTATCAAAAGATCCACATGCTACATTAAAAGAATTTTTAGAGCTCAATGGAATAAAATCTAATGAAGAGTTACATCATCTGCCTCATAAATTGCCATCTGCAGAAGGCTTGGAATCTGGTCTTAAGATTTTAGAAACTTGGGATTTGCGTGAACAATTAAAGCAGTTTAACAAGCCAACCTGCTTTATATTTGGTCGACTTGATCCGATTGTGCCAATTAAAGCAATGAACTCCATGCAATTGGCCTATCCTGAAGCTCATTATGTGTTATATAAGCGAGCTGCCCACATGCCATTTTTATCACATGCAGACTTATTTATTGACGAAGTACGAGGATTTATTAAATGAAGCATTTTTTTATCACTGGTACTGACACGGATTGTGGTAAAACCTATGTTACAGCACGTTTGGCAAATCATTTTTCGGCTTCAGCTGCAATTAAACCTGTAGCAAGTGGATGCATGGAAATAGAAGGTAAACTGGTTAGTAGTGATGCACAATATATACAAAAAAATAGTATCAATTTGGATGTAATCAATCCTTGGCGATTTAAGATGCCTGTATCGCCTCATATTGCTGCATATTGTGAGGGAGGTTACTTGTCCATTGATGAAATTGCGGATTATTGTCTTAATTTGCAACTGGATGGTATCGAAACGTTATTCATTGAAGGTGCTGGTGGATTAATGGTTCCATTAAATGATCATGAAACTTGGATTGATTTTTTGCGGATTACAAAAATACCTGTTATTTTAGTAGTTGGCATGAAATTGGGTTGCATTAATCATGCTTTGTTAACAGAAATGGTTTTACGCACAAATAATATTCAATGTATGGGGTGGATTGCCAACTGCATTGATCCAGCTATGCAGGCCTTATCTGCTAATATTGATACATTAAACCAAAAACTTAATTCTCCTCTTTTAGCAAGAGTGCCTTTTGGCGGTGAACTTAATATGATTGGTTCCTTTCTTGATTGATTATTAGCTTCTTGAGTTGGATATCGTTTTTTAATCTTATACTTGTCGTTTCAATATCACTATTGTATTTTAATGAAGAATTCATTTAATGGAAGGGAAAACCATGTTTACACGAGATAAGTTGATGCAATCAGTAATGACTGCTTTTTTTGTTCTTGTTGCAACTGGAAGTTCAGCAGCAGATAACAATGACACTATTGCTGCAACTGAAAAATGCTATGGAATTGCTAAAAAAGGGATGAATGACTGTGCTACGGCAACTGCTTCATGTGCTTCTTCTGCTACTAAAGACAAGCAGAAAGATGCCTTTATTTTGTTACCTAAAGGACTCTGTGAACGAATTGTTGGGGGTAATCTCAAACCCGAGTAAAAATTTAATATATAATTGATTTAAACTGATATTAAAATAAGGAAATTAATTATGAAGCAAACCCTAGGAAGCTCGCTCTCATCATTGCTTATCGCAATTACTTTTTCTACTCCAATATTTGCTGCCTCTGAAACGTATACTTTGGATAAAAATCATACTTATATTTTATGGAGTGCTGAACACTTGGGTTTCACAACTCAATATGGCAAATGGTATGCAACGGGACAGCTAGTTCTTGATAAAGACAATCCAAGTCAAAGTAAAATTAATGTGACAATTGATGTTAAGGATATGATTACGGGTATTCCTGAGCTTGATAAACATTTAAAAAGTAATTTGTTTTTTGACGCTGAGCATTATCCTACAGCAACCTTTGTTAGTAATAAAGTAACGCCTCAAGGTGATAATAAAGCAACAGTTGATGGCACCTTAACTTTACGTGGGGTAAGCAAACCAGTGGTGTTACAAGTTACCTTAAATAAAGAGGGGATGAATCCAATTAGTAATAAGATGTCTGTTGGTTTTACAGCCACAGGCTCTATAAATCGTTCCGATTTCGGAATCAATGCATTCTTGCCCGCTGTGAGCGATAAAGTGAATCTTTCTATTGGAGCTGAGGCTTATCTAGATCAGAATACAAAACCAGATCAAGATAAAGAACAGGCACAGGGTAAAAAATAGGATATTTCATGCAAATCAAAAACAGCTCAACTCATTTTGGCATCATTGCGATAGTATTTCATTGGGTAATTGCTTTATTAATAATAGGGCTATTGGCACTAGGTTTGTATATGGTTTCTATGCCCTGGAGTGCCCAAAGACTGAAATTTTATGGCTGGCATAAAGAGTATGGTTTTTTAGTCCTGTTTTTAGCTATTTTAAGAATCATTTGGCGCTTAGCGAATGAAAGTCCTGAACTGGCTTTACCTTGGCTTGAAAAAATTGCTGCACGCAGCATGCACTGGGCATTTTATGTATTTATGTTTGCTATGCCAATTACTGGGTGGTTAATTACCTCAGCAGCAGGGTTGCCTGCATCATTTTTTGGATTATTTACCCTACCTAATCTTATAGCGCCTGATGAAAGCAAACGTGTCTTATTTGAATGGGTTCATGAGTGGTTAGGTTATGCTCTTATTGCGGCAATTTGTATGCATGCAGCTGCTGCTCTAAAACATCATTTTATCAATAAGGATGATATATTACGGAGAATGTTCCCATGAAAATGATTAAGTATTTTTTCTTTCTTTTGTTTTTGAGTAGTGTCAATGCGAATTCGGCTGCTTTACCTGAATGGACACTTGTTCCCAATGAAAGCAGTATAAGTTTTACTGCAACACAAAATAATGCACCTGTTACTGGCTCATTTAAAGAGTTTACGGCAAAAATAGTTGCAGACCCCCAAAATTATCAAAACAGCAGTGTGGATGTAGTTGTGAACATGAATTCACTAACAACTTCATATGCGGAAATTTCGTCAATATTACTCAGTTCAGACTGGTTTAATGCTAAAGAGTTTCCTAGGGCTGAGTTTAAGTCGACTAAATTCACTAAAAAGGATGATAAAAATTATGAAGCTATTGGGATATTAACCATAAAAAATAAATCGGTGCCAGTAACACTTACTTTTACTGCTACAGAGTCACCTAAAGATCATCTGGTTGTTGAAGGGCATACGAACCTAAAACGACTTTATTTTGGTATTGGACAAGGTGATTGGTCGAGTACTAGTGAAATAAAAGATGAGGTAACCGTAAACTTTAAAGCGGTTGCTACGCATAAACAATAATTACGTTAAAGTTATTTGTTATATATCATATACAGGAGGTAACCTTGGAGTCCAAATTAGAAAATAAAGTAGTTATTTTTTCATCTATAACTGATGCTGGAAAAGCTTATTCAATACTCGAGAAAGAGGGAGCCCCCAATAAATTGGATAAGGAGGTATGGCTCTTGCGGGAAAGCTCTATCCCAGGACTATTAACCATTAGTTTTTTTAGCAGTGAACATAACGATTTTGTCCATCGGAGACTAGGCTTCGTGGGAGGGGAATGGAAGTTCGGACCACAGGAATATCATAAAGCTCAAGAATTTTCAAAACATGCTGAAGTTGCTTTTAGCAAGTCTCTTCCTGAAAAATCTCTTGATAGTTTAGTTAAATTATTAACTGATCATGGTTTCGATATTTGTAATCAAGTGACTCCCAAGCATAATGAGTCTTCTCAAAACGCCAAGTTAATAGCTTATACTGTTTCTGCATTTGCAGAATTATCAACAATAACGAATAGCTATACTACTGATCTTTAATTTGGACTAATTAACGAAGTAATCTATTGTTCAAATCTATTTCTTATCTTCAAAACTAACGTCAGTCTCGAGACTATGAAATATTGTCTTATTCAAGTTTACCATTAAGAAGTGAGCGTAAATTTGAGTGAGACGGCGTCATGGACGCCTTCATTAATGCCAGTTGTAATATTCTGGGAGGTTTGGATATTAATATGTTCCTTTTTAAAAAAACCATGGCCATAACCGAAATCAACAGTGAGATGATTCATCATTTGATATCCCATGGAAAAACCAGTAACCAAACTGTCTCCAGGGCCAATTTGAAATCTCCCATTCGATGGCGACTGATTATATGTTCCTGCTACGCGAACTATCCACTTTGTCGAAACTTTATAGTTTGCCCCGAGGGTTAGAAGCCAACTGTTGTGAAAGTGATAATTAATGCGAGCCTTAGGGATGATAAAGACTTGGGAGGCCGCTTGAGTTGCAAAGTTATAGACAGAAACTTCTTTAAAAATATTCCATTGCAGGTATTGAACAGTTCCTAAAAAGCCTAATTTTTCATTGATAAAATGGCTTAATGTCGCAACACTTCTTGCTGGTGTCCAGTATTTAAAATGGTAATCATCCGAAGAAATGTACTGCAAACCAGATATTGTACTACTACCCTGTAAATTATAGGTCATTGAACTGCGATAATTAAAACCCAAGGCTGTTTTTTTACTGGGTTTAATTAGTATCCCAAAATCACCACCTAAACTGTTTGCTTGACTGTCATTCAAGCTTCTACTCTCGGGAATATTCAAACGAGCTATGCCGGCAGCAATAGGTTCTTGGATGAGATGAGCATAGGAAAAATTAATGTTTGCCCCTATGGAAAGATATTGATTAATTTTAATGCCAAGAGCGGGAATAAAATCAATATTATGCGTTTGATTGCGTGCAAGAATATAGCGAAGAATCGGTTGGTTATCCAATTCGCGATTAAAATCATTCGCAACGAATGCAAAACCCGCTACAAATCGTTCATTTATAGGGATGCTAAGATACATAGAAGGCAAGAAAAAATTGGATTTAGAAGTAGTTGATCCCGATTCAGTCCCCCCAAAAGGTATTTTTTGCGCAATCCCGCTGAACTCAAATTGCGCTCTTGCCAAGGTGCCTAGAAGGATAAGTTGTTGATGAGGTGAAATAGTTAATGCCGCCGGGTTGAAGTAAACGGCTGTGGCATCTTTTACTACAGCAGTTCCAATTGTTTGTTCAATAAAAGAGGCATGTAGTGGCGAACCTAAGAACAAAAAACCTATAATTAAGTACTTCCTTATATCAATTAAGCTAGCCATAAACCTTGAGGCGAGAATGGGAATATCTTTCAAGTTGTAAGAGTATTTTTTCATATAGTCAAGGAAGTTTTATTTTGCAAGGTTAATTCAAACCCAACAAGAGAGTTTGGCTATGATGCTCCAGAAAAGCATCAATTTGCTTGATAAAGTCACACTTTGCACTTTTTGCGGTTTATAGTCCATAATTCTATTCATCCTAATATGAAAATTTCTCAAACGAGTTTAAATTCATGGAAGATATAAATGATTTATCAGCTAAATATTATACCTTATTTGAAACAGCATATGATGCGATTTTTGTACTGGATGGAAATTGTTTTGTTGACTGCAACAAACGAGCTGAAGAATTATTCGAAACCACTCATGATAAACTTATAGGTTCCACTCCAGCCGATTATTCTCCAAATTATCAACCTGACGGTGAGCTTTCAAAGGAAAAAGTTTTTAAAAAAATCGAACATGCTCTATCTGTAGGTCCTCAATCTTTTGAATGGGAACATCAACGTGAAAATGGCTCGAAATTTATGGCCGATGTCAGTTTAAATAAATTAACGCTCGGGAATAAAGTTTTATTACTCGCAATAGTACGTGATATCACCGAGCGAAAACACACAGAAGCTTTATTGTATGATAGTGAAGCACGCTTCCGAGCCTTAAGTGAACAATCGCTCATTGGAATCTATATTATTAACAATAATGTTTATACTTATGTAAATTCTGCTTTTGCCAAAATCATTAAGTGTACTCCAGATGAATTAATTGGAACCGACCCAATACTTCATTTTCATCCTGATAGCAGAGATTTTGTGACGAAGCAAATATTGGAAAAAATATCTGGGAATTTAATTTCGACGCAATACCAAGCTAAAATCTTAGCAACAGATAATGCGACAAGACATGTCGCGATTTACAGCACCAGGATTATCTTAAATCACCAGCCTGCAATCATTGGAAGTATTTTAGATATCACAGAACAGAGGCACGCACTCGAAGAACAAGAAAAAAATATTCTTTTTCACAAATTATTAACTGATGTATCCAACCGACTTTTGAATGCAAAATTAGGGCAGTTGAATCAAGAAATGGCGGATGGAATGCAGCGAATCTGTGAAATGCTCGATATTGATGCCGTTGTCATCTGGGAACCCTTTGATAAATCGAATTATTTATTAAATAGTTATCATCGCCGGCAAGTTGGCCCTGAAATTCCCCAGAAAGCCTATGCTAAAGATTATTTCCCCTGGTGCGAACAACAACTTAAATCAGAAGAGTCTCTTGTTTTATCATCAATAAAAAATGATTTGCCACCCGAGGCAAAGCTAGATAGAGCGAGCTTTAATTATTTTGGAGTCAAGAGTGTAATTAATTTTCAACTTAAGGGTGAGCAAAAGAATATTATGGGTATCATTTCTTTTAATATGATACGTAATGAACGAATATGGACGGTTGATGAATTTAATAAATTTCAAATGGTTTCTCATTTATATTCCAATGCATTTTCTCGAAAAAAAGCCGAAGAAAAATTACTTGAAAGCGAATCTCGTTTTCGCATATTGAGCAGCCACTCTTTGATTGGCGTTTTTATTGTCCAGGATGAACTATTTACTTATGTGAACTCAGCTTTAGCAAGTGTATTTGGTTATACTAGTGGTGAGATGATTGGCATGAATATAAGAAACTTGGCCCATCCTGATGAGATTTATAGAATGAATGATACCGTGTTAAAAAGATCTCAAGAAATAGATATTCCCCTTCACTTTGAATTTTTGGGCGTGAAAAAAAATGGGGAACAGATCAACCTGGAAGTTTATAGCTCCGAAACTATTTTAGAAAATAAACCTGCAGTAATTGGATCGGTTTTGGATATTACTGAACGGAAATTGGCCGAGCAACAATTAAAAAATGCCTATACTAATCTTAAAAAATCTCTTGATGATACAATTGTTACTATGGCAAAAATAGTCGAATTACGAGACCCGTATACGGCAGGCCATCAAGAGCGGGTAGCTCAGCTTGCTGTAGCTATTGCTACAGAAATGGGAGTGGATCCAAATCTTATTGAACAATTAAAAATGGCTGCCATAATCCATGATATAGGAAAAATTAATGTACCTACTGAGTTATTAAGTAAACCGGGAAAGCTAGCCGATTTGGAATTGCAGCTGATAAAGACGCACGTACAAAGTGGGTACGAAATAGTAAAGAATATGAACTTACTTCCTGATGTAGCTCAGATTATTTATCAGCATCACGAACGATTGGATGGTTCTGGCTACCCCAACCATTTAAAAGGTAATGATATCCGTCTCGAAGCAAAAATACTTGCAGTTGCAGATTTAGTTGAAGCGATGTCTTCCCATCGCCCCTATAGGCCTGCTCGTGGAATTGATGTGGCTCTTGATGAATTATGTAAAAACAGCGGGGAGCTATATGACCCTGAAGTTTGTAAAACCTGCATTAAGATTTTTAAAGAAAATAAATTTAAATTTCATTATGGTGCTTCTGTAATGTAGATGTCTGCCTTGGGAGGGGCGTAAGTCTTGTTTGAAAAGCATTCTTCGGTCTTTTTTGAATTTTACTAATTTCAAGTGATTCTTGAGTGTCTTTGTGTATTGGTTTTAAAAAAGCGATCAAAATAGCTACTTACAACTCGGGTTATTTGTCTTGCTTTGGGGTGAATTTGAATTATGTAGTCGTTAATTGCGACCAGACCATCTTTAACTAAGTTGTCTAGCGAGCGAAGTTCACTATCAAAATAATCAAGAGGATAATTAAACACAGCACAATGTTTTTTGAGATCCACTTCAAGATAACACATAATATCATCAATAATCGCTTTCCTTAGTTGATCTTCAGTGCAGATCTCCATACCGCGCACAATGGGTAATAGATGATTTATGACGGTGTTTTTATACTGCTTTAGGTCGGATGTATTTTGCGCATATCCATGAGTTAATTGACTGATCGATGAAGCTCCTAACCCAATAAGATGAGATGCACTCTCAACACTGTATCCTTGAAAATTTCTTTTTAGTGTTTTTGTATTTAACGCAAGTGCCATGGGGTCTGTTGGTTTAGCAAAATGATCTAAGCCAATAGGTAAATAGCCTTTTTGTTTAAGTTGTTCAGAAGCCAGGCAAAACATTTCTATTCGACTGGCATCATTTGGGAGATCCTCTTCCTGGATTAGTTGCATGTGCTTTTTCATCCAACGGACATGAGCGTAGGCAAAAAAGGCAATCCTACTTGGATTTAATAAAGAAACTGCTTCTATATTATTTTCAATACTTTCTATTGTTTGTTTGGGTAATCCATACATCAAATCAAGGTTTATGTTGTTAATGCTATACTGTCTAAAAAGATTGATGCATGATTGAACCAATTCGATTGGTTGCTCTCTATTGATCGCCTGTTGAACGTCGGGGTTAAAATCTTGTGCGCCAATGCTTATTCGATTCACAAGGGCACTAGCATAGGCGCTTATTTTTTCTTCATTGATAGTACGAGGGTCGACTTCTATGGCTATTTCTGCATGAGGTGCTACATGAAATGCCTCTCGAATACTTCTCATCAACTTCAAAAATAATTGAGGAGATAATAAGGTTGGTGAGCCCCCACCAAAATGAATATGAGTCACGTTCAAGCATTGGGGGGGCAGTAGTCTGGTAACTAAGTTTATTTCTTGTATTAATACCTTAACATACTCTTCAACAGCGGATTCTTTGTTGCTGATTTTAGTATAGCATCCGCAATACCAGCACAATTGCTGACAGAATGGAATATGAATATATAAAGACAAAGTGTCCTGGGCTGGGATAGCATGAAGCCATTGCGAATAAGTTGTCGCATTAATCTCAGTAGAAAAGTGAGGAGCGGTTGGGTAGCTAGTATACCGTGGAAACTGCCCCTCATAGTTTAATATTAATTGTTCAGAAACATCATTTAAAAACATAATCGAACCTTTTCAATAAGCGAAGTGATGGGGCTAGTTCTGCCTGACAAATAATCCATAATGATACGTTTAAAAGGTAATAAATCGTGATTGGCGAGTCGCAAGGTACACTGGCTAAGTAGCTGAGCAAAAACTGTATTTGTTGTGAATAAACTGACTATCAAATTAGTACCATGATACATTAGCTTTGTAGCGTGCCTATGCTCAGATTGGTAACGCTCTAAAATTTCTATCGAACCAATATCTTTATTTTGTGCAAGTGCCCATCGAATTGCATTTGCCAATGATTCAGACCCCTTCAATCCCAGATTAAAGCCATGGGCTGTCACAGGATGCATACCTACGGCTGCATCTCCTATTAAAGCAAACCGTTCATCAACAAATCGTTGAGAATAAACACCGACTAATGGATAAAAAAATCGCTGACCTACTGTTTGGATCGTTCCAAACTGTTTTTCAAACTGATTCGCTAAATTTGAAATAAGTTGTTGATCATTTAGACTTTTTATATAGCCAACCTTATCGGGAGAAACCGTCATCACCAGTGAGGATGCATGGCTAGACATAGGTAAAAACGCAACTACTTTGTCTGTGTCAAAGTATTCAAAAGCACAATGATGGTGGGGTCTTTCATGTTCTATTTTGCATAAAATCATTACTTTCGAGAAATCATGGGCATCAGAAGGAATCCCTAGCTTTCGACGAGACTCGGAGAAACGATTATCAGCAGCTACAACAAGTGATGCTTCAATAACTGATTGATTAGATAGATAGACTGTACGTGTACGGTGACCTTCTTGAATATCTTCCACTGTAGTATCAGTTATCACTTCTATATTAGAATAAGAGCAAACAACCTCATACAATGCTTTTTTAATTAAATGATTTGAGACTAAATATCCTAAAAGGGCGCCTTTATCGTTAAAGTCTAATGCATACGATGAGCCACCACTGAGCACTTTTGCTTGTTTAATTGGAAAAATAAATTCCGGATTAATCTTGTCCCAAGCATTGAGCCTCTTTAGACAGTTGATAGTCGGAGTGTTGAGGGCAATTTCTCGACCATCGTAATCGGGATATTGCAAAGCCCGAACTGGTAATTTATCCAGTATAACTATTTTTAAATTAGTATTGGCAAGGGAAGCTGCCAGGCCTAACCCTGTAGGGCCTGCACCAATGATGACAATATCTTTTCTTGTGCGCATTTATTAATCTACCTGACCCTTAAATTTTTTACGATTCTGAAGTAGATATCTTTTTATCAGTATCCCTTAGCTCCAACCACATTGCGTTTAATATGGCAAATGAACAAGCGAGTCCTGTTCCAAGAATCCAAGAGAAATACCACATTTTTTTCTCCTTAATATCAGTATGAAGTTGTTTGTTCTTTAATAGTCTTTTCATTGACCTTTCCGCGAAGGACCCGATAAACCCATGCAGTGTACGCTAGTACAATTGGAAGAAAAATTACTGTTGCAATGAGCATAATGAATAAAGTGGTCTGACTCGATGAACTATCCCATACCATCAAGCTGTATTTTGGGTGGGTCGATGATGGAAGAATGAATGGAAACATACTTATGCCCACTGTGGCTATTAATGAGCCAACACTGATACTACTTAATATAAAAGCCATCAATGCTTTATTGGCTAGTAATATAGCTAACCAGGCACACAGAATACTTAAAAGAGGGACTAATAGAGAAATCGGCATATCTCTATAGTTAGTGAACCAAGCACCAATTTGAACATTTACTTCTTTATATAACGGATTAGATGGGCCATCATGAGGCATCACATTATTCAAAACATAGCCATCAATAAAATTAGTCCAAAAGCCCATTAAAATGAATAATAAGGTCATCAATAAAGCCACATAACGCGCGCCATTTCTTGCTTTTTTCTGCAATGAACCTTCAGTTTTTATTTGTATAAAAAAGGCACCATGCATTGCAAGCATTAACACTGAAAGTACCCCACAGCACAAGGCGTAAGGGTTAAGTAACTGAAAAAATGTACCTGTATATATCACTCTTAAACTGTCGTCATAATAAAAGGGTACGCCTTGTAATACGTTACCCACTGCCACTCCAAAAATGAGTGCAGGAACAAATCCGCCAACAAAAAGTAGCCAATCCCAAGTAGATCTCCAAAGAGGATTATCCAGTTTAGATCGGTATTTAAATCCTACGGGCCTTAAGATTAAAGACAGTAAAACAACCAGCATAGCTAAATAAAATCCAGAAAATGAAAGCGAGTAAAGATCAGGCCACGCAGCAAAAATTGCGCCACCTCCTAGAATAAACCACACTTGATTACCTTCCCAAGTTGGTCCTACCGTATTAATTAAGATACGACGTTCGGTATCCGTTTTGGCAAACCAGGGTAACCAGATAGCGACACCCAGGTCAAATCCATCCATGATAGCAAAGCCAATTAATAAAACGCCTAGCAATAGCCACCAAATTACTCTTAAAGTTTCATAATCTAAAATCATGGTACACTCCATATTGAATGTGGGTGATTCGTTGTAATCTTATTTATCTCTAAGCGATGAAGATAAGATATATGGTTCTAATGGGTAACTATCCTATCTGGACCAAGTCGAATGTATTTAACCATAAGGTACAATTCTACTATTGCCAATACGGTATAAAATAATACAAATCCAGTTAATGAAGTCAGTACTTGACCAATAGATAAAGAAGAGGCGCCCATAAAGGTTGGCAACACTCCTTGCACAACCCAGGGCTGTCGCCCATACTCAGCAACTATCCAGCCCAATTCCGCTGCGACCCAAGGCAATGGT
This sequence comes from Legionella qingyii, assembly GCF_003184185.1. The sequence goes on along the minus strand of NZ_QHJG01000035.1, from coordinate 28,638 downwards.
AAGGAGTAAAATGCCATCCGATGATACCATTGTGTAGAATGTAGTTTGTTTTTAGTAGAGAGGTAAAAGCCAACAGCAAACAGTAAAATAAAGTAAAAACCACATGCAACCATAACCCTGAATGAAAAAAAGAGGGGGGCTACCTTAGGTTTTAGGTCATTAGCGGCCTGATTAATTTGTTCTTCAGTTGCTTCACTAAGATTTTCTGTGTATTTTTTTAGCAAAAGGGCGTAACCTAAATTGTTCACATGATTTTGTAAACGCTCTTTCGCATCTTTATTATTGGGATCACTTTGTAAGGTGCTTAACGCATTATAGGCTAGCAGACCATCTTTAATCCGATCTTTGCCATCCTCAATTAACTCATTAATACCTAATAAAGGTGTGTTAAATGAACGGGTCGCAATAATTCCCAACGCATATGGAATTTTAATAGTATATTTTGTAGTTTTTGTTAGCTCGTCAGGAATGCCAAAAAGAGTTAAGCTAGCAGGTGCCTTCTCTGTTTCCCACATTGACTCCATTGCAGCTACTTTCATTTTCTGGTCGTCATTGGCAAGATAGCCACTCTCATCGCCAAGGACAACGACCGACAATGCTGAGGCTAAGCCAAATGAGGCTGCTACAGTCATTGATCGTTTTGCGAAATCTATATTGCGATTTCTTAATATAAAATAGGCACTAATGGATAGGACAAACATAGAGCCCGTAACATATCCAGCACTAATAGTGTGTACAAATTTTGCCTGTGCTACCGGATTAAATAAAATATCGAAAAAGCTACTAACCTCCATGCGCATGGTTTGATAGTCAAAGTAAGCTCCCACTGGATTTTGCATCCATCCATTTGCAATTAAAATCCATAGCGCTGATAAATTAGTACCTAAAGCGAGTAACCACGTACATACCATATGTTGAAATTTGGATAAGCGCTCCCAACCAAAGAAAAATAACCCCACAAAAGTTGCTTCTAGAAAGAATGCCATTAATCCTTCAATAGCTAATGGTGCGCCAAATACATCACCTACATACCGAGAATAATAGGACCAGTTTGTCCCAAATTCAAACTCCATCGTTAAACCTGTAGCTACACCCAGAACAAAATTAATTCCAAATAAAACACCCCAATATTTAACCATTTGTCGCCAAATTTCTTTTCCAGTCATTACATAAACGGTCTCCATAATTGCTAAGAGAACAGAAAAACCTAGAGTCAAAGGGACAAATAAAAAATGGTATAATGCTGTTAAAGCAAACTGTAATCGAGACAAATCAACTACATCAGTTGCAGGAATCATTTAATCACCTCTTAATCGCTTGCTGAGAGAGCGTTTGTTCTTGGGGAAAATATGTTAAGGTTATACGACTAACTCACTCGATAGCCTACACCTAAACCAACTACCCAGGGGTCAATATGTACGTTAGTTTCCAATTGAGTGGCAGGGGTGTAAACGGTTACATTGGATTTAACCCAGATTTTTTTAACGTCAGCATTGATAGACCAATTATCATTAATAGCAAAGTCAGCACCTATTTGTAATGCAGGACCGAAACTAGAATCATAATGAATGTTTGTTGCTACTGGCCCACTATTGACATTATAAAAATAGGTGTAATTAATACCTGCGCCAATATAAGGTTTAAAGTGAGGAATAAAATCTAAATGATATTGTGCTGTAAGTGTTGGGGGCAAAACACTGACCTTACCTAAATCCACACTACCTAAAGCTGTATTCGTCGCCTCAACACTGTGACGTGTGGTTGCCAAAATGAGTTCGACTGCAATTTGAGGTGTAACGAAGTAACTAAAATCAAGCTCAGGAGCCACTTGATTGCTTATTTGAGTGACTTCTCCGCCAATGAGACTTATGGTTGAGCTTGAGGCGCTTGGTAATACACCAATAGCGCGTAATCGAACGAGCACGGGTGAATCTGCAATTGCAGGGATGGCTAATAAAAATAATGATGCAGAAATTATTGTTTTAGTTAATACTCTCATTTTGTTCTCGCATTAGTTTTATCAAATTTAGGCGTCCAATCACTTGGTTGAACGTTTATTTTTTTGATTTCTCTGTTATTTGCATCACATTTTACATAGGCCATCCATTCAATTACCTTGATTTATATCATGGAAAAATATAAAAAAACCTAAAAGCAAGATAAGCTGTATAATTTAGCTCTAAAGAGCGTACTCAATCATGAACGGCATCGGTAGTTATTTTAATTGTTAAAATAGAAACAAGAGCTTTATATTTTAAAGTTCCAGGAGTCCCTGATTTAAAGGCTAAGGTAGTATCAGGATCTGTTTTATGATAGGAGTTTTATTTGGTATTGCATGTTTATCTTATGAGCAGTACAAATATTTTTTGTGCTGTATGTCCAAGTCCTCTTAAAATATTTTGTAGAAATAATATTTAGTTCGCATTTGCACCATTTCTATAATTCAATTGAGGAATTAGCCTTTTTATTCACTGATGGTGGCGGTAGATGATGAATTATTTTGTTTCAGTAATAATATAAATGGCAACATGATGATAAAACTCCACATGATAAACGCGAATGTATTGATATAAGAGAGCATTAAAGATTGTTTATTCAGCTCATTCAATAATAAGGCAACGGCCTGCGGATCTGTGACTTTAAGATGCCAAGGACGCAGGTATTCCATAATTGCAGGATTGTAGGGTTGAATAGAGCCACCGATTTGGTTCCATGCCATTTGAGTGTGTCGACTTAAAAACGTAATGGTAATAGAAATGCCAACTGAAGAACCTATGGTGCGCAATAGACTGAACAATCCAGCTGCTTCAGCACGAGTAGAAACCGGTAGGGTTGAAAATGCAACAGAGGATAATGGAACGAATATCAATCCCAATCCAAATCCTTGGAGTATTAATGGCCAAATGAGCCAGGCTATACTAACATCTTGAGAATATTGAGTAGTGATATAAATCCCTGATGCACTCAATAAGACCCCTATCGAAATTAACCATCGTGGTTGAATTTGATTAATCAACTTACCAACAATCATCATACTCAACATACTGGCAATTCCGCGGGGCGCCATGATTAATCCCGCAATTAAAACAGGATAATTGAGTAATCCTTGTAACATTTGCGGTTGGATGACCATCGTTCCATACATACCTAATCCTAGAACGGAGAGTAACATACTCGAAAGAACAAAATTTCGGTCTTGAAAAATAGAAAGGTCAAAAAGAGCATTGGACTTATTTTTTATACTGTATGCTATGAATCCACACAAACTGATGAGACTTAAAAATGTAGCAGTTCTAATATCCAAGGCAGCAAACCAATCCATTTGATTCCCGCGATCGAGAACATATTGAATGGAGCCCACAGCTAAAGCAATGAGTATCATGCCAATCCAATCCATCTTGCGCTCTTTTTTTAGCGTATCAGGAACATAATGAGATACCAACAGCGTCGCAGCAATCCCGAAGGGGATATTGACATAAAATGTCCATCGCCAACTGGCAATATCTGTAAGATATCCACCAAGCGAGGGGCCTAAAATAGGACCTACCATGACTCCCATGCCCCAAATAGCCATAGCTTTGCCACGTTCGTTATCCGGAAAAATATCGGTCAATATGGCTTGAGACAAAGGAACTAACCCAGCCCCAAAAATGCCTTGAAGCAATCTGAAGGCGACCATTTGCACGATAGAGGTTGCCGCACCACATAGAGCAGAGGTGATGGTAAATCCTATAATGGATATAAGAAGAAAGGATTTTCGGCCGAACTTATCGGTAAAATAACCGGTTAAAGGCATAAAAATGGCGGATGCGACCAAATAACTGGTTAAAGTCCAGGTTATTTCATCAGGACTTGTTCCCAGTGAACCCTGAATATGAGGTAGTGCGACATTGACGATGGTCGTATCTAATACTTGCATCAAGGTGGCAGCCATGATGGCGATGGTTATTATCCAGCGTCGAGAGGCCGGTAACGTTTCTGATGGATGATTCATGAGATTTTGCTCACTTGCTTCTGCTGTATGGATTGTAAGTCTACAGTTACCTTAGCAGAGGTCCCCAGGCGTAAAGGATATTGTGAGTCTAATGTTGTGATTTGAATGCGGACAGGGACACGTTGTGTTACTTTAACCCAGTTTCCAGTGGCATTCTGTGGCGGCATTAAAGAAAACGCAGTTCCGCTTCCCCCACTAATACTGCTCACAATCCCAGTAAATTGTTTATGAGGGTACATATCAATTTTAATCGTTGCGAGTTGATTGCTTTTGATATGTTCAAGTTCTGTTTCTTTAAAATTTGCATCGACCCAGAAAGTGGTGTTATCAATCATCGCAAATAGTGGTTGGTTTTCTGAAACTACATTTCCTTCCCTAAGAGACAGGTTGCTAACCAATCCGCTAGTTGGTGCAACCACATGTGTATAAGATAGTCTCATTTTGGCTTCTTTGAGTTTGGCTTCTGAAAGTTTTAGGGCCGCTTTGGCACTTTTAAGTTTTGCTTTTACATCATCTCCTGCTTGAAGGGACATTACTTCGTTCCTGACTAACTCTCTGGTCCGAATTGATGTCGATTGAGCATGTTGTAGATTGGTCTTATCAATAAGATATTGTGCCTCAGCCTGTTCCACTGCAACTTCAAAAGGCGTAGGGTCTAACTCAAACATCATTTGACCTTTTTTAACAAATTGATTGTTATCCACATAGAGGTGTTTTACCTGACCGGTTACACGTGATGCAATCTGTACTATATTGCCATTGATATAGGCATCTTCTGTGCTGACGTATTGCTGAGAATTGAACCAAAAATACACAACAGCCAATGCCGTCAATGTGACGCTGCTTCCGATTAGAAAACGTTTCCATTGAACTATTCTGTTGCGCAAACGATGTGTTATTGATTTTTTGATGATTATTGAGTTACTCATAAGATTCCTCGGCGGTTTTCTTAATTTTTTCTAGTGTGGCAATACATGCTTTTAATTCTGCTTCAGTTAGAGAGGCGAGTAATTCCTTTGATAGTTCATCGGCAGTGTTTCTTATCTGTCCAAGAGTCAATGTCGCTTTTTCAGTGAGGCAGATTACTTTGACTCGGCGATCGTGAGTCGCATCCTGTCGAATGACCCATCCTTCTTTAGCCAAGCGGTCAATTAAACCGACAACAGTCGGGGCCTCAAGACCTAGTTTTTTAGCAAGCTGAATTTGGGTTAGGGGAGAGGTCTCAATTGAGAGAAAAACTAAAGCACGCCACTTTGCCTGACTTAGCCCTAATGGTTTTAAGCGCTTATCAAGTAAGTTTCGCCAAGCTGCTGCAGTTTCATAAAGTACCATAGGGAAATTTTTCATAATTCATAACCTGTACATTAGTTCATGATTCGCTTTAAGTTATAAATACCTTACAGCAAATAAATATCTATCGTCTGCACCAAAAAAATTCTGATTTTGTTAAATTTTTTAATTTTTTCACTATTTTTAAGAGTGAAGCCCTCCGCCCAATGCAAGATACAATTGAATCGTATCTTGATATCTTTGTGCCTGGGCATTGACATAGCCCAAGCGCGATTGAGCATACAATCGCTCTGCATCGAGCACTTCCAAAACACCGACCACGCCAGCACTAAAGCTTAACCTTGCTATGCGAAGAGATTCTTTAGCGGTTAACATGGCTTTTTTTTGTAATGCAAGCTCTTCTGCATCATGTTTTAAGGCATACAATAAGTTGCTCACCTGATAAAATGCGTTAAGTACAACTTCTTGATACTGTGCAAAAGCAGATTGGTATGCATGGATTGAGGCACGGTGTTGTGCACGCAATGTGCCTCCAGAAAAAACGGGAGTTGTAAAATTACTTAAAAGGCTCCATGCATTAGGTGAAATACTTGATGGTGCTCCGGGAATTACTCCTTCCTGTAAGAGTGTGGCAGAGAGGGTAATTTTGGGATAAAGACGCGCAGTAGCGATTCCAATTTCGGCACAGGCAGCATGCAGACCGGCTTCAGCGGCGAGAATGTCCGGCCTTTTATGGGCGAGTTCTGAGGGAAGCTCTAATGGCAATTTTTTAGGTAATGTAAAGTCTTTTAAATGAAAAATTAAAGAGTGTGAATGATCAGGTATCACTCCCAAAAGAACATTAAGCGTATTTTGTGCAACATGTAATTGTTGATAGAGAGAAGGCAATAACGTTTCATCATTGGTTAACTGGCTTTGCGCACTTAAAACATCACTTCGTGAAGACGAGCCTACGTTAAATGATTTTTGAATCAGCTGTAAATTTTTCTTGTCATCTTGGATGATATCTTTAAGGACATCGATTCGTGCTTTGATTGTAGCAATGGTTAAAGACGTTGTTGCAATGTTCCCCGTCAACGTCAGAAATGCTGCATCCAACTCATGCTGTTGATATAAGGCCAATGCCTTTTGTTTTTCAATCGTTCGCCGTGTTCCACCAAAGACATCAAGCGTAAAAGAAGCATTAGGGCCTATTTGATAATAGGAAAAAGGTTCAATTCTGAGATTAACAGGTCCGAATGTGGCAGGGCCATATTGTTGCCTTCCAATACCCGCATTGAGTCCTGCTTGAGGCCATAATTGTCCTTGGGAAGCTGTAACCAACTCTTTGGCTTGTGCTAAAGATTCTCGCATGGCAGCTAGAGAATAATTCTTCTTGATGCCTTGCTCCATGAGGTTATTGAGTACAATTGAATGGAATTCTTTCCACCAAGTTAGAGATGTTTTTTTTGCTAGATCTATGCTTTGATTCCCAAATTGAGAGGTCGATTTAGAAGAGTATGATTGGTTTATTATTGGCGAGGGACTTATAAAGTCAGGTCCCACAGTGCATGAACATAAAGTGATTGTCCCTATGAGTCCAATCAAACTTCGATAAATAGGTTTCATATGCTTCTCCTTTTCAATTTGGAAAAGCAACGTCTAGGGAGTATCTTTGAATAAACGAATATTGTCTCATCGATCTTTAAAAGAATTTTACTCAATACTTGCCATACCCAAAGCATCTTATCTGTAGCCTCAAAGGCAGTAGAGCGTTGCGTGAGAGTTAGAGGATTCATAACAATAATTAAGAAAAGAAAATTGATATCCGCGATAAAGGGCCAACCACGGCTTATTTCATACGATAACTGACAGTAAAGCTTCATGTTCTAAAACCAATTAACAACTTAATGATTAGCATGCTAACATAATGCAAGATTAAACGATAGAGGATGAGATGCCACCGGGAAACCGTAAATTCTTACATGTCCTCTATTTCAGGCACTCTTATACCAACCGTAACTACTACGCCTATAGATAACTACTCCATCTGGCTTAATTAATAATTATCCATAAAGTACTATAATTATCCTGTGCGAGGTTAATTATGTACATAGATCCGATTGATGACGATGTTATTTCATATAAATACGCACCTTTCTATGCTGAGTGCGATCCAAGAAACGTGATTAATATTGAATCAGGGGACGCCCATGGAATTTTTACCTCTGGAATGACTGAATGCGTATCATTTGCATTTTTTATCAAGGGAAACGATGAAGTTAAGCGCCTGTCTATGATCCATTTACCAGGAGGTATTACGAGCTATGCTTTAGATTCAGAAGTGGGAAAAGAAGTTGTAGCTGCAATGGTGGCTAATGCGCCTAAGGATGCTGAAATTGAAGCAGTAATAGGATTCAATAGCTCACACTATCCAAATGGCTTGTTTGATGATGAAGAAATTTTAGAAGTCCTTGATAAGCAACTTACTGAATTAGGATTCCAGCTCACTAATCTGGAACTTTGTGCTGGGAATGGTCGAAATTTAGACGAATCGGGTTTCAGTTTCGGTATAAATTTTAACGGTAAATATGGTGAATTTATAAACTGCCATGGTCTAGTTGCAAAAGGGGAGTTAAATTCCAAAGAAGCTTGTTTAAATTACAATGATACCCCTACAAATCTCTCTCATCTCATTATCTGATCGCATAATTATTATTCAGAATTATTTCTTTATACACTTATGACAAAGGAAAAGCTGGATTCAATGCAATAATATTCATGTCCAACGCCATCGCATATGGAAGTGCGACAATCTCTTTATTTGCAAGTACACGATAAAAAATAGTTGCGCATAAAGATGCGGATGCAAATGCCCCCGCAGAAAGCTGTGATGCTGGGCAGGGCTTATTCTCGGCCATGAGATCAAATACATTAATTAAATTTGTAGATACCTCTTCGGGAAGATGGGGTTTGATTCGATAAATAAGCTGTTTATAGTAATAGGCATATTCCATGGGCTCAGCAGTGTCGACACTAGAAATGTTGAAGATTTCTTTAAACCAGTTTTTTGTCTGATTTGAAGCCGGGATATAAAAGGCAATGGCTCCCCACCCTGCATTAATTGAGCTTATAACCGGTTTACTTTGCAAATAACATTGTTCGTAGAGCGCAACAAGTCCTTTTACACTTAAAAAATCTATTGTATCTATGATGATATCCGCATTTTCGACAAGTTTTCGAGCATTTTCTTTTGAAATAGGCTCGATTATACATTCAACGTTAATCGCAGGATTTATCAATTGCATCCTCTTTTTTAAGCGTTCAGACTTAAAATGACCAATATCAGTGTAAATGAAGTTTTGACGATTTAAATTGTGGATATCAATTGTATCGTGATCGACCAATATAAAATTAGAGCATCCCAATCGCACAAGTGCTTCTGCAATATAACTACCTAGACCACAACCGGCTATTAATATTTTTACTTCACATATTTTTTTTGAATATCATTATCTATATACCCATAATTTCTTGAAAACATCTCAGCGTTAGACATATAAATCTCCTATCTATTTTTAGAAATAATTTTAATGATCAATTTTTTTTTCTCGATTTGAAATGCTTTTTATATAAGATTCGATAAAGTTGATATAAAGAGACGAATCAAAATTAAATAGTCTTTTTTCGAAGCTACGCGGGATAACCATTAATCTACAGTCTTCCAGTGCCGTTACGGACACATGTCTTAAATAGTTATCATGGTATGTCCCAAACTCACCGAAAATATCGCCAGGATGGATTTGCAAAATAGTTATTGATTTTTTGGATACAATAAGTTCACCCTTTAAAAGAGCAAATCGCTCCTGATGGTGTTCCTTCTCACTAAATAACAGCGATCCTCTTTTAAGATTTAAAAAGTAACAATTTTTGATAAGAAAGTTAATGGTCTCTTTTTTTAAATGGTATAGAAATGATTTTTTATACTTTGAAAAATAAGTAGAATCTATATCATCGATAGTTTTATCCGATGTAAGGTAGTTTTCCAGGACATCTGGCCGAAAATTTTCATAGTCATCTTTTAAAGATTTAGGACAGTATTTTTTCATTAGAGGATAATTTATTGATTTCATGTTTTTCAAAAACTGCATATCAGGCATTACAACAATTGGAATTTCCACCCTGTCATCAAACTGTATGAGTTCTGTGGTATAGGGTCTATAACCGAGCAACATGTAATGTTTGAGTAAACCAGGAGAGCAACTTGCAAATGAAAAATAATTATTAAAATCGCGAATTAACCGGGTCGAGATATGAATGGTATGCAAAACAACAAGATATTTACCTCGTTTACAACGCTGTACTGCCAGCCTTTCCGCAAATGCTATTGATTGATTATGAGCAAGAGGTAACTCATGTAAAAATACTTCAAATTATTTTCTTCTGGTACTAATCCTCGTTCTAAATAATGTACTCTGCATGCACTTGAAATATTTGTTTTATTAGTCGTATAGGTGTGTAATGAGTTTTTTTTATCGTCGAATGCATCTTTAAGAATTTTTTGTTGATGATCATAATTTTCTTCAATCATCTTATGCTCTTCATGATAAACTTCATATCTGAACTTATAAATCTTATTTTTTTCTTCTTCTGTAGATGCTTCTTTGACAGGGATGCACTTTAAGATATGATATTTTAAATATGTTAACATCATCTTATTTCACCTGGGTTAGTCTGATTTTAAACCAATGTTTTTAAAGTATAGTCATAAATTGTCGGTTGATAATTAAAATTAAATGAAATTAATAAAACGGAAAGGCTGCTATTATTGATATGATGTTCTTTAGACGCTTTTGGGGGACTTTCCTAATGTTAACCATAGCTGCTGGGTTAAATTCTTGATGGCTATCTATACGACTCATCAAGTCTTGTAATCGACTTTGGCAATTTTGAGAACGAGTCCTAAACATTTCTGTTTGATTTTGTTTGCGGTTATTGTGGAAAAAGGTAACGGTACAAATATCTGGTTTTAGCTTTTCATAGTTTAGTTTGGCCTGTAACAAGTCTTTTTCACTGGCATGATCGGGATCCATATTTTCTGAAAAAACAGCATATGAGTCTCCATACCGTCGATAACGAGCCTTTTGACTTGGGTCAATAATAAATTGGGCTTGACTGAAATCGTTAACAGGCTCTAACTGAGAGTTAAGGAGAATTTTTTCTTTTCTTATAAATTGCAGTGCTTGTGAAAATCCGCGTTCTTGCAATCTTAAACCTTCTATTTGACCTGCGCGATGCGTAGGCAATTGTATTTCTTCGTTTGACGCTACTTGTTCATTTAATCGAGCTTTAACCCGATCAATTAACTGTTGATATAATTCTTCACGAGTTTGAGGCGGCTGTTCTAGTTGAGATTGAAATAAAGCAAGTCGCTTTTCCAAATGTTGCATTCTTTTATCAAGGCGGTGTACGGTTGTTTCCTGTACTCTATCAACATTGCTTGCAGTAGGCGCTTGTGCCGTTTGCAGTGCTCTAAGGGTCTCTAACTCTGCTGATAGTGATGTTACCTGTTTGTTTGCATGCGTAATATATTCAGCTATAGGCTGATCGATTAATAGAGGTATTTGAAGAAACTCGTTGAGTTCTTCCAGATAGTCGGAAATATCAGCATTAATTTCTTCTATCTCCAACCATTCTTCTTCGAGCTCTTGTAGCTCTTGTTCCAAGTTAGTTAATTCACTTTCTAGTTTTTTAAGTTCTTTGTCAAGCTTTAGAATTTCATTGGCCCGCATATTAGCATCGGCAATATGCATTTCAATTAACGAGTTCTTTTTCGCTTCAGCTTTGGTTTCTTTAAGCTGTTTATCTATTTGCTCTTGGGTCATCTCATTAACATGTTCTACATGTGCTTTATTCTTGGAAATTAATGTCATGAGAAGAAAAAGCAAACGCTGCTGTCGGAGCATTTCATCTGCTGTACTTTCTCTAATCAATTGAGCTTTCGCCTCTTCCTTCATTAGTTCTTGGGCTATCATATTGATAGTTTCGTTTCCGCCAGTTGTTTTCAGAAACTCAACTACTTGTTTGGCTTCTCTTAGTCCAAAACGTGCAAGAAATTGAGTAGCTAAATGAGGATTTGTTTCGGATGTATTTGGTGCATTGTCTCTTTCTATAGTAGCAAACCATTGTTCAAGCTGACTCGAATTCAATGTCATTGAGACTGATTGCGCAGAGTTAGGCACAGAGAACTCCTTTAGGATAATTATTCTGTACAAATTATAGTCTTATTTTCATCTTAAGTAAAGAATACTTTTAGTAAAGGACTGATAAATCAAGATGTTAATCTATGATCTCGTTGACGCCTGAATTTAGCTCGCATGAGATCCTTTAGATAATTCGTTAGTCACTCGATCATAAAGAATTTTTTTCCATAACATCGCTGAGGAAGTGATAAGTAACAAACAGCTAATAATAAATAAATCATAATGCAGCAACGAGCCATATTTTAGCGAGTTAGGAGGAGTAAAGCTAATGGCGAGTGAAATAGTAATGCCAATAAATCCGAGAATCGACGATAAAATAATGAACCAGGAACCGTGTTTTTTTTCTCGCCTGGCTAATCGTATTGCACCAGCAAACATAAACACATACATAAACAAATACATTTGGGTAGCCAAAGTTATCATGAACCAATAGGATGTATTAATACTCGGTAATAATAAAAAAAGGGTACTGATAAATGATACACCACATGCCTGTATAATCAGTAATCCAGAGGAGGATTGTTTGATTGAATTATTGAGCTCATTACTTGCAAATAATAGACCTTTAATCGGGGAGATTAGCCAATTATTGGCACAACCAATACAACCTACCACGATTAAAACATTAACAATGAAACTCAGTTTAGCAAATTGTATTTGAGTAAAAAAAACTTGAAATAGCTGAGGGATACCACTAATAAAATTTAATTGACTCGGCGAAAGTAGCAAAGCCAAAGTCAATGAACCAAAGAGCATCGTAACAAAAATAATAATTACTGAAAGAGCAATAGCCTTGGGAAATGCTCCAGGTTTGCAATCTTGCGTATGAACGCCAGCAATTTCAATACCACAAAAAGAAAGGATGATTGCTGTTAGAGATGTCCATGAATCTTGATGAGAATGTGTTACAAGGTTTAGAGAATGAGGATAAATAATTACCCAGATCAATCCTATAGTCAAAATTAAAATGAAAGGGAGTAAAAGTCCAAATATGGAGCAAAAAATGGTCAATCGATTAGATAAATGGAATCCTTATATATTGATCCAAGTTAAACACCAGATGAGTATGTTAATTATAATAAACAGGAGCGTTTTATTTTCAATAAGATTTGGATTAATGCAATACAAAAATGCACCTGCTATAAAACTGAAAAATGTAGGATATATAAGGACGTTCTGCATCCATTGAAACCAAATAGCGATAAACCCCGCTTTTTTCCCCAAGCTAATTTTTACCCACCCATAAATTCCTTCATGGGATTTAGAGGAAAACCAGCTTGCAATAATGGCACTGGGCAATAAAAAGAAAAACAAAGCCAAACCGAAATACCAAAAAATATCTGTTCCAACTAATGCCGCAGCAGGTAAATTACGAATGCTGTCTACTGAACCCACGGTCATTAGTGTCAAACTAAAAATAGTTAGCTTTTTATTCATTAAAATCTCAGGGATAAACAGCTTAAGCCACCATCAATTTTACGAAACTCGCTTACATCTGTAGTGATTACATGAAAGCCGGAATTATGAACCATTTCTATAGAACGAGGGAAACCTTGAGGCATAATGACGGTATTATTAACGTTAATGCAATTGGCAGCATACGCTTCACTATCATCAATAATTAATTGTTCAAATGACTTAAAGGCAGGATGGTTCACTAATTCACCATTGACCAGTAAACATTTATTCCCAAGGTATGAAACACCTGTTTTTAGATGTAAAAATTTTTTAAGTTCGATCACGGTACTTTTGAACCCATATTGTGCCAATAAAGCTGTCAATTGTGCCACGCCTTCTTTATTGGTGCGTTGCGAAAGTCCTATGTAGAAATGATCTTCTACTTGCATGACATCACCTGCTTCTAAGGTTCCAGGTGCTTCTATTTTATGGGTTCTGGTTTTATAAAAAGTTTGAATACAAGGTTCAATTAAATTGACTTCTTCCTGTCTTGATTGTGCACCCGGACGAGTGAGGAGGGCGAATCTATCTGTAAGGAGTGCAGGATCTTCTACAAAGCAAGAATCAGGAAACGCATCTGATGCGGGTAAAACTGTTACTTCCAGGCCACAGCGAATTAATGTATTGATATAATTTTGGTGTTGCTCCAGGGCTTTTATATAATCAGGTTGGCCTAAGTCTATCGCAGATGTTAATCCATGAATCAAACTGGGTGAAGGTGTTCGTACTATTGCTTGTTGAAACATAATAATTCCCTTTGATGAGTAAATAATCCTTGATGTCGATGCTCCCAAATATTTTGAGTCAAGGCAAGAACCTATGGATGTTTTTCAGTGAGTATTCTAAATAGGTAAATATGTTGGATTTGCAATATATCAATATAACCATCTAATAGATTTGGTAAAAAAGTGACGTCACTTGATTTCTAATCTTCAGGACTTACGAAAAACCCCACTCTCTTCGTTAAAAAATGTTTTTAATTCGGTCATTTAGTCTATCTAAACTCCCTCATTAAAAACATTTTTTGCCTCGACCTTGGGGTTTTTCGTAAGTCCTGATCTTAATAACTGCTGCGCCTGTAAACCGCCCATGACGCAGATCATCAAGTGCTTGATTGGCTTCACTTAATGGATACGTATGAACTTCTGTTTTAACAGGGATTTTCGGTGCAAGCGATAAAAATTCTTCACCATCTTTTCTGGTGAGATTGGCTACAGAACAAAGAACTCTCTCCCCCCAAAGGATATTATAGGGAAAACTGGGAATATCACTCATGTGAATTCCAGCACAGACTACTATCCCTCCTTTTCCTGTATTACGAAGCGCTAGCGGGATAAGTGCTCCTACGGGTGCAAAAATGATTGCAGCATCAAGAGGATAGGGCGCATCTTGATCTGAGTCTCCAGCCCATACTGCACCTAACTTATAGGCAAACTCTTGAGCTTGGTTATCACCAGGACTTGTAAAGACATAAACTGTTCGTCCTTGTTTTTTAGCTACTTGAATAAGAATATGTGCTGCTGCACCAAATCCATATAATCCCAAATGTTTGGCGTTATTTGTTTTCAATAAGGCCCGGTAACCAATTAATCCTGCACAAAATAGCGGAGCAGCTTGATCATCAGAATAACCATCAGGTATAGGAAAACAAAATCGCTGGTTAGCCACACAATATTCTGCAAAACCACCATCAATTTGATAACCAGTAAATCGAGCGTGGTCACAAAGATTTTCACGTCCTGATAGACAAAATGGACACTTTTCACAACTTCCACCTAACCACGGAACCCCAATCCGTTGTCCAATGACAAAATTGGTATTCAATGAACCTACTTTTGCAACCGTGCCAACAATTTGATGACCTGGAATCAGAGGTAGCTTGGGATTGTTTAATTCACCATCTAACACATGTAAATCAGTACGACAAATGCCACATGCATGAACTTTAATGAGTACTTCATTTTCTTGAGGTTCAGGTTTTTTTACTTCTTTATAGATTAACTTTTTGCCTGATTGTTCCATAACCATGGCATGCATCATAATATTTTCCTTAAATCGTATTGAACTATAAATTAAATGATATTTATTAAACTGTAGACTAAATTAAAAGTATTTTGACTTGACAAATTACTTTTGTATATCAAACTGTATTTGGTGTATTTGCAAACGTTAATGGAAATTAATTGGACGGAGTCGATAACATGAATGCGCTATTAAAATGGAAAAATGGTACCCCTATTTCAATTGAACATCCCCATAATCCTTTTTTAGGTCTTCAGCAGGAAGTTGATAAAGCATTTCATGATTTTTATGAAATGTTTGCACCAAGTAAAAGCCTGGATCAGTTCGAAAATCTTAATCTTATGCCATCAATGGATGTTGTTGAAGATAAAGATCACTTTACCATTCAGATGGAAATGCCTGGTATGGATGAAAAAGACATCAATGTGTCTATAAGTGGTAATTCGCTCACCATCACAGGCGAAAAATCAACTTCTAAAAAAAATGAAAAGAAAAAATATATTTCCCGAGAAATTAGTTACGGTAAATATGAGCGTTCACTTTCTTTACCTTCAACAATTGATGCAGACAAGGCGAAAGCAACTTTTAAAAAAGGAATGCTCTGGGTAGAATTACCTAAAAAAGCAGAAGCTAAAGGTAAATCTCGAGACGTTAAGATAGAAGCTGCGAAATAAATATACATGCCCCATGTTTTTTATTGTGGGGCAACTATTTTTCACGTTACAAATAACGACCACACAACCAAGTGGATTATGAATTTTTTATTATAACAGGCATACAGATGAGCTACATTGAAAATCATGTCTTTGATGAACTAACCATTGGTAAATCAGCAAGCTTAGTACGTACATTAACTCCGGAAGATATAGAGCTTTTTGCCATCATGTCGGGGGATGTAAATCCAGCGCATGTTGATGCAGAGTATGCTAAAAATGATATCTTTCATAAAATTATCGCTCACGGAATGTGGGGGGCATCGCTTTTATCTACTGTTTTAGGAACTGAGTTACCCGGACCTGGTACCATTTATCTAGAACAAACTTTAAAATTCGAACATCCCGTGACTTTGGGCGACACAATTACAATTACACTCGAAGTAGTGAAAAAAATACCGGAAAAACATATCGTTGAGCTTAATTGTAAGGGAGTTAATCAACTTGGTAAAACGGTGATTAGCGGCCTTGCAACGGTTATAGCGCCAACAACCAAAATAAAAAGAAAGTGTGTTGAATTACCTAAAGTGGAACTTAAACCTAAACAGGAGCATTGGTATCAGCGCTTGATTATGGCAAAAGATTCACTAAAACCACTTATAACTGCTGTGGTACACCCAGTGGATGTACTGTCACTTAAAGGAGCAATTGCTTCTGCCGAAGAGGGATTAATTACACCGATTCTAGTTGGCCCTAAACAGAAAATTCTTGCTGCCGCAAAAGAGGGTAATATTGATATTTCGGCTTATGAGCTTATTCCTACAGAACACAGCAATGAGGCTGCTGAAACAGCGGTAAAATTAGCAGCAACACAGAAAGTTGAAGCAATAATGAAAGGAAAACTTCATACAGAAGAGTTGATGAAACCAATCGTTTCCAAGGATAATGGATTACGAACGGGACGTCGTATGAGCCATGTATTTTCCCTTGAAGTTCCTAATTACCCCAAACCTATTTTTTTGACTGATGCCGCAATTAATCTATTTCCTAATCTCAAAGAAAAGTGTGACATTGTGCAAAATGCGATCGATCTATTTCACGCACTCGAGCTAGGTACACCTAACGTTGCAATTCTTTCTGCAGTTGAAACTGTAAATGAGAAAATTCCATCTACACTTGATGCTACGGCATTGTGTAAAATGGCTGAGCGCGGACAGATTACTGGGGGTATTTTAGATGGCCCATTAGCATTTGATAATGCTATTTCAATGGATTCAGCGCGTGAAAAAGGTATTTTTTCTCCTGTTGCTGGTAATGCAGATATCTTAGTTGTTCCTGACGTTGAATCAGGTAATATGCTTTATAAACAAATGACTTATTTATCAGGCATCGAAGCTGCAGGAATGGTATTGGGTGCTCATGTCCCCATTATTCTTACCAGCCGAGGTAGTGATGAGTTATCGCGAAAAGCATCATGTGTTATGGCTTTATTGTATGCACGAAGAAAAAAATAATGAAATTAAAACAAATTGATGAAGCTATCCTAGTGATTAATGCAGGTTCTTCCAGCATTAAATTCAGTCTTTTTATTTCTTCTTTAACTTTAATTTATCACGGCGAAATAGAAAGTATTCATGATAATCCTAAAATTGTGATTTCTAATGAACAACATGAACAAGTTGCTAATGAATCCATTTCATCACCGGGATATGAATCTGCATTAAGCTATTTATTTGAATGGCTCAAAAATTTGCCAACACGCTATTTTTTAAGAGCGGTTGGCCATCGAGTGGTTCATGGTGGACTTTATTTTCAAGCTCCAGCACTAATTAATACAGATTCCATTAAAAAACTAGCGTCTTTAAATCCTTTAGCGCCACTTCATCAACCACATAATGTGGCTATTATTGAAAGTATCTTGAAACTTTATCCTGAACTACCACAAGTTGCTTGTTTTGATACTTCATTTCATCAAACGCAAGATAAGCTGGCTACTCTTTTTGCTATACCCAGGGTATTAAGTGAAGAGGGCATTATTCGCTATGGCTTTCATGGTATTTCTTATGAATATATCGCTTCAGTTTTACCTGAGCAAATAAAAGATAAAAAAGTAATTGTTGCCCATCTTGGTAATGGAGCAAGCATGTGTGCCATGGAACATTGTAAAAGTGTTACAACCTCAATGGGATTCACTGCTTTAGATGGTTTAATGATGGGAACTCGCTGTGGCGTACTTGATCCAGGAGTAATTTTATATTTACTTCAGGAAAAGAAATTATCAATAGATGAGGTTAATACCATTCTATATAAGAAATCAGGCCTTTTGGGAGTTTCTGAAATCAGCAGTGACATGCGTGAACTTCAATCAAGCAAGGAAGCAAAGGCAATTGAGGCGGTTGATTTATTTTGTTATCGGGCAGCACGAGAGCTTTGTGCTTTAGCCAGTAGTTTACAGGGATGTGATGCAATTATTTTTACTGCCGGAATTGGTGAACATTCAGCGCCAGTGAGAAAAAAAATATGTGAACGTCTTGCTTGGTTGGGTGTTATATTGGATGAACATGCAAATCTAAAAAACGAGCCGGTGATTAGTCATCCTGATAGTAGAATCTTCATTGGTGTTATTCCTACAAATGAAGAGTATATGATTGCAAAGCATACATTGAATCTAGTGTCACATGCATAAACTATCTGGAGTTATTTATGATTCAGTTGTTTTTAAGGTTTCTTTTAGTTGTTTCAGGAGCAATCGCGAGCTGGTTTGTTGCACATGATGAACTGAGGTTTCCTATCGTTCAAATGGTAATTGCAGTTATTTTATTTACGCTTATGATAGGCATCATCGCTTTTTGGCCTGAATTAAAAAGTTGGTTAAAACGAGTACGCAAGAAGTATTAAGAGATAGGACAGATTTGAATTGGATTTGATCTTAATTTTTTAAAAAATACTCTGTCAAGACTGTTTTTAAATTTTTTCTCTGCTATTATATACGACCAATTTGTAAATCCCATCATCTCCCTATCCTGTGGATAACTTTTCTGGAGAAATTTTATATTTTCTTGTTTTTTTTCATTAAAAATTAATATAACCCTTATCCAGAGCCACGTCATTTTTTTTCATTGATATAATTAAAGTAAAGTTTATCCACAAAATCTGTGGATAACATTGTGAATAGTACTGTGAATTACTTGATAAATAAGCGCATTTTTGGTTGTCTCAAAATTAACCAATGAAAAGAGATTGTTATCCTTTACTAAAATACAGTAAAGCAGAACATAAACATGTTATTTTATTTTATGCAGCGCTATAATGGTGAGGTTAATTTGTACATCGTGGGTTTTGTCATAACAAATTACCATGACAAATATAAATTGCCTGTGGTACTCTCTAACATCTTGAAAAATGCAATCTTTTCCTAACGATTGCAACTGATAATTCAGGTTGATTTATAGATTTATTTGTTGAGAACATTTCATGAGAAGAGCAAAGTCCAAACTTAATCCTACCCCTCAAACTGCTCAAATTGATAATTTAAGCCATGAAGGAAAAGGTATTGCGCGTATTGATGGTAAAGCGACTTTTATTCAAGGTGCATTGCCGGGCGAACTTGTCGAGTTTCAATATACCAGGATAAAAAAAGATTTTGATGAGGGTGTCTTGCTTAAGGTTCATGAGCCATCTTCTTTACGTGTTGAGCCAAAATGTCCTCATTATTCGATGTGTGGTGGTTGTTCATTACAGCATATGAGTGCAGAAGAGCAAATTCATTTTAAACAAGAACAATTGCTCGATTTATTGTCACGATATGGCCATACTAAACCACAAATTGTGCTGGAACCTTTAGTTTCAGGGTACTGGAATTACCGGAATAAAGCTCGGCTAAGCGTTCGTTATGTAGAGAAAAAACAAGCTTCAATGGTTGGATTCAGGGAGCGTAGTAATCCTCGTTATATTGCTGAGATCACTCAATGTCCTGTTTTAAATGCAAAACTCGATGCCGATATTATTCCATTAAGACAATTGATTGACTCAATGCAAGACAAACATTGCATTGCACAAATTGAAGTGGCTGCAGGAGACGAGGAGATTGCTCTTATTTTCAGAAACTTAACTGATTTAAGTTTTGACGATGAGTTGAATATAAAAAAATTTGCGGAAGAATACCAATATACAATTTTTCTCCAGCCAGGTGGCCCAGACAGTGTCTATTGTTTTTATCCGTCTAAATCAAGTGAATACCTCACATATACATTGCCAGATTATCAAATTACTTTCTCATTTCATCCAACAGACTTTACCCAAGTAAATTCGGCATTAAATCGCTCTATGGTGTCACAAGCAATGCAGCTTATGGACTTAAAAAGTACAGATATAGTGCTAGACTTATTTTGTGGGCTGGGTAATTTTTCACTTCCAATGGCTAAGTTTTGTACCAAAGTTCTAGGTGTTGAAGGCAGTAAAAATATGGTTGAGAGAGCCTATATGAATGCAAAACTTAACCATATTCAGAATGTAGACTTTTATGCTGCAAATTTGGATGATGTAAATGAAGTAAAAAAGCTGGTTCAGCAACCTTGCAATAAAGTGTTGATTGACCCACCTCGATCTGGTGCACTTGAAATTGTGAAACAAATTGATTCAATTAATCCAGAGCGTATTGTATATGTATCATGTAATCCCGTAACATTAGCTCGTGATACAGATATATTAGTTAATCAAAAAGGCTATACGCTGATAAAAGCAGGGGTAATGGATATGTTTCCCCATACTGCTCATGTTGAATCAATCGCATTGTTTAAAAAGGATATAACTGATGGTTAGAGTAAAAGATACTGTCCCCTTGTGCGAAGATGGAAGCATCGATGTTGATTTGTGGCTTCATCAGTTAGGTGCAAAGGGTTATTTGGATAATCTTGAACTCATTCGTAGCGCATGTACTTTAAGTCAACTTGCAGGACAAGAACATGCTACAGAAACAGGACAATCTTGTTTGCAACAAGGATTGTCTATGGCCGATTTACTTGCAGATCTTGAGGTTGATCAAGAAACACTTGCAGCAGCAATTATTTTTGAAAACGTACACTATGCTGATCTGTCCATTGATGATGTTGTCGAGCAATTAGGTCCTAATATTGCTAAATTGGTCAAGGGCATAGAGCGCATGAGCGCAATGCACAGCTTTCAAGGATTAAACAAATACCCACAAAATAAACAACAAATTGATAACATTCGTAAAATGTTATTAGCCATGGTAGATGATGTTCGCGTTGTGTTAATTAAACTTGCAGAACGTCTATGCGTTTTAAGAACTGCAGGGCATTTATCTGAAGAATTACGCAAGCAATTAGCTACTGAAGCGATGGAGATTTATGCTCCTTTGGCCAACAGACTGGGAATTGGGGCAATTAAATGGGAAATGGAGGATATGGCTTTTCGTTATTTACATCCTGAGGAGTATAAAGCGATTGCCAAAGGCCTTAAAGCAAAACGGTTGGAACGAGATAGTTTTGTTGATGCTATTGTGGCTCAGTTGAATGAGCAGATTAAAGCAAATGGTATAGAACATTTTGCCGTTTATGGACGTTCAAAACATATCCATAGTATCTATAAAAAAATGACACGCAAGAATGTATCACTAGATGAAATTTATGATGCAACTGCAGTGCGAGTTCTTGTCGATACCCAGGCTCAATGTTATGAAGTCTTAGGTATGGTCCATACGCTATGGAAGCAAATTCCGGCTGAATTTGATGATTATATTATTAATCCTAAGCCTAATGGCTATCAATCGTTGCATACTGCTGTTAAAAGCACCGAAGGGAGGGTTTTTGAGGTGCAAATCAGAACATTTCTGATGCACGATTTGGCCGAAATGGGGGTTGCAGCGCATTGGAAGTATAAAGAAGGTGGCTTCAAACAAAAACAAAGCCACGAGCGTAAAATTGAATGGCTACGTGATGTATTAGCGTGGCATCGGGAAATGGCAAGCAATAAAGGTGTTCCCGAAAGTACTACTACAGAGTTTCTTGAAGATAGAGTTTATGTTTTTACTCCAGACGGAGATGTTCTTGATTTACCTCAAGGTGTAACATCTTTAGATTTTGCCTATCACGTCCATAGTGATTTGGGACACCGCTGTCGAGGTGCACGTGTTAATGGACACATTGTGCCATTGACTTATCAACTGAAAACAGGCGATAAGGTAGAGGTTTTGACTGGAAAAGAAAGAAAACCTTCTCGCGATTGGATCAACCCCCACTTAAATTATCTCAAAACCTCGCGCGCAAAAGCAAAAGTTTTGCATTGGTTTAAAATGCAAGATTATGATAGAAACATTCAAGATGGGCGTGAGCTGCTTGATAAAGAATTAAAATCTTTAGGAATAAAATCTGATAAACTTAATGAAGTTGCAACAGCACTCCATTTCAAAAAACTTGATGATCTTTATGCCAATTTGGGACGTGGCGATATTAAGATAGGTCAAATTGTTAGCAAGCTTGCTCCACCCATTACTTCAGAGCTCAATCTTGAACGATTTGTTAAACAACATGCCAAACCAGAAATTACTGGGAGTGATCTTCGTATCGAAGGCGTTGGGAATTTATTAACTTTTATGGCGCGTTGCTGTCAACCTGTACCAGGTGATCCAGTAATTGGTTATATCACTATAGGCCGAGGTGTATCAGTACATAGACAAGATTGTCCTAATATTATTCATGCCAGTGAACGACAAAAACAACGTTTCTTGCAAGTAAGTTGGGGAAGTGCTACCCGTGAAAACTATGTGGTTGATATTTTGATCAAAGCGTTTGATCGCTCCGAGCTTTTGAAAGACGTCACTTCGCTTCTTGCTAATGAAAAAGCACATGTTTATTCATTACAAACACAAAGCAATAAGCAAGAAAACATGGCTTATATTACTTTAACTGTAGATGTTGATGGACTAAGTAGTCTATCTCGACTACTAACAAAGCTAGAGCAAATTCCTAATGTGCTCGAAGCGAGAAGACAAATCTAATTGTAATCTATTGTCGCCTGGTATCGCTTCGGTGCACCAGGCTATCCTTATTTAAAAATAAACCCAGCAACAACAGCACGATGCTCACTTAATAAAACATTATAGGTACGACACGCTGCACCTATGGACATGCATTCTATACCTATTCGTTGCTCTGCAAACTGTTTCATAATTGACAGAGGCAGGAGTTTTCCGGTATGTTCATGGCCAATGATGATGATTTCCGGTTTAAATTGCGTTAATAAATTCATATAGTGTTCATCAATTCCTTGAATGTCTTTAATTGGCAGATCACTAATGATTTTTGTTTTAGAAACAATTAAACTGCTTTCATAAATAATGGAATTAATCTGAATTTTATTATCACTATAAGCTTGCACTGCATGTAGTTCTGCGGATTCTAAATTGATGTTCATGGTTTAGAGTGGTTCAATGAATTATATATGGCTGTAAGTATACTACAGAGGTCAATATTATGAGTCAATTTCCACGTATAAATCGTTTGCCACCTTATGTTTTTAATACATTAGCTCAATTAAAAACAGAGGCGCGAGCGCGTGGAGAGGATATTATTGATTTTGGTATGGGAAATCCTGATCAGCCAACTCCCCCACATATTGTAAATAAGTTAATCGAAGCGGTTCAAAGGCCAGATACTCATCGTTATTCCATGTCCAAAGGAATTCCAAGGCTAAGACGTTCTATGGCTTCCTGGTATCAACGCAACTATGATGTACAGTTAAATAGCGAAACACAAATATTAGCTACCATTGGTTCCAAAGAGGGACTAGCACATCTGGCATTAGCGATAAGTGGACCCGGGGATACGATTTTAGTTCCTGATCCAGCGTACCCCATTCATACTTATGGATTTATCATTGCTGGTGCTAACGTAAAACAGATTCCACTTATTAACGAAACTCAATTTTTAGCTTCAATAGAAGATACGATTAATCGTAGCTTGCCTAAGCCTAAAGCATTGGTAATTAATTTTCCGGCAAATCCAAGTACACATTGTGTGGATTATTCATTTTTTGAGCAAGTTATCGATTTAGCAAAAAAACATAAAATTTGGGTGATTCATGATTTAGCTTATGCTGATATTGTATTTGATGGGTATAAAGCGCCTTCAATTCTTCAAGTTCCAGGTGCTACAGATATAGCAATTGAAACTTATTCAATGTCTAAATCATATAATATGCCAGGTTGGCGCGTTGGGTTTGCTTGCGGAAATGAAGAGTTAGTTGCAGCACTTACTCGGATTAAATCTTATTTAGATTATGGTACGTTTACGCCAATCCAAGTCGCAGCTATTGCCGCATTAGATGGTCCTGATGAGTGTGTACATGAAATTAGAGAACTGTACGAAAAACGACGTAATATTCTTTGCGATGGCTTAAATGAAATTGGCTGGGAAGTTACTCGCCCTAAGGCAACTATGTTCGTTTGGGCGCCTATTCCCGCTCATTATCAACATATGGGTTCACTTGAATTCAGTAAATATTTATTAAAAGAAGCACATGTAGCTGTATCTCCCGGAATAGGTTTTGGTCAAGGGGGTGATGGTCATGTTCGTTTCGGTCTAATAGAAAATAAAGATCGTATGCGCCAGGCATTAAGAAATTTAAAAGCGTTGTTTCGCAGAGATGGACTGATTAAGGCCGAACAAATATGTATGTTGTAATTAACTCAGAATGTAGTTCGATTCCTGAGCGTGCCAAGCCACTCAATTCGGAAGGGAATGCATTACTCAATTTTTTGCTGTGTCTTGGCTATGATCCTATAGATCCACCATACGCTGACTTATTAAGACAATATCATAATTTGGAAGGTGAATGGGTTGTATTGACTCCGGTTTATTGGGAAGCTACGCATAATGACGCCATGATTGTTGCATTGGGTGGTGAGCTGCAACTCGAAGAACACGAGGCAAAATCATGGTTTGATTTATTCTCAGAATATCTGGCAGAGGAAGATGTCGTTCTTCATTACCATAATGCACAAACCTGGTTGCTCAATAATAAAAAATATTCATTACATGCAAAACCTCCGCATCATTTATTACATCAATCATTAATGCCCGAATTAGCACAATTGGATAATACGATGTATTGGCAAAGGTTTATCACTGAAAGCCAAATGCTTTTTGCATCCAAACCCAATCAATCCTTGGCTAATGGATTATGGACATGGAGTAGTGCAAAACTTAAGAATAAAATGCCGATCAAAATTTGTGTTGATGGCCATTTTGATTCATTAGCAAAAATATGTAGCACACAAGTTTCTTTATATAGCCCATCAATAACACTTAAGGATTATCAAATTTTATTGCTCACCGAGTTTTCTGTGCTCAGTGAGCAACATCAAAAAGAATTGAATGAAATGCCAATTCATTGGTATTGGAACAATGAGGCTTACTCTATAAGTGCTAATCGTTGGTATGTTCGTTTATGGAGAAAACTAATACATGCTTATTAAACAACGCCCCAAAGTATCAGACCCATTTGATTTACCTAATATTCCAGACGTATTGAAACGAATATTCGCAAACAGGGGAATTACTGAGCTTTCTCAGCTGGATAAACAACTCCAGGCTTTATTGCCTTTTGATAGCTTAATGGGAATAGATAAGGCATGCTTACGCTTGGAAAAAGCGTTACGTGAACAGCATAGGATTTTAATAATCGGTGATTTTGATGCCGATGGAGCGACCTCAACGGCACTTGCTATTACTGCGCTACGCTCAATGGGTGCTCAGTTTGTAGAGTATTTAGTTCCTAACCGTTTCGAGTTTGGTTATGGTTTGACACCGCAAATAGTTGAAGTGGCCAGCAAATGGAATCCCGCGTTGATTATTACTGTAGATAATGGAATTGCTAGTATTGAGGGTGTAGAAAGGGCGAATCAATTAGGTATCGATGTTTTAATCACAGATCATCATTTGCCTGCGGAAACTCTTCCAAAAGCTTATGCTATCGTGAATCCGAACCAGCGAGATTGTAAATTTCCTAGTAAATCGATTGCTGGAGTTGGAGTTATCTTTTATGTCATGCTGGCTCTGCGCAGACATTTGGTGAATACCAATTGGTTTCGTGAGATGAATATTACCGAGCCCAATATGGCGAGCTTTTTGGACTTAGTTGCTTTAGGGACAGTGGCTGATGTTGTAGGGCTGGATCAAAATAATCGTATTATGGTGAATCAAGGTCTATCAAGAATACGTCAAGGTCTCTGTCGAGCAGGGATTAAAGCTTTAATTGAAGTCTCTGGACGTGAATTTTCGCGACTTAGAGAGTCTGATTTGGGGTTTGCCATTGCTCCGAGACTCAATGCGGCCGGGCGATTGGACGATATGGCTTTGGGTATCGAATGTTTAATTACCACAGATCCGCAACAAGCTAGAAATTATTGCCAGCAATTAGATGAATTAAATGAAGAACGAAAGCAAATTGAAACGGAAATGAAAGAACAAGCAATGCTTGCGTTGGAAAAACTTGCTCTAAGTGCTGAGTACAACAGTACTCATTTACCTATAGCTTTGTGTCTTTTTGATAAGACCTGGCATCAAGGAGTCATTGGCATTTTAGCCGGACGAGTGAAAGAACGTTATCATCGTCCTGTTATTGCTTTTGCAGAAGTAAGTGACGATGAGTTGAAAGGATCAGCTCGTTCAGTTCCTGATTTAAATATTCGGGATGTATTGGCGGCAATAGATAAGGACCACCCTGGACTTATTAATAAGTTTGGTGGCCATGCTATGGCAGCTGGTCTGAGTATCCACCCGCGTTCCCTTAAAGCATTTCGAGAAGCCTTAATTTCTGAAGTGGGTAAGCACATTGATTTGTCGCAATGTGCAGGAGAGTTACTTACAGATGGTCCACTACAGCCAGAAGAGTTTAGTCTTGAGGTTGCTCAGTTAATCCAGCAGGCAGGTCCATGGGGGCAGCAATTTGCTGAGCCTGTTTTTGATAATGTCTTTGAAGTTTTAGATCAACGATTGGTTGGGAAAAATCATTTAAAAATGACTTTGGCGACAACACAAGGTGACCAACAAGTAGATGCGATTGCTTTTAATGTAGACTTAAAATCCTGGCCAAATCATAGAGTTAAATTTGTACACGCAGCTTATAAGTTGGATATCAATTTTTATCAAGGTCGAACACGGCTACAATTACTTATTCAAGCAATGAATGCTGTAAATCAAGAATAATTGTGAACATATAGCCTACGTGTACCCAGTATACTGATTCAGTTATATTTTTGTACAAACTTTTTTGGATCAGGTTATAATTGTCTCTTTTTTTAATTGAATAATAATAGTGTCTAACATTTTGCTATCACCTTTATCTATTGCCCCAATGATTGATTGGACTTACAGTCATTTTCGGGTTTTTATGCGTATTTTGGCGCCACATGCACTTCTGTATACAGAAATGCAAACTACTGGGGCGATACAAAATAATCCAGTACGCGCTTTGCAATTTAGTGAAAGAGAACATCCAATAGCACTTCAACTTGGAGGTTCAGACCCTAAGGCGTTAGCACAATGTGCTCAATATGCAGAGCAAGAGGGATATGACGAGGTTAATCTTAATCTGGGTTGTCCCAGTGATAAAGTTCAGGCAGGGCATTTTGGTGCGTGCTTAATGAGAGAGCCAAAACAAGTTGTCGCTTGTATCCAGGCCATGCTACAAGAGGCCACTATACCTGTTACCGCAAAAACAAGAATAGGCATAGATCATCAAGACAGTTATGAGTTTTTTAGTGATTTTGTACATCAATTGCTTGAGGCCGGAGTGCAAAAAGTTATTGTGCATGCTCGCAAGGCTTGGCTAAATGGTTTAAACCCCAAACAAAATCGAACAATACCGCCGATTAATTATGAATATGTTTATCGACTTAAGAAGGAAATACCCGACGTTCCGGTAGTGGTCAATGGTAATATATCGAATATAGAAGAGATCAATGACCATCTGCAATATGTTGAAGGAGTAATGCTTGGTCGTTTAGCATGTGATAACCCCTTTCAAATAGCAAAAATACATCAAGCACTTTATCCTGAAACTCAAACAAGCACGCGCAGCGAGGTATTTAATCGTTATTTGGATTATTTGTATGGAGAATACACTAAGGGAGTTTCCCTAAGTTTACTGATTAAGCCTGTATTTAATTTAGCTTTTGGATTACCTGGTGCCAGTCAATGGAAAAGAAAACTGATGCTTATTTTGCAGACTAAAAATCTTTCTTTGTTTCGAGAATTAGGTGAGTATTTACAGGAGATCGAGATGCATGCAGAGACTTCATAAAGTGAAGCTCGCTTGCATTATCATGATATATTGAGAGATATGCATTATTTCCTATTCGAAATATTGTATAATATGAAAAGGAATTGTGGAAAATCATATCGTGGTTGTCTGTTTCGCCAGAAACTTTTCTCATCACTAAGTTATATCATGAAGATTCTCTTAAATTATAAGGTATTCATGGTATTTTTCCCCAAATTTTAGTACATTAACAAATTTGTTATTTGAAATCTCCAGAGGATTATTTAGGCCATGCTGAATACGTTGATTAAGAAAATGTTTGGAAGCCGAAATGAGCGTACATTGCGGCGTATGGAAAAGGCAGTAATGGCAATCAATGCATTTGAACCCCAAATGAAAGCATTGACTGATGCTGAGTTGGCTGCAAAAACCCAACATTTTAAAGCACGTTTTGCGGAAGGTGAAAGCCTTGCTGAAATGTTGGCTGAGGCTTTTGCTACAGTAAGAGAGGCATCTATACGGACTTTGGGTTTGCGTCATTTTGATGTGCAATTAATTGGTGGAATGGTGTTGCATGAAGGTAATATTGCTGAAATGCGCACGGGGGAAGGTAAAACATTGGTAGCAACTTTGCCTGCATATTTAAATGCAATTACTGGCCATGGTGTACATGTTGTTACTGTGAATGATTATCTTG
>NZ_QHJG01000034.1 GCF_003184185.1 Legionella qingyii | reverse complement strand
CATTAAAACACAATGTTCACCAGCAATTGGATGAATCTTTTCAAAATCTTAATCAAGGGAAGGAGTTGATTAAGAAAGATCACCATGATCTAATGGACAAGAAGGAAGCCGCATTGAGAGAGGGGATGGTCAGAGCACAAAAGAATGTGATTTTAACCGAAAAACTACCAAGAACATGGGGACTTCATAATAAAGGAGAATAGGATGAATTATAAGGATTTAAAGTGTGCTATTGATGAGGATGTGGGTGCAATTACAGGTCTTCAACCCGATATTATTCCTGCTCGCTTTTATTATTGGAGTCTCTCGAAATTATTTTTAAATGGTCTCTTGATATTTTGGCTTATTACTTCAATCACGATTGCTTATGCAGGAATAGTTCATCCATCAAACGAAGGGCTCGCAAGAGAGGCTGCTTCTCAGGTGATTGGAGAATCAGTATTGATGGCATTTTTTATGAGTGCAGGTGCCATGTTCTTATTGTTTCAGGCACTTAATTTCTACATTCTTTTTAGGTTTCATTTGGAAAAAAGGCTTAAAACAGGATCTTTAGTTGTAAAAAAATTAAAACAGTTTTCGTACCTTTTTTTGGGGGTATTTGCTTTATTTTGTGCTCTATTTGCAAGTTATGGTGAATCTGCTGCAATCTTTATGTTCGTTGGATTTGCATTTTTTGGAAGCTTACTGGTTACCTATTTCCTAGTGAGTATGGAAATTAGTCGAATTGGTATAAGCACCATATTTACTCTAATCAACGAGTTTTTTCATAAAGGAAAAAAAATTGAGTTACCCTTGAGATAAACCAATAAAAAATCATTAAGAATTAATTTTAATCACTTTAAAGGCAGTGTTAGCTACTGCTTTGCCTAAAAGGTATAAGGAGAAAAACAGATGCGTGATGAGCCTAATTTCAAACACTATACTCGTGGTGGGCAAATTAGTTTCCATAATCTTCGCATGTGGGATCAAATTACTAAATCGTTAACCTTAATTTGCTTGTTGCTTTGGGTAGTGTTTACTGGGGTTATTATTTGGAGTATCACTTCTGTTGAAAAGCTACACCATGCATTTGCTTATTATTGGGCTCAATTTTTAAATGCTATTGGTCAAAATCATGTGTTTCATTTTTCTTTCCATGGAAAAACCTTCCAGCAAAATGTTCAGCAAATTCTTCATTATTCCTATTATCGTGATAATGCCAATGAGGTCATCAGAACTATGGGGCAATCGGCCTTAGTTGCATTTGGCATGGCATTTTTTATTGGAATAGGGTTTGCCATTTACTTTATTCGCCGAGGTAAAGAACAGAGTAAACATCAGTTTATTCGAGGAAGTCGAATCGATACACCAGCTCAGGTAAAAGAAATGATCCTAAATGATGCGGCACATTCCGACATTCATATTGATGATTTTCCTTTAATTCAAGGTAGTGAGGTGCAGCACCTATTAGTACATGGAACAGTAGGGACTGGAAAAAGCCAACTCATCATGAAGATCTTAGATGCTTTGAGAGCACGTGGAGATAGGGTCATTATTTATGATAAAGGGTGCTCTTTTATAACTCATTATTTTCGTGAAGACTGTGATATTGTTTTAAATCCTTTTGATGCACGTTGTCCTAATTGGGATATGTGGTGTGAAGCACCTCGGGATTCAGATTTTGAAAATATGGCAGAAAGCCTTATTCCTATGCATGGGGAATCTGATCCTTTTTGGGTGAATGCTGCCCGAACTGTTTTTGCATCTGTTGCATCTACCATGCGCCATGATAATGAGCGCTCACTTGATAAATTATTGCGGCTTTTATTAACTGGTGAATTTTCTACTTTAGAAGAGTATTTGCGAGGAACGGCTGCAGCCACTTTAGTCAGTGGTAAAATTGAAAAAACAGCAATTTCCATCCGTTCGGTAATCACGACTTATCTTAAATCATTGCAGTCTTTATCAGGTCTTGGGAAAGATAATAAGCCTTCTTTCTCCATTCGTGACTACATCCTTGATGAACATAGAAAAGGGTGGTTGTTTATTTCATCCAATGGAGAGCAACATAAAACTCTAAAACCACTTATGTCGATGTGGTTAGCCATGGCTTCCCTGACGCTTTTGAGTTTAACGCCAGATCGAGATCGACGTATTTGGTTTGTCTGTGATGAATTACCTAGTTTGCATAAACTTCCTTTACTTGGGGAGACGATCGCTGAAGTGCGTAAATTTGGTGGCTGTTTTCTTTTAGGGATGCAAAGCTTTTCACAGCTAACTAAGGTCTATGGTCAAAGTGGGGCTAGAGAAATTTTTGATTTACTCAACACTCGCTTTTTCTTCCGCAGTCCAAGCAGCGATATGGCGCGTCTAGTAGCTAGTGAGCTAGGGGAGGAGGAAATTGAAGAGTCTCGGGAAAATTATTCTTATGGTGCCAACAGCATCCGAGATGGTATTTCCTTAGGAAGTCAACGTGTGACTCGTCCTATTGTTGCATATCCCGAAATTTTGGAACTCAAAGATTTAACCTGTTTTTTGCGTCTTCCAGGCCCTTATCCAGTGACAAAGTTGCCTATTCAATTAATCCAACGTGATTCGCAAAGCTTAGGTTTTATCGAACGAAATGTACCTGAATCCATAACAGAGGATGTTTCAAGTGGGGATGAGGATAGTGAGTCCTTAGGGCAAGGTTTGGAACACAGCTCACAAAGAATGAAAGAACGCCAACTGATAGAATATATGGATTAGGGATAAAGATGCTTAGTATACAACCACTAAAATCAGCACAAGGTGCCGCAGACTATTATGCCGCTGCATTTAACTATTATGCAGGTGATGCAACAGCTATGCAGTGGTTGGGTAAAACTAGCTCACATTTTCAATTAAATGGGGTGATTGAAAAAGAACACATGTTGGCTTTGCTCGAAGGAAGGTTACCCAATGGACAAGTGCTGCAAAACCTAAAAGGGGAGCATCGACCTGGGTTTGACATGACTTTTTCAGCACCTAAAAGTGTATCCTTATTAGTTGGTTTAGGAGCAGCACCTGAATTAGTACGATTTCATGATGAAGCAGTTAAATATGCAATTGGTCAAATTGAACGTGAATTTGCCCAAACACGTGTTCGACGTGATGGTGAAATTTGTTATGAAAAGACGGATAACTTATTAGTGGCAGCATTTAGACAACCGAACTCACGGGCTAATGATCCTGCACTTCATACTCATTGTGTGACGATGAACATGACCTTTCACCAGGGAAAGATTCGTTCATTGGCCAGCGACCCCTCAAGAAATCATGGGGTGATTGAGCAAATCCAAAACAACGCCCATTATTGTGGATTGATTTATAGACAGCATTTGGCGAACTCGTTAAAAAAAGCAGGCTTTCCTCTTCGCATGGCTGGTGATGGTTTGTTTGAAATTGATGGTATTCCCGATGCAGTTTTGCGTGAGTTTTCACGAAGGCGAGAGGATATTGAGAAACATTTGGAAGAAAAAGGGTGGTCAGGAGCTAAAAGTGCTTCTGCTGCAACCCTTTTAACACGTCATGGGAAAGAGGATCAAGAAATGGATGTACTTGCGTTAGATTGGCAAGAGCGTGCTAAAGCTCTTGGATTTGACGCCCATCACTTTATCAAAAACCGCCATCAACATATTGAATCGCAAAACTGGTTTTCAGCTATTAAAGAGAAGCTCATTGCTTTAGTTAAAAAGAATAAACAACCCCCGGAAACAGGTGTGGCACTTGCATGTGTTCAGGTTGCTATTGAAACGTTAAGTCAGCGTACAGCAGTTTTTAGTGAACGTACTTTATTAAACGAAGCGATGAAACACAGCCTCATCTATCCTGAAGTCATCACCAAAGAAACGTTAATTACTGCAATTGGGCAAGAAAAAATAAACCAAAATCTGTATGAGGCTCAATGCCCTGAAACACGACAAACAGTTTTAACTACTCCTTGGTTACTTACAGTAGAAGCCGAAACCATTGCACGAATTGAAAACAATAAAAGGGCGTTATCCTCTATTGCATCAAAAGAACGACTGGAGTCTTTTCAGCGTGAGCGAAGTCAAATTTTACCTTATCCAATGACTGATTCACAAAAGCAATCAATGGTTGCCTTGTTAACTGGAACCGATCGCTTTTCTGCAATTCAAGGGTATGCCGGAGTTGCCAAAACCTCGATGCTTGCAGAAGCAAGGATGCTTATTGAGGAAAGAGGTTATCAGTTAAGAGGGATAACG
This sequence comes from Legionella qingyii, assembly GCF_003184185.1. The sequence goes on along the minus strand of NZ_QHJG01000034.1, from coordinate 49,263 downwards.
GTTGCAAGCTCAGCAGCACATGAGCTGCAAACTAAAGCAGGTATTTCTACCGATGTATTTCCCATTGTGCATCAGGAGTTAAAAAAGGCACCTACGGCCTCTTTGTCTAAAACGGTATTTATTGTGGATGAAGCATCGATGCTTTCTGCACATCAAGGCCATGAGCTTTTAAAGCAAGTAGAACGAACAGGGGCTCGTTTGGTTTTGGTCGGTGATAAAGCACAATTACCCAGTGTTAATACAGGTAGGATTTTTAGTCTTACTCAGGAATATGGGATTGAAACGAATGTCATGGATGAAATTGTCCGTCAAAAGAATCAAAAAGCAAAAGATGCTGTAATTTGTGCAACAAAAGGGAATGTAAAAGAGGCTTTGGAGCATCTTAATGTGCAAACTCTAGGTACTCATGAAGAACGAATTCAGTGGATAGCAGATCATTGGTTATCGTTGATTCCAGAGGAGCGAGAAAAAACTCTTTTATTTGCTCCCACTCATGCAAATAGGGAGGCAATTACTCAAATTATTCGTGAAGGCCTTCAGAGTGAAGGGGTCTTAAAAGGTACATCACTTGAGCAAAAAGTTTTAAAAGCAAAAACGATTGAAGCGGTGCAACAGCGATTTGTTGCTTATTATCAAAAAGGAGATGTAATCCGTTTTAATCAGGATTTTCAAAAGGGGCGAATTAAGCAAGGGAGTTATTATACAGTCGGGACTATCACACAAGCACATCTTAGAGACAATGTTTTACCGATAGTTAATGAACAAGGAAAAGCAATTCAATTTGCGTTGAAGAACCTTCCCCATTACAAAACACATACGGCTCCTTTTGAGCGTGTCATAGAACTCTACGAAGCCAAATCACTCGAACTCTATGTGGGTGATAAAGTGATGTGGACACGTAATTTCAATAAAGACGGTATTCGCAATGGACAATGCGCCACAATTCAAGAAATTAATGATGAGGCAATTCTTTTTACTACTGCAGAGGGACAGTCTTTAACCCTTAAACAATCTCACTCTGCATTAAAACATCTTGATTACAGCTATGTGTTAACCAATTACAAAGTACAAGGGAAAGATGCTCCTTATGGAATTGGACTTATGGAATCTTATCATCGCTTTAGTGCTACTTTAAAAAATTTTTATGTGCAAATTTCCAGGGCAGTTCATGGTATGACCTTAGTCACCGATAATAAAGAAGAACTTATTGAGGCCATTCAAAGAAATTCAAATGAAAAGCCGGCTTCTCTTGATGTGATTTCAAGTAAGCAATTGATGAATCATGAAGATCGTTTTATGGGCAAGGCTCAATTATCAATCCAGTCTGTAATTGATAAGAAAATACTCTATGAAGCTAATCAGAGATTCGATCAATTACATCCTAAAAACAAAATTGAAGAGCTTTATTTCACCAAGAATAATAGCTACAACGAAAAGCCCAAAGAATCAATCAAGGAACTAGAACTATAATTTTGGAGATAAATCATGTCACGATTAACTATTTCATTACCTGATAATTTACACAATCGTATTTCATCACTAGCTATACAGCATGATGATTCGATGTCCAGTATCATTAATCGATTAATCCATGTTGGTCTACAGCACTGGTATGAGGGGCAACAAAAATCAAATCAGATTGTGGAGCAGCATTGTCAACAATTAATTATTCAAATGAATGCACTGATTAAAAATATGTCAGTAGAATTACTTAAGTTTAATCAAGAAGATTTTGAACAGTTGCAAAGGGCAGCGGTAGGGAAGTTTGCTGAATTAAGTAGCATGGCTACGAAGTGAGATATTGAAAGTTCATCATTGATTAATTATATCTTTGTAAGAACGAGCGGTCTTAGCAGCAAGCGATATCAGAATATAAATTAACGGTCATTGTAAAGGCGAGCAGAAATATTATGGCCAATAACACCTTTCCTTTAAATTTTCATTGCAATAAGTTCTTTAAAACTTAATGACTTGAGTAGTAGTTACAGTATTCAGATATAGTTTTGGAACATAATTTTCGGAAATCGAGCGATTTGTAAGATGGTGGGGGTTGGAAAGACTACACTATAAGAATATCTCAACGAGTAATGAGTTCTTATGAAAAATGTTCTTTTATTTAAAATTACTAAAGATGAATATTTAGATGACATCTTGGATGGTAATTTATTTATGAATACATATAACTTTTATAGAAAAACTGAGGAAAAAATTAATCGTGGCGATAAGCAAGAGGGAGTGGCATCTAGTTATCTAGCTGATTCTGTTAAGATTTCTATAACTAATTCTGAGGGAAAGCTTGTTCCGATTGGAGGCTTAATCAATAGAATTAATTTTATGTATCCCTTTGATCATCAAGTTAATATATTTTGTATGACCTTATTTGAACTTAATTTTTTAGAGGTGACAAATTTTAATTTTAAATTAGACAAAAGATTTTGCGGATTTGGTGATAAAGCGATATTAATTACACAACCACAAGAATTTATAGATAGAATTACAAAAAGTGTAAATGGAAAAAAATCTCCACCATGTTCCAACAAATTTTTTGATAAAGTAGATTATTTAGCTAATGAATATAGCGGACGAATAGGCTGCTTTTCTAAGCTCGAAGAATATGCATGGCAAAATGAATGGCGCCTAGCTATCTTAGATCCAGCTAGAATTGAATCTGAGCCTATTGTATTAAAAATAGGTAACATAGAATCTATATGTAGAGTATTTGAAACTGAATCACTCGCTAGGCATAGTGTTAAGGTTTCATTAAACGAGACTAGCCAATAGTGGAATTAATAGGTGGTTTCCCAAACGATGAAATATTACTAACCTAGTCTATTATTTATTAAAAAGATAAATAATTTTACGCAAGGAAAATGTCAATAGATAATAGTTTAATACTAAGGTACCCCGAAATTTCTAAAGAGTGGGATTGTATTAAAAATGACCCACTAACTCCTGGTGATGTTTCAAGCGGAAGCCAAAAAAAAGTTTGGTGGAGTTGTTCCAAAGGACACTCTTACAGGGCAACAATCGCCAACCGGACATATAGGAAAAGTGGCTGTCCTTATTGTTCTGGAAAAAAAGCGTGTAAGGATAACTGTTTCTCAACTTTGTACCCAGATATAGCAAAAGAATGGGATTTACAAAAAAATGAGAATAATAAACCAGAGCACTATACTCCAAAAAGTGGGAAAAAATTTTGGTGGAAATGTGATTTAGGTCATAGTTATTTATCTGCAATTAGAAGCAGAACTGCTGGTAGAGGGTGTCCTTTCTGTGCAGGAAAAATGGTATGTGCTGAGAATAGCTTAGAGAATTTATTTCCTGAAGTTTCTAAAGAATGGCATCCAAAGTTAAATGGCAAAAAGCGTCCTAGCAATTTTACCTATGGTTGTAAAGAAAAGGTATGGTGGTTTTGTGAAAAGGGGCATGTATATCAAACTGCAATATGTGAAAGAACAAGAAAGTCAGGTCCCACCTCATGTCCTTATTGTGCAGGAAAGAAAGTGTCTAAGGAAAATAGTTTATTAGCATTGTTTCCCGAAATAGCTAAGGAATGGCACCCTGACAAAAACCAGGGAAAGATACCTAACGAATATACAAAAGGGAGCGGACTCAAGGCTTGGTGGAAATGTCCCAAAGGTCATGAATATAAGGCCAGTATAGGGGCTAGAACAAGGGGGTCAGGTTGCCCAAATTGTAGTGGAGCCAAAGTATGTAAAGATAATAATATACAAGAACTATTTCCTGAATTAGCAAGCGAATGGCACCCTATAAAAAATGGAGAAGTTAAGCCTGAATTTTTTACAAGAGGTAGTAATTTTAAGGCTTGGTGGATATGTCCAAGAGGGCATGAGTATCAGTCTATTATTGGAGATAGAACTCGTGGTATTGGGTGTAAGTATTGTACTAACCAAACGTCAAAACCAGAGCTTAGAATTTTAACTGAATTGATGGTTGTTTTTGATGAAGTGATTAACCGAGAATCTATTGATGGGAGTGAAATTGATATATATATACCTGAATTAAAAATTGGAATTGAGTATGATGGGTATTACTTTCATAAAGGACAGAAAAAGACAAATAGAGACAATGAAAAAAACAAGGCTGTTGGCGACAGAGGCATTAAATTAATACGAGTTAGAGAGAAGCCGTTAAATAAAATAGACAGTTCAGATATTTGCGTAGGTAAAAATGAAATAACAAAAAAAGTTATAAATGAACTTTTGATAATCATAAAAAAATTAATACCCAATAAATTTCATCATAAGATTGATTCATACATAGGGAAAAACAAATTTCAAAATAGTATGACATTTAATCAATACCTATCTTATTATCCTGCCCCACTTCCTCAACACTCGTTGCCTGTTAATTATCCAGGGATTGCCCAAGAGTGGGATTACGAAAAAAACATGCCCCTAGTACCTGAAAGCTTTTCCTCTGGCAGTGGATTTAAAGTATGGTGGATTTGTCTATCTGGCCACTCATATGAAGCTACTATAGTTAAAAGGACAAATGGCCGAAACTGCCCTTTTTGCTCGGGAAAAAAAGTATCAAAAGAAAACTCATTTGCGTTAAATTATCCTTCTCTTGCAAATGAGTGGGACAATGATAAAAATGAGTTCTCAGTTGCTAAGTATACGAAAGGCAGTGGCTATAATGCCTGGTGGAGTTGCCTTCAAAACCACCACTATCAATCCCCAATAATTAGCAGAGTTCAAGGTAGCGGATGCCCTTATTGCAACAAAAGAGTAGTGACCAAAGATAACAATATTCAAATGATGTATCCAAATATAGCCAAACATTGGCACCCAACTTTAAATAAAGGCAAAAGTCCAGTTAGCTTTACTAAAACTAGTACTTTTAATGCATGGTGGAGATGTCCAAAAGGACATGAGTATTCTCGCTTAATAAGAACACAAATAAAATATAATGACTGCCCAAAGTGTACTAGCTTTGGAGTTTTATGCCCTGATGTAGCAAAAGAATGGCACCCTATAAGAAATGCTGAATTATCTTCTTTTGATTTTCAAAAATATAGTGGTAAAAGCGTTTGGTGGTTATGTCCTAAAGGCCATGAATACAAGACTGTTATTGCCTACAGGGCTGGCGGTAGTGGTTGCCCCTACTGTTCTGGTAATCAAGTGTGTTCAGATAATTGTTTTGCAAATAAGTACCCGAATTTGGCATTAGAATGGTCAGACAGTAAAAATGACTCTAAAACTCCGTTTGATTTTACCGCTGGTAGTAGTTATAAAGCCTGGTGGCAGTGTAAAAACAAACATATTTATCAGGCTGCTATTATTGACAGAGTGCAAGGCAATTCCTGCCCTTATTGTGCTGGTAAAAAAGCAAATGAAGATAATTCCTTAGCAGCAATATATCCAGCAATTGCTATTCAGTGGCACCCTTCTAAAAATGGTTCTTTATTACCTAGTCAGGTTACACCAGGGAGTGGAAAAGTAGCCTGGTGGATTTGTCCTCAAAACCATATTTATCAAAAAGTAATAAGGGATAGATGTCGGATAAAAAATAAAGACTATTGTCCACGGTGTAACAAGACAAGTGCTTTTTAACGGGTTTTAGGCTTTGTGTAGTGCTCACTAATTGAGAGCGCTAGCCTAACATAAATATATGATTATTTTTTATTTTGTGGTGATTAATTGGTGAATTAATGGTGAAATGGAGGCTGATTCCCTAATTAGATAGACGGATTTCTTTCACTAGACAATTCATCACGTATTCACCGGCATTTTTTTGCATTAAACATATAAAAATAGTTAAATATTATTATTAATCATGCAGATATAATGAATAATTTTATCGTGCGAAAGGTGTGTGTACTGTATATATAAGATAGATATTCTCATTGTCGATTACTTTGCAATTTTATCTACATTTGTTAATTATCATGAGCGCAACACAATTGCGTGTATGTGATTGGCTAAGTTTTCAGCTGATCATTCATGATCTTTGGGCATGTTTTTTTATTGCATTGATTACAGTTTCAGCGTGCTTTTCACTTTCATTAAATTCTCTTGGAAGATATTGATATTGTTTTAATGCAGAATTAATTGCATTGAGAATAATGTTTTCATTCTCAAGCTTTAGTTTTGGCCTATTGATTTTTATTAAACCAAACGCAGTGTTTGTTACATTATAATCACGTGCATAATGGAAAGGGATATTAGTGTAAATAATAGCATTGGGGAGGTTAGTGGGGTGTAGTTTTATAAGTTTATTATGTTCTTCTTGTATTTTTTTTATCTTTTCATTTTCAGCATATACATTCAGCTCTGGAAAATTCAGATCAACAAATATTAGGTAAGGTTGGTTTACCTCCTTTTCAATCGCATCTCTGAGTTTGTCGTACAAACGAATATTCTTAGCTTTCCCCTCTGTAGAGCCTAAGACATATTTTACATTACGTGTTTTTGCTTCAACTTGAACAGTAACCCCGGTTTGTATATGTGTCGCTTTACATTCAGTTACTTTCCCTACACCCAGGGTTTCATCAAATGGCTCTATGTTGAAACCAGCCCTTATCATAGTTGCCAGAACAAAGAGTTCGTATCTAGCACCATTAAAACCTTGTTTAGATTTTAATCTTGATATTAGTTTGTCAGTGATGTGGCCTTGATTATGTAAAACAAATAAATCGTACGCCAAATGTAAATAAGCAAGAGCGCTACCATTATGTTTTCTTGACTCAATCGGTTTGTTGGCGTCCATCACCGAACACTCACCATCGACTGCCCATGATAAAATTATGTGCCTTTCATTTTCCTGCTTTTTTAATTCATCATCAAACCATTCGTTACCTAGTGTAGTTTTTAGGTGTGAAGTTAAAAAATCTGCCGGTTCATCCCAATCTCCTTCTGGGGCATCGGATTGAATAAGACTACCTCCGAGAGCAACAAATCTTCTTCCTTGAAAAACTGAACTAACAATTTCAGGCGTGTAACCCATGTGATCATGGTGATATTGAGAACCAATTTTATGTTTTACTTGAAGCTCGTGAAACATTTGTTGTGTTTCTTTAGGTAAGTCATGAAAGTTAACAGTATTTTTTTTACCACAACAGTTTCTATATTTTTTTTTTGCTACCACAAGGGCATTTTCGATGGAGTCGAATAGTTGATTTTTTTTGCATTATGCAAACTCATCTAAAGATATAGGTCCATGATTATAGTGTGATTACTCACGAGAACATTATGGTTTATATTATCAGTATACTAATGATATAAAAGTAATAATTAAACTAGAAGATCTGTATTATACTTCTTCTGTTGTCTTATAAAATGACTTTTGAGCATTATCCATATTTAGAATTTGTTTCAATATATTGTCTATTCTTGTAATTTCAGACTTCCAGTCCCTAGACCAATCTTGTGACCAAATTCTCTCTATTCTCCATCCACGAGACTCCAACAGTTCCTGTCTAGTTTTATCACGATCACGAGCATAGGGCGTAGAATGAAATAATGCTCCATCACACTCTATTCCTAAAATAAAATTAGTTTGAATAACTGGATGATGAACTCCTAAATCGATATAAAAGCCACTTGATCCAATCTCAGCTGATACCTTATAGCCTAACTCTTCTAAACGGCGTTGGACATTTTTGCTGAATGAGCTTGTTTTTCGCGTAGTAATTGCACCGCCAATACCAAAGGAATCTAAGATAGCTTTTGCTTCAGGATAATTTTTATCATTGATTGCCTTTGCATATTTAAGATATCTTCCAAATAAAACCAAATCAGGGTTTTTTGTAAAATCTTTTTCTTCTGCTGGAATTAGATTTGGATCAAATGAGCAGAATACTTCTATGCTTTGTTTTGCACGAGTGATCGCAACATTTAGACGCCGCCCACCACCTTGTTTCGAAAGTGGACCAAAATTCATATACAATTTTCTACCTTGTGCAGAAGGTGCATATCCAACTGAAATGAGCACTAAATCTCTTTCATCTCCTTGAACATTTTCCAAGTTTTTCACGAAAAAAGGTATATCTGATTCGCCATCACTTAGCATTCTTGCTCTTTTTATATTATTTTTAAAACTTACATCAGAAAGTATTCTACGTTCGATAGCATCTTCAATTGCTAGCATTTGCGATTGTCCCATCGCAATCACACCCAAAGATTTTTCAGGATAAATTTGGAATAACAGAGCTAATCTGTCGACTAAGGCATCAGCCTCCACATTATTGCCTTCCTTTTGATTAAAATATGCATTATTTATTTGATGAAACTTAATAACTTCACCTTCAGTTAAATAATATGGGTTAGGGACTGCAATTAATCTGCCTCCATAAAATGCTCTATTTGAAAATGCAATTAGGGATTCAGAGCGGCTTCTATAATGCCATTCTAATATTTCAGAAGGATAAATTTGGGAAGCTAAATCTAATATACTTTGCGATAAATCCGATTCATTTTCATCGTCATCATCGTCAATAAATTCAATTGCTGAAAAGAAGTTTGTAGGGGGCATTTGTTTTGGATCACCTACAACAACCATAGAATTTGCTCTATAAATCGAGGGTATTGCATCTTCAACTCTTACTTGGGATGCCTCGTCGAAAATAATAATATCAAAAAGCCCCATTTCCATAGGTAGTATTTGGCTAATGCTTAAGGGACTCATTAACCAACAAGGCTTAAGTTTTAACATTGTAGAAAGTGCTCCACGCTCCATAATTTCACGTGGCGAAAGAACCTTACGTTGTTTGTTAGCTTCTTTCTTGAGTAAACTTAATCCTTCAAATTCCCCAACACCATTTCCCCATCTTTTGGAAACAGCATTATTTACGAATTCACGTGCAGAAAGTCGGTGTTCTGTTTCAATTTTTTTAAAGGATTCAATTTTTGTATGAAAATTATTTCGATCGAAATTTCTTAACCCAGGATATTGTGTAATGATTTCATCTATCCACCATTTGATCACTAAAGAAATAACGTATTGGTCCCAGGAGTCATCAATAGGAATGAGATTTTTAATTATTAGTTCTTTTGATAAATCACAATTAAAAGATGATCTTATGCTGTTTAAACATAAATCTATCTTATCTAATACTTCTAAATCTATCATCTTTTCAATAAGTAGATCATAATTATAATTTTCATTATCAGTATCTGAGACTAGTGGTTTTTCGAAATACTGATTTAGATTATCTTTTAACTTATCTAGTATCTCAATTTGCTCTTCCAAGTTAATTTTTGTCTGAGATAAGTCAGTAAATATTTTTTTAATTTTTATAGCAGATTGGCTGTTATAACTAGAGAGTTCAGGATTCGAGACTAAGCCTAATGTCCTCATGGCATCCCCGATACTAGTTATGGTTTTAAGTATTGGATTAATTGCATTGAAGGCTAGAATTATTTTTTCTGGATCTGACTCATTACTCTCTAATGGGAGTAACTTATTTTGAGTGATGGATTTGAATGATTTTATTGCTTCTTTTACTAATCGATATGATTTAAATGACTTATTTGTTCTATCCCAATTCGTTAGGAATTGACGTCTAAAACTCCTCATTCTCCAAAAATTTGGGGTGAACCAATCAAATACACTACGAGAAATAGAATAGTACATTTCAAGTTGTCGAATTATTTCGTCATCAGCGTTTTTATTTATCAAATCAAAATGAGACTTCTCGCTGTTAATTGTTTGTATTATTTCCTGGATTTCTTTTTGATATATCATTAAGCCAGATAAATCAGAATAAAACATGTCTGCAAATTCAAACCATTCAGAAGGTAGAGATAATTGACTTAACTCCATTAACTCATTAGATGAGGGGAGCGCTTCGATATTATTCACTCCAAGATCTTCAATCTGTATTTTAATTGCGGATATTGATTGTTCAGTGAGTTTAATTTTTTCGACCAAATCTGACATTACTTGTATAAAGCTATTGGTCAAAATAGTGTCATTTTTCCTATGAAGCCATGGATGATTAGGAATATCTTTCACTCTTGCGGCATACGCTTGCAGTTCGCTTAATTTTCCGCAAATGCTATTTAAGTCATCAAATGAATATCTTGCAAATAAATTGGCAAATTGAATATTCATTTTAACGTTTATTTGCTCAGAATGTAGTGTAAGTAACTCAGAAATATTCAATCCACTTGGATTGTGAACTGTTTCTAGTATTCGGTAATAATTATTGATTTCTGATTTAAGATTATCGAGTTCATTTGTAAGCAAATCCCATTGCTTTTCAGCTTGAGGATCATGATTTGCTTCAGCTAGTTCTAGAAATGAGCTATATAAGCTTTGTTTATTTAAATCGCTACTATGAATAAGTACTGATTGAGATACTAGGTTAGCTTTTTTTAATCGAGCATATACAACATCCAACGCGGCTCTTTTTTCTGAAACAAATAGTACTTTTTTACCTTTTGATATACCTTCTGCAATAAGATTTGTAATTGTTTGACTTTTTCCAGTTCCAGGTGGTCCTTGTATTACTGTTACTTTGCCTTTTGTTGTTTGATCTATAGCTCTATGTTGAGATGAATCAATATTTACAACAAAAAAATTATCTCGCTCTTTATAATCATCGAGAGCTTTTGTTCTTTCGTATATTTCACCTTTATCAGTAGGGATAGGTTTTCCGAGAAATAACTCTGATAAAATGGGATGCATTTCTGAATATTCAAAAATAGAGTCATAATCTCTAAGAAGTACAGTGCGGCTTGCATTAAGATGGTCTATTAAGACAATATCAATTAAATAAAACTGGTTTGCATTGACTTTGCTATATAGCTCATACTCTTTTTTCGAGAGAGCTTCTTCCAGGTTAACTGGAATCCTATCAACAAGTTCTCCTTCTTCATTTTTTACTATTTTAAAACGGGGAGGAATTTTGGGAAGAGCATCAGTAAATGATTCATCATGAATTACTGATTTACCATATTTATCTAGATAATTCTTAAACTCTTGTAAAGCATCGGATACCTGGTCAGATTCGAAGTGCTCTGGAAGCTTTATACCTAATTTTTGCCGAAGTGCAAGGCGTAATGATGGATTCAATTGTACAATATTATCTTCTAGCTTTAGACTCCATTTTTTTCTTTTATCCTTAATAACATCTACTGCAATTTTAAAAATTGGTGAGATTAATAACTCATCTTGCCTATAATTTGCGCTATCCCTCCAACAAAGAAATGGACCTAAAAGCCAAGCTCCAGGCATACCATATTCACGTCTAAACTTATCATCAGCAAGTCTTATTTTATCAAGTCTCTTAATTAAATCTGTGTTTTTAGTTTCTTCTAATAGAAGATGTTTAGTTAGATCAAAATCTGAGTTATTCATCAAGTCTTGGAATCTTGATGACATTGAGCGCATGGGTACAAATTTTTCTGAAATAATATCGTTATAAATATCTTCTGCTTTTGGAGCTTTTGATAAATTAATGCAATGCCCCCGACTTTCGCGATAATAAATTTCTTTATTTCTACGTGATAAGTTAGCTAAAAGGTCTCTATAACGTAAAATTTGTTTTTTAATAAAATCTAAAATTGACACAGCTTAATTTCCAATATTAATAGAAAATCCATTTCTACGCGATCAATCCCTTTATTAAGATTAAGGAGCTAGTAACGTTCAAGCAATGATGGTAAGGTACCGTCCTAAGATTATTTCTTAAATTAACCTTTTTTATCCAATACGATGTTTTAATTTATTCAGTGTTGATTAAAAATTTTTTGATTGTATATTAATGATCAAAAATCTTCCAATGAAAATCTAAAATTAATGCTGTTAGTAATATATTTAACCGTGATGAAAATGGGATTGCCTATTACGCCTCATTAGGGTAGTACCCTAGAAAATCAAAGGATGTTGAGGTATGAATAACTTTCATAAAAGAAACTTATTTGAGCGAATGAAATTTTAATTATTTTATTATTTGATAAATGCTTTGCGCTTAGCTTGATTGTCTCAATTTATAGTATTCCAAATCCGTTAACTCTTTTTCTAAGGTTTCTATATCCTCAATAAGTGTTATAGCTTGATCGCTTTCGATATTAATACCTTTATTATAAATGCTATCTACATCAAGCCCCATAGAGTTTAATCTTATTGAAAGAGGAGGATGACTATCTGTTGGGTGACTAGTATGTGTATTTCCTATTTCATTTTTCATGAAATCTTGTGGTATTTCTTTACATATTTGTGCAAAAAAAGTTGATATATTTATAATCTGCTTTCCTTCTGATAATACCTTTTCCATTTGTTGCTGAGTATAAAGCCAAACATATTGGTATATATGGGCTTTTAATAAAGCCGAACTCATTTCTTCTTTAGAAGATATTTTTATACCCACTGAGTCTGCATTTAACTCTCTCTTTCTACTAATGGCTTTCTCTGATTTTTCGAACGCTCCAATAAAAATATTCATAAAAATAAATGAAGGAAGCAAAGATAATTGCGCTAATCCTTGCTCATTATTAGAAGTATCTAACGATAAAATTGTATCGTTAGCTCGTCTATATATGGGATAAAATTTCCTACTCCATTTTGTATCTTCCCCTATAAAATGCCCCATTTCATGACCAAGGATAGCTAAAAACTCATTTTTTGAAAGCACTCTACAAAAGGGTAATGATATAAATAAACTCCTCCCCTGAACATTACCATCCAAACATAAAATATTTGCTTCTGTAACAAAAAAGGTCGGATCCATACCTGCAATGATTGTACTAGGTGCGTTAGTCCCCACTTTTTTTGCAACCGATTCGACAGTTTGCCATATAGTTGGATATTTTCTTTTGTCGAGTATCTTGCCAAAAACTTTAGCCTCCACATCTTTTATTGGAATAAATGATTTAATTAATACGTATATTGCAGTAATACCAGCAACTATTCCTAGACTTACAATCAACCCCAAATGGACTTTTTCAAAATAAAATGATTCAGCAAAATAAATACTAAAAATGAGGATACTTGCATTGGCGATTACCAATATTGCAGCTGAAATTTGTGACAACAATAAGCCGGGTTTAAATAAATAAAAAAGAATATTTCTATTATTTCTAGACAAAAAACCTAAAGTAAAAATTACGCAAAAGAGTAATGCAGTAAATGCTAAAGTTATTGATGAATAATATTTTAAGTTGTTTATTTGGTTGAATTCATCGCACACAGAATTTAATGCTGGATCCAGATCCTTTTCATTGCACAAAGTATTAAGTTTTAATTGATTTAAAACTTGCGGATTTTCCCTGATATCTATGCCCTTTTTATCCTTAAAAAGTTGAACAACTGTCTCTTCATATTGATTTTCATAACCATTTGAGACCATCCAACCAACTAAAACGCCTAAAACGGGTATTAAAGTGGTTAAAAATATAATGAAAATCCATTTTCTAAAATTATCCATCTAGCTCTCGCGGGCGGAGTATCTTAATTTAAATTTTAGACCAAATTAAAAACACTTTTCAGAAGTACTATAAAAGAGGGAGCACAAAATTTTTATTTGTCTGACATAGTAAGAAATTATCAATGTTTCCTAAATCTTAGAAAAAAAATAGAATCTTCGCCTACTGAATGTAGGCCCGTGTATTAAATTACACGTTAACCGAACTATTCTGTACTGGAGCGTTAAGCATTATCAATTTATTATTTTGATTCTCGTTTATTTTATAAACGATGTAGCTTATTAAAATGGTGGCGACTAAAAGAAGTAACTCAATTACTATCCACTCAAATAAATACATCTTAATTTCTGATAATGAATGAGGAGGATAGTAAGTATTTATTATGTGGCTTAAAATTCCAGCTCCAATAAATGATATCCACCATATCGGAATAATTAAGGGCGCGGACAAATTTTTCCAACTTTCGCCAGTGTTCGTGGCATCGGGTTGGCTTGCCTTCCATATTTCAGCCACCGCCTTAAATGGCCAATAAAGGCAAAGTAAGGGAATATAAAAACTCCATACGGACAAAGCAGGAGTAAACTCTAGCCCAGTAATACGTAAAGAAGATAAATTCTTGTTTGCCCTATATATCCATAAAGAAAAAGAAACAGCACATAAAATAAATATAATAACATTATACCTTGTCATGCTATCACTGAAATTTAATGAACTGATAAAATCTTGTCGTATAAGCTCTGAAGGACTACTAATGAGATTGTTTAGTAAATAAATTGAATACATATAAGATGATACTAACACAATTTTAAGTAAAAAAAACAAAGAGAAAAAAATTAGAACGGCCGTAGTAAATAGAGCATTAGACTGATAGGTTGTTCCTTCAATTCTCATCTCCAAACTCCATAGTATATTACAGTCAGCAATAAATGGTGTAATAAATATAGTATAGTTAAAAAATAAGACTTTAATTTTAAACAAAGATAAAAGAAAACTTTATGAACATAGGAATTTGCCGACTCTGCAATCAAAAGGGAGAGCTGAGAGAAAGTCATATAGTGCCAAAATTAATTTTTAGATGGCTAATCAGAACTTCAGCAACAAGCTATCTACGATTTGGAACCCAGATAAATAAACGCGTTCAAGATGGTTTGAAACTTTACTGGCTTTGTTCTGATTGTGAATGCAAACTTTGTACATGGGAAACATATTTTTCTAATAAAATTTTTCGTCCTTTACGTCATGTAGATCATGTAAGTTACAATAATAATTTTTTAAAGTTTGCAGTATCGCTTTCTTGGCGAGTATTGAAGTACTTTCAAGAGTTAGGAGGATTAAACGACTTCGATGACAAAATAGTAAAGGCGTCAGATCAGGCTTTGTTAAATTGGAAAGAATTCCTCTTTAATAATAATAAAAATCCTGGAGGGTATGAGCAACATCTTTATAATTTCATAGGGGAAGTAAGTTCCGCACATAGTGAGTTACCTGTAAATATTAATCGTTATCTACAAAGATCTGTTGAAATAGATGTACAAGCAAGTAAAAATATTGCCTTTGTATACACTAAGCTACCCGGGTTATTGTGTATAGGATATATAAAGCTAAATGATTCAAAGCCATGGAGAAAAACAAGAATATGTGTTCACAACGGTAGAATTGAGCCCATGGAATATTCAATTCCATTAGAGCTTTGGGATATTATTAAACAAAAAGCTGAGGAATCGCAGGTTTTACAAAAATCAATTTCAGAAAAACAGCAAGATAAAATTAAACAGGATTATCTGGATAATATTCAGGAAGCTAACAAATCAGGAACTATCGAAGCATTATCTAAAGACATTAATCTATTTGGAATAGACTTAGTATTTGGTAAAAAATAAACTAATATAATTTTAAATCATCAGGTAATGCTTCTTGAGCAAGACCTTTAATTAATTGATATGGTTCATCATAAGCACATTTTTCATTAACTACTATAGAAAATTGTGAAAGTAGTAATTCAAATGGTTCTGGATGAAGTCTTTTACCCATAGGCTTGCAGCCTACTCCTAGATATGTAGGAAAAACTCTATCTAATCGAATAATTGAGTTTGGTTTCTCAGGATTATTGGATTCAGGTAAGCAAAAAAATTGAGGATAGTGTAACGCTCGAATACGAGCGACTAAAATAGGTCCAAAGGTTCCGGGTTGCAACATCGTAGAAATGCTGAAAAAAGGCGCGACCAAATAACTTGTTTTTTCTAATTGTGACGCAAGTCTTCTCTGTTCAGATGAGCTTATAGAATCCATATTACTAGCTTGTATAGCAGATAAAATTATAACGGGTCTTTTTTTTCCTTTCGAAATTATTAATTCCTCAGTATCACCTAAATTCAACTTTTTTATTGGCAACCGTTCACGACTTGTAAAATGTACACTACTCATTTGTTTTATTTCAAAATTTGTAACACAATGTTCATCGGGGGTAGCTCTTTCAATATCCAGTATTCTTGTTACTTCTTCTACATTTGGAGTTGGCACCCAATAAATACTTCCAGGTTCTGGTTTTGTGCTTGGTGTATCTTCAAGGAATGTACTAAATACTTGCAGTATACCCATAATTATTCCATGTTAAGTTAATCACTTAAAGTTGCTTGGCCTTCTAGCCCTGTATCAAGAGGTTCTTCATCTAACATGTTTAATCCCTCGTAATAAACTTGATCGTAGGAGCCATGAGCTATAATACTTTTCTGTGTCCTAATATCAATAAGTATCCGAAGTTTATTACGAGCCTCTTTTATTGCTTTAGAAGAAATTTTTTTCATTTGTATAACACGATAATCATTTGGATTTTTCTTAATACAATTGGTGAAGTTTAAAATATCTCCTGGACGAGCATTTCTCATTGGATTTGTTTTAAAATAGACATAATCAAGTAATTTAGTTAAATTTTGCTGATATCTTTTCATGTCTGCTTGAATTCTTGACTGTACAGAGACAGATACTTTCAAATCAGCCAAATTTTCTGTTCTTTGATAATCAGTAATTTTATAAAGCACGCAATCTTTACCGTTTTCTTGAGATGTTGAAGGGATCGTAATAATTTTTTTCTTTGTTTCTAATGTATCTATATCCTTCATAACATTTGTTGAGAAAGGGCCATAATGCAAAAATTTCCATTCCCAATTTGGGGTAGTCTTTCCCTGACATTCTTCTGCCAAATATACTTCTAATAAATATAAATATTTAATTAAAGAAGTTTTCAGTAATGGTGAGATACCACAATTATGCGCCTCTTCTAGAATACCTAGGATTAACTGTTCATTATTCATCTAAATTAAACTTTATCTGCATTTATTAATTATTATACATTACTTGTAATAAGTAATTCCAAAAAATAGCATAAGAAGGACATTTTGAATCATATCACCATGTTCTATAACAACCACAGGGGTATATTCTTAATGGGGCTATTTAAGTCCAAATCAATTTGAAGAGTATCTTTTTAATGAAAGTTGCTTAACTGGGGTGTCACATTTTGGGTTGACTACGTCAGTTTTTATTATGAATCCTTAGACATGTCAATCTGGTTACATCATTACATGAGCAGTGGGTTTAAATATCAATGCTAAATATTGATCAAATAACTTGATGCAATCACAGATGAGTTCTTCTAGTGTATTTATCTTTTCCAATATAAGGTATCTTGCCAGGTCATGCTCCTTACATTCTGTTGCTAATGCAAAAGTATATTTCCTACTATTAAATTCTCTGGTTATTGTTAATCCATTAAATAATCCGAAAGAAACTCTTCCATACATGGTCCTCTTTTCATCGCTATGTAAATAAGTTAATTGAGACCAAGGTAATAATAGAAATTTAGCATCTTCTATTATGCGCTTAAGAGGATCATTCAAAATGAATTGTTCATCGCGATAAAAATCTATCCATTCGTCATGGGTGCAGAACCTATAGGTGGCTACATCATCTGATCCTAGAAAATAGAAATAATCACATCCTAAAGCTTTGAGTTTGCGAAAAGCTTGATAAAGCTGTAATTCGAACTTCTCAGGAAAAAAATTATGTAAACTTCCAACTTTTTGAATTGTACAGAGATCCATACTGCTACTTTTTTACATCCAGTGTTATAATAATTTACTCAAACTTTACTTGGATGTAAATGAAAAAAGTTACAATGCTCTCTGCATTTTTAGGGACATTAATTGAGGTTTACGATTTCACTATATTTCCTTTTTTGCTCCCCATATTGTCCGAAGTATTTTTTCCTTCCCATGCAAAAAATAGTGCTATTAATTTTACCATCTTAGCTTATGTCATTAGCTATATTATTAAGCCATTTGGATCTATCGGGTTTGGCTATTTAATCGATTATTTTGGTCGAAAAAAAATATTGCTGTTTACAACAGTGTTAATGACTGTAGCAACTTCGGCAATAGCTTTACTACCTCCAAATTTAATGGGTATGTATTATGGTGCTGGTTTAATTATATGTAGAATTATTCAGGGACTTTCAATTTCAGGGGAGTTTTCTTCTGCTATTATCATGGCTGTCGAGCAAGGGAGAAAATATCCGGCATTTTTTGGCTGTTTCGCTTTTGTGGGCGGCAGTACGGGATTGTTACTGGCGAACCTTAGCATCTTGATTCTTCTTTCTTTAATTCCACATGAACAAATTATTCAATTTGCTTGGCGTATTCCATTTCTAATAGGTTCATTAGGATGTCTTGTTCTGCTCTGTATTCGGAAGAGGATTGATAATCATTTTCTTGATGAACAGATGCAATTATCGGGTTTTAAAAAACTTATCAAAAATTATAAAAAAGAATTGGGGCTTACATTTATAGTATCAAATCTTTCCGCGTCCGCTTTTTATATTACATTTATTTTTATGCCTACATTCTTATCAACTTTATTAAATCTTCATTCACACCAACAATCAATTCTAATAACATTAATTGCTCTTTTTACTTATTTATCAGCTTTACCTTTTGGAGGAATATTGGCTGATAAAATAGGGGTTCTTAGACAAATAAAAATTGCATCAGTACTTTATTTGCTATTCTCATATGGGATTTTTGCTGTAATACCTCAGTTGGAAGGATTTCATTGCATGATAGTATTAGTCCTCTTTGCAATGATTCAAGCTTTTCTAAATTCAGCATTACCTGCATTTATAGTAACCCAATTCAAATTAAATCAGAGGGGAAGGGCGCTTGCCATTTCATATAACATCAGTTTGACATTATTCGGTGGATTAATGCCTTATTTAATTGTAACCTCCGAAAATCATCTGAATCCTGGCATTCCTATAAGTATTTGTGCCGCTCTATGTTTGATATTTATTCATTTTACAGGAAGAAAATATGGTTATTTACGAAGTGAACTTAACTATTCATGAAGACGTTTATACACAATTCCAATTATGGTTAAAAGAGCATGTAAAAGAAATGCTTCAATTTCCTGGATTTATAAAAGCTCGTATTTTAAGGCCGGAAGCTGAGAGTTCCTTGAGCCAAGAAAAGCTAACAGTACAATATCAATTAGAAGATAGAGAATCACTCGCTGTTTATTTTAATCAATCTGCAGCAAAAATGCGTGAAGATGGTATTAATCGATTCAAAGACAAATTCTCAGCCGAAAGAAGGATTTTCGAAGTGCAGGAAAATATTTTGAAATAATTATACGTTTAACACGTATAGTATATTGTATAAATACATTTTATAGGTATATAATGCATTTGCTTACATACACGTCAATGTATATCTATAAGGATGCAATTATGGAAAAAAAGGTTTTTAAAGAAGCAGAGGCAGCAAACTATATTTGTATGAGTCGTTCTTTTCTCTCTCAAGATAGGGCTTATGGAACTTTAGCAAATAGGACGCCTGGACCAAAATATATAAAGATAGGCCGATCTGTTAGATATTTAAAAGATGATCTTGACTCTTGGTTAGAACTGCACAGAAAATAATAAAGCTGTGATTAGATCACGGCTTTTCAAAACTAATATGTCTGAATTGCTCCGATACAGTATCTTTTAGTAAAGCATCTATCTGCGCAGCAAAAGGTTCATGGAAGGATGGGCGGCGAGGAAAAATTCTATCGTTTATCCAATAAACCGGCCATCCATCAGTAGTTTCAATACAATCTTTAGCAAAATTTGTAATTTTAAATTTTTCTTCAATTTGAATACAGCCACGTAAAAAGCTATCAACATAGGATTGGACAATTGGGAAGTCTTTAGTAGGAAGTTGATTTTCCGTTGAGGCTATAGTGTATATCCAAACTTGTTTTTGAGTTGAAAAGTTGGAAGATTGAGAGAGGAATACGAAATTCTCTGGATTAATTTGTTCTCTGCAATAAAAGCTTTCTCTTTTATCATAACTTTTAATGTTTGCCGGTTCGCTCAATTTGTAACTTACACCAATAAAAGATGAGCTTTTATTTTCAATGGCAGATAAAAATGTGGCATTAACTCCAGGTAAATTACCGTGTCCTGCCCAAATTCTTTTATATCCTTTTACCAAAATGGGAACACTCTCTTCAGCAGATGGATCTGTTCTTTTTTTGGATGCCTCATCAATTAAACTTCCATAGCCGACAATATATTGTGAAAGATTAGGATTAATGTCTGGGTGACAGTCAAAAGCAAAAGAATGGAGTGAGAACAACATTAAAAAAAATAACTCAAATTTCTTCATACAACTTTACTGTGTGTTTTTCCGTTTAATTAGTACCATGATACAATAAATTTGCACTTTATATGCACTTTATAAATTAAAACTTTGTTGGGGGGAATCCTTAACTCCTTGATTTATATGGTCGGAGTGACAAGAATCGAACTTGCGACCCCTGCCCTCCCGAAGGCAGTGCTCTACCAGGCTGAGCTACACTCCGCGCTGAGCAATAAGTAGTCTGGTACTGATAAATCTTGTGTTGACATCCCTGGTTTGCACGATACTCAGACTACTTAATACTAAAAAAATTAATAGCTTCTTTGCAAAGCAAATTGTGCCAAATTGATAAGCGCTTCTTTATATTTTGAATCGGGCAATATCATCAACGAGGATAATGCTTTGTCGATTTCTTGTGCTGCTATTTTTTTTGTATATTCTATTGCTTTTGTTTCTTCCAATGCGATAAGAATTTCAGGTAAGAAATCCAGGCTGCCTTGTTTCAGGCTGCTCATGATTTGCTGTTTCTGCAGTTCAGTTCCATGTTGTAATGCATGAATTAAAGGTAACGTAGCTTTCCCATCAGCTAAGTCGTCTCCTATGTTTTTGCCTATAGTTTTGGCATCAGAACAATAATCTAGAGCATCATCTATAAGCTGGAAGGCATTACCTAAATGGAGGCCATAGGAATAGAGACTGTCTTGCAGTTCTTTAGACGCGTTGCTGATCATGGGACCTATACAGGCAGCAGCTGCAAATAAAAGAGCCGTCTTCGCACGAATTACATCAAAATATTCATCAAAAGTTAATGCAGGGTTATGGCGGTTGGATAGTTGTTTTACTTCCCCACAGCTGATCTCGAGTGCGGTTTTGGCAAAGAGCTTAAGTACGGCTGTATTGCCGGAATCAACAATAAGCTCTATTGATTGGGTAAAGAGATAATCCCCAACCAGAATACTTGCTTTGCTGCCCCAGATGTCGTTTGCTGTCTGACGTCCTCTTCTTAGTGTAGATTCGTCAATAACATCATCGTGAAGTAAAGTGGCTGTGTGAAAAAACTCAACCATCGCAGCCAGAGTAATATGCTCTTTACCTTGGTAACCACATGCATTACTTGCTAAAAGAACCAACAATGGTCGTAGTCTTTTGCCGCCACTTTGTATTATATGGTGGGACATATCATCAATTAAGCCAATTTGCGATTCAATTTTATTTACAATTAAAGTATTAACTGCATCAAAATCGTCACTAACTAGTGCGCGTATACTGTCAATCGCCATTGTTTGTCCTCTACGATTCAATCAACAAATGCTAAGGTTTGAGCATACGAATTGTCAAGTAAAACTGGGGTTTACTTGAACTCATACATTAAATCGGAAATGCATTACATCTCCATCACAAACGATATAATCCTTGCCTTCCAGGCGTAACTTTCCGGCTTCCTTAGCACCTTGTTCACCTTTACACGCGATAAATGCATCGTATGCTATGACTTCTGCACGGATGAAACCTTTTTCAAAATCAGAGTGGATAACACCTGCTGCTTGCGGTGCTGTAGCTCCTTTAGGAATGGTCCAGGCTCTCACTTCTTTTACTCCAGCGGTGAAATAAGTTTGTAATCCTAACAACTCATAACCTGCACGAATCACTCGATGCAACCCTGGCTCGCTTAACCCTAAATCTTCCATGAACTCTTGGCGATCTGCTTCATCCAATTCGACCAATTCTGCCTCAGTTGCTGCACAGAGAGCGACAATACTGGCTTTTTCTTGCAAGGCTAAGTTACGCACTTTATCCAGTAATGGATTGTTTTCATAACCATTGTCATCGACATTTGCAATATAGAGTACTGGTTTTGCGGTGAGTAGAAATAGACGGCGTGCAATAGGTTCTTCCTCGGCACTTAATTCAAGAGTACGGACAGGGAAACCTTCATCAAGATGTGTCTTGATTTTTTCCAAGGTTTTCATTTCAAAAATTGCCTCTTTATTACCGCTACGGCTATTTTTTCCTGCTTTTAAGATGGCCTTTTCAACAGTTTCCATATCTGCTAAAGCCAATTCTGTATTAATTACTTCGATATCACTGAGTGGGTTCACACGACCTTCAACGTGCACTACATCAGTATTTTCAAAACAACGGACTACATGTGCAATTGCATCAGTTTCGCGAATATTGGCTAAAAACTGATTCCCTAAGCCTTCGCCTTTGGATGCTCCTTTCACAATGCCAGCAATATCAACAAATTGCATGGTGGCTGGGAGCGCTTGTTGTGGTTTTACTATCTCACTCAAAGCATCAAGACGGGGATCGGGAACAGTAACTATCCCGACATTGGGTTCAATAGTGCAGAAAGGATAGTTTGCTGCTTCAATACCTGCTTTGGTGAGTGCATTGAACAGAGTTGATTTACCAACATTGGGCAAGCCCACTATGCCGCATTTAAATCCCATGAGTAATACCTCTAATTGTTAAAACTATCGTGAGTCCGACATAAAAAGCAGAAAGTAACGTTCTACTTTTATGTCGTTAAACGGACGTTATCCCATAAAAATGTGAAACATTTTGTATGGGATTCATTCTAAATTATTAAGTTCGATATAAAAGGATAACTTATCTGTTTATATCGAACACACCTTAAAACCAAACTAACTGTTACTCCGTAATCTTATTCAGATCGAATAGGATTTTTTACCTTGCGAAGATGCAGTACCTAAACGTTCAATTGATTCATTGCTCTGGCCAAATCACCAGATAAGGCTAAGGGCATTGCCGCGATGCCTCTATCAATTGCATCATAAATTAATTGTCTGTCTTGTGCTGAGGGTTTACCGAGCACAAATTGATGAACTAAATCTCTATGGCCTGGATGGCCAATTCCAATTCGTAAGCGGTGAAACTCCGGGCTACCTAATTGGGCTATTATATCTCTTAAGCCATTATGACCGCCATGGCCTCCACCTGTTTTAAGTTTAATGCGTCCTGGAGGTAAATCCAGTTCATCATGTACAACCAGTATTTCTTCGGGTTGAATTCGGTAAAATTGACTAATAAGCCGAGTAGGCTGACCGCTGTGGTTCATAAAAGATATCGGCAAAACCAATTTACCTGAATGCTGATTTAATTCTAAATCAGCCAGTTCGGCTTGCATTTTCTTTTCCAATTTGAAAAAGACACTATGTCGCTGAGCTAAGGCGGAGACTAACCATGCACCGGCATTATGACGCGTATGTTCATAGACTGATCCGGGGTTACGCAAACCAATGATAAGTTTTATAGCCATGATATAGCTCTTTGATAGGGGTCGTAATTCTTGAGCTTATATAGCCAGGGCAAAGCGCTTAGGTAAACCCGGGTAAGTTTACACAAAATTTCCCGGGTTTTACTGTCGCATCACCGCGACTACGGTTTACATTTTTTCAATCAAACTTGAATATTACTCTTCATTTTTCTCAGCGCTAACAGTTGGCACAGCAGATGCTGGAACTTCTGTCGCTTCAGCTGCTTCTTCTGTTACATTTGCTCTGGGCATGTGAATGCTTACAACAGGCGCGTCATGACTTCCATCTGTAACATCAACAGTCAGTTGTACCCCTTTAGGCAATTTTAAATGAGATAAATGAACAACATCATCCATTTTAACGCCCGACATGTCTACTGTGATAAATTCAGGTAGATCTTTTGCTTGGCAACGGATTTCTACTTGAGTCATAGTATGGTTAATGATACCACCAGCTTTAATCCCTGGAGCTTTATCTTCGTTGACAAAGTGAACAGGTACTAATTTAATCAAAATGTCGGTTTTAGAAACGCGTTGTAAATCCATATGCATTACAACAGGCTTGTAGGGATGACGTTGCAATGCTTTTAAAATAACATGTTCAACTTTGCCATCGATTGTAATATCAAAAACACTGGAATAGATACTTTCAGTTTCCAAAGCTTTAACTACTTTGTTATGTTGAAAATGAATTGACATTGGCTTTTTATCACCACCGTAAATTACAGCAGGTACTTTATTTTCAAGACGACGTAGGCGGCGGCTCGCACCTTTCCCCATATCCGTTCTTGTTTGTGCTTCTAAAAGGATGTTTGACATTATATACTCCAAAAATTGATATAAGTTCTTTGTAACTATTCCGCACAGCGACTCAATCTGGCGTATTACCAAGATGTAAATGTGGTGAATTGATACAGTTCCTTTAAAATTTAATCCGCGACCAGATTAAACACCGGATAATGAATTAAAAAATCCGGAAAGGGTGGCGAAGTATACAATATTTTAAAATGAACTTGAAGTCATAGCCATAATTTCATAGAATATGCGACTTTATTGAATTTGTGATAGCCAATCAGGCGAATTGGAGAAATATTATGTATGCGGTAATCAAAACTGGCGGTAAGCAATACACCGTGAAGGAAGGTGATGTGTTAAAAATTGAATTACTGCCTGAAGATGTTGGCAATGAAATACAATTTGAAGAAGTATTAATGTTGGCTGATGGTGATACAATTGTTTGTGGTACACCATTAGTTGCCAAGGCAACAGTGAAAGCCGAAGTGCTTGATCATGGTCGTCACAAAAAAGTTAAAATTATCAAGTTTCGTCGTCGTAAGCACCACAGAAAACAAATGGGGCACAGACAATATTATTCGCAAGTTAAAATTACTGCGATAAGCAAGTAAGAGAGGATAGCAATGGCTCATAAGAAAGCAGGTGGTAGTACTCGTAACGGCCGCGACTCGAATCCCAAGTATCTTGGAGTAAAGCGTTATGGCGGTCAATTCGTTAATGCGGGTGAAATAATTGTAAGACAACGTGGTACACGTTTTCATCCAGGGCCTGGTGTAGGCTGTGGTCGTGATCATACCTTGTATGCCTTGGTTGAAGGTTTAGTACAATTTGTTGTCAAGGGTGACAAAAATCGTAAATACGTAACTATAGTTGCAGAAGCACAAGAAGCTGCTAACTAATTCCTACGGGAAACCAATATGCCGCGTACAGCGGCCTTGGTGTTATGATGTATTCTGGATTATGGTTTTACTTAATCCAGAATACATGTTATACCCAAATGCAATGTTGTTATTGACCCCGGCAACGGGGTTTTTTTTTATTTTGAGGTTGGTCATGAAATTCGTTGATGAGGCAGTGATAAAAGTAGAAGCAGGCCATGGCGGAAATGGTTGTCTAAGCTTCAGACGCGAAAAATTCATACCACGTGGTGGTCCTGATGGTGGTGATGGTGGTGATGGTGGAAGTGTATACTTTGAAGCCAGTACGGATTTAAATACCCTTGTTGATTTCCGTTATATGCGTCATTTTAAAGCGCGCAATGGTCAGCACGGTATGGGAGGAAATTGTACTGGGAAAAAAGGTGATGATTTAACGATAAAAGTACCCGTTGGTACTATGGTATATGATGTTGATACAGGAGAATTACTTGGTGACATTAAAGAACCAGACGTACCTGTATTAATTGCTCAAGGCGGATTTCATGGTTTAGGTAATACACGCTATAAAAGTAGTGTGAATCGCTCTCCAAGACAAACTACTCCAGGAAGCCCCGGGGAATCACGACATTTGCGTTTAGAATTGCGTGTTTTGGCTGATGTAGGCCTATTAGGATTGCCTAACGCCGGCAAATCTACTTTAATTCGCGCAGTTTCCAGTTCAAAAGCAAAAGTGGCCGATTATCCTTTTACAACGTTGCATCCAAGCCTAGGTGTTGTTAGCGTTTCTTCACATAAGAGCTTTGTGATGGCTGATATTCCTGGCCTCATTGAAGGAGCTTCTACCGGAGCTGGACTTGGGCATCGATTTTTAAAACATCTTTCACGTACCTGTGTGTTACTCCATGTAATTGATGTCGCTCCAATAGATGATAGTGATCCAGTTGCATCAGCTAAAGCAATTATTCATGAGTTGGCAGAATATAATCCCGAGCTTTTACATAAACCCAGATGGCTGGTATTGAACAAAATAGATATGCTTCCCGATGCAGCGAGTCGAGAGGAACGAATCCAGGACATAATAAATGGTTTGGGTTGGAAGGATAAGGTATTTGCTATCTCCGCGATCAATGGCGAAGGAACACAACAATTGTGCTATTCATTGATGCAGCTCATTGATGAGATGAAAGAGTCTGAAGCATAGCCATTCTGCAGCATGTTCAACTACTGAAGTCTTACGGTAGGGTATGTTATGGGTTTCACGACCTTTCTGAGAGTGATTACTGTAGTCAATAATTAATTGTGTTGTCCCATTTGTTGGTTGTTGCTGCCAATATTCTGCTAAACCACTTATATGAAAATACAGCTTATTTTTATGTACACTACTAAAATGGAGTAAATGATATATATGGGGTTTGGTCAGCAGTAATTGCAGTAATCCTCCAGTTGCTTCATCGATAATCGTTATTGGCTCATTGATACTTGCAATTAATTCGCGTAGGGTTTCAGAAGCTTTTTTCTCTACAGAACTAATAATGTGAGGCTCTAGAATCGGATCAACAATGGCTTTTATTTTATGCACCAAATTGGAAGTACAACGAACTTTAAATTCAATGTAAGGTGATTCCCAGCGATAGCCGGTTTGACAATCAATATTTTGAAGTGCATCCTCCAATTTTTGGGCTATTTCACTTTCAGCCAAACCAAATATTCGCCACTTAAGTATCTGTTTTTGGCTATGGGTGGTTTGCTGCAAAATAGGCATTATATAATTATTAAACATTGGCAAACATTCACGGGGTGGGCCAGGTAATAAAAAAAAGTTTTTATTATTCCACTGATAATGGCATCCTAAAGCGCTACCCACAGGGTTGGGTAAAAGTAGTGCTTGTTCAGGAAAAAGGCATTGTTGTAAATTTCCCGCATTTAGGGTTAGCTTGGCATCTCGTAAACGGTTTATTACGTGCTCAAGAGCTTCAGAATGTTGTACCAATGCCTCACCTGTAAATTGAGATAGGGCAAAGCGAGTAAGGTCATCGGTAGTTGGTCCAAGTCCGCCAATGATAATAATAATGTCATGCTTTTTTGTTAAGAACTGCAGGCAATTGACAATATCAACTTTTTTGTCGCTGCATGAAAGGTGAAGACCTAAAGATAAGCCTTCTGAACTTAAGGCATGGGCGATGTCGCGACCATTAGTATTTAGGGTATCGCCATGAATAATTTCATCACCAGTTGCTAAAATGGCTACGGTCATTGCCTATTTCCGAAGATCATATTGGCCTGATTTTATAGCATAATTTGAAAAATCTGTAATAGTTATTGACATTTATTCTGAAATTGCCTAATAACTAGAAAAGGTGGTTTTTTTTAAGATAAATACTGCTCTTTCGATTAATTTTAACAATCATTTGTGTGTAAAGGAGAAATTATGGAATTTTCAAGCCGTTATGTAGCGCATGTTCCTGACGCTCAAGGGTTTGTTAAATATTCTGCAGAAGAAAATAAGATCTGGAGTATTTTATTTGAAAGACAAATCAAATTAATAACAGGAAGAGCTTGTGATGAATTCATAACGGGATTAAAAACTTTAGCTATAAAGTCTGAAGTAATTCCTCAGATTCCCGATCTAAATGAAAGGCTTAAAGCAGTAACGGGCTGGCAAGTGTCTGCAGTTGAGGCATTAATTTCTGCTCGAGAATTTTTTGAGTTGTTGGCAACTAAACATTTTCCTATAGCTACATTTATTCGTAGTGAAGAAGAGTTGGATTATGTTAAAGAGCCTGATATCTTTCATGAAGTTTTTGGTCATTGTCCGATGTTGACGGATAAGGTATATGCTGAGTTTGTTTATGATTATGCTCAAAAAGTGTTAACCTTCCCTGAATCAGATTGGCCATTACTCCAACGTTTGTTTTGGTTTACAGTTGAGTTTGGTTTAATTAAGACCGCAAAGGGGCTGCGAGCTTATGGTGGTGGAATACTGTCTTCCATTAGTGAAACGGTATATAGTGTAGAAAGCGATATTCCGCTGAGAGTGATTTTTGAACCAATAGCCGCATTTCGCATGCCGTATCGTATCGACATGTTGCAACCAGTTTATTTTGTGATCAATAATTATCAGACTTTGTACGACTTTGTTTTATCTGACATAGGTAAACTTTTAGCTCGAACTCGAGAACTAGGGGAGTTTCCACCTTTTTTTAAGGTGGATCCAGATAACCCTAATATCCATATTAGAGCATGTTAATCTACGTATTGTAATGAACAGCTAGTCTTGTTAACATCGAGCAACCTAGTTTGTTCATTGGCTTTTAAGTCAAGGAGCATTATTTGATTAAAGTACTAATTGTTGATGACCATGCATTGGTTCGAATGGGTATTCGACGATTACTCGAAGATATGTCGGATGTAGAGGTAGTCGCTGATGCAGAAAGCGGTGAAGAAGCTTTGGCATTAGTAAAAAAACATTCTCCTGACGTGGTCCTTTTAGATATGAAAATGCCTGGGATTGATGGCTGGGAAGTAACACGTCGTCTAAAAAAATCAAATCCCCATGTTAAGGTTATTGCTGTAACCGCGATGTGTTCTGATCTGTTACCTACCCGTGTTTTGCAATTAGGCGCTATGGGGTATCTGACGAAAGAGTCAGGTGCAGAAGAAATGGCTGCTGCGATACGTAAAGTTGCCAAAGGAGAAAAATACCTTAGTGCTGAAATTGCTCAAAAAGTTGCGATTAATAGCTTGGAAGAAGTACAAGGTTCTCCCTTTGATGTATTATCTGAACGTGAAATGCAAGTGATGTTGATGATTACTAGTGGCATGAATGTGCAAGAAATTAGTGATAGGCTTTTCCTTAGCACCAAGACAATTAATGGCTATCGTTATCGCACATTTGAAAAATTAGGTATTAAAAATGATGTGGAGCTTACTTATTTAGCTCTGAAACATGGAATTATAGAAAATCCCATCGATTTAACGTCAGAAGATTAAAGGTCCTTGTGTGTGGTCTGGGTATTGCGTCTGACTTTTCCCAAAAGTATAGCACTGCCGCCTAGGCTACATTTTAAACCAAGAGTTACTGCTATTATTACATGAATATTTCTACTGAATTAGCGTTGTTTCTCACTAAGTTACCTAATGAGCCCGGTGTTTATCGTATGCTGGATGAAGTAGGCAATATTCTTTACGTAGGTAAAGCTTCCAATCTGAAAAAGCGGGTAACCAGCTATTTCAACAAACAAAATACAGGCATTAAAACACGATCTTTGGTGAGTCAAATCGCCTCTATAGAAATTTCTGTTACACGTAGCGAAACCGAAGCTTTATTATTGGAAAGTAATCTGATTAAAACATTAAAACCAAAATACAATGTTTTATTACGAGACGATAAATCTTATCCTTATATTCACCTTTCTAATCATCCTGATTTTCCACGTATAGAAAGCTATCGTTCTAAAAAAAAACCTCTTTCAGGTGATTTTTTTGGCCCTTATCCTAGTAGCGCCGCGGTAAAAGAAACTATAGTAACCATACAAAAAGTCTTTAAAGTTCGAAATTGTCGGGACAGTTATTTTAATGCACGCTCAAGACCTTGCTTGCAGTACCAGATTAAACGATGTACTGCTCCCTGCGTCAATTACATAACTCCCGAGGATTACAAACGTTCTGTACAAGACGCTATGCGATTTTTACAGGGTAAGTCCCAATTAATTCTTGATGAACTTGCCAAACGAATGGATAAAGCTGTAAGCGAATTAAATTTTGAAGAAGCAGCGCTTTTGCGGGATCAAATTAAAAGTTTGCGATTGGTGCAAGAACAACAGGGCGTTTTACAATTACGTGGGGATGCGGATGCTATTGCAATCGAGATTAGCCCTGGTTTTGCATGCGTCCAATGCGTGACTATTCGCGAAGGCCAAGTATTGGCAAGTCGTAGTTATTTTCCATCGGTACCTCAAAAAGGCTTAGAAGATGAACTCAATATCGACGATTTGTGGCAACAAACTTTTGATGCATTTATAGGATTCTATTATTTGGATGTTCCAGAGAAGATTCCTGCATTAATCATTACGAATCATGATTTGGTGGATCACCAGTCCTTAGAAGAGGCATTATCACAACAACGCGGTAAATTGTGTAAAATTCAAGTGAATCCTCGTGGCATTAAGTCCCGATGGATGGATTTTGCACTGAATAATTTACGTGTCTCGGTAGCCGAATATGTTACAAAACATTCTACAATCAGATCTCGTTTCCAAGAGTTAGAGCGGCTTTTGGGCCTTAAAAAGCAAATTGAGCGAATGGAATGCTTTGATATAAGTCACACGCAAGGTGAGGCAACTGTTGCATCGTGTGTTGTGTTTGATCATGAGGGGCCTTGTCCTAATGAGTATCGACGTTTTAATATCGAAGGAATTACTCCTGGAGATGATTATGCGGCAATGGAACAGGCAATTACCCGACGCTTTAAACGTTTGGTGGAAATTCAATCCCTACCTGATGTATTAATTATTGACGGAGGCAAAGGGCAAGTAGCGGTGGCCCAGAAAGTGCTTATGTCTTTAGGTATATCAACGGTGAACTTGCTGGGGGTGGCTAAAGGACCTTCACGCAAAGCCGGGTGGGAAAAATTGATTCTAGTGCATGAAGCACATGAATTGACTTTACCCGATGACTCTAAAGCCTTGCATTTGTTACAACATATTCGAGATGAGGCGCACCGATTTGCCATTACTGCTCATCGTAAAAAAAGACAAAAAAAGAGATTGGAATCAACTCTTGAGGATATAGAAGGAGTCGGAGCAAAACGTAGACAAGCATTACTGCATCGCTTTGGTGGGATACGAGAGCTTGCAAAGGCTCCACTGGAAGAAATTGCCAAAGTATCAGGAATTAGTGAACATTTGGCAAAACGTATTTTTCAATTTTTTCATGGCGAAAAAGTGTAGTCATAAAAAAATTGTAGCGCCGGATTGGCGCAGTGCGTTCCGGCAATCCTGAGTGCAATGAGGGGCTCCTATCAGGACATGGTGCGACAGCATGGAGATCCCTCGTTGCACTCAAGATGACGGGGTTTTGTACCTATGTTATTCATCAATAATTAGAATATTATTCATAACCCTAGCAAAAACTCTAATATTCGTACTAAACTTATTTTAGATATGCTCGAATAATAATTGGAATAAATTGATATTTAAGCACAAATCTTGCATATAAAAATAATAAGTAAAGGTGAGAGGGGGGGCATATGTATAAATTACTTTCAGCTGCATTGATGATGCTCATGGCTGCCATAGCGAATGCGGGTAATTTTTATGGCACAGGACTATGTGGATACCCACAATACGATTGTATTAAAGTAGAGTCAGGACAAAGTTGGGAGACTTTGTTTCCGGATGAAAATCAACGTGACATTGTTCAAAGAGTCAATCGGACCTATAACCCGTTATGGGCTGGCAAGATAATCGCGGTTCCGAAAAATTTAGCTTATCTCACTGTTTTTGACGTTGCACCTTTCCCATTAAAAATTCCAAATGAACATCAAAAACAAATTATTGTTGATCAGGATAAATTGGCCTTTGGGGCTTATGATGCCGAAGGTAATTTGGTGAAATGGGGACCTATTTCATCTGGAAGAGACCGATGCCCTGACGCTAATCGTTCTTGCCGCACTTTAACTGGGATTTATCGGGTGTTCAGTAAAGAAAATGAAAAATGTACATCCGATGTATTCCCCATAGGTAAAGGTGGCGCAAAGATGCCTTTCTGCATGTTTTTCCATAAGGGTTTCGCATTACATGGTTCCGACGATATCCCGGGAGTAAGAGCGAGTCACGGATGTGTGCGTATGTTTACCCAGGATGCTAAATGGTTAAATCTGAACTTTGTTGAATTATCCAGCGAACGAAATAATTTCATGGGTACAACGGTTATTGTACGTCCAATAAATGACAGTGAGTGAGAAATATAATGAATACAATAAATAAAATCACTTCAATTTCATTGATGCTTTTCTTAGGACTAATGTCTTCTGCACAACTTGAAGCAGCCAAAATCAAAAAGAATAACCCCCAAGAGGCACAAGCCAAGGCAGAAAAGGAAGAGGCACGATTTCCTATAGGATGTAGGCCGGTAGGATATAAGGAAAGTTTAAAAGTATTATCTCTTTTTCCTGGGAAAGAGGGGGCTTTGCAGTCTTTGTATTTTTTCTTTAATAAATCACCACAAACGGTCAGCTTGTACCAAATGCGTGATGAAGACAGTCAGTACACAACTCGATATAATCATTCGATAGGTGGTCGTCAATGGGCGGCGTTAGCTACAGGAGAGCCATTAGTTAAATTTATTTGTACTGCGGGTGATGGCAAAACTTCTTATGGAAAAATTATAGATTGTGCAGATACGATTAAAGTATGTGAATACGTTAATGTTAAGTTTGGTTTGAATAATAAAGGTAACTATTGGATAGTCGATGGCACAACGAGAAATGGGGCAGTTAATGAAGTAGTGCATTATGGCATAATACCTGGGGTATAAATCTGAAAATATAATGATAAAAATTCAGGTTACAATTGCCATGCAAAGAGGGAGAATTTTCATGAAATCGCTAGTACCTTGGGTCTGTTTATTCGTTGCATCAGCCGGCCAAAATGCTTTTGCTGATGAGTTTAGTGCTTATCGATTAGGGAATTATAATAAAGCAATAGAGCCTTTGATGAGTCAATCGGGGAAAAATGCAGTCGCCGATTACTACTTAGGACGGATTTATCTTTATGGATATGGTCAATTTAAAAATAACTTGTTGGCAATACGCTATTTTACCCAATCTGCACAAAAAGGATATCTACCTGCAATTCAACTGATGGCAAAATATACTTTATTGCATGAGAAGGATCCGCAACAAGCTTTTATGTGGTTTCAAAAAGCGGCCGATGCAGGAGATGTAGATGCCCAGATGTTTACCGCAGCTGCTTATATGTATGGAGTTGGGGTAAAGAAAAATACAGACGCGGCAACTCGGTATTATATTAATGCGGCAAAAAGTGGTAACTCTCTTGCGCAATTTACTTTAGCCAAGAATTTTATCGATAGCCGTAATTCATCAAATCGTAAATTAGGTCTTATTTGGTTAAATAAAGCAGTTGCCAATGGTAACCTTCAAGCAATAACCAGGCTGGGGGAGCTTTATCTTGCAGGTCAGCTGGTCGATAAAGATGAAAAGAAAGGCGAGGAATTATTAAATCAAGCTGCAGCTCAAGGCTTTGCACCTGCAATGGTGGCATTAGGTGAATTAGCTTTAGAACAAAATCAAAAAGAACAAGCTTTGCAGTGGTTTAATAAAGCAGGTGGTCAATCAAGTGATGAGGCCTATTTGGACTTGGCTCACATTTATTTACAACAAAAAAGTCCAATTTATGATCCTAAAACTGCATTTATGTGGACTTTGAAAGCAGCTCAGAATGGATTGCCGCAAGCGAAACGTGAGTTAGCTGATATGTATCAAAAAGGAATAGGCGTTGATACCAATCAAGATTTGGCAAAACAATGGCAGAATCAGGCAATTCAAGATGAAAGTGCAAAAAATCAGGAAGCAGCTTTAGCGCAAGCAGCATTGTGGCTAAGTAATGGGACAACCGATAAGCTCGAGCAAACTGATTTTCAAATGAAAGGAATACTTAGTGCTTGGCATAATCCTGCTGTATTAGGAGATTTTGCTTATAACCAAGCCCCCCAGCTGAAAAAGATAATGCGTCAGTCTATTTTTCAGCCCCAATTTGAATTAGTTCAGCCTAATGATGTTCCAATCACCAGTTATTACGATGCTCTCTTGAGTAAAATCCCAAGTTTCCAGGCAAATCAATGGACATATCCTCTTTATCCTTTAGACCCACAGCTTTCTGCTTTGGAAAGGATAAATGCCCCAATTTATGCTCAGTTGAATTTACCTGCACCTTATATAGATGCTAATTATTATGATTATGATGATAATTCACAGGCCAGTATCATGGATTTGTGGACTCAAGGTTGGCAAGCACAACTTAACTACATGTCTATGTTTAATCATTTATATTTTAGAGCGATATTAGGTGATGCTCAATCGCAGTTTCAAATCGGACAAATGTTTCAATATGGCATCGGTATAGCACAAAGTGATTCTTCAGCCATCATTTTTTATCAAAATGCGGCACAACAGCAACATTTGGGTGCAGAATACAATTTAGGCATTTTATATTTACAGCATGCTAAGGATAAAAATGATTATCAGCTTGCATTAAATGATTTAACGGATGCAGCGTTTAAAGGAAATAAAAAATCTCAATACGTTTTGGCCAGAATTCTATCCCAGGGGATAACTGGTCCGGATGGTACAGTTTATATTCAACCCAATCCAGAACAAGCAACGTCTATGTTATATCTGGCTGCAGCCAACAATTATGGTCCTGCAGAATATGAGCTTGCAGATAGCTTGGCGCGTCAAAATGATAGCGGTTTAAGTGTCAATGTAAGGAAGCACAAAATAGCTATGATTCGTCAATTGTATCAAGGGGCCGCAGATAGAGGCATTTCTCAGGCACTACTGCCTCTCGCATTTTATAATGCTATGGATCAGGATATGGCAAAGCAGGCGCAAGCTTTTCTGATTGCTAAAGAGCAAGCGACTAGTGGAGATGAAAACGCTGCGTTATTGCTGGGATTGCTCTATGACCGGGGTATTGGTGTTAAAGCGGATCCAGGACAAGCCATCACCTGGTATCAGCAAGCAGGACAAAACTCGGTAAGCGATTTTATATTAGGAACATATTCTGCAGAAGGGAAGGGTATTGCCCAAGACAAGACAAAAGGAATGGAGCAATTGCAGAAATCCGTTGATGATAAATTCTCATATGCAGATTTTAATATGGCGGTGTTGCAAAAGCAAAATGGACAAGACTTTTTACCTAATTTAATACGGTCTTATAAATTAGGTAACAGTCATGCAGGAATTGTTTTGGCCGATTTCTATTTGGCAGAAAATTCTGATCCAGAGAAAATGCAAGAAGCCAAACAAATTTATACTGGTTTGGCCGAAAAAGGAGATCAGTATGCACAATTGAAATTGGCTTTCATGCTGGAAAAGGGTTTAGGTTCCGAACCTAATCTGGCAGAGGCACAACGTTGGTATACTGCATCTGCAGAACAAGGAAATCCTCTTGCTCAATATCTGTTAGGTCAGTTTTATCAATTAGGTGAGAATGGCGAACCTGATTACAATTTGGCTAAGCAGTGGTATGAGAAAGCAGCCTTTGTTCTACCTGAAGCTTCTGTTGCTTTAGGATTTATTGATGAAACAGTCAATGATAATTATGCCCAGGCATTTAAGGCTTATCAACAAGCTGCTGCGAAAGGAGATCCTTTAGGAATATATGATTTGGCATTAATGTACTTATATGGCAAAGGAACACCAGTCAATTATCAAAAAGCGAGGGATTTATTTGTTGAAGCATCAACCCATCAAGTTCATGAGGCAATGAATCAATTAGGTGCAATTTATTTTAATGGCCTCGGACAATCTCGTGACACACAACAAGCTTTATCCTGGTATAAAAAGGCCGCAGATTTAGGTGATGACAATGCACTTTATCAATTGGGATTATTATCAGAAACAGGAGTAATTACCAAACTTGATTTTAATGATGCAATTAACTATTACCAACAATCTGCTGCTAAAGGTAACGAGAAGGCGATGTTGGCTTTAGCAAGAATGTATCATTATGGTTTGGGCGTTGAGAGAAACCCCAAAATGGCTGCAAGTCTTTATGAAAAACTCGCCGTACGACAAAATGCTTATGCACAGTATCAATTAGGTACTTATTACTTGGAGGGAACTGCTGGTGAGCGATCTCTTTCTAAGGGTAAGGAATTACTACAGCAGGCAAGTGATAATGGCAGCATACAGGCACGTAAAATTTTACAGAGAATGGAAGCACAAAATCAAGCTCGTGTGAGTTTTATTGAACCTGTATTAATGAATAAAGCCTCTTTTACTCCGGAGCAAACAGCTGATTTTATGTATCTGCAAGCATTAAATGAGTGGAATCAGGGGGATGAAGTTTTATCGCGTATGATTTTACAACGTTTAGTGACGCAGTTTCCAAATTTTGTACCGGCAAAACGTGCCATTGAGCAGTTGAATCAGGCAAAATTGGCCAGTATTTATGGATAGTTAGTTAATTCCTTGATTCCCCGGGCGAGATAAACAACGCCCGGGAAGCATAATTTATCGTTTGTTCATCTTTTCTGCCTGTTTATCGTTCCATTGATTCCAAATTAAAATTTATTCCATTTATTTTGGGATAAAATATTGCATATTTTATAATATTTACTCAAAATAGTTTTTGATTTATCTAGTATTCCAATAGAAAGTCTAACAAAATGACAGGAGTGTCACGATGAAATATACGATAACTTTTTGCGTATTTGATCATACTGTAGGAGGGAATCCTTTTTGGCATGGTTCTTTTTTTTTATCGATGCTGGATGAAAGCAAACAATTGCTTGAAGTTGTTGAGACTTGGGGCTTTTATGGTGTTACCAGTACCGGAGATAAAAGCAGTTGGTTGGAGCAATTTAAAAACAAATATCATTTAGATGTTGATTTCCAAGGCAATCATGGGATGCTAATTAATGAGGAAGTGCGTTTCATGGATCTTGGGCACGGTTTACATGGATACACTTTTGAGCTAACTCAGCATGAATTTGAATTGTTACAAAAGAGATGCGCACATGCTGTTGCAGAGCAAGAGGCTGCAATTAAAGAAATAGTAGGTGATGGTCAAAATTTTAAAGCAGATCCATCAAAAAAGGGAAGAATTTATCAAGAAGAAGCCTACTCCAGACAAATTTTTGAAATTGAACAAATAAAAGCCAAAATTGAAGGACGTCCTTCCAGGCTTAAGCCTTTTGATTTTCATTTATCATTTGATTTATCGGGACCTAGTCTGAAGAATTCCAATACCTGTAAAACTATGGCGGTTTCCCTTTTGGAAGGAATCTTAACCGACGAGCAACTTGCCCCATTTAAAAATTCCTCTTTGCCACGATTGATTCCAGGTTTAGAACCTATACTTTTGCATAGTGAGGGCCCTTTACACACACATAAAAAATCATCAGGTAAAGAAGTTTTTTATCGAGATATGAAACAGGATAAGGAAGTTAAATTATATTGGAGCGTACCCCCACAACGTTTTGATGAATTATCAGTGGATACCGAGAAGCTATTTAAAATCGATGAAGAGTATTGTGATGAAGTGAAATATATCGTCAGTCAGTTGCAGCGTTTGGAGTGGTTAATAAGAAATGCATCTTTACCTGAAAAATACAAAGAATATCAAAGGGATTTAATTCAGCGTATTGTTTCCTGTTATAAAGCATTTGCCATGATTGAGCCCAAAAATGATACTAAAATATCAGGTTGGCAAGGCTCAATTCTTGGTTTTTTTTCTGTTCCGAGAAGTAATGAAGAGAAAAAACTACAAGGTAAAATTCATCAGGCAAAAATGCTTTTAAACACTCTTTATATGGCCGTAGTAGATGGATGGTCGATTTATGATGAGTATCCTTCTGAGACCTCTACAACTGTAGATGGCGAAGACTATAACGTACTGGAAGCTTTAGTTTCTTACTTATCAACAGAAGATAAAAAGAGTCTATGTAAGATAGTAGGAAGGCCGTATTTGGAAGACGAAGTAACACAGGTAACTTTGCCGGTATAAGTACCCGTTTAGTATTTTGATCATAGCCTGGGTGAAGGCGAGTGCTGTAGCCAAGGGAGAGTATTAGTGCCGCATCCACCAGAAAAAATTTTGAACATAGCTCAATTTTTCCGAATGTAGCGAGGGAATCTCCAGTCAGGTAGTATTATAATAATGTTAATAGATAAGGTAGTCGTGAACTATTAAACGCTTTCAGCAGATAAAAAATCGAACCGGCAATTCCGGTTCGATTTTTTCGAATTGAACGATTAAGCAGCCATTGCCTTAACACGAGCTACTAGACGACTTTTAATACGAGCAGCTTTATTTTTATGAATTAAACCTTTACAAGCCGCTTTATCAATAATTGGTTGCGCTTTGGTGAAGGCAGCTTGAGCGGCTTCTTTATCACCTGATTCAACAGCTTTAATTACATTTTTGATGTAGGTGCGGAACATAGAACGTGCACTGGCATTGTGTTGACGTAGTTTTACGTTTTGGCGAGCACGCTTGATCGCTGATTTAATATTTGCCACTTAAAAATCTCCACTCATTCAGATGGTACAAAAAGATGATGATCATGCACAATGAGTTAGAATTTGTCAATAGACTTCTTTGTTTCTAAAGCATAAATTGATTCACTCTACGACGGTATGTGTCATTTATGCTCAAAATCAATTGAGTAATATGAAATCCTAATTATTCGTTCAATTTCAGTATAAAGACTATGACATCATATTTATAATTATGACAGTTGATACATTTAGGTATAATATAAGGTATTTTGCGCCTTGTATAAAAATTATGTCAGCAACAGATACAGAGATTATGGTACCTAAACGACAGAGCTTATTGCGTTCAACGACATTGGTTTCAGTAATGACCTTTATTTCACGTATTGTAGGTTTTGTGCGCGATATGGTGCTCGCCAATTTTTTTGGTGCTCAAGCAGGCATGGATGCTTTTTTTGTAGCATTCCGCATTCCTAATTTTATGCGTCGTCTTTTTGCAGAAGGAGCATTTGCTCAAGCGTTTGTTCCTGTGCTTGCTGAGTATCAAAAAACTCGTTCTCCAAGCGATGTACGTGTTTTTATCGCACGTATTTCCGGATATCTAGGTACTATTCTTAGTGTTGTCACTTTAATTGGGATATTTGCTGCACCAGTGATCATCTTTTTATTTGCCCCTGGTTTTAGTCATGACAGTGACCGTGCTGTATTGGCTACAGAAATGTTGCGTATTACTTTTCCATTTTTAATGCTCGTTTCACTAACAGCTATGGCTGGAGCGGTATTAAATACCTACGGTTATTTTGCAATCCCTGCCTTTACACCGGTATTATTGAATATCAGTATGATTCTTGTGGCGATCTATTTATGTCCTCATTTACCAAAACCTGTAGTCGGTTTGGCTTGGGGCGTGCTCATTGCAGGCATTGCGCAATTACTGTTTCAAATTCCTTTTTTGCATCAACGCAGTTTATTAGTAAAACCCCAGTTAGTCAGAAATGATGCTGGAGTGAATAAAGTGCTTAAGTTAATGATTCCAGCTTTATTTGGTGTTTCTATTGCCCAACTTAATTTAATGGTTGACAGTATTTTTGCTTCCTTTTTAAAAGTTGGAAGTGTGTCTTGGTTATACTACACCGACCGCCTTACTGATTTTCCATTAGGAGTTTTTGGTGTGGCGATTGCAACAGTGATTCTTCCTCATTTATCTCGAAGGCATGCGGAGCAGAGTATAAGCCAATATTCAAGTGCCTTAGATTGGGGATTACGCTCTATTTTACTTATAGGAATTCCAGCAGGTTTAGGATTATGTTTATTTGCTATGCCGTTGATTGCGAGTTGCTTTGCCTATGGTAAATTCACCGCTTATGATGTGATTCAGACTCAAAAAAGCTTAATCACACTTGGGGCCGGGGTGCCTGCTTTTATGATGGTCAAAGTATTAGCCTCTGGTTTTTATGCACGACAAGACATTAGCACTCCAGTTAAGGTGGGTGCGATTTCTATGATAGTTAATACTTTATTGTGTTCTATATTTATTTGGCATTTCGCTCACGCGGGTCTAACTTTAGCTTCCGCATTGGCAGGTTATGTTAATTGCGGTACTTTATTATTTTTATTAATTAAACGTGGGGTATTCAAACCTTCTCCTGGATGGTTAAAATACAGTATGCAATTACTCCTTGCTAATGCAGCAATTAGTATTTATTTAATTTTAATGAGTGGTACAGTAAGTTACTGGCTTGGTTTTTCCCCCGTGATGCGTCTAACCTTACTATCCGTCCATGTAACAGCTGCAGTAATCATTTATTTGTTAGTTCTGGGATTAACCGGGCTTAGACCTGCCCATTTCCGAGGTCAAGTGAAGGAATAAAAACATGCAAGCAAAGTTATTTTATGAGACTCAAGGTGAAAGGGCTATTCCTCTTTATTTGATTTCTCAAGGTCAATGGGAAGAGGAGGTAAGCATGCTTACTCCTGCGGTACAAAATTGTCTGTCCTTGCATCAATTTAAAGGGAAAATAGGTGATTCTTGTTTCATTCAGAATGCAGATGGTTTGATCGATAAAGCATATATTGGTACAGGTGATGGGAATCAAGTTCAGGCTTTAGCCAATGCAGCATTAATACTTCCTCCTAATATTTATCAAGTACAAGGAATATGTTCCCAAGAAGGAGCAATCAGTTGGGCTTTGGCGCAATATCGTTTTGAGGCATATAAAAAACAAGAAGTGCAACCACGGCTTTTAGTAGTTCATCCAGATAATTTAAATTCCATTTTGGCATTAACTCAAGCTCACTTTTTAGTGAGGGATTTGATAAACAAACCAACAAGTGATTTAGGTCCAAAAGAATTAGCTGAGGTAGTAGAACAATTAGCTGAAACACATAATGCGCAATTCAGACAATGGATTGGTGATGAATTGTTAAACGATAATTTTCCAGCAATTCATGCAGTTGGGCGTGCTTCTAAATCATCTCCCCGCTTGTTGTCATTAACTTGGGGAGATGAGAAAAATCCTCATATTACTCTGGTAGGAAAAGGGGTTTGTTTTGATAGCGGAGGCCTAGATATTAAATCGGCTTCTGGTATGCGGTTAATGAAAAAAGATATGGGTGGTGCTGCCCATGTAATAGGTCTTGCGCAATGGATTATGACGCGTAATTTACCGGTACGCTTACAAAATGCTTATTCCTGCTGTAGAAAATTCTATAGGTCCTGATGCATTTAGACCTGGTGATGTTTTAACCATGCGTAACGGCTTAACTGTGGAAGTGCATAATACGGATGCGGAAGGACGGTTGGTTTTGGCTGATGCTTTAGTAAAAGCATGCGAAGAACACCCCGATTTACTGATTGACTTTGCAACTCTAACAGGAGCTGCACGTGTTTCAGTTGGTACTGAAATTGCCGCACTGTTTACCAATAATGATCACTTGGCTGCAGAACTAACAGCGGCCTCTTATAAAGTGGTTGATCCCATCTGGCGATTGCCTTTATTTCCAGCGTACGAAGATTTGCTTCGCTCAAATATTGCTGATTTAGCTAACTCTAGCGATCATCCTTATGCAGGAGCAATTGTGGCAGGATTATTTCTGCAGCGCTTCGTAGCAAAATCCATACCTTGGATGCATTTTGATATTATGGCGTGGAACTTGGGTAATAGGCCTGGAAAGCCTGAAGGTGGAGAAGCAATGGGGTTACACACGGTTGCAGAATATTTGCTAAAGGTTTATGGATAACAAGAAAAAGTTGAGTTCAAAAGGAGATTCTGATGTTAATAACGTTTCATACTGATGCCTATGAAGATATAACCTATTTTGCAGATGTAGCTAAGCGTCTGCTTTCTTTAATGGGACATAGCGGCACTACTCCTGGTGCAATCAAATCAGAAAATCTTCCTGAAGCTTTGGAACGATTGCAGGCTGGCCTTAACAAAGAAAAAAAGGTGGTTGAAGAGGATGATGAAAACGAATCAGAAATCAGTTTGTCAAAGCGTGCTGTTCCTTTAATTAGTTTACTGCAAGCCGCAATAAAAAAAGATAAAGATATTCTCTGGGATTAATGTCCTGCTTTATCGTAATCGTTCACAACTAGTGTCATCCTGAGGAGCTTACGATGAAGGATTTACTACTTTGAGCATTATATTTTATTATGTTCATATCATCCGATGGAGAGCTCCCACTGCGCTGAGGATGACGTGTACTGGTGGGTATTCAGGATGACGAAACATTCGAATCAAAGAACCAGCACACTACTTCAATTCAATCTGATGCGTATGTAATTCGCAACCTTTGGCTCTATAGTCTCTGTAGTGTGCACGGCTTAATTCTTTCTCAGCTTCTACATTCACTACAATTTCGATAACACGCTTAAATTTAGGATAAAAATCTGGAATATAATTCGCAAGATTCAAGAGGATGTCGTTAAATCCTCTAGGTTCCCGTTCATAACCTATTTGTATCGGGGGAGGGGGTTCGGGGCCTTCACCTTGCAGGTTATGCGGAATAAAGCTTTCTTCTTTGAACGTCCATAGCAGCTCATCCAGAAATTCGGCATCTTGTTTGTTGTTGCATAAGACATAAACCTTATGTCCTTTAGCATAAGCTTTTTCCAAAAGACGACAAGCCACCGACCAGCGTGCATCAGTCTGGTCACTAGCTAATAGATAAAAATCAACGCGAATTGAGGGCATGGCGTATTATTTGAGTTAATAAGGGAACTGGTCTGCCAGTGGCATTACGATTTTTGCCGAAGATCCAGGCTGTGCCAGCAATGTCTAAATGTGCCCAACGATACTTTTCTGTAAAGCGAGACAAAAAGCAAGCTGCAGTGACACTGCTTGCAGTACGATCAAAACCCGCATTGATCATATCGGCTAAAGGACTATCAAGGGCATCTTGATAGTCATCATCTAAAGGCATGCGCCAGACTCTATCATTACTTTCCTTAGCCGCATCTTCAATCAATTGTGCTAATTCTTCATCTTGAGTCATAAAACCCGATGCAACAGTTCCCAGCGCAACAATAATTCCACCAGTAAGTGTTGCAACATCGATGACAAATTTCGGTTGATATCGCTCTGCATATGTCAGTGCATCGGCTAAAACCAAACGACCTTCGGCATCAGTATTAATGATTTCCACGGTTTGCCCGGACATACTTGTAACAATATCACCTGATTTGACGGAGGTGCCACTCACCATATTTTCAGCACTGGCAATTAAACCGATAACATGAACAGGAAGTTTTAACAAAGCACAAGCTTTTAAAGTACCTAATACACTGGCAGCACCAGACATATCATATTTCATTTCATCCATTGCATTGGCTGGTTTGATGGATAATCCGCCAGAATCAAAAGTAATTCCCTTGCCTACCAGAATGATTGGAGGAGCATCATCAGCTCCTTTGTAATGTATGTCAATAAGTCTTGGTGGTTGGGCTGACCCTTGTGCCACTGCTAATAAAGTTCCCATGCCCATTTGGTGCATTTCTTCCGGTCCCATCACTTTGCAGCTCATATTTTGGGCAAATTCTTTAGCTAATTGCATTGCTTGATCCCCTAAATAAGTAGGGGTACAGATATTAGCGGGCATATTGGCCAGATGACGAGTCAACTCAACACCTGCTGCAATTGATTGACCTAATTTTAATCCCTCTTCACTAGCATTCGGCAAATAAAAAGTTATAGACTCTAATTGATGAGGCTTCGCTTTTTTCTTTTTAAAATCGAGTAATTGATAGCGTTGATTATCGATTTGAACAATCATTTGTTCCAATTGCCAATCTGCTGAATAGTGCGTTATTTGAGGCAAACATAGGGTTGCAGAGCGAATTCGGTGTTTGATTAAAGCCCCTGTAATCTCTGTTATTCTTTTTTTTAGCTGAGATGGTGTGAATTTGGTTTGTTCACCACATTGAATGATTAATAAGCTACCATCCAGATCATGATGCCACTGCATATCACCAGCCTCGGAGGTTTTTTTAATAAGTCTACTAACTAAATTATGATGCTCCTTACTCAGAGCAAAATCAGCTAGTTCAGCATCAGAAAACACCCCAATAACAAGACATTCACTACTTGATAAGTTAGGTTTTTGCGTTAATCCGTAATTCATTTTAATAATCCCTAATGCCTGGCTTAGCCTGGGTGAAGCGCAGTATAACCCGGGAATTGTATTAATTAAACCTGGGCCGCGCTTCACCCAGACTACATTTGACTTGTAGTTTACCCAAACTTAGTTTGATTTTAAACAGGCAATTTACAGTCTGTTAATGGTTGTGTTGGTACAACAATTTGGACATTGATTCCTTTAATCGTTGGGCTATTTATTGCTTTTTCTAAATATTCAATCAATGGAACATCAACTACTTTACCATATTCTGATGAAGCTTGCCGAAAAAACAATTGACCTTTATTTCGAATTGCAAAGCCTAAATGAGAAATATTTAATGCAGTGCCAATTTTTGGGCTTAGCTCCCAATTGGGTCTTACGATTTCGATGATTGCACCATTAGGAATTTGTGCGAATAAATACATATTAGGTTTATTTTTTTCAGAAAATAGTGCAGTGAAGGGGATGTA
Source organism: Legionella qingyii (assembly GCF_003184185.1). Next base: position 4,916 of record NZ_QHJG01000034.1, on the reverse strand, counting down.
TGGAACTTCTTCTGAAAGAGTTTCCAATTGGGCCCCTTTCTTTTTTAATTCCATTAATCGTTCTTCTTCTTTTACCTTATCAGTGTTTACTAATCTGATTGTTTGAACAGTTTTATAGGCATACCAATTGGGTTTATTAATGATCGCATCAGCAATTTTTGCAACAGGTTGATTATTCTGATCTTTTATAGTTAGTGTAATGTCTTTAAGAATTCCATTTCGCTGATTATTTTGATTCCAATCCAGACCTGTAAAATGATTTCGTTGTAGATAAGAGACAGTTCCGTTTTTATAACGTATGCTTTTTATGCATCGTTGAAACGATGCAAGCGAATTTGCAACGGCCAATGATACAACGGTGTTGACGTAGGTATCACAGTCGAACGCATCTACACGATATTGAGGGTATTGATCGTATCGAGCCTTTGGTCCTTCACCTAAGGAACCAAGAATATATTGTACTCCTAAAAATTGACTGCTGACCCAATCTATTCTATCTGGCATGGAACTATTCGGCATGTTGCTTAGTCTATGGTATAGTTCTTCTATTGAGGAGTTAGCTTGTTTTTCGGCACTATCTGAGTCAAAAGCATGGCTTTGAAAAGAAATGAGAATGCAGGCTGCAAAGGCTAGATGTTTTAAGGGAGTGAGTGTGTACTTCATTAGTTTTTTCTATCTAAAGCCAAATAATGACTGCATTTTAACCCGTTCCAAAGTATGGAGGCAAGGATGCTGAATATAATTTGGTTAGGAATGATACTAATTTCAGTCGTCGTTGGCGTAATTGAGGGGCGTATTGATGAGGTGGCACGTGCTGTCACAGAATCGGCAAAACTAGGCTTTGAAATCGCTCTTGGTTTGGCAGGAATTATGTCATTATGGCTAGGAATAATGTCTATAGCTAACGAATCAGGTTTGGTTGCCTTACTAGGAAAAATACTCAGGCCAATTTTAAGACGACTATTTCCGGATATTCCTACGGAGCATCCTGCAATGGGAGCAATGACTATGAATATTGCTGCTAATATGCTAGGTCTTGCCAATGCAGCTACTCCATTTGGACTGCAAGCAATGAAAGAGCTGCAAACACTGAATCAACACGCACAAATTGCAACAAATTCCATGTGTACTTTCTTGGCAATTAATACTTCAAGCGTGCAATTAATCCCTGCTACCGCAATTGCCTATTTGGCGACCAATGGCAGTACGAATCCTAGCAGCGTTATAGTCAGCTCATTGATCGCAACGACCATTTCTACATTGGTCGCCATTATTTCTGTAAAACAATTAGCCAAATTACCAATGTTTCGTGTTGAAGGGAAAAACAGTCTATGAGTGGGTTTGCCAATCAATTATCCAATTGGATGCTTTTAGTTTTTATTGTAGGTATTCCTTTATATGCTGCGGCAGTAAAAAAAATTAATGTTTTTGATGCATTTATTGTCGGTGCGAAACAAGGTTTTGATACTATTTTAAGCGTTGTTCCCTATTTAATCGCTATGATAGTTGCTATAGGCATGCTGCGTGCCTCAGGTTTTTTTAGTTTAATGGCAAATCTTCTTTCACCGCTTTTAGCTATGATAGGTATGCCTCCAGAAGTATTACCGTTGGCTTTGATTCGACCTTTTTCTGGAAGTGCTTCAACGGGAATGATGGCGGAATTGATTCATCAATATGGCGGGGATTCACTCATAGGCAAAATTGCAGCAACTATGATGGGAAGTACAGAAACGACATTTTATGTCATTGCTGTATATTTCGGTTCTATAGGAATTCGGCGCACGCGGCACGCTATACCCGCGGGTTTATTGGCTGATCTTGCTGGAATTATTGCATCAGTACTTGTTTGTCGCTATTTATTCGGATGATAATAACTGAGAGCTATTGTAGCTTTGCCAGAAATTCATAGGGTAGCGAAATATACGGCGCCCTCGAAAATTTGGCACATGCATGAATTATACAGTTCTGCTTTAGATTATCCTATTTTTGTTTTCTTCTTGCCTTTGCCAGCATAATTTGCTTTTTCCATTGATTTCAAGTGAGCAAACACATTACGCACTTTCGCTTTAAATTGAGCCATTTCTCGCGCAGGAACAGGAGATGCTGTAGGCAAATAAGTTGTAGTTGGATTTCTTGGTTGATTATGAACATGCAGTTCATAATGACAATGAGGGCCTGTCGCAAGACCTGTTTGGCCAACATAGCCAATAACTTGGCCTCGTCTTATTCTGCTTCCTTTGGATAGACCTTTTGCAAATCGAAGCATGTGTCCATAAAGCGTACTGTAGGTTTTATCGTGTTTGACTTCAATCATATTACCGTACCCATTGTGTCTGCCAATACTAACAATAGTCCCATCACCGACAGATTGAATCGGAGTACCAATCGGTGCTGCAAGATCGATACCTTTATGGGCTCTTTTATAGTGTAATATTGGATGATATCTTGAAGTAGTAAAGGTCGAACTGATATGACTAAATTTAATGGGATAGCGTGAAAATGCTTTTTTAAAGCTTTCTCCCTTAGGGGTATAATAGTCACGAGTGCCATTTCTACTGATATGGCGTACGGCCTGAGCGGTTTTACCTTGATTGGTGTAGCTTACGGCAACAACATCACCAATGCCCACCATTTTGTTTTCCACATAGAACGTATCATAAGCAATAGAGAATCGATCTCCACTACGAACAGAACGCGAAAAATCAATTTCTTTACGCAAGATAGTAGTCATTTGTTGAATTAATTTCCTCGGGATCCCTAATTGTTGGGCTGTTGCGAATAAGGAACCTTTGACTACACCCGTTACATAACGCTCTTGGGTTTTTACTTTTTTGGAATCAATTTTCGTTTTATAAACTGCCCCATCCCTATAAACTGTAAGTGTCTGTATGTTGTTCATCGGGATAATTAATTTTTCTAATTTATTCTTATTAATTAAAAATTTCAGTTCTTGACTTGGTTTTATTGCAGTAAGCGCTTTAGCATAAGGATTTTTTTGCATCACCAAATGTAGATTTTGGGCAGTTAATCCAAGTCGCTTAAATATAGTGGCCATAGAGTCACCAGATCTAGGTCTAATAGTTTGCCATTCATTGTCCTTGGCAATTTTTTTAACTGGTTGAACCGCTTTAACAGCGTTTTGTGCAACAGTTTTAGCTGTTTCTTCTGTCAGATCGGGTTTAGACTCTTCAACAATTTGCTCTTCTTCATTTTGAAATGCATTTTCTTGATAAGCTTCATCTTGATACTCTTCTGATTCATCTTCATCAAGATCAGGTAAGGCAATGGATTGAGTTGTAGGTCCCTGATGTGAGTTATGTGAAAACTTTTTTACAAGGAAATAGGGGAGTGAAAAGGCAATAATCAAGGCAAAACCCATTAATACCTTAGATGGATTAGATTTTTTATTTTTATTCGTTTTTCTTTTTTCGATATATATATAAGGTTTTTTATCCATTGTTTGCCTATACATTGCCATCCGGAATCATGCTATTGTCTGCATTTTATTAAATTTCGGGTGACAAATTATCTTAAATCACCTTTTAGGTATGGCAGGAAATTGCCAACCGGGCTAAGATACTCGGTGTGAGAAGATAGGTCAATCATTTATAAAGGTTTTGATGTCATGATAGTTGAAGATTCAGTTTGTTCCGAGCTAATAAGAGGCTGTGAGGAGGTACTTCCCCAGCATGAATTGGAAAAAAAATTACAAAAAGGAACTACCTTAAAAATAAAAGCAGGTTTTGATCCAACTGCACCTGATTTGCATTTGGGACATACTGTATTACTTAATAAGTTACGACAATTTCAACAACATGGTCATGAAGTCATTTTTTTAATTGGTGATTTTACGGCGATGATTGGCGATCCAACTGGGAAGAATGTCACACGTTTGCCACTTAGTCCAGAAACAGTTCTTAATAATGCCAAGACCTATCAAGAGCAAGTTTTTAAAATTTTAGACCCTCTTAAAACAAGAGTAGCATTTAACTCGCAGTGGCTTGCAAAATTCAATGCAACAGATTTAATTCGTCTAGCTGCAACCCACACAGTTGCACGTATGTTAGAGCGTGATGATTTTAACAAACGATATACTACAGGTCAGCCAATCGCAATTCATGAGTTTTTATATCCTCTACTTCAGGGTTATGATTCTGTGGCACTCAAAGCAGATATTGAACTGGGTGGTTCGGATCAAAAATTTAATTTATTAATGGGGCGCGAATTACAAAAGCATTATGGTCTTGAACCACAAGTTGTGATGATGACTCCATTGATTGAAGGCTTAGATGGTGTGAAGAAAATGTCTAAGTCACTAGATAATTATATTGGTATTAGTGAGCCAGCATCCGATATGTTTGGTAAAATTATGTCAATATCTGATGAATTAATGTGGCGATATATAGATTTACTGAGTTTTAAAACAGGAAAGGAAATTCAGGCTTTAAAGAAATCAGTAATAGACGGTGCGAATCCTAGAGACATAAAAATTGATTTTGCTAAAGAAATCGTGGCGCGCTTCCATGATCAAACACAAGCAGAACATGCACATAAAGAATTTATAGAACGATTTCAAAAAGGGATTATTCCTGAAGATTTAGAGGAACAAACAATAACCTCGAATGAATCGCTTTCTTTAGCTCAAATATTAAAGCAAATGAATCTAACTCAAAGTACTTCAGAAGCGATTCGTTTGGTAAAACAGGGTGCAGTTAAAATAGATGGAGAAAAAGCTGAGGATGCATCACTTGTATTATCTACAAATAAGACCTATATAATACAAGTTGGCAAACGTAGAATTGCCAAGCTGCATTTACAATAAACAGAGTGTCATCATTTTTTTTAAAAAAATGAAAAAAGTGTTTGACACTGTTGGCGAAATCAGTAGAATACGCAGCACGCCTTCGGGGCAAGTT
>NZ_QHJG01000033.1:7406-54324 GCF_003184185.1 Legionella qingyii | reverse complement strand
AATCGTCCGTTAGGACGTAGTGAATTATTAAGTTCCTCTGCTTGACCTCGCCTTCCCAGGACAAGCCTTCCGAAGTTCTACTTCCACAACGGTGTACGTTAACGGCCTTAGTAGTAGGTTTGGCCTTGGTATTGTCCCTTTAATTTTCCTCTCTGTGGTCGTGTTTGTGGATAACCAACCGCATTACATACCGTTAGTTACGGTAACCAATGTAGACGACTCTTTAGAGGAAACTCAACTAACTGATCCGGCGTTACATTAAGTTGATGAAGATATCGTGCACGATGTCTTGGAAAACGTAGTAGGTTTCAGAACGGTACAAGTGCTCACTGCTAGGCACGGTCTAGGTTAACTAAAAAAAGATTATTTAGCGCCTTAAATTTTTCTTAAGCACGAGAAAAATAACGTCCTCAAACACGGGTAAGACGAGGTCGAAGAAACCGTCATCGCTAGCAAAATAGCGTGTCACTAAACCTACGTTTTACTTGAACCGGCTAATGAAGGGGATTACGACCTAATATTTATCCTACCCATCAGCATAAGCAAAGTAACTAATTAACAGGTGGTTATATTACAACATGTTACATCGAGTAATTGTTTGAGGAAAAATAATAAAAATAGTTTAATTCACTAATAACATTAACAAAGTACCTTAATAAATATGTTATTATTGCTTCTCTAATCCTGATTATATTGGAGAAAAACTTATTAGGATTCCCTCAAAAAATTTGGCTCCATTCAGCAATTCCTTTAATTAGCTACCCTTTTCCTTAATAAAATGCACATGGCGTACCATGGCTTAATAGTCGACTTAATGAGCTTCGGAATCGTTAAGCGAAAGGACCGATATAAGATCTTTGAATGGTGTTCTTCGGACTATTAGTGGCGTCAAAGCATGCAGCCCAATTATCAGAGGTATTCCGCAAGAGGAAAGAAGAACTACGAATAGGTAATCGCGGCGTTTCGGCAAAAAACGAGTTTTCGTGGAATCTTCTCATACACTTGCTTACGCTTCTTCTACGAAACGTACGTTTTCCGAGTTACCTACTTAACGTATTCCTTAATCTTTTTATGTGACGCTTTAATTAACTTAACTAACGAAACCCCACCCCATGAAGGTAATTTCTTCGTTAACTCAATAACTTACTTCGTCTTGTTATACTTAATTACGCAGTTCCAGCGATGCTAGACCGTTGTAATTGCGGGTACTTCAACTTACTACTGCTAATGTAAGAGGTCTAGCTGCTTAGCGAAGGAGGAATGATACTTGTTAAATATTTACTTAATTTTGTTTAATTCCGCTCGTTTATAGGGTTTTGAGGTAGGACCCAAACATTTGAACTTCTCATAGTCGTTCGGATAAAAACATTAGACTTAGCTAGTTAACCGTCGATATAACTTCAGCAAGTCCTGAAATTATCAAAAAATTAGCTTACCCGTAATTATTTTTTTTCTCGTTAATTAAAATTACAACTAGATTTTGTTTAACGATGCTTGAGCAATGGTGAAGGACGGACCAAATTACTCAACCCGGGCGTAAACGTTCTTTACTAGGCACAGAACCGTAATCTGGGTAGCTTGAACCTTATGTTGAATTCGTTCAAATTCTTCGATTAAAAGAGTCTTTCAAAATTCTTCCTTACGAGGAGATGCCACCCTCCGTAAAGTTCATAAGGTGTTACCATAACCCATAACAGGCTCGTAGTTGTCAAAAAGGACCTTGTACACGACTTTCCTACGTTTGCTCAGCTTCTACGTCAATGAATAAATAGGTCAGCAGTAGCTTGCGACGGAGACGGACGTTTAATACGACAAGTATCAAATAATCGTCACTCAGTTCTACCTTTTAAAGCACTTGACAGTTTCTTCGCTATAGCGAGGTCAGTGCAACGTTGAGCTCTACCTAATTGTACCGGACCTCGCCACGTTGTTGCGGTATAGCTAAGCTTAGACCGATTTCACTACCTTTTACGTGTTGGCCTAGTTGAACGTTATAATGTTTGCGACTAATCAGGTTAAGTACGTCGGCTAATACACGGCTGAACCTAATGGCTGATAAACGGGTGTAATGGAGGTCTAAATCTCGACATATTTAATCGCGCCCGTCGCCATCTTGCTGCGCGTCGCTGTGTTTGCTAAGAGGTCTTATTAGTAGGGATATTAAATCGTTTTGCTGAGATAATATGCGTCAGTTTACTATTTCTGTCAAACTTAAATAACCGACATCGCCTCTTTATACAAAGAAGCTGAGGTCCGGATTTCTGAGAAAACCTCCTTATATTTTCACAGAATCTCAGTCGATGTCCCTGGCGTTGATAAAAACTAATACGTCCGTCCCTTAATAAAAACTCGAGAGACCTCGTCAATTAATAAAACTCGTAACCTCCCGTAAGAATACCTAGCACGCAATCACCGTTCCTATCTTTTCGGTATCTCGAATAAGTATGACTACGCTACTAAGAAATATTTCTTGAGATACCTACAACCGGACATAAACTACTCGAGATACTATTTTTCTTAGCGTAAGCAAAACAGAGGAATCATCGACTAGACATATACTCAGCAGTAGTAGTACTTGTACGTCCTGTCTTACGCGGTCCAAGACTTCCGTAGTTCTGGGGTCTGACCATGAATGGGCTCCTATAACGATGTCTTTAATTTTTTGCCAACCTATTGCTCGCTCGTGAATTTCTGCTACTAGCCCAACGTTGCCTATTGCTTCATTTTTTATAAAAATAACCGCCGAGATTTTTCCATTTTCTTATACATGAGGGGTTTTTATGTAACGAGACAGCAAACCAACGAGCGGTTAATCCATTTTGTTTAACATTAGCTGAAATGCTGAGCAATGTAGATAATTAGTTACTTTTTTCAGATAAATGGGGTCAGGGTCATCCTCTTAATTTGCCCGCAACCAGACATTTTAAGAAAAGACTCTGTCATGGTTATTTTATAAAAAGACTCGGCCATTGGTAAGGACTACCTTATTTTGTTTAAAAGCTGAATTACGATTCGGGATGTAGACCTTTTCTATTATAACTCGCCAAACTTTTCTATAAGGTTTAATATAATCTGTCCGGACTTAGTCTACTTTCGGCACGACTCCGTTGGTTAAGGCAAATACCTGCACGTGCGCTAAAAAAGTTTGGCGTACTACTATGACTAAAATGCCTTTACCAACTTTTCTGCCATCTCCTTACCAGCTTGAACAAATGATTTAGGTTTCTCAGAGTAGAACCACTTTGTACAGAGGTATTAATTCACTTAAAGAGGCACCGTTCGTGACAGCGAACTAGTGTATACAATGGGGCGCCTGTACGGCCCTACAGCCTAATCGCTACCTGACCAAAAAATCGCTACTATCCGCTAAGTCCCGGTTCGTTGCCTCCTTTAAACGCCACTCGCTTAGTCGAGGAATACTTCCAAACTCCGTGAGCTTTCCATGTTATTTCGTTGATAACGTATAGCAACCATATTTCCATCAGGTAATTTGACATCATGATTATAATGTCATTTTCAGTAGTTAAGGAAACGATAACGACGGAACCCATAAAAACAGACACCACTAGGACAAAAAAGATCTGATAATATAGAATATTTAATGATTAAAGACTTTTATTTAATTACTATGGGTTTCTTATACCAACAAAATTTAAACGTCATTAATCATGTTCGGGTTGTTAAAAAGGTTACACCGTTCGCTTAACAAATTGAGTCGACGAACTAAGAGTCATACGACTTGAACGTGAATAGTAGCAAGGCGTTATATTTTTTTTCTCCGAATCATTCACCGCAATAGAAAATTTTTTAAGAGCTAAAAATAAGACCTACAACAAGATATTCATAGATCAGAATGGATTTAATTTTCGATACCAAGCATGTCTATACTCATCATGTAACGTTTTATGACTTTATTTTTTTTAATCTAAAGTGTCATAATTAGCATCCCGTCTATGATAAATAACACTACTACTTCTAAATTTTCTAGAATTCTAGTCTCTCAATCTGAAATATAATGTAAAACTTCTGTCGTAAAATTTTCCACTAAAAAACTTACGGCGTTTTAAGCCCCAAACCGCTAAAGTAATACCTCTAGGACTTATAGTACCTCTGAATGGAGGCCGTAAAACCCTTTGCAAACTATTCTTTCTAACGTAATGACAATGTAATGTTGCAAACTGACTTGTGGTCCTATCTCCGATGTAGGACGTATCTCCTCTTAATAAAACATCAGTAAAATCAACATTTCCCTGAATGTCTTGATTGGACCTATGTTATGAGAATTCATGATGTATAAAGGGTTTTGCTCAAACGGTTCTTAATTAAGTAAGATTATTTCTATAACAAGCGCTAATAGGTCGAGTTCTTTTTTTTCATCGATATTTTTTCTTTGGGTCATTACAGCTGTACAATTTTATAAAAAAAGTACATTCGTCGGCATAAATAAGGACCAACCATTGTGTAGGATTTTAATGTTACTACTCAACCGCTTAACCACAACAACTTTTTTGGTAACTTAGAAAACAAGTTTGTTGTAGTTATCTACTTTTAAATTATTTTATACACTTAAGACTGGATTTTTTTATAAAATACCGTCTAGGAAAACCTCATATAGGAATACTTCTCCCCCGTCCTTATTATAATAAACTTTTTAAACTAGTTTATGTTCTTCTTCCTTTTTAGAGGATAAATTTTACCCTATTACCTTCCCTTAAAGTTCCTCTTCTATTATAGAACCTTTGAGGTCCTGTAAATAGAATAGGAATAGAATAGACACTTTTACCCCGCGAAATAACGTAAGGCCTTAGAAGGCGTAGCTTGGTTCATAGTGAGACCTTCGCTTGTGGGTGACCTTTTACCATAGTTTTTCGACAAAACTATGTACTAAAGGGGCGTCAACTATATTGTTAGTACGTATCATTCCTAATAACCACCAATAAAACATGGGTATTTCTTTAACCTCTATTGAGAGTAGAAAAGTAAACCATGAGATTTTGTGATTGTCCACGTACCGTTGTTGTACGTGAATTAGGTCATTTTACACTATAATCTAGTTCAGCTGGTCGTCCTTGCGGCAAATAATATTTGCTATATTAAATAGCTGGAAGTGTTTTGACGCGACCATCTATACCCTTTAGGTAATACCAATTAGCTTAGTTTTGAGAATCGGGGTGTAGCAAAGTTCTTCTCAAAACAACGCTTTAAGTTGGCGGCGGTCCTTTTGTTCCTTACGTGTGGTAAAGTTTTAAACCGCGTTTACGGCACAATTAACTACAAATAAGGTTCGGATATAAAAGAAAATCTTTTAATTTTTTTGATACCTAAATTTTTTTATAAACACTGCAAACTAAGTTGGTTATTGTAATTCTAAATACCTCAAATCGCTTTGATAAAAAGGTTTATTTGACTTAGTTTCTTACTTAAAACACCCTATTTGAGGTAAAAAAATACTTTCCTTGTCCTAGTAAGGTCATGGTTGACAATTAATGTCATGAAAAAGAGGTAGCAACATTTTTACATTTTTTACGTAAGTTAAACAAACCAAGAACTCTATAATTCCAACGAAGTGAGTGGCCTAGTTAGGTTCATTACCCTCTTATAAACCTTGTTAAGAATATCCTTTTACCTTCAAAACATAGCCAATCTTCAACTTTGTCCTCTATACCCTTCAATGGTGGTTATGTAGCTCAATAGGGTTAAACTAGGGTCGAAGATTCTAACCAAAGTTATATTATTCGATTAGGTAAAAAAAGTAAATTAAATTTAAGGTATAAATTTTATGGTGAATTGAATAAGAAAACTTGTTTAAAATACCGATCGAAAAGATAGAGCCCCTTTACTGAAAGAAGTTGGTTTGTTGGACATGGTATAAAGGCGCCTTTGACTACTTAAAAAGCTTGCCATTATCTCGAATGATACAGTGAAAAAACTCACCGATAGTATCTTTGGAGATAATTTAATCTGAGACCAGGACCTTACTAAAGAACCTCTTATTGTGAAACAACGCAAAAGTTTTCGAGTGTTTGATTGCCAAGTTCTAGACGGAAGGACCTTTAAAGATAGGGAAAAAGCACTTATAAAAAAAAGGTTCATCAACTCAGCCGGGGAAAATGATTATTTCCCTTTGATTCGAAAAGATTCACTCCTTCTAGTAATTCTACAAACTAAAGATAACAGGTTCCATACAAATTTGGACGTAATTCGCGATTGACCGAGACATGTAAAAATAAAAACTTTTCTTCCCAATAAAGAAATCTCCCAACGAGTTTATTTTTTATGAAAAAATCATATAGAAGTAAAAGACGATAGGTTATTTGTTTATCTAGACAACATCCTTTATTGTGGCCCGCTATTTCCGACCAGGTTAATAATAGGACATATTTAAATTCTTCTTTCAGATTATCACGTAGGAGTGCAGGATACCCTATTCCCTAGACTACCTGGAACGTAAAAGCACACATATGAGGCTAAAGTGGACGTCTTTTTCAACTTTTTGGCTATTGTAATTGAAACCGTAGGCGTTCTTCTACATGGTGTCGTTCAGGTCCTAGTTTGTTTGGATTTTATTTTCGTCCTAATAAGTTGAATATTAAGAGGGGAAATTACTCCAACGAGTAACTAAGTTGAGGGGTCTGTTCTAAAATTTATATATGTCGTTTAATTTTGTTGGCCAAGAACATTTGACAAATTAGGAATAGATAGAGTTAATTCAAAATATCACCAAATAAGTAGGTAAAAAAATGTTTTGGCTTAGAAGAGACGTATTTTTAACTTGAAGCTATAACTTTGGGGCGAACAAGATATCGTACCGCCTTTCCATTTAATGAGCGATTTTGTTTTTGTATTTATCTAAATTACAGGCACTTTCATTTACGAAGTACATAGTATACCCGTTCGTAATAAAATATTTCTGGAAAAGAAGATTTAAAACCTACATAGCTACTCAGTATTTTATTCTACGAGAAAAGTCCTTATAATTGACTTATAACCTTTTATCTTTTTTTTGACGCCAAGAAGCAGTAGGTTTATATTTAGCGTTCCATTAATAGTTATCAGTATCATATCTATATAAGGAAACGCAACTTAGCAAAATTACGCCAACTATTTTTTAGTATAACTAACACGGTACCGAGTGTTACCTCATTTAGTCTCTAACTTAACGTAAACTGAGCAAGTAGTCTGAATTTTAAGACACGTCTTCTGGCGAGTTTTTTCATCTATGTGTAAAGCAATAGAAGAAATTAGGTTAAAAAATAAGATATTTAATTAAAACGTTACGTAACTAACCTAGGAAATACTTACTTCCTAGATTGGAATAAATTTCTCAAAAATATTCCAAAATTCTCAAAAAAGTTTGGTAGTTTTTCGAAATGTTCTTTTGCATTTATCGACTTAAATATTTCCTATTGAAGTCTTTGAAGTAGTACGCGTAACCGTTTTGCGAGAAAGGTCCGTAGTAGTGGTCCCCAATCTAGTTTGACAAATATCGGGACTGATTATTCCATGAGCGGATTATCGTAATCTACGTTAAAAGGTCCACTTGTAAGACGATTTTTACCCCTCGACCCATTGTTTAGGTTCACATAGTAGAACAACGATTAGTAAGGATAGTACCGTCGTTATCCTCATAACAATTCTATTCAATGACATTACGTTTAGAATAGTCCTCGTCTATGTTTATTAACATGATTCTTTCTCGCAAAAAACAGTAGTAGAGCTTTCCCTCATTGAACTACTTCGCGCGGAACTGCTTTTAGTATTATTAAATAATTAAGTCCCTCCTGAGCGAGATTGAGTTGGTTAAGTCATTAAGAATTTTTAAAATTAAGGGGATTAAAAAACTCTACTAATTCAAACGAAAATAAAAAGAAAAAGTATTTTCTGAAAACGTTGAGTACCCGTAAATTAACCTAATTTCCGGATAAAAAAAAGGCGTGTTATTCTAACATGCAGTAGAGCCCCTACCTGACTTCTTATCCTTCTTCTCTACCGCCTTCTATCCATTTAGAATCATAACTTTTAGATTTTACTAAAAAGTTAACTTTGGTACGGCAAAATTATTTGGTTAGTCTATGAAGCCCATGTCGATTGGTTCGTACCATAAGACGAACTTAACAAGGCCGTACTCGTTCCCACAACCAAAAATTCCTTTTTCGTTCTCAGGTATTTCGTCACTCCAGTAACAGAAACAAGGTGTTTCATTGGTCGTGACCAACGGTAAGTCTTATTATATGAAGTATGGTTCTCGTCTGCTTTAGTCCTCTAACTATATGTCACGGTATGTTTGTCCTTAGTATATTTTAACTGGTAAAAAAATATTTAAAATATAGTAAGTTGTCGACGAACCGAACCAGAGGTTGTCAATTAAGATACGCTGGTAAGTACGAAATAAAAGAGGCGCCATTTATCTTTTTATTTAGCGAAATAAAAAAACGAGCGACCTTATTAAATAATTAATTTTTTTCTCGCGCAGATACGGATTTGAGTAGACGAGGTAGTTACATTTACCTATTTAAGATTAGCAATCTATGACTACTAACAGTAATCAGGTTATCCAAAAGGTACCAAGTAGAACCGGTTCTTTGAGTTCCCGAAGGTCTGGAACACGTTTGCTTATTGCATAGCGAAGTATAGGTTCTTCATGAGGACCTCTTATAAAACGTATCCAAAGTAACATACGGTACTGAAAAGTGATTTTGTTCGTCACGTTAACGTAGCTAAAGTAATAAACTAAATGACTGTTATTTAACGTCGACAAGTCCAACTATTCAGCGACGTGTACGTCACTTGGTGACTAATTCATTATTCCCTCTAAACTTAGCAAACCGATTAAGTAAGGTCGAACTCCGGTTTCTAAAATTAAGTAAATTTAGTACTTACTAAAGATAGTACTAAACAAGGTACGAAGTATTTCATACTGTTTGAGGAAAAAGTTAAAAACTATGAGGTAGATTACTTACATTGGGTATAAAATACGGCGAAATATGTAACTCAAATCAAAAAAGATCCTTTATACGTTTTATCCACTTCGTAAATTTTTACTCCACACGAACTTATAACGGTTCGTAGTACTTATTATAGAAAATATCATATAAACCGTACGGTTGGATTATTAGCCAACCGAAACCAACCTAGCCGTTATTGTCTCGTGTTTAGAGGAGCTGCCGCACCAAATTTTACTATACCCTAGAATCGTACTTCAAGTAAAAGGTCTCACAACTGGTTTAAGTTTTGCCTTGTCGGGAGCGGTGCAGGATCTAATTTATGTAGTTTGGGACTTACTAACAGGTTTATCAAATTTCGTAGGTCTACAGGGACTTAGTCTAGGTATTGTACTTATATTAGAGATTAACGACATGGTAGTCCCCACCCCATCAGTAATGGTATCTATAGATTTATAAAAAAAGCAAATCAACGATGAAATTCGTCGAGCCCTTTATATGGGCTTGACAAATTATTACTAAGCGGTTCGTTACGTCTCCCTACACGAGGTCGGTGCAATTTTATCGCATTGCTATAACGACTTTTAAAAAAAAGTCGTGCCGTTATCAGTAAATCGTAGCAAAGTTTGTACTTGAAACTTACTGATATTCCTCTCCTACCTAATGTATGCCCCTTACAGAGAAATATGTCAAATAGTGGGCGTAGATATATTTGTCGTCGACATCTTCTTTTATCTTTAAATAACTATAATAAAAAAACATTACGGAAGTTATTCTTTTTTGAGCGATACTGTAATAGAGACATTATTAAGTCGCCCAATACATAACTTAGTATATGTAAAAAAAATCGACGTTCTACTTGCTGTTGTAGTTACAGAACCAAAAATGATTATTTAGCTAGGTGGCTAAGAAGTAGTGTATTTAGCTCAACATGTTTTAATGTAAAAGAAACCCAGTTGCAAAGCTAGCGCAAATCACAAAAATACCTCGATAAACTGTTTAGTAGTTGGTAATGATTTAGTATCACTAAAACTTCTCGACTATGCGTTTTTACTGACGGATATATCGGTCAACGAGGACAGTGATTTTCAAAGTATATATCAGGGAATTCATAAATGGACAGTAATATAATGATTCTATCGTCGTCAGAAACAACGTACGGTTTGTTATCGCTCTTTTTAGTTAGGCAATTTAACTACATAACCTAGATAGAACACGATAGTACTTTTATTCTTAAAATAAAGGTTGAATGTGCTGAAGATATTGTATTCTCTTAAAAAGATCAGTCTCCTCATGAGATGCAATCTTCATAAAATCACACTTTAAATTTGTACTAATTAGCTACCTGTTTACTTGCCAATCCTGTTAGTAATCAGCGATAACCGCATCGGTCAAATTATAAATAGGAGAGAAACTTATGATGTATACCGAAATAAAATCGGGGTAAGCCATAGTACTACAACCAAAAAAGAAAGCGTATAGGAATGAACAAACCGTATGACAAAAAATATAATACAAATAAAGCGAAAGTACTCTAATAGGGTCCTGAAATAAGTGAAGTAGACGGTAATTAAAAACGTTAAAATCCGTATGAATCGAATTCATAGTTACGAGTTAATCCCGCTCATTTTTAAATAACCGCATCTCTTTACTGGATAAAATACGAGAAGAAACATACCCAATCGTGCTCATACCATAACCGAATATCGGAGGTTTGAAGTAAACCGATGACCTTCCTATGTATGTAATTTTAAAAGTAACAAAAAAAATACTATTGTACCTGCCACTGTTCGCTTTTTCGTATATTCAATTAACACAAAAATTAACATAATTCACCATAAAGAGAGAGAAACAACTGTGTAATAATAAAACGACTCCCGTTTGTAGAACACCTTCATCATTCTCGTTGAGAACCCCCAATGAGACGTTAACGTCTGGGTTTACTAAATCGAAATTGTGATAATAAAGGAAAATCAAAAACAACATCATACCAGCAGTCGAGTAGATCAAGGAAAGATTATTCTAAGTAACCAAAAAAACCCCGTTAGTAACAATAACCTCGATAAAAACTTTGAGTTTCAGCACCGCCTAATTACCGTAATTAACAATAGCAATCAATAAAACGATGTGTAGTTTATTTCGGGTTTAGTAATCATTAAAAAAATTGATAAAAATACTACGAAGATAAGATAAACAAATAGTCATCAAATAAACAGGCACAACCTCCATAGCTCGGTCCCTGTGAACTACTTAGCCGGTACCCCGCTTAAATACGGACCCTTTGACGGCAATTATACCGTTATGTAGTAGGACAAAAACCACAACCATAGTTACCCAAAGATCTGTTAATAATATTAATACGAGAACATACCCTGTTGGTTGTTGTGCGGCACGTATCATCAACCAAGCCCCACGAACGTCTTAGACCAAAATATCCAAATTAAAATATATAAACGACGTAGTAAAGACGTTATTTTTGACGCGTATTTTTATAACATATATAATGTCTTTTCGTAGACAGCGTTAAACTCGTTTTTTGATAAATAGGTTAAAACCGTGCTCCTAACATAAGGCCTGAATAACCAAAAACATAAAGTTCATGAAAAGATTGGGTTCCCAAATGAACCGGAAAAATGTAAAAAAAACGAGACTGATAACGTAACCGTGTTTCGTAGTTATGTTGCTAGCCACTATGACATCCTTTCCGATCTACTTCGTCTAGAAGATAATACCTTATCCAGAACAATAACGCTTCGAACAACGTTATAAATACGACGGTTAATACTGTTCTTATAATTCAGGACGACTTATACCTTGGAACCTTTAAAATGTTTGCAAATAATTATAAAACGAGTGGTAAAAAACAGAACCTGTCCCACTACGTTAGAAAGCAAAACCTCCACATCGCAGTTGTTTTGTTCGATACCTGTCATAAACGAATTTACGACCTAAAGACCAAAAGAGTTCGTCAAAGAAGAATACGTAAGGTTACTAAAATAAACGTTCAGTTTATTCGAGATACGAAGGACCATTATGCTTAATAACCGTTTAGTAAATAAATCGAAATGAGTACTAGGGTTCGTTATAAAATCGCTAGGTTGAACTAACCGAATCCGAGGTTCTTTTACGTAACCGAAAACAAACCTAGTTAAATTAATCTTGTAAATAAGTTCGACCTGAGCAAGACTATCACAATATACGACCAATACCTCACTGTCCGTAATACAAACAAAGGCATCAAAGATTATGTAATTTAAAAAATATAAAAGAAGGTTGAGTTAATTTTCCCAATAGTGTTCAGCTAGAATTATAAGTTTTCGCAAATAAAAAAATGCCTCAAGGAAATTAAAAACGTCCTAATCCACTAAAACATTAGTACAGTAACCTATAGACCACCGAACCAATACGATATCCTCGCCGACTTTACCGGTTTAAACGAAACCGATATTTCAAACGTTACCATTGCTAAAAAGAGTATGTTGGTAAGTGCTACACCACCATAGGTTTTGCGAAATTTATGTAATTAGCAGCACTAATAACACGTTTTTGTTGTCTCGAACCGCACTAAAACCCTTACTATACACGGAAAAGACAGTGAAATCCACCTTCAAATAAATAAGTAAATAAGTAAAGATTTTTAATGGTCCTACGATAAAACATAAATGGAGACACGCGAAAACAAAAAGGTAACTTTTAACGACCTCTATATTACTCGCACCCTAATAAAAATCTTTTTTGTTTTTTTTAATACAACTAATTATTATACTAACGACATAATTGCCACTAGCCTAAAATAAAAAAGTAGGGCAATACCGTACAAACCCCCCGCGAAATGTAAAACACAAGTCACGAGAAAAATTCTACCGAATATAAAAAAATAAAGTCGGTTTTTCTTAATATAAATGGAATAGCTATAAATTCTAATTCGGAAAAATAGCAACAAATACGATAAACGGTTAGTTCATAAACCAAATACCCCTCGCGGTGGCGTATATAATAAACACCCCCCCCTAACACCAAGAAAGATTAACGATATCGTATAATAAATTTTAAATAAGGAGGAAACCGACATGAGAATTTTTCAATTCGAGCGATTCTTAAGTTTAAAGATTGAACAAAAGTTACTGTGAATTAGTTCAGTGGTGTGCTTCCGACTAGGACGGGACTAAACAGCCTGTGGAACGATCTCTCGCGTATGTATCTATTAGTTTTTTAAAAAATAATTGTAGCTAACGACAGTTCAGTAGAAAAAGTAAACCAAAAAGTATACGTTCTTTTCCCCTTAAATTAGCTTGTTATCCCGATTTTTAACGTTTCTAGCGATGAAGATAAACTCGATATCCCTTACGGGAGTTTTAAATAATAATAAAAGAAATGTAGGCGTAATATGAACTTCAGAAAACGTTATCGCATATATAGTATTGCAGCCGTAAAAAGAAACACTACTAAATTTAAATCATTAACCTCTTCGACTAACGATTCATTAACAGGTACATATTTACCTTGATTTATCTATAGTATAGAAAGTCTTTCTTATATACTTCAATTATGTGCTGTAACTAAAAGGGTACGGGAAAGAAGTTATTTTATTCAAAAATAATACGGTGATAGATCGTAACTATACCCTGTTACTCGCTGTTAATTTAATATTACGGGCAACATTTCTAGGTTACATAAATATTCGGATACACGTATAGATCCACATAAATCTGGGGTTGATAGGAGTCATAGGGTTAATCTTATTATTGAATTAGCAGGTCGAAGACATCATTCGTAGGATGGTACCTTAAAACTGTTCGAAAATCTGTTTAATTACTACAAAAGTAATATTAGTAAATGTAGTTATTTTGAGTTTTTTCAGGTTTTTCAATTAAATTATGGTATATTTTCGCTTCAATGTTACTTACGGGTTGAACGGTAACGAAGAAAAAAAAGACGTTACTCGTAATTACTTGGTTTTTTGTAACCCCGATTTTTTGCTAATGGTAATAAAACAAGATCTACGTATGTTGATTTTTTATAATAACCTTATTTTTTATTATTTTTATAAGAAAATTATATAACTAAAAATGAAAAGTTTTTTTTATGACATTAATTGTAGCCTTAGTTTCCTATAACATAGTAAAAATTTCTCAGATTTTTTTTCTAGGGTATTAGAGAAACTGAACTCGAAAAATGTTCTTTTCCGTTCCCTTCGGTAAGACGTTTTATGGTTTGAGCGGTAGGTTTTATCTTATTCGGACCCTATTAGTTTATTTAATTTTTAAATTTATTTAGTAGGAAATCGAATTTCAATGAAAGACGGTTCATATATACTTCTTTATACTCAGGTTAAGGGGTTTATTGGGGTAGTCCTGCTTAATTTGTTTCTTATTTTTATTTTTTTATTGTAAGTCTGAAAGAATCATTTTGTTTTATATTACGCGTTTGTATATATCGACTTATTTTTTCACATGATTTTGGATAATTTCGTCTTATATTCATTCCGCATGGATTATAAGGGTATTAATAATCTTATTCTCCCTTTAGCGCGAAAAAGTATGTTATTTTTTAATCTGTATGGGGGTTTATCAAGTCTTAATTACGACTAAGTTTAAGTAGATATACATGAAAAAAGTTTTGTCGATCTTAGTGGTAGGTTTCTTTTAGACATCGAGGAAGTTAACCCATCCTGCTTAACGATATTCATTACTAGGGAGAGTACCTTTCCAAAAAACGCATTAGCATATTATACTAACGTAGAAGGCGCCCTTGGTATATAAACATTCAATCTATCTTTTAATAACGGTTTTCTTTTTCTTTATTATTTAAACGCTACGATGAATAAAAATATAAAAGTCTAACAAATAAGTAATATTTAAATTGAGAAAATCGAGATGAGGTTTTTCCTATGTAGATTTGAAAATGTATCTCAACTATTATTACCAAATAATCTCATAGTTTTGACTTTAAAAATTCTTATATGAGCGCTCCGAAAAGTCAAAAAACCAACTAAAAGTACGTCCGGAGCCGCTAACGAAATCCCAAAACTCTTCCATAGTTATTTGGGCTAAGGCCTAGTTGAAGGAGTCGTGTCGGAGGTTGTAATGACGTATGCTGGCCTTGTGATGTCCGAACCCGAAGATTGTTTCTTTCACCGTAGGGAAGCAAGTCACTTCCCTCTGTTTTTTATAGTGTTCGGACTATTTTATTTAAGTATCCGAGTTGGTATGGGTTATCTGTATAAGATAGACTATTCAGCTCACAGACTTACACTCAATTTTCTCAGACTATATTTGACGGTTATGGACGTTAATGGTTCTTTATTAAATTACCGTATTCTGCATACCGAAGCTAATTTATCTATACAGGAAACTGACAAAGTTCCGCAGGGCGTGATGGTTACTAACAACTCGAGAGTCCGTTGAACTTCATAAACGCTCGTAAACAAACTAAAGGACCATATTTTTTTGCGCATAGATGCCGTAATCCTTATCACGAATATAGGTAAAATCCTTTTATTGAAAAATTAACACATATATATAGAAAACTTTGTCGCTGATTTACTTAAACAAAAAAGGTCAATTTATTTTTTATAACTTAATTGGTTAGAAACATCACAACATTTACGGTATATAGCACAAGACATACCTATACGAAATAGCTACGTGCGACTCTCCAACGATTTGTTGGTATCTAATTACCTGGTTCTACTACACACACTTAGTGACTTTACGAATTTCACGCTGTCTACAGAAATTATTTTAAGTGCCAAAAATTCGATTTGGGGAAACAAAATAGGCGTTTCTTATTTAACAAAACCATAAGAAAATTAAAACCGGTAACCGCTTTACTGAGAAGCCTACCTAGAAGCTCGCGATCTTACATATGTAAAAATTGTAGTACCGTATTGTAACTTTTTTGCTCTACGAGATTCGGTGGTATAAATTCAGAGACCTAATATACTTCCTAAAAGTACATAAGGGAGATATTTACTCTCGTACAAGATTTCGCGAGCTTCGAATGCTCTGGTAGCGAGTACGATTGCAAAGGTGTGCTGTCTATTGAAAATGTAGCGGATAACGAAGCTATAGCGCAGATGCTGCATGGCACAATAGGTATTTGAGTTTATAATAACGTTCCGGTTTAGGTTCTTTTTAAGGTCTCTTTTATGGTTAGTGTTTCTTTTTATTTCCACCAGAACGTTCACTAAAATACCCAAAAACACCTATTCGCTGTTAAACTCGCGAAGATCTGGGTAATCAAAATAAATTTAACTCACAGTAAAAATTGTCTAATATTGCCCAATTTTCTAGCAATATCCGCAAAACTAATAAAAAATGACAAACTAAATCAAAACAATATCAAAACGACCATCATAGATACTCAGAATTAAAAAATAAATACAGAAAAACGACTAACCAATTTAGTAATTAAACAACTCTGTCGGGAAATCAAAATTCAACGTATAACGCATTAAAAAGATTAACACTCCAATTTCAACCCAACCCGACAGGTAAAAATAATAATCCGCCCTGTTATCGGTATAAGGTATTACGGACCTACCACAACAGCAGATATAAAACTATAACAAATATGTTGAACAGCGCGAGTCGAGAGTCACTAAGAGGTTCAACTTACTCACGAAACTGTGGTCCTTTTAACAGACATATTCATTCAGCGTAATGCTTATCAAATAACAGTAAAAGTTCTTATCGTAAAAGTTAAACGGGTTAAACTCCTAAGTCAAATTGCTAGTATGGTATGTCGAGAAAAACGAGCCACTCGCACCATAACATGACCTAAAATAAGAGAGGATCAAGACTACATTAGAGTGCATTTGCACGTTTTATATATAGTGCTATCCGCCCCCAATCTAGGCGTACTCGTAGCTATATTACTAAATCACGTAGTTAACTAAATAATCACCAAAGAAGAACTAAAAAATCAAGTAAAAGATTTTGCTAATTCCTACTTAATCATTGCGAATTTAAGACTCGTAAATTCGCAAGTTAATTAAATAATGGATTTCATAAATCTTATTACCTGTCTATTAATCCTCATAAAACTCTGTTTAGATAAACATGGTGTAGAAGAGGTTGATCTCAATAGAACTCAAAAAAGAAATTGAGTAGACGACGAACAACCTGTCAAAAGAGTGACCTTAGACGTCCATGCTCTAACCAAAGTTGTTGTTAAAAAAGATTTTGTGAGCCACTCGATTCTATTCGAAAATGGGGGCGCTTAACAACTCACTATAGTTACCACGATGAATGTAGAAAGTCACTGCCACAAAGTTAAAATAATTATCGTTATCTTTATGACCGAAATATTCAGAACCCGTTCTCACACCGCGAATTTTCTCGTTCCTTACCCCATTATTCTTATGTGCAGTGTTAGTTTATAGATGCGGCGGTTTTCCGCAGTTCTATCTACATTTCGCGTATTATCAACAGTCAATAACGAAGGTAAAAAAGTAATAGAAGGCACTCTGGATACGATTTTCAGACTATATTTGTGTTAGTCCAAAAACTAAAAAATTTATTCGTTGGAATTAAAGAAAATGAGCAAATGATATAGACGAAAAATATAGAAGACGTGCAAATTTTTGCCCGCGATCCAATTGCTGGACTAAAAAAAGTGGTGAACTCGGTTTCGATCGCATATAAAATATAAGTAGTCCTATTTGTTAGAAAAAGTTGTAGCGCAGATGAAAAAAATGAACACGTCCTGAATCTAAACAAACAGGAACAAGCATAAGTTCAAGTTACTTTATTGAACCGTAAACATTCCGGCGAACAAACAGTACTCTTGAAACAAGAAAAAAAACTATTTCTTGAACCCGTAATCTCTTTTGGGACAGCCTTGAATAGAAACTTAAACACGTCCGTGAATCCGGTTTATTCTGTTGTTCGGTATCAAGGAAAAAGTATTAATACGAGATGAGGAACCCGCGCTATAAACTTCACTTTTTATAAATAGAAACAGTTAGTTTACTGAAACCATAATTAGCAGTCTGTTTTTTATATTGTATTTTGGACAACGATGAGGTTTAACCGTGACTAAACAAGAAACATTTTGCGAAGTTAAAATCTATGTTGTTAACTACGCCTTTTTAAAAAATACTAAGATGAAGAAAGAAAACAACGCTACTAAACTGCAAGAAGCTAACAAAAATTTTTTATTCTTCACTACGCAAAAACGTAAACGAAATCTAATTTCGTAAGTTATTATTTAGGCCACAAACTATTATGGAAAAATTGTCGGGGGTGTAATTTACTATGATGACCATACGGGGCGCTGTAACGAAGTTCATTTTGCTTACCATCAGGAAGTATCGAGCTTCACTATGTGTTATTCAGTTGAAATCCGGTCTAGGAGAGGTATAGTTGATGTAACGGTACTTTAACTTGAAAACAAACTATGAATAAAGCTGTGACTAGGTTATTCCCTGGTCACGGATGGTATACGGTGAGTTTTAGTCTACTACACACAAGACGGTCGACTGTTTTCGCATACCCTGGAAAAAGTCCTGAATGAGAAGGTTATTTTATTTAAACTTTACCAAAGCAGCAAGAATTACCCAATCCCACAAGACCTTGCAGTTGCTTTAACCCTTAATAAAATCGAAATGAACCTTCTGCAAACCGTTAGAGACGTAATTATGTTTACAAAAAACTTTCTTTTGATGAGGTTGCTAGCTCTTTTAACATATTTTATTCGGAAGGATAGCCAAAAAGTGGGCGTACTTTGCAACAGTGTTATCTACGAAATAACTTATAAGGCTTATCCGCCCGATTATACAAGCGAAATATCGGTACGCGTACTTAATGTAGCCCAACGAGAAACTCATTATCTACCTTCTCGCGAGACATACTAAACGTTGGTACTATCGCTTACAAAAAAAAGAGTGTTTCTCATATATTTTGTAATAACCCTATTAGTGTTTGTTTCTATTACGACGTTAGTACAAAAGAGAAACAATTAAGAAGTGTCTCTAAGTACTGTACATAAAGTTATGGTGGTTATACAAAGCTCAGTTGATTATCAGATTAGAAGTACGGATTTCGAGAATACTAAAAGGGTCATAAAACTGTTGCAGTTCCACCGAGAGTACTATGTCTCTTAAAGGTAAAGTTATGCTAGAGGAAAAGTTACCTTACTCGTGTTTAGTTCGTTGACAAGAAGATCTCGATTACGAGACAATAGGGTTGAAACTAGAAACTGGTCTAAAAAAGATTAAAGAAGAAACAATAGTACATTCCTTCTATGATAAGGTAACTACTTTAGTAGCCACAGAAACCGTTATATATACACAAAAAATATTTATACGTTTCGTCCTTATAAGCAGCATTGTTGTCCGAACGGACGACTTTCTATAAGAAATTTACAATTACCTAACGTACGACGTTAAACAACTAACATTTATTTACCTTAGTTAGGGTGTAGGGTTACAACTCTTATCCGTCCTTATAGTCGTATTCGGAATCCAGGATTTATTTTTTTTAATGAATTACAAAGATTAAAAAAATTTAGTTATAAAAATCCAGGTTACTTTTGTTTTAAGGTCAAAAAATTCGCTTAACGCGTGACTATTTAATCTAACTATAGTTGGGTTGACGTGTCCGAAGGTATCTTCGGACGTTAACCGAAAGGTCAACCATTTAGTAATCCAGCACGTATCCCAAATCATTTTTCGAGCTATAGTTACCGTACTAGCTCTATTACACAAAACAAGAATCCGTAAAAAAATCGATTTTGACGTGAACAATGATTATAATCTCGACGAAAGAGCTAATTAACAAAGAGTTTCTTTAGTTCGAATCTTTCTCCTACGAAACGATTTCGTCTTATTAGTAGTGTTGTTATTATTTGCTCACCTGTTAATAATTTTTAAAAATATTTACCTATCCGTGACCCATTCCAATGGGTTTATTACCCAACAAAGTAAAAAAAATCCCGTCCGAATTCAACAAAAAAATCTTACTTTGTTAAATTACACAGTTAATAACTTAACGGTTACTTCCCCTATTAGTTTCCCACTTAATGTCATTCTACAAGTCCTTCTCTATTTGCTATGAACCTAAAAAAAGGGTCCTGCATAACTCGATTAAAAAGATTTTAAGAAAACTTCATTCTCTATGAGTTTGACCCAAATGCGTTCGGTTATCTTAATTAGGTCCATTGCACGGTTAGAACAAAATTGTTCCGTGAATAATCTGAGACTCACGACGAACCCTTAGCAGGGGTCAGAAGACGCTTCTGATATTCACAAAATAAGCGTAAGTATCACAAGAGTTCTAATTTTAGAAAACTACTCTACTAGTAGAATGATGTCGTCGATAGACATTTATATTAACTAGGAGTTGTAGCTATATTTGATTGAGTAATGACAGACGCCTATAACCTCGCAACAACAGTGTGGGTTAGTTACAAGGCAATACTATTAATAAGTCGTTTAGTATGCTAGCCCACTTAATCGTAGCAGACTAATTCGGGGTTACTAAAATCGAAAGCGGTACCAACGGGTACGTTTGGCTAATTAAGATCACGTATTGGTCGGTACGCGTCAGCAAACTTATTTTTATGTTCTCGCGGTTAAGGGCTACACAGTTAAGAACACCGAAACGAATTTAGTTGCTACTATAAAGATAGTTATACGAGCTAATTAAGTAATTTTTACCCAACACGTACGTGCGAGCAGCGACATAATTTTCGTGGGCTTTAGAATTAATTCTACAACAATAGTTTTATAAATTGACTTTATGAGTACTACAAATGTAGCACATTATTTACGCCTGGGATTAAGACTAATATCTTATTTAATTACTCTTCTTATACGAAAACTTCTTTCACAGTTAAGATCTTTTTTTGTAGCTGTGAAAATTTAAATAATTTAATATGAATTAACATTAAATCACATTAAAACAGATTAAGTTCTTTAAATTGGTTCTATAAGTATTTCTGTCTAACACGTTTTTATCTTATAAAATGGGCGTAATTTTCTTATTGAAAACTCTCTTTTTATACCCACAATTTTGCAAGCGATATACAGAAAAGGAAGAGAAGATAGTAGTGTAACCGATGGGCAATAATGAGTGGAAATAACGTTTTTGTGCTTTCGTTTAAGTATGTCCTTTTTTGGACGGCGACGTGGTTAAATAAAAATAATAAGGATACATGTTACTTCGTTTTATATAACGATTTTTTTATCGCTTAAACCGTTTTTATAGGATAGGACGGCTAGTGATACTTCAAACCAACGAACTACTACCGTCACAGCTATTTTGTCGTTTAGTCCGGGTTCGCCGATATTTTTTTATAGGGGTTAATTTTTATTTTTAAAAAAGTAGTGGTTGGTTAGTCCCTTTTCAACGAACCAAATTGGTTTAATAAGGATTTTAACTACTACTAAAATAATAGAAAAAAAGACTACAAAGTCGTTGAGATAGAGCATTACATGATTTCTTTCGATTACGAATAAAATTATTAGGAGTTCATCCGCAGATAACGTGCTCAATATTCGATGCTTTTTTTCTTCACCTTCCTCTTTTTATAATAACCGTTATAGTTTTACTAAATTTCCGATTTCTTAGCTTCAACCCGTGTGGCTAACCGATAGTACCTTGACCTATACGAGAAGCGTTTAATGAAACCTTTTTTTAAGGAGGATTATGTTAATTACTTCTAAAACATTAAGGGGACGTTCAATAACGTGTTTGGATATGAGGATTTCTAGAGCCATTCTACAGAAACAGATAATTGTTTTTCTCATTTGTCTCTATATTTTTATTTAAGTAATTTCATTGCTATTTTTTAAAACAATGGTTCTCGTAGGCTTCCTATTTAGTCCGCACCTTCTCAAAATACGAGTCTTTCTCCATAACCCCCCAAATACTAGGAAGGACACGCAGACATCTTTTACTTTAAAGTTGTTACCTTTAATAAAAAGTTGCCGCCTAAGCGGACCGACGACCCTTATAAGTTGTTCAAAAGAACGAAAAATCCGAAAATAGTGGGTCGGTTCCAACCCAACGGACCTACAAGAAATCAACATTTCATGAGGCTTATAAATACGGAACCAACAATTATAAGGATAAGTAGTCGTTACATATAAATCGAGTACTAAGTAAGTATAAAAATTAAAAAAATTATCCGGTCTAAGAAAAAATAAAGTCAACAAACAGATTGTAAGAGATGTTTTGGTTCTAGTGCCTCTAATGGTCAATAAAATAAATACCTGTAAACCGTTACGAAAATCCGACCAAAATAAAAAAATTCGAATTATCCTGCCCCGCAACCTTTGCTAGGTTATTTCGTCATTCCGTGATGATGTAGGTAGGATAACAAATGTATCCCTTTACCAAATGCCTATTTCAAAAACGCAACTGTCCTAACAACGATGACGAAACATAACCGGGTAACCAACGCTATTAATAATTTCAAAAAAGGGGACCGGGATAAAAAATATTTGTTAACGCACAACCCGAATCATTACTTTTTGTTTGTTTCTACAAAATAAACATGTTCAAATCTTGTTACTTGTAATTATGAGCAAAATCTGTAGCAGCAACCTGTTCGTTTTTACTAGGTTCTCATAAAGCAAAACCGATAAAATACGCATTTTGAGTAGAACTACTCGAGGGTGTTCAATAATTATAAGAATTTCCTCTATACAGTAACTAACCAGGAGCGGGTCTTGCTGGAAGCGATAAAGGAATATAGCAATTTTTATAGGGAAAAATAGTTCTCGCTGATAAACCCCACGCGGGTCCCAATTGACCAGAACGTGTTCAGTCAACAGTAATACTATCTTGTTAACTCCTGCATTTTTCTTTTCACCGTAAGCTAGTACGAATACGTTGAATAAACTGATTCGGGACCTATACCAAATTTTGTCTATACATATATAATTCGTTTTGCTAGTAGTACTAAAATAAACCTTTTTCAGGGATCTTTTGCATAATATAGGAAATTTATAGTAATAAAAATAACCACTACAGAGCATCAAACTATCCCTTGCAAGAGCTACCTAAAAATTTCGGTAAACATTATGGCGTCCTATGTCTGAGAGATCTTTAAAACTCGTCCTTTATACTCATTACCAATTCCTGCGTTTCTGTTACTGAATGGCTATAGGTTAATTTACCATAAAATTAGACCCGGACGAAAAGAAATACCATACAGAAGATCCAACGTGAAGTATAGGCGGTGGAAGATGACCTCCTATACGCCGTGTGATAATGAATTATGTAATAGGAAAAGTTTTAGGCGTAAATAGCATAGCCGGTCTATAGGTCTTTATACCAGGAAATGCACGCGTTGAATTAGTTAATAAGGTCTCATTTCAAACCGCAACAATAGGTCGTGCGTACCAACTTTACTTGGAGAACCGTGTCGTTTAGCGGGTTCTTTAACAGCGCCCAAACAACCATAGGCGAGCTGCACTATACTTAAATGATCTTTTATTATATTCTTAAGAAACCGGTGAGGTCCTTCAATTTCCCACGGGATTCGAATTTTTGCTAGTTATAACCGTTTATAACTTCCGCTCCTAAGTTACTGGTTTGCAAACTAAGCTATAAATAACGAAAAGACAAACTCGTAGTGATGACAAAAACGTCGACTTCGTCTACTTGTTGACATGGGTCCATTAGAAGAACCAAAAAGTGAAATACCTTTACGTTGCGAAAGTTTTCTTCAAGCATAACTAGGTGTTCCGGTATAGGTTAATGGGCTACAACCCGTTAAGTTAACGGTTCCTGTTTGAGATAGGTCAAACGCTAACAATCATCACTTATTCAATGCGTGCTAAATATTTTTACGATTACTGAATTCGTAAAGGTCTTTCTCACTGCTCTAAATACAAGTCCAGGAACCATACCAAGTTTTAGGACCCGTTATAGAACACGGCCGTTTACGGTTATAAGTTTAACGTTATGCTTTTCGTCCCCTGAACGAACTACCCCGTGTTTACTTAGTTTAAGTCGAGGCAGCATTACCTTTTCAGTGACAATAACTAATATTTTTTATAGAACTGAGACCCTTATTGAGATAAGACGCGAGCGAATCTCGCTCACTACTCTAAAAACACGGCTCGAGTGTTGAGCACTCATTACACTTCCATCTATTAGCAATAAATCATGGGTTTGTTCTATAACTACAACGATGGGACTTTCTGAGGTAGTTTTAAAAACCCCGTCATTGATTCGGCCCACACATACGTATATTAAGAGTTAAAAGTCATGAACTAATAGAAGAGTTCCGACCCCCATGTTGGATAAATCGCCTATGTTGTGTTTAATTTTAGTAATTGTTACGTTGACGTAGGCAAAAATTGTACTCACTTATAAATTTGTGTCCGTTATTTTTTGAGTAAGGACGAGAATCGCCACCGCGATGTTAAAAATAAGGTGTTTGTTCACTTTGACGTTTCGGGCCGAGTTGGTGTTAAATACATTACCCTGTTCACGTTTTTGGTCCCTGAATACTTGAACCGTTCTTACGATGCAAGTACCTACGGCACCGGTTACGTCCCCCCGGCCTAGTTATACGTCTTTGTGCATTTTAAGCATAGTAAGTATTACTACCTTGCTGACTTCTAAAGCTGGAAGTCCGGAAATGGCTCCCCGAGTGTCGTCGTTTTGATGGACAAAACGTAAACCCCCTACACTAAATAAAAGGGTATTTTCGCCTAGACTTACTCTTTAGTACCGAATTATGCCGGGGGTTAGCACGTTAATTTTAATAACCACGCCAAGTCTTTGGGCCTGCTATACTGACCCGACTACTTTACAGCTAATACCTAAATTAAAGATTACAACCGCCGGGTTGGTTTCTACGACTATGTCGCGTATAGGCATAGCACTCATTACTGTCATTACAACGGGGTCAACTTAAATTGAATTTCGTCTACTAACGATGCCCGTAACCACGTTTTCCTAATGGGTTTGAATTCCGGCCACTGTGTCAACATCATGGCCTTGAACGGTCATGTGGAAATTTGTATTTAGTCAGGCAATTCTATAATCCTCTCCATAAGTTTGGCCCCCGAATATGGATATTAGGCTTTATATTACATCAGCTGATAAACGAAAATCGACCCCCTTAATGGGTAATACGACGAGGACTTGTCCAGTTCCAAGAACTAGTACTTTGAAGACAACACAAGTTAAATTTCCTAATAGATCTCTGACGATTTAGTTCGGTATAAGGATATTAGTTATTTCCCCGATGATAAAAACAAGGACACCGATGTTCGGTTTACGTTCGTCCACGAGTTTGCCAAATACACTACCCTGTTCATGTTTTTGGTCCACGTATACTTGAGGAATTCAGTAGTTGCAAATACCTACGATAGCGATTACGCCCCCCCGGCCTATTAATACGCCTTTGTGCATTTTAGGCGTAATAAGTATGATTACCGTGCCAATCGAAAAAACTGTACGTCCGTAAATGGCTACCTAACTCGAGGCGTTTCGAAGGTTATGAAGTTCGTCCCCTACAATAAATAAAAGGTGAGTTTTGTCTAAACTTACTTTTTAGTACCGAAGTATAACGAGGATTTGCACGCTAATTTCAATACCCACGTCAGCTCGCCGGACCCTCTATGCTCACCCGGCTACTTTACAGATAAAATCTAAATTACCGATTACAACCCCCCGGTTGAGTTTTACGCCTATGCCGGTTACAATTTTAATATCCGTTACTGTTATGTTTTGGCGGTAATCAGAAATTAGATTTCTTTCGGGAACGATTTCCCCACCCTCGACTCCCTAATGGTCTTGAATTTCCACCAATATGGCAAAAACACGGTCTTTACCTATGATAGGGAAACCTGTACTTTTTTCGATAATTTTAAAAACCTCTTCATAAGTTCGGGCCACGTATACGTATATTAGGGTTTATAAGTGGTCATCTAATAGACGAAAACCGACCTCCTGGTTGAGTGATACGACGCGGACTAGTTTAATTTTAATAACTACTGTTCCGAAGTCACTGAAAATTAAATTTTCTCATGTACCTATCGCCTTTTAGTTTTTTATACGGAGGATAATCATAACCGCGGTGATAAAAACAAGGGCACCAATGACTCGTCCATTTCAGCCCTGTCGGCCACCAGATACAATACCCCGTTCAAGTTTTTGGACCCCGGATACTTGACCCATTTTTCAGATGTAAAGACCTACGT
Organism: Legionella qingyii; assembly: GCF_003184185.1. Next base: position 28,212 of record NZ_QHJG01000033.1, on the reverse strand, counting down.
AATCGGTTACGTCCTCCGGGTCTAGTTATGCGTCTAGGAAGATTTTAAGCATAGTATTCTTTTTTACCACCCTAACAACAAAAACTATACGTTCGAATACATCTTCCTGAAGGATTTTTTTGTAATGGATTATATCTTCGACCACTACACTAAATACAAGGAGTCTTTTCACGTCTTCTTCTCGCTCCCACCAATTCAGATCGGGGACCTGCTCGACATTTCCACTACCCGCGCCACTTTGTTGGGCCTGCTAAACTTACCAGACTACTTTACTCAAATTAGCTAGAAAATCGGGTGCGACCCCCCGGCTGTCTGGTACGTCTGTAACGGTTGTAGGCATAATAATCGTTACTCGTACTATTCTTCCCTGCCAACTAATGTTTTGCAAAACTAAACGCATTCAAAAGACTTTTTCCGCCACTCAATAGAAGACACGGTCATTAATTCCGTCCGATATGGTATGTTCAAGGGCTCGAAGGAGTTAGTGGATAACTATTATTTCGCTACACCTGGGTCTAACTATTTTTCTTATCATAAATATAAAAACCACTTCAACCTTTTGGCCCCGCAATGTTTAAATCATTAGTCGACTTAAAAGAACTATAAAATAGTCGTCGCCTACCAGGGTGCGGTTTTCGCCTAAATGCGCTACATGTACATTAACTATCCGTCCCATAAATGGGCGTTCACCATGTACACTTAGAACGCAATATGAAAGTTTGTCCGCTAAGCCTTAATTATGGGTTTCACAATGGACCCCTACGCTAAATAGAAGGGGGGTTTTCATTGCTACGACAACTTTAATTATGGTTCGTACACCAATTTCAAAATCCTCTTCAATTTTTAGGACCAGCAATAGCAAAATGATCACTAGACTGCTAAGACCTAAATGAACGTCGACGCCCACCGGGTTGGTTAAGCCGCAACCAAAGCTTTTAAAATTAACAGTTATACCCATGACCTGACCTTCGCTTCCGCTCACAGAAACTAAATAATTTTAAAAGTTTTTGTCCGCTATAGTCCTACAATGGACGATAAGCACTCCCACTACAATAAATACATGGGTTGTTACTACTTCTAATATCTTTTGTTAAGTGAGTTAAGAACGTTTTACAACGTTTACAACGAGAACAATAGATAAGTGATCCGAGTGACTTTAATACTGCGTTAATCGTTTTTCGTCATTCCGCTAATTATTCGAAATATAACTTTAAAACCGAGTACTTTCATTTTGATAAACGAAATGGAGCGGAAATAAATGACTTCCTTAATGGTGGTATCGGTCACGGCATCGTGCCCGACGATGTCGGAAACCAGCATTTCAAGAAATAACACTAAAACCTTTAATGTTATGGAGCAACTCATTCGTTAACTTAGAACTTAAGTTTCGTTGGGTTCCGTCATAAAACCTCGTTCGAACACTATTGTAGTTTATGTCACTGGTTCTTCCAAAAATGTATTACGGGGAAGGACCCGGTGCGGGAAAGCTCGAGTCGAACTAACTTTTTCTTTGTAACTTACTAAAGAAATTATTTAATTTCCTTGTTAAACTAAATTAGTAGTAGCTAACAGTGACGAAATTATTTATAGTTGGTGTATGCTAAAGTTGGTCTATAAATTCGCTCCGTCGATTACGTTGTCAGGAATAACAAGAAAGACCACAATGCTGATTTCTTCGCCATCTCCTTTGTCACCTCCTTTACTTTTTTTAACCGTGAGTGAATTAGCCAACACAGTACTTACTAAAGTTCATGGGTGCTGAGTATCTACTCGAAATATTTCTTTGGTCGGCAAACCTGGCTATACAAGGATTTAAACGACTTATAGAGGCGGTTTTTTATGCATTAAGTCAATATAATTTATACCTTTAAACTATAGTTACTTTGTACATTGCTTCGGGACACGTGTTAGCCAATGTGTTAGAATTCCTACTCGTACTTTAAAAATTTTTAATAAAATCGTAAGTAAGACTGGGTTGTTAGTATACGTAGACATTAACCATAACCTTAACCTCCGCCCCCTCGTGTCCCACCTTAATCGAAACTAGGAGAAAGAGGTCCGGTACATATATAACCGTCACTATACCCCGATCAGATACTTAGAAAACTAAATCCGTGATGAACCTGGGGATAATCAGCCTTTTTTTATCGGAAATTACAACTAAACTTAGTAGTTTCAGTATACCCCAAACTATTGAGTCCACCTAATATAACCCGTAGTCCTCCTACATTAGGTGTTTAGTCAAATCTGTCTCCATTCAGTACCGTTAGGTACTTCTGTGAACGCCTGTACAAAGGACTCTTAACGGAACGACTCTCATGTTCCTAATTTATAACCAAAAAGAGGTTACTACTGAATTTTTACCATCCACAACCTTGATGCAGACCAAATAATTAATCAGCGCTAGAACCCTTTTGGACCTGTGCTGAAAAATGATTAGTTCTGTCAGATTGTAGGAATTACCAACTATTCTTGTGTGAGATGGTACGTTGTTTACGTCCATAAAAATTTAAATTGGACGTTTGTCGTGTTCATCGGGGGGAAAATAGACTTAGAAATAGACGTCGCCGCTACCCATTTCTGTCGTTTCCAAATTGAGAACAACCACAACTTTTTTGTCTGTTACGTTCTTTCTTTTACAAGTAATTTGGTCGATTTCTTCTCCACAAGAGAGTCGTTTGTGTTGGACAACCTTGTAAACAGGCGTACTCAGGTTTATTAAGGAGATAATAAATAAAATGGCCCTTAAGTTTATAACCGCTTCCGCGACGATAAACCTACTGCCTTCTATCACCGAGAGTAACCTGTGTCGCGATATGTCTGCTAAGTTATCGAATAGCACTCCCGTTTTAGTTAGGATTAGGCCATCCAGAGATACACCCGAAAACCCTATCGCCTATATTACTAAAAGTCCATCGCGGATTACTAGGTTTAGAATATCGGCCATCACGTTTGAAGAAAAAATTTAACAGGTGCTTACGTCCTCTTGTTACCTTTAAAGGTATATGTTTTAATTCAGGTCGTTGCTTATTACACTCATTCTCGTTAAAAACCTGAAGTTGTCGCGAATTGGGACATTCACGAAAAAAATATTTTGTTTTAGGGAGTTTGTCGTTATACTAACAACGTCCTAATCGCCTATAACCTACACAAAATTCAAATCTAGTACCCCAATGTACCGCATACACGTTATAGGGACTGTACTTGTGATGTATACTATATCGTAAATTAGGACGTTTAGGGTTAGTTGAGAAACGACGGCGAAGTAGGTCCGTACTAAAAGGCTTACTAACCATACCCCTATAATTATTACTACGAGGACCACCTTAAAAACAGAGACTACTACGCCCCCAATTAACCGTTGTTAACAGTGGACTACTATCGCTTATAGTTTTAGGGATAAATTGTAATCGCTAACTAAAGTTTTTCAGTGGAACGGTGTACATACGTCCGTGTTACCCATTTCCATAATAACGGTCAAAACTAACACCGTCGTTAACCGTCTCCGATTTACTACCCAAACTTGGAAATCGTTGAAGACAACTGAGTAGTCTTGTTTTTCCCAGAAACTAAAAGGGTTCATAATTTTAGAGGGGGCATTGTCCACTACAAATACGCTAAGTACGTCCATTAGCTAACACCGTTGTACGTCTATTAGGAAAGTATTTTATATGGCCTTAAATATTTGAGTTATTTTTATGCTTATGAACCTATGTTAACCCTTCTGGAGGCTTCCATGTTCCCGGACCGGGACAAAATCCATTAAATATAACCTTTATGGGTGACCTAAAACGCCAACTAACCTCATTAGGGTTCGTTGACATAAATCAACTGTACCGTTGCCGTCCTTGTACCTTTTAATTACCAGAAACCAGTTCAAGACTGCTTCCTCATTGTACCGTTGTTCAGAACTTAAAACTACCTCGTGCTTTCCAATATTAATTCTTAGTTCTACAAAAACAACGACCGACCAGACTAGGTCTACTTGGAAAATACATAGTACGTCGGGTTCCATCAGTCAAACTCGGTCATTTAGATCTCGATGGAAATGTCGCTCACTTACTAAAAGATTAACTACTTGTCCCGAAATAAAAACGCTGAAAACCGCCCCCCGATAAATCCGACTTGTGTGATTGACTAACTCTCATGACTGCGTACATAAGACTACTGACGGGGGATATCGGGGGAAAATAGATAGAATCTATAATCTAGCGTATTATAAACGCGTATTAATAAATAGTATCTGAGTAACGAAGGAAGCTGGTATTAAGCATTATAAACAAGACACGGACTTCCAGATTCGTGATAAGCCGGTAATGAAAAGTTTCAGAAAAGGTCTAAAAATTGACGAACTTACTGAAGCCCTACTCTATGGTTATTGCACCGCAATAACCATAAATTTAACTAATTTCAAACGCCATTATTTACTTCCGAAACACAGTCGAGTACGTCACTAAATAAGACGTATTGGTATTAGTTTTCTTGAACATTACGCCAATATTAAGGCAGAGGACAGGACCGAAATAGCCTTGTTTATTATACTGGTCTCCAAAGCGGCGGCTCACAGGTTAAAAAGAAACAGTCGTAAAGGACTTGCATAGCTAGAGGATGAACTCTCGCATTTTTTCCCTATGGATTACTAAATTCACGAACAAGTTCTGATATTAATGAGTAGTTTCATGGATAGTGAGGCGGTAACTCATGTGGGGCAACTATAGACAGAAGTCGTTATTACATTTATTAGACTAGTGGTAATTGTTCTAACGGATCGCTCAGATGATTTTATTGGGATAGAGGTAGTGGTAGGTCTGGTTATGGGTGTAGTCGTGGTTGTAGTTCTTGAAATAAAGAATTATTGAGTCCACGACACCTCGGTGTTAAAACTAACTATAATTTTGGTAGTCCAAAATGAGGATACCTTTAATGAAATCGCGGATTAAGTCTTTTATGTAACCCACGTTATACTATTCAACGCGGTAACCGTGTTAGCTGCTGATAAAACTTTAACCAATTAGCTCTGGACTTGCCTTAACACCTGAATGTTTTAAGCTACATCGCTGGGCGGCGTAGTACTTAGGCTCAGCGAAATGGATTGACTCGACTTCCATGTCAAACGTTAAAAAAGAGATTAAGTCGAAGATAACGTTTGAGGTATGAGAGTCCTTTGAATGAAGGAAGACTACTTTTTTTAAATTAAGGTAATAGAAGTTTTACTAATACCCTTCGTGATTAATGTTACGGATACAGACGAGAATCTCAGACCCATTTTATTCGTTAAGGTCCCCATCCGTAGCCTGGATTATTCCGATATAGTTGGGGGCTACGCCTATTAGGACGAACGTCTCGTCTGAGGTCGTATATCGGTCTATAAGCCCACAGAAAAGGTTGTTGATGAAACGAAAACCGAAAAACCCATTCGTTTGAAGGATGACGGGTCGGATTAAAGTTTTGTTTGAGTCCCAACTATAAACTATCGGGTTGAGCCGGAGCATAGGGCAGACAAGGTTTTATAAATGCAACTGCGTAGGAAAGGTGGAATCATAAATTAAACTCTCACCTCAGAGAAAACCGTTTAAAGATTTAATTTATAATGATCGTAGATCTACGTAATATCGATTTTTTTTTCCACACCTCCGTTTTAGCTAATTTAGCTTACGAGCTAATGACTCCCCATTGGGTGGTTTACGAAAAAAATACACTCTAACGGTAATTAAAAAAAGGCTTGTCGAAGGGAACTTCCCGCTCCGATTCAGTTCTATACAAGGATATAAAAGAGAGACAGATGCAGGGCGTCCTAGGGCGATGCTTCGATATAAGGTACCAAAACAGCTTGTCCAGCGCCTTGTATCCAGTCCCCCTTATTCGAATTGAATCACACTAACAGGGAACTAACTTACAATACCAACTCGTAAATCCAATCTCATTTACAAGTTCAGGTATCTAGTTACATCTATTAGGACATTGAAAGACTGTGCTGTTTTAATAGGGCCCGTATTTTCTCGCAGCCAGTTACGTCAGTAGGCATTACCAGTCACAAAGTGGATATGACGGTTTTTACTGAACAACTGCTCGTTATTGCGGTCCTTCTGCGTTCCTTACCTACAATTATAGCGTTACTTGAGGCGGTGCTCGCGGTCCTTAATTAAGAAACTCTAAATTAAACAAAAATCCTAAAAAGGCTCGACGTCGTTAGTAAAGTCGTCAAAAATTCCGTCAGGGACTACCGCGTAGGTCGAAAACAACTACTACACGAAGTTATTAAAGATGAAGCCCTTTTATAAGTCGGCGAAATCGTCGTTTCTGGTAGTAGTTTTGGCGTGATTAGCTTTTTAATCCATGTTACTAAGGTGGGTCTTCTGCCGAAAGTGTTTTTCGTCAATTGAGGAAATAAACCGGCCCCTCTTCAGGCCTCCAAGGTTATTGACCTACACGGGGTACTAAATATTACCACTCTGTTAAAACTATTTGTGTTAGACGCGCTCATTCTAGTTGTTGTTAAACGCGGAACCATAGAAATTACCGAACGCGGTTTAATAGGAGAAATGGTTCAACACGCTGATTAAGTTTAAGCACCACCAATAAATCCCAGAGTGTCCGCTCTCTCGGGTAGAATGGTACTCGGGGTAACTGTTATTGCGCTCAATTGTATCAAGAGGAATACTAGAGTCAAAACGAAAAGAAAAAACCCTCCTATAACACAAGCGTTTCGGGTTTGCCAACGTTTACCGGTAGGTTAATGCCACCGAACATTACGGTTCCGCTGCTTCCGTGGAGGTCCTAATAGTAAGTATTCTTTATACTGGGTACCTTTCTTATTACGTTATTTATTGTATTTATTAAAAAAATCCTTTAGCCAGTATACAACGAGGTAGTCAACATAGTTTTCCCGTATTATTAGCTCTGTATTTCTATCATAGCGTAGCGATGATTTCTTAATTTCTCATGCTAGATATTTTTAAGGACAAAAGTAATATCCTGATAGTAGCGGATAAAAAGATGAAACTAAAGAATAAAAATATGTGACATACCTTGTACAAAGTCTCACGAACGTTTGTTAGTAGTTTGTAACATGTAACACGCGAGTAAGAATTCCGCTTACTAAAGTAAAAGGCCTATACTGTAAGTTATAGATTGTTCCCATGTGATTACTCTTTTGTCCTCGACGTGGGTGCGTGACGGCATTAATTATTTCGAGTTTTTTAATCCAGATTTTTTCGCGCTTGTCTGCGTAATAACACCGAGCGACGTGTAAAAGGGCGTCGTAAACTATTAAGTAATGCTTAGGCAGGTAATTTTCACCCCTAATACCTACTGTAAAACGACGTACGTCTATTCCGACTTCTTCGTCCCTAAAGGTTTTCATTTAATTCTCTTCGTCACCAAAATAAATGGGCCGCTGAACTAATAAACCGGACGGACTTCGATGCTCTTTACGCACAACTGAACGTTCCATTACTTCAGCGGCGCCACTGACTTCTTCTTCGCCTCGTACGTCGTTGGTTTTAATCTTTCGCACAACTTTTTTCACATTCTTTACGAGCTTTTTGAGTCCATCTTTTCTGCTATTCGGTTTGTAGAAGCCGAGTTGTTTCATGTCGAAAAGTTAGCGTCTATTGCCCTGTTAGCAGGTGAAGATGTCTCTGAGTGAAAGGTTGGATGGGTCATGCAAGAAGTTGCATATTGTGGAACTTATGAGGTCGTGTTGGTCGATCTTGTTGTCGACATCAGCATTTTTTATTTTGCCGTTCTGTTATACTAGGCCTACGACACCGAGCAAACTTTCTCTTTAACCCTAATAGAGCTTCGCTTTTTTTCCTTTAACAGCTTATCAAGTAAAAAATGTAGCTTATTATATCGGACCCACGGCGCACGTTTTGGGCCCGTGGAAAGAGCTTAAGGTGAAGCAATGTGCGCTCAAGTTATTCGAGAAAGGGCTTATTTTGTGATTCGTAGGGATATATATCCTCTGTCCCTATAAGTAATAAACACTAAGTTTAATTAATTTACTTTCTATTACTTTATTGATAAACTTATACTTTATAATAACCTATTATAGTTAACTTGACTTTCGCTGTAAGGAAAAAAATTAGCAAAACTACCCCCCCAACACAAATGTTTTTCTCGTCTTGTTTTTTAACGATGTTTATTTCCTTCGAAAAGAGTTCAAGGATTACTGCATTGCATGGACCACTACAAAAAAGAACTGCACTTCAGCAATTTAGTAAATCGATACTGGTTAAGTTGCAAGTTTCTTGACCAAAGAGTAATAGGTTTAGTTTAAATGCAATTTTATACATTATTTCTTATATCTCCTTGGATATGTGTTTATGTATGGGTTAAATTTCTAATAGATGCTTAGTTCGTCCGTCTTTAACAAGCGGTTTTCGCCTCACGTCCTCTTTTTCGCTAACTCCTTGAATTTGTGAGATAATTTAGGGTTTTTATATCGTATTCTGTTTGGACCCTACAAGGTGAATTTTTCAGTACATAGTGGGTTCTACTTTTTCGACATCATCCTACGACAACATGGAACCCAAATTAGCCACCGTAAAATCAAAGGACAAAATGAGGCAACGGAACCAAGAATTGATGCACAAATCCATACCCCCGGCCTCCTCGTTGTGGAAATCAACAAAGAGCTTGCTAGGCAACAACAACACCTTTTACGAACGTCACATTCCTTGTTGTCGACCGGTGTTTTCTTCTTTTAGACTTATTTCTAATAGGAAGAAGGGGTTCATACTTTTACACTTTACTCCGTAACTACGCCCATTGACATTAAACTCCGAGCTTAAGTCGAGAATTGAAGGATAAAAAGTTCCATTTTTAGAATATAAAAACGGATGAAGGACTGGAAAGTGTTAACTCGCCCACTACCCTTAGCTTGGGTGCGGTAGTCGAACCCTTCGACTCCAAGATGGTAACTTGATGTGGGCGTTTTCCTTCCTCATAAGATGAAAACGAAAATGGTCTATCATATAGGATGTTCGCCGTAAATCTGGGCTTATTAGAGGTATGACAAACATGGTGGACGACATGGATAGTACGCTGGTGCACAATTATTCTGTTTCAAAACCCCAAGTTCTACCGGGCTAAAATGATTGAGAAGTTCATGAACAACTAAGTTCCAAAGTCGCCGTTTAACTACTATTAAGTACTTGTGACCTTTTTGTAAAACCCGTTCCGTGTTCGCTGGATACCAAGCGAATAATCGTCTATGTCGCTATTATCCCTGACATGAAACAACGGACCTATAGGTATTACGCCATAGGGGACTAAGCCAGTTCCACTATTAACGAACCTACCCCTTTACCAACCGACGTACGTAACAACGGTACCGCTAGCGGACTAGGCGCGCAACTATTACCGTCCAAAGTCGTAATGATACTATTATTTTTGACCGTACAAAAAGCCACGAATTCGTCTAGAACAACTGGTACCAATTGTGAAAATGACCTTTAACCGGTGACCGACAAAGACGTCTGTTGTAGTGGCGTAGACAGGGTAGATTATAGCGTAACCGTTGTAGTCTCTGAAGACGCGCCCATCCAACTCCTAACAATTAGTAGCTAAGGTAGTAAACGCAACGCCATTAGTGGTGAAACAGATTAGCTGCCCGAAGCGGTTACTACACAAAAACCTAACGTCCATGAAGGCGGCGCGGATAAAGTTGTGGATTTAGCGGAGCCCGTTGGTATTAACGTAGTCGAAGAACTTATTAAAGACAATTTATCACGTTACGAAGACAAGCAAGTTAAAACCGTTAATGTCCATAAAAAAATGGTTTAAGTCAGTACTCGAGTGCCCGTACTGCTTATAGTAGACGTAGAAAATGCTTTCTGTTCGACTACATTAGATGAAGTCGAAGTTAGCGACACGCATTTAGTGCGAACAGAAATAGGCAGTACCAAGACCGCCGATTGGGCGGAGGAAAAGACAAATTAGGAAATTCTAGTGAGTTCTGTGGCGGAAGTTAGTGCCATGTCACTTAAAACCTTGGTCTTTATGAGCATTGGAGGTTAAGTTGGTTGGGTAGTAATTCGTCGTTTACTAGAAGACCTCGGTCAAGTGCCCTTTCTAACCCCATACGCTGTCTTTGAAGTACTAATAGCGGATTGTAAAGACTCCGTAATGTTAGGTTTCACTTCCGAACCGGAAGTTGGTTTCACTAACTAAATAGAAATTTTGCCGGTTATGCTTAAAATCCGGGAACATTTAGTCGGTAATGACGGTTACCTGCTAAATTAAGAAGTCGTTAAAGAGCTTGGTTCCGTTACTCGACATTACGCCTACGTAGTCGTACTCTTTTTAATTACGCATGGTGCAGTTGTGGACGCCAATTGTACCGTACTTCTCAACGGCCTAATGATGACCAGCCAGGATTACACCGTTGCTAAAATCAAACAGAATTGTAGAAAACGAGCGAGGACGTTTTACCGTTGTCGACCGTTCCAAAAAGGAAGATTTGTGAGTTCTTTACGGGGTGGTGGACACCTTTGTATGCTTTAAACGACTAAGTCTAGTATCTCTAGTTAGCGCCGTTCCCATAGTGGTGGTGGGCGTTAACTTTTCCGTAGCGAAAGTCGTTATCGTTAGCGATTGCGGGCACAAGGTATCCGTTTAACACGTTTAAGCTTTTGTGGTTGGCCCGGTAAGGTTTACTACCAAAATCGGAGTAATTATTATAGATGTATGAGTGATTGGCAATACCCCGGTTATAGTTCCTAGTACAGTAGTCACCGTTGTAAAACATTACTGAATAATATCCGTCCTGTCACAAGCGATTTGCTAAATGGATGATGTTGTAGTCAACCGTTACCTTACGCCGTTGGAAAAAGAAGACGATAAAATTCTTAAAGAGCACGAAGTAGGTCGTTTAGGAGAAGTATTTCTCTTTGCGGTTAAAGTTTAGGGACCCGAAACTCCTTACATAAACGTTATGGCGGCGGTCCCTAATTTATTAGCTGTTCCCACTGATTGACCGCATCGTTTGACTCGAATCAACTTTGAAACCGCGGTGGTTGTTATCGCTGTTAGCCAAAGAGACCACGCCGCTCCCGGAAAAGATTTCGTAATTCGAGCGCTTGATTATTGCCTGGACGTTGCCGTTAGCCACGTTTAACTCGTTGTGGCATACATCTTCGGACCCGAGCTACGCGACATGGTTTTCGTAGGTAGTGTTTCTGTAGTGTTTCCGACCGTTCAAAAAACCGGTCAACAAGAAGTAATAAGAAAAGCGGTTGTAATTTCGCATGCAAAAGTGTTTGCTGATCGAGAGGACCGAATTGTAGGTGTGGTAACTCCATTAGCGAATGCTTTACATGTCCTATCAGGTCTAACAAAACGTTCATAAGACGTTACCCAAGGTATCTTTTCGCAGCGAGTTTGAAAGGAAGAAGTCCTGCCGGATTTACTCTATTTTGGTAGTGGCGGCGTGGTCGTAGGTTCCGTCGAAAATTTCACCCATTACGACGAACGTTCGCAACTAGTGACCATTATTAAGGAAGAAACTAACCTTGTAAGTCTAGAAGTGCTTAATCATGGGCAAAGGGTCTGTCCAGATATAGCGAGTAAACATAGTCTGAGTAGTTATAGAGGTACGTCCCCAAAATCGTTGAGTAGTAAACAACACGACATAGTTCGTATGCTAATCTTTTCGGGGTGAGCAATAGTATGGTCCGCTGCTAAAAGTGATCTAACGGTTTATGGAACCAAACTCATCATAGTTTTTACCTGCTACGTCCTAATACCAACTTTAGTGTACTATGATTGCCTAGTAGTAACTAAACGTTCTACGCTGAAAATCGGACCGCATGCTACAGTAACTGAAGAAAATGGCATCAAAGTGCGAAACGCCATTTCCAGTTTAGTTAGTGACTTTGCAATTCTTGACCTTGAGCGTAGCGTTTCGGTAGCTCAAAAGGACGATTGAGTCCATTATGATTAGGATGTCGACGACGTCGCGGACAAAAACAACCTTATTACCTCACTCGACGACGTGCTCGCGCCGCATTTAGAAGTACTGAAGGTAGATTTTCGTAAACCAGTAATCATATCCGTACGTGACATAAGTTATTTGGCACAAGTTATGGATTTCGTAGTAAATTTCCAAAGTGTTGCCCACGGTCCGTTAACCACCACGTTCTTCGTAACCTTTGCTATTCTAGCCTTCGAAAGTCGCACACCACCAAGTGAGGTATTTGCTACCAACGTAGGTGTAAAAAAGGACCTCGCCTTTAGTTATGAAAAAAACGTGGTCGTCATTATACGACGTAACGAAAAAGAGCAAGTCATTTCTTCGGCCATGTAAGATTTTGGTTTAGTTACAAATTAAGAAAGGTACCGTCCAAATCCCCTAATGCGAGTCGCTACTAAAACTAACGTACCGGTAGTTAATGATTGTACAGCGGAAGTTGCGAGTGTAGCCTACGTTTTGCCGGTACACAACACAGTATTGCCCAGTCTACCCGACATCAAAGTTAACGTCTATTTAGTAACTAACGTTGCTAAAGTTCAAGTAAAACGAAAAACCTAAGTTTTTAACGGGAATTCTATGTTGCCGGTTACGCCGGTATCGGTAATTATCGCTGTGCATAACAGTATAATATGAAGAGGTTAAAATCATTACTCAAAGAATAGAGTTCAATTCGCAGATTAGCATCGAAGTGTCGGTAATTCAATTCCTAAAAACAGTAAGGGCGCTTCGACCCTTCGTTAAGAATTTTTCCGTAACACGGAGCGATCTTTAACCAAGGGCTGAAGCGCCCTTGCTGTCCAAAAAGAATTACCGTCACCTCAAAATGAAGTAGGTGCGATGTAAATAATAAACAAATGATTGCATAGGTTGCAAAATTAATAAGCGAGATGTCATTATAGTTTCATAACCATACGGACTAGACGACCTCGGCTATGTGGTTTTGATAGATCCGGTTAATGCCGTGGAACATTCGGTTGCTTAACTATGGTTATTCGCCTTGATCGACGAAGTTAACGATATGCTAACAACTACAAAACCCCGTTATGGACTAAAAATATCAAAACCAGAACGAGGTCCTTAGCTAGACGTGTTCCGTACCTTTGGTGAGAGTGGAATTCAGGAACACTAAAGTGAACGAGACGACGGCGCTAACGGTTGACGTGAAGGCTCGGACAACGTTAGTTCTATCGTAGTCCGCACGGTAGTGTTAGGTGTTACTATATTGGAGGAAAAAATTAGTTGAGACGGCGCGAACGCGATACCCCGTTACGTCCATTTAAAACAGAACTTTCGTCATTCCTACAACCGGGTAATACTACGAGGTTTCGCTCGAAGGTACGTTGCCGACAAAGGTAATTTAGACGTCCTGCGGTGTGTGAGTAGGGTCCCCAGTATGCGTTGTACCTACGTACAAGATGACCGACTACACAACCTGGCAGAAGTGGATTTGGTTAGCTTAGTACCCATTTCTGTATTTACTGCGCAACAAAGTAATTGCGTGAATTTGCATAACGTAACGCACGTATTAGACGTTTTTGGTCCTTCCACGGTGGCATTCCTTATTTAGGAGGTACCTGACGGTGCGGTAAGTACTAACGCCGGTATGGTTTAAGGGCGTGGGGTATCATGTCTATTAATGGGCTTATCAGGAGCGGCCACTACCGAAACGACGGACTGGTTAGCCATAATAACCTCGGTCAATTTAGCCGACTGGGTGGTTCGTAAAGGCCTTCCTATGCCCGTTTTACAAGTTATGTAACAACACTGCTAAATGCTCAGCGTTAACGAAACAGTAACGATTCTGTAACGAGTTTTTTGCGTAACGTAACTAGAACGGTTAATAGTCCCTCTAGCGGTAATTACGCCGCATTTTTAAGTATTACAAGAACTCCTATAACAACAACCATAACTAAATTCTCTCAATCGGTAACGACAAGAAGAAAAAGGGGAACAAGAAATACTGAGGTAACGAATATTTAACATAGTCCCTATTGTTTTCCGAGTACAAAGGTCAACTTTTTAAGCGCGTGTAACCGTTGCAGAAAACGCGGATTCCGTCTCGGTACCCGAAAAAGTGATGGACGATGCCTTCTCGGTTCAGGATAATAACAAAACGTCTATTAGTCACACCCAACCCACCATAACCGAACACGAAATTCTTACCGAACGAGTTGGCGTAGGTATAGTACCGGTAGATGCCGAAGCTACTGAACGGTTGCCATACGAGATTTTGCAACACGCCATAGTAGTGATTTGGTTCTGAGTTGGAATGGTAGTTATCTTTAGGGTAACAGTAGTATCTTTTGTTAGTCAAAAGGATCTGGATTTCATGGTCGCTCACTTGTCCGAAGTACGCTTTACGGAAGGTACTCTGTAGGTAGTGGTCATTTCCATATACATATCACTAGATGTTCTAATTTTGGTAGTGCCAACTTCACGCAACGGTCTTGCGCGAGTCGATTTCGGTATGGGTGACGTAAACGGTTTGGAACGGGATTTCCTGGACATCACCAGAGATGAGGTCCCCATACTGGTTCGAGACCCACAGGCCCACAAAACCTTAAATTAACCGCTTTTACAAAGTTTAGCAGATGCCTCTCCAATATAGGTCGGTCTACATCATTACTTATTTAGTTGTACCTTGGTACAGGTAATCTATTATGTTTGGCTAGCGCTAATTTGGTTACTCCTAAAACACCTAACACAAAATTTTTAAACAAGGTATTGTGTCACCGTTATAGACGGTATGGGTTTCCGTAAGGACCTACAGGACTAAACCGATCAAGATGACGCAGATGTGAATTTTACGCTTACCGTAATCGATTAAGAAACCTTTCTAAGTACCCAAGAGAACATGAGAATTGATCCACACTATAACAGCGAGTCTTCTGTACTTAGTCGTTCTTTTATTCACGTAAAAACTAGTAAAAAAACGTTTTTCTGGATTAAAACAGGATAATTGAACAAAACACTCGTTCGACTACGCTGCTTAATAGGATAGATATCATATCTAGCTTAATCAGATTTATTTCCTGAAGTAACCGCTACTTTCTCGTACATATAAAAATAACTATTTATACGTACGTATCATTGTTATTTATCAATTTTATCAAGTATTTAAAAGAAAAGCACATTAAAAATATATATTAGTCTGGATAAAAAAATGAAGGTTTCAATAAATATCTGTTATTTGTTTACTAGTTATATCTTAACAAATAAACTATAGGGCTTTAAGGTTTAAGTAAAATCCTGTAGTACTGGGGTAATTAAGCTGTAAATGTTCTTTGGAAGGGACTTAATAGATAGGGAGTCCGGCCCGTTTAAGGAAACCTGACCTGTAAGTTTCTTAGATAATTCTTCGATCCAGGACTAAAAATAGCCTTCTATTAGGGAGAAGTAAACCACTACTTAGAACTTATGTCAGAAAATCCCGTTGTTGAATCTCGATTTAAGGACAGGTCCGTCCTTTAGCTAGCACTTCGTGAGGTTCTCGTCGAAAAGCGACGTAACTATTACCGACTCGACAACCTTCTCTATATACTCGTGATGAACTAGTAAGGTTCTCTTCACTGCGCAAATGCAGTCGTTGTTTTAAATATAGCACTTAACAATTTTAATTATCCTCGTGGAAGTGTCGCCGTCTTTTTTCAGCTTCTGACAGGAAGCAAATGAGTTGTTTATGCATTATGCTGCGAGCTCTATTTAAATATAGCAAACAATAATTGAGCGAGGTTTGCTCGTGACCTAGACAACCGAGAGGAATTATGGTCGAGCCTTAGTATAGCTGTAAAACAGTCTTATTACCTGTTTGAATACCTAGGATAAAACTGTGTACATCGTACCAAAAAAACCAATGGGGCAAACGATCACTTAGAAAAGCACAATTATTTCGTATGCAACGGACCCACCACCTACTTTCTACTTCTTATGAGAAATCCCACCAGACACGCAGAATCACGGGTTTATTTCGCCGCAACCAAACTTAATCCATTACTGTAACGGACCCAACCTTGTCCCCAGCAATTAACAAAAAAGAATTGACCACGTGACCGAGGTAACCGTTAAATACATAGCGAACGTCAAAAGCGTAAACTACAGTAGTACCGCTGCTGATCCCGAATATAGCTTAACTCAGCAAATTTACTTAACGCTTGCGTGATATGGCGTTACGAGTCATTGTGTGCATTACACTTTCTCGTTTCCCTTTATTTTCTCGTATAATTTCGGTAACTATTGGTTTAACGAAAACTCGCTAAAGCCGAACCGAGGGTACATTGGTGATGCTGCGAATAAAAAAACCGTTACACAAGACGAGAAGGGTACAAACGTCGCTTAGGTTAATAAGGCAACTAACGGCGTTACACAAACCAATGCTAAACAAACCAATTAAAACGAAATCGTCTTGTCGAATTGAACGCAGCTGGATTGCTATGTTAGCTCGCAGGTCGGCGGAACCTTTTTAACCCTAAAAAATCGTTTTTTCTTGGTCGTGACCAACTAAACCTAAATCTCGTACTACTTCTCCTGCTGAACCGTAAACTATTAGGTGACACAACACAGATTTGTTTCGGACCACTTCCGCATTCGGCATTGGGCCTTGTAGCCTCGTTTCGGGGTCAAAAGTGATATGGAGTGAGTCCGATATACTTACTAAAGTAACTTCATATCTCCGAAATAATTAACTTACAATACGAAATACAGAACATAGATAAAAGTTTCCATTTCGTACAGTCGTAATCATCCCAATGGGGTTAAATCAGCATAACTACAATTAGTAAAAGTTTGGGTAGAACTACGGTATAATTTTTTCGTAAACCTACTTCAGCTTGCAAACGAGTTTCTTTTGGGAGTAATATGGACCCTATTAAATTACATAGGGAATCTCCTATACCGTCTACTCAACCTCGCAAAAACCAGCGGTTACAGAGTAAACGTACCACATTACCTAAGAGGACTCAATGCGTTTACGATACTACGCACGAACGGCGAAGAAAGTCGTATACTTAGACGTTACCCGGTATTAGTACTCGACATACTCCGGTAGTTTAGTTAACTATTTGTAAGCAACTTATGCTATGTCGTTTTCAACTAGCGGCTGTCAAACGCACTAAAACTTAATAGTCCTCAACGGGACCTGTTTCTTGCATTTTTTGCTAAACTTTGTTAAGTCTGCGCGGACCTACTCAATTGGTTAGTTAAACTTGTATTGTAAGACCTGCGATGGGTTCGTAAATGAAACGTGTAATTTCTAAGTTGCGCGAACCGTCCAAATGGGCGTGTACGAAATTCATGGCGCTTTCTTCAGCGTCGGCTTTTCCCCGAACTGCCTGTACACGAATGGGAACTTATGGGAACAATAGTTCGCCATTACTGGATACGACTTCTAGCACGCAATGCGCTTCTTTACATAGTTCGGATATAATGGGCTCGGAGTCTAGTTCCGGGTTTACGTCCTTGGATGCTGTTATGCGGAAATTACTTCCTTTAAAATCGCAATGCGGTACTTTTTCGGCTCGAAAATCCAAAATTGTTGATACGTCTTAACAGCTAGCGCTGGTTTTACCGTCTTAGGTGATTGGTCCAATCTCTAAAATACTTACTGAACCAATTAGCGTAGGTGTGGGTTCGTTGTTGCCTCAAATTCGTTGACCTCGTTAAACGACGCCTTGTTAAATTTTAATTAGGGCAGTTTGGTACCCTACAGCCCATAAACAGACTTTTCGCTGCTGTTCGAGATAAGTGAAACAGTGTTCTTCTAGAGGCGGGAATAAAGGGTGTTGGGTTCCACTACGTCCCAAATAAGCTAAATCAATTTTTTGAAATACCTTACAGGTAACTTCTTCATTTCCCGCAACTATAAACCGTATTCCTACAGGTTACAATAACACACCAGCTGCTTGTGTTGTGCCAAGCACCAATACACATGTGACTGAATAAACGTTCTGGTTTGTTTGTGTCACCCCGCACCTACCTAAGTAACGTTTCGGCGTCTTCTAACCTTCTACCATCCCACGTCAACGGATAACGTTGGAACTGAACATTAAAACGGTTTCGTAGGCGGTTATTTGGACGCTACAATAGCGTACTCCTTCATCACTGAAATAAGGTACTTAAACCAGTAACGGACGTAGTGTAAAATTGAGTCCAGCTAATAGACCCCCGTAGTCCGTAATTGCCGCATCTCACCCTACGACACCTCAATGGGTCAGTTAAAAAACTTTTAACCACAACCCTCTTTTCACCAAACCTACAAAACTGGCGCGTACACCTGTCGCCGCTTGGCTAAGGTCTCAGTGAAAAACTTGCGAACTAGCGGCGTTTCTTAAAGGTTAGTCGTTACCGCTACAATGCCGTTTACCTTAAAAGTTATAAGCTAAAAGCATAAGTAGTTCTCATATGCGGCTTTGTCCTGCGAAACCAACTCTTATAGGACCGACTGCATGCAAGATTTTGTTCACAACAAGGACACCAGGGCATGTTAGCAAAAGGTGTCTCAAAATCAGTATATAAACGACCACCTATACGACGTCCCATGATGTCAATGTCAACCCGTCTCCAAAATAGGTCGCTGCGAAAAAGAGCAAAACTTCTTCTTCCGCAAAATTTAGGAGTTTGTCCTGTACTAAAGGACGTAGTGTAAAATCTTCGTCCGTCGAGTTTCTTTCGGCGACTCCGGATATTTCTTAAGGCGCCGGCGGGCCGTTGACAACTACGGAATAATGCGGTATTACCCTAAGTTCCAATTTCATTTGGGACCCACTCCCGTTTCGGGATCGGGCCCTTTAATCAAGGGCTTAAAAGTTTTCTTTTGACGATTAGACACGTGTAAAATACAATATGAATTTCACATGTTTCCCCCGCTGGACCGAAGCTGCACCCAACGTTTTGGTCTCCACGTACGGCTCTTACTCTTGAGAGCATTTAGTCTGAGTTGATTTATATTTACGTTTGCTACTTTTGAAACGACCACCTCTTCGATAGCGACGGATTATTCGTGAAATCAATTTGGTAGTGACACATGACCGGTTATTTGGGTCATAGGGCAAGCTGGCTCGGGCGAATAGCCATAGCTTAGTTGCCAGTATTCTCTATTCGATCACAGAATTAGGTAGGGCATAATTCTACGCTTTAAATCCCTTAGCGACACATCATAGGACGGGCAGCCTCTTACGTGTCAATTTAGTTTTCTGTGCCGATGCGTACATCTCGACTTCCGTCTCCTAAACGCCTGCGCCCAAGCTAAGGGCGGCGGAGGTGGTATTGAATAACTAACTATATCAATAAAAAGTAATTTAAAAAGTTCGCCGTGGTAATTAAATAAAAGATCAAAAATACTTAATTATCTTAAATAAAATGTGTAAGCTAAAGAACCTAGTACTAACGCGCAACGAAGTAGTTCCGATTCGATTTACTTCGTAAATTAAAAATACTCACTCATACCCGACTTCTCGGACCAACGATATAGAGAAAATACGAAAACCAACATGAAAGTCTAAGTAAACAAGTTTTCGGGGAAATTGCCCTAAGCCACGTAGAACCAGATTGAAAGGTAGAAGAAAATTGGTAGGATTGACTTGTGTTTATGAAGCTCAAGATAATCCGAAAAGAACTCGTACGCAATTCTACAGTCAATTTAGACATAAAAGTTCTTCTAATATTAAAGATATTGAAAATTTTGATAGAAAAAGAAAAGAATCAAATATGAGTAACAATTTATTAAAGAATGTAAGAAGTCGGCATCATTCAACCCCAGATAACCGGACTCGGAATCCCAGCCAAAATTACCGGACCTCGGATAGAAATTTTAGGACAACACCTGAAAATTTTGGTTTTAGACCTTCTGGGACAAAACCTGGAACACATTGTTACCCTCAGAGGCGAGCATGACTCCGATTGCAAGGAAAGTGCTAAAAAACATTCGGTCTGACACGTTGCCTATATAGAAGGACTCTAAGTCAGCAAAGCTGGGGAAGAATCATATGGAAATAAGTAAAGTTCTGTACCGAGTTATTTAAACACTCCTACCGGTAGTCCATCCCGATAAAATAGGAATAAATTATTGAGGCTTACATTAAGACCTATTTAGTATAAAACACCCCTATTCATAACAAAAAAATTGAGACAAACATTGAGACCTTGCACTCGTAATTCTAATAGAAATCAATAACCTTCATGTAGTAGAAATAATATCCCTCAACGTATACCGACGGTCGGTAGAAACCAATCGGCGTATCGCTATCAAAGCAAAAGGGTGACGAAAAATCTAGAGACGGTTGCGTACCAAAGTTATTGATTTTGGGGGACTAGGCTAAGGCTTGAGTCCGCATCATTGGTATTTGCTCGGAGAACTCATAGATAAGAAGAGGCAAGGACTCACAGGTACTCTAG
The DNA here is from genome assembly GCF_003184185.1 of Legionella qingyii. The sequence continues at coordinate 7,847 of NZ_QHJG01000033.1, read as the reverse complement.
TTTTAAAACTCTTTAGTTTGCAAATCGAAGATGCCCTCTGTAAAACCCTATCTACAGTTTAGATTACAGAAGGGTAAAAAAGAGTAAAAAGGTTATGTGACAATATCGGAGTTAATTTATAATTGAAGCATTATAATAATATCCACAAATCTATCGTAAAGCAAGATAATACAATTGAAAATGAGTTTTGCTAATTAAAACGAAAATAAATACTGAAAAAAGGAAACTTAGAAAAAGATAGACTATAAGTTTGAGGGATATCCTGAATATATTTAAAATCGTTCGCATCCGGCCCGACTTTTCGAGTCGGATGCCCGAAATAGGTAATTAGTTACCAAGTTTAATTATGATTTTATCAACTTAATTACCTCCCTAAATAGATCACCAAAGCAACCGAACTCTACACTATTTTTCGTGTTATTTAAGACTAATGAATATTAC
>NZ_QHJG01000033.1:0-7306 GCF_003184185.1 Legionella qingyii | reverse complement strand
CCCTAAAATGGGCTGCACATTTTAATTCAGCTGAGGAGTGTTAAAGGTTTAACTTTAATTTAACAGATAAATTATTTGAGATAGATAAGATTTCACATCCTTTAGATGTTCACTTTGATACCAATTCCTTATCGGCGTGGCTGTCTTATTATTACTCAGTGCATGTGAAAGACACTCCTGAAAAAACGGAGGCCGCCAAAAAGAAAGACTTATCCAAATTCATTCATTTTTTCTAAGCGGAAGTAGGGCATTGGTTGCATCAACAACGACCATTATTGGCAGAGGACTCGCTTGCCCAAGTAAACTGATACACCGGATTGGAATGGATTAAGTTCACGCCAATTAATGCGGTTAAAGTCAGCTTGTGAACAGCGTATTAAATGTTGTACACGAAAAAATCAAAATCCACTTATGGAAACCACCTTGTTTTATGTACTTTTAGGCACGGGTCTTCGCGAGCCAGAAGTGGTATCATTAAAAGTCGGACAATATCGACAAAAAGGGTTGTATGATGTTATGCGTCATAAGTCAAAACGCTTCAGCCGGAAAATTCCATTGCCACAAGAGAGTAGGGTTTATTTGGATCAATATTTGAGATCCAGAAATGCCAGTGAAGATGAACCCTTCTTTATTACGAGGTATGGTATGCGTTTGCAGACCTTAGATGTTTACCGAATATGTAAGCGGTTATTAAAGCAGGCATTGGCGTTTTTGCCAGAAGCGGAGAAGTTTGAATTTACTCCACATAAACTTAGGCATACCTTTTTGAAGAAAGTCACCGATAAACATGGGGTGCATTTTGCTCAAGAGCTAAGTGGTAATATATCTATTAAAGAAATATTTAGGTATGCAAAACCCAGCCAGGAAGAAATGCAAGAAACAATAGATGAGTTATTTGCCTAAAGGATTTTAAAGATGGTTGCTTCATCTTATTGGGTTTATATATTACTGTGCGAAAACAACACCTATTATACTGGATGCACAAACAATCTTGAAAAGAGGTATCTGTCCCACATTGATGGTACAGGTAGATGTAAATACACACGTAGTTTTAAGCCAATAAAAATTGCCCAGTCTTGGGAGATTAAAGAAGGAAAGGGTAGAGCTATGAAAGTGGAACATTATATTAAAAAATTATCTAGAAGTGAGAAGGATAAACTAGTAAAGGAACCAACGATGCTGGATCTGAAGTTAATTTAGAATTGAATAATAAAGGAATTTAAATGAAGTTTGCATGTAATATAGATAAAACAGATCGGATAAACCGTACAATAATTGGTGCTGCATTGTGTATTGCTGCAATCTTTGGAATGGGAACGTTTTTTTATATCACATTGGGTATTGTATTGATTATAGAAGGTATTATCGGTTGGTGCTCTATCCCTTATTTGCTTGGGAAAATAAAGTCAAAGCTCTTAAAAAGATAGATTTCTTCACAAAGGTATAAATATCTATTCATTTGCTAATATAAAGAAAATTAAAGGAAATTTATTGAATATCTCTATTTAAAAAATTCAAAAAATTTTATAATTCCTCTTCAGAAAACAGAACTCAGATCCATCTTTTTCTTGGCTTTGTGCTCATACCAATAATCGGCATGTCTATCTTAATGCAGCCTCAGAAAACAGGATTAATCTAAATTTAGAGAGTACCCCCACATGTCGGAAAAAAACGTCCCCGAAGAGCTGAAAATAGAAAAGCTATTAGATAAGTTATCACCAGAGGCAAAAGCTGCTGTTAAAGATCTTGTTGATAGGGGCTCTTCAAACAGTTCATACGTATTATGTAGCTTAGAGATGATGAAAAAGAGAGTATTAAAAGAGAATAGTCTAACCGATCAAATCCCTACCTCATATGAAGATAAATATAGTGATAATTATTACAGCGATAGCGGTAATTATAGCGATAAGTCGTATAGCGATACTCATTACGGCGATAAAGGAGGGTATAACGATAATTACAATGACATCGTTGCAAAGCTTACAAGTGATAATAATTTGAGCGATGATAATGATCTTAATTATAGCAACACAAAATTTAAGCCATGAAAAAGGATATGAGCTTGCAAGATACTCGTTTTACAAATTTGAGAGCAGTTGTTGTTAAACTTACCTCTCGTTGTAATATTAAGTGTGAGTATTGTTATGAAGATATAACCTTCGGCAAAGAAAAGCACTACTATTTGCCTATTGATGATTTTGAATTATTAATAGATAAAATGCTGACAAACTCAAGGCAACATCAGATTACAATTATTTTTCATGGAGGAGAGCCTTCTTTATTGCCCATAAGTTGGTTGGATAGGGCATGTGAGTTTTCTTATGCCTCAGCATTGCGTAATAACAAATCTATTGAAATATCGATGCAGACCAATTTTATTAATATATCAGATGATTTAATGAACTGCTTTAAAAGAAACAATATTGCACTTGGTGTTAGCATTGATAATCCCCAAGATGTTACTCAAAGCATGCGACCACTTGCTGATAAAGTTATAAAAAATTACTTTCGAGCAAAAGAGAATGGGGTAAATTGCGGCATTTTAATGACTATAAATCAAAGCAATGCTCATATGTTTAATAAGATATGCAACTGGTTATATGCTGATATGGGGGCTCTAAGCTTTAAAGCGAACGTTGCATATCCAGTTGGGGCTGGTGTGAATCTGCCCCCTCCCACGCCAAGTGAAATTTTTAAAGCAAAAAAAGATATCATTGACTATATGATTGAAACGAAGGCGGAGTGCGCCACAGAATACCATGTAACAGAGAGCATGATTCATTACGTTGAGTGTCATCTCAAGGGTGTTCAACGTTCCCAGTCCTTGTGTGATTATGAAGGTTGTGGTGCTGGAACAGAGGTTATAGGGATAACCCCAGAAGGAAATATACTGCCATGTGGACGATTTAGCTGGAACGAAAAAGAGTATTTTCTCGGACATTTGAAAGATAAAACAGTGGACTTTAAAATTGCTTACGACAAGAAATTAAAGCGTTTTTTTTCAATAGCCCCTGAAAATTGGCAGGATTGTGGTTCTTGTGAAGCTAGAGCTATTTGCCGTTTTTCATGCCAAGCCTTTATTGCTCGCTCTACACTAAAGGCGAATATAGAATGTGAGGCAACAAAAATGGAGTTTTCTTACCTCGATAGTATAAAAGAATCAGTTGTTCAGATTTATCCTAAGCTAAAGCTGAGAAGTTCTCTTGGAAGCCTGTTAGGAAAATTTGGTTTAGAACAGATACGCAAGGAAAAATCGGAGAACTTTCGTGCTCTTCGTCCATTCTTGGAAAATTTGTTTATGCTTGATTTAGAAAGGAAAAGTAATAGCAAAATTGGAAACGATGAATTTTTAATGCTTATCAATTATCTTGAGCACACTATTCAAAACTCGGATATAACTGGGTAGCCATTTACTAAATGGTGCCATATGGACTCTACCGGTTATGCAAGAAAATAACCAAATTATTTTAAGACAAGAGGTTTAGGTGCAGTCATATATTCGGCCTTTTGTTAAATTAAATGAGATTTAGCAGTACGAATGCGAAAAAATGGGATATGGGGAAGATTAGCTCAGTATCCTCAACTATTTCTATTCAAGATATAAAGAATTGAAAATAATTATGTTAAAGATGGCATGCTTCAAAATATCATTTAAGTACATTCCAAAAGCATATGGCACAGTTCACTAATATGCTCGATTGCCATAAATCAAAAATATTTAATTGAAACAGTTTTTTAAACTCATTTAACCACTAAAATGTACCTATTTTTAATGCGGTCTTTATAGGATTTAGCGCATAAAGCGCGGACTCTTTCAATTTATTAACATAGTGGAACCTGTTAAATCATGCACATTTGAATCAACTGCAACATCCTTTAATTGCTCGAAACTTCGTAGGTTTTTTTTATAACCGTGGGGAAGTCCATCTTTCATTTTACTCAGACAAGAGTTGTATGTATCTTTGCCTATTTTGGGAATATTTAATTGCTTAAATGATTTTTTATCGGTAGCGGTTATACCGGTGTTTCCTTTGAAATATTGTTCGCATAGAGATAAAAATAATTTATCGTTACTTACTACCGTTATATTAATATTTTTTTTATCAACAAGCTTTACCAGATAACTTATTTCGTGGTCTTTTTTGACCTGTTTTGATTTAATAAATCCATGATCACGAAGAGCATAACGTTCTTTCTCTTTTTGCTCTATTGCTGCTTGTTCTTCTAACTCATCAAATGTTGGTTTTTCTCCCTCAGCCACTTGACATAATTTGGAATAAGTTTCTTTATTCATATGGGGCAGATAAAGGGTGTATTTCTTTTTATCAAAAGTAACTATAGTGGCATCATCCATAGCACAGGCTTTAGCATATTGTCTTAGAAGCGCTTCATTATTACCCTCTAGTTCAAGCATAAGTCCTGCTTTACCGAAATAAGCTTTACATTTCATAATATTTCACAATAAAAAAAGATAAAAAATATACATGAAAGTTAAATTATATTCAAGGAGTTGCCCTAACACGCATGGCCATCCCATCTAAAATTGATTAATTTTTTGCTGAGTAAACGGTTAACTTTTTTAAAGAAGAAGTTTAGCAATAAATAGGGATGCTTGGCTTTCTGGATATGGATTTGGACATATCAATATGCTTGGGTGCTATTCGTTTTGCAATGACAAAGCCTAAAATTGGGCTATTCCAGGCGAAAAAGTGTATAGCCAATATTCTTAGCTATATCAAAACCTAGTAAGTTAATATTCATTTATGAATCTCCCATCCGGTGAAAAATTGTCAATTTGAATTCTAAGTTGGTAACAATCAATTACCAACTCAGTGGGTGGGATGGTTCATTACATTAAAGCCTTCAGGACATGTGGATGAAGGCTCATTGTACTCTATTTTTTTCTCCTCTAAGGACTCCATGGAATCCTTGGTTTTTACTGGACTAAAGAATTGTGGTCCGGACTTATTGTTCTTAAAAGGAGTTGTAAAACGATAATGACCTGGATCCCGAACGAAATTGTACAGATGTTTTAAAAAATTAAGGTGCACGTGATGGCCAAAAACCTCTTGCAAAGAGGGTTTGACAGACACGGGAACTTCTGGACAAAGAAGGTGCAGTTGTTGGTTAGCGTATTCTTTGTTAATCCTACCCCATTCTTTAAAAATAATCTTGGCATTCGTCAGTGTAAAATTTTTAAAAAAGGGGTTATTTTTGCTAGCATGCATAAATAAATTACCGATTAAAAACAGAGAAATAACCCTCATTTCTTTGTAATTGGAGGGATGAGCCGTCATGACCGTAGGGAGCAATAATTTCAAAGGCATCACCACAGTATCTATATTGGCAACCACAAAAAAAAGATTCCAGCTGGTGTATAAATCCCGCCATTGAGGGTGAATATGGAACTGGGATACTAGTTTTTTGGAGTTATCGATTTTTAAGTCGGGTATTAATTCGTAACTGGCGTCTTCTTTTCTATAAGCACCCTCTGGCAACAGGGTGGTGAAGTAATTGCATTCATTAAGATACTGTTGCTGCTCCATGAGTTGGATTAGCCCAATAGCGGATTCAGCATTTTCAATACCCCCATACTCTTTGGCATGGTCGGTTGCGTCTTCCCAGGCCGCCTCAAGAATATTTAACCCCATCACAGGGACTGTTTTATCCGATAGTTCTTTGGGTTCAGTCGTTTCAATCCAAGCATTCGAACCAGATAAGCCGTTTTCCCTGATAAAATCATCCAGAGCTTCCTGGGTTTCTTTTTTTTCACCCATTGAGCGGTGAAAGAGGACCGTCAGCATAACCGGTTTGATGGAAACCATTTTTAATCGCTCAAACAGAGTGGCGCTATAGGGGACGCCTAAAATGAAGTCAGCGAGGGGATTTCCTGGATATGGATTGCCGCTTATTTTCACTAAATGATCGTATACTTCTTTTGCAAACAGTTTGCTGTTGGCCATGGTGACCAACATCGCTTCGAAAAGGAACAACAAGTTCAGCTGACGTTCTAGTGTCGATGCAATGGCAGCAAGCTCCTCATCCCCAATTAATGCCATTTCTTCAATAAAAGCCAAGAGTCGACAAAGTGGCTCATTAAATATTAGAGCTCTTTTCAGGTGCTGAGTTAGTTTATTTAAGTCTATTTTTTCTCTGCAGGCTTTGCTTATAAACTCAGTAAATTCTTTATCATTGGTATCTAGATCATCCAGTTTTAACTCGCTTAAAATCTTACTGATCAGACTGGGATTGGATTTCTCTGGTAGAATTTTTTCAATTTTGTCCAAAAAATTGAGAGCTCTTTCTTTCATCTTGATTCATCCTGCGGGTTGAAGGAAGCAAATTCGGTGCGATTGGAGTGTACTAAATATGGGCTTTAAATGCAAAGCCCATGCAAATAGATGAATTTTATTGCCAGCTCTAAATTGACCAAGCATTTCGTTTTAATCCTCTTCAGGGCTGACCGCAGAAATTAGTACCAATCGCAAATAATAGAATATTTTTACATCACACAGTATATTTATTGACATGCAAAAAAACTTTCAATACCATTTGCCTCCGAAAGTACTAAGCAATCTAAGGATTAGCAAACGACTTATCTTCTCTAATACGGGTAGTTTTTGAAGACTGGTTTTTAACCTAGTTTTAATTTAATGAAACGGGTTTGTCGTTTAGATAAAGAATGAAGAAAGACTGGCTGGATTTCTAAACACAGACTGGACTAATTAATCGGCTTCTTTTTCCTTTCCTATCGTACCTTCTAGCTAAAATTTTTTTTTTATAATATTAAATTAGAGAATTATTATGTTACACAAAGATGATGCAGTTGCTTTGTTTATAAAGTATGAAGGGGATTTAGCTAGATTGAAGCAAACCCTGATAAGCGGATGGAATACCGAGATAGGAAGATGGCGTAGCACAAGGGAAATGCATTCTGTATTTCCTGAGCTTTTCAATGCATTACATTTTCTAAAAAATAATTGTGAGGAAATATACGTTGGCGCTCGTCGCACTCCTCGTTATGATCATCCTTTTATGGACATCTATCGAACTTCTAATGACCCCCTACAAATTATACAGGATTTTGTTGAGTATTATTCTAAAGACCATTTTGCAGCGATATTGCTCGATTATTTGGGCCCGTTGAGGGATGATACTGTTGATGTAGGAAATTTAAATCGATTCTATAGTGAATTAAATGATCTCTGCACCCCAAGGCCAATTGTAATATGTAGAGATGATTTTGGATTAGCCCTTAAATTCCCAAGCAATACTTCATATGATTATTTCAATGAAATGATGAGTA
>NZ_QHJG01000032.1:29446-54445 GCF_003184185.1 Legionella qingyii | reverse complement strand
TTTGTAGACCCTTAAGAGTATAGTTAGACAAGATAAGAATTTGAAACTACTTTAGCGGGACAGGACTTAGGAAACACGGCCTGTTAAAAAATCTTCTCTCAAAAAAGTTCCAGTTTGTTTTAGGTTAAACTCTCTAAATTTTTGTTAAATTAAAATTAAAACCTTAACCAATCGTTTAGAGATTCTACTAGATTTGGGTTAGCCTTTTTTGACAAAAACCCAGAAAAAACTAAGGAATAAAAAAATTCTCCTTAGCCAAATTATCAACGGAAGGTGAGTGGTTATGCTACCCGGGTCTGTTTGGGGTTCCGATTATTTTGGTCCTCAAAAAGATATGCGACTCCTAGTTATTAAGCACACAGAAGTTTAGCGGTAGGGAAACAAAAATTACGTCGTTTTTCACAAAGATAAAGGGTTGCCGCGTTTATTGTTCGCTACCGTAAGAACCCTAAGACCAAACAATGTTGTTAGTAGTTCAGAAGTGCTCTCAAAAACGATGGACGCTCTATTTCTCTAACTGGTTTGTGGACTTGCAAGTACGGTTTATGGACAACGACCATACCACGATTCACCGACTTATTGACTCGACTTCAAAATTTAAAGAAGAACGGGTGTGTTTATAGATACAATGGAAATTAGGCATTTATTTTTCCTTAGAAGAGACGATGTTCGGTTCTATATTCCCAAAACAAGCCCTTGAGAGATTGTGCAACTAGAAGCGAAAAGGGGTTATGGGTAAGCAAGCCAGATATCGATTTATCTGAAATACAAGAAATAATTTTTTATCTCGCATATAGGAAAATATCGCACTAAGTTATGAGCGGAATAGTGGTAAGTATCGGTGACGTTAAAGTGAATTTAATTGCGAAGCGTGGTGTTTATTCCGATTGTTGTAAACACGTTTTGTCAGATAAGCACTGAACACGGTTAGATTAGAGACCGAATTTTAGGATGAGTTGAGTGACTATATGCGGTATATACGAGGAAAAACCAGCTTCGACTCATATAATTTACGTAACATTTAGTCACTCAATAAAGACTAGAAAGAATAAATGTAAGCAAAAAACAGGTCGTGTTTCGGGCTTAGATCTCCAAAATTTAAAGAAGAACGGTTGTGTTAAATATAAGTAAAAACAGGTCGTGTTTGACATTAAAGTATAAAAAAAATTCGAGAATTATTAATGAATTCGGTTAATCACATTTAATACCTGTGTAGTACTGTTTATTTTCGTAATAAAATACCGATTAGTGCATTAACAACCGCGTCCAAATCCACCAAATATACTCCGTTTGGCAAATTATTTATTTCCCCATTTCGGACTCTTATATCAATAATATCTTTTTGCGGGCCTTTTAGTAATATGTTCTGGACCTGTAAACTTAGGATTATGTAAACTAAATCAGTGATCGTTGTGACCGTAGGTTTGCGGAGTAAGTGTTCGTTTAGTGTAGTTTCTTAATCTCGCGCACTACATACGAGTAAACGCAGTTAATTTACATGCTAAATAACTACTTCTTAAATAACCTAATGTTCGAGTTTGACTTCGAGTTGGGTTTCGTCATTATTGAGCATTCTCACTACGAAGAGTTCCACAAATAGGACGGCTAATACAAAAACTAACAAGCCCTGCTTTGCGCAGACATCGTGTTCGCCATTTACGAGTAGTCGTTAATTATTTGAGTCCTAATCAAAAACTTTGTTTTAGTAATTAACTATAATTAGGATAAGGTGTAGTAAATCATCCCGTGCAGAATTAGGGATTATTAAGAAAAAATTAAAGAAAACACAGTGCTCTTCCTCTCCGACATGGTGAAGTACAGGTTGCATCAAGTAACGTCTCCTTATAGCTTAATTCTCTTTCTAATTCTCGTAATCCCACCTGAATACTCCGTAAAGGATGTAAAATATAAGTGAGAGTTTCCAGATTTCTATTTCATACGGATATATACCTTCGTGGTGGATTAAATAGAGTTCTCGTCGTCGCTCTTACCTACGTCAACGACAACCTATAAATATCACTACCATACTATTTACTAATATGACTCAATTTCGGTAGTTCTTTTATACCTCAATTTGGATCCTAACATTCGAAGGTTTCATATGGAATACATAATTTATTTCAATAAGTACTTAGACTGTTGAATGGATGCCACTAACACCCGAAACTACGGCATTTTCCAAAACTAATAGCAGATCGAGTACCGCATTGGAGACCTTATCTCACGACACTTGCATACAACTCTGTATAATGTCAATGTCTACCGTCGTATGTTAGGTAACTGAGTCGACGATAACTTGCACTTTGTAAACGAATATAATTACTTGATGTATTTTTAGCCAATTGATCATCCAATTCGCAAGCCGTTTTTCGATATCTCTTACGAAAACTGATAAAATCACTTCAAATACTTTCACGTCGTCGGCGTTATGGAAAGAATCTGCGACGCTTTTTCGTTCTTATAGTTCGGCATCGACCGGTTGATCGTATGGTTCGTCATTGGTTAGTTAAAAGATTCCATCTTTGTTCTCTCGCTTGTCGTCAGCGATCGGAACTTCAAGAATTATTTACAGAGTCACAGAATTATTCCCGAGTATCACACTACGGTCGATTATTATGATGCCTCGTAGTACTACAATTATTATTTAATGATAGGTAATAATTATACTAACCGGTTCTTAATTCACGAAAATTATAACTTGTTCAAAAATGAGTCGAATTGTTACTTTCTTCTAATGCACGAGATAAACTTTTGTAACGTGGTTTAAAAGTTGCCAATCTGCCAGTAAAAAGCTGTTTAAACTAGAATTCGTTTTGTTTTCTTTATAATCTTGTTTAAGGAGTTGACGTTCGTGTCTTATTATCTGGCAGCCGAATACAAGTTTATGGCCAACTACTAAGAGAAAATAACAAAAATAATAACTTAAGACAAGGATTATAACCTCAATCTTGAGGTAACTCACGACCTTTAGATTCAAAAAAATTATGATTATTATTTAAACCTTATCCACTAAGTAGGGGAGAAGAGCCATCATTACTTAGTGGTAGGGGTGCTTTTGTTATTTTCGGACATTTTAAATCGCTCAATATATCAATATCCAAAAGAACAAAAAGAGAATATTCTAAGTCAACTATCCGAAGTTAAAAAAAACTTATCTTTAACTCGGATAACACCGCCAAATGTGAATCACATACCGGCTTAATAAATTAAAATTGTGAGCGGGCGACGAATTGAGTAATTTTAACAGGAGACGTTTTAGGGCTTAAACTTTTTATTGAGGAACATGAGTAGTAGGTAATGTCAGACTTATACTATTATCAGCTACAAAGTAGGGTTATCACATTAATGAATTAGTTGTACTTATTTCGGTACGGGTAGTAGTAATTTAAAAGTCACTCACTTTATTTAGAATTTCCATGCAATGACAGTGGAGGATGTGTCCGCGTAAATTCTAGTGCAAACAGCTATATTTGTCGAAATTTGTGTCTTTCTCGTGGATGTCAGGGTTATTTATTCCGTTGGCCTTACCTTTCGGTTAAGTTGCGCGGACTTTAGTAATTATAGGGACGATTTGGAAGTCGTTTACCCATTTATATCGACATTCCTTGGGTCGCAAATCGGTTTTCCAGTATCAAATTTTTGTACCAACTCTTCGAAAGCTATAAAACATCAAAATTATTTCGTTCCTGGCGGTACGATTTGCGTTATTTGGTTGGATATTGAACACCGCATTTGCCTAATGGTTTCGAGTACATTGATTGACGGTAACGGTAATTACGTCATTGATGCTTTTCACGTTACTGCCCCGCTATTGAAAAAAGAAAACTCAGAGAATAAAAAAAAGGTTTCATTACGGCATTTAGCAGTATTGGTGGATAAGCGAGTAGCAACTATTTTTAAACTCCACATCAAAAATGCAACACAAACAAAAATTTGCATAGCTGAACGAGTGCCCAACAATTGGATACTAGAAGATAGAGTATCGGAACTGCAGAATTATTTAGAGACCGAAATTCCGGTATTCCCGTTTATACTACGGGGTAGTGGTACGCTATGTTTTAGCGAAAAAATTAACTTAATAATAAGTAAAAGTAGGAGATGCTAATTACCAGATATTTATCATTATATCTCATGCATGGTATCATGACTCAGTTCATTACATATTTTGTTAGCCACTTAAACGATTTAATACACCCCAACCTCAACTTTGGTATGCGATAATAGTTGCGTGTCCTGACGAAGTACAGGGTAATGCATGGTTTCTTGAACCTCGGGGTTTTTATTTTGCAATACCACTATTACTATATTCAGCAAATTCCAAATAAGAAAATCGATTTTTTCGTCCGAAATGAGATTTTCTCTATTTTCTAAATAATCTCAAACTACGATTTTTACTAGCCCTTGTACATTCTCTATACCGACTTTCCGCATAACTTGTTGACTTAAATTTTTAACTACTCAATAGTCGCCGAGCATTGTGGGATAGTGAGAATCATCGTTTTACATCTCTATGGCCTAGGAGTGGAACAGGATAAGAATACTGAAAACTTTTTTCAATTCGACCTTTAATTGTTATGGCCTGTAATAAAGAATCTGCAACTTTCTGCTATCAGTAATCAATAATGGACGTCAATTTGGAACACTCGAGTTTAGTCACAGGTGATGGAGACACCACGTAAGCCTAAAATTCCATGAGTCTGAACTAAAATAAAGAAACTTAAAAAGATGTGGTTAACTTTAAAAAAGTGCGAAAAGAGCTAATAGATAAAGAAAACGTTATAGAAGATTAGGGTCTGGTCTAACTCAATGTTCCCTCCGATTTTTAAAATGTTTTTCAAGTTTTGGAAACTAATGAAAAACCCGCCTACTCACAGACAGAAGTAATTAAACACGATCTATAAGCCCTCATCTATTAAATCGACTACGGAGTTCAAAATAAAACATTATTAGTTAACCGCGCAATTAAAGCCATTAAGGAACGTCTAACTCAAATAATAGAGGTCGGACGTTCTGAAAACGTAAGTTTAAACGAAACAAATGATAGAAATTATATAAGCGACAGACTTGAAACAGTATATGGGGTAAAACTTTTAGGCATGAATTACAATGAAGAAACGGAGGAAAATAGACTGCGTGGTAGCATAAATAAAGACAGACTCCATACCCGAGCACTAGTGATTTAGGGGTGACAACCGTAAGAAAAAGATCGAGTCTTGAATTTACAACACGTATTAGAAGCACACCGAAAAACTTTGTGAGAAGCATATGTAAAGATTCGCAGGCTTCAACTAATTAAACTAAATTTATAAGTTATAAAAGAAAACAGAGAACTCTTTCTAGGCAAACACACCTAACATATAAATCGGGAACGGTGTCGGTTCGGTCACGTAGCCATATTTCAGCAAGTAAGAGTAAACTGCATTTAACTTTGAGCAAATTTTCCTCTAGCGTTATAAAAAATTAAAGAAATAGTAGTTCAAATTTCGCTCTTACTATTAGTTAGTCGAGAAAAAACTCTTTGCACTACATGTATAGGACTCAATGACAAAGCCTAAAGACTTCACGTATGACAACCCGTACGCGAACTCGTAATAATCTCTAACTAAAATCTTCGAAGTTATTACCTAGCGATAAGGGGAATGACTCAAGTTAATTGAGAAATCTGTATTTTATATGGGAAGGTGATGGGAGAATATTTATATCTAATTTTTAATTTAATCGTAATTCCGAATACGTACGAGGCTCACTGCTTAAGCGTACCTTGTTATCTTTAACTAAGCTTAGAATCCGACACTACCTAGTATTAGTTACGAGGGTTAGTGGAGAAGCCTTACTAAGAACAGATAAGTCTAGACCTTAATTTCTTTGATAAGTCGGTTTATTGTTTTTAATTAAATCTCGTAGATATGATTAAATACTAAAATTGTTAATTGATCCCTTCCTTGCATAGTACATATTTTTTTAGTATGTCTGACGACATAAATGCCAATGTAACCGTGAATCGGGTCATCATAACCGAGTAAGACCTCTAACACCTTTCCCAAAATTTTCGTACCAACTTAGTGATTTTGAACTACTGTCGGTTTTTCGATTTTAATTTGGATAAAATCTAGTTGAATTTTGTAACTACTTTTCACTAAAACTGGTTTACTTCCTAAATTCAGTCGTTTAGTTAGTCGTTCGTCTTAGTCGGTGGTACCTAGTTAGGTGTCATCTACCAAATTAACTATTTTTTTGATTTGAATAACCACTATACTACTTTCGGTTTTAGTGGCGTTTTTTAGTTTAAAAAAGACATGAATTTGGATTTGTTTTTAGTCTTGACGTTCTATTTTACTTTTTTTACCTTCTTTTTTACCTTTTTGTTAAACTTTTAACAGTATTTCTTATTTGATCTTACCCTTTGAAATTAAGTCCTTGTTCCAAGGTGACAAGGACTTAAGAATTATAGATATCCTATAATATATGTGGTTATAGTTATTACAGGAATGAGGAGAAACGACGACATAACTTAAAGGACCAACAATGGTTTGTTTTACCGTAAACTCTTAAATAAGCTATCGAGTTGTGCTAAATTAACGAAAAGTTGTCGGACAGCATTAAGGTGTAGTAGCTATATAGCTTCTTATTTGTCTGAAAATTATTAGGCAGGTTTGAGGAAATATCGTGTCATGTTACCTACAACAAATCTTATACTTGACTCTGCGAACTTGTCAACACTACGGCAACACCGAAATTCAAATTAACATTGGTAGTTTGCGTTTTACAGTAGGGTTACACAAAATTAATTTAGTCACAGTTATATCGCTACACCCTCATAAAATATAGGAAACCAAAGTATCCATAAAGACCTTATCCCACCTAAAGAACTCTGGAAATTAAGACCCACGTTTTATTTAGGGTTCGTACAAGTTATAGGGTTTTTAACGAAGTCTTATTGGTACACATAGTCACCTTACCTAACACGAGAACTAGCTTTCTAATACATTATTGGGTAGCCGCTGTATCAGACGAAGAGCTTCCCTATGGGACTTAAATGGGAGTGACCTTATCTCACGACGGACGAGAAAAAGTCTATTTTTCGACAGCCCGCGGAGAAAGCGGTGTAATGGACAAAATCGGACTATCACAAACTACCGGTGGTTTTACCGTCCTTATAGAACTAAAAGTCCATATAGTTTTCGTTATAACGCGTTTTATAGTCGGTGAGACAAGACATTAAATTCCCTATTTAGAAGGTCCTAGACTATTACCAAAACACGTAAGTAGAGTAGCTCACGAACAAAACATTTAAGTAGGTCGAAACCAAGTCCACCTATTAAAAGGATCAAGAACGAAGACTTAATAGAGCAGAACCTGCGAGATAATTTCTTTGTGAATTATGTTATCTTTACTAATGCGTTCTCTTCGTTCGTTCCAATTAAAATTAATTTGTTTTAGAACTAAATTTAGGTCGCCGATTTTTATTACATCGATTATTTCAAGATTAGTGGTAAAAAAGGTACGAACGACTTAATCTTTCTCTAAAATAAAGTCTCGCTTGTTTTCTCCCCGAGGCACGTGCGCACCGTTTTCCTTATTTCGACCCTTTTGGGTTTCCACAATAGGTTCGTAGCTACATACTATTTCTATTTCTATTTCTTTTCTAAGAGGTAGAAATAGTTAATCCTCATGGTTATGTTTTTTATTAGAGGCGTGTAGATCCAATACCTTTCATGAATAGAGAATTTAGAATATATTGATTCAATAGAGGATACTATTTTAATACTCGTTAAAATCACTCTTTATCCTAACTTATACAAATTAAGCAAGGTATATCTACCTCATTTTCGTAAACTACTTTTATTAATACCTTATCGATTTCTAAAAAAAGAAGTTCTTTAACTTTTTTTAGGTCTTCGTCGTCTTTCAATAAAAATAAACCCCTTTACAATAAAAAAAACACTACTTTTCGTGGTCCGATAAAGAGGAAATTTTTTTAAATAACTTAATTCTGTTTTATTAAGTCTACTTCATCGGTTACAAAGAATACGTAAGCTAAATAATCCGGTCACAATACTTCGCCTTTTGTTCCTACGACGACGTGATTCTACAATGCTTTGCCGTTGATTCTAAATAGGTAGACCTCGAAGACGGACCTTGTTGTACCCAAACAAAATATATTTTAGACGAGACGTAATAGAACTTTGTCTAGACCGTTTGTCGCTATTTGAAAAATTTCCACGCGACAAAAAATAGTTTTTTCGGAACCTTGATAGATCACTGTTGGGACATAAAAACGTTTGACATCGGTCAACCATACTTGTTATGTAGCTTCAAGAACCTTCTCGGCAACTTTTACTCCCCCGACATGTTTTTTTATATCGATCGTTAAAATCAATACGTTATGTTATAATGGCTTTTCGTAATAGTCATACAGTACTTGTTCTGAATCGTAATTCTTTATAATAAAATAGATTGGAATGTCTTACAAATCGCGTTATACCGGTAGTAAACATATTTTTATTTCTAATATTTTTACGTGTTCTTTGAATAAATCTTCGTTAGGTAGAACTAGGTCTTGTGGAATAACAGTAATTAGTTTAACCTTACAGTGAAAAATTTGTCCTAACAAAGGGACTCCGTTCTTTCATGAAAAGCAGGTAGAACCTTTTTTGTCTTCTATTTGTTCTTTAACGCCTACGAACCAATTTATAACGAACGTGAATATCTAATCTCTTTTTTACCCTCCTCCGACTTCTTCGAGAATCGGTTTGATTCTTTAAACGTGGACTCCTGAGTAGATAATGGCTCCTTCTTTACTTCGACTTACTTAGTTTTAACCGCTGTGAAGAAGATAGATGTGGAGTTTGTAATAAACCGTCGAGTTTAGGACTAAGAGTTCCACGACCTTCGTTTTGTCAAGTTCTTAGTTCAAAGGTTAAACTCAAATTGATTTTAAAAAAATTCGTATAAATCAAGTAACGGTCAAACCCGACCTATACGCCATTTTGGGCTTATACCAACCACACTTCAATTACTTCTGTATACTGGGTTACATTTTCGAAACTGCCATTAGGAATTTAAAATAAACCAAAAAGAGCAAACAAACATAGTAGTTCCGGTTTAACAAGGAGTAGTAATGTTGGATTTTGCATTTGGCTTGGTAGGAGAAAATCTCGGTAGCTTACTTCTAGAGTCGCGGGTTACTGGTAAAGTCGGTCTAATTCATTAATATATTTTCTCGAGAATGATATTCCTATCTCGAGAAAATAAGGATAACTAAGCAATACCCTAACGAAAATGGGTTTAAAACCTATAATCCTAACGAAAAAAGTCAGTCCAATAAATCGAACCCGTATAAAAAAAGTCGATAATATAACGGGAAACAGCGTAAAACTCGGTACCCAAGAAACCCATAATGTCAACTAAAACCTCAACACGAAAATCGAAGGACAAAACAAAAATTCGATCTTCAACAGAATGAACACTAGAATCATAAGAAAAAAAGTGAATGAAATAAATGACCACTACTTCGAAAAACTCGGCAACCGCGAGGAAAAAAACGTCCGCTTCTTCGAAAAAATTGTCTACTTCTTTGAAAAAACCGTCATCTGAATCGTCGCCGACTACGGAAAAATCACGAAACAAGGTACCAACGTCTTTGAAGTGAGTAGTAAAAAAATCACAAAACTAGATTTAATGCTCTCTGTAAATTGGTTACTGAAAGTTCTTATAATTTGTATAGAGCGTATATTAAATCTCAGTATACTGATAAAACGTATTTTTCAAGCTATAAAAAAAGTTTTATTAGGAGACCAGAAAAATACGAGCTATTTAGGTAACCGAAGTAATTTCTATTCAAAACGTAGTAAAATTGCAACTCGAGGTATTCAAAAAAGTAGCCTCGCAGTTTTAACAATTTTTTAAAAACTAGTTTTTTAAGTAAAAAGTAATCGTAGAGGAATACAACGTAACGTGTTAAGTTCTAATCAATATTAATTAACTAAACAGTTTATTTTAGCTGAGTCATGTAAATCATAAGTTTTTGTAGTAAAATATCACGGAGTAATAGTAGTTTATGGTCACGTCTTTGCGAAAGAAATTTTAATTGGAGACGAAAATATTCTAAATATAACTAAGAATTGACTATTTTTATAAAATTGTTTATCTAAAAAATATTTTTTCGTTACCATGTTGAATACAAAAAAGCCCATCCTACTTATCCCAAAAGTAACATTAAAATAAGTTCCTCTCATAACACCCGTGTGAATGACAACTACCTTACTGGCGACAACTTTTTAGTTTTTTTCTTGCACGCCTTCGAAATTTTAGTAATTGAAGTTCTGGCATGTTGAATTTACTGCTACTTGTCGTTTGTCGTGAATCTTTTATGTAATTACTGAAACTCATATTACGCTTAGATTACATAGAAAAGGTTCCTTACTCATGGCCCGATTGTCGAACCCCTCCTAGAACCGAACGTCCAAAAGAAAACGGTTAAGGACTCAAACGTTTAATGAAAGATTCGTACAAAGAAATGACACCACGACGACCGATATAAGAGGTTTTAAAATCAGAAAGGCTAAAAGTATCGGTTGAACTACTTTACTTTTGGTAAATATTGACCACAAACTTCTTTTTAGTCCGACTTATACTACCTTACCTATTATGTTCGTATGAGAGATTAGGACTGTAAGTTGCGTACTAATTTAATTACCGAGGCAACACAAGATGACTCAAATACAACCAAACCTTTTTTCATTGACGTTGACTTCTTTGGTTTTGGAGATAAACCTCATCAAAGATGTTACGAATAAGAGAAAAAAGTAGCAGATTTGGGCTGCAGCTAGAGTTAGCAGAAGTTCTAAATTTTCGCTCACATCTCGCTGCGCTTGAACTACATCCACATATATTTCCACATCTCCCTCGTTAAGCAATAAAGCGTTGACTACAAGTAAAGTCTCTTGAAAATTACCGCTTTCATTTTGTTGGACAGCTAGTCTATTCTCTGTACAACGGAAGCCATGAGTGAAAACCTGTGAGATTTAGCCTTATTTCTTTTATACAAACAATGGGCCTATGACTTTTCATTAGGCCCAAGCGAGTAAAGTTAATTTGGAGTTTCAATTTATAATTGAAGCGTTTTTACACCCAATCGAGTATGGCTTGTTTGTGTACCACCCCAACAAATACCCCATACACCGTTAGTGCGAAAAAGGTATTAGTTAACTATTTAAACTAAAAAAATTACTACGGGCGCTTTAAGAGATGAATTAACTAGGATGAGCAATTAATGTTCTCTTTTTGATGACATAAACTTAATAATATCTCGACGGTACTGAGACGATTACCTGATATGTTTAACTTCGTTAAAGAATGAGATAGGCATATTGTAGAAGCTTACCAAAGGTGACCTATACTCACAGGTGGATGAAATTATGTAAGAAATTGGTATTTTTTTATTTATCAGATTTGAATTATTATATAATCTTGCGAGATGCTTATTATATTAGTTTTACCTTTTTACGCAGTCTTATATTATCGCAATTGGCCATAGTCTCCTAAACGACGGAATACCCAAAATGACGTGGTACGAAATAGAAGTATAGGTAAAGATAGCTTAGTATATAAATATTTATTGAAATAGGTGTTCCCAACCGATCCACAACTGAATAAGAAATAAGAGTCACCAAAATAATATAGAATACAAGTAGTTCTACTTAAATTTTGAAAAGTAGAAATGTCTAAATTTTTAAAGGACAATAATGCAGAGAGTTCTTAAATAGGATGTGTAGAATGTTGCGAGAATAGAAATTATGGATATCAAACACCAAGTGCTAAAAATAAAGTTATGGTAAGTGGAAAGCTAGTTAAAAGTAACAGTTTCAAGAAGATATCAAAGAAAAATAATTTACCTACCCCTAAATTACGCTCACTACCAACCTTATATGGGAGTACCAGACACTCAAGGCTTACCAAACGGATAAATACAAAAGGAAAATATCGGAAGAAAGAACCATTTAATTTTAGACGTTTTAGCGTAAATCAAGAATAGCGTACACAAATAAACCAGGAGAAAATAAATCGGTAGTAAAATTTACTACGATTAGTTAAGTACGAAAGTACCTTGAACTGAGAATAATCTCAATCAAGTCTCAAAAATCATCCAACGACAAATAAATTATAATTAGCCGTTAGTCGGGGTAGAATATGTCGTCTAATATACCAAGATTAAAGTAAATAAAGATACCATTATGAAACATAAAATAGCTAACGGAGGTAGAAACTACCTCACTAATATTAATACAAATGAAAAGAACAAATACCAAATTCATTTTGTCCTGGTTATTGTTGTTTCGAGAAGCGGTTGGCGTGTTACAATATAGAACCGTTCTAAAGAATAAGATAAATAGACTGCGTAATATATTAAAATTACTAAAAGTTAGTTTATTGGTTTTTGTATTAACCCGTCGGTCCGAATTAAGAAGTTCATTGAGAAAAAAACAGAATATAACGAGATTGTTATTATAAACGAGTAGATGAAATGTTAAATTAACTTCTTGGGTATTCTAGGCGCCGTTTTTCTTTTGACGTTTTTATCTTCTGATTAGTTTTATAACAGTGGACAAAACTAGGTTAACTCTTTTGATCTAATATCCAAAATTTTTGACTCATCAAAATTTTCCAAATCACTAGATATAAGACAGATTTTTTACAAATAATAAATTACATAACAAAACGACATAGTAACTTAATATTTAATTAACGTGAAATGAGGTACCTTGTACTATTTTAAAAACGCCATTTTGACGAAGAATTTATCTTAGGTGCTCCATTACAAAATTAAAATAAAGGTATCTATAGTATTGGCATTGTATTACTAAACGGTAACCGACGGAATCCAGAGTGGACGTTTATGAGTGGACTGAAACGTAGCTCACAGAGTTCTACAGGCGATGACTAAACTTTACTATCTATTAAGGTTAGAAGACGATTTTATGCGAGGAGACAAAGTAGCCCACTGGTATTTTTTGGGACGGGTTAAGAAGAGACACTTATTCCTTATAGGCATAGGGGAAGATGACCTTGGGTATTTTAAGCAGAATTAAAACGTATCGTAACTCTACTGAAGGTAACGACAACCACTTACCATTCGTTACCTTATCTTCATTATTTACAGCTAAGACATCCAGAAGGCCTAAATAAATCTCCGTTACAAAAATTGAGATGTGGATTTCGGACTTTTAGCCCATTACTAAATAAGACTCGTAGTCACGGGTTCCGGTTGAGTTAGCGAACGGGTTGGGTTGGAAAAGCAACTAATCCTACTCGTCCCTATTTATCGGGATTTGAGTTGGGATTAACCCGTTTTGAATCCGGGCGTTATGTTAACGTTGCGAGTTCGTTAAGTTGAAGTCAAAAGCCACCAGACAAAAAACCATCACTCCAGTGATACAGGAAGAAATTAGAGCTATCGCTCACCAAGTTAACCTCCAGATTATAACCGCCGAAACTTGACTCAGTATTATCGCTTGTTATGAAATCTAGCATGGAGTTTTGCCCACACTTAAACTTGTAATTACTTTATAGCTCGAAGTTTAAGTTCATTACGAAGTAGTTAAAAGAATTCTTTTTGAACTCGACCTCCTAGAGGTTGTTAAAGACCTCATCATCGGTCCTGTAGAACATAGTCAACAACCTAGTAGTGACCTAGTAGTCTCGCTGATTGAAAATAGCCTTATTGACAAGACTGTTACGGCAGAACCACACAGGTCAATCATTTACCAAACAATTTGCAAAGACGCAATCCCTAGTCTTGAAGGTATAACAGGGTCCTCGTTTGAGAGTATCTTGCTTACGGTTATACCCGTTGTGCAGGAAGTACGAGTGGTTATCAATGGTTTAGGGGGAGTGCGTGTCCAGAAAGTTGTTCGTTGTATTCTGGCGGATGTTGTAATGAACGTTTTAGTGCATTCGGTTTAGGGTATGGGTGCCGTTCTGGTGGTTATTAGTAACTGTATGGTGATTTTAGTTTAGGTTCATGTACCTCCCTTTGTTTTGGTGGATTCTCTTATTGTCGCATGACTCATTTTTGACTTTCTGATAATGCATAAGGACGTAGAAACCGTAAAAATATGTTGGTTGCTATTGTTTTAAGCGCGCAGGTAAAACTCCGGGTTTGTGTTTGACGTTCATCTTATTTTTTAAGATATCACGAACATTGTCATTGCACCTAAGGACCCTATAAATGTTATCATATAACTCGTTTAAATGGATTTAACTAGTATTGATTACTTAGCCTTAAGGTTGGTTTATTAACCTTATCTTGTACTTACGAGCGATTATCATTATTTTATGCATTTTATAACAGATTTCCGAAATTTTTCTGAAGATGGGTATCGGTAGGTAATGCATTACTTCTTTAGTAGTTGAGTCTTTTGTTAAGCTCGCGTAGCTTGTTGTTTGGAGACCGTTATTATATAGGATGATTATGTTCATTACGTATTCGGTTTATAACTGAGTCTGAGGTACGATTCGGCTATTTAGGATTATTAGGATAATGCGGGCATCAATTATTACATTACCCATGATTTTATTGATTATTTCTTTATCGTAATGATTGTATAGCAAAAACTGAGAATTTGTTACCCGCGTTTTCTATTCCTTATTGTAGAAATGAAAAGGTACATTGGTCTCTATGCCAATTTTATTTCTCGTATTTATTCGCTAATTTATACAGAACTTCTTCATAGCTATTCCCATTATTTACCGGTTATCAGTAATTTCGCCACCAGGTGGGCGGCTTATCATTATCGGTAAAATATGCCATTATCTCAAACTGTAGGAATGGACTACTCAGTCACTAAGCAAGATTATTGTGATTCGCACGATAATTCTAATTATAAAATTTTCACTTGGTATGACGTTAATTAACTTTATTATTAACCATTAACCTTTTTCTTTATACGCAATACATTTCATTACTGGTCTCGTACCTTTGTTACGTTTTTATGCCATATAAAGAAACATAATCTTGATTTTGTGGTAGTATATCCATTGGACAATTTGCCCTAGCGAGAAATAGAGAGGCTTAGTAGAAATTCTATGCCGAATAGTATTTCTTTTTTGGATACCAGTCGTGTTTAGGTGGGGTGTTTTCTTGGTACCTATTTCATGAATTGGTGTTTATCGATAGTATTTGAAAATTCGAGTTACAAGAATCCATAAATATTTTATCAGGTCCTTAACGAGGATAAAAAAATTCTTATTAACCGGTCGACGATTTTGATATTAACCGTTCTCAAACAGCACTTCTGTACTCACAAAACTCGACTCAAACTATTAGTCTATTCAAGAATTTATTTTCAACAAAAACATGTAAGCGGAGAAATTCGACGACGCGATTTAATCTAACGTTCCTTGAATAGCTAAAGAAATTGCAACCGCGCCGTTGTTCAAAACAAAGGAATAGGTCTTTTAAAAGATACACAACATAACAAAAAAGTTAGAAACGCATAACTAAATTACGCAGGAATATTTAGAGTCATTATTCAACATTTAAAAAACATAGACCTAAGAATTCCATCTGGTACAGACGAAATTGGTGTCGGAAAACATATAAATTTCGTAAATTTACTAAAACTTAACGACGTTATAAAACTAACAATTAGTTATTGTAACGAAGCATTAGACGAAGATTTTCAAAACAACTACTGAATCTTGCGAATAGACTTACTAATAAGTCCAACGAAAGTATTTCATGTGAATTCGCAAATAACTCAACGAGAAAATCGCTGAACTAAACATGATCAAAAACAAGTTCATGTTTCAAACTTACGGTGCTAAGGTTTACAAAATAGAGTAGTAGATCTCTTCTAACTATAAGAAAACGTTCAAAATTTAAAAGTCATTATTCGAGCCAACAAACGAACAATTATAACTAATTTAAAAGTTGAAAGAGATGTGCAAGCCCTTACCTCCATAAGAGAAATAGCTCTCCGTAGACGACTTCGACGAAATTTGCGACTAACTCTAACAAAACGAGAAATAAAACTACAAGCTCCTTTGAAAGATTTGAAAGTTAAAATTGTGCTCAGTATCTCGCATAACGGCTGTGGACAAAGTAAAACCGCAGTTTAAGAAAAAGTGAGAACTCGACATAGCCAAAAAAACGTAGGACCTAACGCCAATAATTCACCTAAAAAAGGACTCAATTCATAAGTCTTTTTCATTGGACGAAAAAATGACTACGTCAACGTCGTTTCCTTTGTCTTGTTTGATTTTTTTTATTTTTCGGGGTTATACATGCTAAATTGTAATTACTCAAGTTAAAAGGTTTCTTTTATAATCAAACTGCTCGTGTCCCTGGATGGGAGTTTAATCGAAAATGTGGTTAATCTCTCAACTAGGGTCTAAAGCGTCCCTATTAGTGAAAAAAATGCTCTAACCGATTTATACATGGTTTAAATGATAAATCAGACACATCAGCCTCGTTCAGAATAAGGGTTAAGTAAATTAACACGCAATGGGCATCCACTACCGCGTGAGCAATTTTCCGTGCTACGACAAACACAAAATCCTTTTCGTTATTGTAGAGATTAACTACATCTCAGACATTCGTTGTATCGATCCGCTAGCTATGGTTCTCGTTATGGTGGTACACCGCCGCGTGGTATAACGTTCCGTAGGTCATTTTTCGGTTTGAAAAGGACTCGAAGAACAAGTAATTAAGGTTCGTTAAGTTTTTGACGAAAAACATTTAGGCTAACTACTTATGCATACCTAGGAGGTGGCTAAAGTATTGGTAACTAATGATATAGTATTCGAAAACGATTACACAAACAACCTAATCGAGCATTCAAGAGCCCACTATCTAGGAATCCGCTTCATTTACCTACTACGTAGCGTAAATTAAATAACAAGAGTATTAGAGAAAGTTTGTAACCGGTTAGTTGTTGGGTATTATTGAGGGTGGGAAGGAACTCATCAAAAGATAGTACGGGATCGAAATAAGAATCACGGGGGTATCTAAGTAACTGCTATACTAAAAATAGTCTCGGTTTCTTTTACTGTAGTGGACAAAATCGGAGACACGCAACGTTTTAACGAACATGACGAAGCAGTCTCTCTTTGAAATCTTATCCACTAACGTTAGGACGGTAAGGGAGCAGTTCTAATAAATGGAATTACATTCGTTCTGGGAAACGTGGTATTTATGGATGTTTTGCTGGTATTAGTAGCTCTAGAAAAGATGATTCTAGCGTAGGCGGTCCATTAGCATTTCGTTAGTGAGCACTAAGATTTAGTAAACGACGTCATCTTTTATGAAATTTTAGTGTGAGGAAATGATTTAGGCGTTGTAGTTAGTTGAGATTTCCTAATGCATTTAGTCCAAATAGTGACGGTTTCGCAGCGTAACGAAGACGTATTCCGTAAGACGCATTGAAAAGCCCTTCAAGATGTAATTCTTAAAAAAATTTATGCCAAAAATTGTTAGGAAGTTATTCTAAATTTTACGAAAGAAGTAGTTATTTTCTGTAAAGTTATAGTTCGACTCATTTAAGTCCGACAGATAGTCGTGCATTTAGGAGTAGTGCTTTTGTTGCGTGTTAGACCATTATAAATAGTTTGGGGCTTTAGTAATTATCAACGAATTTTTCGACACCACTAACTCCATTCCGTATTTTACTAGGACCTACATGAGATCTTCCTTGATTTATTAGGGATCGGGGAAGACCTCAACGAAAACATTCGTAACCGCAAAGATATAGTTCCTTTGGTATGACTAGCTCTATTAAAGCTTATGTCGACAAATTGACTACTGCATAGCATTCAAATACAAAGTAACTACCTGCTGCGTTTAGTTATATCGCTATGAATATTGCATTTAGAAGCAAGTGCTGGACCTTTAGTAGTCCATTTTTACCACCACAGCCACTAACTAATTCTTAGAGTTCGAAACACGGTTCCTGAAGATGACATGGACACCGGTAACGAAGTAATTAGTAAGGAAGACCAGAAAAAGCATGTTAGGGGCAATGAGACTGTTGTTTAAGTCTTGCATTAAAAAGACGTAGTCTTTTTCTATAAAATAAAAGGCCAAGTATCTGATGAACGTTATTTGGACTCGATAGGGCTTGTAGTTCTTTATAGTGTGGTGGTACTAGAGCTGCTACTACGTGGGTTGGTGTATGTTGTTGGAGAAATGGATTTGAACTGAGTAGCTGCGGGTTTGTCATCACACATGCGTATATTTTGGCGGATATATTTAAAAATGTTTAACAAACGATTACGTCGGAGACTACGACCGCCGTAATGAGGATTTCTTTAATATTTAAAATCACGGAGTAGTTATGAGTATAGATTGAGTTAATGTAGTGAAGACCCTTAGTAGTATTCTTTTGGACTTCACCCCAACCCTCATCAACCATATTTATGTCTCTAGTAAAGTAGAAAACAAAATAATAAATAACGTCATAAAGGACGCGGACAAACTTTCCGCTATGAGGTATTAGGAAATGCACCCATAAGTTAATTGTGATGAAATGCTTTCCGAAGTGACAAACATCTATTATGACGTAATTAATGAACAAAATGACAAAATATTTAACTGGCCTGGTTTCCATAGAACTATTCTTACCTGAGAGGGGTGAGGTGATTCGCAACAGGTTTTATTAAACACCGTTAATGAGGACATTGGTCATTTTAGTGTTCGCTGTCCTATTGGGGGTTTGGGCCTTATATTACAGGTTAATCAACGAGTCCAACTATACGGAATCCTTAATTTCGTTGGCACAACAGCTCATTCAGTTATTATTTCGCGTTATGCGGATACCAATAATCATACCCATCGGTATGATGGTTAGGTCGCTCATTTATCGAAGAATTACTGTAACAAAAGTGAAAAATAGTGGTAGAACTCAAAAAAATCTACTTCTTCATAGAAAACTAAAGAGACACCTTGGACCCCGCAGTAAGAATCATCACCGAAGGACACCAAATGACGAAAATAAAAATTTTAGTCATCGTATGGTTGGCCATGGGAATTCAACTTTCGGACGTCGACTTTATTCGAATTAATGACATAGAAATATTGTATGTCCTGTGACGAATTGACCGAGTAGTGACTAAAAAACGTAGTTTAGTTTTACTACTAATGTTGAACATGTAACCATAAGTATTTAACCGTAGCTTTTGCTGAGGTAATTGAAGTCTGTCAAATTAGATTGGACAATAATATTGGTTGAGGGTTTCCTACTTGTTATACATCTAGGATACGATCTCGTTCGTTTCAGTGACCTTTGGCAGACTATTAACAAATTTAAAATTTTTTATAAAAAGCAGCTATATTTTTTCGTCGTTGATTTTTTAAATTCTTTTCTTTCTCATTCCGCATTTTATCGGGGCGTAAAAGACCTGCTTTTGCAGGTTTATTTATTAGACTTTAACGGTGAGAATTTTACAGAACACTGGGTAATCCGTCCCATTTTTGTTTGTACCTAACTTAAAAGTCATTTTGTTGTACTTTTTATTTTTATTTATTACGTAAGTACGGTTTTTAGAATTTTCCGTTACTGGTAAAATATATTGGATTATGTAGTTATTATTTTTTTGTGTTTGGTTTTTGTTATTCACTTTTTGGCGATGAGGTATTTTGTTTACTCGAACAGGTATTTAAAAATAATTATCCTTGCATTATTGAGGTATAGGTTCGATTATTGTCCCTATTATACGGGTAGTTTTAGTAGTAGTATGAAAAGAAAACGAATAACTACCGCCAGTCGTTTTTCACAGGTCGATTTTGAGGTCTATCTCAGCACCGTTAGCGGCCCTATCATGAATCTTCGGGGAGACCTAGTTTGCAAAAGCTATTATTTACACGCCCCCTTTTATAATATCATAGTTACTTCGGACGGGTCAAAGAACAGTATGAATTGACTAGGTACGGTCCTTGTCCCTATCCTTAAACTCAGTCTTTTATGGTTATTGAATATTCTTACGGTGTTTTTTATTTTTAAACTCAAGATTGACTACATAATTCTATCTCTTCTCGCGTCTGATTCATTGTTTACCGCTACGCAACGTTTTATGGTATTTGTGCGTGCCAACGATTTAGTTTTACACTACCTTTTCGTAATTCTTTGTATGGTTTATTTTTATCTTCTTCGCATGCCCATTGTTACGAAGCTATTTCGTTACGTAATGAGAGGTGAAAATACACAGAAAATTCTGATTATTGCCATCATTAAGGGTGATATTTATTTTTACGTCCCTTGTGGTTTAGTCGATTTCACGTAGGTAAGGTAAGTCGCACGAGATCATACCCCATACTTTAAGCACAAGGGACCGACAACTGATTTTGGTAATTACGGTATCATTCTGGTGCTTTTTGTAGATTTCTATTTTATGCTG
This sequence comes from Legionella qingyii, assembly GCF_003184185.1. The sequence continues at coordinate 34,051 of NZ_QHJG01000032.1, read as the reverse complement.
ACCGAAGCCAACTTAATGACGAGTATCTTATTCAAGTAAAGCTTTTACTAGTACTATTGTCGTATGATTCAGCAGAAGTTTGGCGCATGTCCTTGTAGGTACACCATATGTATTACAAACTATTAAACAAGCCGAACAAGTGTCCAATTTCCAAACGACTAACGGGGGAGGTATTTTATTACGACCGTTAGCATAAAATGATGTAGACGAAGTTTTGGTCAATTCCGTTAATATCCATGTACTACAACACATAAGAAAAGAAAAACTGCATTAACAAAACGTTGCTGTATCGGTCTTCTTAGAAGATTAGGTTACAGGTAATCGTGATTTAGTATAAAAGGTCCAACTTTATTAAAATAACGTGATAGTCGTCTTAGTCGATATAGTTGGACTGTTACGTTACGTCAATCATCACGAAAAAGTTGCAAAACACGTTATTGTAATAGAAGATGGTACTCGTGTCATCCGTTTATTGGAAGAAAATTATTTCCAACTCAGAAAACTAACAGAAGAACATTTTGCAATCATACAAAAAGTTCAAGAAACGAATTTCATTATAGCAAATTTTAGTGCTCGTTAGGTTAATGAAAAAATAACGCTAATGCGTAATTATATGCACTACTATCCTTCATTTTTCAGAATGGGCTTAACAAAAGTTAGCGAAAAAGGAGGTGCAATACGACTCCTTGTGGGCTTTTATAGTGAAAGTATAGAAGATCAAAATTAAGAAGATAAGCAAGGAATAGGGTTACTCGTTTAAGAAGGTAAAAAACTATTCCTCACGGAAACTTTAGAAACTCACATAACTCAGGGTCGTCAAACTGTTTTAACAATAACGTAGGGAAATCTAATGTAAGTCATAGTTGGGTTATTTGTTATAACCCGTAACTTAACTATTAAAGGTACATTATGAGTACATAGCTTAACTCTAGAAGAAGTCAGGATAAAAATCGCACCCTACTGTACGTTTACGAGGTTCTTAAATATTAAAACGTACATTTAATATCATGTCTAATTAATAAAACTAAAAACTTAAACTCCAGATGTCTCAGAATAAGCGATGTTTCTAACTAAATTTTTTTAGTTAGGAGCATTTTATCAAATATGATTGAATAATCGGTAAGTTAGACAACAAAATTTAGTTAACTTTAGAGACTTTCGAGGAGTTCTAGTATTAGATCTATTCCCAAGAGTTAACTTGATAATAAACGGACTACTACGTACTAAAAAAATAGTGCAAGAACTACATTGGTATTTTAAACACCAAATTTATTTACGTTTTAGGGAAGTTGGGTCGCTAGGTCGTGAACGGTCATTCCTAGTAGTAAATTTCAGTAAAATATCACAAATTCATTCGCACGTGATATAAGGCGTAATATGGTTTAAAGACTTCATTGGGTGGCTAATTGACACTTGTTCGCATAACCAACGGGGTCAACTAAGTACGGTTAACGATAATTTACCCAGTATCCCAATAGCTATATAAACAGGGTTAGACGGTTTCCCCGACCAAACTATGAAAACCCATATACAAACATTGCATTTTTTGTTACTTTTACAGGTACGAGACATGAAAGTATTAAAAGAGATACCGTTACTATTTTTATAACTCGTGGTCAAAATACTAGTTACGCCAGAGGCGCTCCTATTACCGAGTAAGCAAGTTTTGCAGCAAAGGAAACATTCCATATTACGTCTTACGAAAATGGAAAAAAACGGCAGTAATAAACAACCCGAAGATTTTAAACAAACCGCATAAAGTTTATTTATAAAAATACGGTTAACGATTCAACTCCATTACATTTAAGTCTTACTCATTAGTATAAAGAAATGAAGTATATCCTTCTTTTTTTCTTCTCCATCATTTTTGATGGAGAATTATTTTGGTTTTGATGTCTAATCGATGGTCTCGTTGGCGGCGTCGGAAACGTTGGCAATGTTGGGAACGTCGGAAACGTTGGAAATGTCGGAAACGTTGGTAATGTCGGAAACGTTCACGATCATCATCATCTTCGTAGTAGACGTATTCGTTGTCTATGATGTCCTCGACGATTATGTCAATTATTTCGTCGCTGTCGATAACAACTAAAAAAGTATTAAAATGAAGGAACTATCAATTACTAAAAATTGGGTAAATCTATAATCGTTTCTTTTAACTTAAAAAGAAGAAAAAAAAATTTTTCAATAGTAAGGTACGGTAAAAATAGTGCCGGCGGTTGGAGATTCATAGTTTTAATCCTGTCAAGTAAAAAACTTTGGGCGTTTTTCTTAAATAGGTCGTAAAATTGCGAATTTTAGGTAAAATTTTTTTAGTATTCTACTCGACCCTTGCAATGACCTATAAACCGTAATCCAGAAAATCTAAGTTACCGTACTTAGTTAAACAATTAGTGACGTAGCCAAAAAGCTCATTTTTATCTAAGCCTAAAGAAAACGAATTTTCTCCAGTCGTAGGCAAGTATGACAAACGACTTTTTCGATACAACGTATAGTTACAATAAATTACTTAATAGATGTGTTAATCGGGCTTTGACTGAAAGATATCCTGGACCAAGATAGCAATAGTGTAGTTGTGGTCTTCTAAAGTTAAGGTTAGAATCACATAGCGAATATGGAAGATGACGTATGAACCTACGTAATATTCGTGGCGCTTTTCCGTATGACTAATACGGATTTTAGCTTGAATATAACTATTATGCTGGTATAGGGACAAATGCGTACTGCCCTTATCGAGCTAATCACTCAAGTTCGTCAGGCTTTTGCAAGCAAAGTTTAACTCGCGCATTCTGTAGCGCACATTATAGAAGGTTTCGGGGACGGACCGGTATAGGCCGCAATAATTAGTTTTGTAGGTTCGCGGGAAGACAAAATTGGTTGTGAAGCCGCTTACGTAAAACTTAACTTCTACTTAGGCTTTGTAGGTCAACTTGCCGAAGATGAGGGGATAGATTATTAAAAACCTGTAGAAGGTAAAAAGATGTACTTGGTTATTGGGATACGGGAGAAAAGAAGTCTGATTTTTGTCGTAGTTTCGGTTAAGGTGACCTTGTAGGTCATTAATCTTAATAGAAAAGGAAGTATTTAGCATAGGTTTTCAATGGGTCTTTTTAGTAAATATTAGATATTAAGGATTACATTGTTGTATTATACCTCAACGTTGTACCTTTTCCATTCGTAAGTTTCGATGTTCTAAAAAGCCGAGGAATAAGACAGAAAATGTTATGAGCGTCCAAAGAATATGTCGTTAAATCGATTCCGTCTTTGCTGTAGAAGTTTTGACAGTATGGTTGTCGAACGAATAAAGCAACCTATAGTAAGGCCGCTGATAATACCTGGTAGAGGTATAATACCTGGCGGAGGTATGTTAGTGGTGGCAGTGGTATCTTCTAAAATAACCTGTCTAACCTCTATGTATCCCGTACCGACATCGGTTTCGACGGAGTAACTGGCGACCTTACCTCTATATTAAGCAACGTTTTCTTCAACGGTAATTTATTGAGCGCGAATAAGAACTCGCTTACACAATACGCTTAATTAAGAATCCGTTTTATTAGTTGGTTTGGAAATTAATGGGAGAACCAGAAATTCCCCCATTGTGGGTGAAGAAGAAGCACTCAGTTTACACGGACTAATGGTAATAAGACAACACTTTTAACTGCACTTGGCCATAGTCTTAGTTAAACGTGAAGACTATTTAAATTCGGGACAAGTCGGTAGTAACGGACATCAAATCCATTGCTGACTAGTTATTAAAGAGCCTGTACTACTAATACACAGCAATATAACTGACTTCGATGTAGCAAATAATGAAATTATAACTAAAGGTTGCCTGGATTCAGAAGTCCTAAATAAAATTAATGGCGCGGAAATTAAAGAACGACCGGTTCGGTCCATTATACAAGACTTTTAACCAAACTGGTAAGTCCTAATAGATAAACTTGACCATATCACTCTCTAACTCCTTAACATAGCTTTCATGCTCGTCTTGAAAGGTATCCGCATCATGCATTGAGTAAACGGTTATGTAATTGGTAATTACCATTAAATTAGAGTAGTTATGCAAGTGACTCTCCGCGTCCAAAACCGACTCAACCGTTGCAACAGAGGAAAACTAAAAGATAATGTGGACAATACCGAACGTTATTTCGGAGGACGAGGAGGAGTAAAAAAGGAAGAAACGAGAGGGTCCTTAAGTGAAATCCTCGGTTACCACTAAAGTATGCACAAAGTGCACTACTCCCTTATGTGAGACCGAGAAGTCACACAAGTCGTCTGACTCGTCCTAGGCTACTTTGTGAAAAATATTAAGCCATTCTTAGCCTTAACTTTTATTATAGAAGTAAAACATTGTTTAATAAAAGTAGAAATAAAAGTTAATTTCGTCCAAGTAGATTAACGACGTGAAGAACTCAATTTCATAAAAGCAAGTATAAAACTCGAAAAACTCAAACGTATACTTAACCTCAAACATTAGGTAAATTAACCTGGCAAGATTTATCTGAGCCAAGAAGGTAAACAGAACATCAACATAAAGATAGGAATTAATTTAACATAAAAACAAATCTCAAATAGACTAAATGAAGTTGAAGAACAAAATTAAGTCAA
>NZ_QHJG01000032.1:0-29386 GCF_003184185.1 Legionella qingyii | reverse complement strand
AAAACAGATTGCTCTGATAAAACAGATTGCTCTGATAAAACAGATTGCTCTGATAAAACAGACTGCTCTGACAGTATCTCAACTTGAGTTAAATGATTTGCTATCGAGTTTTGAGTTTCGTTGAATTCAAGCCGATCGTGGTTAACCTCTACTGTCTTCAGCATGGCATTCCCCTCATTTTGCCGGATACTGATATTCCCATTTTCAATTGGATTGTGTTCCTGTTGCCCAACATTTATTCGTTCTATTTCAATTAAATGCTGATAATATTGAGAATTAATCCAAGAAACAGCAACATTATCATCAACCATGCTTGCTGATTGTCCCTCATTCATAAGTTCTGATTCGGGTTGTTCTGGCATTTCTTTCTCAGAATCATTTGTTGAATTAATTGTTTCTAAATGAGGCTCTTCAGTTTCTCCTGTAACTTGAGTCAGATTTTGTTTTGCCTCCTGATTATTTGCTATTTGGGATGTAATATCAGTTAGTAATAAAATAAAATCATTTCCTTCCTTGATGTCATTAGTTGGCGAAGCATTTTGTATCTGTGACTTTTCTACAGTCTTCGTCAAAATTTTGCCATCTACCGCATTAGTACCTGACAAATTATTAGAGAGGAGGTCAACAACTCCTGATAGATTTGCTATTGCTTTATTCAAGTCAGTCATTCCAATCCTCCTCAATTTTGTAGATTAGAAAGCAATATCCATACCAATTGAATAATTGATGAAGGATTAAAATTTTGTTAAAAAATATTGCTTGATTGTAAATTCATCTAAAAGTTCTATTTTGAACCAAACAAACAATGGTAATCTACGGCTCAGTAAATTTTTGAGAGAAAATTGTCATGTATGCAAAAGCTTCCTTTTATAAGCAGAAAAATATAGATACGTACGAATCAATTTCAGACGAGATTAAAAAAGCCTTAAAACTATTGGGTGACAAAAACGAAATAGATAAAAAATCTTTTATTGAATTTTTGAATTTACGACAGCAAGATTTCTACAAAGCGCTGAGCAAAACCACAGATCATTATGAAAGGCAACGAATATTAGAACAATATCACCGTTTTGCTAATACATTAGCATCTTGTTTATCCAAACCACAAAACACGGCTTATATCATAGATTCTTATCATAATAATAAAAATTATTATCCAGTAGGAGCGACTAAGGTAATCGAAGAGCCCATACGACATAATATATCACTTGCTGCGACAATCTTAGGCGCTGCGCTCATCATAGCATCTATAGCTGCACTATGGATTAATCCATTTATAACTGCCATTTTACTTCCAATTGGTATTACGATGTTAGCTCCAGGCGGGACATCCTTATTAATACCCGACTCCCTTGATACATCAGAAGTAAAAAGTTTAGAGAAAATGATTTTTCAAACTGGTGCTAAAGTAAATAATCCTGAATTATCTTTTGATGAAGTTCCAGGATATAACCCGCAATACGCTACTGTACTCTAAAAAGTTCTAACCTAATTTCATAAGAACTCATGGAATTTTCTTAAAATTGAGCTATCATTCAGTTTTTGATTTCAGGAGCTCCTTATGAAAGTAGGTCGTGACAGCTTATCAACAAAATCTCAATTACATGTAGACGGGAAAACTTATCATTATTACAGCCTTAAAGAAGCAGAACAAAAAAACTTAAAAGGAATAAGTCGTCTTCCTTATTCACTAAAAGTTCTTCTTGAAAATCTGTTGCGTTTTGAGGATGACAACACAGTTACCACCAAAGATATTAAAGCTGTTGCCGACTGGCTGAACAATAAAACATCCCAACATGAAATTGCTTTTAGGCCTGCTCGTGTATTAATGCAAGACTTCACTGGAGTTCCTGCTGTAGTGGATTTAGCAGCAATGCGAGATGCGATTGCCAAAATGGGCGGAAATCCAGATAAAATTTCCCCATTATCACCTGTCGACCTGGTTATTGACCATTCAGTAATGGTTGACAAATTCGGTAGCCAAGACGCTTTAACTGTAAATACTGAAATAGAAATGAAGCGAAACAATGAGCGTTATGAGTTTTTACGCTGGGGACAAAAAGCATTTGATAATTTCCAAGTTGTTCCACCTGGAACCGGTATTTGCCACCAAGTAAATCTTGAATACCTTGGAAAAACGGTATGGAGTAGTACTGATGAAGGGACTTTATATGCATATCCTGATACTTTAGTAGGCACAGATTCCCACACAACCATGATTAATGGATTAGGTGTTCTAGGATGGGGCGTTGGTGGTATCGAAGCAGAAGCCGCCATGTTGGGGCAACCAGTATCGATGTTGATTCCCGAAGTTATCGGATTTAAATTGCATGGAAAAATGCAAGAGGGAATCACTGCAACCGACCTCGTTCTCACTGTAACGAATTTACTTAGAAAAAAAGGTGTAGTTGGCAAATTTGTTGAATTTTATGGCCCAGGATTAAGCGACTTACCCCTTGCTGATCGGGCTACAATTTCTAATATGGCTCCTGAGTATGGTGCTACATGTGGATTTTTCCCAGTAGACAAAGAGACCATTCGTTATTTGGAGCTGACCGGACGTGATCCTCATACAATTGCATTGGTTGAAGCATACGCTAAAGCACAAGGCATGTGGTATGATAAGGACAGCGAAGATCCAGTGTTTACAGATACTCTAGAACTTGATCTGAGTACTATTGTCCCTTCATTAGCAGGCCCAAAACGACCACAAGACAAAGTAACATTAAGTTCTTTACCTGTGGAATTCGATACGTTCCTTAAAGAAGCAGGAAAGGAACAGGAAAAAACTTCTTCTTTTGCTGTTAAAAACCATGATTTCCAAATGAAGCACGGTCATGTAGTGATTGCGGCCATTACCAGTTGTACAAATACATCGAATCCAAGTGTGCTCATGGCGGCCGGTTTGGTAGCTAAAAAAGCAATCGAAAAAGGGCTGCAGCGCAAACCTTGGGTTAAGTCTTCTTTAGCCCCTGGCTCCAAAGTAGTCACCGATTATCTCAAGCAAGCAGGATTACAATCTTATCTGGATCAATTAGGTTTTAACTTAGTTGGTTATGGTTGTACTACATGTATCGGTAACTCTGGACCGCTGCCAGATGCTATATCTCACTGTGTCAGTGATAATGATCTCGTTGTTTCAGCTGTTTTATCAGGAAACCGTAATTTTGAAGGCCGAGTACATCCACAAGTCAGAGCAAACTGGTTAGCTTCACCTCCTGTAGTTGTTGCTTATGCCCTATGTGGAACGACCACTATTGATCTCAGTAAGGATCCGATAGGTAAAGACGATAAAGGGAATGATGTATATCTGAAAAATATTTGGCCATCTAATGCTGAAATTGCTGCCGAAGTTTCTAAAGTTACTGGTGGAATGTTCCGTAAAGAATATGCTGAAGTTTTTCTTGGTGATGAGCACTGGCAATCCATTAAAACAAGTACTGGAAAAACCTATGAATGGAATGCTCATTCAACATACATTCAGCATCCACCATTTTTTGATAATTTAAAAGCAAAACCTGATTCAATTAAACCGATCAAACAAGCATATATTTTGGCTTTATTTGGTGATTCAATTACAACCGATCACATCTCTCCGGCTGGCTCCATAAAAGCAAACTCCCCAGCAGGCTTGTATTTGAAATCCAAAGGAGTTGATGAAAGAGAATTTAACTCGTACGGTTCTCGTCGTGGTAACCATGAAGTGATGATGCGAGGTACTTTTGCTAATATTCGTATTCGCAATGAAATGACCCCTGGTCAAGAGGGAGGCATCACCCGTTATATCCCTTCTGGCGAAGTAATGCCTATTTATGATGCAGCAATGCTTTATCAGAAAGACCATCATGATCTTGTAGTCATTGCAGGTAAAGAATACGGTACCGGGTCTTCAAGAGATTGGGCGGCTAAAGGAACCAATTTACTTGGTGTCAAAGCCGTACTTACCGAAAGCTTTGAACGCATTCACCGCTCTAATTTAATCGGTATGGGCGTCTTGCCTTTACAATTTTGTGATGATATGACACGTAAAACCCTGGATCTGAAGGGAGATGAACGTGTTAGCATTGACGTATCAGACTCATTAAAGCCTGGTTCTATGGTTCCAGTAACAATAGAACGTGCCAATGGGCAAGTAGAGCAGATTAAAGCATTATGCCGTATCGATACTGCTGACGAATTAGAATACTATAAAAATGGTGGTATTCTTCAATATGTTCTCAGGAATCTGTGTGCTTGAGATGGTTATAATACCTTCTGCGTTGGGCCTTTGGCCCAACAGCTCTGGTATTCAGTTAACTCATATATATAATGATCATCATTTGCTTGGCTCTAAAGGCCAACCTACTTTTTATTTAATTTCATTAATGAAAATAAAACTGCGCATCCAAAGTTTATTGCGATTTGCTTGTACCGCATTTGTAAGGACCAATCATGAATCACCCTAAAAAGGTTCTAAGTGTTTTTTCTTTAGTAATGATCAACGTCATTGCTGTTGATAGCTTACGTACCCTTCCCATTAGTGCCAAACTCGGTCTTACGCTTATCTCTTATTATATTGTAGCTGCGTTTGCATTTTTTATACCTGTATCTTTAGTGGCAGCGGAATTAGCAACTACCTATCCTGAAACAGGTGGAATTTACGTATGGGTTCGTGAAGCATTCGGTAAACGGGCAGCTTTTATTACTATCTGGCTCCAGTGGATATATAATGTGGTTTGGTACCCAACGATACTTGCTTTTATCGCCGCCACCCTATCTTATTTAATTACCCCTGAATTAGGAAGCAACAAGTATTATTTGTTAGGTACCGTACTTATTCTTTTTTGGTTGTTTACAATACTTAATTGCTTTGGAATGAAAGTATCAAGCATAGTTAGCACTATTGGAGCAACAATAGGCACTATATTTCCCATGCTTTTTATTATTTTCTTAGCAATACTTTGGGTCGTTCAAGGAAAACCTATGGTTGTTGGCTATCCCGCCACATGGTTACCTGACTTCAGCTCTTTAGGTAATTTATCGCTATTCGCAGTGGTTTTATTTGGTCTGCTTGGCATGGAAATGTCCGCTGTTCATGCTGAAGAAGTAAAAAATCCCCAACGGGATTATCCAAAAGCACTTTTTTATTCAACAATTTTAGTCATTTCTACACTTTCTTTAGGCTCAATAGCCATTATGATAGTAGTCCCTAATCAAAGTTTAAGCGTTGTATCCGGGCTTATAGATGCTTATGCTGTTTTTTTTAATTCATATAATATGCCCTGGATGACATCAGTCATTGCTGTTTTAATTATTTTAGGTGGTCTAAGTGGCGTTTCGGCATGGATTATTGGTCCCACAAAAGGTTTAATGGTTTCAGCGCGGGATGGTTCTTTACCGGCTCAATTCGCCCACACCAATAAATACGGCGCTCCAACAACGATTCTCTTTGCGCAAGCTATTATTTTTACCATTTTAAGTACGGCTTTTATTTTGTTACATTCAATTAATGCAGCATACTGGATGTTAAGTGATCTTTGTGCCCAAATGGCCTTATTAGTTTATATCTTTATGTTTGCTGCTGCTATTAAGTTACGATACAGTAAACCCAATCTGCACCGTGGTTACACTGTCCCAGGTGGTAATTTTGTCATGTGGTTATTATGTATTATTGGGATTCTCTGTTGTCTTACAGCAATTGTTATCGGTTTTGTACCTCCAACACAAATAGCTGTTGGTAATGTTTTTATTTTTGAATCATTTTTAATCGGTGGATTAATTTTATTTGTATTAATTCCATGGTTTCTTGCTAAAAAACATTAGAGTTTTTGAAATATCTATTGTGCCGTCATCCTGAGCATAACAAGAGAGACTCCCATCAGATGGCACAAAACTTACAATACGGGATTCTAAACCAGAAGATAAATTAGGGAATTATAAATAAGTATCATGTTCCTAATTGTAAAAAAATTACATTATATGAATGATTTTGTTAATGCTTATTTTATTTCCCAGGGGCTTTGTGTCTATCAATCTGGAAAAACTATTATTGGCTAGACGCATTATGACTTATGGGAAAAGACATGCACGATAAACGTTACTATAAACACATAGATGGTCTTAGAGCGTTAGCAGTTATTTCAGTTTTTTTATGTCATTTAGATTTTACTTTTTTTAGCGGCGGATTTGTTGGTGTCGATGTTTTTTTTGTAATTAGTGGCTTTTTAATTACAAATATTATAATACAACAGTTAGATAGTTCGGCTGGCTTTAGTTTTTTAAATTTCTATGCGCGAAGAGTTAAACGCATTTTTCCAGCTTTATTTTTTACACTGTTTCTTACTTTTATTGCTGGTATATTTTTATTAAATCCGGCTCCCTTTAAAATATTTGGCAAATCATTGTCATTTGCTGCTCTATCAGTATCAAATATATTTTTCAAAAATCAGTCTGGGTATTTTGACATTTTTTCGCAATCAAGCCCATTATTACATACTTGGTCATTGGGAGTTGAGGAACAATTTTATATCTTTTTTCCGATTATTTTGTTTTTTTGGCATAAATTTTTTAAAAAAAATTTAGTTATTATTATTTCACTCGTATTTGTCATTAGTTTCTGGTTGAATTTGTATTATCAAAACTCACAGCTAGTCGCTCTTTATTACTTGGCTCAATATAGGGCCTTTGAATTTTGTGTCGGGGCATTTATTGTTTTTTTAATAAAAAATGAAATTAATCTACACCCTCTTTTAATTGAGATTTTGTGCTTTTTAGGCATCGCACTCATTGTAATTCCAACCTTAATCTATACTTCTAATACATTATTTCCAAGCTACAATGCTCTTGCTCCGTGTATTGGTGCAGCATTAATTATTTATGCAGGTACAGCTAAATATACTGGATATATTTTTAGATGCTTGCCAGCCAGACAGATAGGCTTAATTAGCTATTCATTATATTTGATCCATTGGCCTTTAATTATTTTTTTCAAAACATACCACCAAGATTGTGGTTTAAAATTTGATATAGGTTTTGACGAAAAAATATTAGTTATCGCTTTAGCTCTTTTTTGTTCATTTTTTATGTATTACTTCATTGAGCAACCTTTTAGAAAGGGATCCGGTATACAAAAAAATCAGAAATATTTAATTAAAACAATTACTCAAGGTTTATGTTTTGCATTTCTTATAGCCTTTTTAGGTGTTTTTATCGGTCGAAGCCACGGTTGGATTTGGCGGGCCAATAGCGCAGATGAACTGGCTAAAGTTGAAGATATAACTAAATATCACGTCGAAAACTGGGGTGGAGCTGATTTCTCCGGAGAATTTATACATAAGGGAAAAAGTAATCATGCACAAATTGTGATAATGGGTGACAGTCATGCTGGAATGTTAGATGAAGGAATAGTAGACAAGTTAGCTAAGCCTCATCAATTAACTGTATTTACTTCCTCAGGTGGAGGTGCAGGCAAATATGCATCCTCATTATTAATTCCAGGAATAACACGGTTAGATAAAGAGCAAAAATTATATGATGATAGTGCGAAATTTGCATACAAAGAGGCCTTAAAGGTACTTAATGCAACACAGGAACCAAATATTCTTATTCTTTCTGCGCATTGGGGTGAGCAGATAAATATGGCGGGTTTCTTAAAAAATCACCAATCACTTAATATTAATACATCCTCAATGACATCTTATAATGACTATAAGCCTTTTTTAAATGCTTTAGATAAGCTGGTAAAACTTTTAGGTACAAAAAAATTGATCATAATAGGAGATGTACCTGGCTCAATATATGACCCAATAAATTGTCTCGGTAGCTTAAAATGGTTTAAACGCTCTGATTGTTCGTTTATTGATAATGAAAATCGAAATCAAGCTGCATTAAATGTGAATAGAGTTCTTGCCCGATATGCATCTGAAAGAAATAACGTTTATTTTCTCAATCCTTATGATGTTTTTTGTAAGAAAGGCTATTGTACCTCGGGCGACACGCTTGGACGCCCCTACTATTCAGATGGGAGCCATTTGTCAAAAATAGGATCAAAATTTCTTGTGGGTCAGCTGCAACATAAGATTTTGGACATATTAAACTCTTCTACACAAAGCGTACAAATTGCATCAAAAAATGAAAGATAAAAACCTTCTAGAGGCTAATATTTCAAAAGTTCTTAATGTCTGGTTGCTGTAGACTTACTTACTTTAGTAATTTTTTTATACTGAGCATCACTAATCCTTTGTTCAAATGAGTTATCTTGTTTTTTGTTCCTGCCAGCTCCATTTTATTTGACTGTCATTCATAATTTCTGCCTCGTGAGCCACGTAACGAGGTCATTCGGCTCATAAAACAAGCCAATAAGAAAAATTATTCGACTCAAATAGAGATTTAATTTTAGTTAGATACGGGGCGCCTGTTGAACAATATGATCAAAGTTGTAGTCAATACTTATTTATTGCTCAGAATGCAGCAAGATTATCACAATGTCGCCAATATGTTTTTTTCTTTACATTAAACACATATAATATACAATTATTAACATTTGAAAATAAATTAGACTATATGAATATCTCAGATATATTCAGTTTGGAGTATAAATTTGGTACCCAACTTTACCTTCTTAGTAAAACAGAGATTCGCTGCATCGATCAATCTCGGCCAAAAACAAATTTTTCTATACCACTAAACCAAATTAATCCCCATTATATTTATGGTGGTTTCTGGCAACCTTTTTATCTCTTATTATTGGTGTATGTTTCATTTGGTATAATAGTACGAAGCAATCAATGGCTTTCGAAAAGCCCAAGATTTGACATTTTTGGGAATACACAGCTTATTGTTTTTCTTTTTATCTTTATATTCACAAGCTATCAATTTTTCCGTCAGTATAAAGAGCGTTGTGCTTTTAGATTTAGTTTTTTGCATGACGATACTATTATTGCTTTTTCTCTTCCGAATGACCCCATAAATAAAGAGAAAAACCAAGCTTTTCTAGAAGCCATAGTAAATCGAATTCATGAAGCAGCACCATCTAATGAGGATACTTTATTTTTGCTTCAACAATATGAATTATTAACACCTATAGAATTGACACAATTGGAAACATCTATCTATCAAACTCAAGATAATACTGATCTCAATAAAAAGATCATTAATTTGCCACAGTAATTTTATGAACATTTATACAGAAAAAAAATATTACCTTTATCAGGTTAAGCTAGAAATCATAGAAAATGATACGCTTTTATTAGCAAAGAAAACGCCACTAGGTTATTCTAAAGAAACTGCTCCTCTGGTCGCTTTTTCTACAAAATGCAAAGTAATAAAAAGAACTTTATCGTTCTTGGCAAGGAGTCTCTTAATTCTAGAATTTCTAATTATAATCGGTTTTTTTGCCGCCTTTTTTCGTTATCCAGAATATTTCTTAAATATAAATCTCCCCCTCATTTTAAGTATTATCGCTTTTTTTCTATACTTCTCAGTTTTTTATTATATTTGCGAAACCAAAAGTAAACTTTACTTTTATTACTATAACGGCGAACCTGCTTTTACACTATCCCATAACAGAAGTAATCTTGAGCAAAGGAAATGGATTGAACAGTTCAATGGAGCTATTAGAAAAGCCCGAATTGATTTCGATCACAAGAATTTCACTAAAATACGAACGGGGATTAATAATCTTAAAAGACAAAGATTAATTAACGAGCAATTCGCCGAAGAATTACATCTTCGCTTGAGCCTATTAAATAATACAAAAATCAATTAATAGCGGATTGGAGCAGGCTCGTTGATCCCAGAAAACATTGATTAAGCTTTCGCTGCATTAAGGCTTGTTGCCTAATCTCTACTTTCAGCTTCAGTTAAAAATGGGAGATTCCCCCCTGAAACTGAGCAGTATGATTTAGTTTTCTCAATTGACAAGAATCAATTTGCCCCCCAGGGGGGTACAATTACTGAGCAGGTTTTACCAAGGTATTACTCAAGTTAGCTTGTGATCTGAACAACGTATCCTCTCTATTAATCACTCTACTTCTTGTAGCCAGAGAAGTTGGCGTGACTGAAATCAGATAAAGATCAGAGTCACGCTTCTGTATGATTTACATATTAATCAGGTAAAGACATTAAACTTGCATTACCTCCTGCTGCAGTAGTGTCAACAGTATAAGTCCGTTCATGACAAAGTCGAATTAGGTAGTGAGGACCGCCTGCTTTAGGACCTGTACCTGACAATCCTTCTCCGCCAAAAGGCTGTAAACCGACAACAGCACCTACCATGTTACGATTTACATAACAGTTACCCGCATGGATATTCTGTCTAATGTATTCTACTGTTTCATTAATACGACTATGAATACCTAAGGTTAGGCCATACCCTGTCGCGTTAATTTGTTTAATGACTTGATCTAGGTCTGTTCGCTTAAATTGAATTACATGTAATACCGGACCAAAAACCTCCTTTTCAAGAGCATTGATGTGATCAATAGCAATCGCTGTTGGTGGCATAAAGTATCCGGATTCCAATGATTCATCTAATGGACATTGATAAATGAGTTCAAACCGCTTTTTCATATTCTCCACATGGCTTTTTAATATGGATAAAGCAGCATTATCAATCACAGGTCCTACATCAGTCGCAAGCCAGCGTGGATCACCTACTACCAATTCGGCCATAGCTCCTTTTAAGAGATCAATGGTTCTTGGATATACTTCTTCTTGAACAAATAATACCCGCAGCGCAGAACATCTTTGACCAGCACTTCCGAAGGCTGAGTTAACTGCATCGACGACAACCTGCTCCAATAAAGCGGAAGAATCAACAATCATGGCATTTTGGCCACCTGTCTCGGCAATCAAAGGAATCAGTTCACCGCCACGTGTTGCTAGAGTACGATTAATAAGATTTGCTGTGTCGGTTGAACCCGTAAACAACACAGCTTTAATTCTTTTGTCCGCAACCAATGCAGCGCCAATGGTTTCGCCAGGTCCAGGAAGTAATTGTACAACACCTACTGGAATTCCTGCTTTATGCATTAATTTAACCGTATAAGCGGCAATTAAAGGAGTTTGCTCCGCAGGTTTTGCAATAACACAATTTCCAGTAACCAATGCAGCAGCAACCTGACCTGTAAAAATTGCTAAGGGGAAATTCCAGGGACTGATACATAGCGCGATACCGCGTGGATGCAAACTAAGTTCATTTAACTCCCCTGTATAACCAGTTAATCGCAGCGGAGCAGCTAAAATTTGCTGAGCCTGCGTTGCGTAATAACGGCAAAAATCAATTGCTTCACGCACCTCTGAAATGCAGTCATTCATAGTTTTTCCTGCTTCAAGGCACGCGATGGTCATAAGTTCTGCATAATTTTCCTGTAATAAATCAGCAAAACGATTAAGGCAGGCCGCTCTTTCTTTTACAGGTGTATTAGACCAACCTGGGAATGCTTGCTCAGCGTGTACCAATGCTTGCTCTACATCGTCGAGTGATGAATTCTGAACTGTTCCAATAATATTCTCAGTCTGTTGCGGCGACTCAACACGCTGCATTTCACTATTATGTGTTGAATTTCCAGAGATTATTGGTCCTGCGGTCCACTGCTGCAATCTGATTTGCGCCATTTTTTGTTGTAAAACAGCTCGTTCAGCACGATCAGAAAAATCAAAACCTTTAGAGTTTTTTCTGCTCGGTTGAAATATATCTTCCGGTAATGGAATATTTTGATTCATCTTATGCAATAAAGATTTGGCTTTTTCTACAGGATCTTCAACCAATGTACTAATCGGTGCATTATCATCGACAATACGGTTAACAAATGAAGAATTTGCTCCATTTTCCAACAAGCGACGTACCAAATAAGGAAGTAAATCTTCATGGCTTCCCACTGGCGCATAAATACGGCATGGAATCCCATGTCGCTCTGCTGGCACTATCTGTTGATAGAGCTCATTACCCATTCCATGCAAGCACTGAAATTCGAAATCACGATAATCACCGGTAATATTTAAAATCATCGCCACAGAATAAGCATTATGCGTTGCAAATTGAGGATAAATTGCATCCGTCATGGTCAATATTTTTTTAGCACAAGCTTGGAAAGAAACATCTGTAAAAACTTTTCGGGTAAATACAGGATATTCATTAAAACCCTGCATTTGTGTTTTCTTTATTTCGCTATCCCAATAGGCTCCTTTAATCAAGCGAACCATAATTCGACGTTGCTTTCTTCTAGCAAGAGCGGCTACCCAATCCAATACGAAAAAAGCTCTTTTTTGATAGGATTGAACCGCTAAACCAAAACCATTCCATCCATCCAAGCTTGCATCATTAAAAACACGCTCCATTACATCGAGTGATAAATCCAAACGCTCAGATTCTTCAGCATCAACAGTTAAGGCAATCCCATAACTCTTCGCCAAGCGAGCGAGAGCTAGAAGTTTAGCTGGCAACTCTTCCATAACTCGTTCATGTTGGCTTTCATTATAGCGCGGGTGTAAGGCTGAGAGCTTTATAGATATACCGGCTCGTTTGTATACATCTGAATCTTTATCAGCGTGTTTACCTATGGTTTCAATTGCTTCTTTATAGGCCTCAAAATAACGTAACGCATCTATAGATGTTAGCGCGGCTTCACCCAGCATGTCATAAGAATATCGATACCCCTGTGCTTCTTTCTTTTTTGCACGGCTTAACGCTTCACTGATAGTGCGTCCCATAACAAATTGTTTACTCATAATTCGCATTGCTTTATCAACTGCTTTTCTTACTACAGCTTCGCTGCTGCGATTCACGAGCTTCATTAAAGATTTGGATAATGTTGTTTGGGCTTTTTCCGGAGTTAGTATTTTCCCAGTAAGCATCAAGGCCCAAGTAGTTGCATTTACAAAAAATGAATCACTTTGACCCATATGAGATTTCCAATCGCCACCCGATAATTTATCTTTGATTAGATTATCTACTGTAGCACTGTCAGGAACACGTAATAGTGCTTCAGCCAAACACATCAGAGCAATACCTTCATCACTGGATAAAGCATATTCAGTTAAAAATGAATCAATACCTGTGCTTTTTTTTCGTTCCGTGCGCACTGACTCAACTAGTTTTGTGGCACTATTCTTAATATCAATTAACTGCTGTTGTCCTAACGCTGCTTTTTCACAAAGTTCTGTTATTAATGGTAACTCATCAACACGATACGCATGATTAATAGCAGCTCGTATTCCTTCGGGTAATTGTATGATCTGCTTTTCCAGCATAGTATTCTCCACAATCAAATCTATATCTAATCTTTTTTCCAGTTCTCTCTTGAAAGAAGTACCAAGTCAATGCTGGGTTTAAAAGAGTTTAAAAACTAACATCCAAGTATAATTTAGAGCCATATGAAATGGAATGCACTACCTGATTTTTTGGATGTAGAGCAAACATAAATGGGCTGTAAACCGTGTCATTATACCTAATTTTAGATAATTTTTCTGTTATTTATTTATTTTTTTTGAATTAATTTTTATCTATTTGTATCGTGTTTAACATGCCAAATAGGCCTGGTTTTAACCAGGTAGATCGCTGTTTGTACTGCATTTTTTTTCACTATATGCCTAAGTATATGAATTGAGTAATATTTCCCCCTAATGGACAAATTAAATGCTCCTGATTTTACAATTACGTGAATTGTTAATATAATCACCATTTTTTCGTAGAAACTATAACGGCGATTTACAGAAGAAAGGAGCAGTATGAATACTCTATTAACTCTAATCTCAACCGTAATTTTAACTAGTAATATAACCTCAAGTACACCTTCTTTTGCAGCAAGGTCTGAATCTGATATTAGTAGCAAATTGCAACATTTGAGCCGCAAGGCACCAGAATTAAATAAAAATGTTTTAAAACTCGCATTAACTGCATATCAAAATGCAAGCAAAAAAGGTTCTGTTAAAAAACCTGTACTTACAGTAATTGATTATTCTTTGCCTTCAAACAAACAACGGATGTGGGTATTCGATCTTCGTAGAGAACGTCTTTTATATAACACTTATGTCGCTCATGGAAAAAACTCAGGTGTGAATAAGGCCAGTCATTTTTCCAATGCTCCCTCAAGTAAACAATCAAGCCTAGGTACATACATTACAAAAGATACCTATATCGGGCATAAAGGATATTCGCTTAATATACAGGGCTTAGATAAAGGTTTTAATGATAATGCATTAAGCCGACGTGTAGTCATACATGGTGCTTGGTATGTAGAACCTGATTTCATAAAACGAGCAGGTCGCGCTGGACTATCCTGGGGATGCCCTGCTATTGCTCAAACCTTAGCAAAACCAGTTATTAATACCATTAAAAATGGTTCCGTAATTTTCGCCTATTTTCCTGATAAAAAGTTTTTATCTCGATCAGGCTATCTCGTAGCATAAATAAAAAAGCCAGGGCTTAAACCCTGGCCTTCGCAGTCATCCGTATAAGAACTTCCAGTTCTTATAATCATCCATGATAAATCAAATCCGTATGATTACAATTCCATTTGAGTGACTTATATCCATACAAGTCATGTTTTAAATTTAGCATAGAAAATTAGAAGCGCAAGCAGACTTTTGTGCATTTCCTTAACTGATTTCAAGCAAACCCCAAAAGATATTTTAAAAAGTTTAATTAAAAACAATAAGTTAAGTTAAGTCACTAAAATCCATGACAAAAAAACAGCAATTATCTTTATCTGAATTGAGAAATATCTTACAAGAACTCGAGCAAAAAAATACCTACTGGATATCCATTAAATATAAGGTTTTCCCCTAAAATACTAAAGTAATTACAGTGTTTACATACAAGTGCTTGATTATGTCAAAAGATGTGGTAGTTTATTCAGCATCTAGAACACGCTTTAGAGCAATATGATGGACAAACAACCGATATCTACAGTAAAAAAAGATAAGCTACTCGTTATAGATTGGCTTATTGAACATTTCCCAAATGCCTTTTTTAAAAAAGGAAATCAGATTAAGCCTCTGAAAATTGGAATATTTGATGATATTATCGACTTCTACGAGCGACTAGACACCCCTCCTTTCAGTAAAAAATCGCTACGTGAAGCATTAAACTACTACAGTGCATCACCGGCATATCTAAATTGTCAAAAAGAAAACGCTGCACGAATTGATATCTATGGGAATGAAGTAGATGTAGTCACTCAAGAACAGGCCAGATATGCTCATCAGCGTTATTTGGAACGTTATAATAAGAAGCAAAATTCAGAAAAAAACAGTAGTAGCAAAACTGACGCATAGCGGAACTCATGAAATCCAAGACTGGTTTTAAATCCAGTCTTGGAGAGATACCTTTTAGGCTGGTTGCGCTAAATGATGCTGGGGAAACATATATACATTAATGGCACTTAGTTCAAACTATTTCCTATATTTCCGCCCTGCCTATGTCCCGGGGCTTGTTCCTGAGAGATCCACACGGATTTAGCACATAGCTCTTGCTCCAGTGGTCTATTTATCATCATCAGGAGCAATTTATCTAGAGTCTGTTGACAATTGCTTCATTAGCCTAAATTTCGCGCTTTATGGGGCGTTGTTGTAGAACGTAGGACAAGCTTGAGGACCATATCAGTATGTGGGTTAGAGTTAAAGAAACGGCGCAAATGCGAATTAAGAGGAATTGAAAGTATATTAAAATGGATTCGTCGAAAATCATGCATTAAATTTGGTATATAACTAATTACGCCGGTAGAAGTGGTGCAGATATAATGCCGAGGAATAGTAAATATATGTGATATAATAAGTCAATTGAGTCATTAACTATCCATTAATCTATCAAGAAACAACTTCATATGCTTAAAAAACTCTCAGGCAAGAAAACAAAAACTTATATTCAAATTCGCGCAGACTGGGAAGAAATGCAACTCTTAGATGCTAAGAATCGTTTTAAAGCGATGAGAACAATATCTAATGATATTAGTGAAGTATATAAAAGCAAATGTATAGACAATATTGAACAACTTGATTTTTATATCCATGTATTAAAACAAGTTATTCGTGTACATGATCATCCGCGCTATACTCGCCACTTATCTAAGATGATAATTGATTGGCTTGAATTAACTGGAAATGATAAAACCGAAATTATTAAGAAAAAATCAGGAAAGATACGTGTCGAAACATCAATATCAATTAGTGATGCTCACTATGGCAAAGATATAATCAATGCTTGTAGTAAATATTCTGAACTGCATTTATTGAACTTAATTAATGATGGTAAAGCATATATATTCAACACTGTTATTCATGAAGTATGTAATGTTCAAGTAAGAGTAGTTGATTCAGTGGATCCGGTGTTAACAAGCAAGGAATTTAAATGTGTAATAGATGCAACAGATACTGTAATCATTAACATCCCCACAGGAACCCTATCTATAGCGAGCCCTTGGAATTTAGAAGACGAAAAAGATAGCTTATCAATAAACATTGATCCAGGGCATTATAAAGTATGCGCTTACCTTTTTTATATTCATAATAAGATAGAAAGTTACTATATTGTTTTATGTAAAACTACTAATTTTTTACGTAATGATCTAACCAGGATCTATGAGATCGATCAATCCCGAATTCAGATAAATTAAAACAAGCACATTTATGGCTAAGATAAGAAATTACAGTTCTCGCCATTAGTTTTAAACATTTCGCTAGATGTGTCAAATAGAGCCGTTCGGTGAATAGAGAGTAAATGCTTACCTTAGCTAAGCCCCCTACTTTCACACGGATTCATTACTGAAAAGCCATCAAATAATTAACTCTGACATCCGATCCTAACGTAGCTTTTCTTAAAAACGGATTATAGTCCATTCCTTTTAAGTCAATTAAATTGAAGTCCCAAGGACGAGCCATAGCACACAACTCACTCGGTTTAATAAATTTCTTATAATCGTGGGTCTGTTTAGGCAATAAATTCAACACATATTCAGCAGCAATTATAGCTGTAGCATACGCTTTAATTGTTCTGCTAATTGTTGATACAAATAAAAATCCATGTGGCTTAAGTAGTCGCCTACAATGTTCAAATACCAACCCAGGATTTTCCACATGCTCCAACATTTCCATACATGTAATGACATCGAAACGTTGATGACTATATTTTTCAACTGAAGTACATTGATAGTTAATGTTTAGATGATTTTTTTTTGCATGTTCCTGAGCTACGAAAATAGCTGTAGATTCGGCATCTATCCCGGTAACTTTCGCTCCAGAATTTGCAAGTGCTTCACATAAAATACCCCCACCACAACCAACATCCAAAACATTTAAATCAGTTAATTGTACGTGTTGCTTAATAAAATCCAGTCGTATTTCATTAATATCATGAAGTGTTTTCAGTGGTCCCTCAGTATCCCACCATAAGTTGGCATGCTGAGCAAACTTACTAAGTTCTTGAGGATTAACGGTTGATTCAGTATTACTCATATTTTAGTAAATCCAATGGTTTAAAAAAGTCAATCACATGTTGATTGGTGATAAAACTTACATTATAAGGATGTTCTGCAATAAGTCCTATAGGTAATTTATCCTGTGCAGCAGTTTCAGCTATTTTACCTAATAAAATCAGTTGAATAGTAGGTTTAATTACAGTCAACTGTCCAAACAGGCTTTGCATAAAAGGCTTCCATTGACGAGCATGATAAGGAACCTTACCCTCGCTATAAACCAACGAGGCGTTGAGTAATAAAATACCTTTATTCATCATTCCTTTAAACAATTCTTGTGCTGTTTGCACTAAATAGCTTTTATCCACTAATGCAATATCGGCTTGTGATGTATTTAGATGCAAATCTCCACGTGCTAAAAGCATCATTTTTATCCAATTACGCAAAGAAGTTGCTCTATTAACGGCTTTACTTAACCCGGTCGAGCTCCATAAGTTGCCAACTGAATTATCCCAAAATGCATATCCATTTGCAGAGTCTTTACGAGGATAAGGTGATTCACCTAATAAAATATATTGAGTTTTGGCAAGTGGTAAACTGAATGCCGCTAATAATCGTTCTGTTCCTGGCAACCAATTTTTATCATTCATGAGCTGATGCAAATAATCCTGATCCATCGTTTTTAATGCGTTGATTAGAATTTCTTTCCAATCAGAATGACAATTATTTAATAAGGATTGATGTTCCACATTTATACTCGGTATCAATAATTCTAACGACCCTTCCAATATGACTCCTATTTCTATATAATGCTCTTAATTTACACAGGCATATAAAAGTTATGGGCACTTGCGTAAAGAACGAAGAAAACCTGACTAGCGATGCAATTCATAATCGTAACTGCTATGCTTATTTTGTTCAATTAAAAACTGCGATTAGGCACTGCCAAAACGTCATAAATCTCCTTCCAGAGTTCACCAAATTACAAGCTGTAATGAAGCAAAAATATGATAAAGACTATCCCTATGGTGATTTATATTCGTCTTGTATCTCCGCTTTAGAAAAGTATATTGAGACTAACCCTGCAGAAAAAGTTAAGGAACTTGATGAATTAGTTCTAGCTATTTACCACAATGACAACAAAATTCTCGAAGAATCGTCTGATTGGATAAATGATATTGGCGCCCAAATAAATCCTCGGAAACGCAATGTAGAAAAAAAAATTCATACAACAATAAAAGATAAAAAGAAAACTGTTAATCGACACTCACCTAATAATGAGGGTGGAATTTACCGTCGTCTTTATTCTTTGTTTGCAGATAACTTTAAACCTCAACACGAAACCAATTTGCCAACAATTAAAAATTTTTCTCATAAAGAAGATTCAGATGCAAGCGAGCATCGTTTTAGCACCCAAGCTCAGCGTCATAATGGACAAACTCGTATCAGTCCTCTGTTTAAACGTTGGCTACAAATAAATGCTGAATCATCAGAAAAATCCATATGCCATATATATTTTAATAATCTAGGATTAGATCGAAGTAAGTATGATATTGCGGGCTCCAAAGAAAGAGATATGACACTAGAGCTGCATAAACTTGAAGATGATCCGAGTCTCAAGGTTCTCGTCATTACCCTTCCTGCTAATGAAGGTTTAATGGAGTCCTCTGATTACGAAAAAACAAATGATCGTTTATCCTTTGTATCTGTATTTGATGAATTTCTAGATATAGCAAGCGAGAATACAACTAAAAACGTCATTTCTGATTTCCACATTAGTGCAAAAGCAAGAAATTTTTTGTTTGATGGTAATCAATATCAAATCTTAACCCAATTACTTCAGAAAAGTTTCCTTGCACAAGGACTTAGCAATAGAAGATTTATTTCTTCTGCGGAAAAACAAGCAGTTTGGGTGCACTTCATCAAATATGAACTCCCCAATTACATCATACAAAAAGTAAACCCCAAGAGCTTTAATTTTTCATGCAAAGATGCAATAGATCGTGGAGCACTTTCGTCTACTTATTATAACTTAGTACGATCATTTGAATTAGAAAAGCCTATAACTAAAAGAGAGTTTGAGCGCTCTCTTGATGCACCAGCTGCAAATGTTAAAGGAAGAGGGATGAATTTTCATCGAAAAATCATATGGAATGCTATAAATACTTATGTGAATGCAAATTATCTTGAATTAATTAATAATAAGAAGAAGTCTTGGCTCATTCACTGGCGTGATATGAACTGTCCTGGGATACAAACTAAGCAAATACTTAACAAAAGACTCAGTCAAACGATAGAACAATTCAATAAACTACCCGAAGAACATGGTAATATTAAAAAAACAGGTCTTAAATTATTAAATACTGTAACGAAGTTAGATCAGCAAAAGTCCTGTAGCGATGAACTCCTGCTGGAAATAATTTCACGCACATCTGAACTTGTAAATTCTTCGTCTGAAGAGTCCATTAGAAACTATGAAGTTCTAACTGATGAAGTTCAAATAAATTATCCTTCATTGTATGAACTCTCCGGCATGATGGTCGCCTTACTAGGTTTTATACTTTATATTCCCTCTTGTGGATACTCCCAGGCCCTAATTGATTATGGAGTGTCTTTTCAAAACAAAGGCTTTTTCTATGAAGATAGGATAAAATTAAGCGAAGAAATAGCTGAATTTACTACAGCTCTTCAATAATTTTGGAAATCCAAAACTATACTTTTTATAATCCGCACCTCTAAATTTGAGTAACACAGACTATATTGCTATCGTCTTAAAATAACTCCATGGAAACAAATTTTTTTACTTGCTTATTCGTGCCTTGTGGTTAAAAATAGAATTTACAGGGAGATTCTTAAACACAGGGAGCTGGTGTTATGTCTACTAATGAACAAGAACTTGATGTACTTATAAAGAGTGATATAAATCCATCCAATACAAATAAAGTCGTCATTGAAAAAGCTTTGTCACAGATGAATTTTTCTGATGCGGCTAAACAATTATTGCTCAACCCAAACTCACCTGAGCCTGATCTGGATAGTTTGCAAAGTATTGCTTTAACTCAAGAACACTTGGCACAAGTCAAAAAAAGTCTAGGTGCAATAGTCGACAGTTTACAAGATAACCCAAGCCTTATTTCACGTGCCGCTGCATTTTGGGGTGAGTTGCCATTATGGCAAAGAATTATTGGTGGTGTTGCTGTATCAGGACCTACCTTGATCATAGGAGCTGCAGCTCATATTGGATTCCTGGTAACAATTAGTGGTGTAAGCGCCTTAGCATACACGACCAGCGGTATTGTTCTTGATGACCATCATTATCATACAAAAAATATTGCTCAAAAATTAAAAGAAGGGATTTTTGGTGTCGCAGAAATCCTTGAATTAACTATTGGAGCATTGGATTCAATTCGCAAAAAACTCGCCGTTGAAATAGATAAATTTAAAGAAGAAAATGAGAGGTTAGCTAAAAATATTTCTAGATTGAATGAAGAAGTAGAGACATTAAGCGCTCAGGTTGAAGTATATATTGAAACTGAAAAATTACTTCGTAAAACAAAGGATGGACTTGAAAAAACAGCAGCAACTCTAAAACTTGATGTTGAAAAACAAAATAAACAATTTGAGGCCACCCAAAAGGAACTTTTGAAAGCTCGTGACGAGCATTCAAGAAGCCTGGTGTTATTATCCGAAAAAACATCTGAGTTATCTGAAGTTAGAATATCCATGGGAGCTGAAGTAGAGAAAGCAAAAAAAATTGCCTCCACATTAGAGGGAACAGTCAGGATTCTGTCCAGCGCAACCATAACTGACGGTAACCAACGACAGGCTTTTCAAGAAAAGCTCAATTCTTTCTTGGAGAATAAAGCAGCTAGCTTTGACCAAGTTGCAGAACGAATTGGCAAAGCAGAATCTGAACTTTTAGAGGTTAAATCTGAATTAAAAGCAAGTACAGAACGATTTAATAAGCTTCTAGAACTTCAAGAAAAGCAACTTCAGCGTCTACAAGGTCTAGACAGACGTGTTGACGCCAGTGCTCATCCAGAACTGCATCCTGTCAAAAATGAAGAGCAGACAAAATCAGATGGGTTACTAAGTAAACTCGGTTTCATGGCTATACCTCAATTATGGCCAATAACTAACTCGTCTCCACCTCCCAAAGCAGATAACCCAGTTCCTTAATGTAAAATTTTTTGAATTATCATTTCCTCCAAGCATAATTGCTCGGAGGATAGAATGATAGAATAAGATAAAATTGCCTCTATTTTTCTTCCTGGCACAACTTGGCAATACATTGTGAAGCCCACTAATTTCAGCTATTCTGTATTTTTAGCATTAATTCATAAACCGTGATTAAATCATATAATAAACTGATAAATATAATAAAAAACAATCAAGAAATGATGGTGAAACAACTCCATCAATTTTGTGAGATAAATTCTGGAACAACTAATTTAGTTGGATTAGCACACATGGCTAATCTACTACATACAGTCTATAAGCCAATTGCGGATACAATATATACAAAAAAGCATCCTCCTTTATCTATTATTGATATGTCCGGCAATACCTCACTCCAGACCTGTGGAGATGTTCTGTTTATTAGAAAGCGGCCTCACTTAAAGCGACGTGTTTTACTTTGTGGACACATGGATACCGTTTATGCTGCTGATAATCCATTCCAGAAATTAACTTATATTAATGATAACTGCATCAACGGTCCTGGGGTTACAGATATGAAAGGTGGGCTTGTTGTGATGTTGCATGCCTTATCTGCTTTTGAATTAAATGAATGTGCATCAGAGCTAGGTTGGGATGTTTTAATCAATGCAGACGAAGAAATTGGTTCACCAGCATCTAGTGTACTTTTAGATGAACTTGCGTCTAATTATCAAGCAGCTTTGGTATATGAGCCAGCTATGACTGCAAATGGCACTTTAGCTAAAAATCGTAAAGGAAGCGGAAAAATAACACTAATCGCTACTGGAAAGGCAGCTCACGCGGGGCGAGATTTTGCTGATGGCCGAAATGCAATTTGTTACTTGGCTGAAGCAATATGTGCCGTACACTCTCTTAACGGCAAACGTAATGGCGTTACCATTAACGTAGGAAAAATAGCAGGTGGACTGGCACTTAATGTAGTTCCTGATAAAGCTGTAGCACAACTTGACATTAGAATTAGTCTGCCTGAAGATGAATTTTGGGTACGAACTGAACTGGATCATATTATTTGTCAATTAAAACGTCCGGACTACTCTTTAAGTGTTCATGGCATTTTTGGAAGACCCGTAAAACGCGTGTGTTCAGGTACAGAACGTCTGTTTCATCGTATTCAATATTTAGGACAAGAGCTCGGTTTATCTATAGATTGGAAAGATAGTGGTGGCTGCTGTGATGGAAATAACTTAGCCCGCCACGGTTTACCAGTCCTGGACACACTTGGAGTCAGGGGAGGAAATATCCACAGCGCAGATGAATATATTCTACTCGATAGTTTATCTGAACGCGCTGCACTCAGTGCCTTACTCTTACTCGATCTTGCTCAAGGTGGCTTAGAGGATTTAAAAAATGATGCTATTTCGTAGTGCTTGCAATGCAGATTTAGATGCTATTCATCATTTGGCTGAAGAAAGTGGTGTTGGAATTACAACGCTTTCTAAAGATAAGGAAATATTAGCAAAACGACTGCATTGGTCGACTGATTCATTCAAAACAAATATAGAAAAACCAAATAATGAATATTATTTATTCGTTTTAGAAAACCAGCAAAGTAAAAAAATAATAGGTGTTTCAGGTATTGAATCATGTACCGGTCATGAGGCCCCTTTTTATTCTTATAAAATCTCCAAGCGAACCCGAATTTGCCGCTCATTAAATGTCCGTAGTGATTATGAAGTTTTAAGCTTGGTGAATGATAATCAAGGTCGAAGTGAAATCTGCACACTTTTTTTAGAACCGAAGTATAGAAAAAATAAAAATGGGTTATTACTTTCCAAGGCACGTTTCCTATTTATCGCCCAAAATCCTCAACGCTTTGCTTCAACAATAATTGCAGAAATGCGTGGGATCTCCGATGCACATGGCATATCACCTTTTTGGGAGAATGTAGGAAGTCATTTCTTTCATATGTCTTTTGCTGATGCCGATCGACTCACTCTCGCAACGGACAAACAATTTATAGCCGATTTAATGCCGCGAAATCCTATATACATTAAACTGCTGTCTCCGGAAGCACAAGCAGTAATAGGTGAATCTCACCCGTCTACACAAGCAGCCATGAAAATCTTATTAAAAGAGGGTTTTCGATATAACAAATACGTTGATATTTTTGATGCTGGACCTACACTTGAGGTTCCTCTATCAAAAATCAAAACCATTGAGCTTAGTCGAGTTGTAACCATTAAAAATATTAGTGATGAGGTGAGTAGCGCTAATTATTTACTAGCAAATACCCAATTGGATTTTCGAGCAACCGTTAATAGCGTGCTCGTTAATAAGGAAAATAATACCTGTATTATTAGTAAAAAAACAGCCAACCTCCTGCAAGTCAAATGCGGAAATCAATTACGAGTAGCTCCTTTACAATTTGATAATGGAGAGGCAAATGACTAATTCAACTGTAATACATGGCAAAGGACAGTATATTAATGGTCAATGGATAAAAGGCGATGGAACAACACTGGAATCGATAAACCCGAGTTATGGTACCTTACTTTGGCAGGGTACCATAGCTACAGAGCAGGAGGTTTCAGGTGCATGTCATGCTGCGCGACAGGCACTTTCATCTTGGTCCTCTCTTGATTTCGAACAACGTGCAGATTATACCCAAAAGTTTGCGCAACAAATTGATAAAAATCGCGACCATATGGCACATTTAATCGCTTTGGAAACTGGGAAACCCCTATGGGAAGCCCATACTGAAGTCAGTGCTGTTATAGGAAAAATTAATTTATCCATACAGGCTTACCATGAGAGAACCTGGACAAAAATAACCAAAACTACAGAAGCAAATGCGTGTCTTCGTTTTAAGCCTCAAGGCGTTGTGGTCGTTCTTGGAGCATTTAATTTTCCAGCCCATTTAAGTAATGGTCACATAGTTCCTGCCCTTCTTGCGGGCAATACAATTCTTTATAAGCCAAGTGAGCAGGCACCTGCAGTAGCTGAATTCATTATGCAGTGTTGGCATGAAAGCAAAATTCCCCCCGGAGTAATAAATTGCTTACAAGGTGATTCCTCCTGTGGAAAAGCATTACTATCACAAGACATCCAAGGTGTATATTTTACAGGAAGTTATGCAACGGGCTTGCGCATCCATCAGCAGTTTGGCGATAAACCTGAAGTAATTTTAGCTCTTGAAATGGGAGGAAATAATCCTTTAGTCATTGATGAAATTTCCGATCTCCATGCTGCCGTTTATCATACATTGCTTTCTTCATTACTTACGGCAGGCCAACGCTGCACTTGTGCACGACGAGTCATTATTCCCGATTCACATCAAGGTGATGAATTCCTGAATCATTTTATCAAAGCATGCTCATCAGTTAAAATTGGGCCGTTTGATCAAAAGCCAGAACCATTCATGGGACCCGTTATTAGTTATGAACAAGCCATTAAACACATCCATAGTCAGGAAAAACTAATTGAGTCAGGAGGCCTGCCCCTCTTATCCATGAGGTTACTTGCTGAGCATACTGGCCTACTATCACCAGGCATTATTGATATGACGCATCATGAAAACCCTCCAGATGAGGAAATTTTTGCACCATTAGTGCAAATATATCGCTACAATCATTTTGATGAAGCAATCAATCTGGCAAACCAAACTCGGTACGGTTTAGTCGCGGGTTTGTTGAGTAATAATGAACAACATTATTATCAATTTTATCAGCAAGTACGAGCTGGATTAATTAATTGGAATAGACCCACGACGGGTGCCGCCAGTAACCTTCCTTTTGGCGGAGTCGGATTGAGTGGAAATCATAGGCCAAGTGCTTATTTTGCTACGGATTATTGTGCCTATCCAGTAGCTAGTATGGAACAACCTCTCCTGACAATGCCAGAACAGACATTACCAGGTATTGGTAGCCTAGGAACTCCGTAACAAAGGGCCGCTATTAATAAGTTAAGATTTTTGTCATTCCCGCGAAGGCGGGAATCTATTCTTAAACTAGCACTACACTTTGCTAGAAATAGGTTCTCCCTTTCGCGGGAACGACAATTTATCCTTCACTTAATGGCGGTGGTGCAATGAACTCCGGGCTACGACTTTATGATTCGGACAAACAGTTACTTGAAACTTGAAACTTGAAACAGAAGATTAAAATGAACGTTTATGAATTAAACATGGATGGCCTAGTCGGACCTACCCATAATTATGCAGGTCTTGCAGCAGGTAATATTGCATCGCTCTCAAATGCCTTGGCATGCTCCAATCCCCAAGCAGCTGCCTTACAAGGTCTAGAGAAAATGCACTTACTTTATAAAATGGGGCTCAAGCAAGGTTTATTTCCACCACATCAGCGCCCTAATCTTGAACTACTGTATCAGTTAGGTTTTTGTGGTACACCGAAAGAACAAATTAATAAAGCCTATAGAACAGCACCTGAACTTTTGAGTGCCTGTTATTCAGCTTCCAGCATGTGGTCAGCAAATGCAGCCACAATTTCTCCAAGTACCGATACTCAAGACCATAAAGTTCATTTTACGGCTGCCAATCTTGTCAGTAATTTGCACCGACACCATGAAGCTGATTTTTCGAAAAAACTTCTGGAGTTTATTTTCGCAAACTCGGACTACTTCCACCATCATCCTATCCTGCCACGTTCAACCATTATGGGCGATGAAGGTGCAGCCAATCACAGTCGTATTTGTCAAAACTACAATCAACCCGGGATTCATCTTTTCGTTTATGGGAAAAAAGGATTAGGAAACAATCAATCACACTCTGGACCGATGAAATATCCAGCACGACAAACACAAGAAGCCTCTGAAGCCATAGTCCGTCAACATCAGCTATCGACAGACCATGTTGTATTTGCTTGTCAAAATCCACTTGCTATTGACCAGGGCGTTTTTCATAATGATGTGATATCTGTTGCCAATGAATCCGTTTTACTAGTCCACGAACAAGCCTTTCATCAGCAAAGTGCTGTGCTTAAAGAATTAGGTGAAAAAGCTTCTTTTCCTATAAATATCATCCAAATTTCACAAAAAGAGCTTAGTGTTGCCGATGCAGTTGAAACCTATCTTTTTAACTCACAAATTATTAGTTTATCGAAACAAAACTCTATGATGCTTATTGCCCCTTTTGAGTGTCAAAATAATCCGCGTGCTAATGCGTGCATTGAGAGAATACTTTCTGATGGATCCAATCCTATTAATTCAGTTCATTTCCTTGATCTGAAACAAAGCATGCGAAATGGTGGCGGCCCCGCTTGCCTCAGATTGCGTGTTCCATTAAATGAAGAAGAGCTTCAAGCCATGCATCAAGGTGTTTTAATAAATGATGATTTATTAAAGATTTTGAAGCAGTGGGTATTAAAGCACTATCGCACTGAGTTGATTGCTACAGACTTAGCGGATCCTCAGTTACTTGATGAATGTTTTTGTGCCCTGGATGAATTGACTCAAATCCTAAAACTAGGATCAATTTATCCCTTTCAATTAGAGAAGACTACCTAAAATGTGGAAAACAAAGTTAGGCACATGCATTTATACTTCTCCATCAGGTTATAAAGTATATCAAAATGTATGCTATCGCTGGCTAACGCTAGGGAGTAATGCCTTACAAACAGTTATAAACCGTCATAATCCACATAAACCTGGTTTATACTATCTCCCTGCACTTACAGTAATGGCCCGTAAATATCCGGGGGCTACTTGTATGTTAGGGCTTGGTGGTGCTGGAGTTGCATTGATGCTCAAGGATATCCCTGTAATTGCTGTAGATAATAGCGAAGAAGTCATCGAAATAGCAAAGCGTTTTTTTATAATCAATCGTTTAAAAAATTTAACCATTATTCATGAAAATGCGATGGATTATGTCCAAAATTGTGAAATAAATTTCTCACATCTAATTGTTGATCTGTACAATGCAAATCATTTTCCACCTGAGTGCGCTAATGTCCAGTTCTTTGCCTCATGCAAAAAAATAATAACTGAAGATGGAATTTTGGCTGTTAACTTAGCGAATATAAAAGAACAATATCCAATTTTTCAATTAATTAAAAATCAATTTAGCCATACGCTGGTTATACCAATAAGACAAAGTGCTAACATGGTAATTCTTGCTGCAAAAAATGACAGTAAAGAATCATTTATGCATAAAATAAATGAAACCGATGCCTTTAAACGAATTATTTGGGTAGATTCCTGGGGCTATGTTGGGGATTATAAAGAAACTATCTGGCAGCAATTAACAACCTATTTTAAACGCTAACTTTTGATGTTACTGTTGCAGAAATGTCTTCATGTTCCTTTTGCAAGATCTTATAGAAAGTAATTGGGAAGACAAAATACCTTTTTTCGTTTGAGTATAGTGCTTACATTGCAGATATCCCCAAAAGTCTAAGCCCATCAATAGCATAAATTCACTTTGCATCACTTCGTGTCTAGCCATTTAATGCTATCCAAGTTTTTTTTTGCAAAAATCAACCTAACAGGACTTACGAAAAACTCCAAGGTCGAGGCAAAAAATGTTTTTAATGAGGGAGTTTAGATAGACTAAATGACCGAAGTAAAAACATTTTTTAACGAAGAGATTGGGGTTTTTCGTAAGTCCTGCCTAAAAACAATTGGGTATTCACAAACCACTTATTCATCATCTTATTTTAACTTTACTTTATCTCAATTTGATCATAATACTATGCATTATTTAAATGAAGATAAACTCTATGGATACACCCGAATATAAAGCGGCTTCTGTTTCAGCCACTCAAGAGCTAAGAGCACTGTTTGAGATTGACAAACCCAATAGACAAGCTGCTTGGTATAATCGTTTAATAACTTGCCTACCCCACGCTATTTTCACTAGTGGTGAACCTGAGATCATCTTCAATCCCGCAGGGCTCACCTACTTTAATCTTGAACTTCCCGAAATCATCCCTGAAGACAGCAGTAGCATAACATGCTATACCATTCCTGAGCTCATCGATTCCTTCTTAATCAACGAAGGGGTAGGCATAGCCATCGAGGCATGGAATCCAAAAAAGGCTATCGATCTCAGCTATGGCGATGTCCTAGGTTTTCATCTCTATCGGACATTTACTGAACCTGAGGCTCATCCATTCAAAACAAATAAACCACATGTCTCAATTATTCACAAAGGCACTGATATCCTCGTCAGCGACGTGCCAGTGCAGATCCTACCCACAACCTCAATAAAATTACTTGAAGCGATCATGCTGCATTTCGGCATCCACGACGCTAAAGTCAAGTTCTTGTATATCCCGGAAACTGAGCAGAATGAGTTAGTTTTCTCATTTGACAAGAATCAATTTGAATCCAGCAAACTACAAGTGCTGCTCCAAAAAATAGGCTGGTTTTTACCAAGGTATTACTCATATTTGGCTTGTGATCTGAGCAGTGTGTCTCCTATAGTTGGAGCACAATAAAAGCAAGTTAGCAGTCTGTACATTGGGGAAATGCTCATTTTTGGCGGCTTGATCCACTAGCTGATTACGGCAAACTCAAAATTCTTGCTAAGCATCGTGTAAATTTTGAGCGCATTATCCCTCATAAATGAAGAAGATGATGTCAGACTATCACCATTTGCAAAAGCACATTTTTAGAGGCTTGGGTCGATATTCATTCTCGATGCATTATGAATGCATAAGATGGAATATTAAGGTCACTAAAGACTCCTAATAGTCCTTAAGTTGGTTTACCACTCCATTACTCCCCTGCCCCTAAATGTAATTTTTAAACTACGAAACAACCGAGGGGTCAAAAGTAGAAACTGTTTCAGCAAACTCGTTAATCGCATATAGTTCTTTGGATGG
>NZ_QHJG01000031.1:22615-114207 GCF_003184185.1 Legionella qingyii | reverse complement strand
GCTAGTGGGCGAAGGTTCAAATCCTTCCGTCCCGACCAATCCCAGTAAGGGTTTCCAGAAGAGCCCAAGGATTTCGAAACCGGTACCAAGAGTGGTACCAAAATCTTTTTTTAATTTTAGGGTTCTTCTGGAAACCCTTACTGGGATTGGTCGGGACGGAAGGATTTGAACCTTCGACCACTAGCACCCCATACTGCAAACTATAGATTTAATTGGAATAATATTTTTATACCTTTTCAGTCAAAAAACCTTGATACATAAAGATGTAAAGCATATCATAAATATCAATCGATAACATCCAATAACATTCAAAAACACCATAAAGTACCCAGTGAAGTAACCAGTAAAAGGAACAACATGGTCAGATTTACCGATACCTACATCAAAAACTTAAAATCATCAGACAAGCGTATTGAACTATTTGAAGGAGATGGTTTTGGAATATTTGTATACCCTACTGGTACAAAAACCTGGGTATACCGCTACAAAATAGATGGAAAAAAGGACCACATTACCATTGGTAATTATCCATCAGTTAGTTTAGCAGATGCAAAAAGACAGTTCATGGATTTAAGGGAAATAAAAAGAAGCGGCAGTAACCCTAAAAAGATCATGATTACCCAAAAAGAAGAGCGATTTACTGTCAAAGATCTTGTTACAAATTGGTTCGATAATTACATCAAACGCCACCGAAAATGCCCTGAACAAATAGAGCAATTAATTAAGGCAGATATAATACCAATGCTTGGAAACATAGAGGTTGAGGAACTTAAAACAAAAGATATTACTTGGTCGTTAGATAAAATCGTTAATAGAGGCTCCCCTGTCCATGCCAATAAAGTTCTCAGTGCACTTAAACAAGCGTTTAATTATGCTGTTAGCCGGGGAGAGCTTACGGTCAACCAGGCAGCAAACATCCGTGCCCGTGATATTGGTGGGGTGGAAAAGCCAAGAGAGCGACATCTGACATTAGATGAAATTAAACAGCTCTGGCAATTCTTAAATAATGGCAAGCATGGCGTCTCTTTACAAATCACCAATGCCATTAAAATATTACTACTAACTGGCGTCCGCACCGGCGAACTAAGAATCGCCAAATGGAAAGAGTTTGACTTTGAAAACTCTCTATGGACTATCCCCGCTGCAAACACCAAAACTGGCATCACCATGCGTGTCCATTTAACCGAACCTGTCAAATCCTTATTTCTGGAGCTTTACCATTGCAATATAGGGGATTATGTAATCAGCGGCGCAGACGGTATAAACCCAATCAGCGACAGAGCACTACCCAAAGCAGTCAATCGTTTACAAGAAAGAGTCGGAATCGAAAAATGGACGGCTCACGATCTGCGCCGAACATTTGCAACCCAGCTGGGTGAAACATTAAATATTGATCCCGTTGTCATCGAAAAATGTCTAGGACATAAGATGCCTAAGATTATGGCTACTTATAACAAAAATGAGATGTTACCACAGAGAAAAGACGCCCTGGAGAAATGGTCAGACTATATAATGAACTTAGTTTCTGAAAATGTAGTTCTGTAAAGGGTAGATCGTATTATTTTTTGACAATGTACAACTTTATTGGTACACTTAATTATGATGAAAAGAGTTGAGTTTATAGCTTATGAAGGTGAAGCTTATACCATTGAATGGTATTTTGATGACAAAAAGCATAGTGATGCATTGGAATATTATAACAGCTTAGATAAATCCGAAAAAATTCAGCTGTTAAAATTATTAAAACGAATGGGAGATAATGGAGAGATTAAAGATAAAACAAAATTCAGGAATGAAGGTGATAAAATTTATGCTTTTAAGCCACAACCTGAGCGTTTTTTATGTTTTTTCTATGAGGGTAAGAAAATTGTTATTACCAATGGCTTTTGCAAAAAACAACAAAAGCTACCCACTAACGAAAAAGATAAAGCGATAAACAGTCGAAATGATTATATTAGTCGTGTAGAGCGAGGTAAATATTATGAGTAACAAACCACTATCAACGTTCGAACGAGAAATGCAAGATCCTGCTTTCAAAAAACAGTTTGAAGAAGAATACAAAGAGTTTCTATTGTCTGAAATTATTCGCGAATTAATGGAAACCAGCAAAAAAAGCGTCAGAAAACTAGCCAATGAGTCAGGTCTTTCCACTACAGCCATACAAAACTTGCGATCAGGCGTACAAGAAGATATGAAATTAACAAATTTTCTTAATGTATCTCATGCCTGTGGCTATAATATTGTTTTAGAAAAAAATGGAAAAAAAATCTGTCTTTAATAGTAACATCATAACTCTTCTTTATTACTATGTATTAATCTGCTTAAATAGACTGATCTTTAGCGCTAGATCTAATGCAACCAGGGCCACAAAGCCGGCTCCTGCCCCCAGTTTGAGGTATTACCTTGATCTGGGTACTGATCCGCTCCTTCAAAGCCTGTACGTGCGAAATTACACCAATAAGTTTGCCGTCCTGCTGCAGACTTGAAAGAGTTTCCAATGCAGTATCAAGAGCTTCATCATCAAGCGTGCCAAAGCCCTCATCCAGGAATAGAGAATCCACCCGGACTTTCTTGCTTGCCATATGGGATAAACCAAGTGCCAAGGATAAACTGACGATAAAGCTCTCACCGCCTGATAAATTTTTCGTAGACCTAATTTCACCAGCCTGATAGTTGTCAACTACATTTAGCTCCAGAGGCTGAGCGTCATCATGGAGTAGTAAATAGCGGTCAGTCATTTTTTGCAGTTGTCGATTGGCATGACCAATCATCATTTCAAAGGTCAACCCTTGGGCAAAGTTGCGATACTTCTTGCCATCAGCAGACCCGATCAATTCGTGCAAGTTTCTCCACCGCTGGCACTCTTTTTTCTGGACTTCTATAACCATTTGCTTTTCTTTTATCTGCTCTTTTGCAGCCATATTTTCACTTAGTCTGTGCTTGAAACCTGCAATGATATCCCTTGTCTCTCTCAGTGATTTTTCATAATCCTTGAATTCAGGTTCGAGTTCATCCAGTGGTTTGTCAGTAAATTTTCTAGCCATTTCAGTGGCTAAGCGCGTTTCTCTATCTTTTTGTCTAGCGTTAAGTTCTGTTTGACGTTCATCCAATCTCTTAGCCTGCGCAGCTAGATCATCTCTCTGCACAGGAGACAATCTGGCTTCTATAAACTTTTCTTTATTAGTAAACCCCAGAGAGACATGAGCCGCAGAAAATTCAGTTTCTAATCTTCTTAACTCATGCTCTTGCTGGTCAATGCGTTTTTTCAGGGATTCAATGTAGGACTTTACAGTATTCCATTTTTTCTGGAGTTCATTATGTTGATCTCTAGCTTGTTTTTCAGCACTTTCCGCATCAGAAACAGCCTTATGCAAAAGAAACTCCTCATTATCGGGATTTTTGTCACCATATATCGCTTTTCGTTCTTCCTTTACAGCGATGAAATCCTTGGTCATTACTTCCAAGCGTGATTGCTTTTCAGCCAGGGCTATACTTTGAGTGTCAATGACTCCATCCAGACGACTCATCTCACTTTCGAATGCAGCAATCCGTTTCTCATAATCAGTTCTTTTCGTAGTCTGAGATTGCCATGCATCCAACCGTGCCTGTAAGACCTCCAATATTACCGAAATATTGTCATCAGAGAGCTCCGAAATGCCTAGTGGCAGGAGTTTAGCAGACAAAGTCTCCCTGCGTTCTGTAAAATTGGTATGGAGTTTTTCTAAAGACTCCATTATATTTGCTAGGGTTTTATCTGTTGATTTCTTCTCATTATCTGCTGCTATCTCCTGCTTTTCAGCATCCATCAGATTCTTACGTGCCTCAATCACATTCTCTTCAAGCTTCTTAATAGATATTTCCTGCTCCTCAGCCTTGTTAATAAGCTCAGTCAAAGCTTCGATCTTCTGTTCAGATTTATCTGAAGTAGGAATATTGCCTTCTGCGAATGGGTGCTCTTTTGCACCACATAGTGGGCAAGGTTTGCCATCCTCCAATTTAAGTCGATGTTCTTCAAGTTCCGCTATTTTTGCTAGAAAAGCAATTTCACGTAACAAAGTTTCTTTCTCTATACGGTATTCACGTAACAGTCTACCCCCCAATAACTGACTCAAAGTATCTTTGCCTTGCTGTAGTCTTGTTGAGGCGTCAACTAGCTCCTTCCTCAGAATATTGCATTGATTCTGGCAATCATCAAATGACTTTTTCGCCAATTGCAAGGCAGTTATGGTTTTATCACGGACAATTTCTTTTTCAACAATTTCCTTTTGTTTAGAAATTAGGCTACCTAGCTGTTCTTCAATACCAGCAAGACCGCCGATAAGCCATTCATCTTGGATATGCTCTTTTAAATAACAGTTAATAAGTTCCAGAGCCCTTTGGACTCCAGTACATTTTTCCTGCTCCATTTGTTTGGCTTTTTTATCTTCAGCTATCTTGGTCGCATCTTTCTTACAGTTAACATCAACTTCCAAAACAGCTTTTTCTTGTTCGGCAAGCCGCTGATCTAGGGAACGAATCTTCTGCAATATAGGTGCAGCAGATTTAAATGCTTCTTTGGCTATAACTGTTTTTTGCTCAGCCAATTTCAAGTATTCAGCCTTCTCCTTGGCAGATACTTCTAATTCAGGAAGAATATCTTCTTCCTTCTTCAGTGCTATTTGATCTTCACTCTGTTGTTTTTGAAATGCAGTTAGTGTTGCGTATACACCATCAAGAGATGCTGCTTTTAAACTCTGGGTAAGTTTGTCACGATTCGGTTTGAATGCTTCAAGATCAGTATGCAATATGTTGGATTCATCAACTAGGTTATATAAGTCCCTCTTTAATCCATCTATGGTAGTTAGCCATGAAATATCTTTTCCTATTTTCTCGATCCTGGCGGTAAGTTCTGCTTCTTCTTTTTGTTTTGCCTCGAGTGCCTGCCCTATCTCATTTTCCTGATCAGGTTCCAAAATTACAATTCCTGCTGTTTCAGCCTGAAGAATATCCAGTTTCTCTCGTTCTTCACGTTGACGTTCATGAACACGGATAGATATTTGGCTGTAAACCTCTGTTCCGGTAATTTGTTCCAAGATTGGAGCTCTTTCATTTGGATCAGCCTGTAGAAACGCAGCGAAACCGCCTTGAGCTAACAACATTGATCTGGTGAACCGGTCAAAATCCATGCCGGTAGCTAATTCGATTTGATCAGCTACACCCCTGATCTTGGATTCAAAGATTTCACCAGAATCTGCGTTAGAAATCTCGTGCTTAGGAGGCTGCAGTTCACCATCAGTTTTGTTACGCGCTCTACGTTGACTCCAATGACACCGATATCGACCGGTCTGAGTTTCAAACGACACCTCAGCAAAACATTCACCAGTCTGACGGGACATAATTTCATTTCCACTCTTGCTTATCTTATTCAGGCGAGGCGTCCGTCCATAAAGAGCAAGGCAAATAGCATCAAGAATCGTTGTCTTACCTGCACCAGTGGGTCCGGTAATAGCAAAAATGCCATCGGACGTGAAAGCTGGGTGTGTTAAGTCGATTTTCCATTCACCGACCAGCGAGTTCAGATTT
Organism: Legionella qingyii; assembly: GCF_003184185.1. The sequence continues at coordinate 108,645 of NZ_QHJG01000031.1, read as the reverse complement.
TTAAAACGCACCTGCAATATTCTCATTGGTCGCCTCTTTATTCAGCCTGCACATCGTCTTCATAGAGAGACGAAAGCGTTTCTTGGTAGGTCAGGATCAGTTCCTGTCGTTGATCTTCTGGTATATCATGAACAGATAGACATCGCTCAAACACAACGTTCACATTCAAATCATCCAGTGTATCCTCTTCATGAATTTGTTTCAGCACACGATCTATGATCCGATTGTTTTTTACTCGAAGAATTTCCAATTGTGTGCCTGAAATAATAGTTTCCAAGCGCTCCTGCAGATCACCAATAAGTTCATCGCCTTCGTAAATAACTTCAACCCAGCATTTTGAATCTATTACTTTCAATTCGAGAATGCGATTTGAAATATCAACCCAGTCCCCTTTGACACGCTCAAGTTTCTGAAACACGGGAACATCAATCAGCTGTGTGGATGTTTCATTACTGTGAAATACTACCTGGCAAACACTCTTCTGCTGTTTTGCTTCTCCAAATCCCATAGGCAAAGGAGATCCGCTATAGCGTATAATTTCTGAATTGTTGACCTTCTGCGGTACATGCAGGTGGCCTAGTGCCAAATAATTGAAGCAGGTCGGGAAAATACTAGCCGTTACATGAGCCAGGGATCCAACATAAAGATCTCGCACACCATCACCATCAAAGGTTTGCCCACCGGCCGTAAACAAATGTCCCATGGCTACGATAGGAATATTAACCCCTAGTTCATTGCGCTTCTGTTCAGCCAAGACAGCGACATTAGCATAGTGATTGCGGATACCTTCAATCAGCTTCCGTTCCTTATCTTCTATACTCTCGCCAACTTCCGCCACACGGATATCTTTATCTCGAAGGTATGGCACAGCACAGACAATCACTTCTGGGGTACCCTGCTTATTTCGAAGCACCAACACCTCATCTTCAAGATCCTCAGAGATACTACCAACCACGTGAACATTAAGGACTTTAAGTAACTCCTTGGGTGCATTCAGGAAAGATGGTGAATCGTGGTTGCCTGCGATAACGACCACATGCCGGCAGGATGAGCTGGCAACCCTACATAGAAATCGGTAATAAAGTTCCTGAGCTCGATTACTCGGTGCCGTGGTATCAAATACGTCCCCCGCTATCAGCAAGACATTGATTTCATTATTATGAATCGTCTCAGCAAGCCAAGTTAAAAAAGCATCGAATTCTTCATAACGTTTTCTACCATAAAGGATTCGGCCTAAGTGCCAGTCGGATGTATGGAGGATTCTCATTTAACTTCCTGCAATTTCTTACTGCACTCATCGACGATATATTCAGGTACAAGGTCAAATTGTGTAGGGTCTAGCTGACATATAAATTCGTTCTCAATATGATATGTTTCGTTGATAAATTTTTGAATAATCGAATTTTCAATGTCTATACCAATAAGTCTAAACACTTGTAACTTTTCATATCCGTTTTGGCAGTCATGGTACAAGAATTTTAAACTATTCGTATCTGATATATTTCTGAGCATATTCTCGTAGTCAAATCCAGGTAGATTTTTTCTTATTTCATCAATACCATTAGAAAGCTTGGCAGGATCCATCTCAGGATATTTACCATCTCTACCTAGTGGCTCCCTTGAATCAAGAGGTTTTTTTCTTTTGTGAAACAGATTTGATAAAACCTGATATGCCTCACCATGATCATCCATAATCTCATAATAACGTCTTAGGTATATAAGCTTAATAATATTGTCACAATCTGAGTTGACAGCAGTTTGGCATATTTGAGCAAATGTTTTTATGTCCTTTTCACAGATTGATCGCTCATGCACATGACCACTATTGTATCTGAGATAAGTGGCTGTGACCTGATTGCTAAACTGCTTTTTTACTGATTTAAGCGTGTCAATTATGGGTTCTATGTCATGCGTTAACATCAAAACCGTTTTGCCTTTTAGGCATGATACTCCATCACGTCGGAACAACATTTCTAATATCGCAAACTTTTTATTCTTATCAAAAGACGATATTGGGTCATCCAATATTATCAAATCAGGTGCCTTTGCCAAACATTCATACATGAATAACACAATAGCAAAGGCATTTCTTTCACCGAAACTAAGATGCTGATGCCCACCACTTAGATGTTGACTATGGTCAACATGCAACAGCTTAAGTTGAGATCGCCCATGCTCTCCAGCAATTTCCACTTTATAGCGATAGCCAGCATATGCTAAGAAACTATTGATATCCGCCTGATGCTTTTCAATGAGTTTTTGTATTTCTTTTCGCTGTCTATTGATTTTACCCTGTAATTCCCCAGCTTGTGTTATTAGTACATCTAGCGATGAATTTATTGATGTGATAGTCGCTTGCGTTTTAACTGAGTTAAGGTGAGATAAAAAATGCAAATCTAGTTTATAGGATATTAGCTTCTCTGCAACTTTTTCGCCTTCCTTAAAATGAAAACTTGAAAGGGTTCTCACATCCTCTAGCTTTTGAACCAGAGTATCAATTTGATTCTTGAGCTCGACGATAAAGTTCTCATGCTCTTTTTCAAGGCCCTCTTTTAATGAAGTAATGATTTCTAAGTTTTCTTTCGCATTTACTGAGAAATATTCACCCAGTTTATCAAGAACATCGATTATTCCAACAAGATTCTTTATCACATTTTTATCGTATTCTTGACTTACTCTTCTGATTTGCTCTTTCTTGCCTGTCGAGTCAGTTGAACAAAATGGACAAGCGGTTGATAAAGTTGAATATTCTAAATGGCCTTTGGTTTGCCAATCAATCCAATTGACGCTTTTGGGGCTTTGAATGAATGGCTGATATGGTTCAAGCCCTTGAGGTATGTTCGTTATTTTGTTTCCAACTGATAGTCCCTTCATTCCAGCTGAAGACTTTGAAAGTTGACCTGATGCTGTCAGTTTAAATGCATCGCTTAGCCCCTTAAGATTCGAAATCAACGTTTCTAAATCTGAATTGTTTGTAAATTGCTGCCGGATAGTTTGCACGATACTAGCTATTTCTTGTTCTATCGCCCTATATGCATCCGTTCTAATGAATATGTCGAAGCTATTACTTACTAGTTCTTCCGGCTTAAAGGTAAACTGGTTAACATAATCTTCATTAAAACACATTATATTTCGAATCTTTTCCATGCAGCTTACTATCGGTTGCAGGTTATTAGGATTACTATCCCTATACTTAAAAGGCATCAAGTCAGCTAAAAGATCCTTATCTCCAGCTGAAAAGCATTGTAATGCCTTGGCAATAGTACTTTTCCCAGTTCCATTATGTGCAAATTTGATATTAAGTTTATTCTTAGTAATCGTTATTTTAGCTGAATCGATATTGTTACAGTTTTGAATTTCTACATTCATCTAATTACCTGGTTACATTTTATTAATAAAAGATTACAAACTGATATTAGAATTTTAACCCATCCCCGCATTTTCATTTATGTGTTTAACTAAATCAATCAACCGTCTACTCGTTTTATCATCAAATACCCCTGCTATCCCCAAATTATGAATATTCGTAAATGGCGTTTCAAATAATACCTTAGGCTCCATGGTGCCATTCTGTACAAGAAATTCAATGACCTCATTGAGGAAGGCTATTTGATCAGGCTCTAATGGCACTTTTGATAGAAATTCTGCAAAGGCTTCTTTAGCTGCTTTTCGACTCAAGCCCACAACAGAGCGAACTAATACGCCTAAAGGTTTTTCACCAAAGATTTTTTGATAGTCCTCTTTTGGAATTACGCCACATTCTGAAAAAAGAATATCTTCTAGAGCGGCAATGTCAGTAGGAGTAACTGGTTCATTATTTCTTAATCGCCGAATAGTGATATGATTTTTGTGATCATTGATAAATTTCCGCACTTTCTCTCTATAATCCTTTAAATTAGAATCGCTTTTCACCAAATCATATACTGCAGAACCTTCCCTAATTTCATCGGCAAAATTAGTATAAACGTTGATTAGAACAGTTTCTTTATCTAAAAATCTTGTCAGATCTCGAAGGCATACTCTTACCTGCTCGAGTAAAGGCAAAGAAACATCCGCCCACCATTGTTCAGTTTGCAAATCTAATATTAACTCCATTTGATTTGCGACATTAGGAATGTTTGATTTGTCTTCTAGCCCCTTCGCTATCTCAATGATTTGTGATTTGTATTTCTCTTGTGCTCTGCTATTTTGCAAAATAGCTATCTGAATATTCAAAATCAGTAAATCAAATCGACGGCAAAGCTCATCATCATTGTCTATTGAAGGCAAGCCACTAAGCTTACTTCTAAGTGTATTTATGTCATCTTCTTTCAAAATATCCCATTGGTCTCGCTTGGCATATTTTTCAACATTTGCTCGTTCTTTTCGAACAATAAAATTGTCTATATTCATAGTGGTAACAACTTCATGTAGCTGATTTTTTAGAGTTCCACTAAAACTTTTAAGTGCATCATTAACAATATTTGTATTTTCTAAAGCTGTTATTAGGTCTAATCGACGATTAAATATTTTCTGCTTAACAGACTCTTGAATACTGGAATCATACCCCTCTGGATTAGTATCAAAAAATTCCAGATTCTCACAATAATCAAAAATCACAAATTCCTTTTTATCATTTCCTGGACCGAATAAATCCTCACAGGGTCTAGTGCCACGTCCTATCATTTGCCAGAACTTTGTTCTGGAGCGAACCAGCTTGAAAAAGACTAAGTTCACAACTTCTGGAACATCAATACCGGTATCAAGCATATCCACTGAAACAACGATAAAAGGATCTTTTGTTTTAAGGCTAAACGCATCAATTAAACTTTGTGAGTATTTCACTGAATGATCAATTCGACGGCAAAACTTACCTGCCAGATGCGGATAATTTTCATCAAACTGTTGGACTATAAACTGAGCGTGTGTTTTATTTTTAGCAAAGATAATGGTTTTACCGATTTTATCTCCGCCCTCAACTTTGATTCCATGTTCCATCAAATGCATCAGAACTTTATTGACGGTATCTTTATTAAACAACCATTGATTCAAAGCTGAAGAGCCGATTTCTTCTTTTAGATCGCCCGTTTCCTTATCATAAAACTCCTCCTGCAATTCATACTCTTCTTGTTCTTCAATAGAAAGTTCGTTGTATTTAATTCCTTCTCTTTGGAACTTCAATGGTACCGAAATAGCGCGAGGTGGTACAAGGAAACCGTCTTTGACTGCTTGCTCTAACTCATAAGCATAAGTTGGTTGATGATTATCAAGTTCAAACAATTGATATGTGTTTCTATCAACTTCTCCACGGGGTGTAGCCGTTAATCCAAGTAGCAGTGAGTCAAAATAATCAAAAATGGCACCATATTTTTGATAAACAGACCGATGCGCTTCATCGATAATGATCAAATCAAAATGGTTTACACTAAATGTTTGGCTCTGCTTTTTCTTGGTTCCGTCAATACAATTAAGCATGGTTGGGTAGGTTGAGAATAATATTCGCGCTTCCTCTTGTTTCTTACCCAAGAGATTGGCGAGGCTGACATGAGGAAGATTTTTCTTAAACGCTCGACTAGCTTGAGTTAATAAAGCGGTTCTGTCAGCTAAAAATAATACCTTCCTTACCCAATTAGCCCGCAATAACATATCGACCAAGGCGATGGACAAACGAGTTTTGCCCGTACCAGTTGCCATGACGATTAAACTTTTGCGTTTACGATTATCTCCAAAATGTTGCATGACGCGAGCTGCAGCTTCTATTTGGTAATATCGACCAGCAATCTCTGTCTTAGGCTGCATCAAGTTTAACGATTGACGACTCTTACGCTGATTGATTTTCCATTGTAATTCATCTTTAGTGGCAAAGCCCTGCACTTCTCGTGGAGGATAAAAAGTATCATCCCACATCCATGTCTTATACCCATTAGAAAAATAAATAATCGGACGCTGACCATGATGCTGCTCTAAACAATTAGCATAAAGCTCCGCTTGTCGACTTCCTGTTTGTGGATCTACTTTTGTTTTTTTGGCCTCAACTAATGCAAGTGGTTTGTTATCATCGCCCCAAAGCACATAATCAACATAGCCCGTACCATCATTTTTACCGGAGACCGTAGGCATACAGTTTAAAACTTCGAATTCCTCAGCATTTTTTCCTTTCGGATCCCAACCCGCTTCTCGTAACATGACATCTATCATCAATTCTCGAGTTTGTGACTCCGTGTATTCATTGCTGCTAATCGTTTTCCTATTGGCTTTCTTAACGTCCTGAAGTAATGCTAATTGCTCTTTTATGGCGGCAAGTTCTGCCTCTGTTTGAGTTAGCTTAGCTCGAGCAGCCTCAGCTGCTTTATCTTTTGCTTCTAAGTCAGCTTGAATTTTTTCAATCTCATGTTTGGAAAGTTTAGGTGTATCTTCTTGCGCTTTAGGAAGATAAGTTACTTGGAATTGTTCGGGTTTTGCGCCGCCAGTAGAATAGACCCGCGCCATCCAGCCTAAGAATTGATGAAGTGCAACGGTTGCTTTTAAACCTTCTTGAGGCGAAATATTCTCGTCACCGTGTACTGCGATATTCCCTAATCGGTGAATAAATTTAATATCAAAAAACAAACCTCTTTGGATCATATTCGAAAAGCTTGGCTCATGAATCATAGAGGCTAGATTTAATTCATAGGGTGATTTTATAGTTGAATCATTAGCAAATAACCATTTTAGCGCTAATTCTAATGTTCGGCGTGCATAGATTGCCGCGGCTCTAGGATCACGCAAAGCATAGCTTTCCACAAATTTGGCATCCTGGAGTAAGAAGTCCCAATGCTCAGATAAAAATGAAAAATTGCTCTGCTCCATCCTATTGTATCCTTTATGCTAATTCTGTTTCTGATTGTTTGCTTAATTCACCTCTAAATGCTTTTTGCGTTAATGCATTAAAAAGCTTATCTAATTCATTATATGCCAGGTTATCTTTCTGTAATTTCTTTACTGCTTTTGAAAAGAACTGTGTATACTTCTTTTGTTCAACTATAGGTGGAAGTAAAATTTTAATATTAGATAGTTTAGATTTGCTAACCATCCCTTTCATACTATTAGTTGAAGCATTCTGGATTATTCCTTTATTAAATAAGAGCTGGGCATATAGAAAATAAAGCAATATTTTTTCATTGGGTATGATTGCATTAATTTGTTGATTGAATGCAACCTCTCTATCTGTCATTGCTATATTACCTATGCAGTTTTTACTTCCTGCTATACAAGTTATTAGAATAGAGTTTTTCGGAGCACACCTACCGACCAATTTACCTTCTTTGGAAAGATACTCTTCTGCTTTTGTTAAATAGTGGAATGGGGTATTTATGTTATCTGATTTAATCCATTCAATTTCGGAGCCATAATATTGCTCTTTTTTTCTTGAGGGTGTGTTTCCTGTTATTATTTTTCCTATATCTGAAATATTGACCAACTTAAATCCTTTTGAGTTTGAGACTGGATCACCAAACATATCCAAAAAAACTGAGCGTAAGAGTTGTTCGCTAAGTTCGATGGCTTGTTGGCGTTTACGTCGCACTGCATCCGCCTTATCTAAAATTGCAGCAATACGTTTTTGTTCCTTTAGTGCTGGTAAAGGAACTTCTAACTCTTCAATGTGTAAACGACTTATCTGTTTGAAAGTAGAGCCAGTGCCCTTTTTTTGGAGTTCATCTTTATACGATTGAAGAAAATGCCAAAGATAATTTTTATCAACTTTATCTGGTAGAGGTCTTAGTCCAGCAACTCCTCGTCCCAAACAATATTCGTCATCACTCCAATTTAAATCACCTATAGTTGCCCTTATACATAGAATTAAGTCGCCTACTTGGGATAAGCGCGTAGGTTCTACAGTATGCTTTTTAGGATTTGGAGTACTTATGCCAAAATCGCCAGCACCAGCAATTAATGGATAGCCTTCAGCAACATCATTGTATGAACTACCTTTAGGTGCTTGCCCCATTGAAATATTACATATTTTAGATAACTTAATTTTGGGGATCATCATATCTACCTTTATCTGTAATATTAAAACGCACTTCATTCAGATAGCTTGAGCAGTTAGGCATGTTCATATAACATTCCCCTCAATTCCTTCAAGTCCCTCTGGATATCCAACTCCAAGTCATCAAGCTTATCTAAAATAACCTGCGGCGCATCATAGGCTACTTCTTCATATTCAACTTCTTTGTAACGATTGATGGAAAGATCATATTTATTCGTCGCAATATCTTTTTTATCAACGACGAAAGCTTTACCTTTTTTATCGAAAAAATCACCCTCACCTTCCTTGTATTGGTGATATTGTTCAATGATGTCAGGTATATCATTAGCTTGAATAGGCTCTCTCTTATCATCTAAACTAAAACCATCTGCTTTCATATCATAAAACAAGACTTTATCAGTGCCACCCGAATCAGTGCGCGTAAAAATCAATATGGCGGTAGATACCCCTGCATAAGGTTTAAATACACCAGATGGCATGGAGATAACAGCTTCTAACTTTTGTTCTTCGACTAAGGCATGTCTTAATTGTTGATGCGCCGTAGATGAGCCAAACAATACGCCATCAGGCACAATACAAGCACAACGGCCACCTAGTTTTAATTGTTTTATAAATAAACTGATAAATAGCAATTCTGTTTTTTTAGTCTTGCTTACTTGGAGCAAGTCTTTTGCAATACTTTCATGATCTAGTGATCCTTTAAAAGGTGGGTTAGCCAGAATAAGCGTATAGGCATCACGTTTATCAGCATGGTCTTCGCTTAATGAGTCCCTATCTTCAATAATTGGATTTTCAATACCATGTAAAGTCATGTTCATGGCGCCAATGCGTAACATTGAAGAATCGAAGTCTGAGCCATGGAACATTTGATTGTTAAAGTGATCTTTGAGTTTTTTATCACGATTGATTTCTTTGTGGTGCTTTTCTAAATATTCCGCAGCAGCAACCAAAAAGCCACAAGTACCGCAAGCAGGATCACAAATAATATCCTGTGGTGTTGGCTTTGTTAACTCAACCATCAGTTTGATAATGTGTCTCGGTGTACGGAATTGTCCATTTTTACCAGCAGTCGCTATTTTGGAGAGCATGTATTCATATAGGTCACCCTTTGTATCCCTGTCATGCATGGGGATATGCTCAATCATATTCACGACTTTATCAAGCAAGGCTGGGGTTGGAATAATAAATACAGCATCAGTCATAAACTTTGTATACGAACTACCAGCACGTCCATTAAGTGCTTTAATAAAAGGAAAAACTTCATCTTTAAATACTTCAAATTTTCGTTTAGGCTCGAAATCCTTAAACCTTGACCAGCGTAAATGCTCCTGTCCCTCTTCAAAGATAGGATCTGTAATCTCTTCACCTAATAAGTGGGCTTGTGCTTCCCTTGCTGTGTGAATCTCATCTAACCTTTTAGCAAAAAGTAGATAAGTAATTTGTTCAATAACAGATAGAGGATTTGATACACCACCTGACCAGAAAACACTCCAAATCTGATCCACTTTATTTTTGATTTCACCTGTAATCATTTGATTCTCTTATTAAAATTCTGCTTATTCCATATTTAACTTTGTTGTTATTTAGCTTTTTGCTCTTGGTTTTTAATCCATTGATCAATTTCGCTTTTACGAAAACGCCATGCAGCCCCTACTTTGAAGCCTGGTATTTTACCTTCCGAAGCAAACCTATAAGCAGTTTTTTCAGCTATTTTCAGATAGTTAGCCAAATCCTTAATAAGCATTATGTCGTTGTCAGTCATAGGAACATAACCCATTTATATGGAATTTAGTTGAAAATAGTTGAAAATACGGGGGATTTCAAGCTGTTTTTTTACCTCTACTTCTGCTGGTAGAGAAAAAATATTCTTAATAGATAGACTTACATTTTTTATTAGAAAAAAGACGTTCTAAGAATATGTGAGCTATGATGATAGGTATATTAAGTTAATTAGTATGAACGAATTTTTTGGATCACTTTACCAACAATATCTATTTCAAGACCATCAGCCACTTTAATATTTGGCCAATTATCATTTAACGTCAGAAGTTCGAATTCAGGTGAGGTAAAAGACAATTTCTTGTATTGGCAAACGATGACTTCTGATTTATTAGCTACTTTAACTACAACATAATCCCCTGGTTTTGGTGAGATCAAAGTATCTATTATTAGTACATCATTCACTCTAATTTCAGGGAGCATACTTTCATCTGTCATTTTCAGCGCGAATGCTTCCTTACTTAATTCTGGCAATAGCTTTATGCTAACAGAAATAAAAACCACATCATTAGATAACTCACAGTCAGAATCAGCATTGATATACATTTTTGCATCACAAGCCTGACGCGAATCCAATAGCGGAATCAAATGACTAGGGCTTTGTGTTTTTTTAATTTGCATCTCATCTGACAAGCACATTAAAAAAGCTGGCGAAACATCCAATGCATGTGCCAGCTGTTTGATTTCTTCTGGGCCAGGTGCGCGCGTTCCTTGTTCCCAATTGGTTAAGCGGGTTTGTTTAAGACCACCAGCAAGGTCACCAAGCTCTTTTAGTGTCAAGCCTTTTGCCTTTCGAGCCTCGAGAAGGCGTCTGCCAATTTCTTTTTTAATGTTTAGCTCAGCCAAATTCGCCTCATAAAAATAAGTTCAATCATTGATTTATCACGTAATGTGATATATATTCTCTTTAAAATCACTAATAGTGATATTTTTAAGTGTATTTTCATAAAGATTATCACATTATGAAAATAAAAACGAGGATTTAACAGGGATATACACCCATGATGGATTTCGTCATTAATAGTGATGAGTTGGCGGCAATGAGTGGTTTACCTCATATCCAGCAGCTGGCTTACCTTAGAGGAATAAGACCGTATATGGATGTGAAAACAGGAATAACAGGTATCAAGCGGCGAGTTAGTTATCAGTCGATATCTGAGCAGCTTTATATCGAGCCACATCAAGGAATTAAAAGTCAAAATTTTTCACGAGATCAAGTGCGTCGTGCAATTTCAGGTTTGGTACGTGCGGGCATTATTGAGATTCAATCTGAAGGCATGCAACTCATTTTAAAATGTCTCTTAGCTTCAAAGCATTATTCTGTCCAAAATAAAGCCGCCATAAACCCACCACAGAAAGCCACCACAAACCCGCACGAGATAGCCCTTGTAAATACTGAATTTTCTGAGGATACAGATATAAAAGCCGACATAGACGAACCCCAAAAAGCCGCCACACCTCTTATAAAAGAAAATAATTATATTTATTTATTACGCCAATTCGACAATTTCTGGCTTATGTACCCCGAAAAAAAGTCACGTGATCGTGCTTTTGAAATTTTCCAACAAATCAATCCCGATGAGCATTTACTGCAAACCATGTTGCAAGCACTCGATAGCCAAATCAAAGCCCATAAAGCAAAAGAAGCGCATGGTGAGTGGGTCCCTGCCTGGAAATTTCCAGCGAATTGGTTGTCACAAAAATGTTGGGAAGATGAAGTCACAATCGAATTAAAGCAGGAGAAAAGGAATGAGAAGCATCGCGCAAGTACTGGAACAGCCCATGACCCCTTCTGGAACGAAGACACAGAAGACTCAGCAAGCTCCGCAGAGGATGAATACCAGCAAACCAATGTCGTCAGCTTGCAATGGTACCGACAAGCGGATTGAGAACTTGTTTACCCGCTTTGCGGTCTTTTATGGGCATTTGTGGCGCAGTCAGTTTAAGAGCGATGGATTTTTGGAGTTTGCTAAAAAAGAGTGGTCGGAAGGATTGGAGCAATTTAGCGATGAGGTTTTGAATCAGGCCATTTTAGCTTGTCGGGATCATTGTGACATGCCGCCGAGTCTGCCGCAGATGATTGGTTGTTGTCGTGACATCAAACGGCGGAATACTTTTTATGTCGCAGGTGAAGCACATCAACCAGCAAGCCAAGCTGTGGTTGAAGAGAATATCCGGCAATGCAAAAGCCTACTTACTTAAATAAAAAGAGGAGAAGCACTATGTTACTTTTAACAAGAAAAGTCGGGGAATCCGTGGTTATCGGTGAAGATATTTACTGCACGGTCCTTGGATACCAGCATGGAGAAATTTGTCTTGCTTTTGATGCCCCCAAATCCCTCCCAATTCATCGAGAAGAAATTCAACGCAGAATTAACCGAGATCGTCAAAAGGATGAATGGTATCGCGAACCTGTACCTAATCAAGAAAGCGTTGTAGATCGCTTAATCAATAAATTTAAACACGAGATGAGTCCAGCATAGAACCATCAACAATAACATGAGGTTACTCAATGATAGATCTGGTTGAACAAGGACTAACGGTTAAAGACCGTGCCAAAGAGAAGCTGAAGCGTGATTTAGGTGGTTTGATTGAAGGGGCGCTTAGCGATCCCAAAACGGTAGAGATCATGTTGAATGCAGATGGCAGGCTTTGGCAAGAACAGCTTGGTGAAACCATGCGTTGCATAGGGAATATCAATGCAGCACGTGCCGAATCCATCATCAAAACTGTTGCCGGTTTTCATGGAAAAGAAGTGACTCGTATGAAGCCTTTGCTAGAGGGAGAGTTACCTCTGGATGGCTCACGTTTCGCCGGACAACTGCCGCCAGTTGTTTCAAGTCCAACCTTTGCCATCCGCAAAAAAGCGTTATCGGTTTTTACCCTCAATGACTATGTTCAGTCAGAAATTATGACACAAGCCCAATGCGAGGTGATTAAACAAGCTGTCTCTTCACACCGAAACATTTTAGTCATTGGCGGCACAGGTTCTGGCAAAACCACATTAGTGAACGCCATTATCAGTGAAATGGTGATTCATGCGCCTGAAGAACGTATTTTTATCATTGAAGATACCGGTGAAATCCAATGTGCAGCAAAAAATTGTGTCCAATACCATACCACGCTTGATGTCAGCATGACCCAGCTTTTAAAAACCACTCTCAGAATGCGCCCAGATCGAATCATTGTTGGTGAAGTTCGGGGTAGTGAAGCACTTGACTTGCTGGATGCTTGGAACACAGGACATGAGGGAGGAACAGCCACGTTGCATGCCAATAACTGTCTTGCAGGACTTCATCGGTTGAAATCACTCATCACCAGAAATCCGGCAGCACCCTCCGAAATTGAACCTTTAATAGGCGAGGCTGTTCATTGTGTCGTGCACATTTCAAGAACCCCACAGGGACGACAAATTCAAGAAATAATTAATGTCCATGGTTATGAAAACGGACATTACAACATCGAAAAACTTATTTAAGGAGAAAAAGAATGAATCAAACAACTCTGTTTAATCAAAAGAATTACTGGATAATGGGATTAATCGTTTTATTTTTGTTGTTAATCACTCATCCAGCCGCGGCCTCCTCTGCAGGTGGAGGACTTCCCTTCGACTCATGGCTAACTAAAATTCAAAAATCCATTACAGGCCCTTTTGCCTTTAGTGCTGCCATTATTGGATTGGTTGCAGCAGGTGCGACGCTTATTTTTGGCGGTGAATTAAATGGATTTATGCGATCCCTTGTCTTTTTTGTGTTGGTACTCTCATTTCTGGTAGCAGCTCAAAATACCATGACGGCAATTACTGGCAAAGGTGCTGAAATTTCTAAGCCATCTGTTGAAATCGTTGCAACGGAGACTCATCGATGAGTCTTCGTACCATCCCCATACGCCGATGTGGAAACCGCCCCAGTCTGTTTATGGGCGGAGACCGTGAGCTAGTCATGTTCTCAGGACTTTTGTCAGCCATTCTAATCTTTGCAGCTCAAGACTGGCTGGCAGCATTTGCAGGTTTAGTCATGTGGTTTTTATCCTTGAAAGGGCTTCGTTTAATGGCCAAATCCGACCCTTATATGAGGGCTATATATTTAAGACAGAGACGTTACCAGGCTTACTATTCCGCCCGTTCGACTCCTTTCAAAATAAATAAAAGAGGTTATCAATGATTGCCTTAATCACCTTTTTAATCAGCACCACAGGGCTTTTACTTTTAAGCCTCCTGTTTTGGGAAATTCGTCTGAAAAGCCGTCGTAAATATCATTTAAAAAAGCATCGCCATAATTCAGGAGGCACGGCAGATTTACTCAATTATGCCTCAGTGGTCGGTGATGGGGTGATCGTCGGTAAAAACGGCTCTTTTATGGCGGCTTGGCAATACCAGGGCGAAGATAATGCCAATACCACGGATGAGGCTCGTGAGATGGTCTCGTTTCGAATCAATCAGGCATTGGCTGCCATGGGCAATGGCTGGATGATTCATGTAGATGCAATGAGATGCGCGGCTCCCGGCTATAGTGAGCGGGGTCATTCTCATTTCCCAGACGCAATTTCTTTAGCAGTTGATGAGGAAAGAAGAAGACTTTTTGAAAGCATGGAAACCCTATATGAGGGGTATTTTGTGATTACGTTGACCTGGTATCCGCCAGTGATTGCCCAAAAGCGTTTTGTGGAATTGATGTTTGATGACGAAGGATTGAATCTCAGCCAAAAGGCAAAGACGCATCAACTGATAGAAGAATTCAAACAAGCCTGCAGAAACTTTGAATCGCGACTAAGTTCAGCCCTTAACCTCGAACGACTGAAAGCGGAACAACATAGTGATGAATATAACAATACCGTACTTCAAGACAACTTCTTAAGACACTTGCACTATTGTGTCACAGGACTTAACCATCCAGTCAATCTTCCTAAAAACCCAATTTACCTTGATGCATTAATCGGTGGTCAGGAATTAACATCGGGTATCACGCCTAAAATTGGGCGGAAGTTCATTCAATGTGTGGCGATTGAAGGTTTTCCAATGGAGTCTTACCCTGGCATTCTAACTGCCTTAACTCAATTGCCAGTTGAATATCGCTGGAGTTCTCGATTTATTTTTATGGATCCACATGAAGCGGTGGCGCATTTCACCAAATACCGTAAAAAGTGGAAACAAAAAGTCAGGGGATTTTTCGACCAGGTTTTTAACACCAATTCAGGTGTGATTGATGAAGACGCGCTCAATATGGTGAATGACGCACAATCAGCCATTGCTGAAACCAATTCAGGAATGGTGGGTCAAGGCTATTACACCTCGGTTGTCATTTTGATGAACGAAGACCGTGAGTTAGTTGAAAAAGCAGCGCTTTTGATTGAAAAGAACATCAATGCCTTGGGATTTACGGCAAGAACAGAAACCATTAATACCATGGATGCCTTTATGGGCAGTCTTCCAGGACATGGTGTTGAAAATATAAGACGGCCTTTAATCAACACCATGAATTTGGCTGACTTGATACCGACCTCCAGCATTTGGACCGGCGAAAACAAATCCCCTTGCCCACTGTTTCCACCACTATCCCCTCCATTAATGCATTGTGTCACCACGGGGAACACACCCTTTCGGCTGAATCTTCATGTAAGAGACTTAGGACACGGTATTATGTTTGGTCCTACACGCTCCGGGAAATCGACTCACCTAGGTTTAATTGCACTATCCTGGCGCCGCTACAAAGATGCACGGATTTATTCATTTGATAAAGGGATGTCCATGTATCCAACGTGTAAGGCCAGTGGAGGAGAACATTACACCATTGCTGATAAAAACTCGCACCTCTCATTTGCACCATTACAGTTTTTATCAACCAAAGCAGATAGAGCTTGGGCTATGGAGTGGATTGATACGATTCTTGCCTTAAATGGGTTAAATACTAGCCCAGCTCAACGCAATGAGATTGGTCATGCCATCATGAGCATGCATCAGAGTGGCTCTAAAACCGTATCTGAATTAGTCATGACCATTCAAGATGAACCCATCCGTGAAACCTTGAAACAGTACACCATCGATGGATTGATGGGGCATTTATTGGATGCCGAAACCGATGGTCTAGGGCTGTCCTCATTTATGACCTTTGAAATTGAGCATCTTATGGGGCTGGGTGAGAAATTTGCTTTACCAGTATTGCTGTATCTGTTTCGACGTATTGAAACATCACTGGATGGCAAGCCAACCCTGATTTTACTCGATGAAGCATGGCTGATGTTGGCACACCCGGTATTTAAAAACAAAATTGCTGAATGGCTTGATTCAATGGGCAAGAAAAACTGTGTGGTGTTTATGGCAACGCAACATTTATCACATGCCGCGAATTCTGGAATTTTAGACATCATAGTTGAATCAACCGCCACAAAAATCTTTTTACCTAATCTCTATGCACGAGATCCTGAAACACGCCTGATCTATGAACGGATGGGGTTAAACCCACGCCAGATTGACATCATTGCATCAGCTCAACCCAAGCGTGATTACTACTACGTCAGTGAAAAAGGACAGCGTCTTTATCAATTGGCTTTAGGTCCATTGGCGTTAGCATTTGTGGGTGCCACAGATCCTGACTCCATCGAACGAATGAAACAGCTTGAGGCTCAACATGGCGCTGAGTGGGTTTCATATTGGCTTTTAGAAAAAGGAATTACGATGAATCAATTTGGAGAAGCAGCATGAACCAAATAAAACAAAAGTTAAGCCTTAAAAAGAAAAAAAACAACTTAACAGATAATCCTTATCTCAATGCCAAAAGAGCCTGGAATTTTCATACTGCAGGTCTTATGAAATCATTACAGATATGGCAATTGGTAAGTCTAGGTAGTCTTTTAATCACTTTGGCTGCTATTGGTGGGCTCATAACGATTGGAAGTCAGTCCAAATTTATCCCCTTGGTATTTCAGCAGGATGCCAGCGGCAATACACTTTCAGTCACTCGCGCAGATCGTGTCGGTGATGCAAGTATCGATGATTACCGAGCGGCTGCAGCCCATTTCATTGAAAACATTCGAATGGTCAGTGTAGATGTCGCACTGCAGAAAAAGGCTGTATTTCAAGTTTATTCCTATTTGAACCAAAACGATGCAGCATTGACCAAAGTTCAGGAATTTTACAGTGACAAACAACACTCCAATCCATTTGACCGTGCAGCTCATGAAATCGTCAGTATCGAGATTCGTTCAGTCCTGCAGGAATCTGCCGATACCTGGCAGGTTGATTGGGTCGAGACAGTAAGAAACCGTGACGGAACGCTCAAAGAAAAGCCCGCCCAGATGAAAGCACTTGTGACCATGTATCAGGATGGTGAGCTCAATGATGCATCTAATGAATCGATTTTAAAGAACCCTCATCTGATTTATGTCCGCGATTTCAATTGGTCTTATGACTTAAAGAATGGAGAAAATGCATGAAAAAAATAATTCTTTCCTTTGGTTTGATGCTTCCTTTGACAAGCTTTGCTGTGGATAACTCTGAGCTGGCTAACTTCTATTTTTCTAAAAGCATCCCTGCATTATCGAATCAGGAAAAGCAGGCTTTAAGCATTGCAGAAGAATGGCAGAAGGGTGACAAAACCAGCAAGCCATTCCACTCTTCCGATGGCTCAGTAAGTTTTGTTTATGGTTCAGGTCAAATCAGGGTGGTATGCGCACCATTACAGATTTGCGACATTGCGTTGCAGTCTGGTGAGCAGCTTAACGATATGAATGTCGGCGATCCACGTTTTCTCGTTGAGCCTTCTATTACGGGTTCAGGTATGGAGCAACAAATTCACTTGTTAATTAAACCCAAAGATGTTGGGCTAGATACTTCTCTAGTCGTTACTACAGACAGAAGAACCTATCATTTTAGGTTGAAGTCCGATCAAAACGAGTTTATGCCCTATGTCTCTTTTACTTATCCAGATGATGCAAAAGCCAAATGGCGTTTGATTCAGCACATGCAAGCACAACAGCGAAAAGCCAATACCTTCACAGAAACCAACGAATATTTAGGCGATCTTAATTTCAATTACAGGATACAAGGCAATTCCCGATTTAAACCGGTTCGGGTTTATAACAATGGTGTGAAAACCATTATTGAAATGCCTGGAAGCATGTCTGAAAGCGAAGCCCCTGCACTACTGGTCTTAAGAAATGGTGGTTTGTTTAAAAAACCAGAATCGGTGATGGTCAATTATCGCCTGCAGGGCTGCCGATATATTGTTGATAGTGTGTTCGACAAGGCAATACTGATTATCGGAAGTGGCTCTTCTCAAGAAAAAATTACCATTACGAGGTGCTAGAGATGAGGACAGTAAGTGTTTTATTGTTGGTAATTGTTTTGTCGAGCTGCGCAAGCATGCAGTATGGAAATTTTACAGTTGCCTCTCAGAGTAAAGATATTTATTTGGCTAAAGATGCTGCGTCACAACTCACACATATTTATCCGCCAGCGCAAAATATTTTTTATATCAGCCAAAAAGTCAGTGATGGCTTTGGCATTAATTTGATTCATGAAATGCGAAACAAAGGTTATGGCGTGATTGAAAACGTCCAACCGAGACAAAAAGCAAATTTTTTCTATGTAGTTGATGAGATGAAGCAAGGCTCTCACTATCGAGTCAGCCTTTATATTGGCTCGCAAACATTAAGCAGGGTCTATGTCAAAACTAAAGAAAAAATCGCTCCAACCAGCCCATGGTCACACAAGGAGTAACAAAATGAACCAAAACATCGATTTATTATCACCGAATAGTTCACCGCAAAAACTCAAAACAACAGGAGTCAAGCGTGTGAATAATCTCCCTTTAGTGATAGCAATTGGCGTGTTGACCCTTTTTGTCGTGTTAATCGTCTTTGTTTCCCATAAGAGAGCCAATGCACAAAACCAAACTCTAGAGGCAATAAAAGTCACGGGACAGAAGAAAAATAACATGAATCTGGCCAATGAAATCGTTGGGAATCACAAAACCGGTGTGATGCCTGAGGCACTCATCATCAATCATGAGCCGGTACTTGAGTTACCTGTGGAACAAAACTTCCTTCAAAAACAAGACATGGATAGTCAAAATGTATCAGATACGGAGCTGGAACGAATTCGTCAGGAAAAAACCCAAGCATTTGAAGAAGCGGTCAAAGCAAAAACATTAATTATGGTTGATAATCCTCACCTAAATACCAGAGAAAGTATGACTACACACAGAGCCAATTCTGTTGCACCATTCGATGTCGATGGCGGCAGTTCCTTTAAAGAGCAACTGCAACTGCTCGAGGGACGACAAAATGCTAGACCCATGCCGCAAACTTTGGGTGGTGAGGAAAATGAAATGCGCTGGCATTTAAATTCACGACTCGAGAATCCCAACAGTAGATACGAGTTAAGAGCCGGAAGTGTTATTCCTGGAGTGATGGTAAGCGGTATTTCTTCTGAACTGCCTGGGCAAATCATCGGTCAAGTCTCCCAGAACGTTTATGATACGGCGACAGGTCAACATCTTTTAATCCCCCAAGGTACAAAGATTTTTGGTCTTTATTCCAGTGAGGTGAGCTTTGGTCAGAGTTCGGTGCTGGTAGCCTGGCAACGCCTTACTTTTCCAGATGGAAAAGCTTTGGATATTGGCTCCATGCCAGGAGCTGATAGTGCAGGTTTCGCAGGCTTTCGTGATCAAATAAATAATCATTACTTACGAATTTATGGTTCAGCCCTCTTGATGTCCGGTATCGTTGGGGGAATCAGTTACAGTCAAAACAGTAATCAGTCCAATCAGTATGGATTTAGCCCCTCTACAGCGGGCAGTGTATTAAGTCAGGCATTGGGTCAACAGCTAGGCGAAGTAACGTCACAACTGGTGGCAAAAAATCTGAATGTAGCACCGACTCTAAACATTCGTCCGGGTTATCGATTCAACATCATTGTCGTAAAAGATTTAACTTTTAGAAAGCCCTACCGGCAGTTCAGATAACAAAAAAGAGGAACTGTGATGAAACTTCGAATCCTGTTTGTTTATTTATGGACATTTAATGCCTGCTCCAATATGCCCGTGTTTGATTTACCCAATTACGTACAAAATGGAAAAATGCTACTGAACCAGATTAAAGAGTATAAAACTCAGGTTGATCAATACAACAACCAGATTCAGCAATATCAAAACATGCTGGATAACACCAAATCACTCACTTCGTTTCAGTGGGACAATGCCAATGGGGTAATAGATAATCTGCTTGAATCGACCGATACGATTGATTATTACAAACAAGAAGCAGGTAGCCTTCAAGGTTACCTGGATAGGTATCAAAGTCAGGAATACTATCAAAAAACACCTTGCTTTAATGGCAGTAACCAGTGTAGTCCCGAAGAAATCCAGAAAATAAGGCAAAGTAAAATATCTGCTTCTGTTGCTCAAAAACGCGCTAACGATGCCATGCTCAAGGGAATTGATAAACAGCAGCAAAGTTTAAAAGATGATTCGGTAAAACTGCGCACCTTGCAATCTCAGGCTCAAACTGCCCAGGGGCAAAAACAAGCGCTCCAGGCTGCCTCGCAACTGGCAAGCCAACAATCCCATCAACTGCTTCAAATAAGAGGACTTTTGTTAGCGCAACAAAGCGCACAAACCACAAAAGATGCAGCAGCAGCCAACAAAGAAGCCATACAAACCGCTGCTGATGAACGTTTTAGGTCAGGCACCTTTCATAAAAGTTCAGGAAAAAAATGGTAACCCATTGATAACAAGAGGAAGAAAACAATGAAACGATTAGGATTATCCATAGCACTTTTAGCATTCCTGCTTACAGGCTGTGACAGTGCTGAGGTAAAAGCACGAAAAAAGGCAGAGCATCTAGCCTCGTTAACCTGCAACAGCTCCAAAGAGGGTCGGACAGCCGATGAGCTGCAGGCAATAGCTGATGCTTGTTTTAAAGGCGGAAGTTACTCCAAAAGCTCAGGTATAAAGTGGTAATCCCATGAAAAAAAAGACAATCACTTATTTAATCGTATTCCTTTTAATTGGGTTTTCCTTGTCGGCTCATGCACAAGGCAGCATGGACAGCAGGGATTTGCTGGATAATATTCTGTATCGGTTTTCCAGTACAGCCTCTACATGGAGCCAAACCATATTAAGTTATGCTCGATACCTCTTCTGGTCTCTGGCATTAATTAGCATGGTATGGACCTATGGGCTTATGTCATTACGAAGAGCGGATATTCAGGAGTTTATGGCTGAAACGGTTCGATTTTTAGTGGTTGTCGGTTTTTTCTATTGGATTTTGGATAATGGACCTGCCATTGCAACCGCCATCATCGACTCCATGCGACAACTCGCAGCAAAGGCTTCCGGAATTGATACGCACATTTCCCCCTCTGACATTATTGACGTAGGTTTTGATATTGTTTCCAAAGCAATTAATAACTCGTCCCTCTGGTCCCCTGCGGCAACTACGGTGGGATTGATCGTTGCAGGGGTGATTCTGGTCGTTTTGGCACTGGTCAGTATTAACATGCTGATTATTCTGATTACTGCCTGGATTTTAACCTATGGCGGCATCATCTTATTAGGGTTTGGTGGCGGACGCTGGACTTGCGATATCGCGATTCAATACTACAAAACAGTGTTGGGTATTGCTTTACAGGCATTTGCGATGATTTTGATTATTGGTATTGGTAAGTCTTTTGTCGATCAATATTATGCCGCTATGGCAAAGGACATTCTCTTAAAAGAAATGTTTGTGATGCTCGTTGTATCCATTATTTTGCTGATATTGATTAATAAAATCCCCCCTGTTCTCGCCAGCATTGTATCTGGCGGTGGCGGAGGCAGCGGTGGTATTGGTCTGGGTGGCGCTTTAGGTGCTGCCGGCGTTGCGGGTGCTGCTTTGGCAAGCAGCGCAGGAGCTGTCAGTGCTCAAAGTGCAGGAGGCTTATCCGCTCTTCATGCGGCATTCAAAGCCGCTTCCCAAAGTATGGGTGCTGGTGATTTAGGTTCTGTGTCAGAAGGCAATGTCAGCTCCAAAACCGGCAGTTTGGCACAAGCCATGGGGCAAGCATCCAAATTTGCAGGTTCGTTTGGCTCACATTTAGCATCAGGGACATTTGATGTAGCACGAGAAAAGGCAAGCGCTATGAAGGAGGCAATGGCTGCAACGGTGGCCGAAACTACCGGTGGGAAAATTGCCGATGCAATTCATCAACGGGTGGAATCACAAAACGATTTATCAGCATCTGAACACCAGGATTCAGCATTTCAAAATATTACGTCGATAGGCACTCCAGAAGGAAGTTTCAGTGCCGGAGAAAATGACGATGAAGTCAGCCATTTTGTCAATCGAAAAGCATCTGGAGACTGCCAATGAATCTGAGTAAACCCAATAAATCCATTGGTCCACAAGTGAGACAAAAACAGGATAACAAGAGGACCATGAGACTCATCGTAATGGTGACTCTGGGATTTTTAATCAGCATGGAGATTGGCACACAATATGTGGCTTATAAGTTTCATTACCACGAGAATTTAGGTTTTTCATTTGCGCATGTTTATCTACCCTGGAATCTGCTCTGGTGGAACATGAACTATCATCATTACCATCCCGAATATTTTAATGCCGCCTTTGGCATGGTGGTGATGAGCAGCTGCCTTTTTTTGATGATGCTGTTGTTCGCTAGTCGCCATTTAAAAAAAGAAAACATCAGCGAATACCTTCACGGCTCAGCCAGATGGGCGAATAAGGATGATTTGAACAATGCTGGTTTGCTTGACCAGGAGGAAGGTGTGTATGTTGGGGCGATTGAAGATGCGCAGGGAGAAATTCATTATTTGCGCCATAATGGGCCGGAGCATGTTTTAACCTATGCACCAACGCGATCCGGAAAAGGTGTTGGCCTTGTAATCCCTACCCTTTTATCGTGGAAGCATTCCTGCGTGATTACCGATTTAAAAGGCGAGCTTTGGGCCATGACCGCTGGCTGGAGACAAAAGCATGCTAACAATAAAGTGATTCGCTTTGAACCAGCAACATTAACTGGCTCAGCCCGTTGGAATCCGCTTGATGAAATCAGAGTGGGTACAGAATCAGAGGTGGGTGACGTACAAAATTTGGCAACACTTGTGGTTGATCCTGATGGTAAAGGGTTAGAAACGCACTGGCAGAAAACATCGCAAGCCCTTTTGGTTGGTTTTATTCTGCATGCGATTTACAAACTAAACAACCAGGGGGAGCCGGCCACATTTCCCAACATTGACCGTATGCTGGTGGATCCCAATATTAATATTGCCGACCTGCTCATTGAAATGACCCAATACCCGCATATTGAAGGAAAAACCCATCCCGTTATTTCAGCCTCCGCCCGTGACATGATAGACCGCCCCGAGGAAGAAGCAGGCTCTGTGTTATCCACTTTAAAATCTTATCTGGCGTTATATCGTGACCCAGTAGTTGCTCATAACATATCTGCCTCAGATTTTTGCATCCGCGATTTAATGAACTATGAAAGTCCTGTGAGTCTCTATATTGTTACTCAACCCAATGATAAAGCAAGGCTTCAGCCTCTGATTAGGGTCATGATTAATATGATAGTGAGGTTATTGGCTGACAAAATGGAGTTTGAGCGTGTATCGGATGACAAAGGTTTAGCTTATGTCAGAACGAAAAAAACGTATAAGCATCGATTGCTTTACATGATCGATGAATTTCCAAGTCTTGGAAAACTCGATATTCTGCAAGAGTCATTAGCGTTCGTTGCGGGTTATGGTTTGAAGTTTTACTTAATTTGTCAGGACATTAATCAGCTTAAAAGCCGTGAACGTGGTTATGGTCCTGATGAAACCATCACGTCTAATTGCCATATTCAAAATGCTTATCCACCTAACCGAGTTGAAACAGCAGAACATCTTTCCAAACTGACAGGCCAAACGACGATTGTTAAAGAACACATCACCACCAGCGGCAAACGTTTTTCAACGTTCTTAAATCAAATCTCCAAAACCGTGCAGGAAGTATCAAGACCTCTTTTAACCGTTGATGAGTGTTTGCGTATGCCTGGCCCCAAAAAAGACTCCGATGGTTTTATCCGTGAGGCTGGTGATATGGTGGTTTATGTCGCTGGTTTTCCTGCGATTTATGGGAAGCAGCCACTTTATTTTAACGATCCAGTTTTCTTAGCCAGAGCATCTGTCGAGGCACCAGTACACTCAGATATTTTGCGTGCTCGTTTAAGTGACGATGAGATCATCAAGTTATGAAAAAATTGTCCGTCTTCATCGCTATTTTCTTTATATGTCTTATTGCTTTAGGCGCACTGTTCCATGCTATGGGTTTTAGGATAAACCTGACTGAATCCATACCTATAGGCTTATATCGCATCACCAGTGCAGAATCTCTCAAAAATGCTTATGTGATTTTTTGTCCTGATGACAGGAAGTCGTTTAGGTTAGCCAAGAACAGAGGCTATATAGACCATGGTCTTAATTGTGGTGGATATGGTTATTTAATGAAAAAAGTCGTGGCTCTATCTGGCGATATTCTCTCGGTGACAACCGAAGGTGTTTTTGTGAATCACATGCTAATCCCCTATTCAAAACCAAAATTACAGGATGGGATGAACCGCACATTACCTCAATGGCAGGTAATGAATTACCAACTTCAAAAAGAGGAAATCCTGACAATGACCAGTCAAAGCGAATGGTCATTCGATGGTCGATATTATGGTCTTGTTCACACAAGACAAATCAAAGGAATGATCACACCCGTATGGTTAATTAATAAACGGGAGAATACCACATGATTAATGAAATCAAATTAATGGGGAAAATAATTTGGTTTCTGATAATAATATCATAACGAAATAGGCTATTTGCTACGAAGCTTTTTAATAAAAGGATTCAATTTTTTTTTTATTAACTCAAGTGTTAAGCTTTCATTATAATAAACATAAACAATGGAAACGCCATTTTGCCTACAAAGCTCTTTTTTTCTTAAATCTCTTTCTTTGTTTTTTATTAAAGCTGTTTCACCGCCAAAAAAGTCAACTGGCTCAAAATGTTGTCTACCTTGGTATTCCAATGCCAAAGATATTTCAGGAAAATAGACATCAAGACTTTGACTACCCAGCCAGGTAGGGCTGGCTTCCCGCAATATTTTAAATTCTGGAAGTAGCTCCTTGGCGAATAGAAACATATTATTTTCATTAATCCATTTGGGTTGGTTAAATATATAGTTTAAATTATGGTAAATCCAACTCCATTTTG
Source organism: Legionella qingyii (assembly GCF_003184185.1). Next base: position 83,619 of record NZ_QHJG01000031.1, on the reverse strand, counting down.
GGTCTTTATAATAGAAAAATGAAAGAGGTCCAAAACAATATTGTAAAGTTTTGTCAGGAATACCAAATTGTCTTTTACACTCATCAAAGCCGTATTTCTGTATTATGCATACATGGCAAATTGTATTCCGCCTCGGTAAGCAAACTATATCAGATAACATTAAAAGATTATCTTTTCGAGCGGTTGGAGGATTAGATGCCAATAAATGCTCGTGGAATTCCCTGGAGCAGGAGCATATATATCGTTTACCAGAAATAAGATTAAAATAAGTTATTTCCTGATGCTTAGAATTAAACATTTCAAAATCACAAAGATAAAACCATTCTGGCACCATTTTATCCTGAAGTTTTTCAATGGTTTCAGGAGATAGTTGGGTGAGAATGTTTTTAACCCTAAAAGAAAATCTTAATTTATTGATGAAAATATTTGTTTGGGTTTTTAGTTCTTTTATTGCAACGTCTTTTTTTGCTATCCGTGTAAACTCTATTTCATGTAAATAATTATTGCTTAATATTTTTCCATCCATAAAATAAAATAAGTGATATTCATTATTCTTATTATTTCTTATATGTCCGGACTTTATAGGAAAGTATTTCATTACAACACCTTTTATGAATGGATTGAACTCAACTTTGTCTTGCCTCATTTTCTGTATTTTAATTATTGAGGAAAGTTCAAAAGTCAGTTCTTTATCAAGGTAATTAAAGCCGAAGCCATGAGTCAAAGTTTTTGGTTGCTTACATTTAATAACAGTATCCATTACAAAATCATTCTTTATTAGGAGGTTACTATATTTCGACAAATAATTTGACATTGCAATTTTTAAAGCATATTCGATACTTGCAGAAAGATCCTGAAATATATGCTTTTCTAATGTATCTTTTAGGGCTTTTTCAAAAACATCAGTTTCTATGCCTAATCGGAGTTCCATAAGATTAATTAAATAGTAATTCTTTTTATTGTAGGCCAAAAAAGTGAAGTTAACGGCAAGATTGCCGAGAAATATATGAACGATCTATTTTTTTTGTAATCTTATCCATAGCAATTCTAGATTAGAAAACTAATGCGTTACAAAATAACACTATTACTCACTTCACTTTATTTTTTGATGTCCTTTTCCGCTCTAGCCCAGGAACTTTCCGTCGCACATGGTTATCAGGTTGGAGTCTTTGCTGCTCCAGCTGATCATGTGCATTATCCTGCAATAACACTTGACCTCCTCCGGTGAGCTGAACCAGATCGCATTCGGACAGATTTCGCAAGCTGTTGTGATCTTTGGCTGGCGAGCCTTGTCTAATGCTGAAAGTGTTGGGCTTTTTACTGCCTCTTCTATTGCCTGTGGCTGTTCCAACAGCCTCATGGTTTCCAGAAGTTCTTCTTCGATGGTTTTGTTGGTTTGATCTTGATTGTTCATGAGATTTCTCCTGTTCAAAATTTAGCTTTTGACGTTGGTTTTCCAAATCCAAATCAGCAAAAGTGATTGGCATTTGATATTGAATAACAATTTGCAAGATAATCTTTTTAAATAGTGGAGACCCGCTCACACAAATACAGTCACAGTAGCGCTTCCTTGCCATTTCCAATGCTCTTTTAAGCGCAGGAATAGACCCGCCTTTAGAAATGATAATTTCTTTTCCATTGTCTCTAATAACACCGTTACCCTTTTTATAAATCTCAGTGCCTTCTTTAGTAACAGAGTCGATTGGTCCAAAATTTAAAGAAGGAAAAACTGAGTCTGCACCTGATATGGTGTAATCATGGTTATTTTTACGATTACGATAACGCATTGCCACTAAGGCATCCTGGTCGCCACCTTGCGCTTTTTGTTTCAGCCAATCAGCCCAGGTTTTGTTTTGGTGGGAATCTATTAACCGGCTACGTTCTTTTGCGTAATTTTTCCTTATGCTATCAATATCATTAAGCAAAGTTTTGTTTATGTGCTGATATAGATACTTTTTCTGTACTTTAGAAAGGTTCATTAATTTCAAAGCCGCTCGTTTAATTCGCCCTCGCTTTTTCGCCTTTTCAATAAGTTTAACTCTAGCCTCGCGTAACTGCTTAAGCTTTTCTGTAATAAAGAGTTTATTGTGTGATTTTTCATGCTGAAATTCAGCATATAGATTGGAACCAATTACTTTTTTATTTAATGGTTCATAACGATATACATTTGATACATGTTCATTGTCTTCTGAATAGCATGGTACGAATAAACCTAGTCTGGATTCGAGATTTTTTTTAGAGAAGGTTCTAGAAATTGAACTTGCTTTAACGGTAAGCCCTTGGACATTACAAAACACAAAACCATTGGCTTTAACACGCATCATCAATCCATGCTCTGCCAAATTACTATGAATCACCTTCCAGCTACTGGCTGCCTCGATTTTTTCTTTGCAGTGCCGCTTCATCCAATTAATCAAGCTTTCAATACCTGAATGGTATTCCATATCGTCAGCAATATTTTCTGAACGGCTTTTACGAGTTTGATGATTAGTTATTTTAAGATCTAATTCAGTTTCGAGCTTGGATGCAACCTCGGCAAAGGTCTTATATGCCCTATAAGGTTCAATCATATTAAAAGTTTGGGGATGAATTTTATTAATCGCAACATGAATATGAAGATTGTCTGTGTCATGATGAACAACGGAGATTCTTTGATGTTCTTTAAATCCAATCGACGATGCCACTCTGTCTTCAATTTCTTGTAAAGCTTGAGATGAAGGATTTTCTCCTGGGGCGAAAGAAATGAGCATATGATAGGTTTTATCGCCCAACGCTCGCTGGTTTCTAGCCTGTGTTGCCAATACCTCCTGAACAGCCCAAATGGGATCGATACTATTACAGTTTGATAATCTGACTTTACCCACACGTTCCTTCTTATTTTGTGTATTACAAAGGTACTGAACAAGACCCGAAAAACTACTAAGCCTTGTTTTCTTCATAGGAATATGGCGAATAATCATAGTTTTTTTACCACTTCAAACATCGCATCCTGAGTGGTTTGAATACGTGCTAACAATGTTTTTATTGCTTGGAGGTCGAAGTGTGCAACACGTTTATCCTGAGTCAACCATAGTTTTAACAGTCCACCAAGCCGTCCTAAGTCTCCATTAATCTTGGCTAACTGCAGTATATAATCCTTATCAACATTACTTTGAATTTGATAACCGAGACTAATCCTTCTTAAATACTCGGCAATTGAAAGCCCAGCTGTAGCTGCATTCGATTTAATTTGAATTTCTTCAGAAGGCAAAACAGGTACGCGAAGATGACGACCATTTTTTCTGGTGGATGTTTTAAGTTTCTCGTCCATAAGGATGCCGACCTCTTAATTAAGTGGTTATGCAATCCTTTGAGTATCGATTTGATCTCAAAACACAGTTTTTTTGTTGAGCACCGAAGGTGCGAATAAGATTAATGAGGTTTGGTAGCCAGCTTGCTGGTTAGCTAACTTCACCTATCTTGCCCTGCGTTTTAAGTTCATTAAATGGGATACTATCAGGTAATTTTATGTAATTTCAAGGTTATTTTTCGTAACGCCCTATTAATTACTTATAATTACCATTAATTACGATAAGTTACACTTAAGTACGTTTAATGGTTTATTTAATTACGCTAAAAGGAAGGAAAATTACATACCCTATTGCAGTCTAACGTAATATTTCATACCATCGAAGAGAACAACAATAAATTGACAATATGACATGGGAAACTCCCTCAGCGAACGAATCGCAGCCAAGCAGATAAATAGGAAATGCTCTGATAAATCGGTCAACAAAGCCGCTTTTCTTGCGCTAAAAAAAGATATCGCTTCAGCGCTAGCCGACGGCTGGTCTATAAAGCTTGTCTGGGAAACCTTAGTTGAAGAAGGCAAAATCTCATTTTCATATAAAACATTTTGTGGCTATGTAGCACGTTTGATTGCTGCAGAAAAAAAGCCATCTATGCAGGAGAACACCAAGGATGAACAGGCTAAAAGTAAGGCAAAAAACGAAATTCGCGGCTTTACTTTTAATCCCAAACCCAACTTGGAGGAACTCTTGTAATGGCAAAAATACATATCACACTGCAGGGAAAAGGCGGTGTCGGCAAATCATTTATTTCAGCAACCACTGCACAATACAAATATCACAAAGGCCAAGCCCCATTGTGCATTGACACCGACCCTATCAATTCAACCTTTCATGGTTTTAAAGCCTTAAATGTTGACCATATTCAAGTCATGAGCGGCGATGAAATCAACCCACGGCTTTTCGATGCCCTCATCGAAAAAATTGTCGTAACAACTAATGATGTAGTCATTGACAACGGTGCCAGTTCTTTTGTACCGCTATCTCATTACCTCATAAGCAACCAAGTTCCAGCTTTATTAAAAGAATTAGGCCATGAAATGGTGATTCATACGGTCATCACCGGCGGCCAGGCCTTGTTGGACACCATTAATGGTTTTGCACAGCTGATTGACCAGTTTTCAAATGAAGCACAGTTTGTCGTCTGGCTCAATCCCTATTGGGGAGCCATAGAGCATGAGGGCAAAGCCTTTGAACAAATGAAAGCTTACCGAGATAACAAAGATCGAATATCAGCCTTAATTCAAATTCCTGACCTGAAAAAAGAAACCTACAGCCGGGATCTAACAGAGATGCTACAACAAAAACTAACTTTTAATGAAGTACTGGCAATGCCAGAAAAAAACCTTATGACCCGTCAGCGATTAAAGATCATTCGCGATCAGTTGTTCGGCCAATTAGATAATGCCATGGTGATCTAATGTCAGATAAATTTAATGAGGTCATTCAGGACATCGCTGTAAGACATGGTGTGGTTTTAGGCAAAGATGATCCAATCCTTATCCTTCAGACCATGAATGTAAAACTGCTTGAGGAAAACCGCCGCGTGCAAGAGGCTATGCTAGCGAAGTTCAGAGAGGAAATTGAGAGTATTTCCTCTCAATGGAAGGATCGTGTGCTCTTCCGATCTGCTATGAAAAATATGATATCTAGCTCATTGGCTGAGGCTCGTGATATAACACAACAGGCTCGGACATTTAGTAGGTATGCATTGCTGTCATCAACCGTCATTTTGATTGGTTCTTGTTTGTTTATCTTTATTTCTCTCGAGCATATTTTAAGGTAGCAAAATATTTTATGGAAATACGGGGATCAAAAGATCTTTACAAATCTTTCTTGCTGTATTGGGATTAATTTGTACATGTCTAGGTACAGTCGATATACCCAATTTATTAATTGTATTGATATAAATATCATGTTTGCTACCATGACGATGTAGCTTACAATCATGATTCTCTAGATGTTTGATGAATTGATGACGATTTATCAATTATAACTTCCTTGGTAATTTTATAATCATGAATTCCTTTGATGTCAGCAATAATTGACAAGGCTTCTTTTAAGTTATCTCTAACTTCATTTAGATCATCGCCTTGGGTATTTATACCCGATATTTGTTCAATGTAGGCAGAGAAACCAAATTCGTCCTGTTCAATAACTGCTGTCAATTTCATGGGATTCATAATATTTTCCATCCATTACATATGATAAATTATAGAGCATTTTGTATTTAATAAATACGACACTTAAATAATTTTTTTTTTGAACTTTATCAAAAGCAATTATTTAATAGAAATACTTATTGTTGGGTGGCCCTATCTTTAATTAAGTATACCAATAATTGTTCAACCTAATTAGGAAATTAGAATATTAATGAGAAGGATATCTAATACTCTAGATACTAATTACGTGATATGGCCATGAAGCAATCATATTCAATAGAAACAAAACCATTAACATTGTATTGATAAAAAAAAGAACTTAATTCCTCTTTAATAACTAAATCAAATAAATTCAAATCAATATCGGACGTGGATAGAAACAGATACTCCAATCCTTGTTGAGTAACTTGGTGAGTATGATGAAATTTAAATAATTTATATTTTTCTTTGCCATATAATTGATTCAGCAATTCATACGAATCAGTCTGTACCTGAATTGCTAGAGCATGTTCTTTTTTGTGGTTGTTAATAATTTTATTATATTCTTTTGCGCAATCTGTTTTGCAGCTGTTACGTGAGTTCCACACAGTAATTATTTTAAAATGATTATTTGCAGCATTGGCAATTATATCTTTTAACTTATCTATATTCATCCAATGTAATGATTGTGGAAAGATAAAAGCATCAATACTAGCCGCAGGTAAACTAACCTCTTCAGCACTAGACTCTATAAAAGTTAACTTATCATAGTCAATTAGCTCTGCCCTGCACTCTGCAAGCATTTCAGCACAAGGTTCCACTGCATAAATCTCATAACCGTACTTAATTAAGTCTTTTGTAAAAATACCCGTGCCACATCCAAATTCAACGATTTTTGAACCAGACTTTAATAATCTAGCCAGATACTCAAAAACAGAATCCGGATATTTAGGCCTGGAATGTTTATAGAAATATGCTTTTTGAGAAAAAATAGTCTTATGACAAACTGGAGCATCATCACTCATGTAATAGTCTCAACTCTAATATTCTAAAACCAATTTAGCAGCAAACTCTCCTGCAATTTTTCCAAATACGGATCCAGCCATAAGACCACTGCCCCCAGCATAATTCCCCCAGAACAATCCTCCAACAATTTCTCCGCAAGCAAATAAATTATGAAAAGGAGTATTATTTTCTCTAACTACCTGGGTGTTTTTATTAATTTTCAAACCACCATAAGTAAATGTAATTCCCGCCTTTACAGGAAAAGCGAAATAGGGAGGTTTATTAATTGCAATAGCCCAATTACTTTTTGGCAAATCAAGATTGAGAGTACTTATTCCATCTAACCTACTCAAATTAATTTTTCTCGTGGTTGTTGCTTGATTGAAATGATCAATATTTTTTTCAAATTCTATACAGTTAATATCAAGCTTTTTCGCCAATTCAACCAGTGAGCCTGCTTCAACATAATTTCCATCTTCAAAATAACTTTGAGGTAAAAATCTTGCTGTTTTATGGTCAAAAATTTGATATGCCAGTTGATTAGGCTGTTCAATGATTTTTCTTCCCAGCTTTGCATAAAGAAAATTAGGCAGGTTTTCACCTTCATCAAAAAATCTTTGCCCCTGATTATTCACTGAAACACCATAATTGAATGCATATCTTGAGTTATTTTGACTTTCCTCATTTTCTCCAGGAAGCATATAGGATTTTAAACGGCTATTTTGAGGCGTTGCATGGCATTCAGAGTAATCGCCATAAAGAACGCCACCAATATTTGAAGCAGACACAATCCCTTGCCCGGTATTAAATGGAACACCTCTTAATGCGGTATCCTCCCAATGAGTACCAAGATATTTTTTCCTCATTGATGAGTTTGATTCGTAGCTCCCGCACGCGAGGATGATTGTTTTTGCTTTGATAGAAATTTGCTTATTTCTATATAATACTTTTGCTTCCTTAACGTAATTATCACATGCCACCAAATCTATAAGTTCACATTCATAAACGATATGAACCCCATGACGCTCAGCCACAGAAAAATTGATATTCTGTAATTCTCTGCCACCGCCAACAATCCTAATAGGCAAGCTACCAGCGAGTATACGTGGCTTTATTTCCCATCTATGCCCAAGGTTATGTAACCAGCGAGCCGTATCATATGAGTTTTTAACAAGAATTGAGGATAATTCAGAGTCAGCACGATTATTTGAAACGTGCATTAAATCACTATAAAACTCATTTTCTGAGTAAGTTAAATAATGTTTTTCTAAACGCGCTACTTGTTCTTCATTTATTTCAGATAAATTTAATAACATTAATAGGTCGTCAATATCTGAATGGGCAAATCTAAAATTCATTGTAAGAGAGCTGTTTCCACCACGCTCCTCATAACTGGCTTTTTCAATTACTACGACATTTGGAGTTTTGCACACAGCAGAAATTGCAGCACAAAGTCCAGCATTCCCTCCACCAATGACAAGTACATCTATCTCTTTTATCTGTTCTAAATCCAACATCTTTTTAATTCAATTTCATTTGTGATAAACAACCAGATTCCTTAAATCCAAATTTACGATATAAGTTCAATGCAGGAATATTGGATTCATCTACAAATAAAAATGCTCCTTTATATTTACCACAAATATCATTTAACAACTTGGATAAAAGTAATTGGCTAAAACCATGCCCTCTATGCTTTTCATCTGTATAAACATAACTGAGGCAACGATAACCTTTTATTTCTCTGATCCATGCTGCAATACTTACAACCTCGTCGCTTACTTTTAAGCCCATAAACTCTCTTGAGGAAGATAAAATTAATTTCTTGGCCTCTTCTTCATCCAGAGCCACATTCAATCGCTCCTTGGAAAACTTGGCAACAAGAACATCTGCGCCAAAATCGTTAAGGGATTCTCCCTTAAGAAATTCAAAATCTGATGATAGCGAAGTAATATATTCATTTACTTCTTTAGACATCAAAAGCATTTTTGCGCTACTGTATTTTTCACTTAATGTTTGTAAGTAATCCCCGATTTTATCGACTAACTCTTCAGCACCTTCAATAATCTTAATGATGTAATTCGCTTTTAAATGAATGAAAATATCTAAAGCACTTTTAGGATCTGTAGCTGCAGAAAAAAATAAGCTATTTTTTTTAGGATTAAATACAGCTAATTTTTCATTTGAAACTTTGAATATTTGTATGGGTTCAGTGACACTTTGGTTTTCAATTAAAGCAAGTAACTTACTATTTAGTAATAATTGACTGTACATAATTCCTAATTCAGTATCACCAAGTGTCTTACATTCAACTATCATGATTTTGACGGCTCCATCCTTATTGAGGATTTTATAAAGCATAATGCAGAACAAATACAACATGCACTAGCTAACAAATATATTTTTTGATAATCCGTAATGGTTAATAACAAACCTGCCAGCAAGCTGCCTAGCCCACCAATAATAGAAACATAGGTCTTGCGAGCAGCACCAATCAATCGCCAATCAGAAGCCTCTTCAGCACAATCTTGAAAGAAACTTTGCCATACAGGCAGCGAAAATGTATGAACAAACGCTAAAAAAGAAATCATTATAACAAAAAGGTAGACTGAATTATGGGTTGCGATAATAAGAAACGGTATTGCATAAGATAAACGCAACCATTGTGCTTGAGATGAATTGATAATTCGCTTTTTCGTAATTAAAGAAACTATAAAAGCTCCCAAGAAGCTAAATGTAAATTGAGAAACATAATAAAAAGATATTAATCTATCGCTTACATTAAAAGATTCTTTTAAGACATAAATGACAGAGCCATTTAGCAGAAATAAAGACATTGCAAGAAAACCATGCGAAATAGTCAAATTTCTAGATTTTTGTTTAAACAAAATGAATAAGGTAATTGGCTGTGTAGACATACGTGTAAAAGCTTGGCCTACACACCTTAAGTTACTTACTAACATTGCAGCGAATAGATAGGTTACAGAATCTATAATGAAAACAGTCGAAGAAGATCCCCATGCCAACAAGGGTACAGTCAAAGATGACCCCAAGATTGTGCCAAAATTTTCATAGGATTTTGTAATGCCAATTAGATTTTGACGAGAGTTTGCTGACTCATGACTAATTGTTCCAATTAAACTTTCATAATAACCACGACTACACGTATTAAGAATTGACGATAACATGGTCACCATAAAGAAGCTTGGAACGAGAAGAGAGTCACTAACCCAGGCTAAAATCAGAATCGTTATTGCTAGAAGAAAATTGCATATCACTAAAGAGGATTTATCGTTATTTCCTATTTTAAAACGTCCAATTACTTGGCAAGCAACAAAATTACCCAATAGTTGAACGAATACCTGCAAGGCCATTATTAATGGATTATGAGTTTTGTTGTATATCATTAATGGAATAAATATTATCGACATAGCGCAACCTAAAGATGAAACTCCGGCGCTTAATGCCAACCATTTTATGTCAGATATTTGTTTCATTATTCATTCTCAACAAAAGGGATCTGGCGGAACAGCCGATATCTTGTTATTTTGTACCATCGTCCTAACTAAAGGTTTTGTAAGTAACTCTTCAGAGAATGCTTTTACCAGATAATAACTACCCCATTGTCTGAGTTCAGCAACATATAAAAGACTTAAATTTTTAAAATATTTAGAAATGATTTTTTCAAAACTTGTATCTTCAAAATGTTGCTTGTCCAAATTGGACAGTAACTTACGCTCCAAATGCTCTTCTTGTTGCGCGGCAATTTCTCCAGACAAGGTATTTAATCTTTGAATAGTATCCAAACGATTTCCTATATTACTGTTCCGCTGACGACAAAGTAGATCAGTAATTAATAATAAAGCCTCTTCTCTAGCTTTTTTTAAGGAATATTCCCAACTTGCACTACAGCGAGAACCACAATACATAATCGAATTGTTTTTGGATTTAACAATGGCCAATACAAAAGGGACAGGAATATTTACAACAGTATAATACTCAATGAAATAATCATCTTTTACGAGTTCCCTCTTTATTTGATACAACTGATAATCAAAGTACCAAAGTCTACACAATATATCTCGTTCAATAAGTTCATAAACGGCATGTTGAATTGCAAGGTCTAAATTAACATGCAGACTTAAACCACTGGCTGAAGCCAATTCATTATTTGTGCGTACTAATATTGATTCAGCAGATATTCTTTTTTCCTGAGTCTCCTCTGCAAAAATAGTTTTTGCCAGAAAGCCCTCATGCAATTTTTTTTCTGAGTAACTTGCACTGAAAGAAAGCATCCTTTCCAAAACCTCATAGCTGGATCTATGGACTACTTCTTCTAAGTCATAGCCCGCAGCATGGCCAAAAAAACGATGTGAAATGGATTGCTTATCTCTAATCGAAGAGACACTATCAGAAATAATCAAATTTGAATCGAGCGGATGATAAAACCAAGAAAATCTTATTGGAATTTTTTCTATTTCTAATTTTCCAGTATTAAAGCGCATTCCTTAAAACTCTCACGGATTAGTTTCCCATTATCAGTTAATTCCGCATCCTTCGAGTAAACAGAATTAAGACCAATTTCAAATTGTAATTGGCATAGTTGAAGTCGATCTCGAAATCTTGAAGCATAGCCTTTAAATGATAATTTCTTAAAGACCCGAATCATCCTGGCCAAAACAAAAGTAGCATGAAAAACACCCAGCATCGGCCTTAAATCGTCGCGTATTGGAGCTCTAAATTTATACTCATCATCAGGATTTAGAACAAACTTTTCCTGAAAAAACATTGCATGTAATCGTAAATGTGATACTTCATGAACGATATGCTCTATCCAATAGCCAACTTGATCATCATGGGGATCAGGTATTCTTAACCAGACAGCACCCATTGTATCTCCTGATGCCTGACCTCGAAGTACTCTGCCTTGAAAGATTTTAATGGAAGAGATAAGTATCGATATTTCATGAGCAACATCCATATCACCTGTATTGATCAGGTCAATTGCTTTTCTTATGTTAGAAGCATGAAACTCTAATTGTTTGCTAGAAACTGGTCTGACCAATGTGGTCTCACCACAAATATTTTTTTGTTCATATCGTCTCATTTTTGAGACATAAGAAGTTTCCCAAAACTCCGATAAAACAGAACTGATTCGTAATTCTTGCTCATATATTCCATATGTTTTCAACCATGATACATGTTGAATAGCATCCATTATTTTATCAATAGATGTGGATTTTATGGCATCGCGCAATTCTTGGGTGTATAAAAAAAATGCTGGAGAAAGTTTTTGACTACAATCTATTTCTTGTATGAACTCCGCAAGATCATTTAGGTCATAGCGGAGTTTTTTTTCACAATTCTTCAATAAATCCAATAAATCATTTTTTTGTTTCTCTGCAGCATAAATTATAAGTTTTTTCGCCCCTTCTTCATCTGGAATAGATGTGGAAAGTAGTGAATTAGCTGACATATTTACCCCGCGACAATCCTTTAACAAGAATAAAAGAAACAAAAGGAAATTTAGATTAATCTTCCTGCATGGGTCTTAACATAGACGCATCAAATTCGCCTACATCATCAAACACAACAGTTTCATCATTATCTAGATCGATTTCAGAAGATTGATTATTGATAATAGTATCCATCTGTAACTCCGTTTATATACATTTTTCAGGAACATTCTAAACCGAGAATGTTATTCTTATGAAGAATAAAGAACGCGCGAAATTTAATAGATATAAATAATGCATGCAAGCTTTTATTTAATTTTTTTCAGAACTTGTGCAAATAATCTCTGAAAGAATTAAAAATTAGGCTCTATACAATGATATCCAAGCATATTCATACACTAATTACTCATTATAGAAGGTTATTCTTCAGTTAATGAAATAACGATTACTCTCTTAATTGTTTTGCTTTAATAAATAGATTATTACACTCGTCTTCCATCACTCCACCAATCAAGTGACAGCTATAAAAATCTGGCGTTTTAGACAGAACTTCCTCAGCCCTAAGCTGAATCTGCCTACCAAATAAATCGTGTAAAAAAGATATTGAACTACCGTAAATTACTTTAGGTATCATCGCCCAATAAATGGCAGCGGCACACATAGGACAAGGCTCAGCAGTTGTGTAGAGGCTCAATTTGCTGACATCACCATCAAAACCATTATTAAACAGCGTATGTATAACCGACAATTCACCATGCATCAAAGGATGATGGTGCGCACTATTAACTGATTTTAAAAGAATGTCTTTGTTATCATAAACAATTATGGCACCATATGGGGCTATTGGGTTTTCTGATGCTATCTTTATTGTTTCTGCCATAAAATCATAAATATTCTTATCCATCATTGCTTCTCTTTGGTTGAATATAATTTTCATCAAACTTGTTAGCACTAATTTTGTAATCGGTATCAATTCTAAATGGATTCAGGTTAGATAATTCATCATAGATATCCACTTTTTCTTTCACCTTGAGAAAATAGATTAATAGAATTGATATTGGCGCCAACACGATTTCATAAGATATTTTATATGCATCCTCAAATAGGATAACACTTGCCAGTTTATCAGTTGGTACAATACCGTAAAATGCTACCAGGGAAAACAAACTAACATCAATTATGATTCCAAAAGCGGAGGATGTTGCGATTCTTGTCCAAACCGTGGTAATAAATTCTTTTTTAAGCGAAATCCCCCTCCTTCGCTGTCTTAATTTTATAATTGAAATTACAGTCGAGTTAATTGTCATCCCTAGAAAAAAAGCTGTCGCCGAAGCAATAAACATTCGCGCTTGATTATGTAAAATTAATTTAAATGAGCTATTCACACCTACGGCTAGCAGGTTAGTTATCCAAACATCGAACACAAAAAGTAAATTGCAAAATATAACGAACAGAACCATTTGTTTAGTACGCTCGATACCATAGACATCCGTCATCATATCAGCAGCGAGATAAGCCAAAGAAAATACAATTCCACCCACATTAATAGTCAAAAAACCAATTGAGATGAATTTAGCCGCCATCGTTTTAGATGCAATAAAAAATACGATGCTGGAGCAGAAAAGAATGTGGTGATATTTGAAAATATTATTAGTTTTGTTATCCGCTACACTGGGCAGCTGAAATTTAAACACTTGCTTATTTACGTTCTTCTTACGATCCGATTGTTCAACATTCGCAATAATACCCATCAACACACGTGAAAAAATATTTAAAAAGCAATAAATCAAAGGTGGAATAATAAGCTGAGAAGCACCGACTATATCTTTAGGGCTAAGCCATAACATATTTAGCAGCGAAAATATCATGAGAGAAGCTAACATCACATGACTGGCTTCTTTTTCGTTAGAGGCTTTTGAAAAAGCGGATGGCAAAAGAACAGCAGCCCATAAAAACATCGAGCTCTCAATGAGGTAGAATAAATTCCTACCAAGCACCTGCGTATAGATATCCTGCATTTGCCAGAATGAAGATGCAGGTAACCAAATAGCAAATTTTAAAAACAAAATGTAGATAGCGCGAAATAAAATCACCAAGTACACGGCATGGCGCAGGTAGGCAAAGCCATAAATGTTTTGTATCAGCTGAAAGAAAAAAAATACAACTGGCCACCACAGAAATTCTGATGCTATTGGTATTCCAAATAAATTGATAACTTGTGCTTCTGCAGGAACAGTAATTAAGGTGAAGAAGACTGTAAAGCCTATCAATGTATGAAACAATTTAAATTGAAGTGGCGTTTTTGATTTACCTATCAATTGGCTACTCATCAACAAACACTCGCTTTAAGCCAGTAAAACATTTTGTTTTAAAATTCAGTTGCTTCTTTTCCAAGATGGTGAGCTGTTCAGCATGTGCACCAAATTGCTGTCCCATATCAAAGACAACACGGGGATCAATGAGATAAATCATATCCGACTTTACAAAATTGGCTACTGACATCTCCTGATTAACACGTTTGTTCGCGATGTGAAACGCCACTGATAATATATTGGTATCTGGATCAGTAAAGATTCGATCAATCCGGATTAGATAGGGTTCTCTCACCTGTCGAGTGAATCGCACAACGATTTGCTGATAGATAATGCGTAGAAATTTACTTTTGGGGCTCCATTTTTCCATGGTTACATCCTTACAACTTAAACAACTTACTTTTTAGAGCGCAATTTTTGGTGTACCTCAAGGATCACGCCTACAACAGTGTATAAACTCTCATCATAAATTTCTACAGGCAATTTGGGATTGATGGGATACAAATAACTCTCGCTCCCCTCAACAACATATTTTCTTATTGAGTAATGTGTTGAACCATTCTTTTTAACAACAATATATGAACGATCATCTGGTTTGATATCTGGATTTATAATGAGTAGCGAGTTTTGTGGGAATGTTGGTTCATATAAATCAGTATCGATTGCAAGAGCATAATATTCCCCATCAACATCATTCTCTGCCCATCGATACCATTCTTTTGGTGAGTTTGATTGCGCTACCTTACTAAATTCAAAAACAGGTAAAGGTCTTGTTACTTCTTGCTGCTCATATTCCCCTTTGCGAACGATAGGTTCTAAACCGAGTAATTGTTCAATGCTGATATTAAAGTAGTTTGCAATCTGAACTAGAGTACTGGCTTTCGGATCGGTCACGTCACCATTCAAAATTCTGGTGATTTTATTGGTTGGGATTCCTAAGTTTCGCGCGAGTGCAGCCGGTGAGAGTTTTCTATCACGCCCAATTAAATCGTTAAGTGTCTGCGCCAATAACAATTGGCTCGATTCATTCAAAATAGTATTAGACATACCTTGACTTAGTTACATTCATGTAATAAATTACACCGGCGTAATTAATTACACTGATGTAAAAATAGATACTACCATAATTTACGCCAATTTCATGTAGATTATTAGTGACTTTGTAGAAATTATTACCCAATTAGCGCAATCACCAGCATTTATATACATACTTTGCAGTAAGGAGGAGGTCAATCTATGGAACACCATTCAAAGCTGAACATTTACAAAGGAATGATTCAGTATATCTTAGACTCAACACACTACACCCTCAAACACATCGCTCAGCTGTCAAACTCATCTCTTGATAACCTTAGAATGATCTATTGCAACGATTCAGTTCCAAACAATTTTAAATCTGAAATTGAGCTTATGAAGCTATATCAGATTGTTCTTGAAATAAATAAGAATCAGGAAAATAGCTCTCTTACTGGATTACGAAGGCACTTTTATGGAGAGCAAGCTTATGTTTAAAACATTTACTAGCGGTAAGTCCGACAACCAAGCCGATACCATAAACCGAACAAAATTGGATACAAAGGAGATCACCATGATCGAAGGAGTACAACAGCTAATTTCACAAAAAGTATTATTCGTACCAGACCTTGAAAAAATGATCGGCAGAAACAGAGTCACCCTACGCCGCTGGTGGCTTACAGGTAAATTTCCCCGTCCGGTCAAACTTAATGGCACAACACTTGCGTGGCATAGCGATGAAATAGATGAATGGATTGAACAAACTATTTTAAATGGTGAAAAAGATGCATTATAATACTACCAATATATTAGACAAGCAGGCTTTCAGCCTGCTTTTTTTTGTCCGAACTATTGGCTCAACCCCAATTATGGTAAATTAAAAAGTACCCAGCAAAGTACCCAGAAAAATATTTTTATATAAAAATTGATTTAAAATTGGATGTGTAACTGATTGATTTTAAAGGGGATTTTTTGGTCGGGACGGAAGGATTTGAACCTTCGACCACTAGCACCCCATGCTAGTACGCTACCAGGCTGCGCTACGCCCCGACTTGGTCGGCAAATGATAACTAAGTCTGGGAGAAATAACAAGGGGTTATTGGATGATAGTTGTTTTTTGCCTGGGGCAACGCGGTCGAATCCGAGATCTTTGCTCCTCTTAACCCGGGTTGAGCTGCGCTGCACCAGGATACTGCTAGTGCATTTATTTTTGAGGTAATGATTCATTGAGTGCTTTCTAAAAGGATAATGCCACAGGCATTTATTCCTGAATTACACCGTGCTTGCTTTTCTTTCTTTTGAATTGACCAGTATGGACCGTAAGGCTTCACACTTTGATGTACCGAGGGAGATAAGTGTATGGTCATCCATAAATAAGTACCTTTATCTTTTGGACTTGGCCATTGGTAATAACACACTAAATTATTATTTGAATTAATAAGTGCTTGCATAAAACCTATATTCTCAGGGGCTTTCCAGCCCTGATACTCCATCTGCCAGTATAATTTTTCTACTTGAAATGCTTCGGGATCATATTGATGTTTTTGCACAATATTAGGTGGAGGACAAAAATGAACTTCCTCAGCTACTTTCTCTTGCGTGAATTTATTCCAAATTTTTTCCATGTATTCATGAATTGACGGATGAAAATGAACTCCTGCCATAACGCCAACAACAAAAACAATGAGAACTAAGAAAATAATTTTTAAATATGAATACACTTAAAAGCTCCTAACAACTCTTCAAGGCTTCTGTAAGCACTTGAAGAGTATCAATTATTACAATAATGTTTTAATCTTCTGAGCCTCAAATTTAGAGTGTGCAATTTGAATGTATTGTTTGCAGCTTAGTAATTCTGCATATTGCAGAGCTGCTACTGCATTATTCAATATCTCTTTTGCTACATCAGAAGTGTCTTCCATAATTAAAAAAGATGCGGTGCTCATTTGTACGGAGGCCATATAAAGCTTATTAATGCAAATCTTTTTTTCCTGATTATCTGCCAAGGATAACACCACTCGTGAAAGCTCATAGCACTGATTGGCTAAAAACTCCTTGCTTGGCCCGGACTGCACATTCATACTTAATACAGGTAAACTTAATACTAACGCTCTTTTTAAAATCATTTTAAACATAGATACTCCTGTAAGTTGCCCAATAAACCTGCTTTACTTCACACAATCCCATTGCATGAAGAATAAGTTCCACTTTGAAGAAGGAACCCCTGTTAAACTCTACCGATGCCAATGACTTGTGCTGGGCGAAACAAATGGCAACCCGGGCTGAGTTTCCGGGTTGCCATTAAAGTCATTGATCTTGGTGCTTAACCTTTTCGTGCCTGGTTTAAGCAAAAGCATTAATTCCAGTAATATGTTTTCCTAGTACCAGAGTATGAACGTTATCCGTACCCTCGTACGTAAAGACTGATTCTAAGTTAAGCATGTGACGAATCACATGATATTCAAGGCTGATTCCATTTGCTCCCAATAAATTCCTGCATTTTCGCGCAATGTTTAATGCTTCACGACATGCATTACCTTTAGCCAGGGAAATCATCACGGGACTTTCACGATGATTATCTTTTATTCGGCCTATCTGTAAATTAAGACATTGTGCCTTAATAATTTCAGTATACATATCTGCCAGATCTTTTTGAATAAGCTGAAACGATGCCAAAGGCTGGTTAAATTGTTTACGCTCTAACAGATAGTCGCGAGTAATATCAAAACAGGCCATTGCAGCGCCCATGGCGCCCCAAGCAATACCATATCGCGCCTGGCTTAAGCAACTTAAAGGAGCGCCTAAACCTTTCTCACTGCCAGGAAGATAATTTTCATCGGGGACAAAAACGTTATCAAAAACCAATTCACCGGTAATCGATGCGCGTAATGACATCTTTAACTTGATTTCAGGGCATTTTAATCCTTCTGATTTAGTATCTACAATAAAACCACGAACACCCTCATCTGTTTTTGCCCAAACAATAGCAATATCCGCAATTGGTGCATTGGTGATCCACATTTTTGCACCATTTAGAGTCCATCCACCTTTAACTTTCTTTGCAGTCGTTCTCATACCGGCCGGATCGGAACCAAAATCAGGCTCAGTCAAACCAAAGCAGCCAATGATCTCACCTGCAGCCATTCCTGGCAAAAAACGCACCCGTTGTTCTTCAGAACCAAAACGAAAAATAGGAAACATGCATAAGGAACTTTGTACCGAAACAAAGCTACGTAATCCACTATCGCCGCGTTCTAACTCCTGGCAAACCAATCCGTAAGAGACATAAGATGCTTCGGCACCACCGTACTCCGCGGGTAAGGTCAAACCCAACAATCCCAGTTCTGCAGATTTTCTAATAAGCTCTCGTGGAAATTGAGCATTTTCAAAAGACTCAGCCATCAAAGGCATTACATCATTGGAGACAAAACGCGCGACACTATCACGTATCATGCGTTCATCGCCATTCAACTGTTCATCAAGAAACAACAAGTCGTCCACTTTCCTTCTCCCTTTTATCAGACTGTAACGCAATAACCGCTTCAATAATACTTTCTTTACTGGGTAACAAATACTGCCAAGCATTACCCAAAGGAATAAAGCAATCTTTACCGGTAATGCGTTTGATTTTCAACCTGGATGAGGCTTCTTCTAATAGCAAGGTCATCAAGCCTTCGCTTACTGAACCACTTTGTCTGCCTTCATCGACAATTAATACCTGTTTTGCTTTGGCTATTTCTTTCAAAATTGCTTCGGCCGGTAAGGGACTAAGCCAACGTAAATCCACTATTTTCACAGGAATATTGTGTTCTTCTTGCAATACCTTAGCCGCTTGCCGTGATAAATAATAACCATTGGCATAGGTTAAGATAACGGTTGGTCCTTCTCCAAAAACACCTACCTCTCCCGGCGGAATCAGAGCATCTGGTTCTGGATAATTAAATAGCCATCCATTATCACCAGGCTCATGTAAATCTTTGGTCATATATAAAGCAATCGGCTCTAAAAAGACAACTACCCGTCCCTCTTCATAAGCCAGACGCATACATGTACGCAACATTTTTGCTGCATCTGGACCATTTGAAGGACATGCGACAATCACTCCAGGCAAATCACGTAATACAGCAATAGAATTATCATTATGGAAATGACCACCAAATCCTTTCTGATAAGCTAATGAAGCAATCCGCAAAACCATAGGATTTTGATATTGGCCACTGGAAAAGAAGGATAAAGTGGAGGCCTCACCACGAAGTTGGTCTTCTGCATTATGCAAATAAGCCAAAAACTGAATTTCTGGCACGGGAATAAATCCGTTGTGCGCCATGCCAATTGCAGTTCCTAAAATTGTGGTTTCATCTAAAATCGTATCAAATACTCGGCGTTGTCCAAAACGCGCCTGTAAATCAGCCGTCACTCGATACACCCCACCCTTCTTGCCTACGTCTTCTCCAAATACCAACATATTAGGATATTGCAGCATTAAATCAGTCAATGCAAAATTAATCTGCTGACATAAATTTCGCTTTTGAGTTAATTGTGAAAATGCATTGGCAAATACTTCTGCACGCTTCTCTTCACTTGGCAAAGGGAATGGTTGTTTCTTCGGTACACTGGGAATCAATGAAGACATTATAGCTTCAGCACTGGAGAGCTTAGGCTGTCTTATCACATCCACTGCTTTGGCTTCAATTAAATCTTTATTATCTCGATAAAGACTCAGTATGTCTTGAATACTCATCCAGCCTTCACGATATAAAAGACCAGCAGTATGCAATAAAGGATCTTGAGCTTCCCTGGCTTCAATTTCAGCTTGTGTACAATATTGTGATTCAATATCAGAACCGGCATGACCTAATAAACGCACACACCGCATGTGTAAAAAAACAGGCTGTTTTTTTACACGCGCCAAGTATTCTGCTTCTTGTGCACTCGCATAAGCATCAGCAATATTCAAGCCATCACATGCAATATAATGCAAACCTGGTCGAGCACTGACAGAACGCTCAATCCACTGTGATGGTGTGGGTACTGAAATTCCTATTCCATTATCTTCACAAATAAACACGATCGGTACAGGATAATTTTGTTGGGCAATCCATGAACATGCATTCAAGGTAGCTTGCGCTGAAGCATGATTTGTTGATGCATCACCAAAGGAACAGATAATGATGGAGTCTGGATTTAGATTGCTGTGAATATTTAATTCTTTGGCTCGCGTAATCGATAATGCAGCGCCCAAAGCCTTAGGTAAATGTGATGCAATAGTCGAGGTTTGTGGCGGGATATTTAGCGGAACGCTTCCAAAAACTTTATGGCGTCCTCCTGAAATGGGATCAGTTGCTGCGGCAACTAAAGAAAGTAAAATGTCCCTCACTCCGTCAGTAGCTTGTAATTTCTTGGCACGCTGTAAATAAAAAGCCCCGCTCCGATAATGCAAAAAGGCCATGTCATCGGGACGAAATACTTGTCCCCAAACTGCATTACCTTCGTGTCCACTGCTGCCTATAGTATAAAATGATAAACCCTTTTCCTTAAGCTGCCTGGCAATCAAATCAAGAAGACGTGACTTGATTTGCGAATCAAAGAGCTCTATAGCAGTTTTCTTATCCAATTCCGCCGTTTCCGGACTCATTGTACTATTAGGTTTTGGAAAATCTGCTTGTTGTACTCGCTTTAAAAATTGCTCATCAACTACAATGGTCCTGTCTAACATCACTACATCCTGTTTGAGTTATTTCTAAGAAGAAGATGATGATGAGTATATACTGATTCAAAATGAACAGGAAGAATGAGTTTGTATTCAATGGGTATAAGTTCCCTCCCACCAGGCCCTCTCCCTTTTGTAGAAAGATCCAGCATCTTAATAACGCCCCAAAAAACCAGATAGCTCAATTCTTGTGATTTATGACTAAATAATCTACACTTTTTGTAGGCATCCATTAAAGGGGGCTACATAATGAAATGGATAATTTTGTTAGGAAGTATTGTTTTGATGGCAGGATGTTGCTGTACCACCGCATATACACCGGTATATACTCCGGCAATCGCATATACATCAGCAGTTACCTACAAACCCGTGATTAGATATAGACCTGTAGTTTCATACAGACCTGTCGCTGTTACGCGTGTTGTTACACCCGCTGTTGCACCAGTTGTTGAACCCGTATCGGTTTATTCTTATCCTGTAGGTCCTTTAGATGTGACTACGACAACTATTGATTTTTATTGATCAAAACATTGATACCTGGGTGCAGCAAACACTGTACCCAGGCTTAATGTATCTTATTTCATTGCCTCTAGTTCTTCCTTGGTAGAATAACCACATCCATCCTGTGGGCATAGGATTTGTCGACCGAATTTTTTGCTTTCTTTCACAGTCAAAATTGGCCAACTGCAGTTTGGGCATGGATGGTTAATCGGTTCATTCCACAACGCATAATCGCATTTAGGATAATTACCACAGGAATAGAAAATTTTCCCTTTTCTTGATTTGCGCTGTAGGATTTTTGCTTCGTGGCACTTGGGACATTCCACGCCTGTATCAGCTGGTTTTTCTATAGGTTCCATGTGCTTACATTGAGGATAATTACTGCAGCCAATAAAACGGCCATAACGTCCCGTTTTTATATGTAATGAACTGGAACATACTGGACATACTCTTCCTTCGACAACTTCAGGTTCATTTTTTTCATTATCCTGACCTGCTATATCTTGGGTGTAATCACACTCTGGATAGCCAGTACAACCAATGAAACGCCCACGTTTACCTAGTCTTATTGACAACGGTTTTCCACATTTCGGACACTGTTCATCTAAAACTTCAGAGGTTACATCTTTACGCTGTACTTGTTGATCCGTAGTTGTAATTTGTTGCACAAATGGCTGCCAAAATTCTTCTAAGACCGGAATCCATTCTTTTTCACCCCGCGCAATAGCATCAAGCGTATCTTCAAGTTCTGCAGTAAATTTATAATCTACGTACCGCGTAAAATAACCCGTCAAAAAGCGGTTTACTATCCGACCAACATCCGTTGGAAAGAATCTTTTCTTATCAACAATAACATATTCGCGTTGTTGCAATGTGTGAATAATGGATGCATAAGTTGACGGTCGTCCAATATCATATTCTTCCAGTGCCTTAACCAAAGTTGCTTCCGAGTATCTTGGTGGCGGCTCTGTGAAGTGTTGATTGGCTAATATGTCCTGTACTTTGACTTTTTCACCGACATTCAATGCAGGTAATAATGAACCTTCATTTTCATCATCTTTGGTATCATCACGACCTTCTTCATACACCGAGAGGAATCCTGGGAAGGTAATTGTAGAACCATTCGCGCGGAACATATTGCCTTCACCGCAGCTTAAATCTACAGCAACCGTATCCAATATCGCATCAGCCATTTGGCAGGCTACGGTACGTTTCCAGATTAAACTGTACAGTTTGTATTGATCAGCAGTTAATGCCGATTGCACCATTTCCGGTGTACGTTTAATCGATGTGGGGCGAATCGCCTCATGTGCTTCTTGAGCATTTTTGGATTTGGTTTTGTAAACTCTTGGACTTGCAGGACAATTATCGGCACCATAACGTTCCGTAATAAACTGCCGTGTTTCCTCTATTGCTTCCGCCGATAAATTCACCGAATCGGTACGCATATAAGAGATAAGACCGACAGTCCCCGTTCCAATATCTATTCCTTCATATAATTGTTGTGCAACCATCATCGACTTTCGCGCGGTAAAACCTAATTTTCGTGCAGCCTCTTGTTGCAAAGTCGATGTAATAAACGGAGGTGATGGTTTACGCTTGCGTTGTTTTTTCTCGATTTGAGTAACGAGTAAATAGCCGAGGGCTTCTCGAACCAAATCCTCTTTGATTTGTTGGGCCTGCTCTTCCTTGGTTACCGTAAATTGCTGTAATTTTTCATTTTTGTAATGCGTCAAACGCGCTTCAAAGGACACCTTTGTATGAATACATTCAGCTAAAATCTTCCAATATTCTTGAGGAATAAAACGTTCGATTTCCTCTTCTCGCTCCACAATAAGTCGCAATGCTGGACTTTGCACTCGTCCTGCAGAAAGTCCTCTTCGCACTTTTTTCCATAACAGGGGAGATAAATTAAATCCCACCAAATAATCCAACGCGCGCCGCGCCTGTTGTGCATTGACTAAATCCATCGAAATAGAACGTGGGTTATTTATTGCATCCTGAATTGCTGATTTAGTAATTTCATTGAAAAAAATCCGGTGAATGGGCTTATCTTTTGTTAGATTTTTTTCTTTCATTAATTCATAAATATGCCAGGAAATGGCTTCGCCTTCTCGATCAGGGTCCGTTGCGAGCAATAAGGAATCTGACTTTTTGAGCATTTTGGCAATCGTTTCGATATGACGTGAGTTCTTTTCAATAGGAACATACGTCATGGCAAAATGATTTTCGGGATTAACGGAGCCCTTGCGTGCTGGCAAATCACGCACATGTCCATAAGAGGCCACAACCTCATAATCACCACCCAAATATTTTTGAATTGTCTTCGCTTTAGCGGGTGATTCTACAATCACCAAATGTTTACTCATATAACGTTAACCTTATCCTTTTCACTTCATCCCTAAGCATCAAAAATACCCGTGCTTAAGAGCAAACACGGTATAATGGTGCTGAAAATGAAATATCACCAACTTCTAGTAATATAGGTAATAGACGATCTTTTAATGAATTGTCAATTCATCTTCTGATTGATAAAGAACTAAATCAAGAAAAGCCAATTGTTCTTCATTCAAAGAACTCGATAATGCATTTCTTATAGTCCATTTGGTCTCTTGAAGAGTTACGATACGAGATTCAGAAAATTGCAATTGATTCATAATCATTTCAAATGATTCTGGATTAAGAACTTTCCATAATTTCATACGCATGAGAAATTGATAACTGGCCTTAGTCAGTTTCATTTGCTCATCATACGTAAAGACTCGTGTTGATGTATGTTGTTGTAATTTCAAATGTAAAACTTGTTCTTCAGAAGCTAAGTTTTCATCCTCATTTAGTTGTTCCGATGCATCCTGATCAGCGGTTTTATGGCTTTCTTGCAGCTGGGTAAGACTTTGTTCAAATAAACTCAATAACATCTCAAATAAGTTATCTTTCATATACTAACACCTCATATAGCCACCGGGCACAGATACAACAGCCCCATTTAATTCTAATTCTGCAAGCTCACTAGTGACTTGCTCAACGGTGCATCCGCTACGTAAAATGATCTGATCCACTGTAGTCATTTCAAAGCCAATGAACTTTACTAGGTTTTTATTCCCGCTGGCAAGAGGTAAAATAGCTTTATCAGTTGTTTGCTGTTCCGAATCAATCCGTAACTCTTCAAGAACATCGGCAACTGAAGTAACTAATTTGGCTCCTTGCTGCAACAGGTAATGACACCCTCGAGCCAGAGGATTATGAATGGAGCCTGGAATCGCTAAAACATCTCGGTTTTGTTCCAAAGCCATTCGCGCTGTGATTAACGAACCACTCTTGATTGCTGACTCAACAACCAAAATGCACAATGATAAACCACTTATTATACGATTTCTCCGGGGGAAATGTCCAGAGATAGGAGGGCTTTTCAAGGGGAATTCGCTCATTAATAGGCCATTTTGAGCAATTTCGTGCGACAATGAGCGATGCCGATGAGGATAAATGCGATCGACTCCTGTACCCAGCACCGCAATTGTTTGTCCCCCTGCCTCCAAACAACCTTGATGGGCTTGGGCATCAATACCTAAAGCCAAACCACTCACAATAGTCACGCCATGTGAAGCGATCTCCTTTGCAAATTGCCGTGCGTTTTCACTTCCAGTTACAGTCGGATTACGACTACCTACCACAGCTAATTTGGGTTGATTTAAACAAGCAAGCTGGCCTTTTGCATACAAAACAATGGGGGGATCCATAATTTCCTTCAATAAAGGAGGGTATTCAGAGGAGTCCCAAGTAAGTAGATGATGATCGTCTGCTGCCGCCAACCAACTTAAATCTTCTTGAATCACATTCATATCGAAGTGAGCGATAGTATGCGCCAGGGCCTGCGGTAAGCCCGCTTGCTCGAGTTCCATTGCTGAAAGCTGGAACATGTGCTGCAAATCAGGCCAACGCTTTTGTAGTTTGGCTACAGTGCGCGGTCCAACTCGTTCCATTCGGTTTAATGCAAGATAATAAGGTAAATTACTCATGGATTAGCCACATAATTTAATAAATAAACTGCGCGTGTTGAACGAACAATCAAGGCGAAACTGGTTTTGCTAAATACCCGAAATACCATAAGCTCGCCAATACGCTCAGGCGGTAATAAAATAGGCATGAGAGGATTTTTAGGGTCATTAACGGTGCCTGACTCTCTATAGATACCCAGAACATCCCCAGCTTCCAATCCATCACGGGCACCCAAACTAATCACCGCCACACCACCAGCAGCTTCCTCGACATTCCCGTTAGGCATCCCATTAGGCATATCAATGATATATCCTCTTACGAGAAATAGAGGAGCTTTAGGCTCAAAGAACAAATTAAATTCAGGGCTATTATTAATCAGAACACTATCGTGAACTCGAATACCTTCATTAATGCTGGTTAATAAAATAGTTGCTGGCTCACCGCCCGCAATCAACTCTGCATAACCTACCAGATCAGCTCGATATCCCAAGAGCTCTTTAGTTTTTGGATCCACATAATCTTTCCCCCCTCTGAAAATGGAATAAGCAGGAATGCTCCCCGGAGGTATTTCTCGAGATGGATGCAATCCTTGAACATAGGCCTCATCCCCTTGACCACCCATCATGTGCTCTCCTACTAACGCAACAATGTAAGGTGCTCGACTGACCACATCCTGATCCAATATCAAGGATTCATTTAAAAAAGGCTTAATATCGCTTAAAGGTATCGCAGGAATGGGCTCATCTAAAGGTAAGGGCCGAACATTGGGTGATAATTTAATTGTGCCATTTGATAATACCTTAAGGTAAGGTTTGGTTTTAGAATAACTTAAAACGAGCACTGCACCAGGGTATAAACGATTGGGATTTTTTATCTCAGGGTTGGCATGCCAGAGTTCCTTCCACTCCCAAGGATTATTTAGGTAACGATTGGCTATGGTCCATAAACTATCACCCGGTTGAACAACATAACGTGCCGGAGCATCTTTTTTTAAGCTTAGAGCATAGTTTAAATTAGCGAGGGAAAAAAAGAATATAAAGAGAATAAATCTCATTAGAGTCAATCCTTTGTTGGAATATCTTGCAGCCTTACAATATATGAAGGATAATATTAACATGATATTTGTACACAGAACCAGATAAACAATGGCTATTCATACGATTCTATATTTACCTGACTCTCGATTAAGAGATGTTGCAAAACCGGTTATGCATTTTGATGATAAATTGCAAACGTTAATCGACGATATGTTTGAAACGATGTATGACGCACGTGGTGTCGGACTGGCAGCACCTCAAATTGGTGTGAGTTTGCGTTTGTCTGTGATTGATATTACGGGAGATAAGCAGAATCAATTGGTTATCATCAATCCAGAAATCATTACTTCTGAAGGCGAACAAAAATTTGAAGAGGGATGTCTTTCTGTCCCAGGTGCTTATGATACAGTTATTCGCGCAGAAAAGGTTACTGTAAAAGCTTTAGATAGAAACGGAAACCCTTTTGAGATTAAAGCAGAAGGCCTGCTCGCTGAATGTTTGCAACATGAAATTGATCATATGAATGGCAAACTGTTCATTGACCTACTTTCCCCATTGAAAAAAGCTATGGCACGAAAAAAATTAGATAAATTCAAGCGTCAACATGCACGTAAATAAGTCTTGTATTTTCCATAAGATTATTCATTAAGATACGTCCTCTAAAGACGATCCTTGATCGAAACAGGTAGTTACCATGAGCACATTGAATATCGTTTTTGCTGGAACTCCAGAATTTGGCTTGCCTTGTCTTGAGGCATTATTGCATTCAAAACATCATATTAAAGCAATCTATACGCAACCTGACCGTCCTGCTGGACGTGGTAGAAAATTACAAGCTTCTGCAGTGAAAGAATGGGCTTTAAACCAGAAAATTCCAGTCTATCAACCGGTGAATTTCAAGAATCCTGAGGCAATTGCAGAGCTTGCCGCATTAAAGCCAGACGTCATGGTTGTTATTGCTTATGGATTAATTTTACCTAAAGCAGTGCTTGAAATCCCTCGCTTAGGCTGTATTAATGTGCATGCCTCCTTGTTGCCTCGCTGGCGTGGTGCCTCCCCTATCCAGTCAGTTCTACTGCATGGCGATACAGAATCTGGAGTAACGATTATGCAAATGGATGCAGGTATGGATACAGGCGCGATGCTTCATAAAGTTGCCTGCCCTATAACTGCATCAGAAACCGCGCAAACGTTACATGACAAGCTGGCACAGATCTCTGCGCAACCTTTATTGCAAACCCTGGATGAATTAGCTGCTCAAGCCGCAAAACCCGAAATCCAAAATAATGAATTAGCCACTTATGCCAGCAAAATTAACAAAGAAGATGCGTGCATCAATTGGCAACACTCCGCAGCAGAAATTGATCGAAAAATCCGCGCGTTCAATCCTTGGCCAATCGCCTATACAACCCTCGGAGAGGAAACTTTGCGCATTCATCAAGCTAAAGTCGTAGACCAATCATTTTCACAAGCGCCAGGCACAGTCATTAGTATCGATAAAAAAGGCATGTTGATTGCTACAGGAGACCAAAGTTTGCTTGTAGAACGAATCCAACTTCCAGGTGCCAAAGTGATCTCCATTGCCGATTGGTTAAATTCATCTAAAGCACAAGTACATGCAGGATTTGTGTTTTAATGAACAAGAATGAACGACTGCACGCCTTAAAAATTTTAACCCAGTTATTGACTGATAAATCATCCTTATCCCAGCTTATGCCTGCAACAGCCGAAGCTACACCAATGACTAAAGAGATTTGCTTTGGCTTTTGCCGTCATTATTTTCGTTTACAAGCCTTAGCAGAATGTTTGCTTCAAAAAAGACCAAAAGAACTGGAAATTTGGATTGCATTACTCATTGGCCTTTATCAATTGCACTACATGCAGGTACCTGATTATGCTGTAGTAAAAGAAACGGTATCCTTACTTGAAAAAATCAAAAAACCATGGGCAAAGGGGTTGGTTAATGCTGTTTTGCGCAATTTCTGCCGCCAGCAAAATGAAATTCTGGACCGCCTGAGCAAGGATCCCCGATTTATTCATGGTCAGCCCCAATGGTTACTGGAACGCTTGCAAACAGATTGGCCTGATAACTGGCAAGCAATCGCCCAAGCAAACGATATGCATCCGCCCATGACATTACGTGTTAATGTGCAAAAAAATTCTGTTACTGAATACTTACAGATTTTAAATGAAGCAGGCTTTGCCGCTAAACCTCATCTTATTGCAGCTGAAGGGATTACTCTAACCAAACCTTGCGATGTACGCCAACTTCCCGGATTTGCAGAGGGTCGAGTTTCTGTGCAAGACGGTGCAGCGCAATTAGCAGCTTCTTTACTGTCTTTAAAACCTGGGTTACGTGTTCTCGATGCCTGCTGTGCTCCTGGAGGAAAAACCTGTCATATTCTAGAAAAGGAACCAAACCTGTCTGTATGTATTGCTCTGGACGTTGATCCGAAACGATTGAAACGCGTTCAAGAAAACTTAGATCGCCTTCAATTGCATGCCAATTTAGTAGAAGGTGATGCATTAACCCCTGCCACGTGGTGGGATGGCCAACTCTTTGATCGTATTTTATTAGATGCCCCTTGTTCTGCAACAGGCGTCATTCGACGCCACTCGGACATTAAGCTGTTACGGAACGACGAGGAAATCGTTACCATAACTAAAATCCAACATAACATGTTGAATTGCTTATGGCCCTTACTCGCAAAAGGTGGGTTACTGCTTTATGCCACCTGTTCGGTGATGTCCGCTGAAAATGAGCAGCAAATCGCAAATTTTGTTGCAACCCATCCAGACTGTACGATAATTAAAGAACCTAGGGCATGGGGCCACGCTACTGGACATGGTCAACAAATTTTACCGGGAGAACAAGATATGGATGGATTTTTCTATGCAGTGCTATTTAAGGATAAAAAATGACAATCAATTGGCCTGTAATCACTGTTTTGTTCTGCTTATCCATCCCTGGGGTAGTCATTGCAATCAAACGATTGATTTATTTTTTATTGCCTGATAACTCCGAAGAACTAAAAAAAAGGATGAGTCGGTTTGCCATTTTGCAAACCTTATTCATGATCTTTATCCTAAGTTTTGCAGGCGCCGTGTTATCTCCTGCGACGGGATTACATGATACAAAACTTGAGGCACTGTTACAGGGTACAGCAGGAATAAGTGTATTACTTCCTATTTTACTACCTACTGTTTTGTATGCCTTTTTTGGACTAATGTTTTTTTTAGTTCTCTATTATGGTCTCATCGCACGCATCATCGATAAGAACAACATGAAAGTCATGACTCATCTACGCACAGCCCTTGGTGTTGATGGCTGTGTTCTTTATGGCGGGGTAGCAGAAGAAATTATTGGGCGATGGGGGTTAATGAACCTTGCAACCTTTTTCGCATTACTCTTTACAAAGCAATTTCCTAACTTGATCATCTGGATTTCAATGCTTATTAGTGGATTGGTATTAGCAATAAGCCAACTTCCTGCGTACCTTGCTGCCGGTTGTACTTCAAACCGACGTTTCATTTACTCGCTGATCACACTTAGCCTTTGTCAATCATTACTTTTTGGATATTTATTTTGGCAACATGGGCTTATTGCAGCGATTTTGGCTCATATGTTATTCCATATAGGCTGGGCAGCATTTGAAAACGTAAAAAAATCGTAAAGCCTCCCTCCGTTAATCTTGCCTTAACCTTAACCTTTTATCCTACAAGGGAATGTAGTCAATGTTAGGGGGTAGGATATGGCCACTTCAAGTAATGAGTTTGCTGCGCTGGTAAATCAATTACACAGCTCACCTAACGATCATGTTTTACAACAAGCTGTGCTCCAACATTTACCTAAAATGATCGTTTTAGCTCGAGATAATCCTATGGCTTTATACCATTTAGCCCATATTTATCCACCAACATCTTCTGAGTACAAACAAACCATGCGCCAGGCCGCGAATTTGAAATGCACTAATGCCATGCTGGTTATGGTGCAAATATTGGGGAACTCAAATGATGCCAATGATTTACAAACAGCGACCTATTATTTCAATATGATTAATAAATCTAATGATTCATACATCAAAGAACAAGCTCGATTGCTTTTGGATGAATACCCTGAACTTTCAAAAACAATAAAAGAGCAAGAGAAACCTAATTTAAGTTATAACCACGCTCGCTTCTTTACACATCAACGGTTAAGAGAAGAACCTGTTGAGCTTGTTGAAGCTTTAGCATGTAAAGCTTAATTTTAAATGTCTTAGTCCTGGGTGAAAGCAAAGTCCGTAACCCAGACTCTCCATATATTCATCCTCGGGTTTTGCTATGGGTGAAAGCGGAGCGGTAGCCCCGGAGTCACATTCATTTCCGGGGTCCGCTGCGCGTCAAGGCTAGGGGATGTTTTAAACGATCAAAAAGCGGAAATTCTTTTGGATCTCATTTAAATCAAATTGATTCAAATACAAAGAAAAACTCATCCACGCACTTAACGCTGCCAAATCTTGAAATGGGGGGGGAAGATAAACAGGATTGGTTAAAATTCCACGCTCCTTAAGTTCAGTAAGTAAAGGCAAATCGTCAAGCACTAATTTCCCGGTAAATAATAAAGGTATGGACTCCACATGCTTGCGGCTAATCGCAAAACGGATGTAATTGTAAATCAATACAAAGCCCTTGGCATAAGACAAATCTTTGGTGAAAGGACCACCTGTAGGCGTACTTCCTCTAAAGACACGTACTGATTGATTGTAGCTGTCTTCTTCGCTTAGACCACAATCCATAAAATAATTATAAATATCGAGAAAATCTGCCCCTTGTGTCACCATATCCAAAGCAATTACGCGATTGGTAATCTTTAACATGCGGCTAGGATATGAAGAAAAAGTTACAATCTCCGTAATCACCGCCAAACCTTCCTGAATGACGCTGCTGGATGGCGAGCCTTTGGAAAGAAAAAAACAATTGGGCTGCATGGAGCCATTTAAGGTTGTTCCAACGTGAACCCAACCTTCATGTACTTCAAGATAACGAAGATCGCGATCACTAAACATTGCTTGCTGGCTCAATTTAATGCTATCTGCTCCTGCAGAAGCATCCGCAATCATATCATCACTGACCATCACAGTTACCTTGCCAGGATGTTTATCAAAAAATTGACCTAAACGCGCTTGCAAAATTTCTTGAGCCTGCTGGGGCGTGTAACGTTTTACATCGGCTTCAGATTGTAATTGGACACTAAGCCCTGTTAACACATCAAAGAGCAAAGTGCCCATCTCTGACATTCGTGGCCCACCTGCATAGAATACATCGTTTGGACTTCCATATAATTCCATTGCCAACTCGGAAAATGCAGGGGTACCTCGTTTGGCAAGCATTTGCGTAGCCCGACTGTATTCTTCGCACTGACGGCGTATTAAACGAGTTAAAGTAGAATACTGTCCAAGTTGATTCTGGGTATCACGCAAAATAATCCGGAATTCTTCTTGTTTATCATGAACATCGAAAGGTATAGGCTTCTTATCGTAATATTCTTTATCAACAACTGGAAGCTTTTTGCCTTTATGTTTAAAAAATTCCTTTTTTATTGATTCATCCCATTTAATACTATCAAGAATCCTGATTTTACGCTGCGCTTCCACAATACGCTGCGATAACTCCTGTACAATAAGTAACTCAGCTGATTCTGATGGTGTCATAATAAACCCCTTATGATACAGGTGGTGCGATACTTACACGCGCATCCTGGTTCTGTTGAGGCAAATCATAAAAACTACTAATGTTTGCTTTCGATAATGGCGGTGGAACTTCCAATGGGGGGCCATTACGACTACTCAAGTAAAGATGTTCACCATTACTGGCATAACGACTACAACCACAGAGCACAAGTGTTACAAAAATTAAAAAAAACAACTTTTTCACTTAAATCAACTCCAAATTCTTCATCATCTTTTCCAATGGCTCATGATGTTCTTTTGATAAACGGGTTAATGGCAATCTTAATTCATTCTCCATTAGCCCCATTCTATTTGCTGCCCATTTTATTGCAATCGGGTTCGTTTCAACAAACAATAATTCATATAAAGGCATTAATTGTTCGTTTAAACGTAAACATGCTGCATGATCACCATCTAAAGCCGAGTCACATAATTTAGCCATTAATTTGGCAACCACATTAGCCGCTGCTGAAATATTTCCCTTCGCTCCAGCCAACATCCAAGATGCAGCAGTAAAATCATCTCCACTATACACATCGATACTGCCTTCTGAAAGACGCAAAATTTGCTGTAAGCGAGTCATCTGTCCTGTAGCATCCTTTATTCCCACAATATTGGAAATCTTTGCAAGCTTGGCTACTGTTTCAGGCAACATATCACAAGCAGTTCTCGTTGGTACATTATACAGAATAATCGGCATAGCAACCGCTTCTGCTATCTGGCTATAATGTAAATATAGCCCTTCTTGAGTCGGTCTGATATAGGCAGGGGTCATAATCAACGCAGCATGAGCACCACACTCCATAGCTTCAAGGGTGAGTTGAATACAATCCCGGGTTGCATTCATGCCAGTGCCTGCAATAACAGGAATTCGTTCTTTGGCTTGATCAACTACTGTTTTAATGACTAGTAGTTTTTCCTCATGTGATAAAGTACCTGATTCTCCGGTAGTACCGGCTGCGACAAGACCATGGCTCCCCATTTCAATATGAAACTCGACCAATTCTCGCAAACGTGGGACATCCACCTGATCATTCTTCATGGGTGTTAATAAAGCGACAATGCTTCCTTTAAACATAAAGTCCTCTGTTTTTTATTATTCTTCATACTACTAATACTACTGGAAAATGTGGGTCAGAGTAAAATTAGATATTTAAAAAATAGTATGCAATACAATTTATGCTCACTTATTTTACATAAAATGTTATTTTTGTACTAGAATCATAGTGAAGATGATGCAACTAGGATTTTTTGTACTGAATTGTGCTCTATCAATACAAAAATCCTGAACACTATAAAAGGAGTTACACTATGAAAAAAATTATCGCTCCCTTATTTTTTATTGGTTTATCAGCTTTTATGCTTGGGGGATGCACCAATACTCAAGTAGGTACTGCCGCTGGCGGTGCTGCCGGAGCAGGTATAGGCTATGCTGTATCTGGAGGCAGTGCAGTTGGAACTGTAATTGGCGCAGGAGCTGGAGCACTAGTAGGAAATGCAATCGGCCAAGAACAGGATCGTCGCGCTTATTACTATCATCATTACTATCGTCCATATTACTACTAATACAAGTAAAATTCCCTCTTAACCTCCAAAATGAGGTTAAGAGGCCACCTATTAAAAAAGGATTTGTTTTTATAATTTTCTAAATGATAACAAAAATCTTAGGAATATAAGGCAATATCAAATTTCCATTGCTATACTTTGTAAAAGAATTTTAGATTAAGCCTAAATAGTTGATCGTTAAATCAAAATAATACTTATACAAGGATTGTAATCATGCGCTTAAAAAACAAAGTAGCACTAATTACCGGTGCCGCCAGTGGCATAGGTAAAGAAATCGCCTTAGTCTATGCAAAAGCAGGAGCCAAAGTTGCCATTGCAGACCTTAATCTAGATCAAGCAAATCTTGCAGCTGAAGAAATAAAGTCTAAAGGTGGAGAAGCCATGGCCGTTGCCATGAATGTCACCGATGAAAATCAGGTTGATAAAGGCGTGGATGATGTTGCTAAATACTTTGGCGGCCTTGACGTTATGGTCAGCAACGCAGGAATTCAAATTATCAGCCCTGTAGAGCAACTGTCATTTTCTGATTGGAAAAAATTAATATCAATTCAATTGGATGGAGCATTTTTAACAACTCGAGCTGCACTAAGACATATGTATGCTTCTGGTAAGGGAGGAAGCATTATCTATATGGGTTCAGTCCATTCTAAAGAAGCGTCTAAACTGAAAGCACCGTACGTGACAGCAAAGCATGGTTTAATTGGCTTGTGTAAGGTGGTAGCCAAAGAAGGAGCCGCCCATAACGTAAGAGCTAACGTGATTTGCCCAGGATTTGTACGTACCCCGCTAGTCGACAAACAAATTCCTGAACAAGCTAAAGAATTAGGAATTACAGAAGAACAAGTCATTAAAAATGTAATGCTGAAAGATACAGTGGATGGAGAATTCACTACCACCGATGACGTAGCACAAACTGCATTATTTTTTGCTTCTTTTGAATCAAATGCTCTGACAGGTCAGTCGCTAATTGTTAGTCATGGATGGTTCATGGAGTAAGGCCTATGGCTCGAACAAAAAAAAGTAAGACTACAATGCCCCATCATCATGTTGCTTGTTGTTTTCAAGGTGGAGGCGCTTTAGGCGCTTACCAGGTGGGAATTTTGCATGCTTTGGATGAGGCTGGTTATAACCCAAACTGGTTTGCCGGCACCTCAATCGGCGCGATTAACGCGGCAATTGCAGCAGGTAATCCACCCAAGGTACGGGTTGAAAAAATGTATCAATTTTGGGAGACCATAGCCACTCCTTCTTTTATCGAGAGCAAACTCCTTCCAAATGATGATGCAAGCCGTAGAATTGAACATATTCTATCCGCCCAAACCGCACTACTTTTTGGCCAGCCAGGTTTTTTTACACCTCGTTTTCCACCGCTGCTTATGGGATATTATGACACGCCTGATACCTTGAGTTTTTACGACACCAAAAACTTAAAGTCGACTCTAGAACAATTTATTGATTTTGATCGACTCAATAACGCTCAAGAGACACGCATAAGCATTGGTGCCGTTGAAATTTGCACTGGTGAAATGGTGTACTTTGATTCACAAAATACAAAAATTGGGCCTGAGCATATCATGGCCAGCGGCGCATTACCTCCTGGTTTTCCAGCTGTTGAAATTGAAGGTGAATATTATTGGGATGGTGGAATTTCCAGTAATTCCCCGGTAACTTATATATTATCTGCAAATCAATGCCCCCATAATTTATTGTGTTTCTCAATTCATTTATTTGACTCTTATGGCCTCTATCCCACTTCATTAGATGCCGTACTGAAACGAAAAAAAGACATAGAGTATTCCAGCCGCTTTTCCAAAGCAGTACAAACGTATCAGCAAATTCATGCTTTAAAAAATACCATTCATATTCTTTCGCGTTATATTCCTGAAGAAGAAAAGGAAAATCCAGAACTTCAACTGTGTATGGCACGTGGGCATCAATCTACAATTTCTTTAGTTCGCTTTTTATACGAACATGATGAGACTGAGTTTTCTTCAAAAGATTATGAATTTTCAAACAAAAGCATCTTGGAACGCATAAAACACGGCTACATTGATGGGAGAAAAGCCATCAAAAAATCACCTTGGAACAAAAAAATGCCAGATACAACGGGTATTGCCGTATATGATATGGCGTCAAATAAACATCTAAAGGAGGAGTCTGAAAATGAATGAAGCGGATGTAATTCAACGAGCATTTGCCATGCCACTCATCAGTCCATCTTATCCTCGTGGCCCTTACCGTTTCATCAACAGGGAATTTTTAATTATTACCTATGAAACTGATATAGATCTGCTTCGTGAAGTGGTTCCTGAACCGTTAGAAGTAGTAGAACCTCTAGTCAAGTTTGAATTCATTCGCATGCCTGATTCAACGGGATTTGGAGATTATACAGAATCAGGTCAAGTCATCCCGGTACGTTATAAAGGTAAAATAGGAAATTACACCCATGCTATGTTTTTAGATGATCTTCCTCCTATAGCTGGTGGTCGAGAAATTTGGGGCTTTCCCAAAAAGCTGGCACAACCCAAACTGGAAGTCGTACATGAAACGTTGTTGGGCACTCTCGAATATGGCCCTTGTCGGATCGCTACAGCAACTATGGGTTATAAATATGAAGCGCTGGATGTAAAAAAAGTAGCAGAATCACTCGCTACGCCAAATTATTTACTTAAAATCATCCCTCATGTTGATGGTAGTGTTCGAATTTGTGAGCTTGTTGAATATTATCTTGAAAATGTGGTTATCAAAGGGGCTTGGCAAGGACCAGCTCAATTGCAATTAGCACATCATGCATTGGCTCCTGTAGCAAATCTCCCCGTAAAACGCATCGTAAATGGTGTACATTTATTGACAGATCTCACCTTGCCTTATGGTCGTGTTGTCCACGATTATCTTAAATAAAGAATTTGCAAGAATTTAAAGGGAATTTGGAGTTCAAATAAAAATGTTAATTCTAATTGGTTATATCGTCATACTACTCTGTGTTTTTGGAGGATTCGCTTTGGGTGGAGGTCATCTTGCTGCGGTCTTTCAACCGATTGAATTGCTTATTATTGCAGGAGCAGCCATAGGCTCACTAATTGTAGGGAATAGCGCTACAGTGTTAAAATCATTGTTAAAAGCACTACCCAAGGTTTTTCGTGGGGAAAAATCCGTTAAGGAAACTTCCAGTAATCTGTTAGGCCTATTATACACTCTGCTGAATAAGGCACGCCAACAAGGACTTATGTCTCTGGAAAGGGATATTGAAGCACCTCAAGAAAGCGCTATTTTCAATGCTTATCCTTCAATAATGAAAAACCATCATATTATTGAGTTCATTTGTGATTACTTAAGATTAATCATTACTTCAAATCTCCAACCTTTTCAGCTGGAGGCCTTAATCGATATGGAAATTGAATCGCATCATGAGGAAGAAATGATTCCTGCTAATGCTTTAACAAAACTTGCTGATGCCATGCCC
Organism: Legionella qingyii; assembly: GCF_003184185.1. The sequence goes on along the minus strand of NZ_QHJG01000031.1, from coordinate 46,360 downwards.
GCCTTTGGTATCGTTGCGGCAGTTCTTGGTGTAGTACATACCATGGAATCGATCAATTTGCCGCCGCCAGAATTAGGAGTTCTCATTGCACATGCTCTTGTAGGTACGTTTTTGGGGATTTTAATCGGTTATGGATTTATTGGTCCTGTAGCTTCAGCAATGGAGCATCATGCCAATCAGGAGCAATTGATGCTACAGTGCATAAAAGCGACAATATTGGCGAGTTTACACAATAATCCACCTATTATTGCAGTGGAATTCGGACGTAAAGTATTGTTTTCCGCACAACGTCCCTCCTTTACCCAGCTCAATGAAGAAATTAAAAATTTCAAGCCAGCAGCATCCTCATCCGATTCAGGAGAGAGTTCTTCTGCGGAACCTACTCCAGGCTAATGAGGTTATAGAATGAATGATAACAGCAATAAAGGAAAATCTGGTTCAACACCTATAATTCGAAAAATAAAAAAAAATCAGCACAAGCATCACGGTGGATCGTGGAAAATTGCTTTTGCTGATTTTGTAACAGCAATGATGGCATTTTTTTTGTTAATGTGGTTGATTGCCTCACTGAATAAAGCTCAAAAAGACGGTATTGCCGAATATTTTAAACAACCAATGAAAATCACTTTTTTTGGAGGTGAAAATGTGGGTAACCAGCAAATTAATCTTAAGGGAGGTGGACCTAAAGTAAAAGACACGAATGGTCAAGTTTCAACAACAGATCACCCATCTGCTCCGAATAAAAAAGCCCAAGACATTCAAGTAATTCAGTCAACTGAAAATGAAACCCAAAAACTTGAAGAGTTGAAATCAAAGATTAATTTAAGTATTAAAGAAGATCCTTCTCTTGCTGGTTTAAAAAATCAATTAATTATGGAAGTAGTAAATAATGGGTTGCGTATTCAGTTAATCGACAATCAAAATAAACCTATGTTTGATGTGGGTTCAGACAAACTTAATCCGGGCATGGATCAGATCTTTACCCAAATCGCAAAATTACTTAAGAACGTCCCCAATAAAATTACTATTGAAGGGCACACCGATGCACATCCATACCATAATCCGGATGAATTAGAATACACCAACTGGGAACTATCGGCTCAAAGAGCCAATGCTGCCCGTCGTGCTTTGGTTAAGGCAGGTTTGAATCCCGATAGAGTCGTGCGTGTAGCCGGTTTTTCATCAACTGAGCCTCTTAATCAACAAGATCCCTACAGTCCTGAAAACAGGCGTATCAGCATCATTGTCATAAAAAAAGGCGCCGAAACGAAAACGATAATGAACAAATAACAGATATAGCTTTGATAAAATGAGTGAAACCGTGAATATAACCTGGGTTTCGCTTTGCTTCCCCCAGGCTACGAATAACTATAAATTATTTTAGCCAATAGACGCATTTAACATCCAGCGTGCTTTTTCATGAGCTGCAATACGTTCGCTGAGCAAAGCAATCGTCCCTTCATCACCATGCTCCTGTGCGAGTTTAACCGCTGTGTTTAAATCTTTAACCAAAACCCCATGATCTTGAGCCAGTTCACTCACCATATGATTCGCATCAATATTTGAGTCACCATCTTTGATTGTTTTTAATTGATTCAATGCCGTAAAAGTAGCCGGCGCCTTATGCCCCATAATTAAAATTCGCTCTGCAATTTCATCAACAGCATCTGCCAATGCTTTATATTGCATTTCAAATAATTCATGCAAACTTTTAAACTGCATTCCCTTAACATGCCAGTGATAATTTTGTGTTTTAAGATACAAAGCATATGTATCTGCTAAAACAACTTCCAACTTTTTAATCATTGCTCCCATCATGACTCCTGACTTTATTATTCAACATCATTTTGGATGATACACAGCAAAAATTCCATTATTTTCAATAAAAAACCCGCCATAAAGGCGGGTTTTTAAAGGAATGGAAATGGAGAGAGGCTTACATCATGCCGCCCATGCCTCCCATACCGCCCATTCCGCCCATGCCACCCATATCACCAGCAGCTTCTTCTTTCTTTGGTAAATCAGCAACCATACACTCAGTAGTCAGCATTAAACTTGCTACAGAAGCAGCATTTTGTAATGCCATACGAGTTACTTTAGTTGGATCCAAAATACCCATGTCAACCATGTCACCAAAATCACCAGTCGCAGCATTGAACCCATAGTTGTCTTTGTTTTCAGAAACTTTGTTTACAATTACTGAAGCTTCATAACCAGCGTTTGATACGATCTGACGCATTGGCGCTTCAATAGCACGACGTAGAATGTTGATACCCATGTTTTGATCGTCATTGTCGCCTTTTAAAGAGTCCAGAGCTTTTTGTGCACGGATTAAAGCAACACCACCACCGGCTACGATACCTTCTTCAACAGCAGCGCGAGTAGCGTGCAATGCATCTTCAACACGAGCTTTTTTCTCTTTCATTTCTACTTCAGTAGCAGCACCAACTTTGATGACCGCAACACCGCCAGAAAGTTTAGCAACACGCTCTTGTAATTTCTCACGATCATAATCAGAAGTAGTTTCTTCGATTTGAGCACGAATTTGAGCGATACGTGCATTGATATCAGCAGCTTTACCTTCGCCATCAATAATCGTAGTATTTTCTTTGGTTACTACGACGCGTTTTGCAGTACCTAAATCTTCTAAAGTAGCAGCTTCTAAGCTCTTACCAATTTCTTCAGAGATTACTTCACCACTGGTCAAAATTGCGATGTCTTGCAACATTGCTTTACGACGATCACCAAAACCAGGAGCTTTAACGGCACATACTTTAACAATACCACGCATGTTGTTAACAACCAGAGTTGCTAAAGCTTCACCTTCAACATCTTCTGCAATGATCAACAATGGACGGCCTGATTTTGCAACACCTTCCAATACAGACAACATGTCACGGATACTGGAGATTTTCTTGTCAACCAACAGAATGAATGGATGCTCAAGCTCACAAGTCATGTTTTGTTGATTGTTGATGAAGTATGGAGAAATATAACCACGATCAAACTGCATTCCTTCAACAACAGATAATTCATTTTCAAGACTGTTACCGTCTTCAACAGTGATAACGCCTTCTTTACCTACTTTATCCATTGCACTAGCAATAATAGCGCCAATTGCCTCATCAGAGTTAGCAGAAATAGTACCTACTTGAGCAATTGCTTTATTGTCTTTGCAAGGCTTAGACATTGCTTGCAATTTCTTAGTGATTGCAGCAACTGCTTTGTCAATTCCGCGCTTCAGATCCATAGGATTCATGCCAGCAGCAATTGCTTTATAACCTTCAACCACAATCGCACGAGCCAATACAGTAGCTGTAGTAGTACCGTCTCCAGCAGTATCAGAAGTTTTAGATGCAACTTCTTTAACCATTTGCGCGCCCATGTTCATGAAGCGTTGGTCAAATTCGATTTCTTTAGCAACAGATACACCGTCTTTAGTTACAGTTGGGGCTCCATAAGCTTTTTCTAATACAACATTACGACCACGTGGGCCCATAGTTACTTGCACTGCATCAGCTAATGCATTAACACCTGCGAGCATTTGTAAACGCGCGTCGTCACCAAAACGTAATTCTTTAGCCATTATCTCTCTCTCCTAATGAAACGATTACTTCTCAATTACACCCATGATGTCGTCTTCACGCATCACAACCAGTTCTTTACCGTCAATTTTCACTTCGGTACCTGAGTATTTGCCGAACAGGACAATATCACCCACTTTTACTGCTAACGCACGAACATCACCATTGTCTAGTATCTTACCAACACCAACCGCAATGACTTCACCACGCATTGGTTTTTCAGTAGCGCTATCTGGAATAACAATACCACCTGCTGTGGTACGCTCTTCTTCCATACGACGAACAACAACTCGATCGTGTAAAGGACGAATTTTCATGCTTTTATCTCCTGATTAATTAAACTTTAAAGTCAATTTGCAATGTTACTGAAAGCCATATGGGGCCAAGGAACAGAGTTTCAAGGGTTAAAATAAAAAAAATTTTAATTTTTAATTCATTCACTCTACATGATGTTCTGATATAGTTACATATAAATATGTTCAAGCCCCTTATTATAAAGGTTTTCAGAATGAGAAAATGGTTTTTGTTGTTATTTTGTTGCATAACTACATTTGCTCTACACGCAAACCCGCTTCCGGCTGCTGAAGTATTTCATGTGAATATAAGCAAGGTTGATCCCAATACATTTGCGATTAATTTCCAGGTAAAGCCGCATTATTTTCTTTATAGCGATCGCATTAAATTAACAACGAAAAAGAATGGTACATTTCATTTAGGAACCCTGCGTTTCCCTTTCCCAGAGAAAAAAGTAGACAAACTAGGACATGAATTTTCCGTCTATCGCAATCAAGTCACCATTCCCGTTGGAATTTTAGGGAATAAGCCAGGAGAGGCCTTGATTGATTTACATTATCAGGGATGTTCTGATGATGGTTTTTGTTATGCTCCTGAAACCAAGACAATCCAACTATCCATAGATAATGATTTGGCTTTAGCACAAGCGAGCCTGGAGTCTTCCCCAAATATCGAGTCCACAGTCACTGAAGAATCACAAAATGATGGGGTAACTAAAATCTTTTCGAGCCACAATTGGTTCTTAATTCTATTTTCCTTTTATGGCTTTGGTTTACTTTTGTCATTCACTCCATGCATTTTACCTATGGTTCCCGTTTTATCTGGAATTATCGTTGGTCACGGCAAAGAAATTACCACAAGAAAAGCATTTTTTCTCTCGTTAAGCTACGTGCTTAGCATGTCGATTACCTATTCAATCATCGGGGCTGTAGTTGCTTTGCTTGGAGCCAATCTGCAAATTAGTATGCAATCACCCTGGGCTATTGGAGTGTTTAGCCTGATTTTTGTTGTGCTGGCCGTATCCATGTTTGGATTTTATGAGTTCAAGCTACCTCATTCTTGGCAAGCGAAAATACACGGCTCCAGTAACCGAAGAGGTGGTCACTATCTTGGGGCTGCAATCATGGGGTGTTTATCCACTCTGATTCTTTCGCCTTGTGTTACGGCACCTCTTATTGGGGTATTAACCTACATCGCTCAAACAGGAAACGTTCTCCTCGGCTGTCTGACTTTGTTTGTCTTAGGCTTGGGGATGGGCACACCACTTCTACTCATCGGTACTTCTGCTGGCAAATGGTTACCTGAAACAGGAAGCTGGATGAATACCATCAAGTCACTGTTCGGCATTATTTTTATTGCCGTTGCTATTAACCTCATTGCTCGGATAGCTCCCCCACTGCTCAGTATGCTCTTATGGGCAAGCTTACTTATTTTTTCAGGAATTTACAGTGGCGCCCTGACCTATTCTGTAACCCATCGAGAAAAATTCAATCAAGGAGTAGGACTCATTCTACTCGTCTATGGTTTCTTGATTTTAGTCGGCGCCAGTATGGGGGCAACAAATCCCTTACAGCCCTTAACTATACAATCGGCAAGTGCTGCATCAATTAACCCCCAACAGGAACAGGACTTGAGCACAATAAAACAAGCCCTAGCAAACGCCTATGGCAAACCGGTCATGCTTGATTTTTACGCCGATTGGTGCACATCCTGCAAAGTAATGGAGGCAACAACATTTAAAGACCCTCAGGTGCAAGAAGCCTTGGCGCGATTTGTTGTAATTAAAATTGATGTAACCGCAAATAATGCCGAACATAAAGCCCTGCTCAACTACTTCCATGTTGTGGCGCCACCAACTTTTATCTTTCTGGATGCCCAAGGTAAAGAGCTCTATAATCACAAACTGGTTGGCGAAGTTTCTGCAAATGAATTTTTAAAAACCTTAAATCAGATCGAATAACCTTAATGAGTCAAATTAATCCTAATCACTGCAAATGAACAGTTATTCATCTTTCTAAGAATCAAAATTCTCCTTTATAGAATAAAACCATGGTTAAAGCGTATACTTTTTTTAAACCAAAATAATCAGGTACGTACAGCAATTAAAAAATGATTTAAATCACCATAATCCTGTCGACAATAAGACTCATTAAGAGGTATAATTCGTTCACTTTTTTTACAGTTAGAGTTTTATGAATCATAAAGTAGGTTTTGTTAGCCTGGGATGTCCCAAAGCGCTGGTCGATTCAGAACGCATTATTACCCAGCTGCGTGCTCAAGGATATGAATTGGTGTCCAGTTATCAAGATGCAGGTGTGGTAGTCATCAATACCTGCGGGTTTATTGATAGTGCCGTCAAAGAATCATTGGATACAATAAAAGAAGCAATGGCAGAAAATGGACGTGTCATTGTCACAGGTTGCTTAGGTGCTAAAGCAGAGATCATTAAAGAAGCATGCCCAGATGTTCTGCATATTAGCGGCGCACATGCCTATGAAGAAGTAATCAATGCAGTTCACCAGCATTTGCCTCCGCCTGCAGATCCGTTCACACAACTTATTCCTCCTCAAGGAATCAAATTAACTCCACGCCATTATGCCTATTTAAAAATATCTGAGGGATGCAATCAAAAATGTACTTTTTGCATTATCCCTACCATGCGTGGGAAATTACAAAGTTATCCAATGGCACAAGTTTTAACTGAAGCCAAAAAGTTAAAAGATGCAGGTGTAAACGAAATCTTGGTAATTTCTCAGGATACAAGTGCCTATGGAATAGATACACGGTATCAACCAATAACCTGGAACGACAAAACAGTTAACACGCGTTTTTATGATTTGTGCGAACAATTAGGCGAGTTAGGCATTTGGATTCGTCTGCATTATGTTTATCCTTATCCACATGTAGATGAGATTATCCCTTTAATGCGAGATGGGTTGATTCTTCCATATCTGGATATTCCATTACAGCATGCTAATTCGCGAGTACTTAAAGCAATGAAACGCCCAGCAAGCAGCGAAAATACCTTATTACGTATTGCTTCTTGGCGAGAAACTTGCCCTGATATCACACTGCGCTCAACCTTTATTGTTGGTTTTCCCGGGGAAACAGAAGAAGAATTTGAAGAGCTGCTCGACTTCCTTGATGAAGCACAGTTAGATAGGGTGGGTTGTTTCAAATACTCCCCGGTTGAAGGGGCCAAAGCGAATGAATTAAGTGATCCAGTTCCAGAAGAAATTAAAGAAGACCGCTATCATCGCTTCATGCAATTACAAGCAGAAATTAGCCGCAATAAGTTAGAAAATAAAATCGGTAGTACTCAGACCGTATTAATTGATGAGGTTAATCAGGAACAGATTATCGCACGAAGCCAAAGTGATGCCCCGGAAATTGATGGTCTTGTTATTCTACCACCTACCCCAGGCATTAAAGTGGGATCTTTTGCGGAGGTCATGATTACTGATAGTGATGATTACGACCTCTACGCCGAATTCAAATAATAGCATGAAAGCCTGGGGTGAGTTTGATTTAAGCGCTGGCTGCGCGAAAATGATGTTGAGGAAACCTAGCATACATCACAGTATGTGAGGCTTCTGAAGTATTGTTTTCGTGCAAGCCGTGCCGAATGCAGCCGCTCAGTGGGCTAGGACGTGAACATTTCTGGCGCTCTATTTCCCTAGTTTCATCATTACTCCATCAGAACTTACGAAAAATGCCAGGTCGAGGCAAAAAATGTTTTTAATGAGGGAGTTTAGATATACTAATTGACTGAATTAAAAACATTTTTTAACGAAGAGATTGGGGTTTTCGTAAGTTCTGTCCATAATGCTACTGGAAACGATTAAAAATTTCTTTGCACATTGCCAATATCTCATCCTGCATGTTTTTGCTCTTTATGGCGCCTGGACGAAGTAAATTCTGATGCAGTAATTGATGGTGTTTCTTATATGCTTTCTTAAAAAAATTGTACTGCTCTTTACTTAAAACACCTGCTAAAAACAAATGATGAAGTTGACTTAATGTATTGGTATACCGAGCAAAAGAAGGCTCTCCCAAATGAAGCATTAAAAACTGAACTAAAAATTCCAAGTCCAACAAACCACCAGAAATAGAATTTCGCTCTTGATATTGTTCCATTTTGGATCTCATCGACAATACATCTTGCAACAATGTAGGCTTATCTCGCCTCAATAACAATACAGATTTTTTCAATTGCAAAAAGGTGTGTCTGATCTTCGCATTTCCCGTCAGAATACGTGCTTTTAATAACGCTTGATGCTCCCATGTCCATGCCTGATTTTTTTGATATGCAACAAAAGCATCAACATGACTCACCAACAACCCCGCTGCACCAGAAGGCCTCAGACGTGTATCTACTGTATAAAGCACCCCCGACTGGGAACGAGTAGTCAACATGTGCAGAATTTTTTGAGTTAACCGAGTAATCAATGCTTCTTCGGAAGGTTTTGCCGAATGTAAAAATACCAAATCTAAATCAGAGGCATAATTCATTTCGCGACTGCCCAATTTCCCATAGGCTATAATTACAAAATGTGATTTTGCTTGTTCCATTTCCGGATATCGCAAACACAATTGCTCGCTTGCGATCACTAACACCTGATTTACAATCACTTGTGCCACATCCGACAAAAATTGGCCAATACGCACTGCATTGCAGAAACCATAAAGTTCGGCGCGTGCAGCCATTAACCAATTGGTAAGCTTAAATTGACGCAATAGTTCCTCTTGTACTTCAACATCAGGATGATGGGCTAGTTTTTCTACCAATAGCCTTTGTAATTGATGCAACGATTGAGGCCGCCATTCTTGTCCCTGATCCAGCAATACTTCCAACAAAAAGGGTTGGTTCACTAATAAGGAAGTAATAAATGGACTTTGGGCAAACCAAAACAACAATTCTGTTAAAACTTGCGGATTCTCGGTTAACAAAGCAAGATACGCACTACGCCCCACAATATTTTCGAGCAAATGCATTACCTGTAATAAAACTTCATCCGTTTTTTCAACATGAGTAAGTTCAGCAAGCAACATCACCATAAACCGGTCCAGACGCATTCGAGCACCTTGGGTTAAACGTCGACAACGAGGGCTATGACGGAAGGAATGAATCATTTGGTAGCAATGGGTTGCATTGGCAAAACCTAAACTCGTTAACAAATTAATGGCCATAGTGGTTTCAACATGCCCTTGCCAAAGGCTGGCTAATTGATTCGCTAATAATCTTTTCTCATCTTCATAATCTTTAACAGTGCCAAGCACTGAATGGAATGCATAACTGATAATCCGCTGATATTGATGTAATTTATTTAATAAATCGTCCCAGGAAGGATACCCCATAGCTAAAGTAATTTGTTTTTGCTTCACCGGATCTTCAGGTAAGGAGTGAGTCTGCTGATCATTTAAACTCTGGAGTGTGTTTTCGAGTTTACGTAAAAAAAGATATGCTTGTTTTAAAGCATCGGTATGAGGTAGGAGTTTCTCATGCTTTAAAACAGCAAGAGCCGCCAAGGCGTTTTGTTCTTGTAATTGCGGCAAACGACCGCCACGAATTAACTGAAAACTCTGAATAACAAACTCGACTTCCCTAATCCCACCTTGCCCCCGTTTTATATCATCCAATCGTGGATTTAATTGGACTTCTCGCTCAATCATAGCCTTCATACTACGCAAAGATTCAATTACGCTAAAATCCACGTAGCGTCGATATACAAAAGGGACTATTAAACGCTCAAACCATAGCTGGACCTCATCCATCTTCTCAGCAATGACCCGTGTCTTAACCATGGCATATCGTTCCCAATCTCGACCTTGTTCTTGGTAATAAGTTTCCATTGCAGCCAAGCTTGAAACCAGAGGACCACTATCGCCATTAGGTCGTAATCTTAAATCGACTCGAAATACGAATCCATCCGAGGTTACATTTTGTAATGTCTGTACGAGTTGTTGAACTAATCGACTAAAATAATGCTGATTATCGATGCGCTCTTCGCCATCAGTTTCACCAACAACCGTATAAGCAAAAATAAGATCAACATCTGAAGAGTAATTTAACTCCCGGCCTCCCAACTTCCCCATCGCCAGCGTAAATAACTCAACTTCATTCCCAGCTTCATCACGCGGAATACCATAGCGTAAAGACAATTCTTGTTTGCAATAAGCAATTGCATGCAAAATAAGCGCATCAGCACAATCAGACCATGCGCGCATAATTTGTTCCGTATTGGCAATACCAGATAGTTCAAGAAGAAGTAAGCGCAAAAAATGTGTATTACGAAATTGACGCAGCGAACGCAAATAAGTCGCTTGAGGCACATGAAATGACAGGCTCTTCAAATTATGAAAGTATTCCTCACGTGACAGCAAAGAACGACAATCATCCTCCATAAGTAACGCTTTTAATAAATGAATCTGTCTACATGCATAATCACTAATAAGGAGTAATTTGATGGCAATTTCGCGCAAAGGATGATGCATCTCTGAGAGATGCTTTTCAATGAACCATGCTTTTGATTGCAATAACTCAGGAATTTCTATTTGCATAAATTTCTTATTTTTCATTCCCAAAATTAGTACTCTCGTTATAATATAACCTATAAAATTCAATAACAATTCTATAGATTCAAAATGATCCGAATAATCCAGATTGCATTTATTTGTTTCACTTCCTCGCTCTTTGCTCAGGGTGAACCTTTAAATGTAGGGATTGAAAGCTTTGATCCCCCATTCGTCATGCAAGGAACTCATAATGAAGCCTATGGTTTTGATGTTGATATGATGAACAGCCTATGCAAAATCATGAATAGAACGTGTGCCTTCCATGTGATGCGTTTTGCTCAATTAATTGATGCCGTTGCAAATCAAAAACTGGATGTTGCTGTCAGTTCGATAACGATTACTAGCGACCGCGCAAAAATAATCAATTTCAGCTTACCTTATCTACTTAGTTATTCGCGTTTTTTAGAAAGAAAAACTATTGCAAAAGAAAATTTTAGCCTGGATCTGTTAAATACTAAAACGATAGGAATAGAATCTGGAACTGTATTTTTAGACCAACTGACTGAGATGGGAGTAAAAAATCCCAAGATTAAGGAGTATCCTGATATTGATGACCAACTCTCAGCATTGGCTAGAGGAGATGTAGATATTATTCTGATGGATAATGCAACTGCTGTTTATTGGGCATCTAATTCATCTGACTCATTTAAATTAATAGGCCCACCTTATATGTATGGTAATGGCTATGGGATAGCTGTTAATCCTGCTGACCCAGACTTATTAACACAACTCAACCAAGCCCTCGTCCAATTCCAAAATTCTGAGGATTATAAGCTAAATTACAATAAATACCTGTTTGAATTCTAAGCGCGCATGGCGAATTAATGCAATGTTTGTCCTTGAGTAATGCACCGTGTAATGACTTGTCGGGTTACAAAATCACCCTGACTCACGCCATACATTGAATTATAATGTTTTGCTAAGGTAACGACCCATCCGGATAAACGGAAACTCATTTTTTTTTCCGCTTGATCCACAACAATTTCAAAAAGACCTAAAGAGCCACTTTCGCGCTCACTGGCGTATTCTTCCATAATCACCCGGGCGGCTTGTAAATCTTTGTCTCTGGTAGGCCAGTTCTGACTCATATTATTCTCCCTAAAAAGCATGATTAGGTCTCTGAAATTCCGCTTAATCTTGAGATACTTTGCAAAAATCGCAAGAGCAGAAATAGATACATATTGTCTCATATTTTGACCAAATTTTCAAGCCACAGGGAGGCTTGCAATGGTTGCTATAATTAACCAGGAACAATAAAATACTACAGTTTGTTGAACATCGTAGAATGTTTTCTCAAGACAGCATATGATATACGTACCAATCCAAATTTAAAAAATTACATATGAATTATCATATTTTACCCTCGATTTTATCTGCTGATCTCACGTGTCTGGGCGATGAAGTAGAATCCGTAATGAACGCAGGAGCAGATTTTATTCATTTTGATGTCATGGATAATCATTATGTGCCCAATTTAACATTTGGACCGGCATTCTGCGACGCTTTTCTCAAACGGTTTCCGAAACTCCCTATCGATGTTCATCTCATGGTTGAACCTGTTGATGCTCTGATTGAAGCGTTCGCAAAAGCCGGAGCAAAACGAATCAGTATTCACCCTGATGCCACCATACACCTTGACCGGAGTTTAACACTCATCAAAGACTTAGGATGTGAAGCGGGTCTTGTATTAAACCCGGCAACACCCATTGATGTCTTGACATGGTGTGCCCATAAACTCGACTTTATCCTGATAATGACTGTGAATCCCGGTTTTGGAGGTCAAAAGATGATTACTGAAATTATTGATAAAATCCCCCAAATCCGCAAACTCTATCCTCAACTTGATCTATGTGTCGATGGTGGAGTGACTATAGATAATATTGCTACTTTGGCACGCGCGGGTGCGAACCAATTTGTAGCCGGCGCTGCTGTATTCAAGAGCAACAATTATAAAGAAACAATTGATGCCATGCGAAATCAATTAGCATGTATCAAAGAAAATTAATTAAGAAAAATTATGAAAAAAGTAATTTTACTCATATGTGGATTTATTAGTTCTCAGGTTTGCCTTGCCCTCTCAGGGGAAGCCTATATGGAACGTTTTAATACCTATTTATCCTTTACCCAAAATCTCCCTACGGCTACGCCCAGTGTAAGCTTTTTAGATTTTATTAATGGCACAACGCCTTTATCAACAAAATTGCGTGAAAAATGGCTGTATGAATTAGCTAAAAATAAGGACTGGACTCACTTTAGCCAATATTATCAACCCTCTAATGATCTGAATCTCGTTTGCTATGAGCAAATTGCAAACTACAATACAGGCAAAGAACAAGAAGCATTAAAAGCTTCAATTCCATTATGGCTAAGCGGTGATTCAAGGCCACCCTCTTGCAACAGCTTGTTTGCTTTGCTTCTAAACGATAATAACTTTGACCAAAATTTAATTACTCAACGAATTGATTTAGCTTTGGAGCAACGCAATATCCAATTAGCTCGTTATTTATTAAAACAATATAAAACACCTCATACAGCTGAGTTAAATAATTTAAATGCCGTTTATCAAAATCCGGAGTACATCATTAAGCTGCCCCAAGGTGGATTAAATAGCAGCATTTACCTTTATGGCCTCAAGCGTATGGTTTCGATTAATATGGATAAAGCGCTTAAGCTATGGCAACAAAGCAAAACTCAAAAAATGCTTAATCAAGCCCAACAACAGGCCTTTTTAGCTCATGTCGCACTTTATAAAGCCATGCGGAATCATGAAGATGCATTGCAATGGTTCACCAAAGTCAAACCACAATACTACAATGATATATTATTGGATTGGCAAATACGCTTTGCTTTAAAAAGAAAAAACTGGACTCAAGTCACTGAGCTAATTAATGATTCAAAACGTAAAGATGAACCCTGTTGGCAATACTGGCTAGCACGCTCTTTAGAGGAACAAGGAAAAACGGCAGAAGCACGGACCCTCTATGAACCTTTAGCAAAAAACAGACAGTATTATGGTTTTCTTGCCAGCCTCCGCCTTAATAAAAAGCCCAGCTTTACCAATGAAATTCCCACAACAAACCTGGATGTATTGAAACCCTATCAAACATTTATTGAGCAAATCCAAACACTCTATATCTCTAAGCAAACACTTCAAGCATCACGTTTGCTCAATGATTTCATCAGTGAATTACCTAAAGATGAAGCAAGCGCACTGGTCTACTGGATCGATCAAAAACTGCAATGGCATGGTAAATCGGTCTATTTAAGTAATAACGAAACCTTAAATAATCAACTTACGCTAAGATTTCCATTAGCTTATAAAGACAGTATTTCCCTTTATTCTAAAAAATATGCTGTAGCACCAGAATTTATTTATGCCATTATTCGTCAGGAAAGTGGGTTTAGGGATGATGCTACTTCTTCAGTTGGTGCTCGAGGCCTAATGCAAGTTATGCCTTATACAGCGAGAGTTGTCTCAAAAGCAGACAAGATTCCTTATAATGATCAAAAGCAGTTGTTTGTATCCCAAAAGAACATCAATATTGGTGTAGCCTATTTAAAACAGCTTGCAAAGCGATTTGGCAATCACCCAATACTCATTGCCGCGGCATATAATGCAGGGCCCAAACAAGTAGTTTATTGGTTAAAAACTCACCCACCTAAAGAGATTGATGTGTGGATAGAGACGCTCCCTTGGCAAGAAACACGTAATTATTTAAAAAATATTATGGCGTTCTATATTGTTTATCAATATCGCTTAGGCCAAAAACCTAATCTAGGTAATTTCCTGGAACCATTATAATCGAGTCATAGCCCAGGTGGAGTAAATAGGAACCTGGGTTATGAACATTATCAGAAAATCCAAATCACAGCTGCGCCTTCGTGCAGACCATCAATAAAAAATAATTACATACTTGATCTATAATTATACAATTGAGGTGAAAAGCTATTACACCTTATGCTTTAAAGGCGATGTCTCATGATAAAGGTAACCTGCACTGTTAGTCTCTTAGGAATGATGTTTATTCTCATAGGCTGTGCTCCAACAGCCTATGTAGTTGGAACAACAAATCAACCAATTCAGTATACTTATGCCCCGGGGTATAATCCGCCGCAAGTAGCTTATCCAGATGTACCCGTGGATGCGAATACATCTATAGACAGCGCTGAAGTTGTCCAACAGGAACATAAGATTAATGCCATAAATGATTCCATTGCCATAAAAGAAAAGCAGGATGAAGCTGCAAGACGGCAAGCAATCCAGTTGCAATTAAATGCTCTGCCAAAAATTCAGTAAAAGAGTCAGGAAACATTCGAGAATAGAATGAGTGCTCACGTGTTAAACTTTCCTCAAACAAGAAAAAAGTTTCGTCGTTTGAACTCAATTTTGATTTGGAGGAGTAAAGAGCAAACAGCCAAGCTGCTTACTCATTTATCACGGTAGTCCTGGATGTGAACATCCGGCACATGGAATAAGATGTGTCTCTATGATTTCATTGAAGAGTTGAATATCCGTCCCGGAACTTGCGGCTTTACTCACTAATTCTAACATCCGCTCCAATTCTTCGCTTTCGAATCTCGCTATCAAAGGAAGATTACTTAATTTTCCAATAATTTCATTTTGATTCAATATATTATTGGGCTGACAGATTCTTTGCATATTTCCAGCATTTAACATACCTGCCAGTTGCAAATGCTTCATGAAATGATAGGCTCCAACACCTAATTTGCTTACCATTAATAAATCATCTAGATTGTCACGATCAATGAGTGATGCATTAGTTAATAACAAAATATTTTTCGCGAAAATATTAGCATTTTGGGGGTTTTCCTCAACCAACTCAAAATAGGTACACAATGGGTAATGTTCTGCTACAAGTTTTTTAGCCCCTTCATAAATTTTATTGATATATTGTTCTTGTCTTAAAAGAATATTAATTGCATTTGAATAATAGCTATTATTTTCAAGCATTAAATTAAGCAGATCCAGCGCTATACTCATATGATTTGCTGAAATCGAACTATCACGAAGTTTCTCTACTAAACTTGAAGCATTGTAGGCATGTTCTTGAAGATTAATAATCAAGCGTGTAATGTCAAGAGATTGTCCTGGATAAGTCAGCAACAATTCAAAAGTGTCCAAATCAAGCACACCTAGCTGATGTAATTCTCGCGCGCTTTGTGCTACGTTTGAATCAAATCGTGCAGCTTTAAATAAACGATCCAATGAAAGCACATGAGGATCAATATCTAATTCTTTAATCAATCCAAACAAATTGACAGCTCCACCGACACTGTTAATATTTTTGGAAATGATTAATTCAAGATCGTTAGTTATAAAAACTTTGGCTTCTTTCAAAACTTTAAATAAAGAAATTAGTCGGTTACCATAATCAGGATGGTCTGAAATAAGACTAATCATGTGCTGATCGGTTCCCAAATTTAACCTTTTTAGACGGTTAATAAAATCAGGGATGGGTGCTGTGGATTTTGCATCATTAGTTAATACTTGCATTATCATTTGAGTACTATTCTTTTGAGTATTATTACTTCCCACTGGCTCGGGATCTTGGCTATTAGTTATATCAACCATAACTGTCCTTAAATTGCTCTCTAAGGACAAAATATAACACAAAATGATTATATTAAGCAAAAAATTCTATTGCTTAGGGATGTTGCTTGCTGCTAAATTGATGTTTTTCAATCATTTCAATGAATTCTTCCAAATCAGCATCTGCACTTGTTTTTTTAGTAATTAAAGACAACATTTTTTCTAATTCTTCTCTGTCAAATTCTTCAAACAAAGGAAAACTACTAAACAATTTAATCACATCAGGGTGGTTTAGAATAGGACTATTATATCGACAAACTTTGTTATAATTTTCAGCATCTAACATATCTGCATGCTGTAAGTGGGTCAAAAAATGAAACGCCCCTACTCCCAATTTGCTTGCTATTAATACATCTTCTGTTTTCCGATAATCAATTAATGATGCGAGATCTAATAACAAAATAATATTAGCAAGAATATTGGCATTCATTGGATCTTTTTCAATAACTTCGAAATAGCTTGGCGCCAGTTTATCTTTAGCAACAAGTTTTTTTGCACCTTCATAAATTTTATCTATATTTTTTTGTTGTCTTAAAAAAATATCGAAACATTCAAAATAATAGAGGTTCTTACTTAAGAGCAACGTAAAGAGCTCGATTACTGTACTCATCTTTCCTTCGGAAAATTGATGGAGCTTTTCAATTATTTTCTCAGTGGAATAAGCGTGTTTTTGAAAATTAACGATTAAATCAGCAATTAATAAAGATTCCTCAGGATAAGCAAACATAAGATTCAAGCTCGCTGAATCAAGTGAGTTATTAGTTTTAAGTATTTGCATCCCTTGTTTCAGAGTTGTTTCTGATTTTGCGCTCACGAATACACGTTCCAGGGAAATAAATTCGGGATCGATCCCTACTTCGTGCATAAATTCTAATAAATCGACCACAGCACCAGCTTGAGCAACATTACTTGCGATGGCCTTATGAAGCAGATCATTCAATACAACATTATATTTCTTTAATACACTGAATAAGGAAGTGAGGCGATTAATATATTGAGGGTTTTCTTCTAGAGTTTGTATCATTCGCTCATCAGATTCCAGACCTAAACTGACCAGACGAGAATTAATTTTATTCTTTATCCCACTTTGATTGAACTTTAGATATGTCATTTGCCGCCCTCGCCTCACAATCCTGTGTCATCTTATCTTTTTTTCAAAAATAAAAACCAATAAAATTTTATTTTTATCAAAAAAAGAGCCATCTCGCCACAAATATTAACAAAGAAAAGAAATTTAAAATACAATAAATAATAAAAACACAAAATCATCTTTTCTTTACCATCACTGCTCCTTTTAATTATACCCTCATATGATCAATTTATTTTCAACAAAATCACTTAATAGTCACTTAATATTTTTTTTGTATAATCCCACCTATTAGGTAAATTGTGACTCACCTTATCAAATACAACTCACAATGACCTAACTTAAACTTTAATGTTAGAAATGTATTCTTAAGGGGAAAATCATATGGGCGCAGAAAGTAAAATTGTTGAAAAACAAATTGACGATCTTAAAGATTACACCGATACCGTTGCAGCTGTTCACTTACTTAAAGAAGTAGTTTCCGGTGGAGCAGTAGTTACAGTTGGCTCAGCGAAGGATTCGATTGATTTAGAAAACTCAAAGAAAGATCCTAAAATTGGAAATGTCGTGAAAGCGATTTTAGCAAAGGCAGGCAAACCAGGAGAAGAAAAAAGTCAATGGGTAAAAAAAGAAGATAACAAGCCACATCTTGAAGCCGCAATCACTATTGGTGGCGCTGTATATACTGTTGATATGACCTATGATGGAATACAAGAGGATAAACAAGAGTATACTGTGAATATTACCAGTAAACTTAATGCAGAAGTTAGTAGAGGAAAATTATTCTTTGACCCGTCTCAAGCAGCTACCGTTAAATTAATCTATGACAAAGAAGGCGATCTTCGTGCGGTAACCAAGAAAGGGTTATCCGTAGAAACCAAATCTTTTATTCCACATGCTTATCAAACTGAAATATTAGCAAAATATTACAACAGTCTGAAAGAAGGGAAAGAACAACGGCTTGCAGTAATGGGAACTGGTTCAGGTAAAAGTATTGTTATGGCGGGTATTGCTCAAGCTGTTGGACGCACCGTCATGATTGTTCCCGATAAGACATTAGTTGATCAACAATCGCTTGAAACACAAAAAATGCTTGGTGCAGGTGTTGTCAATGGTAATAAGCATACTCCTAGCGTTTTCACTTTGGAAACCATTAAACGAAATGTTGACGTTGCAGATTGGGATCAGTTAACCGAGTTGGATATTGAAGAAATCAAGAAGTATTTCGCCTCAGTGATCGAAAATACTTCTGAAGATCATTTTGATCAAATCGTTTTACAAGCTGAACATCCTTTATTCAAGTATATTGCCGATGAAATAAAAAATTCCATGGTATTAATTGATGAAAGCCATCGTCATACATTTAATGATGAAGACGCTCAAATTTTGAAAGGATTAAAGGATCGCAATTCAATCCTGGCATTAACAGCAACACCAACTTCCAAATTGTATGATCTTTTCCCAGGGGAACCTTTGGATGATTTAAGTCTTGGAGCTGCAATTGAGTTAGGAACAATTCGTCCAATTCAACCAGAAGTAGCTTATTTAGCTGAGAAAGATTTAGTTACACAAGCTGTAGCCCATTACTTTGACGATTATTATCTCGAAGAAGGGATGAATGGTTATACTAATCCTGTTGAATTAAAAGAACAGATCAAGAAAGCACATATAGAGATTGAAGATAGTGTGGCTGAACAACAAGCCATTGAGCAAGCATTGGAATTAAACCGTATCCGTTGTCAACGCAATATGGGTTTTTCTGATGACAAAGCAACGCGTGAGAAATTAGCTGAAATCTATCAAAAAATTGCCCGTGGAGATGGAGCTACCATTGAACAATACCAAGCTCAAGTCGCTGAATTTAGAAGAAACTCTGAAATCAAAGCAAAACTACAGTTGGCTAAGAAATTTAATGGTGCAATTGAGAAAGAAACAATAGAAAAAGACGTCCCTGTGCGTGCAGTGGATTTGAAAAAAGATATCGATACGGAACAGCAAAAAGATATTCAAAGAACAATTAACAGCTATGCTCTTGCACTTGTCTTTAATGAAAAGCCTACCGATCTTGCTGAGAAGGACCGAACTCATAAATTGGAAGAATATTTGAAAGAGTGGGATCAGCATATTTCGAAATATAAGATAAAAAATGACGAGATACATGATCTATTTTTATCAAAGCTTAAAGAGTGTGAAGCAAAAGACAGAGTAAAATTAAATGAAGCGCTGACAAAGCTGGGAGCCCCCATTTCTAAATTGCCTGCTGAACAAAGAAACGCCATAGTCAAATTGATTTTGGATAGAGCAGAAGCAATGGTGGCGAACATCAAAGCGTCACAACCTATATCTGATATTGTGGCCAAGGCAACTCCAGTTAACTTGGAGGCATTAAAAGCAACCGAGAATTACGCCACTGCAATCGATATGAGTACGGATTCATCTATAATTGGTGAGCAACTTGCTCAAATTGAAGTAGGACTTAGGACGCATATTGTAGCCGATCAGGTCATTGCAACAGGAGTAAGTATTAGAGACATCCTGAATGTGCAAATTATAAATACTCATTCACCGGTGATTGAATCAGATATCAATGTGATTAATGGAATCCTTTCAGGACCTCAGGCAACGGGTCGTTGTGTCAGAAATAAAGATGTTTCAGCTCGTGCTCAGCAATACATTGATAACCAATATGAAGGTAAAGGTCTAATTCTCACGGTAGAAGAGATCATTCATCCTAAAGATTCGGCAGCAAAAACAAGAGCAGTTATGGAAAACAGAGAAAAACGGGCTCAAGCAGAAGAACAAGCCGCTATTCGCATACAAAGTGCAGTAAAAGGCTATCAAACCTCTAGACTGTTTCAACAATATAAACCGTTACCCCGTGATATTGAGAAACTGCAGGGCGACTTGAAGTTAGTCCAGGAACGATTAGATGATATAAAGAAGAGCCTGGAAACAGAAGGAACAATAAAAAACAAGCTTGAGGAGTTAGCTAAGGCTGAGAAGGAGTTATCGCTTATCCCAGGAGGAAAAGTGGGTCAAGCTCTTCCGCAGGAATTTGCTAGAAATCCATTTTTCTATCTCCAGTGGGTGAGAGAAACACTCTTGAGAGAGGTACTGGAAATAAAAGCAACCAATAGGGTAGACGTATTAAACGAAATACAAAAAAACCTAGAAGAAGTAGAAAAGGAAATAGAAGAACTAAAAGTTGAGGAAAATAAATTTGAAAAATTGTTCAAGGAAGGAACCTCTGCACTGAAAAAAATGCAAGAAACGAAAGAGCAGTTGGAAGAGAACCTTGGCATCACCCACCAAGAGATGACTCTGTAAATTAAGGATTAAATGTTCTTTTACTTCGTTTAAACCTCCGCCTCGGCGGAGGTTTTTTTATCTTCACAGGACTTACGAAAGAATCCACTATACTCATCCCACAAATATTCAAAATCGCTGTGTAAATGATTAATTCCTTATCATTATTGTCCTCTAGTATTTCTCACAAAGCGTAACAAGACATGATCAGTTCGTACAGCAGATTCCTGCAGCGCCTCCTTTGGGCTCAGAAGACCTGCAAACATCGCTTCTAAAACTTCGTCATTGATACCGCGAATCTGATTTTGTGGTCCAAAACCTTGTAACTGTTTTTCGTGTAACTCACCGGCTAAATCAGTACGTGCCATTAATAAAGCAGGATGGTTACTGCTTTGCAAAATATCAGCATAGCTCCCTTGTAAACCTATTGGAAGATAGCCTGTATGCCCATGCCAGCGCTTTTGTGTTTCAGGCTTTGCGATAAACGCAAAAAATTGAGCTATTCCCTTATATTGCTTCTTTGATTGCCCAGCTACTGCCCATAATGCAGCACCACCAGCCACATTAGCATGTCGTACCTGACTCACTGCGGTATCCAAAGGCATACTGGCTATCCCCAAATGGAAGGGTACTAAAGCGGATAAACTGTTATAAGCCCCAGAAGACTGGCTAAATAATGGACAAATACCACTGGTAAATAAAATGGTGGCATCATCGACTCTACCTGCATATCTAAAATAACGCAGTGAATGCCAACGCTTCAAACGTTCAAAATGGCTGACTAATTGTGGTGTTGCATAAACAGCACGTGCAGGATTCCCTTGAGTTAACGGTAATCCATGAATCGCCAAAAAAGATTCAAAAAGCACCCAACCTGGATAGGCTGTTGTATAAGTACAATCATAACCGGCTTTTTTTAACTTTTTTGCCAGCACTTCCATATCGGCCCAAGTGCGCGGAAAATTAGCCTGCGAATAACCTACTTTGGCAAGAATATCCAGATTGTAATACAAAGTTGCAACAGAGAGATTAAAAGGTAAAGCCATCAATTGCCCATCTTTACTATAAAACTCACGGACGGATGGAATAAAATCCTCTTTGGGCAAGCTCATTCCTTGTTCATACATCAGCTCGTCTACCGGTTTGATTACCCCTTTAGGTGACTCCATTATGGCCGTGCCAACTTCAAAAACCTGTACAATTGCAGGCGGATGATGTGCTCTAAATGCAGCAGCAAAACTCGTTAATGTCTCTACATAATTTCCCTTATAAACGGGTTTAATAAAGTATTCACTTTGACTTTGATTAAAGTCATCTGCAAGTAATCTAACCTCATCCCCCAAATGCCCAGCCATCCCATGCCAAAATATCAACTCAACCCGTTTTGCCTGAACAGAGAAGGTAGAAAAGATAATGAATAAAAAAAGAAATAATTTTTTCATGCTAGTAAGTCAGGATAATCACTAAAAACTGCATCAACACCCCAGCCAAATAATTTATTAGCCAAACGCCGGCGATTCACTGTATAAGCACATAGAATATAACCTGCAGCTTTAATTGCTTTTGCACGCTCTTCTGTTAGCACTCTGCGATTAAAATGAATTGAAAAACATTGCAATTGTTTTGCTTTTTGCAACCATTGCTCATCCCATGTGTGCAGTAGCAACCCCAAGGGCATTTCTGGTGCAATACTTCGACATAACACTAGAGCATCCCAGGAAAAACTGGACACTAAAGGTAAGTCTTTTCCCTGTGGCCAATAACGTTGAATGTGACTCATCACCGCTACAGCAGTTTGTTCTTCTGCACCTGGATACGGTTTGATTTCTACATTTGCCTGTACGCCTGAAAAAGACAACCATTTCAAGACTTCTTTAAAATGAGGAATATGCTCGCCTTTAAATTGCCGTGAAAACCATGAGCCAGCATCCAGAGATTGTAAATAACTGGCTTCAACCAAACCAACATCTCCACGTCCATTGGTCGTTCTCTTTAAACTGTCGTCATGAATGACAAAAGGCTCACCATCGGCACTGCACATTACATCAAATTCTATGAAACGACATCCTAAAGTCAAAGCTTTTTCAAATGAAGCCAAAGTATTCTCTGGAGCATAAGCCGAAGCTCCTCGATGCCCAATAATTTTTTCAACAACCAACAAATTAATTCCCCTTTTTATAAAGATAATATTAAGAATAGATTCCCGCCTTCGCGGGAATGACAACAATCTCTAACGTCTGCTCGGCAATAACAAAATCCCTAACGTTGCCCAGGAATAACAAAATCCCTAATGTCTGCCCGGGAATAACAAAATTCTTAATGTCTCCGAAATAACAAAAAGCCTTAACCCACTGTCATTCCCGCGAAGGCGGGAACCCATTCCTAACAAAGCGCCGTGCCCACTGATGAATAGATTCCCGCCTTCGCGGGAATGACAACAATCTCTAACGTCTGCTCGGCAATGACAAAATCCCTAACGTCTGCCCAGGAATAACAAAAAGCCTTAACCCACTGTCGTTCCCGCGAAAGCGGGAACCCATTCCTAACAAAGCGCCGTGCTCACTGATGAATAGATTCCCGCCTTCGCGGGAATGACAACAATCTCTAACGTCTGCTCGGCAATGACAAAATCCCTAATGTCTGCCCGGGAATAACAAAATTCTTAATGTCTCCGAAATAACAAAAAGCCTTAACCCACTGTCATTCCCGCGAAGGCGGGAACCCATTCCTAACAAAGCGCCGTGCCCACTGATGAATAGATTCCCGCCTTCGCGGGAATGACAACAATCTCTAACGTCTGCTCGGCAATGACAAAATCCCTAATGTCTGCCCGGGAATAACAAAATTCTTAATGTCTCCGAAATAACAAAAAGCCTTAACCCACTGTCATTCCCGCGAAGGCGGGAACCCATTCCTAACAAAGCGCCGTGCCCACTGATGAATAGATTCCCGCCTTCGCGGGAATGACAACAATCTCTAACGCCTTCTCGGGTATGACAACAATCTCTAACTCTGCTCAGCAATGACAAAATCCCTAATGTCTGCCCGGGAATAACAAAATTCTTAATGTCTCCGAAATAACAAAAAGCCTTAACCCACTGTCATTCCCGCGAAGGCGGGAACCCATTCCTAACAAAGCGCCGTGCCCACTGATGAATAGATTCCCGCCTTCGCGGGAATGACAACAATCTCTAACGTCTGCTCGGCAATGACAAAATCCCTAACGTCTGCCCGGGAATAACAAAATTCTTAATGTCTCCGAAATAACAAAAATCCTTAACCCACTG
>NZ_QHJG01000031.1:0-22605 GCF_003184185.1 Legionella qingyii | reverse complement strand
CCCTTATTGTTTTAAGAATTACAGAGGCTTTATTGTTTTTAGGAATTGGGTGACAGTAAGGGCGCTTCCGCCCTTGGGTAAGGATTGTTTCGCGGCACGGGTGACTACTTATCTAAGGGCGGAAGCGCCCTTACTGTTGTTAGAGATTGCGGAAGAGTCCATACTGTTTTTAGGAATTCCAGACGAGCCCTTACTGTTGTAAGGAATTGAATTACCGATACGGCGATGCGAAGTGAATAACGCTGTTGCGGGGACCTGAAGTGGAAAAAGAAATTATGATTTTAAAGATATGATATAGATAACGAAAGCTAAACTTCGTTGAAGTTGTTAACGTCAATTATAGTTGAGTAATGACTGGCAATTGCGTCCTCGACCTCGTCGACTGAGCGGATGGTAGTAGCATAAGTAGCAGAACCGAACTATTTCGGAACCAACCCTACCTAATAAGGGCAGTTGTTTTAGATTTAATGACTGCGACATTAAAACGGGGCCTATACGGAATAACTATGCTCGTTCAAGTAGTAAGTGAACAACTATATTGGCAACCGCTTAAACTGAATTTTGTCGGACACAAAGTAGTTTTGAACCGAATTTTAGCTGTGACCGATAGAGTATAAAACGGGGCCCATTTGAGTGTAGAAATCGTAAAAATATTTATAGCCAATTACGCGGAACCAAATGAGCACGAACACGAACGTGTATGTTGAAAAGTTCTGGTCTCGATAGAACACTGGATAGCTTACGCCAGTTTACGGTGAGGGGAAAACGCTAAAATAAGTTAGCGAGGTATTATAGTCGAGCACGGAACTGGTTTAGTCGTGACCAATTTCAGTGTAACTATAACTGGGGATTATTTCGTCAAACTCAACAATGGGTGACAAAACGACTTTCAACTTTTAGTTAAAATAGTTCTTGGTTAACTCCGGCACCTTACCTACCTCCATAGTAAAGAAGTCGTTTCCGTTTACCACATTGATCGTAATTTCAGTCGTAAGACTTTTTATGAACCGCGTATTGTGAGAGGTTAGACTACTTATTAATTTATTCACATATGGTCGTATGGATTTCTGTGGTTTAATAATTGACGTGGTAACTAAATTAGTTTTTTATCCTTATATTGAAGACGTTTTTATAAACTTCTCCTCGTAGTTGTTTACTAAAGACACCTGTTATATAGTTTATGATTGGGTTATTACCGGCTTCTACTAAAGGAGCTAATGCGCGAGAGAGTACCAAAACCTCTGAATGTGAAATTTCACCTAGGGTATTGACCTTACTTTCGATATTAGCGGTAAGTGTTGTGGTTTAATCCAGGACGAAATCCACCAACGGCAAAATAACTTATAGGATCATGGATACGACGCTAAGTTCTACGTTACGCAGAACGGGCTCCTTACTCAAAGTTTCGTCGTAGTCACTTGAACGGAAATCCTCCGCCATTTAGTCAGTAATATTTTGGGTTTCCAAGCAAACTAGCGCGAGTCATGTACGTAGTTAAACCAGCTAAACAAGTACTTAATTTACCGGCGATGTAATGACGAGAGCTATCACCATGACTTAATGGTCTATACCTGTAGTAACGTCTTGTATGGGGGATACATCGGTCGAATAGATTTATACTACCGCTAGGAAGAGGGAGATGACGGGCTCCATAAGACGCTCCGTAAGTTCGGCGACAACGCAAATTTGAGCCATTTCTTTCGAATTTGCCTCAAGTACATCGGTAGGTCCCGAATCCGGTACAACCTAAAAATGAACGATCTGTAAATGTACTTAATCCTCGGTGTGATTGGCAACGCCTACAGAGTCGACGTCGTCAGCTAGCACGGCAATGGCTCAACCCGCGATTTCGTCATTCATGCCTAGTTTAAGTGTTTCATGGAACACTACAAAAACGAGGAACACGTAATCCACGCTAATAATTACTGTAGTGATAAAGAGTTGACGTTTGGTGTTAATAGCGTCCACGTCGTTTATTAGTCGATCGAGTATGGAAGGTACCTTTTTTTAACGTGCTGTTTCCTTAAAATAAACGTCATCTAATACAATAGTTACGCCCGCCTAATTAAAAACGACGGAGATTTATAGAAGTATGAGGACTTCTTTTTTAATTGGTTGTCTAACTACGCTAGATATGAGTAAATTGACTTTAGAAGCGAGACAGACAATTCCTTTTAAATGGATGATCGCTTTAACGTCTATTAAACCGTTTTCTCTTTAATAGAATTTTCTTTCTTACTATACTTTGTGAATTCAGATTGAGGACTCGAAATACTTATGTACGACCTATTTAGAAACGCACTTGTGGGAAGGGATTGGCCAGATGCGTTTCACTGTAGGTGGTACCTTGACCGTTTGTACGTTCAACGTGGCCTTGTTCGTGTTAAATACGTTAACGAAAATGCGAATTAGGCGCGTTTTTTACAAAACCTCAATCCTTGTAAATGACCAATATCACGAAACCGGTACAGGAATTACGATGGACTACTGCCATTCGACTAATGGACACTGTAGTCACGTCTTACCTGTTCGTTCCGTGTAGGAAAGACCTTTCTTCGCTTTGTTCTAGTATTTTAACTTAATGCTGAACCAGCTCGTAATCTATGTAATGTACGGAATTAGCGACTTCCAACCCTCGTTTTCAAGCTAAAATAAAAATATCTGCGGCTGTTTTGGTTAATGCATTTAATAATACTTTACCGTAATTTTGACTAAGTTGGAGTCCCTAATTAACGTTAACTATTATATAAGACCCTACCATTCCATTAGCTACTTTTACTTTTCCCGCCCGTTTGGTCTCTTTAGTCTTTTGAATTACTTAATTAATTTTTACTAGTCGCGCATAAATAATCAAACAACGGATATCGGCTACCTAATAAAAATCATGTCGGTAGAATTTCTGTATTGCATCGGACCCACTTCAAGTCGTTTTGGGTCCAAAGTTTTAAGGACCCGGAAGTCGTGAGTGGGTCCGATGTGCACAGTACAAAAGGGGAGAGAACTCCTTTCCTAAAATATTCATGGCTTATGAAAATTTCCTCATTATCTGTTACGTTTGTTTATTGTTGGGAACACCTAATCTACCAAAACGAAAGGAGCTTAAAAGTCCAGGGCTATTTTTTGCGGATGTAGTTGTTAAGTGACTATACCCAAAGGTTCGATGATGTGTGGTATTTTTAGTTCTGTAGTGAAATAAAGTTGTTCCACTCTAAGTTAAATATCAGTTACGACGTTGTTTAACGGTTCGACTTTGTGTGTCGTTCTGAGTACCTGGACCACGAACACGGTACCCTAAATTTCATTTTTTACGTTTTCGTCGAAAGCTTGTACGCGACTTTGTACCTCGTTAACGAAAACTTCTAACGCGTGTACGTGTAGTACCAAATGAACCATAGGTTCGTTAGCCGCCCTCACAATAAATAAAACAACTACTAGTTGTAGTTGGCAAGAGGCCGATAACCCTTGTGGTTAGATCATTTTTTCATCGTCCATTACCAAATCACTACTAGCTAGTAAATTGGGTATTACATAAGGCACCGTTATACCTATTTACCCGAGTCAAGATGCTTAGGTAAAAATTAAAGGTCCTTTAAGCAATAAAATTATAATTTCCCTTTTACTGGCCGAATAATTCAGCTCGCAATCCATCGGGAACACCTTTTTAATTTTAGGGAAATTTACTTAGATTTCTACTAAACAGTGTTTAACTTCTCAAAGACGTGCTTATGTTTCCGCTTCCGTAAGTTGTATAGCGTAATTGGTGACTCTTATAAATGGTATGGCACGTATGTAATTCTCTCGTTCCGCAATTTAAAGAACTACAAGGTCTATGAATAATACTTTACAACGTGCTAGCCGAGGGAACCGTAGTTCTTGGTCAGTTTCGTGAAGTTCTACTCGTTTAGGACTAACTACCACTCGTGCTAGGCTTTGTACCAGATAATGACGTTTAAAAATGACTTTTATAGAAACCAGGACATAAAAAACTTTAATAAGTTGCGTTTCCGTTAGTCCCTAAGCCACTTCCATTAAAAGTCCGCAATAAGCTCCGGTAACTTGCGCTAGTTTAGGCTGCACCATGGAACTTTCTTGATAGTCGCATTTCTTACATCGGACCTAATCCGTTTCATGGTGCAGGTAAGCACAGCAACAGTAGGGGCGCGTCCGCCCCTAGGTTAAGATTAACTTGCGATTTCGGTTAAATCTCTACCTAAGGGCGGGTGTACCCTTACTATTTCAAAATTGAATTACCCTCACCACGTTTTGCGTTGGATCCTAAAAGTTTTAAGCGTATATAAAGCGACGTAGGTCCGTGTTGCTGATTACTCCTTGAATACTTTGAACGGTCAAATTTTAGTTGTAGTAGTGCTCTACCTCTCAATACGCACCAGTTAGTTCGTAACTGAGAACGTTAAGCACAAGGGGTTTAACGTGGGTTGAATGTCATGCGAGATCTAGTAACCCTACGTCATTTTCTTTTCAATGTTTGACAGAGCGTTGTTGAATTGCTTCCGGTAAACCTTTTGTGGAAGCTAAAACTAGGCGTTGATACGTGTAGGGGGAACGGTGCACGAATAGTTACCCGACTACCGTCACGGATGCAATTGGTACAGCTTGAGCACGCGTTTCGGGCTCCACGACATAACGGTCTTTTAAAGACCTGACTAGGTAACTACATAGTTCCTCCAAGGCTAAGCAAGAACCCCGGATCTCTAGGGTAAAATCAACGACTACTCCGAAAACCGTAGCTGAAACTTCGTCTTCAACGTCAGTAATGGCTACTACAAGGGTACCCCTATTTGGTATTTTTACGTCTCGTTGTATAATTTAACAATTACGATCAGTTACTGCAAAGTAACGCATTAAATTATGGTCTACTTAACCGTTTCCCAAAACCCAAAAAGGTAAGGTTTGGAAGGTCGTCAAAAAGAGGGCATCGGTAATGGGGGCTACTTAATTCATGATTAACCCTACCTGTTGCACACGTAGACGGAAATAACTCAGTAGACTTGCCTGTTAACAAGCCAGTCGGGTTACGACCTTAACTGTACTGCAAAAGAAAAGGTCTCGACTAAGTCGTACGTCGTTTTTGGTCTCATGACCCACGACCCTGATAATAACCAAGTCCATGACAAAGATTAGAACTAGCGTCGTTTCCAAAAAGAACATAACGGCTTTTTGCATACGACCTTTAGTATCTTGTCCCAGTTCGTTTTTGCAGAAAATACGCGAAACCCCTATCTTAAGCTTAGCTTTACGAGCTGTTTGTTCCATTTTCGAACAAACCGCGGTAACTAGTTCAACAGTTTTTCCATATTCATTACTTTGAAATACTAATAAAAGCGAGGTGTCGCACAATAGCCCAAGCATAACGAGACTTGGATTTTTTATAGTGAATACTTGTTCAATTGTAAGTAAATCACTTAGTACCGCCTCTCGTCGTATCACGTCTCATGTCTCTCTATTTAGGAGTTCTCAATCAAGGAACAAATCTTTAGTTACCTGTCTAATAATCAGTTAGTGAACGATAGTAGCTAATAGACCTACTCTGAATGGGTTAGGGATTCAATAACGGAGTTTTAGGAACCCTATTTCGATGTCATGCTAGAGAACGGAATTAGCATCGTACACTATACGTGGGAGACTTATTAAATTCTCATAACTTAGTTAATTTTCTCGTCAAAGTTCGGTTACTTTGTGTTCAATATCTTACCATAGTGGTAACCGAATTTCGGCCTAAACTACGGGAACTTCGCTTCAATAGCGTATAATTTGCCTCGGTTGGGAAAACAAAACCACTACGTCAATGTAACCGGCTAGAGACAGAACAGGGAGTTCAGATATTACGTGTGGCAAAAGTAAAACGCTACCTATTGATAGGAGAATAGTTACTTTAGTTACGAGTAACAAACTGGGACCTTGGTAAATCTTTTCGTCGAGGACTTGAAGTTATCAAGTTTGAATCGGGGAGCAAATTACCACATTGGCAAACACCGAAGTATTTGTCAGACACTACAACAGGTCGTGCCAATGGAATTGCAATTGTTCCCTTCTATTTAGCCTTACATAATAAAGTACTATCTGGTCTATGTATGAGAAGACAATCCAGAACTCAAACGAGAAGTAGTAACGGACTTAATTTCTTAGCGTCACAACTTATCGATAAGCCGAAAGGTTAAAGACAATTGCGAACTCGCTTATTAAGTAGTAGGTAAGAAGCGCAATTTACAAGAAGAACCAGATCTGTTTGTCGGTTATTCATTAGCGACAGAGCAACAAAAACTAGATTAAATAATTAATGAACGCCTAATATAAGAACGCGTTCACGAACCATCCAGTTAACGAGACGAAATAGGAATTTACTTTTTATTAATACGAATCTCTTTTTTATAATGAATAAGAATTTTGGTCCGAAATGAATTAAGATGTCAGTGTTGTGGCAGCCCACAAAAAAGCTCGTATGAGGTATGGCAAAATGTAGCGACATTTACCGGTTGGTCCATTAAAAACAACGACGTAAATATTGCGTGACCGTAAACTAGTATGTAGAACAGACTGAATTAGCGTACTGTGACGAGTGGTAACCAATTAAGCTAAGGGGTTCCTATTCACGCTCTGTATAGGTTACAAAATAAAACAAGTAATAAGTTTCCAAGAAATTGGAATTAGTCGTGCGACAGAGGTTAGGTCCCTCTTGCTCCTGTATTTCGAAGTCAGGATAAACCTGGTCGAAAATGTTTCGTTCCTAGTATGCAAAATGGTGGTCGTTATGTTGCGGTTCGTAGAAGCGCTTACTAATTAACTCTAACTCTTATTGTAAGCGGTTTTCTAAACGAAGAGTGAACGCCCTGATGGACGAGACTACGTAGTGGTATCCCAGACATATTAAAATTATGGCATAGTAAACGACGTCGACGTTTCCTTGTGTTTTTGTTACTCTACGTCTTATGAAAATCGTTGTATTACCAAGGAGTTATTAATATAACTTTGTGCAAGTATAAAAGAACTAGATATTCAATTTCAAAAAACGATATCCTTATCGCGTGACTTTACTCTTTTAGTTACGCAAAATTGTGGTTCTATCATCTTTACGCGTATTGGGGTCACATAGTAGAGTAAAAATCAATGTCCATAGATATGAAGTGCCCCAATGTTAGCGCTAAAAACCGTATAGGTTCGAGCGATTGGGACTGATTAAGAAGTTATTTTTTACGAACTACATTGCAATATTGATGCGAAATAGAGTTAGACGTATGCGTCTGACTATCTTAAATTTTTCATGGAATACCGGTACGTTTCATATGTGTCTCACTCCTCATTTTTTACTGGGTTCAAAAATGGTATTTTGTTACAGACCTACCACTTTAGTCGTAACTACTTGTGCAATGGCAATCTCCAACCCATTTCTGGGCTGCACTAAGGTTTTGTCCGAACAGAAAATAATCGGATGTACTACCAAGGACAAAACGAGGTTAAGTTTAGCATCGATGGCTACCAAATCTGTTAATAGTACTTCTTCAGTGATTTGAATTACGGCCGACAAGAAACTAACGGAGTCCTTTTAACCAACGGAGTGTTCCTTTTCCGGTTCGGAAACTTTAAGTTCGACTGATATAATTCCAGCACCCAACCCATCTTTTAGGTCTATCAATAGGATAAGTCCGTTTTGCGGTATGTGACCTTAAAGATGCGCTCCATCGAGTAGATGCGGGTGCATGTTTATGCTAATCGCGGCAATGTGCTTAGGCAGTAACAAATAGTGTTCGGTAGGTAGCAAAAAAGGTGCTTGTTCCAAAGAAAACCTATGTATGGGGATAATAGTGGAGATCACTAACACTCCCTCGCCCACTTTACAAAGCACATAGCTGAAATCTAGAAAATTTACACGGATTTTTACTTAAGCCAGTTTAACTGAAATCGTTCCTAAAGAAACCATTTCTCTGAAAAGAATGACAAAGTCCCGTTGATTTGGACCTTCGAATAACATACCGATACAGTTTTCATATGTGAAAACCCGGTTGAAAGGCACGACTTTTGAGTTTATGGTCGGCAGTGGAGCGACTTAAGACCTACTAACTTGGACTTTAGCGAAAACGATGAAACGTTCTATAAACATTAAATTCAGTTTCATACAACGCGATAAATACGTTTCGTCAGGACCTGCTTGCAAGACTACTATACCTCAAAAAGTTAGTTAAACAACGAGGTCCAACATAACTTGCGAACCTTGTATAACGACTAAGTCTAAAACTTCAGTACTGGATATGGCTACGGTAATTTTAAAACCTTGTTACGCCAGTTGTTAAACTTAAAGGTCAGTCGACCCCAAACCTAAACGTCAGTCTCGTACTTGCGATAGACCGTCTTTAAGTAACATTTTTTGGTCAGTAGGACTGATTAATAGG
The DNA here is from genome assembly GCF_003184185.1 of Legionella qingyii. The sequence continues at coordinate 14,200 of NZ_QHJG01000031.1, read as the reverse complement.
CGTTCTTTAATTTCCAAAAATGTACGCGGAGTTACTACTACTTTTTTGGCAGCGTCGATACCTACAAAATCGGGGACCTTAGCCACTCTAGTAGCCACCGTCAGTTGCGCTTCTCGCAGAGCTATAAGAGCTATCTGCATAACTTCTTACGTTGGATTCGTTTCTCTCAATAGTTACCATATCTCTAGATGCGGCTATGCCATGGCAAGGTGTACGTCCTAAACCAAATCCAAAACTCGCAAACCATTCAATACAGTGGCCAAATCGGTTGCATGCACTACAGTAGGGCAAGGGAGCGTGGGGTCCTGTACGCTTAATAATTCTCTTCATTTAATACATCGGACTTACGTTATTTTGTCTTGGGCTCCTACTGACGATTTTTGGAGCCAATGCCGAACGTGGAAGTGGGTCCGATGTAAAGTCAATAAATAACCGCAAACTAAACTAACATCGAACTCAAGTCGTTTCGTTTTGGGTCCAAACAGTAGTAGCTTAGGGGTTTAATAAGAAGCGAAGTGAGTGCTAAAAAACTCTTGATAACCGAAAGTTATGTGATACCAAATTCCTGTTTGTCTGAGGTGGAGTTTGGGTAGGAGCAGGCGTTAAACGTATAGTACTTGTTATTTGCCGCTTTGGACCCGAAAACTTGAAAATATAAACGAATCCCCTCTATTTTTAACTATCCTTAAATTACCCTGAGGTCATAGTTAGTCGAGTATAAACAACCGCAGAAAAGAGTGAGGCAGTTCTTTCAAGAACGGACTCCAAGACGGGACCCGTCACAACACTTAATCTAGATGTCTAAATGCCAGTAAAGGACGACAAAAAAATTTGTAGGACCAATTGAGGAGACAAATAACTATTAGGAATAGACTTTGTCATTATCGGATCCTTGCATAGATATAGTAAATGTGGAGACTGTTGTACGGAAGAGGGTCATGATTTTGAGATAGGTAAACAGAACGATTAACGACTAGTACTCAATGCTATTGGTTTCGCCACAAGTAAAAAGATAAGTTGAGGTCGTAATTTAGTTTATGAAAGCAACGTCAACAGACTAGGTCTAAAGGACATCCGAGTAGTCGGTTCTGCGTTATCCCAACCACGTGATTTCGAGCTCGATAACGTTGAGCAACGGCGAGAGGAGGCCTTTCGACACGTCCGAATACACAAAAGGAAAGAAAGTCCGGTTGTAGTAGGTCGTAAAATGAGCGAAGCCGGAGACGTAGGAAGTGACTTTGTAAACGATCGTTATCGCCGTACCTTTGTAAAAGTTCGCGCCATTTAAGACCATTGTTTACTACTTTGACCATCTATTTAGGGTTTGGAACCAATGCATTAAATGTTGCAACAAAAAGTAAATAGGAAACGGTTAAACACAGGAAATAGTTATGTAGAGGCGAACACCCAAATAGATTCGGTGGGTTATTTACGTTATTTCACGAAAAGGGTCTTGGACTTCCTGGATATTAACGGTTCGCGAGTGGAAACGGATACCTATCTAGTTAGGGAGAATTATGCACGTGAAATCTTCATGGCAGTGATATACTGAATGTATTAAATAATCGTGAATTTTAATGTAGTGAGTATTACGTTTCGGAGGCGTTAGTGTCAAAAACTCCGGGCGGTCCGTCCTATTTAACAACGTTTTTTCGAGTAATTATTACGGTATTGTGTTTGAAAGGTATCTAGCGATTTATCTTAGAATCTCCCGTTTATTAGGTGTTTTATTTATGACCTTCTGTTCTGAAATTTTACTTTGGTCCAGACTTCTACTAAGTGTTAACACCAGCGTAACAAACGATTATCATTAGGCGGTTAGTTTGGTTTTTCACACGGCTGTTAAGGATGGTAGTAGGGAACTTGTTATTTACAGGTATTATACCATCTTCCTCAACGTGGTTATCAAGAATCTTAACGCTAGAGTCGAACGAACAGTAATTGTTGGTAGTGGTCTCTCCTTTGGTCTAATTTACGTCGATGACGCTATTAGTCATTATTTTAGTCTTTGTAGTAGCAAAAAAGGTAAAATTGACGAACCTTTTTACGTGGTATAACGACTCAGGTTAATGGATGGACTATAAGAAGTGGATTATTCACTCTATTAGCTCTTCAGTTAAGCCCACGAACTATTTGCAATAGATAAAAGTAAAACTATGGCCAATGTAGTAGTGGGTAAACGTTATTGAAAACCCGTAGGGGGTATAACTACTTACGGTTAAACCATAGTTTTAATTTGGGCGAAGGGCGTCTTTTTTGGGGTTGATGTCACTTAGCAAATTTTGCTCCTTAGTAAGGCCGTCCTCAGTGACAGCGAACGCCTTAGTACTGCCACTGGAATAGAGGTTAGTAGCAAGGGTACGACAGACGTTCGGGAGAGGGGTTCTACTACGGTTTTAGAAAATTTAATGAATCTGAGGGTCGTTCATTGAACAGAACATTCACTGAGTAAAAAAGAAGAAAAAGTCCGTTGTGTGGACAATTTTGTTATCCTATTTGGACAGGAAGTACTTGGTAATCGGGAACGGGTGGTTGTATTCCACGTTCGCGAAATTAAAGCCTTTAGCAAACTTAAAAAAATCGATGAAGTCCGGTTAGTGACTCAGCAAGTAACCCAGGTCTTTGACATTAAAGTCCTCGGTAGGGCTTTTTAGCCAATACATAAACGACCAGTTTGGGTAAGTAATGGCTATTCTGGCATTATTCTTGGTAGTGTGGTTACGGTTATGGATCGTAGCTTGACTCGCTTTATTTTCTCTGTTTTACTAAGAAGAAAGACCTTGCGCATATCGCATTGGGGTATTTTTCCCGATTACCAAATATGTACAAACGAAAATAAAAACCAATTTCAGAATAACATCTCTTTTTTAGTAGGTTCGCTATATGGAATATACCTCAAGACGATAAATAATAAAGAAGTAGTCAATTGGGTGTATCAATAGGTGTCTTAAACACCTATAAATTAGCTATAACGCCTTTTTTTTACTAAAACACCCCATTAATAATACGTACGAAGTAGAACAGATATTTACATATTTGCTCGAAAAAGTTTTGTGGTATGATCACTATCTGTCCAAACAAAAAATAGTTAAACGCGAAGTGATTGGGGGTTTTATTTACCTGTATTTTAACTGCGTTTACTAATATTATACATGCTAAGAGGAAATTATAATAGTCCTGCGATTCTGATTACAGCTATGTAGTAGTGATATCGCGGGGTCTTGTTAGCAAAACCCATTTCTTTTACCTAAATCGGACTCGTCGTTGGGAGGGCGTTTGGGGTGAGAAAACTCGCGCAATAAACATACTTTTTTTACTGATCCTATTATCTTTGTAGCCAATACGTTCTTTAGAGTATAATTGCCTTCCTTATAATACCGGAGGAGCCTTTCCTTGCATGCTTTTTAGTAGAAATTGCTATTTTAGCAGCGGAAATAGTTGTTTGGGCTACACGTAAAACTACTTCAACTACGGGACAATCCACTTCTTGAATCGAATTGAGGTGGACCTTCTCGAGAACTTGTCGAGTGGCTAAAGGAAGTGGAACAAAGTAAGTAATTTTGTTTTGCGAAAAGATTAGGCAAAACCCGAGATGCGCACAAACGCCTATAGTTATGGTTAGACCTTCGTGCCTTTCGAAACCATTTTCGTTACTCCAATCGAGGACTTGTTATACTATTTTAAATACTAGAATAGACAATAAATCGCGTTTTTTTGTCCGAACAAGCGATATGACTTGATTCGGTGCAATGAGGCCAAGCAAAGAGATACCTATCTCCTTTAAGTCTAAGATATATATACCTTCTTGTGTCACTTACCATAAACTAAAAACTGCACAAACCCGAAACATTTTCAGAAGGAGTAGTTAATTAAGGTAATGATCGTCTTAATAATTATCTCCGGTTAGAAAGTCACCTCCTAGAAAATCGGGAACTAAGTAAAAAATTTAAGTAACTGTTTGTGCCAAATAATGTTTTTCTTTATTATCCTGGATACAACGGGGTTGATTCTATATTTTTGTCGTATCTTTTTGAAGTTAGGGAGGACTAGATAAACGCCCTATTACTAAACGATTTCGGATTATAAAATCTTGTGTGCAACGGGAACAATGTAGTAAATTTACGTGAATTTTTAAAAAAACGATAGATGGAGTGGCTTGACGTTAGGTATCTAAGTAGAGTTCTTTATAATTTTTTAGAGTTAGATATAACGGTTGAAAGACACGTATTGGGTATGTCAATACTACTACTTCATAGTTGTTTATGGGGGAATGTAGTCCGGTAATAACTTGCATTAGGCAGATTTAACGTCGTGCGTAACTCAAACCGTTTAGGTTTTAAAGAAAATTGATGGAGAATACTTTTATGTCGCGATCATAATCGTACATTTGACCGTCTATTTCTTCGCCGTTCCGTATAAAACTTTTTTTACGCGCTTAATCTAACGTGACACTTAGTACGACTAAGCGTCCCTTACTGACGTGAAGTAACCCGTTCTAAAATGGTAAAATTGCTAAATTCATACCTTGAATAACGGCGCCCACGGGTTCTTCTTAATTTTCGGCGGTTACCTTTTTTTTCACGAATAAAACGGTTTGTAGTTAAATGAGACTTACTAAAATTTTATCTCCCGGCACTTTAATAGCTTCGAAAAAAGTTTAATTGCTTATCACAAAACTGACTATAGTGGAAAGTACGTCTATTTTAACGGAATTTAGATTTGGAGTGTTGAGGTCTCCTTAACTACAGAAATATAGTAGCACTACTTCCTCGCGTCTAAGCGAGTAGGTTGGCAAAGATGAATAAAAAATTCCGTAAGGCAGGAGCTAATTAACTTACCAATCTTTTCGTTTCTCTTGACCTAAATGTCAGGCTCGTACGTTGTCAACGTGCTTCTAGTTGACAACCAATTTATTCTTCAATATTTGGGCCCTGTGTTCTTACCTATGAGCCATCACAATAAAATTACTTGATGGTCAATAGGATATATGGATTATACATTTGGACGATAGTCCATTCCAGCAAACATACTTAGGATCGAGAACCATAATAGGAAGCGAGTAACGGAACACAGACATACCACGGACCCCTATAACCCCATGTTCTCGTAGGTCAAAATAATTAGGAGATAGGTAGTGAAAAATAAGTTCATATCCGCATAATTAAAGACCGTAGTAGCGAAACCATAATGAACTAAAATTTAACCTAGAAACAGGATTTCCTTCATGTATGCCTAATAACTTGCCAAATCGTTCGCCGTAACGGACGTAAAAAAAGTAAAACCGCGATGCGTTACCTGGATGTTACGGCCACCATGAACAGTGGAGCTACATAGGTTACTAGTGCAACGACGAGTCGCAACACAAAGAGTTTGTTCCCGATTGTAATTTTGTGCCTAACCCATACCAGAAACGCTAAGAACGCAATTAGAACAAACGAAGTCTTACTAACCACCAACCACTAACCACGGGTCCCGGCCTTAGCTTGGCCGTACCTCAACGGAGGCTCCCTAAAATTCAGGGAACGCAGATGGACAAAGCGGTGGACCCGTTAAATAAATACCTCCGACTCCGGCCTTAGCTTGGCCGCATGTGCCGAAACGTCCGGCGACGTACTGGTGAGACGGTGTGTCGGAGTAAACTATGAAGATTATGAAGAAGAAATTCGAGATTTTTTTTTCGCTGAAAACAACAGCGAAATTAAACCTCGCCCTTTGCTCTGAGCTTGAGCGCTGGGGTTGGAACCGTTCCAACACGAGATGGTTGACTCGATAAGGGCGCAGAGATGCCCCACACTAAGATGGCTTTAAATTCTGCGACAGTTATTATTTAAATTAAAAAAAAGCAATTAAGACCGGTACGTTAACGGTCCATTTATTAGTAGCTGGTTTAGCAATTTTAACGCCGGTGTATTTCGTCCTGTTTTGGGTTTTAAGGTGGGGTACACAGATTGCTTAATTTACGATTATTATTTTTGTTTCGCTAGTAAACGTCTTTTCAAAATTAAAAAGGATGTATTGGCTGACATTGTGAACGTGCAGACGGTTGAAGTCGGTAGGTGAGGGCATTACGACTTTATTGTTAAAGTGCCGGTTGTTAGTGTTAGCGGCCCTATCATTACATTAATTAGAGAAATCGAGGCTGGTTCTCGTTATTCGACGATCTTTGGTCATTAAACAGACGCTGTCCTAGTTCTTTTCGTGGTTTACCTCTGTAGTAGAACTCGAATGCACGGTTTTTTGGTAGGTTGGTTAGTCATTTCGAACGACGCCGTTTTTACGAACGACGGTTGTATACACGTTTACTTTTGCCATTTATTTTATGTTATTGTTTATGACCTTAGTTTTGCTACGCGTCGTTTCAATTATTTAAACCATTTGACCAATTACATGAGTTGCGAACTATGAGGGAAATGTATTATGCTTTATTTCGTTGGGGGTAGGATACTCATCAAGTTTTTATTTTAGGTCGGACTTGTTTGAACTCGAGCCCTTAGCGCCGAGTAATTAGATTAAGGAGCGGGTCCGATGTCTATTGATACAGACACCAAATGATGAGAAGCTATTTAAATTTTTTAGACGATAAACAAGTATTAGTAGTTTATGCTGATGACGGGGTCGTCGAAATTCACGTCTAAGAAGAACGACCACTATTTGCAGATAAGGATGTCGTCATTGAACTCGTGGAAAACGGTAAAGGTATAGCCATTCGCTTAGCGGATAGTAATTACAGCATCGACGACAAGGTGGCACGAGAAGTTATTAAAGAAGGTTGTAAACACCTGTTCCAAATCGTCCTTGGACAGGACGTCTCGCTCAATAAAATTTATATAATAGTTCTGGGCATCAGACGTTTCGCGCATTGTTCCTAACGACAGGAAATAACCAACGTTAGCGCTCCCAATAAAAGCGGAGTACGTAAACTACCTAGTCAAGTGCGTGGGGTCCGTAGTTTGTGTGTAGTCAACTTGCTCTTACGTATCGATTAACATGACGGACATTATTAACAACCACAACACAACAGCAGTTTACGCCTATACAAAAGGAGTTTCGAACATGATTTGGGTTGAGTTGTATAAAAGAACGGACCATTCCTAGTTTTAACGGTTTAGGGTTGTTTAAACGAAGACATCGTTGATATACATTTTGCTAAGGATGTCATAGGCGTTATCATGGAAGGGTCAGTTTATGGTGATTTAGTATACCTAACGAGTAACGAGTGATGCGAGGAGCGTGCATTAACAAAATCACGCCATCTTTTTACCAATAGACGTAGTCGAACTTTGTTTACGAAACACGGTAAGTTAAGTTTAACTTACCGAGCGCGTACATTTTTTTCTGCTACTACGACTAATAGATAGGGAAGATAAAGAGGACGTTCACGAGGTATAAAAAATAGCGGTTGATATTGTACGGGGTTTACCCGCGATACATGTGCCTAAACCACACATGCGGGTCAAAATCCTCAGCGGAGTTGGGTTGTCCGGACGACTATCAAAAGTTCTTCGAATTTAGGACAAAGGCTTCGAAAAGGAAGAAGAAATTGGCTCTGTTATGCGAGTGGACTAAAATTTCATAAAAAAAGATCACGCCGTGCTTGTCAGTGAACAAAAAATGGAAGGGTCGCTACTCAGTCATTGCGGGTTATTCAGAAAACATGAAGTGCACTGAGTTCGTTACGTACGTAGCGAGAGTTTCATGAAGAAAAGAACCGATTGTTTTCTGTTGGGCTTCAAAGGAATAGTTCTGCTACTTAGTTAAGATTTATCCGATTTAGAACAGAACAAAAAGAGTTGCGAAGCTACTGTGGCTCTGAGTTTGGTGAAGGCGGTACTTGTCGTTATGGACGTCCGAATAATTAATGGTTTTTTGTCCTTAGAAGTTTTTATTACGTAAGTAAATCGGCAAAACGGTTACGTAGTGGATGTTTGTGGAGAAAACTAAGACTGTCCGCTTAACCCCCTTATGCATGTGACAGCGGTCGTACGTTGGAACTTAACCGAACACGAGAAAAAAATAATTGAGCTTGGAGTGGTGGTGCCTATTAAGATATTTATACCGAAAACCCTTGTGGAAAGTTTTATGCTTAGTTTATTAATAGGTCTGCAACGGGAAGAAGAAGTAATGACTAAAGAAATATTGAATGAAGTGAGTAACAGTTATTTGGACAAACGACCCGCACTAAAAAAACCATACTAGCGGTCATCGCACCTTTTTAAAGGTACGTTGGCTTAATATTGCGTAAATTTATTTTTTTCGCACTGATAAATGAAATTTCATATACGACTAGCAATTCCACTAACCCAAAATTGGGCGGGATTTACTCACTAATGAACAATTTAATATCAATGTACTCTTTATCGCGAAGGTAAATTCGTCTATATTCCTTCGTTGGGTTACGGTCTCTATTTAACTCGTATAAAAACTGTCTTTGGATGCGTACGGTCTGTACGAAATATGGCTAATGTTTAATAAAGTCCCGAAAGCGTGCGGAAACCGAAGTATAAAGATGGGCAAACTAAACATTGGTCATATAAAGTCTCGTACGTGGAAAGTAATCTGGAGAAAGCTTTGAGCGACGTTCTTTTGTTTACGAGCCCTTTCGCTTCGTTTCTTTACCTCACATGAGACGTCATGTACTTCTAAGCTCGTGGCATGGCCGCTGCGTCAGTAGAAGACGTCATCGCAAAGTTTTCTCCAGACAACTCGTCCCTTTGACGCATTTCAGACAAATGTTCCGGTACCCAAGCGAATTTCTAGTGTAGCGAATAACAAGTTAAGGTCCACGATGACTGGATAATCGAAGAACGCCACTTTGCGGGCCCAAAAGTTTATACCGTTGTGTCGTATGTCTACATACGTAGCTTCGTGTCTTTTAGGTCTGTAGTCAGTTTTCGCATCTTTACAGTCATATAGGTTAACTTGGAGATTCCATAAAACTCGGAATATGATAGAGTTGAATTTACTGCCGCGGGATTAATACCCCATAATCTACCTTTTTTACAATTAGTTACGCTACGTTTGACTCCTTCAAGCACAACGTGAACAATTTCTGGCAATAAATAAACTGGACCTGTAACTCACAGGACCACTTCACTTCTTTTTCCCCTTATAAATATTTCGTTGGCAATGGTCTGCCCTCGGTTCGGAGCTACGGCAAAAACATCTTATGCCGAGATTTGCGGTTCCAAAGAACGGTGAATTTCTTTAACGTGGACTTATAAATTCATTTTTAGGACTTCTTAAACCACTACTTTTCGGTGGTTAGTGAAGCAATTAAGCACTTCCAGTCCTCAATAATCAAGTTCATCTGTTTCTTCTCGCACCGTCATTTCCACGACGTGAGTGATGGATATAATGGAACCGGCCAACGATGGAACAAGACTACGGTTTGTTGGGAGCGAGACCACCATAGAGGTCTGCATAGCTCCCTCTTCTCGCGCTACTTAATGCACTTTGTGAGTTGCGTGACTGCGATGGGCTTCTATACCCTGAATAGTAGGCGTGTCGGCCTCAACCGTTTTCGGTCCTTCTCAATGTTCTACTGGACCTATACGACACATTAGTTACCGTTAGTTAGTTTGTCCGAATATTATGTCTTGAACGAGGAACGAACTAAGTGGTTCTTCCACTACAGTAATAAGCAAGGTAAGCGCTATTGAATGCATTCAGTTAGTCGCTTTAGTAGTAACTACTAGTCTAAAGGATGTAATTTCGGTTCGTTATATAACTCGCGCATTTTGGGCTTAAAAATGGATTAAACTTCGAAATGTTGTCGTCATAGGGAAACAAATTGAAGATAGTTTAACTTTCGGTTTATCTTTGACGTATAGTTGCGGTTCAATACAACGGCAGACCTCCACGAAACCACTAACTGGCTTGGCTTCGAGACCAAAGTTAACTACATTTGAGTCGGTTTCGTTGACCACCTCGTCTATAGCTTCGTTGTCGGAAGTTGTGTTTATAACTTCGTCGACTGCTTTAACGTGCGGTTAACGCAGATGCACTAAACCCACCAGACCAGCAATAGCTAAAATAGCTATACTCAAGGTCATTTTTAGTTGCACTACACCTTTTAGCGAATTTTCTTCGCAATGTCCGTCTATCTCGTGCCTAAGTCCAACCCGCATAGAGAGCTAAACCAGAAAATCTTTACAGCGCAGTTGCGGATTCTAATAGTAACCCACTTTCGCGAGTTCTTCAAACGGGTGCAACACTTCCTGCTCCATGACAAGCATTGTAAGTCAGAGTACCAGAGAGATATTGTGCAGAATAGCTTCTTCTTCGTAATTTCCTCTTCTGGCGACTCTAGGTTCATGTCGAAGGACGTCTTTACCGTTGGAAGTAGTAGTTACTCTTCGCATTAAAGTAATTTCTGTAACTTTTTTCTGTGCCGCAAAGTCATTATTAATAGCGGTTAGGAATATACGTGAATGGTGTTATATGCTAATGAGCGGAGTTTCTCCTATTACACCCATTCAGATTTTTTGGGTCAATGAGAAATTAGGTCGTTGGACTTAATGTGGAACGACCGTCACTCCGTCTTTGAAGAAATGCACTACTTGGCCGTCAGTTCGGTAAATGCCTTGTAGTTGGGCATTTTTCGCGAGTTTGATCAAAGTAATTTGCAAATACCAGCTCGAATAAACCACCCGTATGTCTGAGAAGTCGAAGTTAGGGCGTCTAAGTTCGATTTTTTTACGGTTCGGCATTAGTTGGTGTTCGTTTTAGTAGATTTCCTTGACCACTAGCTTCTAGTGTTTTGGCTGCTGCAGCCGGATCACCATTAGTTGTCGTTGCTCGGTTATGTCCGTCGTCAAGAGGAAGTTTGGTCTTAGCATCTTTTTGTCCAGTCGTCGTTGTTCCTTTACAATTTCGCTGACGACGGTTTCCTCTTTCGTTATTTTTTTCTCTTGGTCGTTATTTTCTTATTTCACCTATTGTACATTGGACTCACTTCCGTTTTACGGAAGTGGGTCCTTTAGAAACGTGGTGGCCCAAAGTGAAGTGCGTGGTTGTTCCGTTGTTAAACTTGGTAACCGACTTACAAATGAGGAGCATAATTTTGTAGGTAGTGGGGTTATTTGCAAGAAGCGAAAGATAGAGGAGTGGGAGATTTAAACCTAAATTAACTATTAGGTTCATTTTTTAAATTAGTGTACTATTTTTTTAATCTTACATTAACCGAATATATAAACAATTTTAGGCGATAGAAAAAATATAAATAAATTTTAATACAGGAATATGGTTTAATAACGCTTGGTTAATTCGGTTCGGCCGAACGTAATACTTCTTGTCGTCGATCTTGTTTACCTATAATAACTTATGTACCACGAGCTCCGTCGTCCACATGATGTAGGCGATGTTCCATACAGAGACTTTACACAAAAAGCAGGTCCGCTATTTCCATGAGAAATACAAAGTCTACCATTTTTCGTGAGTAGTGACCTCAAGCCGGAACAAGGATTAAACGTTCTTGGAAGTTAATCACTCCTCTTTTTTTTTGTCAAGTAGGTTTAGCAATTACCTTAACATGTATTTCAAGGTTTTTCATGAACATAACTACGTGGAGCAGTAGCTGTACCATGTGGATCATGTAAGACACTCAAATAATAAGGTCTACTTTTGTAACTTGTCCGTTAGTTTAGCAGAAGAGACAAACACCGTTGTCCACTAAATAGTCTTGAACTAAATCTCAGTGATGAAGAGGACTTTTCTTTTGAAAAAGAAATACATTAAATACTATTCTTTGAGAGTCTTGACCATAACGTGAATGAGCTATTTCAACTATTGGTAAATAGTTTCGTAAAACTGGTTCGAAGCCAAGTTCTCCGGAACGGATTTCATCCTTTCTTTAAGCGTCGGTACAACCGCTAATGTGCGCTTCTTGTATTTAAAATAGTCAATGATTTACTCGAGTCACTATTTAATATACTCGACTGAGCATTTCGTTGCTTTTGGATACTCAGACCGCGCGGGTTACTAGGTGGATAACAATTATTGTTAAAACTAGGTTTAATAAGTTCGCATCGAGATTGACGTGTTGATAATTTGAGGTTAGACCAGCTACGCCCACGAGTTAAAAAGTTATTAGGATACAGTTTTTTGTCAAAACTTCGCAAATTTTCGTGCACGCTGTGTAGTTATTTTTCGCGTTTTCCACTCAAACCGTTTAAAGCACCAACCCGTTTCACCATATTACTTAACTTAGGTTATAACTTTAGTTAGTAACAAACATAGTTCCGTTATCCACCTTAATAACGCCCAGAATGATAATAAGGGCCTCACAACTGGCTTTAAATGAGATTTGTTCCAATAGATCCTTGCAAAAAATTATGCTTTTGGCTGAGGGAGTCTTTTAATCTTTGGAAACTTCTTTTGGAAAAAAGATTTCCGCCATAAAAACTACCTAATCTATTTCTTTAAGGGGTAAACCCTTATTGTTAGATCTAACACGAACACGACCGGTACATTCCGGTCGTTAATAAAAATTCTAAGAAATACTCGTGACATCGAAACAACTACTCAACGTAAGCGAATAAGGTATAGCAGTCGATATACTTGCGGCGGACTAAACTAATCTAACCGCATCAGTCAGTTCATCCGGGTAGTCAGTCGTTTAAATTTCATCCACTAGTACACCCTCAACCAACGAAACAACTAAGCACAGCCGCTACGCTTTCGACAGTACTTCCTAACCTCGTCAAAACGCTTCTTCCTTACTGAAATTGGATATTGTTAATACTCGGGTTATCGTTGTTGAATCGAGTTCCCCCGATGAGTTGGTTTTAGCAACAACTACTTTTAATACAAAATTCTTAATTCCTTTGAGTTCTTTACGAGCTAAAGACACCGTTTGTATTGTAGCATAGACTATAGCTTAATTAAGGATAGGTTGTTCACTTACTGCGTATACTTGCTCAGGACTTTTCGCTACAGGCAATAGCAAAACAATAACTATAACGGAGAGATAGTATTTTAAGGATAAGTATTACTTAGTTATCAACGACACGTTGGCCATTGAAAAATTTGGCCAACGTTGTATCTCCGTTATTCTGTCCTGAATGCTTTTTAGAGTTCCAGCTCCGTTTTTTACAAAAATTACTCCCTCAAATCTATCTGATTTACTGGCTTAATTTTTGTAAAAAATTGTTTCTCTAACCCCAACAAGCATTCAGGACATTCTCATAAATAGTGTTTAATTCCATGACGTCATTCTCTACGTCAAGGTTTATACCGGTTTTAATTTTTCCAGTCCTTCTATTACTATTTATTTTTCTTTTCGTGAAATCGCTATGAACGTCGGCATCTGCGTTATGGTGCTTTTGGTTTATTAGGGCGTTGCTACCGCTATTGGTTTTTATGGTCGCGGGTGAAATTGTATCACTAGAGGAATAGTCCTATTCTATCAAGAATGGAAGACTAATATCGACTTTTTATTCCCGTATGCCTACAATATAAGACCCGCTGGACCGTGAGTTACGCCTACGAAGCAACTCATATGTAGTGGTCACAAAACGCGTCTAGAAGACCTAGGGCGCCTGTTTCGATGCTCTGCAGCTTATCTCTACCTGAAAAAAAAGTAGCTACATATCTTCTAAGCCCCTTTAGCGGGGCTTCCTTCTCTCTCGAGGGTTCAATGTTTGTCCTCAATGCTTTTTGGGGTTCCAGCTCCGTTTTTTTACAAAAATTACTCCCTCACATCTATCTGATTTACTGGCTCAATTTTTGTAAAAATTGCTTCTCTATCCCCAAAAAGCATTCAGGACTACTTTAATATTCGGCCACCGCTATCCTAACTGGGGTTACAACCCCAAATATGGTGTTAGTAGCTCCTAAAATTCATTTAATAACGGAGAAGATCACTCAGCGAACTACGTTATAAGAAGGTCTATTGAAAAGTTTTATATAAGTATTAGGCCGTCCCAATTTTAAAATTCATAAAAAAGGCGGTAAAGATTTACAGCGAACAAAAGTATTAATTTACGAACTTTATTTTGTGGAGGGTCGTAACGGCGTTATGAGCGGAATGCGTGGCCTAACCGGTTTATTTTTGCGACCTACGTAAGTAGATAGCGGGCAAGGAATAGGGTCCTCTGGGTAAGTAGTATTTTTCGGTATCGTCCTAGACTTAAGTTTTTCGATAAAAAAAGGTTAGGAACTTATCGCATTCGTTGACGGTGTTACCGAACATATAACCGGG
>NZ_QHJG01000030.1 GCF_003184185.1 Legionella qingyii | reverse complement strand
ACTTCAAAAAAAATTATTCTTTTTTTAAAAATAATGGTCACTTTTTGTGACCATCTCTCAGGGCTTGTTCGTGGCATCCAAGTAAATAGTCGATTGTATTAACTTGTATCTGTTTTTAATTCTGACTGGAGGAATGTGCGTAGCACATGTGCTATTCGCCCTTGATGACGTTTGCCAGCTTGCCATCCTGGACATTGAGTTAACCGATAAAAACTTAAGCAGTATTTAATTGGGCTTAAACGTTTTGCCAAAGCAAATGCATTTAACAATCGTTCCTGAGATTCAAAAGCGTGCCAATAACCCAAATAGCTATCACGTAATTGACGATAAGTTTTATTTTGATCATTCATTTGATGAGCGCGCATCATGTTCACCAAAAAAGAAATTAGCGAAAAAAAAGGGTGGGAAAGAACACTTTCACCCCAATCAATAATTGTAAGATGTTGTGCCTGACAGAGGATGTTATTTTCGTGAAAATCACTATGCTCAATTGTTTCTGGAATAGAATATTGGCCAAGCTGCTGACAAAGCCCCGCAAATCTGGGGTGCAGCGAGATGAGGTGTTGCCGCTCATTTGAGGTGAAACCATCGTGGATCAAAAACTCGGTGTCATCCAGTAATTTGAAATATAACTCAGGGAGGTTCGGCAAACGCCAATCAGGGACTCCAAGTGCTAGTAGCGAATCAATTTGGCTTATAAGACCCATTTGGATTTCCGCACAGGATTTAAGTGCTTCTCTGGCCAAATCAACCTGAAAATTGATGGCCAATTGTTTTTTAAGAGGTGTTCCTCGGTCACTCATCAAAAAACAGCGTAAATTTGGATTATGGGCAAGCACTTCCGGCACTAGGGCTGGGAAAAAACTCCGCAGGTATAATAATAAATTAGGCTCAATGGCAAATGACTCAGGGATTTGTTTTAAATACAAATAGCCTCTTGTTGTGGCTAATTGATATACCTTGGCCCAGGATGTGTTTTGTATTAATTTAGACGATCCTTGTATGGAATAACCCTGTTGATTCAGATGGTTTTGCGCCCAAAGAAGCGCTGAATCATTTTCTGCATTCATAGAGAATTGTTTCATCCTGTTCGTCAGGCGATGCGGACCTATCAAATGCTTTGAGCAAGCGAATTTCTCTAAAACCGGTTTCATGAAGTAAGTCGAGTAAAAGAGAGGGCTCATCATAAAGACGGATCTTATATTCCTCGATTTCAGTTCTAATAAGTTGATTTGCCTCAATTAACTCATATTTGCCAATCGAGTAACAAATGGACTCCTCAACCAGGGCCAGTTGACTAAGCAAAATCGTTTGTCCATCGGCACGATGCCAACGCGAGCCACGCCAAATCCCCAATTCTTTGGGAACAGCATATGAGGTTTCCGCTTCAAATACGAAAATACCCCCATTTTTTAAATGATGATAAATAGCTTTTAATGACCGTTTAATCGCCTCTATATCAATGATTAAGCCAAATGAACCGCTCGGAATAAAGATTAATCCATATTGCTTTGCCTGGCAGAGTTCTTCAAGATACCCGTGCCAGATCTTGGGTTCTAACTGTTGTACTTTTGCTTTGGCATGTAGCGCATCCAGCATCGATTTACTGGCATCAAATCCTTCAATCGCAAACCCTTCCCTCAACATAGGAAGCAGAAAACGCCCAGTACCACACATGGGCTCTAAAATATCCCCCTCGGTCTCATTTGCATAACTCAAATAGAAATTCCAAGCATCTTGTGGCGGATGCGGCTTACTCAGATCATAGACCTGGGTGCATAAGTTTAAATAAGTATCCAGAGATTTATTGGCCATCAACACAACCTTCATTAGGATTAAAAAGGGATAATTTTATCCACTGTTTTTCTCTTTTTTTATTGATATTATCTGTAATGAATGATCAATGCCAATATGTTTTTTGTTCCGATTTTGAGAGTTAACCAATGAATTAATGAGTCACTTATGCTGAGCAAACTGTTGCACCGGGAGCTATGGTTTGTCTGGATGATGATTTGGTTTTGTGGTTTACAAAACGTTTTTCGTCTTAGAGAAGGGTATCTGTAATTCCGCGCATAATCCTTAAGCCTGACGTCAGACTTAGTGAAAAAAGCTAGCTAGAACCATATTTAGACGAACATGAAGGGTCTTGCTCTTGCTCTTGATTATCTAGATCAGTTTTTTTAATTTGCATAATGGAGTTTTTAAATTCTTGTACTTTATTAGGTTTTTGAGGAGTTGGAAAAATTAATTCCTTAACTAATTCAACTATATCCCATAAAATACCCTCGCTTACTTTTGTAGAAGCCTCATTAAATTTTTTTTCACTAGCTGTCAATAACTCATTAAATTTATCGACCCTTCTTTCGAGTGATAATGATTTATTTTCTATGATTGTTTTAAGGTCCTTTGCGCTATCAATAGCCAATTCTAAATTTGCTGCTTTAAGACCAAGCTGTAAGGCTTTACTATCTTGGGGGATTAGTTTTTTTTGTTGTTTTACACACTCATCAGTAAGTTGGACCTCCAACTGTTCTAATTGCTGTATATATTCATCAAGTTTTTCGATTAATTTAACTATTATTTGCTCATTATGCTCAACATCGCTTATTAACTTAGAAATTTTTATTGCAGCTTCTCTTTTTGCAAAAAAATCATATTCCTTCTCATCGCCATTTATAATACCGTATAATTCCTTAAAAGATTCTTTAGCGCTCTCATCACCTAGAGAATCAATCTTTTGAAGTATTCCCTCTTTATTTTCATTCAGCTGGCTAATAAATATCGTTTCTAGTTCATCTAATAACGCACATTGAAACGCTGCCGCTGCTGGCTGTTCTTCGAAACTACACTCAGGTGGCCAATTAGATATTGCATTATAATAATAAGTATAATTATTAACCACGTTTAATGAAGAGAAATAGTTTTTATTTTTCACTATATCTTTAATTTCCTCTGCCATTTCCTCATAATCTTCCCCAGTAGAATCAACAGCTTGCAAAACTACTTCTTTAGCAATTTTTAAAGCACCAATAGGGTCTTTAATCATTGTATCAATAATGTTTGTTGTCGAAGCCAAAGATGTATTTTCTAAGTTTGATTGAGCCATATAAATGCACCATGATTATTTATTGACCAATAATATATTATAAGCATAAATGGCAAAAAACACATGCTGGACCAACGGATGCAATTCGTGCGAAAACCTCTTATTAAAAAGTATTTAATCGAATCATTTTAAGATGGTCATTTTATTTTAAAATCACTTGAGTCTTAAAAGGTCATATTGACTTGAATTTATATATTTTCTTTATTTAACAATTAGTTATCTAAAATAAGTAAAAATAGAAAATTACACGTTTACAGGATTTAAACTTATCACCTAAACTAAAAAAACATTAATTAAATACCTGCAACGGATGAATGCGCTAACAATAATAAAAACGGCAAAAGAAAAGCCAACAACAGTCGCCAACAGCCGATTGGTTTTTTTACCTGGGGTTTTGTCGGATCATCGCGTATGGGCTTATCAAACACATCATTTGCAAGATCTGGTGAGTTGTCAAACCATTCCACTCGTTCATGGGAATACTACTGAGGATTTGCTCCAAACGGTGTTAAACCATGTTGAAGGGAGTTTTTTTCTGGCAGGACATTCGATGGGTGGATGGTTGGCATTGGAACTTGCCAGGAGGGCTCCGGAGCGCATTTTAAAATTATGCTTATTGAATACTTCTGCCCAACAAGACTCTGAAGAAAAACATCAAAAAAGAATAGAAATGATACAAAAAGTTGAGCAGGGAAATTTTCAGACGGTTGCTGCGGCACTTGCAGATCATTATGTGTACGATAACCGGGTTAAGGCGGAAGTGCTTTCCATGTTTCTAAGTGTTGGTCAACAGGCCTTTCTTTCTCAGCAAAAAATCCTGTTAGCTCGCGAAGAATGTAGCTCGTTCCTTGCATCACTTGCAATGCCTACTTTGGTCATTCATGCACGCCAAGATAAAAATTTTTCTCTGGCCGTTCATACCGAGTTGGCAGGCAAAATTCCCAATGCCAAATTAGCGATTATTGAGGACTCTGGCCACATGGCACCTATGGAATCACCACAAGCGGTCACTGCATTATTACGATTGTGGCTGGATTATTTTTGAGGTAGTCACTCTTCATAATCACTCAGATCAAATGCTTCTTGCAAATTACCCAGCTGCTCTTCAACCACCGTTAATTTTTCAAAGCTGGCAATATGAAACAAAGCCTGTCCTGAATGCACAAGCGGCAGCATATTTTCACCAATAATAATGCCAGAAAGTGGTGATTTTAATTTGTATTCTTCCGTACTGGTTGGATTGGCGATAACCGCAATTACTTGTCCTTTGGTGACTCGATCTCCTGATTTTTTAATGTGTCTTAAAATGCCACTTATGGGTGCTCTTATCCAATAGCTGTTCCTGGATACAGTAGGGGTACATTTTTTTACTCTGTATCGCCCTGGTTGAATCATTCCTAAGGCCCCCATAACACTTAAAATTCCATTAATACCTGTTCTGATGGATAATTCATCAAAACGCAAAGACTCTCCTCCCTCATAAACCAAAATAGGAATGCCCTGCTCATTCGCATATTCCCGCATTGAACCATCTCTAAATGTTGAATGCAGAATGACTGGGACATTAAAAGCGTGAGCCAATTCTTCGACACCTGGCATATCAAGATTTGCTCTAATTTGCGGTAAATTAAAGCGATGATTGGAGCCAGTGTGTAAATCAATGGCGTGAGTTGATTGAGATAAAATTTGCTTGCTGATAATTTTAGCAAGAATGGAGGCCAGTGAACCATTTGAACTGCCAGGAAATGATCGATTTAAGTCTCTTCGATCCATTAAGTATCGTTCCTGGTATAAAAAACCGTATACATTGACAATAGGAATCGCAATGACATTCCCGTTCATATTTTTTAGCCCCTTTTTTTTCAAGAAGCGTCTGATGATCTCAACTCCATTGATTTCATCGCCATGAATGGCTGCAGTAATGCATAACGAAGGTCCTTCTTCCACCCCGTTAATGACATGTATTGGCAAACTGATGGGAGTCCAGTCATATAATTTGGGCATGGGTAATAAAACAGTTTTGCGGGTACCAGGTTTAATTTTCACGTCACCAATTACAACGGGTGCTTTGCTACTCATTCTTACTATTTCCTTAAATAAGGTTATATAACAAGTGTAGCTTGAATTAAGGCAGATATAATGAAGACACCGCTAAAGTTTCAGTCTTTGAACATTTAGCGGTTTGGATGGACATGCTTTTAAAACGGTTTTTGATATGTCATAAAATCATTTAATCAAGGCTTAAATCTGAACCAACAGAAAGTGTATTTCCAAGTTTTATGCCCGAGAGTTGTTGATTAAATATCGCATAGTTATTGTGTGAGCCGGTATTAATTATTGGGAACACAAGATGCTCGAAGAAATGGGCTCGTTTCTCAATTTCTTCACTATATACCCTTGCTACTATTTGAGGATCATTTTTAAATTCACCACAACCCCAGGCACCTAAAATTGCATTGGGTTGATTTGCAAGAATTAATGTATCGAGCTGGGCGGCAATGCGTCTTCTTAGATCCGCTATATATTGTTTCTCGGTTTCAAGATCCAAGTCATGGGGTGTGGAGGGAAGTTGCGGCGCAGCTGATCTTAATTCATAAAATGGGAAAATATCTGATTCAGGAAGAAAGGCATAACTCATGTCACTATCTGCAACATAGCGTACATGTGTAAAGTCATCAGGAGCCGTGGGAAAAGATATTTCAGGCCCTCTGAAACATACCCTGGGTTCCGGGCTAAAAAATACTTTATATCCTTGGGAGTCCGTTTCTCCACCGTGTTTTTTCAATGTCTCACGTTCTTCCTCAGTCATTTTTATCTTGGCTTCTAAAAGCTTTTTTGCTGTGTCACGGTAGCAAAATGCTTTAGCTTCTTTGTCTAAATAAATAATATTGTCCAATAAAGATTGAGCACAGTTACTTCGATGCCATATATTTTCCTCTTGGGCACTTCCTCCTTCTAAGGCAGCCCCCCCAGGGAACATCGGACTTGCCATATTGAGTACCGAGTAAAATACGCCATATTTTTTGGTTGCTTCAAGCGCTGCAAGCCCCCAATCTCTGTGGATGACTTCAACTAACTTTGGTGAAGCTGATTTATGTTTAGCCCATAGGTTTAAATTATCTTGTGCTATACGGTGTAATTCCTCTGATTTTTTTAAATCAGTGATCCAATCTAAGGTTTTTTCCATGCTTTTGTGTCGCCATCTCTGACCAGTATAAGATCCTTTGATGAGGCTTGGCTTATTTTCTGCATGCACTTCTTTAATAACAGATACGCTATTTTTCGGAAGTGAAGGATTAAATAGTCTAATTTTCGACATCATTTTTTTTTATCCTTAATTTCTTGGCTCCATCTTCTATCTTCAGTGACTTGCTTCTAAAATCAATTGATTGGTTTTTATTAAGATTCCGCTTTTTAATAGAAGACGGTACTCGTCAAATTTCCATCAGGCACAACAGCTTTGAGTGTCATTAGTTTAAATTTCCATACACAGACAGCACTCTTGATTTGTATTTTTTTTATAGGGAGAACATGCAACAGATAGGGGTATCTCTACTAATAGCAATATTCTAAGCAATTGTAACCTTCCATATATACTTCTTTGACTCAACTTTGAATAAAGTTGAATCAAAGTCAGTAGACCAAAATGTCCAAAAAAAGTCAACTTTGTTTTTTGTTATGAGACGAAGTTCATTTATTATCATATTGATGGGGCATGCAATACCGCATAAAAGTTGGATTCCAATACCCCCTTTAGGCTAAGAATAAAGAGGTGTTAACACGGACTTCTCATTAAAAAAAGATTAATTATTGATCTATAATTACATTAATCTCACTTTTTGATTGATTAATATGAAAATTGATGAGGATTCTATAAGGGAGCTATGTGGTAACAGTTCTGAAGTTGTTGTATTCGGTTTTGGTAAATATAACTATAAAGAGGTCTGTAATGCATTCAATAAAAGCAATGGAATAAATGCAGTTCATTCTGATAATTATGAAACCAAAAACACAGATCTAACCAATAATAACCCCTATTCTATATATAATTATTTTAAGTTTATTATTAACGACTTAATTGTTGAAAATTATAAGAGGCAAAAAGAAGGTAAACCAATAGTTCCTTTAATTTTTGTAGTTGGAAAAAGTGATGAGAGTTATGACCCAAAACAAATTGCTCAAAGAGATGAGGGGCCTATCGATAAATGGGTCACGCTCACAGAACTACGAAGAGTCTATAAATTAGCAACAGAATTTGGTCCCGAATTTTCTAAAGTTGCTCTAGATACGGTTAAGTTTGTAAGGCTTGAAACAAACTCTGAGGTAACCACATTAAAGCCTGTTCCTCCTTTTTGGGAAGGCAAAGAATGGCAGCAAGATTGGCAAACGCGAAAAGAAGAGACCCAACAGAGACATGGTCAACTGATTAAAAACAGTATTTGGCGCTCCAATTTACAAGAGAAAATTCAAGAAATCGATAGTCAATATTCTGATGAGAACAGTAAAGAAGAAAAAAATACTCTTAAGAGTTAGCTAAGATTGGTTTTAGCAGAAGACTCGAACTGGTGACCTAATCATTAACAGCCCTGCTTATCAAGTTGTGGTCGTTAGTTGTTGGTTAAAGCGAGGATAAGAATTAATCTATACGGTTATGCCCAACAATGAACCAATCCCTGCACTCACAACCATCGCTAGTGTTCCCCAAACGACAACACGTACTGATCCTAATAGTACTCGCGCGCCACCAACCTGTGCAGCAACTCCTCCGAGTAATGCCAAAAATAGAACCGTCATCACTGATATTGTTAGAATAAGATAGGTACTGGGAACAATAAATATGATTGATAGAGGTAATAATGAACCAAAAGTAAAGCTGCAGGCTGAAAACATTGCTGCCTGAAGCGGACGTGCACTCGATATTTCTGTAATGCCAAGCTCGTCTCGAGCATGTGTACCTAATGCATCCTTAGCCATCAGTTGTTTTACAACCTCTTTTGCAAGAGCGGGTTCTAATCCACGATTGATGTATATTGTGGTTAACTCTTCTATTTCATTCGCTAAGCTTGTCTCAAGTTCTTTCTTTTCACGTTGTAGCGCGGATTGTTCTGTATCTGCTTGAGAGCTTACTGATATATACTCACCTGCAGCCATTGACATGGCACCGGCAATTAATCCTGCAATCCCAGCTATAAGTATTCCATTATATGGCGTGTGGGCAGCAGCAACACCAATCAACAAGCTCGCTGTAGATATAATGCCATCGTTCGCGCCCAGGACGGCCGCACGTAACCAGCCAATTCGTTCAATTCGATGATGTTCTTTATGTTGCATAAACGACAAACCTCCTATGAGAAATAAGTCTGGAGCGAAATGCCACTAAGTTACTCTCGTGGCATATCAGATTTGTGCTTATATACTGCCTTTTCAGGGATATCAGTAGCTGAATAGACGCTAATTATTTTGAATGGTTTTTTTGCATTAAGATTAATAAAATTATGAGGAACTCCTTGAGGGATAAAGATCATATCACCTGCTGTAACCGTTGCATTTTTTCCATTGAGAACAGATTTTGCCTGACCCTCAACAACAAATATGACCTGATCAAATTTATGAATTTCCATCCCAATCTCATTGTTGGGGTTCGTTTTGGGGGTGATACTCATAAAAACAACCTGAGCATCTTTACCTGTCATAAATGCTAACTTCCAGTTTTCATTATTTTTGGCTTTTTCAAAAATTTTGGGAGAAATAACCGCATTTATTTTATTATCAACGGCGCTTTCTTCTGAACTGGCAAATGAAGATGTTGCGATTAACGTTGACATCAAGAACGTAGATATAAAAGCCCTTTTAATTCCTTTTATTTTCATACTATTCTCCGTAATTTAAAATTAGCATATTCACCTATGCATTAATCGAATTTTTTATTCTGATTCTTCAGTTTCTTTTAATAAACTGGAACTACTTTATCCACGAACTATGCAATAAACTCAAAAGTCTTATACAGTGTAGCATATGGATTAAATATTGAGTTAAACGTGATGAAGTTAGAACAAGCTAGAATTTGGCTTAAAAACTTTGATTACAATCATTATTAAAATTTATTGTGATCG
The DNA here is from genome assembly GCF_003184185.1 of Legionella qingyii. The sequence continues at coordinate 47,750 of NZ_QHJG01000030.1, read as the reverse complement.
CTTGGTTGCATTAGAAGAACTGTGCTTCATTAATGTAACTATGACCCCAAAATTATCTTCACTCTTAATACCCATTTGATTAGCAAGCAGTAATCGAGATATAGTATCTATTAGAATTGATTGCTATAATTTTGTCATTTTATCAATAAATTAAGCAATAAAGCTGTATGCCTCATTTTTTTAATGCGCTAAACCCTTTATCCAAGTCGTCAGGTATTAACTATCGTAACAAGCCTTTGCTAAATATATTAATGCCTGAGGAAATACCCGATCTGTTAACTCATGAATTTATTCAATTACAGTGGAATAGAGATTTGTGCTGGTATGAAACTATCGATGCAACATACGTATGTTTAGTCGGTGATCATTATGATTACTCGCCTTCTGCTTCTCAAAAAACTGTGTTTGAGCAAATAATGACAGCTTTCTTTCGTCCCTATCTGATCCCCGTAATAGTGGGTTCCGAAATCTATGCTGTTTATAATCGTAAAACAGGGATCAAAGGGGCATTGGATTTTTTAATTTTTCCATTGGTAGCACGTAAATTAATTGCTGATACCTGGTTAGAAGAGAGAAAAAATACACCCATACTTAATGGAATAGCCTGGGCAATTGCAATTCCTCTTGAAGTGTTAAGACATTCGCTGGCCTTAGCATTAACCATTGCTCTTATTCCTATTGTCTCTTTAATACATATATTCAGAAGCTTAATTAATAATTTCTCAAATGTTCCTTTAGATGAAAATGAAGAGGATACTCTGGATTTGGTGCTGTTCTAGTTTAATTTTTAAGCTTTGGATTCGTATTGGAGTTTAGTCAAACTCCCTTACTCATCAATTTAATTCTTTATTACTTTTAAGGCGCAAATAATTTGCATAGTGATTGCTCGTTGACTATTATGAATTTGGTAGATCTCATTTTTTGAATGGGTGTCGCATGGTAAACAAAAGCAAAACAGCTGAAGAAGTTAATAAGGCGTATGATTCTCCTTCGTGGTTTTATGACTTAAGAGGCCTCTTTATACTCACATTTGCTTATCAAGCGACTTTATGGAATCAAATTAGCTTTTTTAGTAAAAACATAAAGGGAATTCATCTTGAAGCGGCTATTGGCTCTGGCTCATTGTTATATGTTATCTTAAAATGGCTCAAATTAAAAAATGTAAAATATGATGTCATCTATGGTTTTGATTATGCAGAATCTATGCTTGCAGGAGCCAAAAAAAGATTTAAGAGAGACCCAAATATTATTCTTGAAAAAGAAGATGCCGCATCTCTTCCCTATGAAAATAACTTTTTCGATTCGGTTTCTATTGCAAATTCAGTTCATTGCTTCCCAGAAGTTGAAAAATCTTTAGCCGAACTGGTGCGAGTAACAAAACCTAAAGGCACAATTTTTTTGAATGTACTTTTATACCCTAAAACAAAAGGATTTCTGGATAAAATATCAAATAAAATCAATAACTGGGCTATTAAAAAAGGAATTCTAATAACTCCTTTTACTGAGAAGAAAATTAATGCTCTTATAGATAATCTTAACGTCAGCGTTATATCAAAAGATATTGAGGGAAACTCAATGAATATTAGTCTTATCAAAGAAGACTGATTTGAAGATCGATTTAGCGACAATGCTAAAACATTACTGTAGATTAAAAATTCTGAGAGGGTATTGTTCACTAGGGTAATGAAGCAATTGTCAACAGACTCTAGCGAGCTATTGAAAAATCTTGTTTCAAGTCCATTGCATTCGGGTATTGGGTTTCAATCAGTTCGTTAGCAATGAAGAACTCATTTAAGGTTTAATTGATGTTCGCCAAAACCCAGACTGAGATTGGCTTCTCGGACAGGCCTTGAACCCGCGACCTAATGATTAACAGTTATAAGATTACGGCTTTTAATTACTTTTACCAACTTTTAAATTATCTCAATAACCCTTTGTTTATAAGGACTATCGGCTTTTTTTATAGCACAATTACTTTTATTGTGTTTTAATCATTCCTTCGACACATATTCGACACGTTTGAATAAGAGGGAAAATGAAAATCACAAAATCGGCCGTTGATAAACTACCTTTGCCTGTTTCAACGACTCAGGGAAGAACGGCACAAAAACGATATTACGATGACGCAATGAAGGGATTTGGTATCAGAGTTACCTCCGGTGGCACTAAGGCTTTTTTTGTTGAAAAACTCATAAAAAATAAACTGTCCCGAATTACTTTAGGCCGTTATCCTGAACTGACAGTTGAGATGGCAAGAAAGGAAGCCCAAAAACTACTTGGACAAATTGCCACAGGAATAGATCCAGTTGCCGAAAAGCGCGCAGAAAAAATGCGGCAAATCACCTTAAACGATGTATTTAATGATTACATTCAAGTTCGTAAATCGCTAAAACACAATACCCTTTATAATTACAAAAAGGTATTAGCCACAGGATTTGCAAGCTGGATTAATAAACCCTTGCTGACCATCACCAAAGACAGCGTTGCAAAGCATCATAAAAAATTAGGGCAAGAGCATGGCAAGGCTTACGCCAATTTAGCCATGCGTCTACTGCGCGCCCTTTTCAATTTTGCAGCCGGCCAATACGAGGATACACAAGGTAAATCATTAATTACCGAAAACCCGGTAAAACGTTTATCACAAACTAGAGCTTGGTATCGGGTTGAGCGTCGTCAAAGTTTTATTAAAGCTCATGAATTGGCGGCTTGGTACCTTGGTGTACAACAACTACAAAATGAAGTTTTACGAGATTACTTATTGTTAATCATACTAACAGGATTGCGCCGTCAGGAAGCAGCCACTTTACGCTGGGATCAAGTGGATCTCAACGCTAAAACCTTAACTGTACTTGATACTAAAAACCATGAGCCTCATACCCTTCCCCTTTCTACCTACCTCTATGAACTGCTATTATCACGCAGCCAAAAAAGGATAAATGAGTATGTTTTTCCTGGCACGGGAGCCGCAGGTCACATTATTGAGCCACGTAAGCAAATGGCCAATGTAACTAAGCTCTCAGGCATTCATTTTACGGTTCATGATTTAAGACGAACGTTTATTACTATTGCTGAGGGACTGGATATCTCAGCTTATGCTTTAAAGCGTTTGATGAACCATAAAATGAACGGTGATATCACTGCTGGGTACATCGTGACCGATGTTGAACGGCTGAGAAAACCAATGCAGCAGATTACCGATTATTTTTTGAAGTGTATGGGTGTCCAACCATCCTCAACACTAATAGCAATCCAACAACAAGGAGCAGTTCATGAGTAAAGAAATTAAAGTTCAAGATGACGCATTACGCTTAAACCAAGATTACAAGCATTTTTTAACCGATATTAAAACACGGTTACAAGCAGCTCAGATTCGCGCAGCACTTGCTGCGAATAGTGAGTTGATCAAGTTCTATTGGGAGCTTGGTACTGATTTAATCGAGAAACAAAAAAATCATCAGTGGGGTACTGGATTTTTAGAACAGTTTTCGCATGACCTGCGTGAGGCATTCCCTGAAATGCAGGGATTTTCAGTGCGAAACCTACAGCGTATGAAGCAATTTGCCACGCTATATTCCGATATTTCAATTACGACACAAGCTGTGTCGCAATTACCTTGGGGCCATATTAGCCGCTTAATGCAAATGGTCAAAGATGATACGGCGCGTGATTGGTATGCGACTCAAACCATCAAAAATGGCTGGTCACGCTCAATCCTAGAAATGCAGATCGAAAGTGGATTATATGAACGTCAAGCCGTTGCCAGCAATAAAACCTCCAATTACCACAAGCATTTACCCGAATTACAATCCGATTTAGCCAATGAAATATTAAAAGATCCCTATAATTTTGATTTTCTGACCATTCAAGGCAAAGCCCATGAACGTGGTATTGAAAATGCTTTAATCACCCATATTCGTGACTTTCTCATTGAGCTCGGCCAAGGTTTCGCCTTTGTGGGTTCTCAAGTCCCCCTAACCTTTGATGATCAAGAGTTTTTTGTTGATCTATTGTTTTACCACCTCGAATTACGAGCATTTGTTGTCATCGAATTGAAAAATACGAAATTTAAACCAGAACATACCGGACAGTTGGGTTTTTATCTAGCAGCTGTTGATGATCAATTACGAAAGCCCGGCGATAATCAAACTATTGGAATCTTGCTATGTAAATCGAAAAATAAAGTCATTGCAGAATATGCATTGCGAAACATTAGTGCTCCTATAGGTGTTTCAGAATATACCTTATCTAAATCAATTCCAACTGATTTGAAAGGTAGTTTACCGACAGTTGAAGAAATTGAGGCTGAATTAAATGAATCTGCAAAAGAGGATTGATTGGTTCAATCTATTGTAGACTTGTAAAAAATGCTGGGACAAAAGGGACGAGTGGGGCACCCATATTAATACCGGGTTAAAACAGTCCCAGTATAAATTGTTCATGTTGGGACTTTGGGGACTTTTTTACTTTTTACTTTTGTTGTTTCAATCAGTATCATTCAAAACAACCAATTTTCTATAAAGAAAAATCGTAAGTAGAGAACCTATTGAGCAGATTAAAAATAAAGAATAATAGTCAGCTAACTGATAGATTGCACCTCCTAAAATGGGTCCAACCGCCAAACCAATTGCAGAGGCATTAAGAACACCATAACAGCTACCCATCACATGAGGTGGTGTAATTTTAGCAAGAAACACATCATTCAATGGGAAAAAGATCACCTCGCCCAGGGATAAAATCAGCATGGAGCAATTCAGTGTTAAGCTATTTTGGGCAAAGCAAAATCCCATAAAGCCTATAGCTAATAAGGATAACCCTATAGATGCAAGCAACATATAATTTACTTTTTGGAGAAGAGGTCCAATAAAAATCTGCAGCAAAACACAGGTTATTGCATTGACGATTAGCATGTTACTGTACACTACAACGCCATCGTCAAATTGTTGCACAATATATTGGGCTAACGAAGAGGTTATTTGGGAGTACATGCTGTAACAGATGAAACTAATGAGGAAGAGTCTTTTCAGAGATGTGTTTGTTGCGATAAGTTGCAGGGTATCTGTGATGGAGACGCTTTTGGAGCTATGAGAGTCTTTTGAGAGCTGCAGATTGTTCTTTTTTGACCAGAAGATTGACAATAAAAAACCAGTAGAAAGATAGCAGTATGCGATGAGCTGAAACAGCTGAGTGGATTGTTCAGCAGCATAACGTGCGCCGAATAATGGGCCTAAAGCCGCCGCTAAATTTAAAACAGCATAACGTAAACCAAACGCAACGCTTCTCTGTTGTTCATTGATACTGGTGGCTAACAACGTTTTCGATGCAATATCAAAAATAGCTCGAAATACGCCGAGGATGGTATTTAACACAATAAAACACACTAAAGATTGGCTTAGATAAAGGGCCTCATAGGCAATTCCTGCTCCAAATAAAGTCATAATGAATAATTGCTGCGGAGGGTAGCGATCAGATAGATGTCCTATGAATATGCTTGTCAGACTGTGGCTTAATTGTCCGGAAGCAATAATAACTCCTATAGAAATAGGCGATAGTGAAAAATAGTTCAAGTAAATTGCTAAAAAAGGTACGATCAAAAATTGCCCTAATTTTATGATAAAAAAAGCGATTATAAAGAGTGAAATGTTAAAAAATGCTCTACCTGATCGAGTTGCACTAAGATACATAGATTCTGACATAGTACTTCCCTAATCATGGTGAACTTTTGTTGTTATTTGTACCTGTTTCATAGCCAAATGCACTGTAGAAATCGCTTCATCAATATCGTGTCCTGTTCCTAAAATATATCCTTGTCTGGATTGAGAAGAGCTTAGTTTCCCAAACTTCTGACCTTTTTTCAGGGTACAATGAATACGAACAATTCCAGGTAAATTGTTTGCAGACTCAAGGCCATTAATATCAAGAATTTCTTCAAATTCTCGTGCAAAAAATAAAACAGCAGCGGCATTTTCTTTTTTATTCCTTGTTTTTTGACATAATCCCAATAAATGGAGCACCGTTTCAGAAATGACATCCACTCCTGTGGTCAATTCGGTTAGCTCCCAAATTTGATCGCCTCCCATTCGGGTTTGTGATTCAATCATTTTTATTTCACCCTGATGTACTTTAATTTCAGTATGCGCCGGACCATTTTGGTGTTGAATAATATCTAAAAATCGAAGCATAATTTGCTGTATTTTTTGTTGCATATCTGGAGTTAGGCGAGCAGGAGTGTAATGACCGAATTCAATAAAATGGGGAACTTCTGTTGTAAGCTTTTCAGTAATGGCAATGATTTGATGTTGCCCATCCAAACTTAAGGATTCCACACTGTATTCTTTACCTAAAAGAAACTCTTCTGCAATAAGCTCTTGGTTGTCGAGCTGTGTAGCCCAATTCCATGCTTTAGTGATATTTTCAACGGCGTCAACATAAAAAACACCTTGACTTCCTGCGCCATGAGCAGGTTTGAGGATAAAAGGAGCCTTTATTTGCTCATAAAAGGCATATACATCTTCTAAAGTGCGGCAGTTTTGATAGACAATGGAGTCAAGCTGATGCTTCTTAAGTAAACAGCGCATTTTAAGTTTATCGCGTGTATGATCCACTGGAAATACTGCATTGCCTTTAATGTTCAATTGTTCAGCGATTAATGCTGCCGGGTATAAACCAAACTCTGTAAAAGAAACAACCGCTCTAAAATGGTGAGCTTGATGTAAATTTTCTGCTATTTGACTTATTTCAGAAAGATTCTCATAAGTATCAACGAATACGATGTTTTCAACCAAATACTCAGTTAAAGGATCAAGTTGCGACTGAATCAGCACAAATTGAACTTGCATTGTCATAAGTTTTTGTAATGTATGTTCTCGTGCCCCGATGACGAGTAAACAAGGAGATGAGTTTATATCATATGCTTCCATAGTGGATGTTCCTTAAAAATTGCTAATTCTTGGGTAATTTCTGATACCGATTTATCTAGATAATAAGTACTGAGAGAAGAGAGCTCCTTTCCCGAAGATAAACGACCAAGCCATTCAAGGGGTGTAGACGTATCCTGAATAAAGTTGGTCCCCCATGCGTTTAAATCATTACTTAACATCTCTTGCAGGAGCTCTTGTTCATCAACAACATTCGGACCGAGTAGCTCGCCAAAGATTTTTTGGATTAAAGGAAGATAAGCAATTTGTCGCGTTCCACCCAATACTCGAATTTGGGGCATAAGGCATAAAACTAGAAAACTTAAAAAGATATTGGGAATTAATTGCCCATTGATAAGGGCCTCACAAATAGATTGAGGATCTAATGGTATTTTTAATTGTTTACTTAGATTGGTTGTCTCTTCTTTAAAAACATTATCCACAATTCTTAATGCACGTATCTTATTGTCTCTGACGCCCCAAAAAAATTCTGTCCCCTGTTTTAAGAATAAATGACTCTTTTCATGCATTAAGAGATTAATTAAATAGTTCAACTTACTGCGTTGTTTAGAGGAAAAAATAAGCTGGTAAATAATTCCTTCAGGATCACGTAAATGTTCTGCAACTAAAAGTGATGTGAAGTTATCATTTAGGATCACTGGCTGGACTTCTTGGGCATGATCACACTGCGTGAGTAAGTTTCGATTCGATAAGGTGAATGCTGGAATAAATCCTTTATATTCATTGGAATCAATGGTTGTAAGTAATTTTTCTATTCCTTTTTTTTCTAAAGAATCAGCTTGAGTCAAATATCGGATGAAATTATCAATGCAATAAGTTAATCGAGGGTAGGAGGAACAAACACTCAGTTTGGACATCTGTTTTGGCGTTAATGCAAATAAATTAATTACCCCTTGCTTTAAGTTAAGCCAGCCTGGCCCTTGCTGTTTACTCCATTGTAATGTTCGTGTCACGCTATTTAAGATAAACATATGGTTTAGCTGATGGAGTTGGCTTCCCATCCAACTCATCAAGATGGCATTAAAGTCAATCTCATTGGCGTACAACTGACAATGTGGTCCAGTTTGCAAAATGGGATAGCGGTCAAATTCAGAAAAAGCGAGTTCAAAATTAATATAGTTAGAACCAAAGAAAAGCCTCAATGCCGAATAGAATTTCGCTCTAGATTGACGTGCTAATGGGCTTACACAAGAAATCGGTTTTTGCCACACTTGTTTTATATAGGAGGACAAAGTCTCGTCCCAATTTGCTTTTAAATCACTTATAACACTTGGGCAAATGGCTTGCATTGCTCTTGTAATGGGGAATAAATCTAGTTTTTTCATGCTAATCAACCCCAGATATTTTGCGACACGTGATAAAAGGGATCAAACACGTTGGCGAATTGCATTTGAGAGTAGTCCTGGAGTTTTTTATGGAGGATATGGAGTTCTGCACAAGCAATAATAAATTGGTGCTCTGGAAATCGGCTCATAAATTCTAAAAACTCATCAAGTAGCGGTGCATCCACGAGATTGTCCTTCACTGCCTTAATCAGCGTATTGAGTTGTGTTTGCGCCTCACTCCCAACAAAAGTAATTTGCCGTGCTGCCTTTACCCAAAGTGGATGGTTCTCCAAAACCTGTGCCTCTTTGGCGGAAGAAGCACAAAGAACGATAAATTGAGTATTTTGTGCAAGTACATGTTCTAAAACCCATGTTACAAGGGAGCAAATTTTAGCCTGGTGCTCAGGTAATAATTGGGGAAGTAATGCATGGGCAGTAAAGCAGCAAATAATAAGGTAGTCGACATTTTGCTGTAAGAGATAAGCTATATTATTTTCCAGCTTTGCTAAGAGTTCCGCTTTACTTTGATGAACAGACATCAGTGCTGTTGATTGAGTTTGCAAGGGCTCTGAATATAAATACACATAAGGAGGATGGTATTCTTTTTTTAAAGTATGCTTGCTTAGATAGACCGTATAAAGAGTTTCAACAAATGCTGATGAAGCTAAAGGCCCCATTCCACCGATAATACCTATTTTGATTGTTTTCTTATTCATTATGTTTAATCCATTAATTTATCACAGCAGCCGCAAGGTCTGTTTAACTCGAAGTGTGCTTTGACTTTGGTGTAGGCGTTGTATCCTACTCTTGCGATGAGATTAAGTTTGTTGGTATCGATTCGTTTATCCTTGGTTAAGATGTCCGGATTAAGATGAATACCAACGACTTTCGCAATGACCATCCTGTTGATTAAACCCGAGTCATTAGGTGTCGGTAATTGCACCGATTGGTGATAAACACATTCCAAACTAATAGGAGACCCATTAACGCGATAGGTTTGGATGAGCTCCCCAGGTAAATGCTCCACCTCCGCCATATGAAATTCGTTAATTCCTCGTGAAAAATCTAGTGACGTAATATTCATTGCCTCTTTACTGCGATAACTCACTAAATTGACGGTAAATTCTTTGGTTTCCTCAACGTTTTTTAACGTATCCTTGGCTCCCCCGCTGCCATGTGAGCCGGTTGTGGCAAACATAATCATAGGAGGGTCTTCACAGACAATATTAAAATAGCTAAAAGGTGCCAAATTAGGATTGCCATCAGTATCTTTAGTGCTGATCCAGGCAATAGGCCTAGGAACAACACATGCTTTAAAGAGTCCTTTAGGCAACTTCTGTGATGTGTGAAAAAACATGATTGTGTATTCCTTTATTAGAATGTGGAAGAAAGACTCTTCCTCCTACAGTTTGAAAATTCCTGAATGCCCATAAACTGGGGCTTACAAAGATGCGTTGGATCCATCGATAAGGACAACCCTGGTTGTCGTAGGTTGGCGTAAATCGTTCTCGAGCATGCAGAGTGAAACGATTATCCACATAGATTAATTTTCCCGGAGTAATTTGAATGGCCTCAGATGTTTCTTTGACTGCCTGGTGAAAATGAACTAACGCCATTTTAGCTGCATGATTTATTGGTAGTATCATATTCGAGTAAAAAGCGACACTTATGCGAGGTTTATTCAATGTACCTCTGATTACAGAGCATTTTACCATGGCGTCATGTGAGAAAATTTCTCGCCAGCGATAGGGGAGGTTTAAATAAAAATTCGCGCCATATAAAATCTTCAAATCATAGGTGCTTAGTAATTTTAAGGCCTTTCGAGTATCAGCGATGAATGTTTTTGTTGGTTCAATGGTTTCATCAACTCTAATACCTAGAAAGAATATACCCGATGGGGAATAATCATCCTCAGAAATATACTGTAACGCTGCATTTTCAATATGAAAATCAAGCTCAACTTCTGAACCCAAGCCAGTATAATCAAATCGAGTTTTTCTCTGTGGGGTTAAATTGTTAACAAGTTCTTGCCCCTCGAAATATATGGAGTAAGGTTCACCTACTAGAGAGGCAAAGGCGGTAATAATATTTTCACTAAGGGTTCCTGATTTAAATAATCTGCCTGTTTGTTCGAAGTCTGGACTTCCATAAATGGCTTCATCGATTGGAACATTGTTAACTACTATTGCAGAAGCCAATTTATCGGCACTGCGCTGACTTGTCAGTGTATTAATTAATGTTTCTGGTAAAACTTTGTATATTTTTTTCCGGAGCAATTGGATGTAACGCTCTCCTCCTGAAGGGTCATATACAATCTCGTTAAACTCATGTATTAGTTTTTGCTTCTCCTGAGTATTTAGAGTGACTTCAATGATGCTTTTTTCTTCCATAATAATTCCATATTTAATCCTATACTTCTGATTAAAAATCAGTCCTTTTCCAAAGTTATTTTTAGCTGATGGATTTCATATCTAAATTTATAAAATAAGTTTTTTCTTAAAGGTTGAGCTCGATTAATTGAAACATCGAATATTAAAGAAAAAAATTACTTTATTTTCATTTAAATTTAAGGGCCTAATAATGATCAAATTAATTAAAAAAGGATCAGGGTGGCGAATCTAATTTGTTGACATGCCTCATTTTGTAGAACTAAAATCGCAGGTTTTTACTAGATCATACTAGAACGTGACTTCATTTGGTTTCAAGGCAAAAAATGAGGACACAACCTAAAATACAGGATGTTGCATTGATGTATACAGCGGTTGATGAAAGAAAAGGATTGGTTAAATGTTTTTGGTCAGATATTCGTCATCGTTTTGCAAAAGTAGAGCCTATATTCACAAGTATCGTAGATCAGTTATCGCCGAATCAATCTTACCCTCTTTATATTGCCTATTATCTTTATGGTGATACCGATGCTGACACATGCAGCTCCTTATTTCCGAATATAAATGGAGACTACTACCGAATCACGGATCCCAATGTTCCACAAGATATTCTTCAGCATCTTGGATATAGCTTAAATGGCACGCCTTTAGGCATGATTCTTGAGAAAGAGCTTGAGTGTTATATTGATTTGAAAAATGAACAAATCACAATTCCCTGGCTTGTTTATAAACCTGGGGATATTTTTCCTCTCTCAACCATATTAAATAAAAGAAAGAGTCATGTTTATACGCCCAATGGATTGTTGTCTTCAACAGCCGGAGCGCGATCAACATTTATGTTACCTAATATAGGAGCAACTCTAAATCACTCAAATTTACAGCGAGATTTTAATATTAAAAGTCGACCAGCAAAATCACTATATGAACATTGGCAAGTTTTTAGAGAGGTAGTCAATAGTAAGGTAATTAGTACTGATTGGCGTTGTTGTATTGTTTATTTCTCAGAAAATTGGTTAATTAGTTTGCATAATGATGTGGGTTGGAAAGCTTTGAAACAATATTTGCACGAATTGGCATGGTATCGATATGAGTATGAGCGAAACAGAATTTACTATGATATCACTTTTTCGATCATACAAAAAAATCGTAATTTAAAACCCAATCCTTACCTTGTCGATACAGCGAAACATTTATTTGCTACTGCTTTAGGGGCTGCTCCTGGTTATGCTCCTGCAACAGATAATAATGCTTTGCCGGTAGATATTTTGCAGCAAGCTTTTGTGGAGTCTTATGGCCTAAAAAAATATAGGCCAACAGTGATGCAACCTAAACATTTTAATTTTCAAACAGATTATTTCCCAATATATTATTCATTACAGCATCCTGCTACTCGTATATTCTCACCAAGATCACGCCTTGCCTCCAGTACAATAAATGAAGTACGCGAACTAGAGCATATCATGAATATTTTCATTGAAGAATTATCAAAAGATGGAGCGTTGTCTTCTGATACTGTTGTTGGACAAATAGCAAAATTTGTTAAGTTCAGCTACTTTCATAATTCTATAGATACTCATAACATTCTTAGAAACTCTCTTGAGCTGCTAAATAGTGACAAGCGGTTTAGTGATACTTTATTTCCACATGCATCAGAAGCATTATTTGCAGCAGATGCTTCCTTCTTAAGAGGATGTGTTAGTATAGGTTCTGCTGCCATACCAACACAGAAAAAAACACATTGTCCCAATGAACATGCTGCAATACCAAAGTAAATTTCCCCCCCAATTTTGATATATGATACCTCCTACGGCTGGTCCAATGACATTGCTTATTGCAAATGCAGTTTGAAATAATCCTAAGCTTTGTCCCTTTTTCTGATTGCTACTTTGCTCATAACATAAAAGTTGGGCCGTAGAGATAAAGAGCATTTCACCAGTTGTCCAAATAATGCATGAGAAAATAGCCAGCACAAATACAGAAGAATAGCTTAAAACCAACATCCCTATTCCCATTAATAAAGCCCCAATTCCTGTTACTAATAATTTATTTTGCCCACCTACTAAGGTAGTCAATGGAGCTTGGAAAAAGACAATTAGAAAAGTATCTAAGATAAATAAAATACTTACGGCCCTAATACCTAAATGTGGAAATAACTTTTGAATATAGAGAGGATAAGTAGTGCTTAACTGGGCAATAATTAACCCAACAAGAAAAACACATGCAATAACCAATAATATAATTATTTGAGACGCATTTGAATACTCGTAGTAATGCTGTCCTTTGATTGGTAACAGTACAGTAGTGCTCGTATTTTTCTGAAATAAAAGATAAAGTGCAGAGCACAAAAGCAATAAGCTTGATAAATAAAAAATTGACTTAAATCCATAAGTAGTCATGCTAGCAATTAGAACTCCTGATAATCCTAATCCAAAATTGGCAGCAACATGTGAAATACTAATCGTTTTGTACCGTAAATTTGTATCATTTCGACATAAGCTAAGCATCCATACATTATTGGAGGTTTTAAATCCATAAGCTGCAAATCCAAGCAAGAACATATTAGCCATTAATGCGAAGACTGAATGTAAGTAAGTTAAAAGAAAAAACGTTGTAGATTGCACTAAAAGGCTAGAGATTGAAATAAGATGAGGTGAAAACGTATCTGACAATTTACCAGTAATAAGTCCTCCTAAAACAGTACCCATACCATAGCAAGAAAGTAATAATCCAGCCATGGATGGAGTAAACTGCCTAATAGTAACAAAGTAGAGCGACAGGAAAAAGCAAATGCCAATAGTAAGCGTATTAATACAAATAAGCATAATACCCTGCCAACAATGCTTTGATAATCCTTTATAATTTGCTGCGTATTTTCTAGCCAAAGTTGTTAAATAATCCGTCATTTTTACATTAATCCGAGTGCACTTAATATTGCCTCATTACAATGAGTCTTTTTTACAGGGGGAATATATAAGGTTGAAATAGTCGATAATTGAATATCCGGTAAATACTGTAACTGCGTACGGGTTATTCTAGGATCTAAACCAGGATATTGGGCGGCTTCATAGATAATAATTTCATCTATAGGCTTATAAAAATGCTGCAAATAATCCAATAAGAGCAAAATCCCCATTTTTTTATTATTTGTTGATTCATGGTCAATAATGCCTACCGCATCAATTTGCCACAAGATTAAGTGTGACGAAGCATCTAATTGTCGCTGGTGAATTAAAAAATCCGATGCTTCGAATGATTGACATCCTAAAGAGCCAGGATCTATCAATAAATCAGCGAAAAGACAAGCCTCTGCAGAAATAGCAGGTAAGATTTTTGCAAAATAACCTTTTTTTTGCGCCTGCTTAACTGCTTCTAATCCTGGTTTGGAAAAAACACTTGGATGACCATATAGGGCAAAGCATACATGTTTCATTTGGTATAGATGCTCTAAAACATAATTAGTAATACGCTGATAGGCTTCTGCACGATGAGAGCATGAGCGATATAAAAAGTCCAACGATTCTGTATTCTGATTTTGCTTTTGTATCCATGACTTCAGAACAGGATCATTCACCAAATAAAGAACGATATCAGACTGTTGTATATAAGCAATTGTCTCTGTTGTTAAATGAGCGAAAAACTTAATTCCACATCCAACAACAACCAGTGAAGATGTATTTGGATTAATTTGCATATCTAATGCTAAAAGACTTAGAAGGTCTAGAGATCAAAAATTGTGGTTCTATCAGCAAGTATTGCTTTTTCATTGAAAAGGTTTTTTAGAAACGAGGCATCGTTATTAGCAAATACTTGCTGTATGTTAACATCTTTTTCTTTTAATAGCTCATCAAGATTTATTTTATGGTGAGTTGTGCTAGCCAGTTGTTCGAAAAGCGATATGATGCCCATAGTAGATCCCTCACAGATTAAATTTTGATTTTAGCATGGGGTTATAATAGTTTAAACCTTATCAAGTTTGATTTTGATTTATTATTCAAATTCCATTGGCATTTGATTAAAAGAGATCTTCCTTCACTTAAATTGATCATCACAAATTTTAACATTCTTTAAAATTAGCCTATTTCAAAGTGAAAAGCATGATGTTTTTCTAAATTTATACCATCCATAAGATACCTATTACATTTTCAAACCAATTCAGGTTTCTTATCCATTACAAGAACTTCTTCTGATTGAATTAAATTATTAAGTAAACTACTAGGATCAGCGTGTATCATAGGTATAGTAGATTGCTTAGCGTGTATAAATCCATTTTCTTGACAATGTTCAATAAAACTAAATAGTTTTACAAAATATTCATCTATATTAAGGAATCCTATCTTTTTGTTAAGTTCACCTATTTTTATTGCATTCCAGGTTTCAATTGCTTCTTCTAGTGTTCCTAGCCCACCAGGTATAACTATAAATGCATCAGCCAATTGTTGAAGCATTTTTTTACGTTCTTGCATTGAATCAACTATATGAAGCTCATCTAGAGTATCTAACGGCTTTTCTTTGTCTAAAAGATGAGTAGTTATAACTCCTATTACTTTGCCTCCCAATTCTTTAACTGTAGTTGCTAATAAACCCATCATCCCTAGACTAGAGCCACCATAGACAAGTGTAAGTCCGTGATCAACAATTTCATGAGCAAGCTTATTAACAGCTTGTTTAAATGCAACATTGTTTCCAAAACTAGCTCCTAAGTACACGCAGATTGTTTTCATATTAAGCTTTCATGGCTGATTTTTTTTGTATCATACAAGCATCAAGTAATGCATGGAAGGCGTAATAATTACGGTATATATTATTCCGCTATTCAACACAAATCTGTACATTCATTTTGTTCATTTTTTCATTTTGTTCATTTTTTCATGTTGTTCATTTTATTTGAACAAGCAATAATTATGAACATGGCAAAGAGGATATTGTGATGAGTATAGATAAACTATTATCGATCATAAAGGATAGATCAAAGCTTCAATGTAAATTTGATGAAAAACGAAATCAATTAACCCTTCAAATTGAAAAGAATAATAAGCTAATCTATAACCCTGAACTCGTTGGCAATATCGATAATTCGAATATTGGTGCCATCGTTCAATATATGCAACATTTAAATAAAAAAAGCATTTTAATTAGCAACCACATTAATAAATGTTTTGGCTGATAAATTGCAAAAGGCGAATATTGAGTACGTTGATTTCTCTGGCAATATGTATATAAATTCTCCCCCTGTATTTATCTCTATTAAAGGAGAAACGCCTCAAAAGAAAAGTCTATCGGATATCACCCAATTCACACTGAGTGTTGCCAGTATAAAACTTATTTTTACATTGCTTGTCATTAAAAAAACGTTAGAGCATACCTATCGTGAGCTTGCTAAAATGAGTGATGTGGCATTAGGAAGTGTTAGCAAAACACTTTTTATTTTAGAAAAGCATGGATATATCGTAGAAAAAAATCGTGGTGAAAAGCATTTGGTTAATAAAGATATCTTATTAAGTAAATGGTGTATTGGCTATGCTGAGAGATTACGTCCAAAATTAATGATCGATAAATTTTCAACAGATAATCTGGCACAGTTTAAAGAAACAAATCCCTGTGAATTTAATTTTCTTTGGGGAGGAGAAATAGCTGCTGCAAAGTTAACTCATTATCTAAGCCCCCAAATAATTACACTTTATGCAGACGATGCATTACCACTATTACAATATAAATGCAGGTTAAAAAAAGATAACAATGGGAATATAGAGCTAATAAAAAAATTCTGGAATTTTGATACCAAAACTCATAAAGAAAACCATGTACCCTTCATTTTGGTTTATGCCGATTTATTGAGCTCACTCGATGAAAGAACTAAAGAAACAGCGGAAATTTTATATGGACAAATTCATTAGAAAACAGATGGAATAATTTTTCAAATAATGATATCGGCTCTACCCCAAATAAGGGGCAGCTTTAAAGTTTTGTGTTCTTGATTAGTGCCCGGGTTGGGGGAAGAGCCTAAAAAACTTGGAAACCACAGGTGCGTGTTATCTCCGAACGTCATCCCAAACTTCGACACATATTCGACACGTAAAATTTAAGGTTTGATTGATTTTCGCCAAAACCCAGACTGGGATTGGCTCCCCGGACAAGACTCGAACTTGTGACCTAATGATTAACAGTCATCCGCTCTACCGACTGAGCTACCGGGGAATAGGGTCGGAATCTTAAAACGATTCTGGTTGGGGGTCAAGTAGATTTAGTAATAATTTTTTAAAATTTAATATTTATTGGGAAATTTTTATTTTTTATCCTATTTTAGGATACCTCTTCTGCCTTTGTGGGCACCTTCTCCCCATTGGGGAGAAGGGATTTTTTGTGTTAACTGCAAAAACGTTGCAGGCGATTTAAAGCATCTTCTAATATTTCCATGCTGGTCGCAAAGGATAAACGAATGCAGCCTTCATTGCCAAATGCGGAGCCGGGAACTAAGGCAACCCCTGCTTCAACTAACAGTTTTTCAGAAAATTCAAGGTCATTGCTGTATCCACGCTTTTCTATGATTGCTTGCACGCTTGGGAAAATATAAAAAGTCCCATCAGCCGGAATGACTTCAATTCCTGGCATTTCCTGCAATCGAGATGCTACAAAATCGTGTCGTTGGCGAAAAGCCTTTACCATTTCCAATACACTTTCATTGCCACCGGTTAGTGCTGCTACAGCTGCTCTTTGGGCAATGGAACAGGGATTTGATGTTGATTGGGATTGGATGGTTTTCATCGCATTCATTAATGGAGCAGGGCCTGCTGCATAACCGATGCGCCAACCAGTCATCGCATAGGCTTTGGATACGCCGTTCAAGACAATGGTTCGCTCATAGAGCTCAGGACATGCGTTAAGAATATTGGCGAAGGGTTGGCTCCAAAGGATATGCTCGTACATGTCATCCGTGGCAATAATAATCTGGGGATGCTTTTTCAAGACTTCGGCTAAAGATTTTAATTCATCTAGCGTGTAGGCGACTCCGGATGGATTGGATGGACTATTTAAAAAGATCATCCTGGTTTTGGGGGTGATGGCTGCTTCGAGTTGCTGGGCATTAATTTTATATCTTTGTGCTGGAGTTGTAGAAATGATAACAGGGATTGCATCAGCCAATAAGACCATATCAGGGTAAGAAACCCAGTATGGTGCCGGAATAATGACTTCGTCACCAGGATTAAGCAGGGCTTGGCAGAGGTTGTAACAACTTTGTTTGCCTCCTACTGAAACTAGAATTTGATTGGCCTGGTAATCAAGATTATTATCGTTTTTGAATTTATTTTTAACGGCTTCTTTAAGTTCAGGAATGCCATCAACAGCCGTATACTTGGTGTAACCTTGATGAATGGCAGCGATAGCTGCTTCTTTAATGTAATTGGGTGTGTCAAAATCGGGTTCGCCTGTACCCAGATTAATGACATCATGCCCTTGAGCACGCATTTGGGTGG
The DNA here is from genome assembly GCF_003184185.1 of Legionella qingyii. The sequence goes on along the minus strand of NZ_QHJG01000030.1, from coordinate 29,631 downwards.
CCTTTGCTGCTACGGCCAAAGTAGGTGAAGGCTTAACTTTTTGCACGCGTTTTGCTAATGCGATATCCATTTGTTGCTCCTGTGAGATATACTATAAAAGATATGAAAGATTTATTTAAACTCTATGCCGATTATAAACCTGCTGGTGACCAGCCGGCCGCCATAGCCTCATTAATTGACGGCTTGAAATCAGGCTTATCCAAACAAACCCTTTTAGGGGTTACTGGCTCAGGCAAGACTTTTACTATAGCACATGTTATTCAAGCCATGCGCAGGCCTGCCTTAATTATGGCTCCTAACAAAACGCTTGCTGCCCAGCTTTATGGCGAATTTAAAGCCTATTTCCCCGATAATGCGGTAGAATATTTTGTTTCCTACTATGATTATTATCAGCCGGAAGCTTATGTGCCTGCTTCGGATACCTTTATTGAAAAAGATTCATCCATCAATGAGCATATAGAACAGATGCGTTTGTCTGCCACCAAAGCCTTAATTGAACGTAAAGATGCGATTATCGTCGCAACAGTTTCTGCAATTTATGGTTTGGGTGATCCTGATTCCTATTTGCGTATGGTATTACATCTTTCCCGCGGAGAACAATCCGATCAGCGTAAAATTTTAAGACGACTTGCTGAAATGCAATACACACGCAGTAACTTAGCTCTGGAGCGTGGCCAATTTCGAGTGCATGGCGACATTATTGATATTTTCCCTGCTGATGCGGAACGAGAAGCCATACGCATTGAACTCTTTGATGACGAGGTGGAGAATATTGCTCAGTTTGATCCGCTTACCGGCGAAATTCTGCGGCGGGTGCCGCGGGTGACTATTTTCCCTAAAACGCATTACGTCACTCCTCGTGATCGTATTTTACAAACGGTAGATTGGGTCAAGGAAGAGTTGCAAGAACGTTTGGCGGAGTTTAAAGCGCAAAACAAATTGGTTGAAGCCCAGCGTTTGGAGCAACGTACTTTTTTTGATATAGAAATGATGCTGGAATTGGGTTATTGCTCTGGTATTGAAAACTATTCTCGTTATTTATCTGCGCGAGAAGCCGGTGAACCCCCGCCAACCTTATTTGACTATTTGCCAGCCGAAGCGTTGCTTATTATCGATGAATCCCATGTTACTGTACCCCAAATTGGTGGCATGTATCGAGGTGATCGAGCTCGTAAGGAAACACTGGTCCAGTATGGTTTTAGACTGCCTTCGGCGCTGGATAACCGGCCATTACGGTTCGAAGAATTTGAAGGACGCTCTCCACAGACCATTTACATTTCAGCAACTCCTGGCCCTTATGAACAAGAGCATTCTGATAATGTTGCGGAACAGGTAGTGCGCCCTACAGGACTTGTTGACCCAGAAGTCGAAATTCGCCCGGTGCGTACCCAGGTCGATGATTTAATGTCAGAAATTCGCTTGGTGATTCAACAAAATGGACGGGTTTTAGTAACCACTTTAACAAAACGAATGGCAGAGGATTTAACCGATTATCTGAACGAGCATGGTGTTAAAGTTCGTTATTTGCATTCGGATATCGACACGGTTGAACGCGTTGAAATTATCCGTGATTTGCGTCTGGGGGTCTTTGATGTTTTGGTTGGGATCAATTTATTGCGTGAAGGTTTGGATATGCCAGAGGTCGCTTTGGTTGCGATTCTTGATGCAGATAAAGAGGGTTTTTTACGCTCTGATCGTTCTCTGATTCAGACTATAGGGCGTGCAGCACGTAACGTGAAAGGACGCGCTATTCTTTATGCTGATAAAATTACTGGCTCCATGCAAAGGGCTTTGGATGAAACCAGCAGAAGGCGTGAAAAACAAAAAGCATTCAATGAGGCACATGGAATCATCCCCAAAGGGATTAATAAATCCATAACAGATATCATGGAAGGCGCCTATTCAGGAAAACGTAATGCGGCAGTTGCTGAACCAAGCCCAGAATATTTACATTGGTCAACTCAGGAATTAGTGAAACACATCAATACGTTGGAAAAACAAATGTATTTGCATGCGAAAAATATGGAGTTTGAAGCAGCAGCCAAGGTTCGAGATGAATATCTTTTGTTAAAAGAGCAACTAATGAAAGGATAGCCCGACAGACATGGATTATGAACCCTGGGGTTCAAGTGGGTAGCGGATGAGTCGGTTCAGGCTTCCCACTACAGGGTGGGCTTGCACAACGCCGACTTCAGGATGCTTCCCATGCTGTTAGCATTGGTTCTAAAATCTCTCGCTATCGGGTTAAGTTAATTATACCATGGTCTTCTCGATGAAAGTCAAGAAATGGCGCTGTTTGGCTCTATTTCACAAGTGAAAGCGGAGATTTTCCGCCACTGCAGGGCTGCTGCTAATGGCTTTGTTGTCGGTGACTATCCATTCTAATATGTTGGGTCCTTCCCATAATAGATGTTTGCCTTTTATTCCTTGAAATAATTCTAAATTTAACGATGCCCCCTTGGGGAAGTCTTCAATGTCGATGCCGTAGACTTGCCAATTTGAGTTCTGTTCCTCTGGCGCTACGAGCACGGTGGCATAGTAATTTAAATCGGAGGGGATATAAGCGATTACTGGATGATTAAAGGCTTGTTCCAAGCAGGCAAGAAAAGGTCTGGCAAATTCAAACAAGTTTTTGTGTTTATTATTATCAGAAATGAGAAAAACAACGGATTGAATTTGAGCCGATAACTGTTGTTTTAATAGTGCTTTGGCGAAACTAACCGGCTCAAGGTAACGTAAAAATTTATCATTAGCATCCACATCAACTAATAGAAGCGGTTCTTTGGCTTTATTTAAGTCAGTTAGCTGATCTAACGTTACAACATCAAAATGAGTCAATTGTTGTAAGTTCGTCGCAGCCGTTCTATTCTCTTTGCTGTTGCTCATCAATACTATCATCGTATTCTCTATAGTCCGTGTAGTTCAATTATAGTAAATAGACTAAAAAATAAACAAATGGAACTATACTAACATTATTAGTCCTTTGGTTTTCCATTTATTTAATGAAGTCAAAAAACATTATACTCATTTTAGGTGATGATTCGGCCACTCTTAGTTCGGCTCAAAGTATCGCCAAGCAGCTCCCAAATAGTGAAATAAAGCGTTTTTCCCCGAATTGCTTGATTGGCTTAAGTCCGGCTGATGTTACGCGAATAACCGTAGTTGGACATGCTGGTTCTAAAAGTTACGGCGAATCTCATTTTTCCCCAAAACAATTTGTAAGAGCCTTTGATGAGGCTAGAGAAATAGCTGGATTAAAAAAAGGAGTTATCAAAGGATTACGGTGTTTCGGCTGTGAGTTAGGTTTGATCAATAAGCAGGGTAATTGTTATGCGCAAGAGATGGCCAATGAATTCGCCCTGCAAGGATATCATTTAAATTTAAGCGCATTTACTAATCGGCATTCAACTACTTTGCAGAATATGATTGTTGGAGTACGTTTGGATGGGAGCATAAACGTATATGGTTATACAAATCCATTCAATACCATCCGAGGCGAAGCATTAGTAGAGCAATTAAAAGCAAAGAGTGAGGAGATAGAAAGGTTGCAAGCAAAAGTGTCGTTTCTTGATTTCTTATTGGGGCGAACAAAAGCGACAAAGGCAGTAGATAAAGCAGTAAAAGAGTATGAGGACCTTTTAGAAAAGCAAAATAAAATACGGGTTCCGATCGCTCGAGAAGAACATCCAATTGAGGCATTAGATCATGATAAAAAATATCAATTCTTGCCTTCGCTCAATCCCAAAGAGCTCGAAGAGAAAGTTAGCGACTTGCGGGAAAGAATTAATACATGCGAGCACAACTTTAAGATGTTCCAAGATTTTGGAGATTTCAGTTTAGCCTCGCAGATGCAAACAAGACAAAAAGAATTAGAAGAACAATTAAGGACTATTGAAAATTACCTCACTAATGAAAAAAATAAAGATCTTATAGAGGAGGTAACGCCCGAGCAAAAACAAGATTCCCTCTTGGGTAATTTAAAAAAAGAGCAGCAATTGGAAAAAAGAGCTGTTCAATCTTGGCTAAAAAGCGCATGGCAGGGTGTTAAACAATTTTTTAGCGATCTTCGTATGAAATCGTCAGCAACAGAAGATGTAGTAATGTCGGAATTGAGTCCGAAAACTCAAGTGGTAGAACGAACGAATGATACACGCATTAGTAGTTATCGAAAATCTATGGTAACACTTGATAGCCCGGTTATAAAAAGCAACAATAAGCCTATTGAACCAATGGAAATGAAGGATAAGGAACTGCGTGATCAACCGATAGCATATACAAGCTATAAGAAAGACTCGCCGCAAGCTGTTGCTCGCAATTTTAAGCAACAATTAACTCAACTGCGGCAGGGGCATATATCTCAAGAGCAAGAAGAACCGCAAAATGAGACTCATTCTCAGCCTGAGCTTAGATGAAGTAGATAGCAAATGCTGATGAGCATTCAGCCTCTCGTTTGATTACCCATAATTTTTCGTTTAACATGTCATCACTAAAGGTTACCCCAATTCTTTTTTGAATTTGTATTCAAGATTAAGAGCAACGACACAATCAATGAACCTACACTAAGTTCTATTTTATAGATATTCTGCTGCATGATTGAATGGAGGTCGATGTGGCACATATTTTGATTAACGAGAGGTAATTATGGCAGCAACTGCATCAAACATGCTTCCTTTAGGAAGTAAGGCACCTGATTTTACTTTAGTTGATACACGCAACGATCAAGGGATTTCCCTGGCACAGATCAAATCACCCATTGCAACAGTTATTATGTTTTTGTGCAATCATTGTCCTTATGTCAAACATATTCAGACAAAAATAGTGGAGTTGGCGGAAACGTATCAGAAAAAAGGACTTCAATTCATTGCAATCAGTTCTAATGATGCAGAAAAATATCCAGCAGACGGTCCGGAAAATATGCGGATTGAGGCAGAAAAATTTCATTATCCATTTCCTTATTTATATGATGAATCACAAGAAGTAGCTAAAGCTTATCATGCGGCATGCACCCCTGATTTTTATATTTTTGATAAGGATCTGCTTTGTGTCTACCGTGGTTGTTTGGATGAGTCAACGCCTGGGAACAATAAACCCGTGACTGGCTCTCACTTACAAAATGCGCTGGACAATATCCTCGCTGGTAAGCCAGTAAGTCCAGAGCAAAAGCCAAGCCTGGGATGTAATATTAAGTGGAAATAAGACAACTGGCTTGGGTGGCGGTCTGAAGGACCGTAACCCGGGGTTCGCTGTGCTTCACCCAGGCTACCCTACGATTTTCAAATTAAAATTTGTCCGGATCAGCCTTGTCCCAATGTGCTTTATAACTCTCAGGGATATCAGGGCCTAGTAGTTGCCCAGGTGAAAGATACTCATAAATTTCATTAAAGCATTTAACTTCTTGTAAGCTTATTCGTCTCATGATGTGGCTGGGTTTCAAATCGCTGGGGTTATCCAAGCCGAGGGATCCTACCATTTCCAAAAAGCTTTTCATGGTATTTTTATGGAAATTGGCAACGTGATATTTTTTCAAATCGACGACTAAGCCATATTGTAACCTTTTGTTTTGTGTTGCTACTCCTGTGGGGCAAGTATTTGCATTGCATTGTTTGGTTTGCAAACAGCCAGCCGCCATCATCATGGCTCTTGCAGAATTGCACATATCGGCACCTAAAGCGATATTGGTCAGTATATCGAAGCCATTCGCGACTTTACCGCTACAGATGATGCGTATTTTGTCGCGTACATTAATCCCTACTAATGCATTATGCACAAAGACTAATCCTGCTTCCAGAGGAGTTCCCATAAAGTTAACATATTCTACTGGTGCCGCCCCTGTTCCTCCTTCGGCTCCATCAACGGTAATAAAATCAGGTAAGATATTGGTTTTTAACATGGCTTTACAGATAGCCAGAAATTCATCTCTACGCCCCAGACATAATTTAAACCCAATGGGTTTGCCATGGGATAAGTCGCGTAATTTTTTTACGAAATAGAGCAATTCTACAGGAGTACTAAACGCAGAGTGGGCCATTGGGGAGATGACGTCCTTGCCCATGGAGACTTTTCTTACTTTAGCTATTTCTTCAGTTAATTTGGCAGCAGGTAAAATACCCCCGTGCGAGGGCTTTGCTCCTTGAGACAGTTTAATCTCTATCATCTTTACTTCTTTACGATTGGCTTCAGCAGCAAACTCCTTATCATCGAAATTTCCCTGGGCGTCGCGGCAACCAAAGTAGGCGGTTCCAAATTGAAATATCAAATCGCCTCCTTGTAAATGATAGGTACTTAACCCCCCTTCACCCGTGGCTTGGGCAAAACCACCAATCAATGCGCCCTTATTCATGGCCATAATTGCTTTGCCAGAAAGTGCGCCAAAGCTCATGCTGGAAATATTAAATCGTGAGGCACAGTAAGGCTGCAGGCAATCGGGTCCCCCAACGGTAATTCTTGGTTCGACTTCTGAATGATGTTTTGGGGCTAGAGAATGAAGCGCCCAAGTATACCCCACACTTAAAATATCGCGTTCCGTACCAAACGGTACAGTATCACGAGTATTTTTTGCACGTGCATAAATAAGAGAGCGTGTTTCACGATTAAAGGGGAGTTCACTTTCATCGGTGGCAATAAAATATTGTTGAATCTCTGGGCGAAGAAACTCGAGAAAATAGCGTGCATGGCCCAAGACCGGGAAATTGCGTAGGATGGAATGTTCCTTTTGAATCAAGTCATAGATCCAAATCACAAAAATGGGAATAAGAAAAGCGATAAACCATTTGATGCTATGAAACATCGCAAAGAAGGCAAGTATAATTAATAAAGCTATTCCAAAGCCTACATACCATTGGCGTCTCATTTTAAATCCTTTTAATCAAAATTGGTTCGCTTTCTCTTGTTCAGAGCGCATACACTAAATATATTGTCTCCTCGCGAAAGACGAGGAGGTCTCTTTTATAAAATGAACAATAAAACTAATCTATTTCGGAAAATCGTTCCACCATCTCACCACCTACCATTTTGTTAATTTTATTTTCCAGTGAGTTAATAAATTGTGTTACTTGATGCTGTTGATGTGCTTGTTTGTTTTTGCATAATATTAATTCATGACTGATATCGAGGGCCGCAAGTAATAAAGTTTGGAAATCATCTAGTTGCTTCGATTTCTTTTTATTAATCCCTATTTGGTTGTTTAATTTTTGCACCGCAAGCAATAAATTGGGTTCCTCGCCTTCAGGGCATTTTATGTCATAAGTTTTATTTAATAATTTAACAGTACACGATTTCATTTGCGTCATGATAATAAGACCTTTGCAATTCCATAGGGAGCCTATGTGAATAGTAACAATTTTGCTCGCAAGCAGCAATTAGTAGGGTGAACGCTTACGTTAAATCGGTTATCATGGAGTATTTTCTATAAATGAGTTGAATATGTCCGAAGAAAGAGCACATTTGCATTTGCCCGATTATGATGAGTTTTCTGCAACGATTTCTATTTTGATGTTGCATATATCCGCCAGTTTATTACATGGAATGATGTGTGGCTACCTGTGTGCTGGCGCTGACAGTCAAGGCGAAGCGTATTTACGTGCTTTATTAAATAATAAAAAAGATGAGGCCAGTCGTAATGCTGTTTTAGCTATGTTTTCTGTTTTTTCTATAAGTCAGCAGCAAATTAATACTATGGATTTTGAGTTTGAAATGTTGCTCCCTGATGATGAGGAATCCCTGTTGATCCGCGCGCAAGCTTTTAGTGAATGGTGTGAAGGTTTTACTCAGGCGTTGACTTTAGCTGGTGTTACTGCCAATCGATTTCATGAAGATGAAGCGCAAGATGCATTTCAACATCTTGTTGAATTTGCCGAGCTCGATTGTGATACCTTGGATGTAGACGAAGAGGATGAGCGTGCATTAATGGAAGTCAGTGAATATGCACGAATGGCAGTGCTTCGTTTATACAGTGATTTAGTTATGAATGAAAATGAACGTGGTGGCCATACTGGAATGACCCATTAATAAGGATGTTAATATGATTTCTCAACAAGAATATCTAACAAGAAGAAACCAACTGGCAAAGAAACTGCCCGAAGGTAGCATTGCCATCATTCCTGCTGCTCGCGAAGTATTACGTAACGGTGACACACATTATCGTTTTCGTCAGGACAGCAATTTCTATTATTTAACTGGATTTAACGAGCCTGACGCATTGTTGGTTCTGATTTGTGGTGCGGATACACAGAGTATTTTATTTAGCCGTACTCGTAATCCGGCAGAGGAACAATGGACTGGAAAACGCCTGGGACAAGATGGGGCTCTAGCGGTATTAGGCATGCACGCGGCTTTTCCTATAGACAGTGTTGCTGAAGAATTACCTAAATTATTAAGTGGTAAATCAGCAGTTTATTATGCTCTTGCGCGAAATTCAGATCTGGAAAAAACCATCATGCAGTCATTGGTGGCGCTTAAAGGTCAAGTTCGGCGTGGAATTAAAGTACCGGGCCATTTATGTGATTTGGAGCCTATATTAGGTGAGATGCGTTTATTTAAAAGTGATGCAGAACTGGATTTAATGCGCCGAGCAGCAACTATTTCTGTTAAAGCTCATGAACATGCAATGCGTCGTTGCAAGCATTTGGAGCATGAATATCAGCTGGAAGCCGAGCTGATTTATGAATTCAGCCGCCATGGCTGTCGGAGTGTCGCTTATGATCCGATTGTGGGCTGTGGAGAAAATGCTTGCATACTGCATTATACAGACAACAATAAACCCCTGCACCGAGGTAGTTTAGTGCTTATTGATGCAGGCGGTGAGTATGAGAATTATGCTGCGGATATCACAAGAACATTTCCAATCAATGGCAAATTCAGCCCGGAACAAAAAAGCATTTACGAACTGGTGCTCAAGGCACAAAAAGCAGGAATTGCAGCAGTTAAACCTGGACTTCCTTGGAATGCGGTACAACAAATAATGATACGCATTTTAACGGAAGGGCTTTGTGCGTTGGGTATTTTGCAAGGTGATGTGGATGAGTTAGTTGCAATAGAGGCTTATAAGCCTTTTTATATGCATAATTCAGGGCATTGGCTGGGATTAGATGTTCATGATTGCGGCCTATATAAAGTGAATGGTGAGTGGCGGCCTTTAGAACCAGGAATGGTTTTAACTGTTGAACCAGGTTTGTACATTAGTTCAAATATTCCTGGGGTTGATAAACGTTGGTGGGATATTGGTGTGCGTATTGAGGATGATGTAGTGGTAACGAAAACAGGCCATGAAGTATTAACTGCGGCATTGCCTGTAGAGGTAGATGAAATTGAGGCGTTAATGCGTGATTAATAAAGAAATTGATATACTGATCATTGGTGGGGGATTGACGGGGGCAACCCTAATGCTTGCTCTGCAAGGATTGGGCTATAGCACCTTGTTGGTAGAAGCAAAACCTTTTAGTGACAAAGTAAACCCTGATTTTGATGCGCGATCTTTAGCTTTATCTCCAGCGAGTCGGCGTATTTTAACCATGCTTGGCGTTTGGGATCTTCTTAAAGACCATGCAACTGCTATAGACACGATCCATGTTTCTGATCAACATCATTTTGGGGTATCACGCCTGCAAGGGGGGGCAGATGCTCCTTTAGGCTATGTTGCTGAAATGCAGCATATAAATCAGGCTTTGCATCAATTATTACCGCATAACCAGATTATTGCACCAGCAAGCCTAAAGTCCCTGGATTATGAACAACATTCGGCAACAATTCTTACTGATTCTGGTGAAATTAATGTTGTTGCACGTTTAATTGTTGCTGCAGATGGTGCGCAATCCTCAGCACGTCGTTTTTGTTCATTACCTGCCAAGACCAAACTTTATGGTCAACATGCAATTGTAGCGAATGTGGGGTTACTTAAGTCCCATGGCCACCGTGCTTATGAACGATTTACAATGCATGGCCCTTTGGCACTTTTACCCATGCAAGATAATCGCATGTCTTTAGTTTGGGCCGTTCCTCCTAAGGAAGCAGAGCACTTATTGTCTTTATCTGAGACTGATTTTTTACGGGAATTACAACAGGCTTTTGGCTATCGCTTGGGGCGCTTTGCCAAAGTGGGTAAGCGCTTTTCTTATCCTTTACAGCAAGTTTTAATGCCAATACAAACCAAATGGCCAGTAGTTTTTGTAGGTAATGCGGCGCACACCCTGCACCCAGTAGCGGGACAGGGATTTAATTTAGGGCTTAGAGATGTGGCGACTTTAGCGCAATGTATTGCTGAGCAAGGAATTAACGCGGCGATGTTGCAACATTATGTGCAATTAAGAGCCCACGATCAAAAAGCTATTACTCGTTTAACAGATGGTTTAATTCACGTATTTACCAGTCGTTTACCAGGATTTGGGGTGGCACGAGGGTTGGGCTTGATTGCTCTTGATAATATTCCTGTATTGAAGAACCTTTTAGCACGATATGCACGAGGGTTTGGGGGAGTGGTTCCTGATTTGGTTTGTGAAATCGCATTGCCAAAGCGATAAAATAGTTATGAAGGAAAAAAAATGAGTCTGCAATTTAACGTATTAGTAATTGGCGGTGGCATTGTGGGTTTAACTGCTGCTCTAGCTATGGCGCAGCGTGGTCACTCTGTAGCAGTAATTGATGCAGGCTCATTAAAAGTTGATAGCTCACAACCTGATACTCGGGTCTATGCAATTAATTTTGCATCACAAACACTGTTGCACCAATTAAACGCCTGGCAACATTTAGATAAGCCACGTCTTTCTCCTTACCGTAGTATGTATGTTTGGGATGCTGAAAGTAACGCTCATATTGATTTTGATTCACGCTATATAGGCAAACAGAATCTAGGGAATATCATTGAAGAATCTGTGTTGAAACAGGCTTTACTACACCAGGTTTCAACTCAGCGTTCCATTCATTTATTCCCTGACAGCCGTGTTGAAGAGGTTTTTAGTGATGAAGCTGGGGTTAAAGTATCAAGCAATCAGCAAACTTGGGAAGGACATCTGTTAATGATTGCTGATGGAGCGAATTCACCAGCACGGCAAAAACTTAAGGTGCCATTAAACAGCTGGTCTTATGAACAACATGCTTTAGTAGCCACCGTATCAGTAGAGAAACCGCACCAACAAACCGCATATCAGGTATTTCGTGCTGATGGGCCTTTGGCATTTCTACCACTTGCCGATGCACATCAATGTTCTATCGTATGGTCTACTGATCCAGTACATGCAAAAAAATTGATGAATCTTTCGGAGCAGGAGTTTAATGAATCATTAACCCGGGCTTTTGCTAAAAAACTGGGTCGGGTTGAAGTAATAAGTACACGCCATCAGTTCCCTTTACAGATGCGTCATGTGAAACAATATGCAGGTGACCGGTGGTTGCTTCTTGGTGACGCAGCACATACGATCCATCCTTTAGCTGGTTTGGGTTTAAATGTTGGCCTGGCTGATGTACGCTCATGGATTCAATGTTTGGATACCGTACAGGATAAGCTGTTATCTAAAAAAGCGTTAGGTGCTTATCAACGTGAGCGCAAACATGCAGTATGGCAAATTATTATGATGATGGAAGGTTTCAAACGATTATTCAGTAATTCCTTTATGCCGGTTGTTACCTTACGTGGTTTAGGTTTAAATTTATGTAATCGATTGATGCCTATAAAACGATTATTTATTCAACATGCACAAGGCGGGTAACACTAGGAGCGCCTCTTTTTCCACGATTATTTATGCTAAAAAAACTGCTATTTATCTGATGAGTAAATGATCCATTATTCTATTATTAGGGATAGATACGATTACACATTTAATTGTTATTTCAATAAATGGAAAGAAATTACCCCAATTGCAAGCCAATCCGTGTTTTTGTCTAAAAAGTAGCTGGACAGGTTACTTTTTTTTATTAAAATTCATCCATCATTGAACTATGAAGAATCAATATGAAAAAACCCATTATATTTTTAAAAAACTCAGACAGAGTACAAGCCATGGAGGAAATGCTAAAAGAGGAATTGATTTTTTTTCCTGACGAAGAAGATTCTCGCATAAAGTTATGTAATTATGTAAAAAATAATTGCAGCCAACCAGATTTTAATTATCAATGTACAGAGTATGATGAGGATGTAATTATAGCCGCTAATCCCAATCTTGGCCCCAAGCAACTAGGGGTCTATGCTGCTAAATCATTTAAGGCTGGAGACATTGTCGGAGAAATAAAAGGCACTGATTTATTTGGGATACGGCCTAATGCTGAGATAGACAGGAAGGTCGAAGCGTATCAAGAGGATTCCTCTTATGTTTGGAAATTAAATTTAGATGATAAAGACAAATATGCTGTATTAATTGATTTGTTGAAAGAAGGATCCGGTACTCGTTGGGTTAACCACGCAAATAAACCTAATTTAGAAGTAAAAGTGATTTGCAAGCAACGTAAAGATGAGTATGGTCAAATTTTATTTGATTATCATGCCTATTATGTTGCAGTCAAAAATATTGCATTTGCTGATGAGCTGACTATTTCTTATGGAGATGATTATTTTTCCGTGGAGCGACCTCAAGTTATGTGTCAACCTCAAACTTTGGTCGATATCCTTCATGAACTTGCTAAAACACAAGCAGTTGAAGTAAGTAAGATAAGTACTCGTTATGAAATAAAAGATTTTTTCACTTTATTAAGAGCCGCCATGTTAAGCAAAGAAGAACAAAAAAAACGAATGTATCTAGATAAAAATTTAGATCCTAAAATCTATGATTTGAGAAACCTCGAAGATGTAATGCGCTTTCAAAAAGAGCAAAAGATTGAGCTGAAGCGAAACTCGCCTTACCATTTATATATAGCTCCTACAGTACGCGGGAATGGGGAATATCGTTATTCATTATTTAGTGGTCAGAAAATTCCTGCGAAGAAAACCCTATGCGAGCTAGTTGGCCAGAAAATGGAAGGCGTGCCGGTAAAGAATCAAGAGATGCTCTTGTGGGCGGCCCAGCGTAATATTGATACGAATTATTTAGTGGAATCAGGCGAGGGCGGATATCTTTATACTAAAGACAAGGCATCAGAAGCCTATTGCATAGAAGGAGCAAAGTACCGAAATGAAATGAATGTTCGCTTTGATTTTGCAACAAATTCTTATATAACGACACGACAAATTCTACCCGGTGAAGAAATTTTGGCGTTTTATCAGAGTTATGATTTCGGAGCCTCCCCGACGACTTTGGCTAAAGTGTTCACTGATTTTAATGAGTCACAATATTATTACCAAGCTACCTGGAGCAACGATAAAGTCGTTATGGAGCACGTGATACCCAAAACCCCTGGTTATAATTTAGATGAGGTTGATGACTCAATCTACCCCGAGTTTTCTGATCAAGAGTATACAAATGAAATGAGTCCGCTAACTGATTATGATGAAGATGTGCACATTTTAACACCTGGTCATGATTTAGAAGAAGATGAAAAAATCCTCCCTCCTGGTTATAGCGTTGATGTAGTGGACACCGACCTCTCTCGTGGTTCGGAGGAGGAGCTTCAAATAGATGAAGAACGCCTCCATGAAAAAAGGAAGACTTGGAGTCCATCTTTTCAATTTAGCGAAAATAGCGGGCATAAAAAAAGGAAAATTACAGAAATGGAACCGGGTGAATATAAAGAGGATGGAACTCTTTTGGATACAGAATTACGCCTCCATTAATTAGCCAGGCTTTGCTATTGGCATTATGAACGGTGAGGGCTTATTATTAAGCGCTCACCAGGAGAAGTTATCTCGAAAAATAGACGTTAATCCGAATATAATATGCGCTCGTCCCGAACGTGGGGCGATCTCCAAGAGAGTGATGCCGAGCTGGATTTTAGTGATAGGCCGAGGCACCAGGCAAGCGAGGTAAGAGTCAGCACGCTCTACTTTAAACGAGCGAAATGTTCACGGCTAAAAGCTACTTTTTCAGCAACTGATTCTTTAGGATGCTCCTGATAGTGGGCTTCAATGATTCGATATCGTTTTAATCCGCCTTCCCTGTTCGCAATTTGAATATTTAAACCGGGTCGGGCATTTAATTCAAGCATTAACGGTCCGTGTTCTTTATCAAGAACTATATCTACACCGAGATAGCCTAGGCCTGTTAGATCATAGCAGCTGGAGGCAATCTCAAGTATTTTATTCCAATAGGGTACTTCAATGCCTACGATGGTGTTCAGGGTATCCGGATGATAATCGATGATGTCATTATGATATACACCACCAAGGGTTTTACCTGTGGCCAGATCTACTCCAACACCAATAGCACCTTGATGTAAATTCGCTTTTCCACCAGATAAACGAGTTGGGAGTCTCACCATGGCCATGGCGGGATAACCCAATAAACTAATAATGCGAATATCAGGGATGCCTTCATAACTTACTTCGGCAAATACAGGGTCTACTACAACCCGTTTCTCTATAATTGCATAATCTGAGGAACCACCGAGGCTATATGCTCCTGAAAGGAGACAGGATAGATGGTAGCTAAGCTCTTGGGTTGTGGTGAGCTTGCCATTAATTTGTCGATAACGGCCATAAACTTTATCTTTAAAAACTAAAATACCATCTCCACCAGAACCACGAGCTGGTTTAACAACAAAGTCATTATAAGGTTCTAAACGTTCCTCTATGGTTTTTATTTGTTGTTCTGTTTCAATGATATCGTATAAAGGTGGGACCGCAATACCTGCTTTTAGGGCCAGCTTTTTTGTTTTTAACTTATCATCAACCAGTGGGAATAGTTTTCTTGGATTATAGCGTAACACAAAATCTGAATTACGCTGGTTAATACTTAATATTCCGTGGTTTTTTAAACGGCGAAACAGAGTAATCATTTTACGTGTCCCGCAAGTGATTTAAAGCGTTTCAATTCAAATAATCGGTATCCCCGATATTGACCAAACCATAAGATTAAAGCGAGCAGAACTAATATCAATTCTGGGAAAGCAAACACCAGGTATTGTAATGGTTCATAACTCATTGCCCAATAAGAGATAACTGCAGCGATTAGACTGCCTATGCCTGATTTGATGGCTTCTGATGCACCTCGTTCATCCCAAGTAATGCACATACGTTCTATAGTCATGGTTAAAATAACCAGAGGGAATAAAGCAACTGATAGCCCTGCATCAAGTCCAAGATTTTGACTGATGATACTAATAAAGATCATTAGCAAAATCACGACAGTAAGAATTGCCGCGAGTCTAGGAACTAAAAGCAACCTCAATTGATCCAAATAAAAACGAGCCAGTAAGCCAAAGGATACAATAATAACGAAGAGGGAAATTCCCCAGACTACATGGGTTTCTCTAAAAGCTAAAGCGATTAGAACAGGCATAAAAGTTCCAAACGTTTTAAGTCCGATAAAATTTCGTAGAATTAAGATAATAAAAGCACCTATGGGCACAGTTAATAAAATCTTATAGGTGGCCTGAGCATTGACAGGCAGTTGCAATAATGAGAATCGCAACAGTTGCGAATCGGATTGCAGTCCTCGCGATTTCGCAATACTTAAGGCATTAATGGGCGTAGGCGATACAGTCAAATTAAATTGCGCCTTTTTGCCACCCACAACGTTAAATACAGGCTCATTGCCATATTGCCAAATAAGGAAATCTTTAGGCAAGCCTGCCCCGCCTGTTTTAGGGTTAATATAAATCCAGTTTTTACCATTGAATACAGCCAAAAATGAACTTAATTCAGCTTTGCTTTTTTGAGATAAATAAATACCCTTTACTGGAATTGCAGAAATTTTAGACTGATTTAAAATTAAAATGGCGGCATTAATAATGTGTTCATCACTAAAGTCATTACTTGTTAATAACTTGGCATTCCCATCTTTTTTATTCAGTTCTTTAATCGTGCTCTGAGCAAAGGTCTTAATATCTGCTGAAGATTGTCGTACCTGACTGGTAATGGTTTCAACAGCGGATTTTTGACTTTCTTCAAGTGGTTGTGTTTTGGCGGCAGGAGGTGTCGCTAAAGGTGATTCATTGCCCTCTGCTTGGCGAAAAATTGCCCTGTAGTACAGAGATTGCGCGCCATGCGCTCGCCGGATTGACCAAACGGTTTCCCGGTTATCGCCATTTAAGTTAGTCGTTACCCCATAATTTCTTGATACGAAATACTCATCCAGAATAGCAAAATGCGGTGGTAAATAAGGGATATTAAAACTCGCTTTAATCGGCGTATTCGGGTCCGCAACGAAACGTAAGTTGGATTCAACCATCCAACTGTTTATCGTTTCAGTATCAGTTAATGGCACATCGAGTACGAAGTGTCGATACAAAAAAATTCCTGCTCCAAGGATAAATAGTGTAATGATTAATCCATAAACATGACGCGTGTTGTTTTTCATTGTTTCTTAAGACTCTGATTTCTTAACGTAAATGTGAGTGCTGGATTAACTGCACCATTAAAGGCAATAATTGCATCTCTTCCCAAAAGCAAAGGATAGAGGAACCGTTTGCGGTTGGTTAAATTCACTTTAATTGTTCTAACCTTATCTCCAAGTTGTAGATCAAGCAGTACAACGGGGCGTTTGATGGGGGCGTGTGCTATGATTTCTGAACCATGCTCTCCATCGCGAACTTTAATTTTTACTCGGCCTTTGTATTCGGCTTCAAATATATAATCGCCAGTCTTGGTAGGAACGGTAAAATGTAAATAAGGAACCCCATTTTTGGTAATTTCAGTAATGTTGGTTGCATTTAAAGATGCTGATTTAGCCCCAGTATCTAATTTAGCTGATAGAGTCAAATTTTTTTGGGGAAACGAAACTTTTTCGACATAACCATAAATTTGTACTTCATTCGATGCCATAACGGGTCCGGTCATTAGTGCTGCAAAAATAAAGAGAGCAAATATTGATCTCATTGAATCCTCTTTCCTGAGTTGTTTTTATATGAGGACAATATCGTAGCAGGTTTGCATCCTAAGTCACAACCCGTAAGTGGGGTTAATGAAATATTTTTTGTACGAACTGAATGTGATATCATGATAAACCACCCAAAAATTGTACTTATTTAGCCCATGATGAAACGATTATTGACATCAAGAGCAATAATCTATATACTTCGCGCATCCTAACAGGTGGCCATTTTTGTGTGTAAGAATGACTATTAAGGCCGAAGAAAATTCATCGTTAAAATCTGAAGACCTCGTTTTTCTCTTGGCGATCGCCGGCCGTATTGACGCGCAAAGTAGACTTCTCGCTCAAAAGCTCGATAAAGATCGTTACATTTATCATGCTTATGCCGTTATGGATTCTCTGAGCTCATCCTACAGTATGTTTAAATACTTTTTTGAAGTATTTATCGCCAAGACTGATCCTGATTTAATTCATAAAGTACTGACTTCCCCCGAAGGAATCGCCGCGGTTGCTGCAGAAGCAATTTTTTTAGTTTCGTTTTCTTTTTTAGCAAGTGTTTATGATAAAGAGGATAAGGATTCTGTAAAAAAATTTATATCGTCTGCATGGCCCTATTTTCGTGATTTGATGAAAGGCTTAAAGAACGCATATAAAGGATGGCGAAGTACAGTGCAAGTATTAAGCCTGTTAAGTGGGATGGACCTCAAATATATGGTCATCCCCGTGGGATTGGTATTAGGTATATTTGCTGCTGCCAATCGTCTTTGGATACGCAGCATGGTTGAGCGGCGTAAAATGCAAATGGATAAGAATAAAGAGCTTTTACTTGAAATCCAACAGTTGAGCTCCGTAACACACTTAGACCACAAATCCTATTTATCAAAAATTGAATATCAGGATATAGATACTCGCGTTTATGCCTATTTAGCTGTAGCGACCGGGGGATTTCTAGATGGGTTATATCTTTATATTGGTGTAGTGAGTCTTTCGGTCCTTTCGCCGCCTCTTCTTCTTGCGCTGACAATTATTGGCGCTTTGTACACGCTATCCTGTGTTATTTCACGAATTTATGAAGAATATGATTTTCAGTTGCGTCTAGAGGTTACCCAAACACGCTGTAAGTTGGCGTTAACTACTAAAGAATTGGAGTTAACCTATGCTAAATTACTTGAGTTACAAGCACGTAACAGCATTAGAAATGAAGACCTAGAGGAAATCAGTAGATTGAAGCGTGAGGTTTGTCGTTTAATTGAGAAATTTGCAGAAGAACGTCAATTCTTACAAGACCAAACAACCCACAATTATTTAACAGCCGGTCTGTTAGGCATGAAGTATGGTTTATTTGCTTATGGCGTTTTGACCAGTATCTTATTTACAGCTTCTTCGCTTTCTTTAATTACTGCAAGTAGCTTTCCTCCTGCTTTATTGGCAGTAATTATCGTTTCTGGCCTGGTGCTTATGATAGGGATGACCGTTTACACCTTGAATGCTCATTATCAACATATGCAGAGACGCAAAGAACAGGTTCAAAAGGAATCTCCTTACACTCAAATCATGGAGATGAAGAAGCATATCGAGGCGAACCCAGATACGGATGTTTTAACTGCAGATACTTTTGCAACATCATTACAAGATGGTCTTAAACTGGATCCTTCGCCACAGACTTTTTTCCAAGAGTGGTTTGAAGTGTTCCGCTCTTTTGCTTCAGGTCTATCCAAGGGAAATAATTTCTCCAATTTTGCAATGACTTTTTCCCAAGAGGCTGATTCTGATGGGCATTATCACGATACTCCTGTAATGGGGGTATTGGCAATCGCAAGTGGCGTCTTATTTTCAGTAGTTTTAGGTCTTCGGGCTTTGGCAAAAGGCTTAGGGCGTCCACCTCTAGGCCAGGTTGGTTCTACGAAAACTAAAGAATCAGATGGTGCCGAAGTGTCGATGGATAAAATGAAAACCCAGTCTCAAAGGGAATCAAGTGAGCCTGTGAAACCCCAAGCCCCTGATTCCCTATCGAAACGCGGTTCTTCATTTTGGAATTTCTTTTATCATAAAACAACCTCACAAGACGCCACACTGCCTCATTCAAAGAGCGAGACTAACTTAAATCGTTACCATTCTTCTCCCGGGAGTACAATTGGGGGTTTAGAGTAGGATCATTATACATTTTAAATTGATGATAGATTCTAAACGTACGCTTTTTTGCTTGTACTTCTTCAAGTAATTCTTTGAAACACTGGGCTAATTGTTCTAATTGTTGATCAATAATTTCTAATTTATGGGCACAATTGTTCCGATGCTCTTGTGCAACATCTTCGCGCTTGGTTTGTAGCCCCATGTGATAAGATTTCAAAGACAAAATAGAAAGCCTGTCTATGATCATTCCTGGTGATTCAGAGTTGACTGGACAAACATTATAATCTGCTGGTTGCAATTGGTTGAAAAGCCATTCGTCCATTGCTTCCATACGGTTATTACGTAATTGATTGAAGCGGTCAATTTCTCGCTTTGCCTGGTATACAAATTCATGCCCTTGATCATCACGGCGCGCCCTATCTTCTGCATGCCAGAGCTGATAGTTAAATGCATGATTTTCTTCAACTAGGCGATAAAATTCTTGGTGTTGATGCACTATACCTGAGGCTTTCCATTGGATGATGGAGTTTTTATGTAGATTGATGATTTCTTCGCTATTAATACGATCTGACATGTTTTATCCTGTCTCTTTGATAAGAGATGCCAGTTTAACCTATACCGCATAGCGCTACAAATTGGAGCCGAAGTATTTATTATAGATGTTTTCATAAGCCCCATCATTTTCCATTTGTAATAAAACCTTGTTGATGCTGTTGATGAGCGCCGTATTTTTGGGGAGTGCCAGGATTCCATATCCATTTCCCAGAATGATCGGTTTGCCTACAGTTTGAAAGTTAATCACTTTATTAATCGTAAGATACTTAAAGATATTGATGTTCAACACAATTGCATCAACATCATTATTGAGTAAAGCCGTAATCATTAAAGAAATTTTTGGATAGGTTTTTATATTATCTCTGCTGGTATAAAGTGCAAGAGTATCTTCAAGGTGGCTTGCTTCTAGAGTGCCTATTTTTTTGTTTTTAAGATCTGCAATGGTTTTTATATTTGAGGACATGGTTAAAAATTGTCCATCACTTGTCATAAAGGGCAAACTGTAAACATAATCTTGTGATATGGTTTGGGGTATGGGGCTTGGCGGAAAAGTAATATCAATGCTCCCTGCATTTAATTGATCCAGTTGGTTTTTCATGGTAATTGGTTTGTATTCGCATATGATATTGAGACGTTTACAAATTTCATTCATCAGGTCGATACAAAAACCAAAATAGTGATTGCTGCCATCTACTGCAGAAAAAGGAGGGGCTGATTTTGAAACGCCTACTATAATGCTGTTGCTATAAACGAGTGTAGTACCTGCTAACAGAATAAAAAAAAGGAAATGCCTTATCAGCTTCATGCCGTTGTACCATTTCATCTTGAGCCTATTTAAAATCTAGGTTGCTGATAATTATTTGTCAAATTAATAAATTAACTGCAAGTGACTGATCATCGCATAGGATGATTTTTTTGCCATAAAAGTTATGGCGTTCAAATTGTACTTAACTATATGAATTTAATGATTACTTACATATGTTCTTTGCTAAACACCTATCTAAGGCATTGGCAAAAGCAGTTTTTTCCTTAATGCTTAATGCAGCAGGTCCACCAGCATAATGGCCTGTGGCTCGTAATTGTTCGTTCATATCTCTTAAATTTAAACGCTGTTTGATATTGTTCTCAGTGTACTCCTCTCCACGAGGATTAATCGCCAATCCCTTTTTGGCAATAACATCTGCTGCCAAAGGGATGTCAGCGGTAATAACTAAATCGAAAGGTTTTAAATGAGTTGTGATATAATGATCTGCACTGTCAAAGCCTTTCACGACTTGCACTGCATCGATAAAAGGTGAGTTAGGATAATTAAGATAGGAATTAGCCACTAAGGTGAGTCGTGTTTTTGTACGGACTGCAGCGCGAAATAAGATCTCTTTAATTATTTTGGGGCACGCATCGGCATCTACCCAGATATGCATATTGTTTAAATTGTCAGGCGAAAGTTAGAATGATTTTAGCAAGTAAGGCTGACAAGTAATATAGGCTAATTATATAATTTTATCCTTGCAAGCTGCCTTCATGATTTGAACAATCAAATTTTCTATTTTTTGGGAGAAAGTAATGAGAATTTTGGTTTTTGTTTGTTTTTCACTGTTATCTTTTTATGTTGCTGCTGAATCAACCTTGCCTGTTGGGTGTCAGGCTGTTGCTGTTCAAGGTGAATCAGTGACCCTGCAAGCCAAAAAAAGCAGTCTGGTTTTTATTCATAACCTCACTTCTGCCGATTTATGGATTACCCATCCCGTTACTAATCCGAGTGCTAGCGCAGGTTGGACAACTCGATTACAAGGTGGAAATTGGTCTGCATTAGCCTTGAATAAAGGCCCCTTTGCTTTAAATTGCATTGAATCTAAGCCTGGTCATGAACAACAAGCTCCTTGTGAAGGACTCATTGCTGTGTGTAAATGGAAAGGAGTGAAAATTCCTGCCAATGGGCAAGACAGTACGTTTTGGGCCGCAGAAGATATGTCGTTATCTGCATTAACAGCTGCGGTAGGAGCTCGCGGGTTTGTGATTCCTGTGCCTAAGTAAGGACTACTTATCTTGCTACTTTCATAGATAAGTGTTAGAACTTGGCAAATGATATAACTTAAATATGACAACAACATATAAACAGGATAAGCGTTGAGTAAAAAATCAAAAGATCCCTTTTATAAACGGGAAAGTGAAAAATATACCGATCCAGTCCCCAGTCGCGAATTCATTATGGAAATTCTTAATGAATACGGGAAACCGATGTCGCGCAATCAATTATTTGACAAATTAAAGATAAGTGATGAACACAAGCAAGAGTCTATGGGATTTAGACTAAAGGCCATGTTGCGTGATGGACAAATTATGCAAGATCGGCGCAACCGCTTTTGTCTGATGCAACGGATTAATTTATCTCGAGGTATTGTTCAAGGGCATGCTGATGGATTTGGTTTTTTTATTCCTGATGATGGTTCAGAGGATATGTTTTTGTCCGCTAAAGAAATGCGGGCGGTGATGCATGGAGATGTTGTTCTTGCTTATCAAGTTGGTGTAGACCGACGTGGAAGACCAGAAGCCAAAATTCACGAAGTAATTGAGCATGCTAATGCCACTGTAGTGGGACGATTTTTTACAGATCATGGGGTTAGTTTCGTCTTGCCAGATAGTAAACATTTGACTCAGGACATTTCTATTCCACAAGAAATGGTGAACGGCGCAAAAAATGGTCAAATCGTTTTAGTCGAATTAATTGCATTTCCTAGTAAGCGAGCGCAAGCTATAGGTAAAGTGATCCATGTGTTAGGTGAGCACATGGCGCCAGGCATGGAAATTCAAGTTGCACTTTATGCACATGGAATTCCTTTTGAATGGCCTGAAGATGTGAGCGTTGAAGTTGCAAAAATTCCCCAGCATGTCACCGAAGAGCAAGTCAAGGGACGCACGGATCTCCGCAGTCTTCCTTTTGTGACGATTGATGGTGAAGATGCTAAAGATTTTGATGACGCGGTTTATTGTTACAAAAAGCCCAAAGGCGGTTTCCAGTTATATGTTGCAATTGCGGATGTCAGTAATTATGTAATGCAAGATTCTGCATTGGATAAAGAGGCTGCGCGTCGAGGCAACTCGGTTTACTTTCCTGGCAAAGTCATTCCCATGCTCCCTGAAGCTTTATCCAATGGCTTATGTTCGTTAAATCCTCATGTCGACCGCCTGTGCATGGTTGCTGAAATGTCGATTAGTAACGAAGGTAAAATATCGCGGTCACGATTTTATCGCGCGGTGATTCATTCCCACGCCCGATTGACCTATACGCAGGTTGGTTCTTGGCTTGAGCAGGGTGCCACAGACGAACAACATGTTTCCCTATGGCCTACTTTGCAAGCTCTTCATGATTTGTATCACGTTTTATTGGTTACCCGTAAACTTCGGGGCGCAATGGATTTCGAGACCACTGAAACGCGAATTGAGTTTGATGAACATAAAAAAATTCAATATATAATCCCGGTGATTCGCAATGATGCGCATAAATTGATTGAAGAGTGTATGTTGGCTGCGAATGTTGCTACGGCACGATTTTTGGAAAAAGCAGAGATTCCTACTCTTTATCGGGTGCATGCTGCTCCTGAAGAGGATAAGGTTACTGCATTAAGGCAGTTTTTAGGCGAATTGGGATTGCAATTGAGCGGCGGTAAAAAACCTGGACCCAAAGATTTTCAGCGCACGATGAATGCCATAGAAGATCGGCCTGACAAGCACTTGATTGAAACAGTAATGCTCCGTTCTTTAAAACAAGCGCTCTATGTTGAAGCGAATGAAGGACACTTCGGTCTCGCCTATTCTGCGTACACTCATTTTACTTCACCCATAAGACGCTATCCTGATTTATTGATCCATCGTGCAATTGGTCATTTGTTAGATAATAATCCTGTAGATGAATTTAGTTACACCCATGAAGACATGAACCGATTGGGCAAACATGCATCAATGACCGAGCGTCGAGCAGATGAAGCAACAAGGGAAGTAATTTCTTGGCTAAAATGTGAGTACATGCAAGATAAATTAGGGCAAGTATTCAAAGGGCGAATTTCTGCAGTGACAAGTTTTGGAATTTTTGTCGAACTTGATGAAATTTACGTCGAAGGTTTAGTCCATGTGACCTCATTAAAAAATGATTACTATACTTTTGACTCTGTAAAACATCGTTTGATTGGGACACGAGGTGGGCATGTGTATCGCTTGGGGGACAAGATGACCGTATTAGTGGCCCGTGTTGATCTGGATGAGCGTAAAATTGATTTTGAGCCGGTAGAGGAAACAGCAAGTCATGAGTGAGCAGTATGTTTATGGGGTACATGCGGTTTCTGCTTTGTTAACTAATCCGCATCGAGTGACTAAAAAACTTTATATAAGTGAAGACCGTGTAGACAAGCGATTACAGGATATTATTGATAAAGCCATACAAGCGCATATTAATATTGAAAAATTAAGCACCCAAAAAATGAATCAGCGCTTCGCTGATTTTGCCCATCAAGGAATCGTTGCAAGTGCTTCTTTGCTGCCTGATTATAATGAGTCCCATTTGCTTGCATTATTGGAAGCGAGTAAACAGCCTACCTTGATTCTTATTCTAGATGGAGTGACCGACCCCCATAATTTAGGAGCGTGTTTGCGCACTGCAGATGCAACTGGCGTTGATTTTGTGGTAATTCCTAAAGATAAAAGTGCCAGTATTACTCCGGTAGTGAGTAAAGTCGCATGTGGTGCGGCAGAATCTGTGCCCTTGGTGAGGGTGACAAATTTGGTCCGTAGCATGAAGCTTTTAAAGGAGCATGGGGTTTGGATTTATGGTGCAGCTGGCGAGGCAACCAGTTCTCTATATCAAATAGATTGCACTGGTGATGTCGCTATCGTGATGGGGGCTGAAGGTGAAGGGCTGCGCCGCCTGACACGCGAACATTGTGATGGCTTATTTTCTTTGCCCATGTCAGGCAGTGTAACAAGTTTAAACGTTTCTGTAGCCACTGGTGTTTCTTTATATGAAATTATAAGGCAAAGAAAGGGGAGCGGTTCTTAATGAGTGAATTAAAAATAAACGCGGCGAAAGCCGCGTTACAATACATCGAAGACGATATGGTGGTTGGCGTAGGCACAGGATCTACAGTGAATTTCTTTATTAAAGAGCTCGCTACCATAAAACATCGAATTGATGCATGTGTGTCAAGCTCCAAGGCGACAGAGGCTTTATTACGGAAAGAAGGTATTCCTGTTATTGATTTAAACTCGGTACAGGATTTACCGATTTATATTGACGGTGCCGATGAGGTGACTGAGCATGGCGAAATGATTAAGGGCGGCGGCGGCGCTCACACGCGCGAGAAAATTGTAGCCCAAGTAGCAGAAAAGTTTATTTGCATCGTCGACAATTCAAAGCTCGTGAAGCATTTGGGAAATTTCCCTGTAGCTGTTGAAGTAATTCCTCTCGCACGCAGTATGGTTGCTCGACAATTAGTCCAATTGGGTGGAGATCCTGAGTATAGGGAAGGCTTTGTTACCGATAATGGTAATATTATTCTTGATGTGTTTAATTTAACAATCAACGAACCTATGGATATGGAAGATCGCATTAACCGAATAACTGGAGTTGTAGAAAACGGGATTTTTGCGCATCGAGTAGCAGATATTATTTTGCTTGCTTCTCCAGATGGTGTTAAGCAAATAAAGTAGATTAAATCGAAGGTTCCTGGATGATGTGGCGACTGGAATATTCTCGGATTATGCTTTGTTTCAATACCATCAAGTTAAGGAACCAAGCATCTCTATGTTCTATGGCTTGTCGATGGAGTCCAGAAATCGTTTAAGAAAAACACTGTCGTTCCCGCGAAGGCGGGAACCTATTTCTAGCGAGGCACAGTGCTAGTATAAGAATAGATTCCTGCTTTCGTGGGAATGACAAAAATCATTAAATTAATGACAATAACACTACTTTACTCTTACTACTTTATAACTAAATAGGTTTTAGGCTAATGAATGAACATAAAGTTTATGTAAACCGAATTTTAAATATGAAAAAAATCAAGCTGATCGGCCTGGACATGGACCATACCTTGATTCGTTATAATTCTGAGAATTTTGAGTCTTTGGTTTATCAGCTTGTCAAAGAGCAATTGGTAGAAGTAAAGCATTATCCTGAGCAGATTAAAAAATTAAATTTTAACTATCATGATGCAATTCGTGGCTTGGTTATTGATAGCAAAAATGGCAATATTTTAAAGCTAAGTCGATATGGTGCAATTCGCCAAAGCTATCATGGCACGAAACCTATCGATTATGCTGAACAACAGAAAATTTATCGAAGTATTTATGTTGATTTAAGTGATCCGAATTACATGGCCATAGATACCGCTTTTTCGATTGCGTTTTGTGTTTTATATGGCCAATTGGTTCATTTGAAGGATACTTTGTATCCTGAAGAAATACCCAGTTATCAAACCATAGCGCAGGATGTACAATTTTGTGTGGATAAAGTCCATTCTGATGGCAGTTTAAAATCAATCATTAGCAAAAATTTGCCTGCATATGTAATTAAAGAGCGCGCCTTAGTTGAGGGGCTGAAGCACTTCATTCATCATGGAAAAAAAATATTTATTCTAACAAACTCCGATTTTTCTTATACAAAGCTTTTGCTGGAATATGCAATTAATCCCTTTCTAAAGAAGGGCGAGAGTTGGATTAATTTATTTGAATTTGTTATTACTTTAGCCAATAAGCCACGTTTTTTTTACGATAATCTTCGTTTTTTATCAATTCATCCAGCTATTGGTACAATGACTAATACAATAGGTCCAATAGTTCCAGGTGTGTACCAAGGAGGGAATGCCAAAAAATTTACCGAAGATTTACATGTCCGTGGTGATGAGATTCTTTATATCGGGGATCACATTTATGGCGATATCTTAAGGTTGAAAAAAGATTGCAATTGGCGCACCGCTTTAGTTGTAGAAGAGCTTGGAGAGGAAATAGCGGCACAAGCACGTGCCATGCCTATAGAGAAAGAAATCAGCAAGGCAATGGACATAAAAAAGGATTTGGAAAAAAAATACGTCAATTTGTATACCAAAATGGTTGATGAGGGTTCAAAACAATACAGCCATGAAATACAAGAATTGCAAGCGCAAATCAGTAGAATTGATGCCCAGCTTACCAAATTGTTAAAAGAGCAACAAACTTATTTTAATCCAAAATGGGAACGTATTTTCCGCGCTGGGGCAGAGGAAAGCTATTTTGCCCATCAAGTTGATCGCTTTGCGTGTATATATATGGAAAAATTGTCGGATTTATTGGAATACTCTCCAGTAACTTATTTCCGTGCGAATAGACGCTTACTGGCGCATGATGTTGAAGTGTAGACTTTTCCCCACGATTTTCAATTTGTGACTACGAGACTGCAACTGTTTGGGGGATGCGATGACGGTACATATTGATGTTTCACTTGTACGCAGCTTAATTGATTCACAATTTCCACAATGGGCTAATTTACCCATTAAACCTGTAGCATTCAGCGGTTGGGATAATAGAACCTTTCATCTGGGCAGTGAAATGACGGTTCGCCTCCCAAGCGATGCGTTTTATGCTCTTCAAGTAGAAAAGGAGCAGCGCTGGCTACCTTATCTTGCTCCTCATTTAACTTTGCCCATTCCCTCACCTATAGCTAAGGGAGAGCCAGCAGAGGGCTATCCTTGGCAATGGTCAATTTATCGATGGATTGAGGGACAAACAGCATCAGTTGAACGCATTAAGGATCTGAGCCTCTTTGCCGAGGATCTTGCAAAATTTTTGCTGGAATTTCAAACGATTGATAGTGCAGGTGGTCCATTAGCAGGTGAGCACAGTTTCTATCGTGGAGGACCACTGATTACTTATGATGCCGAAGTTCAAGAGGCAATTAAAATTTTGGCGGAACAAACAGATACAGTAACTCTTTCTTCAATATGGTCTGAGGCGTTAGCTCAAACCTGGCAAAAAGATCCTGTTTGGGTTCATGGGGATATTGCTGTAGGCAATTTATTGATTCAAGGAGGTCGTCTCTGTGCTGTAATTGATTTTGGTCAATTGGCGATTGGTGATCCTGCCTGTGATTTGGTGATTGCATGGACCTTTTTAAAAGCGCAAAGCAGGGAAGTTTTTCGTAGGATACTTCAACTTGATAATGCAACGTGGGCGCGTGCTCGAGGATGGGCCTTGTGGAAAGCATTGATTGTATGTGCGGCATTACCAGGTACTAATCCACTGGATATTGCAAAATCTTGGGGGGTAATTGAGGAGATAATTGCAGATTATAATAATGACAACTAAGATTTTATTGATGCATGAATTTTAAGTCTACAAAGTAGGATTTTAAAAATACATCGGCATATAAACGATTTATGGAATAAATAATGAATAAGGAAAGCCATGTCAACAATTAAACTATTGAAAAGAGTGATCCTTGCTTTTTGTTTGGTAGGAGTTACTGTATTTGTCAGTTCCTGCAATATAAATCAGCCCGTTTCAACAAGTGATGAAAAAGGTTATGGCGGAGAAGGGGGCGCTGGTCGCTAGGTTGTTAAAAACATAATTGTTCTGACTCATCATCTTGCAGTGCTTATCTGTGGGATGATGAGTACTTTGCCAAACTCAAGCAGAGTTATTTTATCAACTACTGAATTACTTTTCTTAATGTTTCCAGACTAATATTAGCTCCACTTAAAACAACTACAGCATTTTTTCCTTGATAATATTTGGCACATTTTAAACAGGCAGCCAAGGCAACACCAGCAGCACCTTCAATTAATAAATGATGTGTGTTGATGATTGTTACGATTGCAGATTGAATCTCATTTTCGGAAACCAAAACAAAATCATCCACATAGTCGCGACACAGATCCAAAGTAATTGAATCAGGTTCTATGCCGCCTGCTGTAGCATCGGAAAGGGTTGGCAATGTTTCCATGGAAATAATTTTTCCTGCTTTAATCGACTCGGACATCACTGGAGAGTTTTCTGGTAAGCACCCTATAATTTTGGTTTTTGGTGAAACGGCTTTCATATATCCAGCAATCCCTCCAATTAATCCACCTCCGCCAATGGGTATAAAAATCACATCAATTGAATCCAGTTGGCGCATGAGTTCTACAGCGATGGTGCCCTGGCCAGCAATTACTTGCGTATTGTTATAGGGTGATACATAAACCATGCCTTGTTGTTTTGCATAATCTATTGCGTGTAACTCAGTTTCTACACAATCCTGCCCATAGAGTTTAAATGACGCATTATAAAAACCTATATTCTCTTTTTTTACTGGAGATACATTTTCAGGAACAAAAATAACTCCAGGAAGTTTGAGTTGATGTAATCCATAGGCAACCGCTGCACCGTGATTTCCTGTTGATGCTGCTACAATGCCATTTTGCTGCTCTTTATTTAAAGACAATAACGCATTAAACGCACCACGTACTTTGAATGAACCTGTATACTGTAAATTCTCACATTTTAAATGAAGATTTACATCAGTTAGTTTACTTAGTGGGACAGAGAAATCCAAAGGAGTTTCACGAATATAGGCACGAATTCTATGTTCTGCTTTAATTACTTCAGTTTTAAGATCAAACATGAGTTTTTTTCCTCCCTCAACTACGAACGATGCAGGTAAGTATATTAGCGGCGCGTGACCTCTAATTATATAGACAAGCAAATAAATCACTTTTTGCCGGACAATTTTTTAGAAGAGAGTCTTTTAAAGGTCAAACAAAATCCAATTTGAGAGCTTTGAAAACAATTTAATTTTAATTTTGGAATTGGTTAGAAGATCCCTGAGACAATCTAGCCCCAACCGGAAGAAACTCGATTGCGGTCTTTTTGGGTTTCGGAGTTTTTTTAATGGAATGGGTTTTAAAGCGGCCTTCCACTCACCAATACGATGGGCCAAACATCTGTACTTTCATGCCGAATACGTGTTGTTGATAAGGTGCAAGATGAGCAAATAACTGGGCTGATTTTTTAAACTTTTTTCGACCAATACACACATCCATGTTACCTTTAA
>NZ_QHJG01000003.1 GCF_003184185.1 Legionella qingyii | reverse complement strand
CTCTTTCTACTCAATACTTAAGAAAAGTGATTGGTTTTTAAACTTTGATGAAATCGCCCTGCGAAATAAATACATATTGAATAATATTAATGTTAATTTAATCTTTCTCCTGTATAATTTGAATATATTTTACACAGCAAAGTTGTGTTTAAATTAATTTTTAAATGTTGATTATAGAAGGAAAATGAGCCATGCCATCTGGAAAGCAAAAACAATATTTTCGCGAGAAAACTAATGAAGCATATCTTGACTTAACGAGAGTAAGTTCTATTTATAAGTTTCAAGATCCGTTTTTTAAACAGCCCATGGCAATACCTATACCTAAAGTTGACAAGGTTGATTCGTTCGATACTTGGCTAAATAATGCAAGTAATATATTTAAGACCTTACTGCATTTTACTGAATTCGGTACGTACATGGCGCTTGAAAATATTGAGCAAAACGCCCCATTTAATCCTATTCAAAGCTTTTGCCTCGAATTTTTAGCATCAATAATAGATAGCATAGCAGCGTTGATCCCGGAAGAGAAAAAAGAAATAGAAATAGAAATGCAGCCTATGGGCCAGTAACTCATAAAACAACATAGTACACACTCTAGCTCGGAATCAAAGTGATAAACCATGACGATTGAAGTGATTTGGTAATAGTAACCCATTACCTAGAAAGTGACGAACCGAGCTAGAATACTTTAATTCTTCAAACAATTTGTTTCCTATTGCACAATAGAAAATTCCTATGAAAATCAGATGTTAATGGTTACTATATAAGATAGCTTCGATCCCATGCAAAAACAGCTTATGATAATATGGAATGAAGTTACATTTAATGATTAAGATGTGTTGCCAAATAAAAAGGAAGTGTGATGCGGCTTTGGATCAGGGGATTTACTTGTTTCAGTTTATATACATTAGTATCCTGTACTGTTTCTCTACCGCAACAAAGCCAAATTAAAAATCTAAAAACCGTTCCAGCCATGGAACACTCCATTAACAAAAGTTTACAAAAAAAAGAGATTTTTTCTGAAGGCAAATGGCCTAACAAACAATGGTGGTTATCTTATAATAATCCCGAACTCAACGCCCTGGTTACAGAAGCTTTAGCGAATAATCCTTCAATTCATGAAATCAAAAATCGTATTAAAGTTGCTAAGCAGCAAGCCATTGTTACACGCTCGTTATTAGCTCCTTTAGTTTTTTTTAATGCAGATGAAAATCGACAATATGTAAGTGAAAACGGTTTATATCGCGCATTCAATCATACATTTCCTTTAAACGCCAGACTCTTGGATCTTTCTCTTTCGTTTACTTATGAGTTTGATTTTTGGGGCAAAAACCGTAATCTTTTTTATTCCGCTTTAGGAGAGGCAAAAGTTCGAGAAGCGGAAGCCGCAGAAGTGGAGTTAATTACAAGTACTGCAATTGCTCAAGCCTTTTTTGCATATAAAACGAATCTGGTCAGAAAAAAATTATTTACGCAATTAATTGAAGTACGACAAAAAACTGCAAAATTACAAAACATATTGGTACAAAAAGGACTTTCATCAAAATTGCCTGCATTAGAAACCTCAGAAAAGCTGCTTGAATCTCAAAAATTACTTTCAAGTATTACTGATGAGTTAACAGCCGATAAACACCTGATTAATACTTTAGCAGGACGTGGGCCAGATACTCCTTTGTTAATTAAATCCACACTTCCCTCATTACCTAAGACTCTAAATATTCCCAAAATACTGCCATTGGATTTCTTAGCTCGCAGACCCGATCTTATGGCGCAAATTTGGCGAGCCAAAGCCCTAGCCTATAAAACAGGAGCCGCAATGGCAGAATATTATCCCAATATCAATCTGGCTGGTCTGATTGGTCTGGAAAGCACCAGTTGGAGAAAGTTTTTGGACTTATCGAGTGGTACTGCAGCAATTAGACCTGCCTTGCAATTACCTATTTTCACCGCAGGAGCAATAAGAGCGAATATCAATGCAACTAAAGCACAATTTGATGCAGCAATAGATGCATACAATAATTTACTCTTATTCAGTACTCAAGAAGTTCTTGATGTATTAGCTTTCGCGGAGGATGTCTATCAGCAAAAGTTAGAACAAAAACAAGTAGTGGAGTTTGCAAAACAACGTTATCAATTAAGTTATTTGCGCCAACAAAAAGGCTTGGATAGTTTATTTGATCTTTATTTTTTACAAGAAGAAGTCATTCAAAAAGAACTCGTAGATGTTACTCTACTTTATAACCAATACTTAGCCTCTATAAAATTAACCAGAGCTTTGGGAGGAGGTTACTATCAAAAAACGATACCGTTGGTGAAAAACTCATGAAAGAACGATCCGCCTCTTTTTATTTTACCGTCATTCTTATTGCTCTTTTTATTTTCCTTTTTTTATATTGGCTTTTTGTGTGGCGAAACCAAGTTTATACCAATGATGCCTATGTGCAAGGGAATCAGGTCTATATCAAGTCCTTACGCCCTGGATTCGTAACAGGTATCTATACCGACGATAGTTTTCTGGTAAAAAAAGGACAGCTCATTGTTTCACTAAATGAAACAGACTCACGTATAGCCCTGGAAAAAGCCAAGAAGAAACTTGCAAGTACAGTACGCGATGTATGCCAGGCATTTCATGATGTATTTATCCTGGCTGCAGAGATCGAAGTAAAGAAAGCACAACTTCTAAAAGCACGACAAAACCTGAAACATCGCTATGACGTAATTGATGTCAAAGGAGTTTCTTTAGAAGATTATCAAAATGCACAAGATGATCTAAAAGCTTCAATTGCCTCATTAAAAAGCACTGAAAACAACTATCAAAAAATGCTCGCTTTTGTACAAGGCACATCCATAATCGAACATCCTTGGGTACAAGCAGCAGCGCAGGAAGTACGTGATGCCTGGGTACAGTTATATCGGTGTAAAATATATGCGCCGGTAGATGGACTTGTAGCCCAAAGAACCATTCAGGTAGGCATGTGGCTTTCGCCTAAAGAACCACTGATGTCTATTATTCCTCTGGATCAAATATGGGTAAACGCTAATTATAAGGAAACCCAGCTGAAAAAAATGCGCATTGGGCAGAGCGTTACGTTTACTTCAGATCTTTATGGTTCTGATGTTGTATTTCACGGTAAAATTGTTGGTTTACCAGGTGGTGCCGGGAATGCTTTTTCCCTATTACCCCCCGAAAATCTTTCAGGAAACTGGATTAAAATAGTTCAAAGATTGCCAGTTCGAGTTGCTTTAGAACCGGAGGAATTAAAAAAACATCCTCTGCGAATTGGCCTTTCTTTAGAAGTAACTACCGATCTATCCGATCAAAGCGGCCCTTTAGTACCCACATCAAATTCCGGATCCCCCCATTATGTTACTGACATTTATCAAAAAGAAGAAAAAGGTGATGAACAACTTATCGCAGATATTATAAATACTAATTTGGATCCTAATCTCCAGAAATACGCCAATACGCCACTTACTCTAAATAAAATTGCTTTAAATGGAATGAGTAAACGATGATTCTCTATATTTTACTCTTATCACTTGCTGCAGTAATCTTCAATCTCACCTTACCTATAATGGCAGGTTTATATATTGTAAGCGATCTGGGTGGCAGTCCCTATATGACTTCGTATACAGTCAGTTTTTTTTGTATTGGAAATCTTTTAGGCGTACCTTTGGGAAAACCTGATGTAACGCGATTAAGCCCTATTCAACTTTTTGTTGTTTGTCTCAGTCTTACTGCCTTATGTTCGTGGGGATGTGCTACTGCCAGTGATTTCTTTACGTTTATCTTATTCAGGTTTTTAGAAGGTTTTGCTTCAGGACCAATGTTTCTTCTTATTACATGTACCCTTATTCCTTTGCTCTCTCCTAATAAGGATAAAGTCTATATTGTTTCTTTAGTATTGATTTGTCTTTCAATAATTCCCGTAATAGGTGCTTCTTATGGTGCTTGGATTGCTTACGACTACCATTGGCGATTCCTTTTTTTCTCTAATATACCTTTATGTATCTTTCTAATTTTTTATGTAGGTTATGGTTATAGAAAATATCATGAGCCCGTAAAAAAGAACTATTTTGATAGAGTTGGATATTTGTACTATTGCATCAGCATGATTTTTATTGGAACAGCTTTAACTACTGGCCAAGAGTTAGATTGGTTTCGTTCTTCTTTAATTACTTTTTTGCTTGTTTCTGGTGTAATCAGTCTTGTTTTTTTTATTTTACGAAGTTGGTCAGTCCAACATCCTGTGATTGATTTGAAATTACTAAAAAATTTTTATTTTTCATTCGCGATGATTTATATCGCATTATTTTTCGCACTCTATTTTGGCATGGTTATCTTATTGTCTTTATGGCTAAAACTTTACGTTAATTATACTCCTGATTGGATTGCCCTCATCATAGGAACAATGGCCTTTTGTGGATGGATTCCAGTACTCATCAATAAAAGGAAATATGAACCATTTTATCCATTGCTCATTGCCTTACTTTTTTTTGCGATTTCCTGTTTCTATACGGCCTACTTTAATGTGGATATTAATTTTAATCGGATTGCATTTTCACGAGGATTAGCAGGCGTAGGCCTTGCACTATTTTTATCCCCTCTTTTTCATCTAGCAGTGTACACTTTTCCTGAAACAAAACTTGCTGAATGCATTTGCTTTTTTCATGTTTCGCGCTTGCTGGGCAGTGGATTAGGAGTGGCTTTGTTTCTTATTTTATGGCATAGACGAGAAGTATTTTTTCATCTTCGATTAGGGAGTAGTTTGACTGCATTTTCTCCAGAAACACAACGGTTTCTAGCGCAGGCCAAATTATTACATCTTCAGGGTAAACATGCTTCGGCACAATTAAACTTCTATCTTACGCGACAGGCTACTGCTTTAGCTCTCGATGATTGCTTTTACCTTATGGGTTGGATAGCACTCTTATTGCTGTTTTTTTTAATCCTTATTTTTTTATTTCGTAATACAATAAATTCAACAAAAAAAGATAAGAGTCCACTATTAGATAATAGTATTTTA
The DNA here is from genome assembly GCF_003184185.1 of Legionella qingyii. Next base: position 244,834 of record NZ_QHJG01000003.1, on the reverse strand, counting down.
GAACAAAGATCTTAAAACTGGATTTCCCTACCCGTTCCTGCCCATCTTCATTGGCAAAAGACAAACATCAATTAATTAATCTTAATTCTTCTGTAAAAAAAGGACCATCCATAAGTTTTTCTGGCCATTTAAAAAGCATTACGGTAAGAATATTACGATGTTCACCAAATATAAAATCTACGGATCTAGAACGAGTAGGAATCATCTGATGTTGTATGTTATATACTCGTTCTAAATGATCCCTTATTATTTTAATTGCTGGAGAATCTTTTTTATTTAATAACAACAAACAAACCCCTACTTCGGCGATAACATCATTTTCAGTTCGCTCCATTATTTGTTGTATATTGCGCTCAAAATATTCACTTATCCAACGAAAAGCATCGTCATTAACTGAACTCTGATAATAATGGCTCGCTGCTGTAACAAAATGGGTCATACCATAAATTTTTGCTTCATATTCCAATTCTGATAGTTGACTATCCTTATAATCTGGAAAAGTATGCTGAAATAGTTTGGTATAGGATTTTCTTAAATCAACTATGTGCAAATCATGTAAGTAATAAACGTAATTAACTAATTGAGCCCCATAAATTTTAATGTTTTCCTCATTTAAGATAAATTCCTCCAACCGAGTAATTTGAGTTTTTAATACGTCGATAACGATATTGGTTTGTGGAAACAGAGACGTATTTTCCAAATGATATGAAAAAATTTTATTGGTTATCTCTAATAAGTAAAGATAAAAAAATAGATCTCCATATTGTGATATTTTTCTGATACGTAACTTGTATTTTTGCATAGGATTTTGGTGAGCATCTAATAATAAATTATTTGATTTTTTAAGGATGAGCTCCGGTTGATCGAAACTTGAGAAAAGATAGTGATATTTATTGCTCAAAAAGAAAACATAATCAATAACAGAATTCAAATGTTCTTTATTGCCGGTGATTCGATACATTCTTATTGAAAAGTGCTCTTGTTTCACTATAGGCAATTTATAAAGATTTGATTTATAGTTATCTAAGACTAAATCAGCTATTTCTGAATGACAAATTGCTGAAAAAAAAAATATTAAAAAAAATAAAGGTTTCACAGCCATACTATACAAAGTGGATCTTGAACTGGTTATTAAAAATAATCAGCGTGATTATAGAGTAAACATGAGTTAATTGAAAACGGCATTTAAGCCTATTACCAAAATGCATGTGTTCCGCGTAGCAACACATAGAGTATTTTCACCGCAATTCGTACATAGAAAGATCGCATGACTCAATAATAAATCACTTTGAAAATAAAGCTTATCTGGAAAACAATTCAGCCCAAATCAACAAACTAAGTTAGGATGGATGAAATTGAGATCTTATATAGCAAAAAAAAGTAACCTTTGTCTTTCTCAAAGCCATGAATCTTTATGATTGAGGCATAAAACATCCAGAAAAAAAGCCCGAGTTTCGTTGCGCTAAACTCGGGCTACAATAGCCTAGAATTAAAATAAATAATGTCCTATTCTACCCTACGCCAAGTAGTTCCATTCACTCCATCCTCTAACTCGATTCCACGACTTAATAAGTCTGCTCTTATCTGGTCAGCGCGCTCCCAATTGCGATCGGCACGTGCTTGAAGTCGTTCTGCAATTAATTGCTCTATTTCTACCTTATCCTCTTCAGCAAACCCTGACTGCAAGAAAGAAGCTGGATCGGCCTGCAATAACCCCATAATACCTGCTAAATGCTTCAATGTAGCAGTTAGAGTCGGTGAGTTATTCTTATTTACTTCATGGCTAAGCTGAAACAAAACAGATAATGCAACTGGAGTATTAAAATCATCATTCATTGCCTGGTTAAATTCATTAATCCAATGATTATCTAATTCCCCGTCTACGATAGTATTATTGTCTTTTATGGTTTGATATAAACGAGTTAATGCTTTTTTTGCATTAGTCAAATTCTCTTCAGAATAATTCAATGAACTACGGTAATGACTGCTTAATAGAAAATAACGAACAACTTCAGGATGGTGCTTAGCCAAAACATCAGCAATAGTGAAAAAATTACCCAATGACTTTGACATTTTTTCGTTATTAACTTGCAACATTCCTACATGCAACCAGTAATTTGCAAATGTTTTTTCAGTAGCCGCTTCACTCTGAGCGATCTCATTCTCATGGTGAGGGAATTGTAAATCCAATCCTCCTCCATGAATATCGAATTGCTCACCTAACTCACTCATTGCCATGGCAGAACATTCAATATGCCAGCCTGGACGTCCTTCCCCCCAAGGAGAAGGCCAGCTGGGCTCGCCTTGTTTTGCTTTTTTCCATAAAACAAAATCCAATGGAGAACGTTTTTCTTTCACAATTTCAACACGTGCTCCAGCGACTAATCCTTCTAAATCCTTGTGTGATAATTTACCATAATCAGCAAACGAGTTGACTTGATAACATACATCACCATTATCACTAAGATATGCATTTCCTTTCGCAAGCAAACGCTCAATTAATCGAATAATACTGTTTATATGTTCCGTAGCTCTTGGTTCTACATCCGGCGGTAAAATATTTAACGCTTGTGTATCCTCATTCATTGCTGCAATATATTGAGCAGTCAATTCATCTATTGGTATTGCACGTTCATGTGCGCGTGCGATAATTTTGTCGTCAATGTCCGTAATATTACGCACATATTTCACCTCATATCCCTGGGAACGCAAATAACGAACCATAACGTCAAAAGCTACCATAGAGCGAGCATGGCCTATATGACAATGATCATATACAGTAATCCCACAAACATAGATACCAATTTTTCCAGGTGAAATAGAAACAAATGGTTCTTTTGTTCTGGTTAAAGAATTATATAAATGCAACATATCTGCCCCTTTAGCTTACCCTAGTTTTCCCCAAGTATCTTTCAAGTCAACTACACGATGAAATGTGTTAACACGTCCATCTTTTAATTCATTAACACCATAGTATCCCAAGCGTTCAAATTGAAACACCTCGCCTAATTGTTGATTTGCTAAAGCCGGTTCACAATAGGCTTGCTTTATTTGTAATGAATTATGATTTAAAAATTGAAAAAAATCGTCCTCTCGACCAGGGTTGGGATCATTAAATAAACGGTCATATTCCAATACAGTTACAGGATAAGCATGTGCACAAGATACCCAATGAATGACGCCTTTTACTTTTCTATCCTCAGGATTTTTTCCTAAAGTTTTTTCATCATAGGTACAGCGTAACTCAACAATGTTACCCTGCTCATCATGAATCACTTCGTGACATTTGATTACATAAGCATGACGTAAACGTACCTCAGCCCCAGGAGACAAACGGAAGTATTTTTTGGGTGGCTCTTCCATAAAATCTGATCGTTCAATAAAAAGCTCTCGAGTGAATGGTAAATCACGTCGCTCCGAATTTGGATCTTGCTGATTATAAGCTGGCTTTAATACTTCTACTTTGCCTTCAGGATAATTTTCTATAACTACTTTTATAGGATCCATAACGCATAAAGCACGTTTCGCTGTTCTATTTAACTCATCACGAACACATTCTTCGAGTATGGACATATCAATTACAGAATCACTACGTGATATCCCTATTACTTCGCAAAACTGACGAATTGCAGCTGCCGGGTAACCACGTTTTCTCATACCACGTATAGTAGGCATTCGTGGATCATCCCATCCAGAAACCGCCTTTTGTTCAACCAGTTCACGCAATTTACGCTTTGAAGTAACTGTATGTGATAAATTTAAACGAGCAAACTCTGTTTGTATAGGCTTTGCAGGTAAAGGCAAATTGTCAACGCACCAGTCATAAAGTGGACGGTGATCTTGAAACTCTAAAGTACACAATGAATGAGTAATTTTTTCTAAAGCATCAGAAATAGGATGTGCATAATCATACATCGGATAAATACACCATTCATCGCCTGTGCGTTGATGATGTGCATGTCGAATGCGGTAGATTACCGGATCACGCATATTCAAGTTACCTGATTGCATGTCAATTTTTGCTCTTAATACATGAGCACCATCAGGAAACTCCCCTGCTTTCATGCGTGAGAATAAATCCAAACTTTCTTCTATTGGTCTATTTCTGTAAGGGCTTTCACGTCCAGGCTCTTGCAAGGTTCCACGATAAGCACGAATTTCTTCCATGCTTAAACTATCGACATAAGCCAAATCTTTTTTTATAAGTAATACTGCAAAATCATAGAGCTCATGGTAATAGTCTGAGGAGTGTGTCATGTCATACCATTCAAAACCTAACCAGCGTACATCCTCAATAATGGCGTTGACATATTCTTCCTCTTCTTTAATTGGATTAGTATCGTCAAAACGTAGATAACAGATACCACCAAACTCTTGCGCCAAACCAAAATTCAAACAAATAGATTTAGCATGCCCTACATGCAAATATCCATTAGGTTCGGGAGGAAAACGAGTCACTACAGACTTATGTTTGCCACTCGCCAGTTCATCAGTAATCAGTTGCCTTATAAAATGAGCTCGTTTTTCAGTTAATTCTATCATTGGGATTTTTCCGTCACTGTTATTACTATGTAGCCTCAGTAAAAATAAGCTATAACTCGATTTATCTCATAATACCGGTATCTTATAATACCGGATTCCCAGGTCACGCCATTGCGTTCATCCAAGCCTGTTTACAAAAGGCCATGTTCTCTATATCTCATTAGCAGGAATAATAATGGTATAAGCTTTGCCATTATTTTAAATTTTATCCATAGCATGTCGCATAGAGTAAAGTAAATCTGCCCCAGCTTCCAACATATCTCTATTCGCGTTATAAGCATCCAGAATTCGCGTAATCAGGGCAGCTCCAACAATAACACCATCTGCAAATCTGGCAACTTCTGCAGCCATTTCTGGTGTTTTTATACCAAAGCCTACCATTAATGGAAGATTGGTTTGTGCTTTACGGTGTTGATACTGCGATTTTAAAGACGATATATCCAATGCATCAGAACCAGTAACACCTTTTAAAGACACATAGTACAAATATCCCTTGGCGAAATGGTTAATTAATGCCATTCGCTCATCTGATGTCGTAGGAGAACAAAGAAAGATACTGTATAAGCCATATTTTTGCCAGATCTTGGCTACTTCCTCACTTTCTTCTGGAGGTAAATCTACCAATATCGTTCCATCCACGCCGGATTCTAATGCCTGTTGTGCAAAAAGTTCATAACCAAAATGCTCAATAGGATTTAAATACCCCATTATAACAACTGGCGTTTCTTGATCCTGCAAACGAAATTCTTTCACCATATTCAAAACAGTTTGGCAATGCACGTCCTGAGCAAGCGCTCGCTCCATTGCTTTTTGGATAACAGGTCCTTCAGCCATGGGATCAGAAAATGGAATTCCGAGTTCTAAAATATCTGCTCCGGCTCTAACCAACTCATGCATCAGTTTTACCGTGATTTCTGGATAAGGATCTCCGGCAGTAATGTAAGGGCTAAGCATTTTTTTGCCACTCGCGTGAAGACGCTTTAATGTTTTGTCAATTCGATTCATACGGTAATCCCATCAATTTGAGCCACAGTGTGCATATCTTTATCACCGCGACCCGATAAATTCACGATAATACTTTGGTCCGCAGACATGTTCTTGGCGAGTTTCATTGCATAGGCAACTGCATGACTGGACTCAAGAGCAGGAATAATTCCTTCAACCCGTGTTAAAGTACGAAAAGCGTGCAGCGCTTCATCATCATTAATGGCTTCATAAATTACACGCCCAGTATCTTTTAAATAAGCATGTTCCGGTCCTACCCCAGGGTAGTCAAGGCCTGCAGAGACCGAATGTGTATCTTTAATTTGACCGTATTCATCACAGAGCAAATAAGTTCGGTTACCATGTAAAACCCCTGGTTTTCCGGCAATCAATGAAGCAGAATGTTCGCCACTTTCTAAACCTTTTCCTCCCGCTTCAACTCCATAAATGGCAACTGTTGAATCATTCAAAAAGGGGTAAAATAAACCAATTGCATTAGAGCCTCCACCTACGCAAGCAACTAATGCATCGGGTAAACGTCCAGTCTTTTCCAGAAATTGGGCTCTAGCTTCAATGCCAATAACAGATTGAAAATCTCTAACCATCTGTGGATAAGGATGTGGGCCTGCGACTGTCCCAATAATATAAAAGGTATCATCAACATGGCTGACCCAATCGCGCATCGCCTCATTTAATGCATCTTTTAACGTTTGCGACCCTGATGTGACTGGGACAACTTCCGCGCCTAACAATTTCATGCGATAAACATTAGATGACTGACGTTTTATATCCTCAGCCCCCATATATACCACGCATTCCAAACCTAATTTAGCCGCTACTGTTGCTGAAGCCACCCCATGTTGGCCTGCGCCTGTTTCGGCAATTACCCTGGTTTTTCCCATACGTGTAGCAAGGAGCGCTTGCCCTACCGTATTATTAATTTTGTGCGCTCCGGTATGATTCAAATCCTCTCGTTTTAAATAGATTTGTGCCCCACCAATTTCCCTGCTTAAACGTTGTGCATGATAAAGTGGATTAGGTCGTCCTACATAATCTTTTAATTCAGCATTTAGCTCTGCTAAAAAATCGGGATCTTTTCGATATTTTGCATACGCTTCTTCTAATTGTTTTAATGCATACATCAAAGTATCTGCTACGAAAATACCACCGTAGGGACCAAAGTGCCCGTGCTCGTCAGGAAGCTCTTTTTTGTTCATTTCTACCTTCATTAACTTCTTAAAAATGTAGCCTGGGTGAAGCGCAGCATAACCCGAGATCCGCGATCCAATTTCCCAGGTTACGCTGCGCTTCACCCAGGCTACTATATTACCAATTTAACAATTTCTGCATAAATCGACTCATTTTGCCATGCTCTTTAATCCCAGGTGATACCTCAATACCACTACACAGATCTACGGCATAAGGATGACATGATTTAATTGCTTCGAGTACATTAAACTCATCTAATCCACCAGCCAATATGTAAGGCTTTTCCACCTTTTGTGGAATAATTTTCCAATCAAAAGCGCATCCAGTGCCGCCTCGCGCTACATCTGAAGGTGTATCTAACAACAACGCGCTTGCGGTTTCAAACTCCTGTACTGTCTGATGAATATATGCGGTTGAATTACAATGTATGGCTTTTATAAAAGGCTTATTAAATTGCTTACAAAACTCAGCTGATTCATCACCATGAAACTGCAATAACTGAATTGGCAGTTCTTCTACTATTTTATAGACTAAATCTCGCTCAGGATTCACCAAAACAGCAACCGAATCTACAAATGCAGGCAAATCTTTTAATAAGGCTTTTGCCTGATCTATTGAAACATAACGAGAACTTTTTGGATAAAAAATCAAACCTATAGCATCAACACCCAGATTAATGGCATGTGCGATATCTTCGCTACGTGTCATTCCACACATTTTGACTCGCATGCGTCCCAGATTCATTATTTCTCCACAAGAAAAGAAGGTCCCGGATTATTCTGTAATATTGAAAACGTCTGAGGATAAGTCACTTGCACTAAATACAATCCATACGCGGGTGCTGTTTCTGCACCTAGTCTCCTGTCTTTTGCTTTTAGTACCTCATCAACCCAAGATACAGGATGTTTTCCCGAACCGACTGCAATTAGCACACCAGCGATATTACGCACCATATGATGTAAAAAAGCATTAGCAGTTATATCAATTATAACCAAATCACCTGTGCGACTAACCTGTAATTTATGGATATTCCGCATAGGCGTGTTTGACTGGCATTCAACAGAACGAAATGAAGTAAAATCATTCTCGCCTAATAAAACCTGGGCCGCTTGATGCATCAGACGATGATCTAATTGCCTGTATTGCCAAGTTATATTGCTTCGAAATAAAGCAGGTCGAATGGCTCCATTATAAATGACATAACGATATCTTCTTGCAGTAGCAGAATATCTCGCATGAAATTCTTCTGTTAATTCCTTCCCCCATTTAACACAAATGTCTTTAGGCAGAAAAGAGTTCACTCCATGGATCCATGCACGAATGCTGCGCACTTTATCACAGTCAAAATGAATTACTTGATTTGTAGCATGCACACCAGTATCTGTCCTGCCTGCACAAACGACAGAAATAGGGCCATCTGCTACCTTTGATAAAGCATGTTCTATGGCTTGTTGCACAGTATGCAAGCCTGTTTGTGCTTGCCAGCCATGATACTGGCTACCATCGTACTCAAGCACTAAGGCAATACGCATTGAATATTCCTGATAAAAGGGTCAATTTATAATACAGTATATGTTTTGTCTATACCTTAATATGATTGATTTACAAGTTTATTAGATATTATAGTAATTTCTTTTGTCTAGATTCTGATTTTTAGTAATTAAAGAATTTTGCACACTATAAATTTACAGATAAAATCCCTTCTTCAAAAAGCATCTTCAAACTATCTTATTGATTTGATTCATTCAATTATGATACTTTCTCATGCCGCAATTAATTAGCGCCATTTATTGGTGCATATCTTAATCATTAAATTGAGACTCATTATGAAAAGGAATTTATTTTACTTAGGTATTACCACTTTATTATTTGTCTTCCATAGCCCCTCTTACTCTAAGAATATCGAAAACATACAAAGTTCCTTACATCAATCTATTTCCAACGCTCAAGGCAATTGGTTTACATCACTTGGAGGAGGCGCGCAATTTCCTGAGTTAAATTCCCATACGAAAGTAAATAATGGCTCGGGATTTCCAGCTCCTTATGGTGCTGATCGTTACTCAATCACGAATGATAATGGAGGAGTTATTGCAGCCTCTATGGGCCGACGTTGGCATAATGATAGCATCTGGTTTCCTTCTTATTCATTGAGTATCTTTTGGCAGTACTTTTTCAAAACACATATCAGCGGTGAAATAACACAATATTCCTTACCGCAATTTACCAACTACAATTACAATCTGGATTTTACTTCCAATCTCTTATTAGCCTCTGGAAAAATTAATCTGATGCGATATGGAATTTTTTCACCGTATATTAACGGAGGGATAGGCACCTCTTTCAACAATATTTCTAACTATAGTGAAACAGCATTTGCAGGAGTTACCCCACGAGTTAGTGCTGGGTATAGAAATTCTAATACAAGTGAATTCGCTTACAATGTAGGTGCCGGGGTTGATGTGCAAATCCTTCCGCAATTGTTCCTCTCAGTTGGTTATATTTATCAGGATTTAGGCCCCCTCTCCTCTGGTCACGGAGTTAATGCATGGACTGGAGAATCATTAAATCTTGGTTCCTATCGTTCAAACGAAGTCTTAATCACAGCTACCTATCTTTTTGGTACTGAAAAAAACTTTGTCAAATAAAGAAAGGAAAACATCATTGCCTGGGCATAGCACAGCCCGGGTTAATTTGATAATGGATCCGGGGTTACGTCTTTGCCTTCGCCCTGGCTAGAATTAAAAACATTATGACTTCCCTTGAATCTCATCAATTAAGCGTTGAGCTTCTTCTTTTTGTGACTTGGTACCATGCTCCATTACTTCATTTAGAGAATGCAATGCAGATTCTATATCTTCCATTCCAATATACGTTCTTGCAAGAGCCAACAGAGTATCTAATGCCTTTTTGTTCTTTAACTGGGAAAGACCTCTACTCTCCTCTTCTTTCTGTGTTTGAATGACCTCAACAGATGAAGAAGGAGTAAAATCCAAACCATTGTCATCTTCTACGAGCTCTTGAGAATTATCTTCATCTAGGGTGGGCTTTGTTGTAAGTTTATGATGTAAACCCGATTCAAACTCTAGTAAATTATCCTCTTGATGTTTATCTTTTTTGCTTTCATCAGTTTGCTTGGATGATTCAATTTTTTCTTCAGTAGGTATAATTTCCAGCAATTGCCCTTCATCTGTTATCAGCAATTGAGGCTCAATAGCAGCAGAAGTATGTTCTCCAAGATCACCGGCATCTTCTAATTTAGGTTCAGGCTTTAATTCAGATTTAAATTTTACTTCAGGCACAGATTTTACCTCAGGCTCAGATTTTACTTGGGGCTCAGATTTTCTTTCCTGTAGGGGATCTTTCGTAATTAGCCCATCATCTGAACTAATAATGGGTCGAGTTGAAGCCCGATGAAGTGTATTGCTCTTCTCTGTAGGCGATCCTTTCTTTCCTTGATCACGCCATTTAAAATAATAATATGCAACGACGCCACTAGCTCCACCAGCAACCAGCAATAATAGGAATAGAATCCAAGACTCATAGGGTTGATCAGAATTGCTCTTGGAGTTGGCTTGCCCTGCAATTGCTATCCGCTCTTTCATCATCGTTTGAATTTGATTACGGATTAATTGAAGCTCCTGATCCCGCATATCCAATTGGTTTTGTAATTTTTTATTTTGCGTTTGTAATAAGCTTAATTGTTCTGTTAATAGTGCATTAGACTCTCGCAAAGAATCTACAGCAGCAGTTGTAATTGATATTTCAGCCTTCAGTGTCCTATTTTGCTCTGGACTTACTTGTTTTTGAGTCTCCAGTGACGGGATTGGACTTGGCAAAGTAAATCTCGAGAACGTTTGATTCGGTACCAAAGTCGAAACATCAGAAAATTTTGGCACAGGAGGTATTTGCGAGTACTCAACAGAGTCAGCACTAGATGCTTGACCTGTTATATAGGGTGGAGCTATTACATGATTAATTGATGCTTTTTCATTCCATGCTTTATCATGAGCCATTACTTCAACTGTAGCTAAGTCAGCGGGAACCTCCTGAAACTCTTTATCAGAAGGAATTTTAAGGCGAACACCGGTTTTCAATCCATTTAAATTTCCATCAACAAATGCTTCAGGATTTGCTCCCACAATTGCAAGAACAATTTGTGGTAAAATTGCTTCAGAAGTTTTATATCTTTGCGCAATTTGCCATACATTTTCATTAAATATTGTAGGACCATAAACTGCAATTTTCTTTTGACCAGCATGATTCACTTTATGATATTTTTTAGTCGAATCCGTTACATTTTGATGATTAGCGAATTTTCTCTGATATGTTAAACCGCTTTGTGCAGTTGCATTCGCTAATTTATAGCCTGGTGGATCCAACAATACCGTATAAACTTTATAGATTTGTCCTTTTGGCCAGATCAAATCAACAATTAGTTGCACATAAGGATCCGTCATTCGTTCTGTAGAGTGAACTTCTACAACGAATTTTCCCTTCTCATTTTTTCTAATATCGAAAGAAAGAGAATTAACTTCTTCAGAGCGCTCAATACCTAAACTTCGGTAGCTTTGCGGTTCAGCTAGCCCCACTTTAATACCAGACAAAGAAACGTCCTGTACATCGAGTAACTCAATTTCAGCGAGAAAAGGCTGGTCTAATGCTGATTCTACTTTCATTTCACCTAATCCTAGAGAGTAGGCGCTCATTGGCAAAGTAAGTGAAAATAGAGATGAGAATAAAACCTTTTTTTTCAATCAGCGCTCCATGCCCATTGGATTTGCAAGCAGGAAATTAGTTTTTAAAAAAATTAGCATTCTTTACTAATCCATTCAAGTAATTAGGGTTCACATGAACATCTTATATAGAACTATTCGATTACAAAATAGTACTTTGACTAGATAACTGTACTTGCAATGAAGGCAAGAGTCCATCGTTATCTCTATAAAATTTCTAACAAAAATGAGCTTCCCATCTCAATAGGAATAATTGATAATAACATGAATTAATATTGAAAATAGGATAAAAGTCATGGAATTCAGCAAAATAAATCCGCTTGCTTTAGGAATATCTATTAGTGTTCTATCAGCCCTCGCTTCTTTTTTTATGGGCTTAGCGGCATTTGTTTTTTACACTGGAAAACCCTTTGTCGCCATGGTTGGGAGTATATATCTTTCATATACTCCCTCCTTGGCTAATGCCGGCCTTGGTGCGGCCATAGTACTTATGAACACTTTTGTTAGTAGTTATATTGCTGCCTGGGTATACAACTTTCTACTTGATTACGTTAGATAAGAGTTGACTCCTGAGTGAAATCTTGCATCCCATGATAATGGGATGCAGTATAGCAATCTTCAATAGAAATAAAATCAAACCAACAGGTTTGAAGTAACATCAAAGTCTTGTACCCCAATTCAATATTAGTTTCAATCAATTGATCTATAAGTAACTCTAATTGTTCATGCTGATGCAATGCTTGTTTTGATTTCGGCTTTTCCTTGCACATTTTAGCAAACATAGCCTGGAACCTTTCTTCAACCATTTTAGGAACTGTCGAATTACCATCAAAAATACGATGATCCGCACTGATTGATACAGGCAACATATCTTTAGGTACAAATGATTGAGTTTCATGTTGCCACACAGGTTTTCGGTCAACTTCCATGATAGTAAAGCGCATGGACTCAGTTTTACGAAGAGGTGCCATCGATTGAGTATAGCCAAAAACACCTATATTACTTAATGAAATGTACGGTGTTCCTGCGAGGGGATAAGGATAAGTGTTATATGCATATTCATAAACCATATCCTTCATAAGTTGCTGTACACGTGGATTTGTTTTTTCCAATTGTTCACGTTTTTTATAGCAATAAACCATCATGCCTACTATGGTTCGAATTTTTGCTGACAACTCATAAAAGCTAAGATTATGACAATTTTCGAAAACAATTGTTCCAAGATGATCGCCACATCCTGGTAGCAATACAACAAGACCGACATATGCTTCTTTCGTTTGAAAAATTTTTCTAAAACTCAAATAATTTCTAAAAGAATCCGATAATGTCATCCAGGAACTAACTGCCTGCAACATCAATGTGGTCAAGGTCTCTGAGGCAAATTTTTTATTAAAAAAATCAAGGCATGAGATATCGATACTAAACTGTCCAGTCATAGTTGGATCGCTAGGATTATCCCACTGGGTCATGAGTACTTTTCGAATCGGAGTCATTTCAACTTCTCGATTGGACTCAGTATAATTTCGAACTCTAGGTAATAGCTCATCCGCAAACCCCATGAAATTTTTCCAATTTTCACTGGGATCAAGATTGACTTTACGGAGCTGCTGGGTATGCTTTTCATTGAGTGATTCCTTAAAATGCATCACTCCTTCAACTCCCAATAAAGCACTAACAGAAGACATATATTTATATTGCATAAAAATATTGGTTATTAATTGTTCTTCCAGATAAGCAATTTTCGGTTTTATTTGCTCAACATCTGGCATGCCAATATCGCGATATAACTCTGCTTCGCATACATGACGATGCTCGTCTTCAAGAATTGTCTTGAATACTTTGGGCGCAACACCATAGCGATGTAAACTTTCAAATATTTCCTCAATCCATCCCTCACCAATAAGATTAAGCAACATAATTGCTACTTTAGGGCAACTTTCTGCCCGAATAAAGTTACAAATGATTTCAATATGAGGACTATAAGGTGGTGGAGAAGCATAAGGAGCACAAAGCATATAAACAATTTTAGTAAATACTAAACCATGAAATATTTCATCAAGCAATTGTTGACGCATACGTTTTCTGTATTCAACAGTGGACATTTTTGATTCAAATTTAAGAGGAATTTGCACTGCCAATACTTCGAGCTGTGCTAAAAGTGAAAACGTATAAATATAAAAAAGCTTGTCAGATTGAAGTTCAAAAGGTAAACCATCGCAAAATAACTCATTTATTCTATTTTTAATGAGTTGTTTCTCTTCTACGGTAATCTTGTTCCATCCCTCTAAAATCCATTTTTCTGCACCCCAAGATGGTCTAAGCAATTCAGTAAGTTCTTCCACGATATTTACCATAAAATCAAAGATTTTTCAGTATAGACATAGCAAGCGTATGAGTCAATCATGCTCTATAGCAAAACATTTAGCAATTTTTACTCCCCTCTTTACTGAATAAAATAAATGTAATTTTTCTTAATTTATCTTGCATGAAGATTAGATACTTCCCATAACTATCATAATAAATAATAATGGAATGAATTATTATGAAAATAATAGGTAATTATCATGAAATTCGGCAAAATAGATCCGATTGCTTTAGGACTATCTCTTGGCGCTCTATCAGGAATATCGACATTCTTCATGGGGTTGATGGTTTTAATTTTTAATAAAGGGAAACCCTTTGCAGGGATGATGGGAACCATCTACATGACTTATGATCTTTCTTTACTCCAATGCGTCCTTGGTGGAGTTGGAGTATTTGTTAGTACCTTCATTAGTAGCTTTCTCATCGCCTGGATCTATAATACTTTAAGAAAACGGGTTTAAACCTCTAATACATCAGTTCAATGAAACGTTTGGGGGTAACTTAAAATTCTGGATAATTACTATAGACACCATTAATTCTATTGCATTACCCCAACCTCTAATTCATAATTTATTACCTTGCTTTTCTTATGGGTAGCTATGTCAGCATCATTGATTGATGGAAAGGTTGTCGCCTCTCTTCGTCGAGAAGAATTAAAACACCATGTGCATGATTTTGTACAAATAAATCATCGCGCACCCGGCCTTGCTGTTGTTCTTATTGGCAATGATCCTGCTTCTACGGTCTACGTAGCCAATAAGCGTAAAGCGTGTGCCGAGGTAGGTATTACCTCTCATTCCTATGATCTATCTGAAAAAACAACACAGGAAGAATTGATCAATCTGATTGATGATTTAAATTGTTCCAATCAAATTGATGGGATTCTCATCCAATTGCCATTACCCAAGCACATAAATGAACGTGTCATTATTGAGCATATCAAACCGGAAAAAGATGTTGATGGCTTCCATCCTTATAATTTGGGACGACTTGCTCAGCGTAACCCATTATTACGTCCATGTACTCCTCTTGGCATAATGCATTTATTAAAACATTATCATATTGAAGTCAAAAGGAAACATGCTCTCGTTATTGGTGCATCAAATATTGTCGGTCGACCTATGAGTTTAGAATTGCTCCTTGCTGGAGCAACAGTAACCATTGCTCATAAATTCACCCAACAATTAGAAAAATTTGTGCGCACTGCTGATATTGTCATCATCGCTACAGGAAAAATGGATGTTGTTGATTGCGAATGGCTTAGTAAAGAACAGATCGTTATCGATGTAGGCATCCATCGATTAGCAGATGGCAGTATTAGGGGTGATATAGATTTTAAAAATGCGGTAAACAAAGTTTCATGGATCACCCCCGTACCTGGTGGCGTAGGGCCAATGACTATAGTCACATTACTTGAGAATACACTAAAAGCAGCCACCTTAGCGAATCAATAGGCATAGTGTAAGAACAATAAGAAATCATTGCCTTTTGTTCCAAAACAATTATTAACTGACCTCTTTTAAAGAGGCTCAGTTACTTATCTAAAATATCCCAATCAAAATCTCCGCTCAACTCATCGAAATCATCTTTAAATTCCTCTTTTAGACGTTTACGCTCCAGCTTCTCCTCAAGCATACGTCTGACGTTTTTTCGATGGGCTGAAGACTCGATATCATCATCATAATTATAATCAGAGAATGATTGGTCATCATAATCTTCGTGAAGATCCATAGCTTTCCCCTTTTATACTCTCTTAAAAAGAGTATAGTAGACAATTATAAAAATGCTTTAGGAACACCATGCTCAGTTATCAACACGGATATCATGCAGGTAATTTTGCGGATGTCATCAAACATATTGCTTTAACCCATCTTCTAAATTACTTAACACGTAAAGATAAAGCTCTCTTATATCTTGAGACCCATTCAGGTAAAGGTTTATATGACTTAAAGAATAAACAAGCTGAAAAGACCCAGGAATACAAACAAGGCATTCAACTGATTTGGTCTAACAGAAACACCCTACCCTCTGTTTTTCAAAACTACCTTCAGTTGATTAACCAACTCAATTCTACTGATTCATTAAGATATTATCCCGGCTCACCGTTTCTCGCGATCAACACGCTACGAATGCAGGACAGGATGTATTTTTGCGAACTCCATCCAAGGGAATTTGAAGCCCTCAGTCAGCTTCAGCGTATGAATAAGAAAGTACATTTCAGTAATACTGACGGTATCGCAGCGATGAAAGCACTACTTCCACCACCAGAAAAAAGAGGATTAGTTTTCATTGATCCTTCATTTGAAATAAAAGAAGAATATAAAGAAATTCCTCTTGCAATCAAACAAGCTTATTCTCGTTTTGCTACAGGTGTATTTTGTCTTTGGTATCCGCTGGTCGATAAAAAATTAACTGATAAACTCAACAAAGGCATGAAAGAAATCAATGCCAAAAATGCGTTACGTATTGAATTTAATCTGACATCTACTCCAATGGAGGGGATGTCAGGTTGTGGTCTTTGGATAATTAATCCACCCTTTACTTTAGCAGAAGAAATGAAAACTGTATTAAATACCCTTAAAACTTATTTTAATCCAGGTAGTTCTTCCTACATTATTGAGGCTTATTCATGACTATTTACCCCATTCCTGCTTTTTCAGATAATTACATTTGGGTAATTATTGATAAAGTCGCAGGCACATTTGATTGTGTCGATCCTGGTGATGCAGAACCAGTAGTGCAATTTGCTCATACAAACCAACTCAGCTTGCGCTCTATCTTATTAACTCATCATCATCAAGATCATATTGGAGGAGTGAGTCAATTACTTAAAACCTATCACTCATGCACTGTTTATGGTCCAAGTGATCCGCGCATTCCTTGCGTAAATAATGCGGTACAAGAACATCAATCCATTCGAGTCGGAACATGTGTTTTCGAAATATTATTTAATCCAGGACATACCTCAAGTCATATTAGTTATTATGAGCCTCGGAACGAATTATTATTTTGTGGGGATACGCTTTTTTCCGCAGGTTGTGGTCGTGTTCTTGACGGGACAATGGAACAACTGCATCAATCGTTGCATCTTTTCAAAACATTACCCCCTACCACAAAAATATTTTGTACTCATGAATACACAGAACAAAATTTGCGCTTCGCGCAAACAGTAGAACCTAATAACCTGGTTATTCAACAATACTTAAAAAAATTACATAGCTCACCCCAATCTTGCACACTTCCATCGACCCTGGAACTCGAATTATTAATTAATCCTTTTTTACGAACCGGTGAACCCGATGTACAACAATATGCATTATCACATGGAGCAACATCAAATAGCTCATTAGAAGTATTTAGGGTTTTAAGGGAAGAAAAAAACTCATTTAAATAATCACCCAGATAGAATCAATTTAAGTCTTTATGAGTTAATCAAACACAACGAGGGTTTAATCATATGACTAATTTTAGTAAACTCAGTAGCCAATTATATTCATAGGTAATTACCATTGAAATTTAAGTTTTTCAAAATAAAGATTTTTTTATTCTGTTTACTCATTTTTTTGGGCATTACTAATGAGACTTTAGCATACACTGCTACTGATTCATGGGAAGTATTGCGCACGCAATTCACCCTAAATCATGAAACATCGCGCGCTGAAGTGCAGGAGCAAATCCGCTGGTTTATAGCTCACCCAGGCTTTCTTAATAAAGTATGCCGTCAATCTGAACCCTATCTTTATCATATCATTTATGAGGTAAAAAAAAGAAACCTACCTGGTGAATTGGCCCTGTTACCCATGATTGAAAGTGCTTATGACCCCTTTGCATATTCTGTAGCTGGTGCCGCTGGATTATGGCAATTAATGCCACAAACAGGTGCAGGTTTAGGATTAAAGCAAGATTGGTGGTTTGATGCACGACGCAGCATTAGCTCCTCAACCGATGCCGCGCTCAACTATCTTCTTTATCTCAATAAATTCTTTAATGGCAATTGGATTCTAGCCATTGCTGCCTATGATGCGGGAGAAGGAACTATAGATCGGGCAATCAAAGCAACAGGTGGGCGTGCTCAAAGTTTTTGGGATTTGGCAGTACCAAGAGAAACTCAGGTTTACGTGCCTCGCCTGCTCGCCTTAGCAGAAATAATTAAAAGTCCATCACAATATAAATTAACGCTACCTGAAATACCTTATCTACCTTATTTTGTGGAAGTTAATATTGGGAGTCCAATTGATTTAAACCATGCTGCAAAAATGGCAGGAATTAGTTATAAAGAATTAATCAAATTAAATCCTGGTTTTAATCGCTGGACTACAGCCCCTGATAAACCCATTAAATTACTTATCCCTGCTGAAAAAGTACATCAATTCAATTTAAATCTTGCTAACTTACCGGCAGAAAAACGTGTTAGTTGGGAAAAGCACATAGTACAACCCGGTGATAACTTGGATAGTATTGCTGTTAGATATCACACTACGGTGAATTTAATAAAACAGCTAAATCAACTCCAGACAAATCATGTTGAACCCAATCAATTCCTTTTAATTCCGAGTACGCGAAATACTCCAGTTGTAGTTAAAAAGGAACCTGTTACGTCTGCCCTACCATTAGGACATCAAATAGTTATGCCACAAAATCAACGTGTTATTCATATCGTGCAAGACAATGAGACATATCAGACGCTGATAAGAACTTATAACGTCAGTGCTAAAGACATACAGATATGGAACAAATTAGCAAGCAATCAACAGTTACAAAAAGGTCAGCAACTCGTGATCTGGAAAAAGGTAACTCAACCCATTCAGTATATTGTAAAACAAGGTGACAGCCTTAGTGCTATAGCCCAACAACATAAAACGAAAATAGAACGCATCATTGCATTAAACCCTGGCCTTAAGCGAAATGAACCTTTATATCGTGGGCAAAAGTTATTGGTTGGTTAATTAATTTACTTTTGTAATTTCAAATGAGTTGATGAAGCTTATAACCGCTCACTTTGCTCGAGAACCGAACCAACCGTCTTTATGAACTCATAATGCCCTAATATTAACAATTATTTTTCATTTCTCGTATAAAGCAAGGAGGTGAGCACAAAAACTTGTGTTATACTCAAAGTAACTTATTTTATTGCATTAAAGTGTATGAAATTACTATTTGATTTTTTTCCTATAGT
Organism: Legionella qingyii; assembly: GCF_003184185.1. Next base: position 225,826 of record NZ_QHJG01000003.1, on the reverse strand, counting down.
TTTATTTTTTATAGTATACAAATTTTTTGGTATCTATACCGCGACAGCTATTGCGATGATAGCATCTTTAAGTCAAGTTGCTTTTTTTAGATTAAAATTTCAGCATTATGAAAAAATGCATTTAATCAGCCTTGCAATAATCATGATTCTGGGAGGGGCCACTCTCTTTTTCCATAATCCCTGGTTTATTAAATGGAAGCCTACCGGTATTTATTGGCTCTCCGCCTTAGTCTTTTTTAGTTCAGGTTACATTGGTAGCAAACCTTTGATCCAAAAAATGATGGAAGCTAATGTGACGCTACCAGGAAAAATCTGGTATAGACTGAATACAGCATGGGTATTGTTTTTTATTTTAATGGGCGCAGTAAATATTTACGTTGCCTATAATTTTAATACTGATGCCTGGGTTAACTTTAAGTTATTTGGTGGGGTTGGTTTTACTCTGCTTTTTGTATTAATTCAAGCTTTTTATCTAACAAAACACATGGATGAGACTGGACTTGAAAAACAATAGGAGCGAGAATGAGACTATTGCTAGTTGAAGACGACGAATTACTTGGTGATGCGGTTAAAACGGGCTTAACTCAATTTGGTTATATTGTAGATTGGCTTAAAGATGGTGAAGCGGCTCGTGCTGCTTTAAAATCCGAATCATTTGAGCTGATTATTCTCGATTTGGGTTTACCTAAGTTGTCTGGTCTCGGATTATTACAAAATATACGTCATGATGGCAATCCTACTCCAGTTATTATTTTAACAGCCCGAGAATCAGTTGAAGACCGTGTAAAAGGGTTGGACAGTGGCGCAGATGATTACTTGATAAAACCGTTCGATCTCAACGAACTTAGCGCAAGAATCAGAGCCCTGGTCAGACGCTCACAAGGCCGTGCAGACTCAGTTCTGCAATATAGAAATATTACTCTAGACCCAGCGGCCCACTCTGTATTTGTTGATGATATTTTAGTTAATGTCCCACGTAGAGAATTTGCATTACTGCAGAAGCTTCTAGAAAACAGCGGTCAGGTTTTATCACGCGAACAACTTATGCAAAGTATTTATGGTTGGGAAGAAGATGTAGATAGTAATGCACTAGAAGTACATATACATAATTTACGTAAAAAACTTAATGCCAATTTTATTCGAACAATTAGAGGTGTGGGATATATGGCAGAAAAAAATGATGGTATTGCTGTATCGTGAAATCTTCTATAAGAAAGTTTCTTTTAATCAATTTATTGCTGGCCATTACTATAACGACCACATTAACTGCTATAGGTAACTATTATCTTGATCAAAAGGATATCCAAGACCACTTGGATAGTTTAATGGCCGTTTCTGCACTTTCTTATCAGGCATTACTAGGTGATGATCTTCATCAGCGCCCTCTTTCGAAAATTCAAGAGGCACTCGAAACAATTCCTCAAAAGATTGATACATACTATCAAAAAAGATTTCTCAATGAAGAACCCCCGGAAAACTATCTTGATAAGTTTAATTTTCAGGTTTGGACCAATGGTGGAAAATTATTATTGCATTCATCTTCAGCCCCCAAAATTCCTTTAACTTCAGAAGTTGATGGATTTAGTGATAAAAAAATATCTACCCAAGATTGGCGTGTTTTCACTACTTACAATGATAAAGCAGGAATCCGTACCGTTTTAGCTGAACGTTACGATACACGAAATGAACTAGGTCATAGAATCGCTCAAGATGACCTTTATATTATGCTCTTAACATTTCCATTATCTGGCTTATTAATATGGATTATTATTGGTCGTGGCTTGGATAGCCTGGATAAGGTTGCTGAGGAAGTAGCTAACCGCGCTCCCAGTCATCTTGAACCAGTTGATTTACATGAAGTTCCAGAAGAAATTAAACCCGTAATTGACGAATTGAATAAGTTGTTTTTCAGGCTAAAAGAAGGATTTGAACGAGAAAAACGTTTTGCGGCCGATGCAGCGCATGAACTACGCACCCCACTTGCCGCACTAAAAACACAAGCACAAGTTGCGTTACATTCAAATGATATAGAGGAAAAAAATCAGGCATTACAAAAGCTTATTGCAAGTGTTAATCGCAGCACTCACATAGTCCAACAGTTACTTACTATGAGCCGACTTGTTCCCGAAGCAGCGCACATGGATGAGAAAGATGAGGTCAATTTAAGCCGATTAACTCGCGAAATACTAGCAATGCTTGCACCTGCTGCGGTAGAAAAGCAAATTGATCTTGAATTTGAAAGTGATGCAGAAAATCTAACTGTGTATGGCAATGCCACTGCTCTGGGAATATTAATTCGTAACCTTGTAGATAACTCCATACGATACTGTAATGCCAACGGTCGAATTATTGTACGACTGGCTAAATTAAAGGATGAGATAATGCTCGAAGTCAGTGATAACGGACCGGGTATTCCAGCTGAATTACAATCACGTGTTTTTGAGCGTTTTTTCCGTGTGCTAGGAAACAAAAGTCCAGGAAGCGGTCTTGGCTTAGCAATAGTTCAGCAAATTTCCGAATTACATGGCGGAAGGCTTATGCTCGATACTCCCAAAGACAGTACGGGTTTAATTGTAAGATTCTTTATACCTGTTCAAGAACATAATAATATAACAACCAGGTAATATAGCGAACTGGGAGAAATATAATAGAATCGCTGAGTTTCGTTACACTTCTCCCAGGCTTGCATTTAATTATCGAGCGGCTAAAATTTGTAACGCGTCGCGGATAAGTTGCTCGCAGCTTTTAGAATTATCATTCACTTTATTGACAGCTTTCAATGCTTCCTGAGGCTTATACCCCAATGCTTCTAAAGCACAAACAGCCTCATCTTGGCCACTCATTATAGGAATCGATTTATTTAGAGAGGCAGAAGAAGATACAGAAAATTGCTTCATGCTATCACGCATTTCAACAACTAAACGCTCCGCTGTTTTTTTACCTATACCAGGTAATTTCATTAAAATGGAAGCGTTTTCTTGTTGGATGCATTGAATAAACTCATTCGGAGTAATACTAGAAAGAATCGACATCGCGAGTTTTGGACCAATACCATTCACTTTAATCAACGCTCTGAATAGCTCTCTCTCTTCTCTCTCCAAAAAACCATACAACAGTAAAGCATCTTCTCGAACAACAGTATGTATGTGCAACCCTACCGAGCCATTTAAGCTATCCAGCTGAAAAAAGGTATTTAATGAGGTTTCCACATCATATCCAACTCCATGGACATCAAGGACCAATTTTCCGGGTTGATGTTTATCAATAACTTGTCCATTCAACCAACCAATCATCTCTTTCTTCTCCTTAATCCTCGCCTGCCAATTACGGATGATAAATTATGACGCATATGACTATGGCAAATCGCTATTGCCAATGCATCTGCAGCATCTTTCTGCGGCGCTTTATTCAAGGCTAGCAAATGCACGACCATGTGACTTACTTGGGCTTTTTCGGCAGCCCCATAACCAACAACCATTTGCTTTATTTCTCGTGGTGAATATTCGCTTACTTTAACACGATGTGATGCTGCAGCAACCATAGCCACACCACGTGCATGCCCTAATTTTAGAGCTGAGTTTGGATTTTCATGCATAAATACTTGTTCAATCGCTACTTCATCAGGGGAATAATGGTCCATTAATTGACAAATGCCATCATATATTTGCAATAATTTTTGACTAAGCTCACTATCTGGAGTTGTACGTATGCAGCCACTATCAACGTACTCAATTTTACGGTCTGATTCTTTTATCAGACCGTATCCAGTAATCCTTGATCCGGGGTCTATCCCTAAAATAATAGCCATTAACTAATTGATTCTAATATTTTTTCTGAAAAATCAGCATTACTATACACTTCTTGAACATCATCTAAATCTTCCAACATATCGATTAACTTCAAGAGACTTTCCGCCGATTCATCATCAATAGGAACTAAAGTTTGTGCGCGCATGGTTAAATGAGATTGCTCAATATCGAGACCTGCTTCTGTAAGCGCATTTAATACACTATGATATGCTTCCACGGGAGTAATCACTTCAATCTGGTTTTCATCTACAGAAACATCATTGGCGCCCGCATCTAAAGCGATTTCCATAACCTGTTCTTCAGACTGCCCTGGTGCCATAAGAATCTCTCCTTGATTGTTAAAGAGATAAGATACTGAGCCATCAGTCCCCAAATTGCCGCCGCATTTCGTGAATGCATGACGCACTTCAGATACAGTTCGGTTTTTATTATCCGATAAACAATCAACAAGGACGGCAACCCCTCCTGGTCCATAACCCTCATAACGCATGGCAACCATTGCCTCGCCTTCAAGTCCACCAACACCGCGTTTGATGGCATTATCAACTGTGTCGCGCTTCATATTTGCAGCAAGCGCTTTTTTAACCGCATCTCTTAATCTTGGATTAGAAGACTCCTCTCCTCCCCCCATACGAGCAGCTACCGTAATCTCACGAATTAACTTGGTGAATATTTTTCCACGTTTTGCGTCTTGAACTCCTTTACGGAATTTAATATTTGCCCACTTACTATGACCTGCCATAATGCTACCTCAAAACCATATTTAATTTTGTATAAATTATACATGCTCTTTTGTTAAAAAGAATAACTTAACTTACTTTTGGACTCGACATTTTTAACTTTTTTAGACTATAGTAGCCATCATCATCAAGTTTTTTAATTTATTGTAAATAAATGTTGCCCGGGTGAAGCGCAGTGAACCCTGGTTTAATGACGCAGTATATTTTTCCTCGGGTTCCGCTGCGCTCTACCCTGGCTGCTCAAAAAACCATAAACACTAAAGGAGATAACAGTGTATTTGCAGGGATTTGGTAATCATCATCAAACTGAAGCAGTACCAGGCGCTTTACCTAGTAGCCAAAATTCACCCCAACACTGTAGCTTAGGTCTTTATGCCGAACAATTAAGTGGGACAGCTTTTACTCGTCCAAGACAGAATAACTTACATAGCTGGCTTTACCGCATATTACCTTCCGTTGTTCAAGGCACTTATCAAGCCTATGAAATGGAACTCTTTAAACCTCATCATGCAGAACAATCTCCAAATCCTTTACGCTGGTCTCCGATAGATCTATTTAAAGAAGAGGATTTTGATTTTGTTGAAGGCATGTTTCATCTTGCTGGCAGCCAGCATGTGAATGCATATGTTTATCATTGTACTCGTTCCATGCACAATAAATATTTTGCCAATAACGATGGAGAAATGCTTTTTGTTCCATACCTGGGTGAAACGAATCTACACACGGAGTTTGGAAAATTAAATATATGTCCCGGCATGATAGCTGTTATCCCTCGTGGTGTTAAATTCAAAATGGAGCTCATTGGTACCGAATCAAAAGGATATCTATGTGAAAATAGTGGCAGCCCACTTACCCTGCCTCCTTTAGGAGTCATAGGCGCAAACGGCTTAGCGAATCCACGACATTTTCAATATCCAATTGCAGCGTTTGAACAAGGTGTTACACATGCAACTCTTATTTGCAAATACCAAAACAAATTATGGACAGCGAAATGTGATCACTCGCCACTTAATGTAGTAGCCTGGCATGGTAATTATGCACCCTATTGTTACGATTTAAGCTTGTTTAATACAATTAATACAGTAAGCTTTGATCATCCTGATCCTTCTATCTTTACCGTGTTAACTTCCGAAAGTGATACACCAGGTGTATCTAATTTAGACTTTGTAATTTTTCCTCCGCGGTGGATGGTTGCCGAACATACATTTAGACCGCCTTATTACCACCGTAATTATATGAATGAGCTCATGGGGCTTGTTCGTGGTGAATATGATGCTAAAAAGGAAGGATTCTCTCCTGGCGGAGTGAGTATTCATAATTGCATGACACCGCATGGACCGGATCAAGTAAGTTATGAACAAGCGGTAAATCAAAAATTAGAGCCTGAATTGTATTTAAATACCTTAGCTTTTATGTTTGAAACCAGGGATGCATGGCAGGTTACTGAGCAGGCAATGCGTATTCCCCAAATGCAGAAAGATTATGCTGATTGCTGGAAAGGACTTAAAGTAAATTTTAAATGTCCATAACATTGTGGTTAGTCATAGCCTGGATAAAACGAAGTGGAACGATGAGATACCCCAAGTCCCTTCATTTCAACCAGGCAAAATAAGTTGGACATAGAGATTTTTGCAGTTAATTTAAAACAAATCTTCCTGCGTTAATCCCATTTTTTCCAATAAGCCACGCAATGTTTTTAATGCTTCAACTTGGATTTGACGTACACGCTCTCGTGTCAAATCAATTTCTTTGCCAACATCCTCAAGCGTGGCTTTTTCAAAACCTCTTAAACCAAATCTTCTTGCAATAACTTGTTGTTGATTCTCAGTCAACTTATCCAATAAAGATTCTATATGTAAACGTAAATTTTCATTAGTTAAGAGCTCTGCAGGATTCACGCTGTTTTCATCAGCAATAGTATCCAATAATGATTTATTCTCATCAAAGCCAATTGGTGTATCAACAGAAGTTACTTTATCATTCAAACCCAGTAACTTTTGTACATCTTCTAATGGTTTATCAACCATTTCAGCAATTTCTTCAGGTGAAGGCTCATGATCTAGTTTTTGCGTGAGTTGTCTTGCGGCTCTAAGGTACACATTCAACTCTTTAACCACGTGTATCGGTAAACGAATTGTCCGCGTTTGATTCATAATCGCACGCTCAATCGTTTGTCTAATCCACCATGTAGCATAGGTTGAAAATCGAAAACCTCGTTTAGGATCAAATTTTTCGACCGATTTCATTAGGCCTAAATTTCCTTCTTCGATTAAATCAAGAAGAGGTAAACCGCGATTAAGATAACGACGTGAAATTTTAACTACAAGCCGTAAATTGGATTCGATCATCTTTTTACGAGCCGCAACGTCTCCTTTTAAAGCAAGAGTTGCATAATGCACTTCCTCTTCAGCACTAAGCAGAGGAGAAAATCCAATTTCCCCCAAATAAAGCTGGGTCGCATCCATCATCTTTTGTGCATTTTTACCACGAAATGAAGGAAACGCATTATCATCCGAAAAATCAGGAAATTCAGAACCCTCATCTTCTGCATCTTTTTCAAGAAGCGAATCAATGTCCTCCTCTATTAAGAGCGATTCATCGTCTGGTTCAGACCAATCTTCATCCTTAAGTTCCGGTTCTTTAATTGACTCATCGTCTTCGTGCATTATTTTTCACCTATAGTGTTATAGCCTGTCTTCATTTCTACTATCTTGAGCCAAACTGACCTGATTTTCTACGTTTCGATGCTCACATACTACGTGTGCTGCGCTTCGGTACTCGAAAATCAATCCAGTTTGGCTCAAGCTAGCGAAATGCATACAGACTCTAGTCATGTTGCGAAATTTATTTCATAACTACATTATACTTCATAAAAACATTATTGTTGCTATAACTATAAGTAATCTGTCAACCTTTTTGTAGATAATTCAAAGGATTGACTGGTACACCTGACCTTCTGATTTCAAAATGAACACCTGTATATTTGCGATCTATAACACCCGCAATTGCAATCGTTTGACCGGCCTTCACATGTTGTCCTTCGGAAACCATAATTCGTGCGTTATATCCATAAGCAGTTAAATATCCCTGATTATGTTTAATAATAATCAAGTTACCATAACCTGCTAATCCACTTCCAGCATAAGCGACCACACCACTTGCTGCAGCAATCACTCGCTCACCCTTTTTACATGCAATATTTATGCCTTTTTTACCTTGTTCAGGAACAAATGATGTAACAACATGCCCACTTACAGGCCACATCCATCCCGAAGCAGAGCGAGCAAATCGATTTGCTGGTGAGTAAATTACAGTGGGTCTTGCTTGGGTTTTTGGTGCAACATAATAATTTCGTTTTATGACGGGTCGACGTGCTGTTTGTCTATGTCTTGGAGTAATGCCTCGCAAATTGATAACCTGCCCTACTCTCAAAGAATAAGGTGGATTAATACGATTCAAGCGAGCCAGTGTTTGATAATCAGTATCATAACGAAATGCAATGGAAAAAAGGGTGTCTCCGCGTTTTACAACATACACTTTTTGATGGCGCCAATAAGGATTCCATCTGGATTCCATAACAGGAGCTAAGTTATTTCCGCACCCTACTAAAGTCATTATGAGGAAAAGACATAAAAATCTTTTGCAAAATGTGACTATCATTTATTACCTCAAGCAAATTGTTTTATTGAATGTGGATCCCATCAAGCCAGTTGGCCAATTGATCGAACATTTTGTAATTCGTCATATCCAAATGAAGTGGTGTAATTGAAACATACCCTTCGCTTATCGCATTAAAATCTGTTCCAGGACCAGCATCAGCCTCTGCTCCAGGCAAACCGATCCAATAGATGGGCCGTCCTCTAGGATCCTGATCTTTTACTACAGGCTCAGCACCATGTCTTGTTCCCAAACGGGTTACTTGCATCCCCTTAATTTGATCCAAAGGAAGATTAGGTACATTAACATTTAAAATAGTTTGGGAAGGCAGGCGATGTATACTTAATTGCATCACCAATTGTTTCGCAATCGATGCGGCTGTATCATAATGCTGAATATTATCTCCAACCATAGAAATCGCAAGAGCAGGCAACCCTAAATAACGACCCTCCATTGCAGCAGCGACAGTCCCTGAATAAAGAATATCGTCTCCTAAGTTTGCACCTTCATTAATTCCGGAAACAACCATATCAAATTCAGTATCTAAAAAACCGGTTACAGCCAAGTGCACACAATCAGTTGGGGTACCTTCAACACTATAATAGCCATTATCCAATTTTTTGACTTTTATGGGACGTGATAAAGTCAAAGAATTACTTGCTCCGCTTCTGTTTCTATCCGGGGCAACTACGTCAATATCGACAAAAGTAGACAGCTCGTTTGCCAGTCTATTAATTCCAGGTGCAAAAACACCGTCATCATTACTTATTAATACTCTCATTTTTTAACTCATAGGTGATTCAAACCATCTAACCACAGCTAAATGATCAGCTAAGTCACTTATGTTTTGAGTTAAATTGGCTTGTAAATTTGCATTATTTTTCTCAGCTTTTAATTGCGCTTGATCTTTAGCAATCATCTCTTGCAACGCCATGATTTTTTTTCCAAAGCCTTGGGGACTGAGTTGTAATTGATATGCCAGTTTATTCATACGATTGGCAAGAGCTTCCAATTGCTCACAGCTCATACCCTGCGGTTGTTTTTCAGGACAAGATTTTATCGCTTGTTGTAATTCATTGGGATGTGATTTGTAATAATGTTCATTTTTCGCTGAGCAAGATGCTAATCCTAAAATGACAAATAGCGCTACCAAACATTTATTCATACTCAACCTATTGTAAACTACAAAAAACCGATATTATCATTACACAACTGCTAACGCCATCTTATGAGATAACCATGCTTGATTTTAAATTGCTACGTGAGCCACAAACTGGAGAACAATATATTGAAACTTCTCTTTGTGGCAAACCCCTTCTTACCACCCCTCAGTTGAACAAAGGAACGGCGTTCACAAATGAAGAAAGAAAAGAGTTTGGCCTATTAGGCAAGCTACCCCATCGAGTTGAAACTTTGGATGAACAAGTCAAACGAGCTTATTTGCAATATTCCAGTTATACAACACGATTACAACAAAATATTTATTTAAATAATTTGCACGATAAAAATCAGATCTTATTCTATAAATTAATCAATCGTCATTTAGGTGAAATGTTACCTACAATATATACCCCTATTGTTGGAACTGCGGTAAAACGATTCAGTCATGAGTATAGACAACCTCGCGGTTTATATATTTCGCATTCTGATAAGAATCAAATAGAAGAAATATTAAAAAATCGTTCTAATCCAGAAATTGATGTGATTGTCGTTACCGATGGAGAAGGAGTCTTGGGTATTGGTGATCAAGGGATCGGAGGAATGGATATTCCCGTTGCCAAACTAATGGTCTACTGTTTATGCGGCGGCATTGAGCCGACTCGCACCTTACCGATATTTCTTGATGTAGGCACAAACAATCAGGATCTGCTCAATGATCCTATGTACCTAGGTTGTCGTCATCCTCGCATCAACCCGGCAGCATATGATGAATTTATCTCCACTTTTGTTCATGAGATTCACAAACAGTTTCCCAATGCTTTTTTACACTGGGAAGATTTTGGTCGAGGTAATGCACGACGCATTTTGGAAAAATTTCAAGATCAATTGTGTACCTTCAATGATGACATTCAAGGTACCGGTGCCGTCACATTAGCTGCCTTATTAGCGGCCTGTGATGTAACGGGTTCAAAACTGCATGAACAACGTATTGTTGTTTTTGGTGCAGGATCAGCCGGAACTGGTATTAGCGATCAAATTATCGACGCGATGGTACGTGAAGGAATTAGTCCAGAAGAAGCATATCAACGATTTTGGTTAATCGATCGACAAGGACTGTTGCTCAACACCGATCCCGATCTTACTGAAGCACAAAAGTGCTATGCACGAGATCCTAAAGAAATAAATAAATGGGCCATCAATGAAAAACAGCATCCCTCACTTACTGATACTGTTAGACATGTAAAACCCACAGTCCTTATAGGTTGTTCTGCGCAACCAGGAGCTTTCTCACAAGACATCATTGAAACCATGTCAGTTAATTGCGAACGTCCCATTATTTTCCCCTTGTCTAATCCAGATGAGAAATGCGAAGCAAAACCAGCAGATATATTAACCTGGAGTCAAGGTAGAGCGTTAATTGCTACAGGTACAGCATTCCCTGAGGTTGAATACCATAATCGAATGGTACAAATTGCTCAATGCAATAATGCATTAGTTTTTCCTGGCATAGGACTAGGAGTCCTCGCGGTTAACGCAACAAAACTAACAAAAGAAATGATCCTGGCTGCAGCTCATGCTTTATGCAAGTTTGCACCAAGTAAAAAAGAAAGTTACTTACCTTTATTACCCTCTTTGGATAATGCACAAACCGTCGCCAAAGAAATTGCGGTTGCCATAGCACGCTGCGCTATCGATTCAGGGCTCGCGCAAAAAAATAATGATGCTGATTTAGAAAAACTAATAGAGGACATGTTTTGGGAACCAAGATATTTGCCATTTAAATATAAAAAAGGATGATAATCAGTAGCCTGGGCCAGCGCAGCGAAACCCGGGCTTTCTAGGGTCTGTTGACAATTGCTTCATTAGCCTATATTCCGCACATTATGCGCGGAATATAGTAAATCCTGCATTAAAAATAAACTTCTTATCCCAGGCTACACCACAATTATTTCCCATCAGTGTTTACAAAATTTACTGTAATACTTTTCAAAGTTGCAGTATCAGGCTCCCAAGATCGAGCATATTTAAGTACAATTACCGTACTTTCGGGATAGTTTTTCCCCTTCTGTCTCGCAAAGGTGAAATGCATTTGCCCGCCAGCGCCAATAAGATTAGTTTTTGGTCTTTCATAAGTACTACTACGGAGTGTCAATAAATCTTTATCGAAGCGTACAATCGACCATTGAAATCCTGTAGTTGGATTTGCAGGTAACGTTACAACAAAACTTGGATCATTAACATTAACATTAACATTCATGGATAAATTATTATTTGCATGGATTATCGTTGAAAAGCCAAGAAGCAATAAACTTAGTACGGATTTCATTAACCAACTCCTTTTGTATATTCTACAATCAGTTTAGTCTATTTCGTCGGTTTCTGTTACGTTATTCACTTCATTCAACCCAAAAGCTTCTCAAAACATAACTCACTAAAATAATCCACATTGTAAATGCTCTAAATGAAAGTTAACTATTTGACTCTATTAATTAAATTGGATAATCTGCACAAAGCTCAATCACCGTGAGGATTTTATGTTAAATTTAATTGGCTGGGATGAAATTAGTGAAATACTCGATTTAAAAAATGAAGAAGGAGATGAAAACTATCTTTCGGGAATCATTGAGCGAACGATGAGCAAATATCGAGAGCGCCCCGGTTTTTTTACTCCATACCGAGATGGCCAGGAGTTTGCAGGCGAATTGTTGGCGCCAATCTGGTATCCTTTAATATCTACACTTGGTACGGCTTTTATGGCAATTACTGCAGTTGTTGCTGCGTGTTACTTCGTAGGATTCATGTTACTCGGTCTTTTATCGATTGTAATGATGAATGCAGAATATCGTAATATAGCATTAGAGGGAGCCACAAACAGTCTTGCACTAACGGGTTTAACGCTTCTTGGAACTGCAGCAGGTCTGTTGTTGACTCTTCTCAGCATTCCACACAGCATTATCTCACCTTGTACTCGTTTCAGTGCCACCGCTATTTCAGCAACAACTGGTGGCTGTGATGACAATTATCAATTTAGCAATTCATTTTAAGCTATATGGCGGAACCCAAGAAAGTAATATAATCGATGCCGCGCTCTGATACGCTTCACTCAGGCTCCAAAACATAATTTTCAATATAAATCTTGATATTAGCGCCTGGAAAAGCGATTATTTTATCTTTTTATAATCACAGTTAGGAGCGCGTGTGGAACACGAGACCATGGAATTTGATGTAATCATCGTCGGTGCTGGACCGGCGGGGTTATCTGCCGCGATTAAATTGAAGCAGCTGGCTTTGGCTGCAAAAAAAGAATTATCTGTTTGTATCTTAGAAAAAGGAGCTCAAGTTGGTGCTCATATTCTTTCTGGAGCGGTTCTGGAGCCGAAAAGCCTTAAAGAACTACTCCCTGATACCTGGCAAGATGCGCCTCTTGATACTGCGGTAACTGAAGATTTATTCTATTTTTTAACTCAAAAAAATTTCTATAAACTTCCCACCCCCAAACCCATGCATAATAAAGGTAATTATATTATTAGTCTGGGCGAGCTTTGCATGTTTCTTGCCCAACAAGCAGAATCTCTGGGTTGCGAAATTTATCCTGGCTTTGCTGCAGTTAAGGCCCTTTATAACGATAAAAATCAAGTTATTGGCGTTGCAACCGGGAATGTAGGCCTCGATAAAAATAAAGAGAAAACGAACAACTATCAACCTGGAATGCATTTACTTGCTAAGCAGACATTGCTTGCTGAAGGGTGTCGTGGACAACTTAGCCAAAGCCTGATGGTACGCTATCACCTCAGGGATAAAGCAAATCCGCAAACTTATGGATTGGGGATAAAGGAAATATGGCAGATCAAAGAAGAACATCATAAACCCGGACAAGTAATTCATACTGTGGGATGGCCCATGGATTTCGCAACCTACGGCGGTTCATTTATATATCATTTATCTAAACAACGTGTTGCCATTGGTTTTGTAGTTGGTTTGGATTATAAAAATCCCTGGTTAAATCCTTTTGCAGAGTTTCAACGTTTCAAAACGCACCCATTAGTTCAACCTGTTTTAACGGGAGGCGAACGAATCAGTTATGGTGCACGTGCGCTTAATGAAGGTGGGTGGCAATCTTTACCAAAGCTTACATTTCCAGGTGGCGCTTTAATTGGTGATGCCGCAGGCTTCCTTAATGTCCCTAAAATCAAAGGAATACATACAGCAATGCAATCGGGTATGCTTGCAGCAGAAGCATGCTTTGAGGCGCTACAACAAGAAAGCGAAGCCCAATTTGAATTAACTAGTTATCCGGAAAAAGTCAAAAAATCCTGGCTAGAAAAGGAACTCTACGCTGTTCGCAATATAAGACCAGGATTTAAATACGGTTTAATTCCAGGCTTGCTCAATGCGGCTTTTGAAACATACATTACACGTGGATACTCCCCATGGACACTGTCAAATCATGCGGATCACAATGCATTGCTTCCGGCCAATGAAGCAAAGAAAATAGATTATCCCAAACCCGATGGCGTGCTTACTTTTGACAGGCTGTCATCTGTCTTTTTGTCAAATACCTATCATGAAGAAAATCAACCCTGCCATCTCGTATTGAAAAAACCTCAATCGGCAATAGATATTAATTTAAAAACCTATGCATTCCCTGAAGGTCGATATTGTCCTGCAGGGGTCTATGAAATTATTGAAGAAGAACATGGCCCCAAATTACAAATTAATGCTCAAAACTGCATTCATTGTAAAACTTGTGATATCAAAGACCCTCGACAAAATATTGTTTGGCATGCCCCAGAAGGTGGCGGTGGACCAAATTATTCCGGGATGTAACAACCGAAGCAGGTTGTGTTTACAACTCAACCTGCTTTACTCATTTTTTGAGCATTCTTTCAAAAAAATGCCATTTTATTAGTGTTTTTTTAATCATTCTCTATCATAATTCGCCCTCGAAAAAGCCTCAGGCTATTTATTGACAATGAAATCACATTAAAGGGTACCTATGTCCAGATTAACAAAAATACATAAAAAAGTGCTTGCCAATTTTAATGATTATGTATCAGACACAAATCAATTCCAGTTATTAGCTGAAAATATTAAGCTGTTTGAACAAATACCAGCTCGCTATTTGAAAAAACTCTATAATAATATGTCTGCCTTTGATTATGCAAAAAATAACGACGCTCTATTAGTTATTGCCTATAGCTATATCCATTACTCTTATGAAAATAAAGAAAATACAACTCTGGAAAACTCGCTTATTATGTTAGACAAAGCGAATGATTGTTTTCAGAAAATTATTCATTCGCATACATTACTCCATCCTTCTCATTTGAATGAAATACACTCAGGACACATACTGAAAGCCAACTTTCAGTTGCATAAAATTAAATTACTTAAGGCTGAAATGCGGCTTTTTTATATTGAAAAAGAAGAAAAGAATAATATGCCAAATGCAGCTTTAATAAGAAAAGAACTAACAAATATTATTGATGAATACACTAATTTTAAAGGAATATTAGAGAGTAAATATAAAGATAGGACTCTTAGAGCTCAACTCTCAATAAATAACAACCTCTTGGATTCTATTGAAACGGGACTTGAACTGGCAAATGATTTATTAAAAAAATTACCACAACAAGCCCCCAAACGTCGTTTCTCTGAAACTATTTCGGAAAGTAACTCTGCTGAGCAGAAAAGTACTCAAGATACGCCGAAAAGAAAAAAAATGAAGCGCGCCGAAGTAAACAATAGTACATCAACACAAGTAAGTTCAACACAATCACAACAAATAAATTTAGATAATGGAAACTCCAGGTCTGAGTGGGATGACTTGGCGGCGTTAACCGCTGTTGTGGCTGATACAGGCCCGATGGAAGTTCATAAGCCGCATGAGATAATTTTTCCATACATGCCTCAACCTTCTCTGCCTCGATTTGTAGAAGACAGTAAAACCTTTCTGAACAAGTTTCAAGAATGGTCTAAAGTATATTTTGCTCTTCATAGCAATTATTCAAAACAGCAAATAAATGACAAATCTCTCGAGAAAATCGCTCACTCATTATTGTTAGCCGCCGTAGGATTAAAAAAAGAAAGCGCTATATTTAAGGATGAACAATTCAATCCCGTAGCTCAAGTCGCGGTGCAGTTCCTTTTATTTATTTGTGGAATAGGAACACAATCAGAGCTTGAAGCATTAAAAAAACAAAGCTTATTAGCAAATACTTACTCTCCTCTTTTGAAACCGTTTATTCGTTCATTTCTTCATGTTCCACCGGAAAAATTCATTAGCCACTTAAGAATGCAATTTGCTTCTGAAGCGCCTTCTAATATTTCATTTCGAGGCTTAGAAATCCATGAAATAGTCGAAAAATTATTTAAACATTTTGAAACAGTATTACCGGCTGATGATTATGAAAAAGTAACAGAATTCTTTGTTGATGGTCTAGTACAAGCGCATGACAAGCTAGTTGAGCAAAATGCTGCTGAATTTCATTTCACAGTATAGCTATATCAACTAATTCCTGAAGTTGGTGAAACGAAGTGGACATTTACTCATCTGGTTAAGTTCACTTAGCGCACTTCGTTTCACCCACATAACTTCTGATTATTAATCTCTAAATCAATTAGTTAATAACCAAAAGCTCGAGATTCTACCTTATCGTGGGTTTCTTCAGACTCTAATGCTAGATTCGCTTCCAACATCTTTTCAGCCAACCTTTTCGCTAATTTTGGTAAATCCTTTGGAACCTCCTTGGATATTTTTTTAAATCCTTTCGTAAAAGAAGAAATTTCCATCTTTATTGCTGAAAGTAATTCACTGCCATCACAAATGAAAAAATCTGACTCAGAAGGATTGCATGAAGGTTTAGAGTTTTTTTGTTTTAAGACCCAACTTATTTGACTTACCAGAAGTCTACGAAATTCAGCATGATCAGGTAACAAGGAGTTGAAACTAATGAATCCTGGAGGAGTAAACTTATTTTTAATAGCAGAATCAAAATTAGCTTCCATGATTCGCAATTCTTCCAGATAACCATATACTTGAACTATTGTATGACCTAATTTTTCTAAGGTTTCACCGTATTCTCGCCCATGATAAACGTTCACATAATGCGCCAAAAACGGCAAAACTATTGCCAGTGGTTCATTAAATTTTTCTGTTTGCAAGAAGTCCAAAGCCGCTGTTTGAATTTCAGCTCTTAATTCATACTCTTTCTTTTGTATCCTCTTCATCGTCATTAAATTACAATTTATCTCTTTAGGAAAAAAATGACGTTTGTCTTTATAAGAAAGCCCCTTAACAAATGGGTAATTATCAAATTGGGTGATCCCCATTACTGCATCGATGCGTTCTCTTAGGAATTCACAGAGTTTATCAACTTGTCCTGCGTCATCACTTGTCTCTATTAAATAAACAGTTAATGCTTTATCTAGGATTTGGCAAAGCTCTTTCATTAGTTTAACCTGCTCTCCTTGCGTGTGTTGAAGCAGCTTTTGCGCTTTTTCAGTGTGAAGAGACTTTAAACTGCCTGCTGTATGCCACTTGGACTTAACCAGCAAGTCGATATAGGTATTATAATGTTGCGCCAAAACAGTACATGCAATCGTTCGACGATATAATTCTGGATGCTTTGTTTCAGAAATTAAATTATCCAGACAAAGCACACCAAACATAGTTCTATGAGATTCAGCTCTTTTTAATATTGGTTCTTCTGCTTCTTTGGCTTCTGCAACTTTAGCAGTTTTTTTCTTGATTTTTATAGTTTCACTACTTAGTGCTAGAGAAATACCTGGTGGCGCATTAGAAGAAGTTGCTCGAGGAGTTGCAGGTGGAGTCGCTGGAGCGGTTGGTAGGATTGGGAAGGATGTGGATTTTCCACTTCGGAAAAACTTTAAAGCTTGGGTAATTGAACCTTTGCCTGTGGGCGTCTCTGTGTGCCCGTTCTTCTCATTACTTGATTTGTCAGTAAACGGAGGGTCCCCTACCCTTATTTCCCCTTGAGAATCAGGCACATTAATTTCTCGCGGAGATGCTGGTCCAGATTTGCTTTTAGGAGGCTTGGGCGGTTCATACTTGCGCGGAGATGACGGCAGGGATTTGCTTTCAGGATGTTTTTTCATAATGCTCTTCCTTAAATTATAAAAACTGGGAAAGTGTAGTTGAGAACGCCCCATGAGATCAAATAAATATCAAAATGTGTGACTTATTGGAGGTAGGAGTAATAAAAACCAACTATTGTCTTCTATTGCTAACGGTAAATTTTTACACTTAGTGTAAAGAATAATTGAATTCGTTTATGCATCCACTTTACTCAGATATTTTTAGGGCGATAAACGTTGTAAATTCCATTCATTATTTTTTAAAACATACTCCCAAACATCGGACAGTTCATCTTGCCGGTATGCATAGAATACCATGCGTTCCGGCTTGATACGGAAACCGCAATATTCAGGGCTTAGAGGGATTAGTTTATTCAAAAATGACTCCTCTAACTTCTGACGTTTTTTTTCGAGAAATTCTTTACTCTCAATTAATTGCATTGAATTCGGAGCATAGCTTAAAAAGCGAATTTGAGCCCATTGAGGATAATTATCCCAATATTTTTTATTCTCAGCATGATTTAGAAATAGAGCGTTACCTTCAATAATCACTTCTCGCTGCAAAAGCTCCAGCCAAAAAACAAGACTTACTCGAGGATTGTTTTTTAATTCATTTACCTTACGAGTCCTTTTTTGCGTAAAAAATAAAATCCCTTCATCTGAAATTTCACGAACAGCAACGACTCGGCTATGCGGGACACCATCTAATGAAATAGACGATAAAACAGCGTGACTTGGGTTAGGTGCCCCAGTCTCCCGTTCTCTTGCCAACCAAAGATTCAGTTCAATAATAGGATTTGATTGCATTATCTGCTTTTCCTTTGACTAAAGAAAATAAAGGCCTCACTTTTTCTAAATAAAACTCCAACTCGTTCATAAGCTCCTTTTCCCTCTTTTTTCCTCTTTAAAATCTCGTAACACTCTTCAGCACAAAGAAACATCTAAAGGAACTTCAATACGAACACATAAATCAATATATTGCCCAGGCCATTACCAATAAGGTGATGTTTGAATATGTGCTTGCGGACAACTGGCTTGGCTCGAAGGCTATTATGGTTCACATCCATAGATAATGGTAGCTTAAAAATATCCTCTTAGATCCTAGGCTTCGCTGCACTGTACCCAGGCTTATTAATTAATTCTTCTTGGGAAGCCATGTAGTTTAAAATTGAAATAGTGGTGTAAATGCCATATGCCTTAACTCATTAAGCCACTGTTCCCTTGGTTTTCCACCTGGTGCTGTAGGTTCATGCCAATTATTTTTACACCAAAGATAGATATCCAGGCTTTTCATTTGGCTAAAATCATTGATCGCATGTAATAACTGTTCATCAATAGCTAAAATACGCTGATATCCCTCTATCATCCAGGCAAATTTCGTGGCCCATTCGGAATATGGACTGCCGCATAAATCTAAAAAAGGTTTGGCAATATCAGCCATAAACCAATGATAAACCGGTTCATCAAAGTCAATAAAGTGAATTAGTTTGCCGTCAAACAGCACATTTCCTGGACGATGATCCCCGTGTGTCAAACCAAAATTAATGTTATTTATTGTAAAAACTTTGAAGTGCTCATCAATGGTGTGGAATAAATCCTGAATAGCAGAATCCTCATGAGCAAGGTAGTCTGCCGTTTCGTTCCATAAATCGTTCCAGCTTCTAAAATGATGGCCATCCGCTTGATAACTTCCTGCAGCACGATGTAAACGAGCCAATGCTTGCCCCCAGTGTACGTATACATTTTTATCCTGATATCCAAAATGCATAATAGTTCCCGGTACTTCAGAACATACCTGGGTTAAAAAATGGAGTTCTTCTTGCACTACAGTTTCAATATAACATCCATTTTTCGATATAAGCACGTCACAAACTGGCGCATCCATTTGAAACAAATGTTGCTGAAAATCGATGGCAGCAATTAATTCTTTTTGTGGCCGAATTTTCTCATGCGTTATGCGTAAATAGAATCCTTTACCCTCAGACTCAAAACGATAAACACAATTGATTTGGTTGTTAACCAGTTGTAAATTAACTGGATTATCTACCCATTGCAAAGCGGCTTTCAAAGCTGTTTTATTGCTGATTTTTTTTAGGGTGTTTTCCCAAACCATATCTTTTAACCTAATAATTTATATTTATTTAGAGTAGATTACTCTCATCATAATTTAGAAAAATCTCTTCACAACACATTGATGGATCATTTTGTAAATATATATCGATTAATATAGACCATAGCAAGGTGAGATAAAATTATAGGATAACCATGGAACAATCTACTTTCTGCCCTCCCCACTTCTTACTCGATTAAGAGTGAAACTTTTATATTGCAATCAACTTCACTCAGTTGATAGATTTTTATCCCATGTCTAGACTCAATCGAGTATGCTTTTCAAGTCGGTCCTTATCCTGAAACGCAATAACAGCATCCAATATCTGCTCCACATCGCCTTTGTCTGCCCAAAAACTTTGAAAAGCTAAAGGATATGTAGCTCTAACATTCTTTTTGGAAATTTTTTGAGGATTTTCAATTGCTTTTAATAGTGTTTTTAATAATGAAATCTTATCATTTATTTTTTCATTTTTAGGATCAAATTTTGACTCTAACAGCTTCAATTTGTTCTGAATCAGCTCTAAAAGATAAGCTTTAACTGCTGCACTATCCATTTTCCGAATCACTGCACTGTAATCACAACACGTAAACATCCTGTGATGTTTAGGCTCTTCTTCATTAGTTTTAGAGTTAAAAATGGCCGCCTGATTCACCACTGCATCCTGCGTTACATCTGGCTTGCTCAAGTGGAGCCAACCTTTGATGAGTTGTTTTACAGAATAAGGAGCCATACGCCATAATAAATCAACACCAGTAAATAATACTGCAGTAATTGAAAATCCAGCACCTAGAACTGGAGCCATAGGAAAAAGTAAAACAAAAACAACGGCACCTAAAGCTGAGGCTAAAAAGGCCATGGCAAAGGCGTTACTTAAAGCTGCCTGCATATAATGCATACGTTGAATACTGTCTTTGGGGGATTCAAAGGCTCTATATAAATTGATTCCAAACATCATGAACTGATGAGTCAATGCCACAAGTAAACTACTAAAAAAAAACCAAGGGCCTGCAGCAAAGCTAAAACCAAGAATCTTTGATAGTGCAGCTCCATAAAGTGATACACTTGCTAAAGCAGCACAAATCGCAGAAGTAGCAAAAAGTAACCATCGATCAACATTGCGATTGCTGGCTTTTGCAAGTTGGAATCCATTAATTAAGGCATTTACCGTCAATAAGAAACCAATAAAAGGCAAAATGATATAAAACAAAGGGGATGCACTAAATGCCGCTGATAGTCTTGCATCAGCCATTGTAGCAAATAAAGCTATTTCCTGAGTTTCTCTAATGTATGTAATCGCCTTCTGGAAGTGAGTAACAAACATAAGCCACCTGATAAATTATTATTATTCCTTAGATTGGGCTCAATACCCAATATGAATTCTTAAAACATAGCCCGGCTATCGCGAAACCATACCGGTGTTTGTGATCGTCACAAAAAACTGGGTTATGGTTCCACGATAGTCAGGCTATATCTCTGGTATATTGCTCTTATTATTGGCGCAAATGTGGGAACAAAATAACGTCTCGAATTGACTGAGAGTTGGTAAACAACATGACCAAGCGATCAATACCTATACCCTCTCCTGCTGTAGGAGGCAATCCATATTCCAGTGCTTCGATGTAGTCACTATCAAAGTGCATAGCCTCTAGATCACCTGCATCCTTTTCTTCAACTTGCTTACGAAAACGTTCTGCCTGATCTTCTGCATCATTTAACTCAGAAAATCCATTAGCAATTTCTCGACCAGCAATAAAGAACTCAAACCGATCCGTAACATCTGAATCATGATCACTACGGCGTGCCAAAGGAGAAATTTCAGTAGGATAACTCGTAATAAAAGTAGGCTGAAATAATTGATGTTCAACAGTTTCTTCAAACAATATGATTTGCAGTTTGCCTAAGCCATCCGTTTCTTTAAAAGGAAACCCTTTTTTCTGCAATATCTCACGACAACTTGCTACACTTTCTAACTGTTGAGCATTGATTTCTGGATGATAATATAAAATTGCTTCTTTAACCGTCATGCGTGCAAATGGCTTATTAAAATCAATCATTTGACCTTGATACTCCACCTGCCGTTTTTCCATAACCGTATCACAGAGGTAACGCAATAATTCCTCGGTAAAATTCATCAAGTCTTGATAGTCTGCATAGGCTTGGTAAAATTCAACCATAGTAAATTCTGGATTATGACGCGTTGAAATTCCTTCATTACGGAAATTACGATTAATTTCATAAACGCGCTCAAATCCGCCTACAACGAGACGTTTTAAATAAAGCTCAGGCGCGATGCGCAAATACATGGTCATATCCAAAGTATGATGGTGCGTAACAAAAGGACGTGCCATAGCCCCACCCGGGATGGGATGCATCATGGGTGTTTCTACTTCCAGAAAATAGTGTTGATCCATAAATTGTCTAAAGGCTTGAATTAATCGCGAACGTGTTAAAAATGTAAGGCGACTTTCATCATTAGCAATTAAATCCACATAGCGTTTACGGTACTTAACTTCTTGGTCGGCTAACCCATGAAATTTATCAGGTAAGGGGCGCAATGATTTCGTCAATAACTCAATATGCTCCGCATTTACGGTAAGCTCACCCGTATTTGTCTTGAATAACTCACCTTGAACCCCAACAATATCACCTAAATCCCAATGCTTGAATTCCTCATATTGCTCGGGAAGATCATTAGCTCGGATATATACTTGAATCCGTCCAGAAAAATCTTGAATATGGAAAAAACTGGCCTTGCCCATAATACGCCTCAATACGATGCGGCCGGCAACAGTAACCTTAATATGTTGTTGTGCTAAAGTTTCTTTATCTAATGAGTCATAATGTTTTATGACTTCTTGAGCTAAATTTTCACGACGAAATTGGTTTGGAAAATTAAAACCTTTTGTACGTAATTCAGCCAATTTTTGTTTACGAATATAATAAACTTCGCTTTCATCTATATGTTCAATATGTTCTTCACTCATGCTGCCCTACTCCTGCCTTTAAACTGGCTTCAATAAATTGATCCAACGCCCCATCCAAAACTGCTTGTGTATTGCTTGTTTCAACACTGGTTCGCAGATCTTTAATACGAGATTGATCCAAAACGTATGAACGAATTTGGGATCCCCAACCTATATCTGATTTACTGGCTTCTAACGCTTGCTGCTCTGCATTTTTCTTTTGCATTTCCAGCTCATACAACTTAGCACGCAGCTGTTTCATTGCCTGATCTTTATTACGATGCTGACTTCTATCATTCTGACATTGTACTACAATTCCACTTGGTGCATGAGTAATACGCACTGCTGAGTCAGTTCGGTTAACATGCTGCCCTCCGGCCCCGGAAGCCCTGTACGTATCAATACGTAAATCAGCAGGATTAATTTCTATATCAATATCATCATCGATTTCAGGTGAAACAAATACTGCTGCAAAAGAAGTATGTCGTCGATTTCCTGAATCAAAAGGAGATTTTCGCACTAAACGGTGCACTCCGCTTTCTGTACGCAACCATCCAAAAGCATACTCTCCCTTAAAATAAATAGTAGCACTTTTAATACCAGCAACTTCACCCGGAGAACACTCAATCAGCTCCGTAGTAAATCCATGTTGCTCACCCCAACGTAAGTACATACGCAATAACATCTCGGCCCAATCCTGAGCTTCAGTACCACCAGAACCTGATTGAATATCTAAGTAAGCATTTGAGTCATCCATTTTCCCAGAAAACATCCGACGAAACTCTAAATCAGCGACTTTTTTCTCAATAGAAATTAACTCTTCACCAATTTCATTAATGGTTTGTTCGTCGCCTTCTTCACGCGCGATTTCAAATAATTCATTTAAATCAGTAATGGATTGACCTAATTGAGTTAAAGTTGAAACAACTGCTTCCAACTGTGTTCGTTCACGACCCAGGGCTTGAGCAACCTCCGGATTATCCCAAACTGTAGATGACTCCAATTCTCGAACGACTTCTTCTAAACGCTCATTCTTAGCGTCAAAGTCAAAGATACCCCCTAAGCGCGTCTACTCGCTTAATAAGATCCACCAGATTAAGATTAATTTGGTTTACTTCTAACATAAGTGTCTCTTTAAAATTAGTAATTAGATCCCAGCCCTAATCTCAATGTAGTCTGGATGCAGCGTAGTCACTCTGCTTTTAAGTTAGTAATAAACTCCCCTCTCCCATTACTGGGAGGGGGGTTAGGGGGAGAATGAGCTAATAAATATCCTCATCCGTCCTAACGAGCACTTTCTCCCTTTTGGGGAGAAGGGAATTTCGCTTAACTTAAAAGCAGAGTGACTACGCTGCACTCGAGCTAAATTCAACTAAAGCGCGACTATGTAAAAAAATAAGTTTGCGATTTTACCGTGAAAGTAGGCAAAAAAACAGACTATGAAGTCTTCATTGCGGTCCGATAGGCTTGCAAGTTCATTAATAAATCAGCTTCTGCAGGAGATAAATGACAACTTTCAACAATTTCATCTCGATTACCCCCCATTTCTAAAATACGCAAAGCATGGCGATATCCGCCATCATTAGCTCGTTTATTTTCCAAATCCTGGATTTGATTATCCATACTAATCAATTGAGTATTTATCTCTTTTAATTGTTTAGAAAATAATAAATCAGCATGAATCAACACAGGATGATCTTTTGTGATTTGCTCTATTAATTTTTGCTGGATATCCAATTTTTCTTGAAAATCAATTAATTTCTTCCGCTGATTAAATAAGTAATTCAGTACGAATACAAAAATAAGCACATTTAAACTTAAAAGAAAAGTTATCATTTTATATCCTTATCCCCGATGACTACACGATGGGCTGCTGGTTGACTTAGCGATGGATTTAAAAGACGAGGAATATTACGATTTAACGCAATTATGATTGTCACCCTACGATTTGCAGCTCGCCCTTGTTCTGTAACATTATCAGCAACCGGATATTGTTCTCCATAACCCGTCACTAAAATGCGCTGTGTTTCAATTCCAAAGGAATTTAGAATACGCCCAACAACTGCTGCACGCATAGCTGAAAGCTCCCAATTTGAGGGAAATTGTGGCGTCTCTATAGGAATATTGTCTGTATAGCCCTCTACGGCAACAATAGAAGATGATTTTTTAATTTTTGTGGCTAATCGCATTAATTTAACAAAAGCTTCTGGTTTTAAATCTGATTCACCTGAGTCAAATAAAGCACCTGAGTTAATATCCAATTCAACCCAACCTTCTTGTCGATTGATCTTGTAATTTCCATCTTCCAAATCAGCCAATGATTGATTTAATTCATCAAGTCCATCATTAAAAGGTCCTTTAAATTGTTTGGTTTGCGGTCCGTCTTTTATACTTTTCGTTGATGTGAGTGCCCGAGCCTCATCTTTTTTATTGAACGCTGATTTCATTCCCTCTGAAAGGGATTTGTACTTTGAAATATTTACGGAGGAGATAGCATACATCACTACAAAGAATGCAAATAGCAAGGTAATAAAATCTGCATAAGAGACAACCCAACGATGATGATCGTTCTGCTGTTCATTTCTTTTTTTTCTTTGTTTCATCTTTCTTCTGTTGGCCAAAATTATTAAGTTTTAACAGCAAAATTCCTGGACTTTCTCCGGATGCGATGGCAACTACCCCTTCTACAATCATTTCGTCATAATGCACTTGGCGAGCGATACAACTTTTTAATTTATTCGCCACCGGTAAAAAAATAAGATTAGCCATTCCAACTCCATAAATAGTAGCTACGAACGCTACTGCAATACCTAAACCTAATTCGCTTGGCTCTGATAAATGGCGCATCACTTGAATCAATCCCAATACCGCACCCAAAATTCCTATGGTTGGACTGTATCCCCCCATACTTTCAAAAACCTGTGCGGCATGAGAGTCAAGTGCTTCGACACGATCAATCTCATCCTCAAGAACTTGTCTTATCGTCAGTTTATCTACACCAATAACTAACAACTCTAATCCCTTATTAATAAGTGGATTTTTTTCAACTTCTAAATGCTCTTCCAAGGAAAGTAAACCCAGCTGACGGGCTTTTCGCGCCAGCTCGAACATCTTGTTGCGGCAGGGTTCAAAATCGAGTTTGGGAGGGACAACAACCCAGGGCAAGATTTTAAATGCACGTTTAAAGGTACTTAGTGGTGTTTGCACCATAACAGCACCGATAGTTCCTCCCAGCACAATGAGCAATGCAGAAAAGTTCAGTAGGGTCTGCATGCTTCCACCCTCTAACATTTGACCTAAAGTAATAGCTAAAAAACTGGTTAACATCCCTATTAAAGTTAAAGCATCCATTCTTGTTATTCCGGTAATCGTGATTTAATACGATGTGTTGCCTGACTGAGGATCTGTGAAACACGTGACTCACTAACGCCAATAACCTCTCCAATTTCTTTTAGGTTTAAATCTTGTTCGTAATATAAAGAGAGCACCATTCGCTCTTTATGGGGCAATCCACGAATTACCTCAGATAAACGTCGCATCAAATCATTATGAAATACGTTAACATGAGGCTCGGTAGAGGCGTATCCATCTTCGACCTGTAAAGCATCATCAGTAACACCCAAATCTTCAAAACCATATAAATGACTGCTCACTGAGTCTTGTAACATTTCATGGTATTCATTAAGTGATATTCCAAGTTCAGCTGCTATTTCTGAATCTTTGGCCTCTCTTCCTAATCGATGCTCAACAATTTTTACTGCTTCAGAAATCATTCTTGCATTACGATACACCGAACGAGGTACCCAATCATTACGCCTTACTTCATCAAGCATATATCCTCTGATTCGGATCCCCGCATAGGTTTCAAATGAAGCCCCCTTGGAAGAGTCGTAATGTCTTGTTGCTTCCAGCAAACCAAGCATTCCCGCTTGTATTAAGTCATCTAGTTGTACGCTTTGTGGCAAACGCCCCAATAAATGATGTGCTATGCGCTTAACCAACAAGGCGTGAGTTTTTACCAGCGTTTCTTGAATTTGCTGGTTCACTTTGCTATAGGCAGCCAAAGCATCCACATTAATCTCCTTAAAATTCACCCGCGACTAAACGCTCTAAAAAGAAACTGGTATTACCCCCCAGTAGAGAACTAGGTGGCCATTCAGATACTTCGTCTGCTAACTGCCTCATCGCCAGTGCAGCGGCAGAATCAGGATAAGCAATTAATACGGGTTTTTGCATTTTCACTGCCCTGTGTATGTGTTCATCAAAAGGAACTGCTCCTAAATAGTCTAGCTGAACCTCAAGAAATTGCTCGGAAACTTTAAATAATTTGTTAAATAATTCTCGTCCATCTCGCTCATTTCTTACCATATTGGCTAAAATATGAAAACGTGTCCATTCATAACGCTTACTCATTACTTTAATTAAAGCATATGCATCGGTTAATGAGGTAGGTTCATCGCATACAACTACAATTAATTCTTGAGATGAACGAGTAAAACTCAAAACCGTGTCAGATATGCCAGCAGCGGTATCAATAATCATGTAGTCCAAATCATCAGTAAGCTCATTAAATGCATCAATAATCCCAGCCAACTCTGTTGGAGAGAGTTGAGTCATAAACTCGGTTCCGGAAGCTGCAGGAATGACACTGATACCATTAGGTCCTGGCAAAATAATGTCACTTAAATGACAAATTCCCTGAGTTACATGCGACAGATTATATTTAGTATGTAATCCTAGCATGATATCGATATTTGCCAATCCCAAATCAGCATCAAGTAGCATTACTTTTTTATTGAGTTGAGCCAAACCAACTGCCAAATTAACAGAAACATTGCTCTTGCCAACCCCGCCCTTTCCGGCAGAGACTGCAATTACCTTGATCGGCTTCGCACGCGATAGACTTCTCAGACCTGAAGCTTGATCACTTATATTTCGTCTCACTTTAGACATGATATTCTCTCCCAGCACTTTGATGTGCTTTCCTAACATTATCTGTCCGAAACAGTTGTGCTTCCTGTTCAGCAAATAATTCAACAAGCTGATGGCGTGTTGCCATTTTAATGTCTTCAGGTACACGTTGCCCGTGCGTCAAATAGCTCACACCTAAACCCGACTCAATAAGTGCACTTAGTGCACCACCCACAGCGAGCGACTCGTCCAGTTTTGTCAAAATACACTGATCAATTTGATTTGCTTCATAACGTCTTATAGCATCAATTAACACTTGGTAATGACTTGTTGCAGGTAAAACCAAAACCTTGGAAATCGATTGCAAATAAGTGCCTAATACATGCATTTGTTTTACAACTCGCTCATCTGCTGGATTCATTCCCGCTGTATCAATCAAAATTAATTTTTTATCATTTAATTGCCGTAACACGCGTGCCAAAGAAACCTCATCTTGAGCAACACACACCTTAACCCCCAAGATTTTTCCATACATCATGAGTTGTTCTTGTGCCGCTATTCGATAAGTATCCATTGTGACTAGACCTAACTTATCTGCTCCAAACCTCAAAGCAAATCTCGCTGCAATTTTAGCCAACGTTGTCGTTTTTCCAACACCAGTTGGTCCAACAAAAGCATAAACCCCACCCTCTTCTATTCGACGTGTATCACAAATGGCTAATTGATCCGAAATAAGATTCAATACAGATTCCCAGCCTCTTTGTTGATTTAAATCAGAGCGCACAGAACACGCCCAAGTCGCAGCGGTGGTGTGGCTTACCCCTAGATACAAAAGTTTTTGGAGCAAAATAGTATGTAAAGGTTCATAGACTCCAACATTTCCTCTTAATTGTGCTTCAAGCATACCTCTTAGTGTTTGAATTTCCTGACGCATATCATCAAGCGGTGTTTGCATTTGAAATTTATTAGTCTGACTGGTTGGCTCAGCACATGCCACTGCTGCTGAAGTTGAAAGAATTGTTTCATCAAAATCAATTGCAGCCACGACTTCTACACCACCATCAATATGATGGCTGGACAAAATGACGGCATCGGCACCAAGTGTCTCTTTAATTTGTTTCATAGCGCTGCGTGTATCGGCCGCAACAAAACGTTTTAATTTCATAAAGCCTCCTGCTTATGAAGAAATTTGTCACTATTCACGCAATGCCTCTTTAGAAATTGTAGCTCGCTTGTAAGAAAACTGAGAAGTTTGTCTTCAGTTATCATTTTTATCCTACTGTGCCTACTATTCTTATTTGTTTATTATCAGGGATCTCCTGATAAGACAAAACATGAAAGTCATGAGATATATTACGCACAAATCGTGCCAATACTGCTCGAATTCCTGGCTGTACTACTAATACTGAACTTTCTTGTTTCGCCTGTTGTTGCATTGCTAATTGTGTCAAAGAATGTTGTATTTTATCTGCCATTCCAGGCTCGAAATTTACGCCTCCAGATCCACTACTTTGAATAATGTTTTGCAATAATTGTTCCAACTCAGGTTTTAACGTAATAATTGGTAGCTCCTCATGAACACCACTGATTTTTTGGGTAATTAATCGAGATAAAGCAATACGGACTTGACTGATTAAATACTCCGTATCCTTAGATTTTGGCGCTAATTCCGCCAAAGTTTCGACTATAGTGCGAATATCTGTTAGAGGGATATGCTCCGTTAATAAACCTTGTAACACTTTACTAACCATTCCTAAAGAAAGACCATCGGGTACTAATTCTTTCACTAGTTTAGGTGAGCTAACTGCAAGCTTGTCTAAAAGCTGTTGAGTTTCTTCATAACCTAACAATTGCTGGCTGTTTTGCTCTAATATTTGGCTTAAATGTGTGGCAACAACCGTCGAAGAGTCGACCACCGTATAACCTAAGGTATGTGCTTGCTCTCTTTGACTTTCATTAATCCAAACGGCTTCCATACCAAAAGCTGGATCACGAGTTCTTATCCCCTCAATTTCGCCAAAAATTTGCCCAGGATTTATAGCCAAGCAACGATCAAGATGAATCGCCGCTTCCCCCATTACTACCCCTGCCAAACTAATTCGATAATGGTTAGGTTTTAAATCCAAATTATCACGGACATGTACTGAAGGAATTAGAAAACCCAATTCTTGTGATATTTTCTTTCGCACCCCTTTAATTCGAGCAAGTAAAAGTCCTCCTTGTGCTTGATCCACTAAAGGAATTAAGCGATATCCTACTTCAAGACTTATTACATCAACAGGATTCACATCATCCCATGACAATTCCGTGGAGATATTTGGATTTTGAACTGCCAGAGATTCATTTTCCTGGTTAATCTGTTCTTTCTGTTTTGCTTTATCTTGCTGAAGAAACAAATAAGCAATTCCTGCTAAACCAGCAGAAAGGAGAATAAATGCTACATGAGGCATTCCAGGAATAATACCAATCAATCCAATAATACCTGATGCAATAATTAATGAACGTGGATTAGCAAGTAACTGAGAAATCACCGCATGTCCCATATTTTGTGCACTTGAAACTCGAGTAACAATGATGGCCGCTGCGGTTGATAAAACTAACGAGGGTACTTGCGCTACCAAACCATCACCTATAGTTAATAAAATATAGTTATGCAATGCATCAGAAATACTCATCCCATGCTGAAAAACCCCAATAATCAATCCACCGATAATGTTAACAACCAGAATTAAAATCCCGGCAATTGCATCACCACGAACGAATTTGCTAGCACCATCCATCGAACCATAGAAATCTGCTTCTTGTGCCACTTCCAATCGACGTTTTACCGCCTGCTCCTGGTTAATTAAACCGGCATTCAAATCCGCATCGATCGCCATTTGCTTTCCAGGCAAAGAATCTAAAGTGAAGCGAGCACTTACTTCTGATACACGCCCAGCACCCTTGGTTACTACAACAAAATTGATGACTACTAAAATCATAAATACGACGAGACCTACAGCATAGTTTCCGCCAATAACGACCTCACCAAAGGATTGAATCACATGCCCAGCTGCATCAGTACCTTTATGACCATTTAATAAAACGACTCGCGTTGAGGCTACGTTTAACGACAAACGTAGTAACGTTGCGAGTAATATAACGGTTGGAAATACAGCAAAATCCAAAGGTCGTTCGCTATAAATCACCGCTAACAAGACTACAAGTGACAAAGCGATATTAAAAGTAAAGAACATATCCAATAAAAATGGTGGCATAGGTAACATCATCATGCCGAGCATGATGATTAGTACCAAGGGGGTACCCAAACCTTGATGCATCCAATATTGCATATACTGTAATGCTTTATTCATTAGCAGCCTCCTCTGCATCACGCACTAACTCTGCTGGAATAGGAACATTCTGTAATACAGAAGGTTTATAGTCATAACGTTCCTTGTCACGCAGTTGAAATACATAAGCTAAAACCTGAGCTACAGCGACATAAAGCCCTCTCGGTATTTCTGCATTTAACTTTGTAGAAAAATAAAGCGCTCGTGCCAAAGGCGGTACTGAAATAATGGGAATTTTATGTGATGTCGCAATTTTATTTATTTGAAAAGCAATCAAATCTTTACCCTTTGCCACAACTATCGGTGCTTTATGGCTCTTTTCTTTATAACTGATCGCTACAGCATAATGGGTAGGGTTTGTTAGAACCACATTTGCCTTAGGTATTTCATTCATCATGCGTCGTCTCGATATCTCTTGCTGAGCACGACGAATAGCGCTTTTTACTTCGGGTTTACCTTCCATTTCTTTGTATTCATCTCGCAATTCTTGCATCGTCATTTTCATGTTTTTATGATGCTCATACAATTGAAAAGGTACATCAAAAGCAGCGATCAAAATCAAACTAGCAGCAATCAATACAAAAGATTTCACTACGACCAGACTGCCGGTACTAATCGCTGTTTCTATAGGAACATGTGCCAAATTGAGTAATGCAGGAATTTGTGCTTTAAGTACTACTATGGCCACCACTGCGACCAAGAGAAACTTAAACAATGATTTGAACATCTCGACAAAACCTTTCAACGAAACCATACGTTTGATTCCTTGAAAGAAATTGAGTCGCGAAAATTTAGGCTGTAACACTTGGCCACTAAACACCCAGCCTCCCATAAGCAGGGGTGCTGCCAGGGTAACGAGAAATATAATCACCAACAAAGGCATTAAGGACCAAAATCCCATCTTAACTAGAAAATATAAACGCTCCACGCCCACAGCAGAAGTAAGTATAACTCGCGTGTCGAATTCAAAAGCATGGCGCATCATGACTGCTAATTGCAGCGCCAATTGCTTTCCAAAAATAAGGAATCCTACCGCCGTAAAAAGTAACGTTACTGTGCTATTGAAATCCCTTGATCGTGCAACCTGACCTTTTTTACGCGCGTCTCTAAGGCGCTTGGCCGAGGGCTGTTCCGTTTTTTCTTGAGCCTGTTCTTGATCACTCATCGGGGTAACATCCCTATCATAAAGCGCACTCCTTCTTTGATAAGATCTGTCATTTGTACCGCAATACTCGACAAACCTACCTTAATCACTACTATCCCCATAATTAAGGTAATGGGAAATCCTAGAGAAAAAATGTTTAATTGTGGGGCTGCTCGAGACATAATTCCGAATGCAAGGCTCACAATAAGCAAAGACAATAAAGCAGGGATTGAAATCAATAGTGCCTGTTTAAACATCCATCCCGAAAATAAAACAACATTCCAGACCATCGATTGAGTTACAGATAACTGTCCTACAGGCATAACTGTAAAACTATCTAATAAAGTTTCAAAAACAGTTAAATGTCCATTAAGCGCCAAAAATATTAAGGTCATCATCATTGAATAAAACTGACTAACCAAGGGAACACTTGCCCGGCTTGCAGGATCCACCATCACCGCAAAACCAAGACCTGCCTGCATTGCAATAATTTGTCCGCCCAAAACAAAAACCTGAAACACAAGCTGCAAAACAAATCCCATTAATAGTCCAAAGAGTACTTCCTGAATGATATAAGCTAAGAACAGTCCATTAAAATTCAGAAAAGAAAGCTCTTTCGGAACCATAAAGGCACAGACACAACTTAAAACAAACAGTAAAATAATTTTAATACGGGCAGGTAATAAGACAGAAGAAAAAACAGGTACGGTAAGCAGTAACCCACCAATGCGCCCCATTGGCCAAATAACCTGGCTTATCATATGTATTATGGTTGGATAATCCAGTTTCATATTCAGTTAACCGATTAAATAAGGAATATTGGTAATTAAAGAATCAGTGTAATTCACCATAGTCTTCAATAACCAAGGACCGGCAAATACGAGCATTAAAAAAGTAATAAATAATTTAGGTATAAAGCTTAAACTCGTTTCATTAATCTGTGTCGCTGCCTGAAACATCGAAACAATCACACCAACAATCAAGCCAGGAAGAATGAGTACCATGATCAATAACAACATCAAATACACACCTTCGCTAAATATAGAAGTTATAGACTCTGGGGTCATATTATTTCCCTATAATTTTTATTTCCCTATAATTCCTAATCTGGACGCAAAATGAGGCATTTAACTCATAGCAAAACTCGACGCCAGCGATCCCAAAATAAGTGTCCACCCATCAACCATAACAAAAAGCATGATCTTAAAGGGTAATGAAATAATCAAAGGTGAAAGCATCATCATACCCATAGCCATCAGAACACTGGATACCACCATATCAATAATTAAAAAAGGTAAAAACAAAATAAAGCCAATCTGGAACGCTGTTTTTAATTCACTGGTAATGAATGCGGGAATCACTACACTCATTGGCACTTCGTTAAGGTTCGCCGGATTTTTTTGAGCAAATTTTTCAAACAACGACAAATCATTTTTTCGAGTTTGATTTAACATAAACTCACGCAAAGGAACCTGTGCATTTGCCAAAGCTTGTGGGAATTTCATAGTCTCTGCAAGATAAGGCTGCACTGCTGTATCATTGATCTTATTAAAAACAGGATTCATCACAAAATAAGTCATGAATAACGCAATACCAATTAAGATTTGGTTCGTAGGAGTCTGCGCCAAGCCTATAGCTTGGCGTAATATAGAAAGTACAATAATGATTCTTGTAAAAGCCGTCATTGCCATCAACATCCCCGGCAAAACAGTTAACAAGGTCATAAAAATCAAAATTTGCAGATTAACACTATAAGTTTGTTCACCATTTGCTCCAGGTTGTACTGTCATGGCAGGTAAAGATAAAGGCGCAGCCTGCACAGCAAGAGGAACCAAACACAACAAAATGATACATACAGAGGCTAGAGTGAAACGTAGACTAACTCGAGATTTATAAAAACTAACTCTCTCTATGTTATAGGATGGATATCGCATCATTAAATTCATTTTATTCATCTTATGATTTCGTAACTGATTTAAGTAGCACTGCAAATGAAGTTTTATTTTTGGAATCAAAACCTGTCGGTAGTTCTTCACCAAAATCATAAAGCAGCGTGACATGCCCGGAACCTGATCCAACCAACAAATAACGCGTCCCTACTTTTAACAAGGTAATTTTTTCCTTAGGTCCTAAAATCATACTCGCTATGGATTGAAATCCTTTTGTCGAGCTCATTTGCATACCATGTAACCGCTTCACCAGCCAAGACAATAGAAGGATAAGCAATAAAACCAACAATAAGCCCATGACAACACGCATGAGCTCTCCCTGATTGAGTGCAGATTGCATCATCTTAACCGCTTAATTCGTTCTGCTTTGCTGACGATATCGGTTAATCGCACACCAAATTTATCATTAACCACTACCACTTCCCCATGTGCAACTAAAGTCCCATTGACTAAAACATCAAGCGGATCACCTGCTAAACGATCCAGGGCAACAATTCCTCCTTGGTTTAATTGGAGTAAATTACGAATCGTCATTTTAGTGCGGCCGATTTCTACAGTCACAGATACAGGGATATCCAGAATCAAATCCATTTTTTCACTGTCTGCTTCCTGAGGAAGAGTATTTGATGGTTTGGGTTGTTCTATTGCTTCTTGAGACATTCCTCATCTCCTAATAACTAATATTTTTTATTATTTTTACAGCACGCTTGTCATTCGCAGTACCTTGAGTTGCCGTAAATCCTGGAGTTCCTTCAATATCCAAAGTAACTATTTCTTTCATTTCCATAGGTATAAAATCCCCTACTTGCCATGACATCACAGCACCGAGAGTGCTTTTGGTTTCAGCCATTGCCGAGCTCACAGTTAATTCAACATCCATTAACTCTTCTTTTAATGATTTGACCCAGTTTGGATCAATTTCATCATCTGGACGAGAAGCACCAAGCTCCAATTGCTCTTTGATTGGCTCAACCATCGAATAAGGCAAAATAAAATAGAAAATACCTATTTCTTTGCCAAAATCCATGGAAAAACGCGCTACTAATAGCATTTCTTCGGGTTCTGCTATATTGACTAACTGTGGGTTTGTTTCATCATTAAATTTGGTGATATCAAGCTGAATAATGGGCTTCCAAGCTTGACTCAGGTTAGCAATGAGCTTTTTCGTGATCACCTCCATAACACGCAACTCAGTTGCAGTAAAATCTGTTCTGTCTTTTTGGGCAAAGAATTGGGAACTACCGCCAAAATAATAATCGACAAGATCATAGACAAAAGTACTATCAAAAAGAATTATGCCTTTGCCGCGTAATGGTTTGAATTTAAAAATACTCATTAAGCTTGGGTTAGGCAAACTCTCCATGAAATCGCGATGTTTTATAATAAGTAATGGATCTTGCTTAATCTCAAAATCTTTGGCGGTCACATTATAAATATCAGATGCAAACAGACGCACTGCGCGGTCATAAATTCTATCTAATACGGGCAGCTTGCCTTTGACAATACGTTCTTGAGCCGTAAAATTAAGTGTCTTTACATCATTTTCTTTTTTTATTTCAATTGGCTCAAATGTAGAGTTCGTTACATCATTTTTATTCGTTTTTGCTTTTTTATGATCCGATTTTTCTTTAGTAAGTGTTTCACCTTCTGATTCTTGATGACCCTCTTCAGGAGATTCACCAACTGTTTTTAGTAATGCATCTATTTCTTCTTGTGATAAAACGTTTTTATCAGCCATATAAGCAATCCATACAAATTTTTTAAACTTGAATTTAACTCATTAAATTCAAGTAAGCATCATGATTCTTCTATTGAATAGCCTTATGCAAACTGTATGCCATTTATAAAATAGTCTTGTCATTTAAAGTAGAATTGTAGCCTGGATGAAGGCCACAATACTGAAATGAAATTGAGGTGTTTGCCAATTTGAGATTAATCAAGATAACCAGTGACATGTTTGCATGGACAGTCAAAAATCATATGCCAATCATTTGACAATATATCAAACTTAATTTGAGAAAAAGCAAAGACAAACTTACTCATTAGTTTGTTGTTGACATTTTGCCTGCGCCATTTTTCGGCAATTATCCTGACAATCGATTTCAGAAGAGTTCAGGCATTGCGAATTAATACAATCTTGACTTGTATTATGAAAACACTGGGTTTTGTCATATTTTTGTGCGCCTAAATAATCCTGAGGAATATCTGCTGCAAAAACAGAAAGGGAAAAGAGAAAGCCTAAAAAGATTAAAATAGTTTTCATCATAATTCCTTTTAATTATGTTTCTAAATGAATTATAGTCATAAATATTGGAAATGATGAAACCACATATAAAATGCGCAGCAAAACAAAAACATTAACCAATTTTAGCCGTGCGCGCTATAGCCAGTCGTTCTGTTTACGTCCTGATAATGAAGAACAACTTGCTGATTACCTTGCCCACAATCCCCAAGAAAACATCCTCGTACGTGGTTCAGGGCTATGCTATAACGACAGTTGTTTTAATACTGATGGTTTTATTATTGATAGCGAACGCCTGAATCATTTTATCAATTTTAATCCCGAAACGGGTATTGTAACCTGTCAAGGAGGGGTTCCACTTAAAGATTTATTTTTAGTGCATCCTGATTTCATTCCTCCCGTTCTCCCAGGGACTGTCCATGCTACAGTTGCGGGTGGAATTGCTCACGATGTGCATGGAAAAAACAATCATCTCGAAGGTAGTTTTGGACACCATCTCATTGAATTCGATTTATTGATTGGAAGTAAGAAAATTCATTGTAGCCGTTCTGAAAATAACGAATTATTTCATGCGACGATCGCAGGCTTAGGTCTTACAGGGATTATTACCCGTGCAGCACTCCGTCTAAAAAAGGCTCCTCGATTTGTTCAAACCAAACATAAACAATTTGAATCGCTCCAATCACTCACCGAATATATGGTGACAGAAGGCATTCATCATGATTATCAAGTAGCTTGGCTTGATCTACTCAATCCGGTTCCCCGCGCTCTTTTTTCTGTGGCAGATTATTGTGATCCGTTCGACGATAAAAAATTAAAAATTCACTCCATACCCAAAATTCCTTTTTCTTTAATCAGGCCGTGGGGTATAAAATTATTTAACCAGATTTTTTTTAACCATAAAAAAGGACAAGAAAAACTAACGCTTGAACAATTTAATAATCCCCTGGATAAACTCATGCACTGGAACAGACTTTATGGACCTAAAGGATTAGTTCAATTTCAGGCAGTTTTTAGTACTGATCATGCTTCAACCACTTTGGAGCGATTAGTACAATTGATTCGCCTTCATAAGGCAACACCAACCCTTGCTGTACTCAAGCTGTTCACTCAATCTGGTGAAGGCTTACTTTCCTTTTGTCAACCTGGATTTACCCTGGCAGTTGATTTTATTCATAATGTACAAGCAAAGCAGGCAATGTATGCCATGAACCAATTAATTACTGAACTCAATGGCCGAGTTTATTTAGCTAAGGACTTTCTTTTAAATGAAGAACAATATCATCAGATGTATGAGAAGCATGAACAATTCTCGCAAACTCTTAAGCGCCATGCATGTATTATGAACTCTGATCTGGCAAACCGATTAGGGATAAAAAAATGATACAAAGAACATGGGTCATATTAGGCGCAACCTCCATCATTGCAGAAAAATTTGCTCATATTGCCGCTCGATCAGGACATCAATTGCTTCTCGTAGGGCGCCAGAAAAATCAACTCGATCTGATTGCAAATGATATCAAACTTCGATATCGAGTACGCTGTGATGTACTTGTTTTAGATTTGATTGAGCAATTTAATGATCTGCTTGCTGTTTTTAAAACTGAGAACCGCGAACTGGATTTATTGATTGCACACAGCGATTTCACTGATAACGATCTTTTGAATATTGAAACCATCACTCACCTCATCAAAGTAAATATTTTGACCACTACTTTATTGATCCACACCTACTTAAATCGTCAGCAAAAAGAATATAATTTATTATTTTTAAGTTCTGTTGCTGCATGTCGTGGACGCGCCAAAAACAGTCTGTATGGAGCAAGTAAAGCAAGCATTGAAATTTATCTTCAGGGTTTACAGCAAGCTGCCAGTCCTAATCAACACATCACCATTGCTCGCTTGGGTTTTATTGATACCAAACAAACTTATGGCTTGCCCGGAATTTTTTATGCAGCCCCTCCAGACCTTTGTGCACAAGCCTGTTGGAACGCCCTGATACATAAGAAAAGGATGTTTTATTATCCTTATTTCTGGAAAATTATTATGGGAATAATCAAACGGCTGCCATTCTTTCTTTATAAAAAAATGGGTAAAATTTAGCGATTCCCTTATTAGTCAATGTCAGTCATGCTCAGTAAATACAACTTTTTTGTACAAAGCCCAGATGAGATAACTCCTCGTCAAGATCAGGCGCCATTTGATTTGACCAACTATAAAAGAGAACCTGAATCAGGATGGCGTACAGATTTCGTGCTTTTCTATGCAATACTTATTTATCATTTTTATAAAGTAGCGAATTTTCATAAAATTATAATTATCAATAGGGGTGATAATCAGTTCACTGTTAATTTTCAGAAACCCAAAAATCCAATACTTTTTGAAAAATACCTGGAGGAATTTGGTTTCAGCTATGATGATTTAGAAAAAGAAAATATGAACTATGAAATTTCATCAATAGATTTAGCGAAGCTAAGAGCCATTTTGAATATTTTATATAAACAAAAATACATTTCTGCATCGCTTTTGCAAGACATAAATCTGGCTATTTCTTCTGAAAATCCAGATTTGATCAAATTAAATCAAGCAAAAGAGATGGACTTAAATAAGTCCACAATAATATATCCAAGTGAGGCGTACAGACAATTTTCTTTTTGCAAAAATTTATATCATTATTGTGCTAATAAAAATATGTGTCTTTATAAGTATACAGATCTTTCTGCTATTATCCCCATGATTGAACGGATGCTTAAGAATAATGTTAATCCCAATCAAGGGGGAAAAAATACTAAATCTCCACTTATGGGATTAATTTTAAATCAACACTGTAATGCAGAGACGAAACAAATTGCTACTCTTCTTCTTAGATATAACGCTCAAATAGATGCTATGGACTTTTATTGTAAGACCGCTTTGCATCATGCGGCAGCCAGTCGAAAGGATTTATGGATTGAATTCCTCTTGGAAAATGGAGCAAATGCTACATTAGAAGATGATTTAGGTTACACCCCAAAGCAAATCTATCTTGATAGCTGTAAAAGCAACAATTTTCCAATTGACTCCAAAATAGAAGAGTTATTTGAAAAAGCTGAAACTGCAAAAATTATGATGTTGAAATAATCTGGACTTGTATAGCACTTGATGCAACATATTGAAGTGTTCCTTAATAAGGCAGAAGAACCCCAGATTGCAAGCACCTGCTCTCTTAGTCAGTTGAAATCTTCAGGAAAAGTTCCAGGTTACAAAAAAGAAGGGTTGATTGTAATTATAGCGCTACAAGATCGTGATAGATCATCTATAATATGTATAACTCAATTTATAAATGCAGAGATTTTGGACAGATTATGAAATAAATAAAAGGAGTTTTTTATGATCTCTATGAATAGGATTTCACTCACAATGATGCTAGGAACATTGAGTTGTCTATCATTTTTATCGACTGCTTTTGCAGATACGTCCATAACTCAAACTTCAACGACAGACATTTCAGGTACCTATGTATGCAATTTCCATGATCCTTTTTCTACACCGCCAGATGGCACAGAATACCTTACTATAAAAAAAGGGAGTAACAATAGTTATAGAATGTCGAAAAAAGGAATGAATGACACCACACCAAGCCTTGTTGGAATTGGTTTACAAAATAAAGAGCAGAATAATGCATTCTCATTTTTATTTTGGTGGTCTAAAGATCCGACGACTATTTTTGCCCAATACATCATCATCAAACCAGATGGTACTTTGGAAGGCAAGTGGGCACAAAGTAATAAGAATCAAGCCGCCACTATTAGTTGTAAAAAATCATCATAAAGTGGCATGTGCATCAGTCATTAACAAAAAGGAGTTTGTTATGAAAGCATTGGTAGATATCTCTTTAACAGCCATATTATATTTCATTATCACCACAGCTTATGCTGACAATATGACGGCCAGCACATCTCAATCCATTGAAGGAAATTATAAATGTCAATGGAATGGCTCTTTATTAGATAATAAGAGTTTTTCTCTTACCATATCGAAAACTGGCGATACTTACAATTCTGAATGGGATGATAACACGGGTAATCCAGTACTGTATGGTACAGGATTAATGGGTTCAAATATTAATAATTTTATGAGCACTTCTTTTTGGGGGGCCGTAGATAACACGATTTCGGGTATATTGTCCATTACATTAAAACAAGACGGATCTTTACAAGGCAACTGGATATCTCAATCTGGAAAAGATACTGGCACTACAACGTGTACCAAGAGTAACTAAAGTTATTAAGTAACATCAAAAATCAAGTACAGTTTGATCATAAAATATAGCGGTCAATAGTTTGACGATGGCTCACCAATTGCTAAATGCTTGTTTGACCGGGTTTAGTTTATTGGTGCCATTTATCATTAAGTCGCCTCCTAAAATCATTGAGGCTATAGGCTAAATAACAGCTCTGTCTTTAGTCACGCACGCATGCCGAAAACTCAGGGAAACGTTGATTGGTCGTGAGTAGGCTGGTACAGTGCTTATGAAGTCCAGCTATAGAACTCTAAGTATCCATGCTAGACTTCAAAATGTTAAGCTCAGCTACTTAATTATTTTCAAATAGGTGTGAGCGGTTACTCCAAATCCCAGATCTAGCTGAACTGCAAACCAATTATTTGATTGATTTATTTAAAAATCTTAATCATAGGTAAAATTGTTTTTATCAAGCCAAAAAATTGTAAAATATAGATAACTAAAATAATAAGAACGAGTACATTTAACAAGCTTTTAATTGATGGTGGCATAGGTATAAAAGTATCGATTAGCCATAAAACCACCCCAAAGACAACAATAACAGCAATTAAATTCAAGAGCCCAGTCATAACTATCCTTATTAATGATGATTCTTGTTTAAAATTATAGCAGATTTACAGATACTTAGGAGTCTTTGATAACGAATAAGGCTTTCGATAACCTTTCATTTTGAGGCAACAGTGGAGTAAAAAAATCATGAAATTTACATAGCCTGGGTACTGCAAAGCTAACCCGGGGTTCTGAAACCTTATTAACCAAGGTTTCGCTGCATCCAGGCTACAAACAATACGAATTTTGCTACAAAAAATTATTCGCTTTTTGCACCCTGCTCCTTCAATAAATCACGAATTTCAGTTAATAATGTTTCTTCTCTAGTTGGTTTTTCTTGCTTTTCTTCCTTTTTTCTTAATAAAGAAAGTGCTTTAATTGCTACAAAAATTGAAAATGAAATGATTGTAAAATCAATCACGGCCTGGAGAAATTCTCCCCATTTTACAATCGCATCACCGACGGAAAACGTTTTATTTGCGACATTAATTCCACCTAATAATAAGCCAATTAAAGGCATCACAATGCCGCTAACTAATGAGCTAATAATTTTGCCAAATGCCGCACCAATAACCACAGCAACAGAAAGATCAATTACATTCCCTTTTATAGCAAATTGTTTAAACTCTTGTAAAAAACTCATGCCATCTCCTTATGTATGATTACTTTACAGATAATTAGCCTGGTGGAGAAAAATCCAGGCAGCATAAAATAGCATTACCCACTATGTCTTAGACAAGGCCAGGAGTGTACATAATAGTACATGACTGAAGCCGTGTGAACTTGGAACGCCGTATAAAACTTAGTGGGTAGTACGATATCATTTATGAATGGCGTACCATCTCTCTAATTTCTTCTATCTTATTATCCAAATCAGGCGGCAAAACCCCTCCTCCCTGAGCCATATCATCACGCCCCCCGCCCTTTCCACAGAGATGTTTTACCAATGTAGCCGCAGTAGGTGCTTTCCCTAAAATACCCTTACTTACACCAGCAATCACATTCATTTTATTTTGATCCACTGTAAATAAAACAATTACAGCTGAATCAAGTCTGGATTTCAGTTGATCTAAGGTTGTACGCATGGTTTGGCTATCAACACCTTCCAATTGTTTTACCAATAGACTGATTCCATTGATTTGTTCTACTTCATTTGCCAGATCTGCTCCTGATTTTTGTGCTTTCTCACTTTGTAATTTGGCAATTTCTTTTTCTAAACCTCTATGTTCAGCGATAAGCTGTCCTATCTTGTCCGGTAAGTTATTCGTTGTGGTTTTTAACAATGACGCCAACTCACTTAAAAGTGACTGTTGTTCATTAACCCAAACTAACGCATAACGACCTGTTACCATCTCTATACGTCTTACACCACTTGCAATTCCGTATTCAGCAACAATTTTAAACAACCCGATATCACCTGTCCTCCGTGCGTGAGTTCCACCACAAAGCTCCTTAGAAAACTCACCCATAGATAATACACGTACCTTATCGGTATATTTTTCTCCGAACAGAGCAACTGCACCACTTTTTTTGGCAGAATCAATATCCATGAGTTGAGTTACAACTTCGTTGTTGGCTCGAATTTGATCATTAACTAATAATTCAATTTCTTTAATTTGTTCTGTGGTCAATGATTCAAAATGAGAAAAGTCAAAGCGTGCTCGCTCTGCATCAACCAATGAACCCTTTTGCTGGACTTGTGGTCCGACTACTGTTTTT
Source organism: Legionella qingyii (assembly GCF_003184185.1). The sequence goes on along the minus strand of NZ_QHJG01000003.1, from coordinate 183,158 downwards.
AAAGCAGCATGCAATAAATGAGTTGCGGTATGATTTATACGAATTGCTTCTCGGCGCTCGTTATCTATTTCTGCTTTCAGCAACTGATTCAAGGTCGCTGAACCTTCCACTACTTCACCATAATGTACTATGGCTTGACCTTTTTTTTGCGTATCATCGACACGAAAACGAAAACCTGTACTTATTAATATTCCCTTATCCCCTACTTGCCCCCCACTTTCCGCATAAAAAGGGGTGTGATCCAGAACTACAGCTCCTTTCGTACCTTGACTTAAGGCATCAACTTCATTTCCTTCTAGAAGCAAAGCAATAATTTTTGCTTCTGTTTCGTTTTGTTCATAACCATGAAAATTAGATTGGTAATCCAATTGAGCAGTAGTACTATAATCCACGCTGAACTGACTGGCAGCCTGAGACTGCTCTCTTTGCTGTTGCATCAATTGATTGAAGCCATCCATATCCACGTAGAGGCCTTGCTCTCGAGCTATATCAGCAGTCAAATCGACAGGAAAACCGTAGGTATCATACAGTTTAAATGCGATTTCCCCTGATATTTCGTGGCCACCAAGAGAATGCATTTGCTCTTGCAATAGACGTAATCCCTGATCAAGCGTGCGGGCAAACTGATTTTCTTCCTGGTTGAGGATTTTTTCTATATGGGCTTTAGATTTTATCAATTCAGGATAAGCATCGCCCATAACTGTAATTAAAGGTTCTACTAATTGTGAAAAAAACGGAGTTGGCAAGCCTAACTTATTACCATGTCTTATTGCCCTTCTAATAATTCTTCTAAGCACATACCCGCGTCCTTCATTACCAGGAATCACTCCATCAGCGATTAAAAAGGAACAAGAACGAATATGATCCGCAATTACCTTTAACGAAGTGTGGTTTAAATTGGTAATAGTTCCAAGTTTTGCTGTCGATTGAATTAAATACTGGAAACTGTCTATTTCATAATTGCTGTGAACACCTTGAACTACGGCAGCGAGTCGCTCAAGTCCCATACCTGTATCTACAGATGGTTTGGGTAGCGGATGCAAATTCCCATCTTTATCCCGATTAAATTGCATGAATACCAGGTTCCAAATTTCAATATATCGATCCCCGTCTTCATCAGGACTTCCTGGAGGACCACCTGGAATATCAGGACCATGATCGTAAAAAATCTCGGTGCATGGACCACAAGGGCCTGTATCCCCCATAGACCAGAAATTATCTTTTTCTCCACAACGTGAGAAACGCGCAGCCGAAACATTCATTTCTTTTAACCAAATATCCTCTGCTTCTTGATCTTCTTTATAAACTGTCACCCACAAACGCTCTTCGGGCAAATGCAGAACTTGAGTTAAAAATTCCCAAGCAAATTTTATTGCTTCTCGCTTAAAATAATCACCGAAACTAAAATTACCCAACATTTCAAAAAATGTATGGTGTCTTGCTGTATACCCCACATTTTCCAAATCATTGTGTTTACCACCTGCGCGTACACAACGTTGGGCAGTAACCGCTCGCTGATAAGAACGTGTTTCAAGTCCTAAAAATAAATCCTTAAATTGCACCATACCCGCATTAGTAAACAATAAAGTAGGATCATTAGCAGGAATTAAGGAGCTGGATTCCACTAGTTGATGACCACGTTGTGTGAAATAATCAAAAAATGCTTTTCTAATTTCAGAACTTTTCATTTCGAATCAACACCAATTTGAGTTAATTTTAATTTTCAACCGTCCTCGGGAAATGTGCAGAAATTGTGCTTTTAATCTAAAAATAAACGCCCTCTCTCAACAATAGGAGAGAGCTGGGGTGAGACTAATATAGTAAATCCCCTCATCCGCCCTAACGGGCACCTTCTCCCTTTTGGAGAAAAGGGAATTTTGCTTAACTTAAAAGCACTACTGCACATTACCCAGGCTACAAGGCACCTAGGCTACGATTTCATTTTTATTTTTTCAATTCTTTTTTCACTTGAACAATGGTATCCATACCAAATCCACGATAAAGCAAAAAACGCTGTTGTTTTTGGAGCTCATCAAACGATAACTCACATTGACCTTTACTTTTTTTCTGCCAAACATCTAAAGCATAAGTCAACCAATTATCTTGCTCTTGCTGCAAGAACTGATGAATTAATTCCTTATCAACTCCTTTACTAGTCAATTCCTGGCTTATTTTTAAAGGTCCATAACCTTGACGTATTCGTGAACGACTGTAGATCTCCACAAACCGTCGTTCACTTTGCAAATCCAAGCGTTGGCATTCATCCAATGCTATTTTTGCTTCTATAGCACTATATCCTTTTTGCTTTAATTTATCACAAAGTTCTAGTGCACTGTGCTCGCGCCTGGATAGCAGGCGCACAGCACAATCAAATGCTTTAGTCATCAACGGCCTCAAATTCGTCGGCACTAGCTGACGCAAGCATAGGGAGTTTTTTCTCTAAAAGCTCTGCACGAATTTGATGTTCGAGAGTTGCTGCAACTTGAGGATTCTCTTTCAGGTATAAGCGAACATTATCTTTACCCTGGCCAATTTTCTCACCCTTATAACTGTACCAAGCCCCAGATTTTTCAATCAGATTGAGTTGGACACCTAAATTGATAATTTCACTTTCACGAGAAATACCTTCGTTATACAGAATATCAAATTCGGTCATCTTAAATGGTGGTGCCACTTTATTCTTAACAACTTTAACTCGTGTTTCACTACCTAAGATTTCTTCGCCTTTTTTAATTGATCCAATGCGACGAATATCCAGGCGGACGGAAGCATAGAATTTTAATGCATTACCGCCGGTAGTTGTTTCGGGGCTACCGAACATTACGCCAATTTTCATACGAATCTGGTTAATAAAAATGACCAGTGTATTAGAGCGTTTAATATTAGCAGTCAATTTACGTAAAGCCTGTGACATGAGTCGAGCTTGTAAGCCAACATGTGAGTCGCCCATTTCTCCTTCAATTTCTGCTTTAGGAGTTAATGCAGCAACAGAGTCAACGATAATAACATCGACCGCAGCTGAGCGTACCAGCATATCGGTAATTTCTAAAGCTTGCTCTCCTGTATCAGGTTGAGAAACCAGTAACTCATCCACATTAACACCCAGCTTTTGCGCATAGCTGGGGTCTAAGGCATGTTCTGCATCAATAAATGCAGCAGTGCCTCCCATTTTTTGACATTCGGCAATAACTTGTAAGGTTAACGTTGTTTTACCAGAAGACTCTGGGCCATAAATTTCAACAATACGTCCTTTGGGTAAACCACCAATTCCCAAAGCAATGTCTAATCCTAAAGACCCAGTTGAAATGGCTTCTATATCTCGGGATACGGTGCTGTCGCCCATACGCATCACTGATCCCTTACCAAACTGACGTTCAATTTGCGAGAGGGCAGCGGATAATGCTTTTTGTTTATTTTCTTCCATAATATTTTCCAGGTAGTTATATGCAAGGGTAAAATTATCACACAGATAGGAACAAGCAGCAAATTGATTCACTGTATTAAAGGAGTTTTTTTGCTCAAGCTCAAATGCGGCAAAACCAAAATGTCGCTTTCAGAAAAGAAACCAGCCTACCGTAGAAAAACCGCCTCTGATTGATAGTTGGTTAATCATCTGGTACAATTGTAAGACATATTTTCCGAGGTAGATATTATGCAGAGTAAAAATGAAGAACTAACTTCCAAAGTAACAGCTGCTCCATTATATGCAGCACGTGCAGCAATAAATATTGCTAATGCCACTAAGCATATATTTTTCCCTACACCAGAAAGAGCATATGTACCCTTGAAAGATCGAATGAAATTTGAATTTGAACAAAATGCACACCAAGTAGCTAACGATTTAATAAGCCTAACCATAGGACAAAAATAGAGCGCTTATCAAGAGTTGGTAGCTGCAGTAATATTTATATAGAGAAATTTACTTTAATCTGAGACTTCAAAAATTGCTTGTAAAGTGTCCCATGCTCCCGGCAACACTATTTCTTACGATATCAGTGTCTATCAATTTTTATATAAGAAAGAATACCAGATAAAGCTTCCTGGCATGCAGCCAAGCGTATATCTTGCCGATCTCCGGTGAACTGTTTTCTTAATATCCTGGGCTTCATGTCTCTAGCGGCCCAACCAAAACACACTGTTCCCACGGGTTTCTCAAAGCTGCCGCCATCCGGGCCAGCAATACCAGTAACCGATACGGCTACATGACCTACACTATGTTGCAAAGCACCAGTCGCCATCGCCAATGCAACAGGTTCACTGACCGCACCGTATTCTTCAATTAATTGCTTAGGCACTGAAAGCAGCTCTTCTTTCGATAGGTTACTGTACGTCACAAACCCACGTTCAAACCAGACTGAACTACCAGGAACTTCAGTGAGATAACTTGCAATAAGCCCACCCGTACATGATTCAGCCGTAACTAATTGCCAATTCATTTTTTTAAGAATTGCTGAAATTTCTTTGATTAATTTATCAAAAGGACTCATCAATAGGCCGAAATGTTCCTGGGTTACGGCCTAAGCCTTCACCCAGGTTAAAGTCTTTTACTGGTTTTGAGTTTGGTTGCCACCAGCTGGTTGCTGCGCTGGAGCAGCGGGTTGTTGTGCTGGAGCTGGTTGTTGTGTTGTAGTAGTTTCAGTAGTAGTGGTAGCTGTAGGTTTGTTACTTGACTCACCACATGCAGTTAGCGCTAATGCTAGAAAACCAGTTGCTGCAATTAAAGCGAAACGATTCATTTCATTCTCCCTATAAGTTTAATATTTTTTTTAAATCCCTTTAGATTTTAGCAAATAAATTTAACTTCAACCATGACCTATTGATATTTCAATAAAAAAGTATGGCATTATCTTATTTTAGAAACTCAAAAAATTAATAACCCATTTGGCAAATACCTTATCATCACAGTGTTGTTGCAATGATTTTAATCCCTGCGCGGCTAGTTCTTTTCCTAAGTTATTTTTGCGAAGTTCAATCAACGCCTGAGAATATCTTTTGCTGAACTCAGGGTGCCCTTGGACGGTGAGCAGGTTGTCGCCAATCTGCAACATATAAAACGGACAGAAATCACTAGCAGCCAGAACCTCTGCCTCCTCAGGAAGAAACACAACTTGATCCTGATGGCTAACGATCAGATTTAAAATCCCTAGAGATGGTGACATCCATGGCTTGTGTTGGGTAATTTTATTTACAGACATACCTATACCCCACCCCTGATGAGATTTTATAACCTTCCCCCCTAACGCCTTCGCAATAAGCTGATGGCCAAAACAAATCCCTATGATTTTTTTTCTTGCCGCATGAAGACGTCGAATGAATTCTTCAAGTGCACTAATCCAAGCTAAATCATCATTAACACCATAGCGACTCCCGGTAATAACATAAGCATCAGCGGCATCAATATGACTTGGCAATTCATCATAACGAACATCATAGACTGTGAATGACAAATTGGGGCCTTCCTGATGCAGTAGCTTAATATACATTTCCGAGTAAGTTCCATGTACCTCAATTAGCCTTGGATCTACTTGGTCACATTGTAATATTCCAATGTTCATGGTGGTCCTTAAGGTGCTTCTGTCAATCTCATCATCACCATCTCTGAATGACGGGAAGAATCGCCTTGAATTGCTGCAATAAGGATGCGTTCATATTGTTGAATGTCAAAAAGAATTGGATTACTCTGTGCTGAAGGGTCTTCCGTCGCCATTGTTGCAATACGTGCCGCATGTCGTTTATCAATACCAATTTCAGCTAAACTGTGCTCGATGCCTAATTCTTGACGCAACTGGATTATCCAATCAAGAAATCCATCAAACCCATTTTCAATCTCTAAGTAGGTCGCTAACCGCGTTATTTTGTATTCAATCTCGGATCGATTAGCGTGTAATACATAAGGCATGAGAATGGCATTTAATCGCCCATGATGCGCATCATAAATTGCTCCCAAAGGATGAGCAAGTGCATGCATAGCGCCTAAACCACGTTGAAAAGCCGTTGCCCCCATCGAAGAAGCTACAAGCATTTGTGTCCTGGAATTTATATCATTACCATTTTGCATCACTCGAGGTAAGTGTTCTTTTATTAGACGAATCCCCTCAAGAGCAATTCCTTCTGCAAGCGGATGATATCCGGGAGCACAATAGGCCTCCAAACAATGAGACAGCGCGTCCATACCTGTTGCTGCCGTAATATTCGGTGGTAAAGCAACTGTCAATTCAGGATCTAAAATAACCATAGCCGGCATCATTTTAGGGTGAAAAATAATCTTTTTGCGTTGTTGTTGCGTATCGGTTATCACAGAAGCACGCCCAACCTCAGAACCAGTACCTGCGGTACTTGGTATAGCAATAACTGGAGCGACACCTGCCGCATTGACGCGTCGCCAATTATCTCCTATGTCTTCAAAATCCCATAAAGGACGCTTTTGTCCAATCATCAAAGCAATGGCTTTACCTGCATCAAGAGCTGAGCCTCCTCCAAAAGCAATAACCCCATCATGTTGCCCCTTTTGATAGGCATTTACACCTGCCATGACATTTTCTCCCGATGGATTTGCTTTTACATCGGCGAATAAGGAAATAAACAAGCCCGTATCACGACAATGTGTCAATATTGACTCAATCACCGGTAATTTCGCAAGGTTACTGTCCGTGACCAAGAGAGGTGAATTTATTCCCAAGGTATGGCAAACTTCGACAAGTTCACGAACACGCCCTGCTCCTACCTTTATCGAAGTGGGATAATTCCAATTAGCCATCAGTAATGTACTCATTATGGTAGATTCCTTTCTCTGTTAATCGTTTTTAAATGATACGATTTGGGTCTAGTCAGTAAGTCATATCCTATAGAAGAGAGCGTACATCCACGCCCAGAATTCTTAACTCCAGTCCAAGCCAAAGCAGGATCTAGATAATCACAACGATTGATAAAAAATGTTCCTGTATGAAGTTGTTCACCAATAGCAATTCCTTGGGAAATGTCTTGAGTAAAAACAGCGGCTGTTAACCCATACTCGCTGTCATTCATCAATGCAATAGCTTCTTCATCACTATCAACAGACATAATACCGACCACTGGCCCGAATGTCTCTTCGGTCATTATCCGCATTTTGTGGTTTACTTGCGTTAAAATTTGGGGGGCCATATAGGCAGAACCTGGTTGATCCATTACAAAATCTCGACTATCAATATGTGCTACAGCTCCTTGCGCCAATGCCTCTTGAATCTGCGCGCGTACAAACGCCACCGAAGAAGGACGAACGAGTGGCCCCAAGGTTGTTTCAGGATCATCAGGGCGTCCGAGTTTATATTGTTTAACCAAGGCTACTGCCTTGTTAACAAAATGCTCGTAAACACTCTTGTGAACATAAATACGTTCAATACCACAGCAAGATTGACCTGAGTTAAAGAACGCCCCATCCATAAGTGTATCAACTGCATTATTAATATCAGCATCATAACGGACATAAGCCGGATCTTTTCCTCCAAGCTCAAGGCCAATACTTAAAAAACGTCCCGCGGTTACTCGTTCTATCATCGCTCCACCAGCAACAGAACCCGTAAAAGCAACATTATTTATTGATGAATCGCGCAAAATTTTTTCCGTATCGGAATGAGTTAGATGCAAATACTGAAATACTCCTTGCGGAAGATTGGCTTCTCTAAATGCTTGGTCAAATCGCTCCGCTACAAGTGGTGTTTGCGCTGAATGTTTGAGCAACACCACGTTTCCAGCCATTATGGCTGGAATAATCGCATTTACAGCAGTAAGGTAAGGATAGTTCCAAGGAGCAATAACTAGGGTGAGTCCTAATGGCTCACGTTTGATATAACGAATAAAGCCCATTTTTTCAGGCAATGAGATCGGGACAAGTGCATCACGTGCAGCAGCGATCATATAACGAGCCCGCTCTTCAAGACCATTAATTTCGCCAGCAGCATAACGGATGGGTCTCCCCATTTGCCAGCAAATTTCGTTGGCAATCTCATTCTTGTTGGCAACCAGAGCATCTACTGCCGCAGTACAGTATCTCTCGCGCTCGGCAAGGGGAGTAGCTGCCCAGTGTTTTTTTGCATTTAATGCCCTCTCCAAAGCAAATTGAATCTCATTATCTTTGGCAAAAGCACGTTCTACATATAAAGAATTATCTATAGGCGAATAGGTTTTCAATGTGTCATTCATAATCGAGTAAACCCAGGTTAAATAATTTCAAAATAGCGGTCCAATTCCCAGTCCGTAATATGACGGCGAAATTCGCGCTCTTCCCATTCTCGAGAAGCAGCAAAATGATCAACAAATGAATCGCCAAATAAAGAACGAGCGGCTTTTGATTCCTTAAGACGAGTAGCCGCTTCCCAAAGAGTTCGAGGTAAAGCAAGCTCTGCTTCGTGCTGCTGTGTATAAGAATTGCCTTTAATTTCGGGATATGGTTCCAGTTTTTGTTCGATTCCATACAAACCAGAGCCTAAAGCGGCTGCCAAAGCCAAATAAGGATTCGAATCGGCAGACCCCAAACGATATTCAACCCGCTGCGACTTATCACTTCCCGGTATAACACGTAGTGCCGTAGTACGATTTTCTACACCCCAGGTTGCATCAGTTGGAGCCCAAAATCCTGGAATCAAACGAGAAAAACTGTTCACAGTAGGCGAGACCATTGCCAAAAACTCAGGCATAAGTCGCTGTTGCCCAGCTACAAAATGCCGTTGAATTGGGCTCATATTATAGGGCATGGAAGGTTCATAAAACGCACTGGTTTCCTCATTTTTATGGCGTAAAGAAAGATGAATATGTCCGCTTTGACCTGGATAATGCGGCGACCATTTAGCCATAAAAGTTGCCATCATATTGTTGCGCTGCGCTAAAACCTTCATAAATGTTTTAAACAAGGCAGCCTTGTCCCCTGCTTCGAGGGCCTTATCTACAGCAATCGCTGCTTCAATCACCCCAGGGCCTGTTTCCGCATGCAACCCCTCAATAGGAAAGTCCATAATCTCACTCATATTGAGAATCTGATGATATAAATCCGCATGGACGGTATTGCGAATCATTGAATAACCAAAGAAGTCAGGCGTCATGGGTTTTAAATCGCGGAAGCTTTTAGACCGTACACTGTCAGGTGTTTCGTCAAACATAAAGAATTCATATTCTAAGGCAGCATAGACGACATACCCCATTGAATCCGCTTTATTAACAATGCGACGCAGCAATGCTCGAGGACATAAGGCTTCAGCCTCTCCAGCAAATTCAGCCATAAATAACAACTGATTTTCTTCAAAAACCAGATCGCGACACGTTTCGGGAAGAATACGCACTAAAGTATCAGGGTAACCGGTGTGCCAACCAGTATATTTCCCATTATCGTACAGTTTATTTTTGGAGTCCCACCCTAAGATCACATCACAAAAAGAAAAACCATTATCCAGAGCCGAGAAGAATTTATTACGACTCATATATTTTCCAAGCATAACTCCATCTATATCAAATAAACCAACCTTGACATGAGTTAGATTACGCTCTTCAACAATTTTTTTGGCTGCTTCAACGGTCTTCACATCCTTTGGAGTTAACATAGCATTTCCTTTGCCTGTTCATTATAAGTCATTAGATTTAGTCTATTTGATAATATCCCAGATTCTATTCTTGAATCCAAGGTTTATTTTTTGATATTTACAAAGGTCAATATGGAAAATAATTGCACAACAATTATCCCTATACCCTAAATTAACCAGTAATCTTCCCCTACCATTTCAAATAGGCTCTACTCTACCTTAGATCATTTTGCTAAAATCGCCGCAATTTAAACTCGAGTAAAAACATTCATGACAACTTCCCATACGCCGATGATGCAACAGTATTTACGCATTAAATCAGAATATCCTGATATGCTCCTGTTCTACCGTATGGGCGATTTTTATGAATTATTTTTTGATGATGCCAAGCGTGCATCACAATTATTGGATCTTACTTTGACCCATCGTGGCCAATCTGCTGATAAACCAATTCCTATGGCTGGCGTTCCTTACCATGCTGTAGAAAATTATCTGGCAAGATTAATTAAAAAAGGCGAGTCGGTAGCTATCTGTGAACAAATAGGAGATCCTGCAACCAGTAAGGGACCCGTCGAACGTCAGGTTACCCGTATTATCACTCCAGGAACAGTGACTGATGAAGCACTTTTGGATGCTAAAAAAGATAATTTACTTTTGGCCGTTCACCATCAAAAGCAAAAAATTGGTCTCGCATGGGTTGAATTAAGTAGCGGCCGTTTTCATTTACTGGAATTAGCTGAAACAAATCAACTCAGCGCAGAGCTTACGAGATTGCAACCCGCAGAGTTGCTCTTACAAGAAACATCCTCACTGGAAGAATACTGCCAAAATTTCCCAATTAAGCTAAGACCAGGCTGGGAGTTTTGCTTCGATAGTGCCAAAAAACTCTTATGTGAGCAATTTTCAGTAAATGATCTCGCCGCGTTTGGTGAACAAGAATATACCACCGCACTGGTTGCAGCAGGTGCTTTACTGGCCTATTTACACACAACACAAAAACAATCGCTACCTCATTTAACTACGATAACCCTAGAACATACACATGATTACTTGCAACTCGATGCCGCGACACAAAAACATCTTGAGTTATTTGATAATATCAATGGCAATCATGAAAACAGCGTATTATCTCTTCTGGATAAAACGGCCTGCTCCATGGGCGGTCGTTTGCTCAAACGTTGGTTAGGAAGACCGCTTAAACATCGTGGCAAGATCAAAGCCCGCCAAGATGCGATAATGGAACTACTGCATCTGCAAAACGATGTATCTATCCATGAATTATTAAGACAAACATGTGATGTAGAACGGATTATCTCGCGTATTGCTCTAAAATCAGCTCGCCCACGTGATTTAGTTGCTTTAAGTCATACTTTAGCGTTACTTCCCGAGCTGAATACTGTACTTGTGCACAACAAGAGCGAACTCACCGTACAATTAAAAAACCACATTAAACCGCTACCAGTACTCCAGCAATTGCTCGCATCCGCGATTATAGAAAACCCACCAATGTTAATTCGTGATGGTGGCGTTATAGCTCCCGGTTTTGATGAAGAGCTTGATGAATTGAGGATGCTCAGCACGCGTGCCAACGATAAACTCATGCAATTGGAGCTGGAAGAAAAACAAACAACTGGATTGTCCTCGCTGAAATTTGGCTTCAATAACGTACAAGGATATTACATTGAGCTGTCCAAAACCCAAGCAGAGAAAGCACCACCTCATTACCACCGAAAACAAACTTTAAAAAATGTAGAACGTTACATCACCCCAGAATTGAAGCAATTTGAAGAGAAGGTATTATCGGCGCAAGTAAAGGCCTTAGCACGCGAAAAATGGCTTTATGAGAATTTACTGATTGAAATCCAGAACAATATAAACGAATTGACACAATTAGCGCAGGCTCTAGCTCAACTGGATGTGATAACAACTCTGGCAGAGCGAGCACAAAGTTTCAATTGGTGTTGTCCAAATCTTGTAGCTGAATCGCAAATTACCATTGAAGCCGGCCGTCATCCAGTAATTGAACATTTGCTCCAAGAACGTTTTATCGCCAATGACCTGCATCTTAAACCATCGCAAAATATATTGCTTATCACCGGCCCCAATATGGGCGGAAAATCAACGTACATGCGCCAAACAGCTTTAATTGTACTTCTAGCACATATTGGCAGCTTTGTACCCGCTAAATCAGTCACTTTAGGACCTATTGATAGAATTTTTACACGTATTGGTGCTAGTGATGATTTAGCCTCTGGACGTTCAACCTTTATGGTAGAAATGACTGAAACAGCACAAATTTTAAGACAGGCAACCCATGAAAGTCTGGTTTTAATTGATGAAATCGGTCGCGGAACCAGTACATACGATGGCATGGCGCTAGCCTATGCCGCTTGCACCTATCTTGCAACAACCATCAAGGCCTATACTTTATTTTCCACGCACTACTTTGAATTAACAAATCTTCCCCAGCAGTGGTCATGTATTCGGAATGCTCACTTACAAGCCTCTTTGGATACTGGTCGCATCATCTTTCTATATCGGGTAGAGCCTGGACATGCAAACCGAAGTTATGGGCTTGAGGTCGCCGAGCTTGCCGGCATACCTGCTGAGGTTTTAAAAATTGCCCACACTCACTTACATCATGTACAAAATCAGACTCCATCGACTTTGCAAACCCAACCTATAGTTCAAGTAAAACCTCAATCACCTATTTTGCGTGAATTGGCGCAAATTGATCCCGATCAATTGACTGCTAGAGAGGCGCTTGACTTGATTTATCGACTCAAAAGCATGGAAACGGCGGATGTATAGTAATGCAACAGCAATGTAGGCTGGGTGCAGCGCAGATATATTTTATTCCTAGCCCTAAATTTCGAATAAGTGTATATTCATAAAAGCGTTTTATACGCAGAATAAGAGGATTTTTCTGGTGAAGCGAGTACTGAGACTATCATGAAGAAATTAATTTATATGATACTTCTCATTACCTGTTTTGCTTTATTTGCTAAAAGTAATGACTTGGCATCCATTACAATTCATGGAGTTTCTGGAAAAGTAGAGGCGAACGTTGAAAAACGATTGAATGAATTACAAAAATTAAAACCTCTCTCCCAATTTAGCCTGGAAGAATTGAGAGAACAAATACTTCAAGCGGTACAACCTTTCGGCTATTTTAAGGCCGAGGCAACACTTCAAAGACCTAATGCGCAGCAGTTGCTCATTACCATCCATGCTGGCCCACAAATCATGATTTCACAGCTTAAAATGGAGATAATTGGTGAAGGAGCGCATAATCCTGTCTTGCGTGATGCAATAAAAAATATACCTCTACAGCAAGGAGCCCCCCTTTTCACGGAACAATATGAACAAACTAAATTAAAACTCCTTGATAGCGCAGAAAGTCAGGGATACATGCGTGCTGGATTTAAGAAAAGTGAAATTTTAATCGATGAAGATAACTATACAGCAGAAATCACACTCATTCTTGATACTGGACCTCTTTATTATTTTGGACAAATACAATTTAACCCTACATACATTAACCCTAAATTACTGCATCGTTTTGTTCCTTTTCATCCAGGACAAGTCTATTCAGGAGATAAGATACTTAAATTAAACAATGATTTATCAAACAGCGGCTACTTTAGTTCCGTTCTCGTTAAACCACAAATTACAGACAACCCAACAACTCCTGTACAAATCTATACTGAACCTGTATCCAAATACTCTTATACCCTTGGCGCAGGTTACGGAACAGATACAGGACCTCGCGGCCGAGCTGCCTTACATGTAGTACCAGTCAATAGCCAAGGACATAAATTCAATCTTATGGCTCAAGGATCCTTTGTTCAAAATGCATTACAGGCCCAGTATGTTGTTCCCGGAAAAAACCCTGTAAATGATCAATATACTCTTACCGGAAACTTTTCGAATTTAAGCTACAGTGCAGGTTATAGTAACTCGATTCTTATGTCACTGGCTCAACAGCATCGTGTAACTAATTATCAACGCACTTTATCAGTCAATACCTTATATGAAGGATTTCATTATGCATTAGAGCCAAATACGAAACAATTTCTACTCTATCCAAAAGCAAGTTTTACGTTTAGCAAAACACAAGATCTGCTTTTTTCGCCATCTGGATATAACATCACGCTTAATGGCCTTGCTGCAAATCAAGCTCTCTTGTCGACAATTAATTTTGCCCAAGCTTCCGTGGATATAAAAGCTGCAATGCGAATAGAACCAATCCGTTTGCGTCTTTACGGACATGCAATTCAAGGAGTTACAGCAATCAATAACATCAATCAACAACCATTGTCGCTTGCATTACTTTTAGGAGGAGCAGATAATTTAAAAGCATTTAGTTTTAATGCAATAGGTCCCGGAAGAGTACTCAGTTACGGTGGCTTTGAAATTCAAAAGGAAACCAAAAAAAACTGGTACGTCATAGCATTTTATGATGCAGGTGCTGTTTACAATCCAACTCCTTTAGCTGGATATTTCGATGCAGGTGGTGGTTTAATGTGGGTTTCACCTATAGGACCAATTAAAGTAGGATTAGCTCAAGAAATCAATAAACGATGGCAGCGGAATAGCAGCAGTCCACGATTAGTAATCAGCATGGGACCAGACTTATGAAGCGAATTCTGGTAAAAACTCTGCACGTGTTAGTCAAAACACTTTATATTAGCTCGTTATTTCTTATTTTATTAGGCGGAATTGCCTTATTTTTATTAGAAACCCAATCGGGGTTACATACGATAATTCATTTCAGTCGTTTATATCTTCCTGGTAATATAAAAATTCATCAAATTGAGGGTAGCCTATTAAATCACTTTACTGTGAGCGGAATCGAATATCAAAATAAATCACTTAAAATTAAAATAAAACAATTGGATGTACAGTTGCATCCTCATTCTCTATGGGAAAGCCAATTAATAACTGCTCAATGGCAAGGCCTACAATGGAACACGGAACAAGATAAAGTTATCGATAGTGAAAAAGGAACAATTACAGCAACCGGTGTCTTGCCCAATCTACAAATTGATATGCATTCTCAAATGACCACTGCTCCTGAGGATCATTGGCTAATGAAGGCAAAAATTCGCGGAACCTTGCCTTGGCAATGGACTTTTGATGCAAATCTAAGCCCTCAGAATAGTGCACCCCAGCATGCTCGTTTATATACCAATTTATCAGCTCAAGGTGAGATTAGTGCTAAAAATCAAGGGAATTTATTGTTCACAATACGTCTTGGTGTTTATCATGACCCCAGTAATGACACCCTCCCAGTGCTTCAATTCAAAGGTGGTTCTCTAAAGATCCTTCTTTCACCTGAATATCTTAAAGGTTCTGGTATTTTAGCGATTGATGAACATAAAAATTTAAAACTGAAGTTTCAATTACCTAAATTTGCTCTTGATACTGGCTTAAAAGACGAGCAACCAATCAACAGTGAATTATTATTGGAATTAAACTCCTTGGATTTTATCCAAAAAATTAGCCCCGAAATTAGCAAACTAAAAGGACAGTTGATTGCTTCATTAAAAGTAAACGGTACTTTGAGTAAAAGAAAAATCGAAAGTCAATTAAGACTGATAAACACCAGTTTTTTCTTACCTCGGCTAGGACTTAATATCGATTCTTTTGAGGTGAATGTACGTGGAAAGGAACGTTCTTGGGAAGCAACAGGTTCTATAGTATCCTCAGGTCATCATTTATCACTTACTGGGAAGGCAAACCTAAGCACCCAATTTACAGGTGATATCACCCTGGAAGGCAATGATTTTCCACTGGTTCAAACCAGTGAATTCAAAGTCGGCATTTCACCAAAACTCAATCTACATTTAACACCAACAGTACAATCCATTTCAGGCACTATCTTGGTTCCTTATGCTGAAATTAAACCCCGTTCATTCCACAACAGCGTTTCCTTGCCCGATGATGTGGTTTATAAACGTAAGGAAAAATCATCCTCTTCGTTTACCTTGATTAATAGCATGGATATTGATCTTAAAATGGGAAAAGAAGTTGTAGTTAATGTAAAAGGGTTAAAGGGTTATTTGGATGGAGTACTGCATTTAAAACAATCGCAACAAAGTTCAATCAATGCATATGGTGAACTATCAGTGAGACAGGGTACTTATAAGGCCTACGGACAGGATTTGGCAATACAACAAGGACAATTAATCTTTACTGGTGGGTCCATAAGTAATCCGGGAATTAATCTCCGTGCTGCAAAAAAAATTACTACTACTTCAACAAACTTTGCTAGTTCGAGTCAACTTTTAGACTTTAATAGTACCGATGTGCAAAATATTAATTATGGGGAAACCATGACTTTAGGCGTAGAAGCAACCGGTCGCTTAACCCGTCCTAAAATACAATTATTTTCTGATCCTTCAACTCTTTCCCAAGCAGATATTCTTTCCATGCTTGTTCTAGGTCGTCCCGCGAACCAAGCAGACAAGGCTGGAGGACAATTACTTCTAGCGGCTATATCGTCGATGAATCTTGGTAGCACCACGAACAGTCTCCAACTTTTAGAACAACTCAAACAAACGGTTGGTATTGATTTTAATGTACAAACGAATACCAACTATAATCAACTCACCAATACCTCAAGCGACACGACTTCCTTTGTAGTGGGAAAATCTCTTTCAAAGCGTCTTTATTTAAGCTATAACATCGGTCTGTCACAAACAGATGCGAATATGTTGACGCTGAGATACTTACTCAATCGATTTTTTAGTATCCAAATTAGCAACAGTGATAGCAGTAGCGCTATTGATTTTTTGTATACCTCCAATAAGAAAATAAAAAAAAGAAAACACTAAAATGCAGGTTTGATCAAGTAAACGTAATCGGGAGGTGAGGAATTCTCGGTCATCTCCCTGGGTTAGGGCTTGCGTCTTCACCCAAGTTACAGGAGTTGTGTTAAAATATCTCGAATTTTTTGGGCGCTTCGATCTCTTAGCCACAGAATGAACTACATGATAGGAATTAATTCATGACCGACTACAATATACCATTAAGATTAACGCGTTTAAGAAGCAATCCGATGTCCCGAGCCTTAATTAAAGAAACACGCTTGCATCCGCAGCAATTTATTGCTCCTTTATTTATCAGTGAATTACTTAATGAACCGCAAGAGATAAGTGCGATGCCTGGTCAGTTTCAATTAAGTCTTGATTGTCTCCCGAAAGAAATTGAGTCGCTCTATTCCTTAGGCATTCCAGCAGTACTTCTATTTGGCATTCCTAAACAAAAAGATGCTTGTGGTAGTGAATCATTTCATCATGAAGGAATTATTCAAAAAGCGATAAAAAAAATTCGTTCTGTAAATAAAGACATCCTCATTATTACCGATCTTTGCTTTTGTGAGTACACAGATCATGGTCATTGTGGTGTGCTTACTGAAGAATGCATTGATACTGAAAAAACTCTGGCTTTACTTGCAAAACAAGCGGTAAGTCATGCGCAAGCTGGTGCTGATTGGGTTGCACCCAGTGGAATGACTGATGGAATGGTGAATGCAATTCGTCAAGCATTAGATGCACAAGGATATCAACATATTCCTATTTTAAGTTACAGTGCCAAATATTGTTCTTGTCTATACGGACCTTTTAGAGAGGCAGCCCAAGGAGCACCAAAATTTGGTGATCGCAAGGCCTATCAAATGGATCCTGCGAATGGCGCTGAAGCCTTAAGAGAAACAGCCCTGGATCTTGAGGAAGGTGCCGATATGATCATGGTAAAACCTGCTGGATTTTATTTGGATGTTATAGCAAAACTAAAACAAAATTTCCCTGAAGTGCCTCTTTGTGCTTATCAGGTAAGTGGTGAATATTCAATGATTAAAATAGCTGCTCAAAACAAGCTAATCAATGAAGAACAGGCCATTATAGAAAGTTTGATTGCGATAAAACGTGCTGGAGCGGATTTTATTATTTCTTATTTTGCAAAAGATATTGCACGCTTGTTAAGTCAAAATAAATCATTCATATAAGATGCCCAGCCCATCACTTTTTCTTACAATAAAAACCCACGCATATGGTGTCTATGAACCCTACGGTGATAGACACTTAGTTATTTTCCGATATACTCTTGATGGGTTTTGATGTAGAAAAACCGATTGGTTTAGAACTGTTTGACTTGTCACTAATCATAGTGAATTCAATAAAAACTAGCCAATCATTTATAATTAAACGGAGAAAGAGAGATAATGAATTTAATATTTAAAAGTTTTTCAGCAGTAGCTTTAGGCATCAGTGCTTTAACAGCTTTTGCAAGTCCAACTTATTTAATGACGCATAATAACACTCCTGAAGAATCAAATGCTTATATAGCAGGCGTCCCTTCTGCATACCCAACTCCCGCCAATTCAACTCAAAAAGTTTACTGGAATCTCGTAAAATTGGCCTGCTACGGACACACAACAGGTAAACAATGCTCTGCAGTAATTAAAATGGCCACGAATACATCAAATCCTATTGAGGTAGGTGAAGTTCGTATGGATCTTGATACAGGAGATATCACTCCAAAGTTTTTATCTAAAAACGGATATACCCTTACTATAAATGGTCCTGGTGAAGCGACTATTACTAAAAAGTAATCAATCTTATTTGGATTAGTGAGGAGATAAGCTCACCTCCATATCAACAACCCCCATCGTTTAATAAATAAAAAAGCCACTTTAAGTGGCTTTTTATCTATCAGAATCAATTTTAAGTAATTATTTTGTAGGAGCTTCTGGGGCTTTATCAATAATCCATGTCAATTGAGCACCAACCAGATCTGCTGCGAAACGACCATCATTAACTTCCACATTGTATGTAGAAGTTTGTGAAAGAGGCTGTACAGAATTGACATTTGGTTTATTACCAGCAAACAGATGGGTGTATCCTACATCAACACCAACAGTAGGTCGCCATTGATAATGAGCGCCAACGGCAACAGCCCAACGATCGACATCAGGTAAACGCACATTTCGATCTATATCATTTGTTGGCGTCTGATCATAACCGCCACCCACACGGAGCATCAACTTGGGATTTACATGATAGTTTGCACCAAGCGCAACACGCCAGGAATCGTGGTAATTTTGAGGTACATTACTATTAATATTTGCCTGGGTCACATTAAAAAATGGCGCCCCTCCAATATTTGGTACAGCCACATTGTTCAATTGGATGTTTTTAAACGACCCCCATCCAGTATAAACAACAGATCCCAATAAAGCCAATTTCTCATTGATATCTTGGTATCCACTTAAAGTAAGCACATCAGGGAATTCTTGTGGGTTAGTAAATACATCATTATTTGTTCGAGATGTCGAAGGAGGTAATACCGGGAAAACCAGATTAAAATTGTTATTGGCTAATATTCCGGAAAAACGGCTATGTCCATAGAAAACATGTCTCATTCGGGACAGATAATTAAGACCTATACGTGTGTGATTGTCATTAAATATTCCCATCACCCCAACATGAAATCCAACCCCCCAAGATGAAGCTTTGTTATAACTTAATGAATCAACAGTGGCAGGATCTTCCCCAAGAATTTGAAATAAAGTCGGTGCACCAATCATTTGATTGAATTTAGCACGTGCCCATTGGAAATCTAGGCCCGCTCCAACTGCAAAATTTTCAGTTAAGCGAGTACCCAATTCGGGTGAAATATCCATGGTTAAAATTTCAGTATAGGTAGATGAATAACGTACTGGTGAATCAGGAGCCCAATCAGTAGACAAACCAAATGGTGAGGTAACACTTAGGCCGAAGGTAGTACGTTCACCTAAAGGAAGTGCGTAATGAAATGAAGGGACAAAACCATTGTAACTGCCATCTACGCCTTCAAACTCTTGTACATATTGAACGGATGAAGGAAACGGTGGAGGCAGACCAGTAGATGTATTAAAGGTACTGGTACCATCTAGTTTAAGAGTAGGGAATATACCAATGCCACCAAAAACTACTTGCTGCTCACGAAGCAATGCTAAACCAGCAGGATTATACCATCCTGTTGATGCATCAGCCGCTTCTGCGGCAGAGCCAGCAGCATAGTTACCAACGGCATATCCGGCACCTTCTCCATATAAAGAGAATCCAGCTGCATGAGCTCCACCAGTAGCTAGAACACTAATTACAGCCGCGTTAACCAGTGTTCTTAAAGGTTTGTGCATATTCTTCACTCCTTACTCCTCAAATATCATACTTCCAAAATTGAATAAATACGTTCGCTAAAAAGTGAGTGTACCCTTTTTTCAAATCATTAAAAATACCTTTTTCTTATTTATATTCAACGAGTAATGAATATTAACTCATAATGAACCAATTAAACCCATCATGGCCAATTAATGAATTAAAACCATCAATAAATCTGTAATTCAACCTATAAGAACTTGTGCATCTACTTCTGTCCATGTTAATGTGTATTAATTTTGTGCGGAAATGAATCATGCAACAAATAGTAACTAAATTTGGCGGTACCAGCGTTTCAACTCGTAATAATTGGAATAATATTGTTTCCATCACCAAAAAGCATATGAGTTCCGGGGTACAGCCTGTTATTGTATGCTCCGCACTAACACAAATTTCTAACAAACTTGAAAAAGCCATTGAAGCGGCTTTAATCAATGAACATCAGAGTATTCTTACTGATATTCGTAATGGGCATCTTAATCTTGCTGAACAGCTGGAAGTCGATCCTGAATTAGTAGCGAAAGATTTGCTTCAACTAGAGCAGTGGCTCACCGGCATTGCCTTATTAAGGCAGGCTCCTGCCAAAACACATGCAGAAATTTTAAGTATGGGCGAGCTGATGATGACCCGCTTAGGGCATTCATTTCTCGAAAAACAAGGAATTCATTGTAAATGGTATGACGCGCGCGAGCTCTTAACCAGTTCGCCTTTCCCTGAAGGCGGATCTGCAAATTACCTCTCTGCTCGCTGTGAAAGTGAATATGATCCTCAGTTAGTTGAGAAATTTATCTCCAGTGGTGCTCAAGCCATCATTACTCAAGGATTTTTTGCTGCCAACCCTCAAGGCGAAACGGTTTTACTAGGTCGTGGTGGCTCAGATACATCCGCCGCGCTTCTTGCAGGAAAGCTTCAAGCAGCATCGTGTGAAATTTGGACTGATGTTCCAGGAATTTATACGGCGAACCCTCATCAACTGCCCCAAGCCCGTTTATTGAAAAAATTAAATTACGATGAAGCTCAAGAAATTGCGTCCATGGGAGCAAAAGTGTTACATCCCAACTGCATACCCCCGGTTCGGCGCGCCAATATTCCAATGTCGGTTAAATTTACTCAAATGCCAGAACATTCAGGAACGCTTATTACCAAGGATATTGATGAAACGGCACCGTTAATAAAATCCATTCAGATTAAAAATAGCATCTTATTGATCTCTATAGATACCTTGCACATGTGGCAACAAGTTGGATTTTTATCTGATGTATTTACAGCCTTCAAACATCATGGTTTCTCGGTAGATTTGCTCTCATCTTCAGAATTTAACGTTACTTTATCGCTAGATATCAATAGCAAAATACATGACCGCCCAGCAATTAATGCGTTACTTGCAGAACTCAATCAATTTGGTCGGGCCAAACTCATTGAGCCATGTAGTGCAGTAAGTCTTGTAGGCCATCATATCAGGACAGTATTACCACAACTTGGTCCTGCATTGGAGGTGTTTGAAGCAAAACAAGTCTACTTGATGTCACTGGCATCCAATGATTTGAACCTAACTTTTGTTGTCGATGAGTCGCAAGCAAATCAATTATGTCAAAAACTTCATCACTTGCTTATAGAAAATAACCCTCAAATTTTCTATTACTCAAAAAGCTGGCATGAAGAATTTGGCAAACCTGCTGTTCGCAATATTCCATGGTGGGAAAAAGAGCGCGATCGGTTATTAACCATTGCCTCGCTCAATTCGCCTTGTTATGTTTACCACACTCAAACCCAAGCGGACCGAGCCAAGCAACTACTGGCTTTAAAATCAATTGATACATTATTTTATGCAATTAAAGCCAACCCTCATCCATCGATTTTAAAAACTATGGAAAAAGAAGGGATTGGTTTTGAATGTGTTTCCATTCAGGAGTTAGACCGAGTATTAGAACTCTTCCCTAACATAGACCGAAAACGAATTTTGTTTACGCCTAATTTTGCGCCAAAAACAGAATATGAATATGCTTTAAATGTTGGCTGTTATGTCACCATAGATAGTCTATATCCGCTAGAGCATTGGCCTGATTTATTTAAGAATCGAGAAGTTATTATTCGTATTGACCCTGGTACTGGTGCCGGTCATCACAAACATGTCTCAACAGGGGGAAATGAATCAAAATTTGGCATTACGCAAAATGACATTGACCAAATTATCGCACTAACGAATAAAAATAAAATCCAGGTAATAGGTTTGCATGCACACTCAGGAAGTGGCATTCTCACTCCAGAATTATGGCAACAAACTGCTTTAATGCTTGCATCGTTAACAGAACAATTCCCTCTCGTTAAATCCATTAATTTGGGTGGTGGCCTAGGTATCGTGGAGAAACCCGGCCAACAACCATTGGATTTTGCAAGTATGGATGCGCTGTTAATGGCCGTGAAATCACGATATCCACAGATTGAAATCTGGCTTGAACCCGGTCGATTTTTTGTAGCGGAAAGCGGTGTTATTCTCGCTAAAGTTACTCAATGCAAAGAAAAAGGAAAGGTAAAATTCGTTGGCATAGAAACAGGTATGAACTCATTAATCCGCCCCTCCTTATACGGCGCCTACCATGAAATCGTAAACCTGAGTCGATTACATGAAGAAAAAGCTGGTTTTTCTCATATCGTGGGCCCTATTTGTGAATCAGGAGATACTTTAGGATATGACCGATTATTACCCGTAACCGAAGAAGGTGATGTGCTATTAATTGCCAATACTGGAGCCTACGGTCGTTGCATGAGTTCTCATTACAATTTGCGTCCGCCGGCACAAGAAATTGTTGTCGAATAAACTATCTTCTCCCTAATGGTTGCTTTTTTGTTGCATACATTGTTTGCGTATTTGTCATTCCCGCGAAGGCGGGAATCCATTCCTAATAAGGCACAATGCACTGTAGAATAGGTTCTCGCCTTTGCCGGAGCGACGTTTTTTCCTTAAATTAAGGGTAGAGGAGAGAAGGTTCCCATAGAAGGATGAAGATTATGATGTTTTTGTAGTCCAGTTTCATTACTCCCCGATTAATGACAAATATATAGGAATAAAAATAATGCTAGTCGACAGTGATCAACGAAGCCAGGCCACTAATCCTTCCTTATCATTTATCGTACAAGCCCCCGCAGGATCAGGGAAAACTGAAATTCTTACCCAGCGCTATTTGCGATTGTTGAGTACGGTAACGGCTCCGGAGCAGATTGTCGCATTAACATTTACTCGCAAAGCCGCGAGTGAAATGCGTGAACGTATCGTATTGGCGCTACAGCAGGCAGCACATCATAAAAAAGCCAATACGCCTCATCAACAAATGACACTTGATTTTGCCCATGCAGCACTTCAAAGTGATGCTTACTATCAATGGGATTTGTTACAGCAGCCCAATCGATTAAGAGTCATAACTATAGACTCTTTATGCCAAAGCATTAATCAATCAATTCCACTTTTGGAAAAGCAAATTTCTTATTCACAAATTACTGAGAAAGCTGAAAGTCATTATTTAAACGCGAGTCGATGCTGTATTCAGTTTGCGCTGACAACCCCTGAATATCAGAATGCAATAAAAACGCTCTTGCTACATGTGGATAATCGCCAGGATCGATTACTTGAATTATTCACGGTATTACTCTCTCAAAGAGATCAATGGATAACTCCGTTATTTCAAGCACGGACTCAAGAAAAATCAGCGTTTGAGCACGCACTACTCCTTATAGAACAACATGAGTTAAAACGATTCACACAAAGTCTACCTCCACATTTGGCTCAAGATTTAACTCAATGCGCCCGCGAATTGGCAATCATAGAAAATAATCCCAGTTCACCACGCTATCTGCTCAAAGATTGGTATGATTTTCAACAAACCACCCAAGAGATAGCAACAGCCTTAAGTAAACTCTTGCTTACAGGGGATGCAAATTTCCGCAAAAGCTTTGATCATCATGTAGGTTTGCTCAGTAGCTCCTGCGCTCCAGATGAATATAAAAGACTAAAAAATGCCAGCAAAGAATTGCTCAACGAACTCAATGAATACCCTGATTTTCTTGAAGCATTAATCCAAGTCAGCAATTTACCTAAACCAGAATATGATTTGGAGCAATGGGACGTCCTGCAAGCGCTGTTTTTATTGCTCCCCTTTCTTGTAAGTCATTTACATGTTTTGTTTAGCGAGCAAAATGAGGTTGATTTCACTGCCATATCTCAGCAAGCATTGAGTGCATTAGGTGATGAAGAAAATCCGACTGATTTAGCTTTATATTTAGATCATACTCTTCATCACATTTTGGTCGATGAGTTTCAGGATACATCAATTACTCAATTTGAGCTGTTAACGAAACTCGTTCATGGATGGCAGGAAGATGATGGAAAAACTCTATTTATCGTCGGTGATCCCATGCAGTCGATTTACCGATTCAGGCAAGCTGAAGTAGGATTATTTTTTCGCGCTAAAGAACAAGGCATTGGGCCTGTTAAATTAAGATCGCTAGAATTAAGCTGCAACTTTCGCTCAACACAAACTATTGTCAATTGGGTAAATCATCAATTTTCCAATATCTTCCCCAAACAAGTTGATATAGAATCTGGAGCTGTTTCATTTCATTCCAGTGTCAATGTCATTCAAGATGAAGAATGCAGTACCATTTGCGCCCTACAATTTAAAAATAAGGAACAGGAAGCAAAAAAACTCATCGAAATCGTTCAATACGAATTACAAACTTATCCTCATCAATCTATCGCGATTTTAGTACGCTCAAGAACGCAACTCGTTGAAATAACTAGACTCTTGCGCCAACATCAGATTCCTTATCAGGGTACGGATATTACTTTATTAACCAATCTAGGCCATCTACGTGATGTTTGGTCATTGACCCAGGCCTTGTTGACACCAGCGAATCGCCTCTCCTGGCTCGCGGCTCTTCACAGTCCTTATTGCGGCCTTGCTTTAAATGATATTCATGCCATAGCACAGTTTAATAAGAAAAAATCAATTTACTTTGCCTTATTGCATTTAAACAAAATCCAGGGGTTAAGTGAGGAAGGTAGGATTCGCGCCGATTTTTTTATACGAGTTATGCATAACGCTTTAACTCAAAGATATGAGAGCAAGCTTTCAGCCTGGGTGATTCAAACATTAAAAGAATTGTATATGGATAGTATTCTGAACACCGAACAACTCAATGATCTGGAACAATTTTGGACCTTACTGGATCGCCACGAACAAGATGGTCGTTTACCGGATCTAAGCGAGTTTCTCTCAGAACTTAACAAACTCTATTCACAACAAGCAAATCCCTCTCGTTTACAAATAATGACGATTCATAAGTCCAAAGGGCTTGAATTTGATACTGTACTTTTGCCTGGCTTGGGAACGCAACCCAATCGTGGCGATAGCCCGATGTTACGTTGGCTTAATTTGCCTACTCAAAAACACGGCAATTTGTTGCTAATGTCTCCCATACAAGCTGCACACCAAGAGCATTGTGCATTATATGATTATTTAAGTCGATTGGATGGAGTTAAAAGCCATTATGAAGCACAGCGATTACTGTATGTTGCAGTAACAAGGGCAAAATCACGTCTGTATTTAACGGATCATTCAGAACGTTCCTCTAAAGCCTCGTTTAAGAGCCTTCTTAAACATATAGAATTTACTGAAGATAACCCCATACACATGCTTGAAGAAACAAACTTGTCTTTACCTAAATTTGGGCGTTTACCACTCGATTATTACCGAAATATAACACCTGATGCTTTTGATGTGCATCTCAACATCAAGACGACTCCCCCCTCTTTATCAACAAATATCCCTAGATTAACAGGCATCGTAACTCACCAACTCTTGCAATGGATATGTGATCATCATCCTGGGACTGTAGCTGAAGTTCCTTGGAACCTTGCACGCTATGAATTACGAAAATCAGGTTTCGATGAAAAGATGCAACACGAGGCTCTATCCAGCATCCAGGAACAAATTACTCGGATATTTGAAGATCCAATAGGACTATGGATTATTAGCAAACATCATCAGGAACAAAATGAATACGAGTTATTGGTAGAACAGCATGGTAGACCCATTACTCGTATCATTGATCGCACGTTTGAGGATCAGGGCAAACGCTGGATTATCGATTTCAAGACAGGAAAAGAAGATGAAACATCAATGATAAAGCATCGACAACAATTGGTCGAATACGGTTCTTATTTAACAAAGCATACTCATCTTCCTATTTATTGTGGTATTTATTACCTCTCCAGCAATCACTGGATTAGTTGGGAATATGAACCTGCTGGACTCACTGTTTGATCTTGCAAACTAATCCTATGAAATAAAACTGCTCTGCGCTATTATTCCTCTTTTGTGTTAAAAGGCTAATCTATGACCACTGAAAATACCGTAATCCACTTGCTGAGTACCTTAAAAGATCCGTTTCTTGATCTTACCGGTAAGGAAATGAATTTACAGTGCAGCCTTGAAATGACGGATAAGCAGTTGAGCCTCAACTTAACTGCCGGATTTCCATGTAACTTACTTGAAGAACATTATAAACCTCTATTACTCGCAGCGTTACAATCAGC
Source organism: Legionella qingyii (assembly GCF_003184185.1). The sequence goes on along the minus strand of NZ_QHJG01000003.1, from coordinate 156,810 downwards.
ATTCCCCAATCAAAACATAGTCATTCACATCAACCAACAAATCAAACCGCATAGAACACAACTTGTTGGTAAAGGCTTGCGTGGCGTAAAAAATACGATTGCTGTGGCTTCAGGAAAAGGGGGTGTAGGAAAATCTACTGTAACTGTAAACCTAGCAACAGCATTAGCTCGATTAGGTGCACGAGTAGGTATTCTAGATGCGGACATCTATGGCCCAAGCATGCCTTTAATGCTCGGCAAAACCGAACCAGTACAAATCAGCGGCGAGCATTACATTCCTGCAAAAGCTCATGGAATACAATCCATGTCTATTGGCTATCTCACCAACAGCGAGCAGGCACTCATCTGGCGAGGTCCTATGCTTGCTAAATCGCTAATTCAAATGCTGGATATTACACTTTGGGATGATCTGGATTATTTATTCCTTGATTTACCACCAGGTACAGGAGATATCCAATTGACATTAGTACAAAAAATACCCCTAACCGCAGCTATAGTAGTAACTACACCGCAAAACGTAGCAACTCTTGATGCACAAAAAGCAATAACCATGTTTTCTAAAACAGGAATTGATGTGTTGGGTATTATAGAAAATATGTCCACTCATATTTGCAGCCAATGCGGACATCAAGAAGCAATTTTTGGTACAGGTGGCGCCGAAACTCTTTGCGCTACATACCATACAACATTACTCGGACAACTTCCTTTGGATGGACGCATAAGACAAAACTGTGATGAAGGTAACCCTACTGCAACTCAAGCTCGTAATGAATTAACTGATACATTGATTAAAACAGCAATGAAGAGTGCTATGGAATTGGCGAAAAAACCAATTAATTATGCGGATAAGTTCCCTAAAATTGTTGTTGAGTGAACTCAATAGAGACAGCTATAATCGCATTGTTACATGTAGTATTGTTGCCTGGATGCAAGATAGTAACTCTGTTTTTAAGTTAAAAATACCCCTGCCCCATTACTGAGGGCGTTGTTGAATAAATAGTTTGGAAAGATACAATGATGACCAAACTGTATATATGTAATTCCCCCAAAGGCGGGAATTACATGAGATTTTTTCAACAAAGCCCCTTTGGGAGAAAAGTAAGTTTCGCATAACTTCAAAGCAGAGTGGCTACAATGCAGTTAAGGGCAAATCCATTAAAATAACAACAATAAATAAATTAGCCATGGAACGATTAATAATAATAACTCTTAGCCTCCTGTATTCTTGCCTGACTTTAGCCAAGCCTTCTTACCAAATTGATTTAATTATATTTGCACAGCCAAATCAAAACAGAGCGCTTTCTATTGATGCACCGCTTATCCCAACAAATGCCAATGCAATATCCTTAAAAACAGATACAGAAAAATCAGGGAAGCCCTATCGCTTGTTGTCTCCTTCTTCTTCAAGCTTACGCGATGAATACTATTTACTGAGTCGAAGATCAAGTTACCAAGTCTTGGGGCATTATTCATGGAGACAACCAGCAAATAATCAAAGCATCGTAGCTCTACCCTTCATCGATCATCATGGTTGGCAAATGCAAGGTACTTTAAATGTAAAACAAAGCAATTATTATTCTTTTGATGCTGAGTTTCAGGTATCACCGCCCAATAACCCACAATCATCATTCACTGTCTCACAAAAACAGCGCTTAAAAGACAATGTTGTTTATTATCTAGATAATGCTCAGATTGGTATGATAGTTAAAATTCATAAAATGGGATAAATCAATCTAGCCTCGGTGCAGCACAGCGAAACTGGGGTTTTCTTTTTTATAGATTCCCATGGTTCACCTTAGAGAACGATTGGATTTGAGCGCAGGTTACGCTTAAACTTATTCTCTGAGAGTCTACGTTCCGCAACGTGTTCGCGGGACGTAGACAGGAAGGAAATATAGAAAAATATTCTTAAGTTAGTGCCATTACAGCATTCATCAGTATGTGGGGCTTCCGAAACGGGATTTTCGCGCAAGATGAGCTAAACACAGCCACTCAGTGAATGGAGCGTGGGCGCTTGCACTATTTTTTTCCCGGAGGGAAAACCTGATCAAACACCGTTGCACCACCCTCCACAACGTTTTTCACAGCAGTGTTTAAATCAGAAACATCCGGATTGGCCTTATTTGAAAAAAAGCCCCAAAAGCCATTTCCCGACTGCCTGCTTCTGCCTACTTCATGCAATCCAAATAACGCGGCGGCGGTAAGAGTCAGCGAAGCAAATGGGCCTAATCTGGTGTAAAAAGGTGACATAAATAAATTTCCAAAACTGATTAATGCACCAGTCTTTAAAACTTTTTCAGAACTTACTTGTTCTCGAGGCATAATACATTTCCTTAATAAATTATCTAAAAATGAAAATATTATGGACGATTATTTTTATCATTAGGCATAATTTCGTCAAATATAGCCGCACCTCCAACAACAATATTTGCTAGAGCATTTTGCACTTCCGTGCTTTTATCGCCTGTATTACCACCAAAAAAGGAATTTAAGCTATTTACACCATTTGCAATCGGTCTTCTTTTCTTACCTATTTCATGCGCACCATATAAAAATGCACTCGTCGCAACAATTGCTGCAGTTAAACCCAATTTCGCATCAACCCAATACAAAGGCGCTAAAACTGTATTTCCAAGAGCAACTATAGCACCAGTCTTTCCTGCATCATCAATATTTATTTTATCTTGCGCCATATCAATTCCTTATGAATAATTATTTTTTAGTACAGACTATGTGAGCATAAATAAAATTGCAAGCATAAATTAATACATCATATTGACCAATATCAAACCACACACAAGGCAATGTGAATTGAATTAATACAATTCGTAAATTATACTCTCATATGATGCAATCAAATCATGAGCTCATAATGACCCAAAATAGCCGAATTATTGATGCGCTCACCTTATGTCTCAAACAAAAGTCCGATAAAGATTTTAAATTGAATAAATCAGCTGCTTACGCTGGACTATCTGACTTATATGAACACTATTCCCTGGAAAATAAAACCGACCAATTTTTTGAGGGATTTGAACAATTATGCATGATACCCAATGATTATCTTCTTGGAGACAATCAAATTTTGGATAATTTTATCATTCAATTCGAAAAAGTATTTCATCCCCAAAAAACTGAAAAAAGGATCAATCGCCCTACCCCATGGTGGGAAATCGAGCGTGACCGTCTGCTTGCAATTGCAGAACAACATTCTCCATGCTATGTATATCATTGCGAAACCCAAGTATCTCAGGCCAAACAGTTACTGAGCTTACAATCAATCGATACTCTATTTTATGCAGTCAAAGCCAACCCCCATCCTTCTATTTTAAAAACTTTGGAAAATGAAGGCATTGGATTTGAATGTGTTTCCATTCAGGAGTTAAAACGAATAACAGATTTATTCCCCCATATGAACAAAAAACGAATTTTATTTACGCCAAATTTTGCCCCAAAGCTAGAATATGAATTTGCCATGAATTTAGGCTGCTATATTACAATAGATAATTTATACCCTTTAGCAAACTGGCCTGAATTATTCAAAAACCGCAACATTATAGTCCGTATTGACCCTGGTACAGGTGCGGGCCACCACAAACATGTTATAACCGGAGGAAATGAGTCAAAGTTTGGAATTGACCAAAATGACATAGAACAACTTAGAACATTAACTCATAAGTATAATATCCATGTCATTGGGCTGCACTCACATTCGGGAAGTGGAATTCTTACACCAGAGCTTTGGGAGCAAACCGCTTTAATACTCACATCACTCATTGAGAAATTCCCTAATATTGAATTCATTAATTTAGGTGGTGGTTTGGGAATTGTTGAAAAACCAGGACAAAAACCCTTGGACCTGACAAAACTTGATTCACGATTATTAAAAGTAAAAGCAAATTACCCACATTTGCAGTTCTGGTTAGAGCCTGGTCGCTATTTCGTTGCAGAAAGCGGTGTCCTCTTAGCAAAAGCCACTCAATGTAAGGAAAAAGGCGAAGTCCAATTTATAGGAATTGAAACAGGGATGAATTCATTAATCAGGCCTTCTTTATATGGGGCTTATCATGAAATTGTCAATTTAAGTCAACTGCACTCAAAAAAAGCTGGTTTTTCGCATTTGGTTGGTCCGATTTGTGAATCTGGAGATACATTGGGATACGACCGGTTACTCCCCTTAACTCGAGAAAATGATATCATTTTAATTGCAAATACTGGAGCATATGGACATAGTATGAGTTCCCACTATAATTTAAGACCACCTGCAAAAGAAGTTATTTTTGAAGTATAGAATTATAACTTTTACCCATTTTTAAAATCCCCCCCCTCTATCCCGTAGTGACCAATATGGATACACTCTGCATTGTATTCAATTAATATGTCAATTATAATCGCAACATCAAAAATTGAGGAGTTTACTATGCCGAATCAAGGCAAAATTATTAATGTTGTAAATCTTTGTCTAAAACAAAAAGGCAATATTGACTTCACATTGAATAAAAAAGGAGTATGTGCAGCACTCGCTGCTTTATATATCAAATATGCAGCAGGAAATACCAAATCTAATTTAGAGCGTAAAACAGAGTCGTTTTTTTATTTACTCGACCAGTTAGCGAATTTACCCAGCACTTATCACATCGGTGATAATCCTGTTCTTGATAATTTCATTATCAAAATTGAAAAAACATTCCGTGCCGATGAATATAGTTATTATGAATTCTTACAAAGTGACGTCGAAAAAATATTAGATATTGGAACTAAACCATTAAGAAATGAATTTAATTTAGGACTCGTAACAGCTGAAGCACACTGGAAAGAAATTTTCAAAAAAATTACGGGCAATAATCGCTTCTATTCAATTTTTAGTAAAAACCATGCTATCACTTTATCTGTCGAAAACGGAAAATATATAGTTTACGATCCGAATTACAACAAAAAAACCAAAGAGCTTGAATCAATTGATGACTTAATCAAAGAAATTAAAGATTGCTTTGATTATAAAGACGATTCTTTTGGACTAGCCATTCGTGCATTTGCTCCTCCTGATGCAACTCCTGAACACTACCCTTCACATGACGAGTTACATCAAATTTCCATTGCAGGTCAGATCGATACAAATTCCAGTTTCTTTGCGGCTATAGCAAATGATATCGACACCCTCGAATATTTATTTAAGCAGAACAAAATCAATTATGACACACTAACAAAAGAATATTTTCGTCCTGAGTTTAACAATCTTTTAATACAACAACCAAAATCACCCATTCTAAAAAAAGCTGTTTTACAAGGAATTCAGTTCACTCTCTTTGTTGGAAACCTTAAAGAAGCAGAAAAGTTAATTGATCATTATCGCAAAACATACACTGCAGTTGAAGAACAAGAAGAGTTAAAAAATGAATTGCAGATGCTTCTGGATCGCTCAGTAAAACAACTTGTGCTACCTATGAAAAGGGAAGCAGATTACACCAAAATATTAAAGTTATTAGATCAATTAAATCTTACTCAAGAACATAAAAATCAAACGACTTATAATCATTTGCAACTTCTGACGTTTATTAAACAAGAAGTGGATTCTAATACAATAGACCAGTTTTTAAGTAAACTGTCGCCAGAACAAATAATAAAACAAATTCAATGTGCTGCTATCGCCAACCAACATCATGTTTTACATTTGTTATTCAAGCAATTAATAAATGCCAAAATTAACCCAAAATCATTTACTTCTATTTTTAACCAAGAGCTTATTCAAGCGATTAATGTGACCACTCTGAAAAAACTCTTTGAAAATGGCTTCATGGTTAATCTTCAGGATCCTGATTTGCTCGCTCAATGCATGCAGCGTGACGATAAAACCATTTTTGAAACTTATGCCCACGCATGGCTTGCACAATCAAATTCGACGCTTTGGGGACATGTCGAAAAACGTGAATACGATTTAATTGATCTAAGCACGCCGCTTGGCTCAATAACGCTACTCAATGCCCTTATTTTCCTGCGAAAAAATGAGCATGTTAAAAAAGCATGGAGAGATAATATTCCCGAAGAAATGCTCAAAAGTGCACTGACCATTGCCATATTGAATGGCAATAAAGAAATGAGTTTGTTTCTTCAGGAAAAACTGCAGTCCCAAAAAAGCCGCCTTGAACAAGACACCTTGGAATTCCTTTACACTAAAGGATTACAAGAAGAAGACTTATCTATTTTAGATACTCTTACTCAATTAAAGTTCAACGTGCTGCGTAAAACCGAGGATATACGTGCACTCTTCATGTTATGTTTTGATTATGAAGATTACGCAATCATCGAAAACTGTTTTGCAGATGCAAGCCCTAAAATAAAGAAACTCATTTTAGAATACAGTTTAAACTGGAATATTGCGCCTGTAATAACGATATGTGCTCAAAAGGCCCCTCAACTTTTTAATGAGTACCTCAATGCTTCGGCTACAAATACTAGAAATCTTGCCAAACTCAATCGAGTTATAACCAAGATTCCCTCCGATATTCTTTCATTGAACGCAGTGCCACAAGAACAAAAAAAACGAATCAAAGACTTATTCAAGAATAAGCTTCCATCTCTAGCAAAAACATTATTTAGCAAAGTAACCTGGGAAGAAGAGGAACTCGATGAATTCCTCAATGACTTAATCCAGGACAAAAATGAAAATGGAATTAAATTATTATTACAACTCGCGCCAACATTAAAGCAAAGACCAAAACTTATTGCCCTGCTGGCACAAAATAACCTGTTAATACCTTTAGACTTTTTACTCGATAGAGAAACAGTTGTAATTGATGATGAATTAACAGAACAAATTTTTACATCCGCATTAGTCAATAACAATAAAAATTTGGTTGCCCGATTTTTGAGTCAAGGAAGAATAACCCCTGAAACTCTTTTAAAACAACCTATTGTAGAATTACTTAAACAAGCAATAGAAAAAGGTAATGACTCTGTTTTAGCACCATTTATTGAGTCTAATCTTAATTTCGGATTAGATTTTAAAGAATTATTTCTTTTTAGTTGTGCTCAAAAGCAAACAAAAATAGCCAATCAGCTCCTTGCCAAAGAATTTACTCTGAGCACGATTGAAAGAAAATCTGCAATTCAACAATTATTTGGTGATCAACCTATTCCTGCTTTGTTTGATAGAATCTATGAACAAGGCTATGGTAGACTTTATCAATTATTATTAAAATCCAACGTCCCCAATCCTAGAGCTTCGCTTCTGAATTCAATTAAAAATCCAGAGCAAGATCCTTCAATCCAAAGCAGCACACTTTATTTAAATCTTTTAAAAAGAGCAGTTAAAGAAAAAAATGAGAAGATATTTAATACTTTGTTTAAGCAAAGTGATCTTCCAAGTGCTCCCAATAAGAGTATTCTAGATGCGTTAAAAGATCCTGTACTCTTTGCAAGTGTCTTCCCCTTATTTGAAAAGCAATACAGCCTGCAAATATTAATAACTGAAGCATTACAACAAAAAGAATGGGCGACACTAGGCAATCTTCTTGAAAATAAAAAATTGACCGACTTGGATGAGGACCTGCAACAGCCTATACAAGACCATGGTGCGGACATCATCAAGGCTTATATGGAGAATCTCGAAGCCCATTATGATAAAACCGACGTACGTCCTAAGCTGTTTCAACTTCTGAACAGTACAAATCCTCAAGTTCTTACTCAATTAGCACATCCATATAAAGAAGTAATTCAAAAAGCTCTGGAACGCGTTGAGCTCAAGATGCTGGAAGAGCAACTCGATTTAAACAATCAAATTTATCGTCATATTTTTGACAGTTTACCCTTGAAACAAGCATTGGAAGAACTTGCTAAAATATTTGCAGAATGTCAGAGGATTATTAATGAGCAGAACATTGATTTGGATCAGCCCATTGAAAATCTGGAAATAGCGAATCATCTGGCGCAAATAAAAATTATTATGGCTGGAAAAGATATTGACCCAGATTACTTGAGTGAAAGCAATTGTGCGCTTTTGGAAAAACTAATCGATAACCCTCGATTTAAACAGGTTTGTCAATTGGAATTTAAGCTTCATTGCTTGCTCAGACAATTTCAAAGACCGCTTTCGATGCAAAATGACGCCGTTGCTAATGAATTCCATACAACAATCAGATTACTTCGTGAAAGTTTAGCACGAGTAAACTTACCTGAGAATTTTGTTTTGCCTGAAATTCAACGCTTTTTCGCGCCTCAAGCAAAAGTGATTTCACCAGAACCAAAAGAAATGGAGAAAAAATCGTTACCTTCTAAAAAAGATACGAAACAATCGAATTTGGATAAATCGAATCTGGCTAAATTGAAAAAAAGCTGTACTGATGCAGTAAAAGATTATCTAAAACATCGTGACCAAACTTTAAGTTATTTTTCTTATTTTTTTGATTATTATCGTGGCCAAATTCGTGCCAAGCATTATAATAATTTGATTCAATCAGCTAAAACAAAACAAGAGTTGAATATTATCGAATATGCAATTTTAGCAAATAATAACACGACTCAATTGAAAAAGGATTTGATGTCAAAACTTCAAATTACAAATGAAAATACTGCCAGGAAGAAGCTCGAAGCCGTGATTCGAAAATCTTTTACTAAGGATGAGTTGCCCCATATAGATGCACTGATTGATTCAATCAATCAAAAAGTTAATGGGAATAATAGAATTCTAACTAAAACCTTATTTAAAGAGGAATTGGAATATTTAAATCAAATATGCAAGCCTCAACCTCAAGGTACCATGAAAAATTATTCGTTCTTTACTCCTGCAAAGCAAAGTCTAGTCACTGGATTTTGGCAATGGATTGTTAGCTGGCTTAGCAATGACAGCTCCTCTACCATTGAGCACAAATTATCAATGAGCAAATAATAACATAACCGCGCTTATAGCCTGGGTGAAATCAACAGGGAACCTGGGCTAAATACTTTTGTCCCTCTTTAGAAAACCTGGGTTTCTCTTCGCTTCAACCCACGGTACTTTTATTTTCGGAAATATAATGGATCAATCAGGACTTACGAAAAACTCCAAGATCGAGGCAAAAACTGTTTTAAATGAGGGAGTTTAGATAAACTAAATAACTGAATGAAAAAAATTTTTTTAACGAAAAGATTGGTTTTTTTCGTAAGTCCTGTCAATAAATTATGCTACGATTAGGCATTTTTTATTATGGTCATAATATAATGCAGGACGCACTAAAAAAAATCTTTCAAAAATATCCTCAAACAGAAGCTCCTTTTATGCATGAACAACTTGCAGAATGGAGTGTCACACGTCCATTGACTGGGTTACGAGTAGCTCATCATGTTCCTGTAGTAACCAATACTTTATTAAAAATAGCTTGCTTAATTGCAGCAGGAGCCGATGTCACCGTCACCAATCCTACAGAATTTTGTCATGCTCATCCACAGGCAGTATCCTCTTTAAAGGAGGCCAAAGTTCGTTATGTAGACGATCCACGCTCACTTGCTGGAGAACCATTTGATCTTTATTTTGATTGTGGCGGACAGCTTTATCAATTTCTTGGAAAGCCTAAAATTGGTGCAATCGAATTAACCGGTTCTGGGGATCAATTTTACCGACAGCAACTACTTAATTTTCCTGTGATTAGCGTGGATCGCACGATGACAAAACAACTCGAGACAGTTTTTGGGTGTGCTGAAAGCAGTCATGTGGCTCTGGTTCAATTGACAGGAGTCAATCTCGCTGAAACCTCATGGATTATTTTTGGTTTTGGGAAAATCGGCCGAGGACTCGCCTATTTTTGCACACAGAATAAAATTCCTGTAGTTGTTGTTGAGCCGACTGAACAACAACGAAATTTAGCCCAAAAGTTAGGTATCAAAGCAATCGCTCCTCAGGATTTCAGTGAGTTGGAACGTGCATTAATCGAAGTGAATGTTGTTGTTAGCGCAACAGGGAAAAAAGCAGTGATGAACGAATATCCTCACTCCTGGTTCAGCGGAAAAATTTTAGCTAACTTAGGAGTCTATGATGAGTTTGGTCCTCACTTTAGTGATGATGAGGTCTTAAATCATAAAATGCCAATCAATTTCGTACTCCATGATCCGACACCAATGAAATATATCGATCCGGAGTTTTATATTCATAACCTTGCTGCATTAATGCTTCTGAACGAAAAACTGACGCCTGGAGTGCATGGAATATCCTCAACTTTAGATAATCGTATTGTTCAGAATTGGTGTGCCCATCATTCATTTCCATTAGATGCAATTAATGCTTGGTTGCATTTATAGTATGGAGGTAATACAACGAGACCTGAGGTATTGGAACGTATTAGAACATCCACGTTTTCGTTACCCTGCCCCAAGCTGCTGCGATCAGCGCAAATTTAACTCAAGCTGCGCCTTAATTTTCAAAATAAATTTACACTCTCTCCATGATGCTATATATTTCGCCTTTTTTCTTGAAACAGATTAATGAATTTATTGCACCCAACACCTTCACACAGCTCCAAAAGAACCATTATATGGTTAGTCAGCGTATTCTTTCTTTTGTTTCAATTTTTCTTGCAATTATCATCAGGGATTATTATTGGCGCTATAATGCATGAGAAACAACTCACAGCATTCACTGCCGGTCTATTAAGTAGTGCTTTTTATTATGTTTATACCACAATGCAAATTCCCGTAGGTCTTCTTTTTGATCGATACAATACGCGAACTCTATTATCCTTAAACGCCTTACTGTGTGCCTTGGGTTGTTTGCTATTTTCTACTGGATACAACTTATTCGTGCTATTTCTTGGGCGTCTCATTATCGGTGGCGGCTCTGCTTTTGCGTTTGTAGGTATGACACGTGTGCTGCGCCAACATTATCCCCTAAGGCTATATGCGTTTATGATCGGGCTTACAGAAACTCTAGGATTTACTGTTACGGTATTGTGCATGATTGGAATGGGCTCCCAGATAAGTCGCATTAGCTGGCATTACTTTCTTGCAGGAAGCGGTATCATAGGTCTTTTAATTGCTTTTTTATGTTTGAATTTTATTCCAAGTAATAAACCTGTAATTACGGATCATCATCAGTATAAAAAACATTTGCTACTTATGCTAAAAAATAAATTAGTATGGATTAATGGATTATTTGTTGGTCTAGAGTTTTCGGTTATTACTGTTTTTGCTGCAATGTGGGCAGTTCCTTTCCTTCAGTTAAAATTAAACTGTTCTCTAGAAACTGCCAGTATACTTACATCCATGACTTTATTAGGAGCGGGTTTAAGTTGTCCTATTTACGGCTGGCTCTCAATTCATTTGTCTAAACGCAAACCACTTATTCATATTTCATGCTTATCAACTGCCATTTTATTTATTCTTGTTCTTTTCATACCCACACACGCTATTTTCCTCACTGGGGTACTTTTGTTTGCAATTGGGCTATGTTGCGGCGCGTATATGCTTGCATTTACCATCGCGAATGAACTAGCGCCACCTGAGTCGCTCTCTGCATGCACTGGGTTTACCAATACCTTAGCAATGGCTTCAGCCCCTCTTCTACAACCACTGGTAGGCTATTTACTGGATTACTCTAAAGGCGATACAAACCTCCATACCCTATATGATTATCAACTTACTCTATTAATTATTCCAGCTGCATTAATTATTGCCAGTGCACTGTCCCAATTTCTTCCTGAAAAAGAGAAGTAAGCTGCAAATAATTACTTTTCTCTTTTTCCCCTATTAATAAAACCTTAATAATCTATCTATAAAATAACAAATATTGCCCAGTATGTAGTTATTTTATATGGCGACTTCCAAAACAGATATCAGAAAACCTATCGGCCCTGCCCAAAAAGAAATAAGTTACTTCGTCGTATTTGGCGATAGCCTTTCTGACGGAAAAAACATGGGGGAAAAATTTTCTTTTCTAGGATCCTTTATAAATGGGCTCTGGGACAAAGAGCTAGGATTGGATAAGTCCCCCAAAGAACGCTTTACCAATGGTTATACCTGGGCAGACGTGCTGCGAGCGACCCTCATTAGCAAATTCATTAATGAGGATAAAATAAAGAAAGATACTGAACATCATTTTGGAAAATATAATCTTGACTCTGCGGATATCAGTGATGATATTCTTTATCAATCACCCTATCAGCGAAAGAGATACACTTCGAATGAAGTTGAGGCTGAATCAAATGAAGTGCAACGTAAAAAACATGCACAGGATAGAGATGAAGGCCATCTATTCGCGGCAAAACGAGAAAGCACTCCAGAAAACGAAAAAGAGCCAAGATATACACTTGATAATGCTGACTTAACTGATGCCGCAATCGCAGGTCGATACAGAAAAAATGTCCCGGATCCTCGCAAAGAAAAGAGGCTCACCAAAGCTCCACTGCAAGAATCCTCTGATGATATATCAGACAAATTGATATCAGATCCCCGTTATAGGCAATACGTTCAAGAATATTACTCTCTTGATAATGGCCGGACTGCGCAATTTAACGGTCGAAATTTCTTTGTAAATTATAGCCAGGGTGGTGCAACATCTTATGATTACAGCTGGAGTGTTGATTTTCTTTCCTTTTATTCCCTGCTTACATCGATAAAGCTTTTTTTCACCCGTTTGCTTGTATCCAACTTATCGAAGCAGGTAGCGCAATTCTTAGAAGATAATGAGAAACAGGAAGTTACTAAAGAACAAAAGGAAAAGACACTTATTACTATATTTTCCGGGGCAAATGATTTAATTACAGCAAATTCGGACCTAACAAAGGAAGCTGCTGATCGTGCGGTACAGAGTAACATTGATAATATTGAGAAATTAATTAAACAAGGTTATAAAAATTTTGTTTTATGTAATTTGCCCGATCTATCATTAACTCCACGTTTCCAGAATAAATCACCTGAGGAGTGTCAACACGCTCGAGAAATATCAAACTATTTCAATGCGCAATTAAGAACCAAATATCTGGAGCTGCAAACAAAACTAAATAAGAACCGTCCTGATTGCTCTATTGATCTTTTTAATATCAATCAAGTCTTTAGCACAGTTTATAATGATGTCCTTGATAAGGGCAAAGATTCAAAATACCATGAATATTTTGATAAAGACAAACTAAAAGAGCCCTACATAGATTCACCTGAATATAAAATAACCCCGGAGGGGACATCTCCAGGAGCGAAACATATGTTTTGGGATGATGTTCACCCAACTGCTACGATGCATGCCTTGTTAATGTCCGAATACTACAAAAGTCCGGAAGGTTTGGGTAAATATAAACTCTCGGCACCTCCAGAACAAAGTGCAGCCCAATTATGCAAACAATTTAAACAGAAATACCACGAAAAATTAGAACATGGCTGGTTTAGCTTTTTGAATTCAGATTCGAAACTTCCTATTGATTATAAAGATCCAGAAAAAGCTCTTATCACCATATTACGTTATGCTCTTGATGAAGAGAACGAAGATGCGGATTTCGTACGTGAAGCCATGAGCGATTTAGGTTGGTGGGTAAATGATGAGCCCAACATGTGCATCCCCGCGCTAACTGATGCTATGTGGATTGTAGATCCTAAACATGCGAAAAAACTGCAAGAACAATTAGACCCTCATCTAGCTAAACTTGATTCATCTGGAGTGATACTCAGCGCATTGAAGAATCCGGAATTGGAAGAACAGTCAGAGCCTCATCTGGCTAAATTTAATTCATCTGCAGTTGCTCCCAGCGCATTGAAGACTTCAAAAGATGATAAAAAGAATCATCCCCAAAAAATTCCTCCAGAACTGACTTTTGCTCCTGACGTAAAAGAACGATTGCAAAAGCTGCAAGATCGATGGGATAAAGAGAAAGAACAAAAGCTGGCTCAGGTAAACCAAGGGTCTTCAGTGCCCCAAACTGGATTCTAGAGAGCAGTTAAAGAACACCAATTAATATTTATCTACTATATTAATATGTAGAATTATCAAACTAAAACTGAGGTTTAGCTTCTCTTTAAAATTTGATGGGATCTACATGCAAGATGCTCGAATAGACAGTAAGAAAATAGAGAAAGTAATATTTGCCGAGCGCATAATGCTGCTTAATAAAAACTTATTATTAAGCATCCCTGCAAATTTTTTATGCTCATTAATAGTCTTTATTGGACTATATACAGTTATCAATCCAAAAACTCTTTTTGTATGGTTTCTGGCTACTCTATCCATTTTTGCATTACATGTAAGTGTATATATTTTTAATTCTTATCGTCCCTTATCATCAGAATACTATTTAAAATGGTTAATAAGTTTTGGTGCTATTTATGGTGCACTATGGGGAGTAGCAGGATCAGTGCTAATTCCTTATAACAATCTGTTAGATCAAATGCTGGTCATCATTATCATTATCGGAGTAGCATCTGGTGGACTTCATATTCTTCAGCCCAATCTTTTTGCAAGTCTTTTATTTTTTACTTTATCCATTCTTCCTCTAAGCTTTTGGCTTTTTTATCAAAATACACTGACCTATTGGTTACTTGGAGCCGCATTACTGATTTATTTTTGTTTTGTATCAATTGTATCTTCGATAGGATATGGGCTGCTTAATAAAAATTTTAAATTGCGTTATGAGAATTTAGATCTAATTGACGAGTTAATTAGAATAAATGCTGCATTGGAAGAAAGTGAGTCACGATTTCGTTCTGCATTTAATTCAGCAGCAATTGGTATGGCTATAGTTTCTTTGGAGGGGCGATGGCTAAAAGTCAATGAATCTCTTTGTCAGATTGTTGGATACTCAGAAAAGGAATTATTGAATACTGATTTTCAATCCATTACCTATCCAGAAGATTTAAAGCTGGATTTAAATTATATACGGCAATTATTGGCGGGGGAAATACGATTCTATCATATGGAGAAACGCTATATTCATAAAAATGGCGACATCATATGGATTTTACTTAGTGTTTCATTAATCCGAGATCCAGAGAATAAACCACTCCAATTTATTGCACAAATTCAAAATATTGATACTCAAAAACGAGCAGAGCAAGAACTTAAATATATTGCTCATCATGATGTTTTAACTGGTTTGGGAAATAGAAAGCAGTTGGAAATATCATTTAATCATGCATTAGCCTATGCGATACGTTACCAAAAACAAATTGCCATTTTATTTATGGACTT
The DNA here is from genome assembly GCF_003184185.1 of Legionella qingyii. Next base: position 141,674 of record NZ_QHJG01000003.1, on the reverse strand, counting down.
GGATTATTTTAAAAGAGTAAATGACAATTTGGGGCATGATATAGGAGATCTCTTATTAATAGAGATAGGAAAAAGGTTAAAAACTATTTTACGGTCTACTGATATACTTGTCAGGCAAGGTGGCGATGAATTCATTATCGCGCTCACTGAATTATCTAATGTAAGTTCCGTTGAAACTATAGCAAAAAAAATTCTTGATGCTGTTGCTAAAACTATAACCATAAAACGACATGACATTTCAATTACAGGCAGTATTGGCATAAGCCTATACCCAGCTGATGGCTGTGACTTAAACAGCTTAATCAAACAAGCTGATGAAGCATTGTATGCAGTGAAATCGACAGGAAAAAATAACTATCGATTATCCAGTGCTGCATTATTGTAAATAGCAAAAAATATCCGTTGCTTTGATCTCACTTCTTATCTATTTACCATTGTAATTATGGATAATTTATATAAAAAAAACCGGGCATCAAGCAATAAATAAATTGACTGTTTCTATTTTACAAAACATCCCACCCTCAGGCAGTTAACTTCTCCTTATTAATACCGAGTTCGCTTGGTTGATTTTTTAAAAATGATTGTTGCGTAACAAAACAAAAACCTTCACGACCGTCTTTAGAAAACCCTGCGACTGTATGTGATGATGGATCATTAGCCTTCAGAGTATTGATCAATTTTAAACTCAGCTTGGGTAAACCTATGCTCAGCATGCACAGATCATTATCTAAAGGTTTTATTGAAACAAATTGGGACATTTTTACTTTATTGCCCAATGGATCAAGCCAACCTGCTACAGCAGCACTAGTTGCATCTTTTTCTTTAAGATTTGCAGAGTAAAATCCATTATCATCAGTCAACCGACAGAAGGTTGTACTAATCTCATGAGTGTCTTTTTGATCGTTGTTTAATACCAATTTGCCAAACCAGGTTTTATTCCCTGTAACAAACTGCTCCTTATCATCGATACGTAAATGTCCATTAAGCTGGCTTGTCTGGAGCACCTGAAGTTTTACTCCTGGACGTAAGATCAAGGAGTCATTCACGTTATTCGCTTGTTTTAACATATCTACTTTGAAATTAAATCCTTTTTTATCTGCTGTTTTAACACCAAAAATCCAGCTGTCATTGATGGGATTGTAACGAATAAAGGAATAACCAACATGCCAATCAAGTGGTGTTGATTGCTCAATTTTTTCTTTATCTTCGTTAAAAAATACCAGTTGATTTGTTTGTCCATCAATTAAAGCTGCTTTAGTATGGAACTCTGAACCCTGGCGATGCATTTCAAAAAAATAGCCGTATTTATCCCCACTTTCATTTTTTACCATACCAGAAAAAGTCCAACTACCTGTAGTTGAATCGATAGATTGTACAAGTTGCGGCACTGGTTCAATTTCAGTCGCAAATAATCCTGAACTAACGTGGAACATAATTAAAAATAAAAAACAGCGAATCCAAGCAAACATAATCAGCAATAACCTTTTAACTGTTGATGTAACCACAATGCGTCCCAAAATGCATCATCCAATACAGCCTCTACGGGTAAATAATGCATGTTATCCGAGCTGAATGCTCGGCATTTCACTGCATCTTTTTCCGTCATAATAATAAGTGATTTCGAAGAATTCAAATCATCTGGCTTAAACTGATAATGATCAGGATAAGAACAGGTATCGAATTCTATCCCTAATTGCAGCAAAGTGGAATAAAAACGTTGGGGATTACCTATCGCAGCAATCGCCTCCCATTTTTCATTTAATTTCTGAGGTTCAATTTCCTCATCTGTACTTAATTTTTTAATTGTTCCAGGCCTCAATACCATTGGATATGCATTAGACCTCTTTTGAAACGCTACTGCAGAGTGGGCTTGTTTCATCGATACTGAATCCGAATCCTCATGCCACTTACCTTCATTTACCACAATAAAATCAACCTGTTCTAGACGTGCAGCAGACTCTCTTAGTGGGCCTGCCGGCAAACAAAGGCCATTACCTAATCCTCGAGTTCCATCAATAACAGCAATTTCAATAGCTCGTCCCATACGGTAATGTTGTAATCCATCATCGCTTATAATGATTTGGCTTTGATGCTTTTCTAAAAGATAACGAACCGCCTCGGTTCGTTTCGGTGCAATCACTACAGGACATTTGGTTTTTTGTGCCAACAGTAAAGGCTCATCTCCAACTTTTAGAGCAGAATCATTTACATGTACTTCATAGGGAAAATGCTTCGTTGCTGCACCATAACCACGGCTAACAATACCAACTCGCAATCCTTTTTGTTGTATTCTTTTGGTCAACTCAATAACTAAAGGAGTTTTTCCCACTCCTCCAACCGTTATATTACCAACAACAATCAGAGGAACTGGGCAATTTATTTGACTAAAACGTTGCAAAAAATAGCGCCTGACTGAAACTACAGCAAAATATCCCCAAGACAAAGGGCGCAACACCCATTGAAGTGGATGATCTTTTCCATACCATAATTTATCCAGGAAAGCAGACATCAGGCTACCACATCCTCACGAATCATATCTATGTGCTGCATTCCTTGAAGTTGTGCATAATAGCCTTGTAAATCAAGTAGTTCCTGATGGGTACCTTGCTCTACTATACATCCGTGTTGCATCACTATAATTTTATCCGCATGCTTAATCGTCGATAAACGATGCGCAATAACAAGTGTAGTGCGATTTTTCATCACTTGATCCAAAGCGATTTGGATGTATCGCTCGGACTCACTATCCAAAGCAGATGTTGCTTCATCAAGAATTAAAATAGGTGCATCCTTTAAAATAGCACGCGCAATAGCTATTCTTTGTCGCTGACCACCCGAGAGTAATACTCCATTTTCACCAATACGCGTATCATAACCCTCTGGAAAACGGCTAATAAATTCGTCAGCAAAAGCCATTTTGGCAGCTTGAATAATTTGTTGCCGGCTCACATCCGAACGACCGTATGCTATATTATTGGCTAAAGTGTCATTAAATAATGTCACATTCTGACTCACTAAAGCCATTTGCTCACGCAAACTAGCCAAGCTTATTTGATTAATAGGTGTATTATCCAGAGTAATAACACCTTGAGTCACTTCGTAAAAGCGAGGCAATAAACTGGCAATCGTTGTTTTGCCACTTCCAGAATGACCTACCAATGCTACCGTTTTACCTGCTTCAACAGTGAAACTTACATCATGTAATATGCGCTCCCCTTGTCGGTAAGCATAAGAGACATGTTTAAACTCCAGAGCGCCCTGTGATCTTTGCGACAAAACGATCCCTTGTTCTTGCTCAATGGGTAGATCCAACATGGAGAAAACACTTTCAGCACCAGCTAGACCTTTTTGTATTACGGCATTCAAGGTCGTTAGGGTTTTCATCGGTTTAATTAACTGAATCATTGCAGCAATAATTGCTAAAAAAGAACCGGCAGAAATAATCACTACTGTAGACAATTGAATTGCTGCTGCAATGATTGCTGCAATACCTATCGCAATAACAATTTGCACTCCAGACACATTAATCGCCTTGCTTGTAGCAACTTTCATATCGTTTTGGCGTGAACGCTCTATGGCTTTACAGAATTTTCCAGATTCATAAGCAGCCCCTCCAAAAATACGCACTACTTTATAACCTTCAATTGCTTCGCTGGCAATTTCAGTAACCTCTCCCATAGTTTTTTGTACTTTATGACTTATTCGTCGTACGCGTTTATTTGTATAGTTCACAATTAAGCCAACAAAGGGAATAGTTAACAGAAACATGAGTGATAACTGCCAGCAAATGACCATCATCACAGTGAGAAAACCTATAATTAAACAAATATTTTGGACAATATCTGTTAAAGCATCTGCGCTAACCTGCGCTACTTGCTCCACGTCATACAATATTTTGGAAAGCATTTGTCCTGAAGTTGCTTCGTCATAAAAATCAGCAGGCAGACGAAGAATATGATTAAAAACTTTTTCCCTTAATACTTTAACTACTGAGCGGGCAACCCAAGTCATACAATAACTGCCCAATGAACTAACAAGTCCTCTCAAGGTAATTCCGATTAAAACGATATAAGGAATTTTCTTAATAAAATCCATATCGACATTAATAAAGCTTTTATCAAAAAAAGGACGCATCATGTATGTAAAACCAGCGTCAATCAAGGAATACAAAATGTTGGCAAATATACCTAATGCCAGTATGGGCCAAAATGGTTTCACATATGCAAGCAAACGTTTGTATAAAATGCTGGTTTTAACAGAAAGTTTCTTCTTCATGACTCAAGTAACACAATCGAAACATGGGCTATTGTAACTGTTATTACAGGGAAGTGCTAATATTGCTTAAAATTCAAAGTGGCCTGAGTACTGCATCGCGTCCCCTTGTTATAAGTAAGTTATTTCTATCCGAAAACCTGATTCTGCTGCGCCAGCTACAAAATTGAATGGGATTCATGTCATTCCAAAGTCATTTTGATGCGGGTATAAGCACAATGGAAACCTATTTTTTGTACGTTACAATCAGAAACACTCCCTGGCTCTGTAGTAACCGTTGCCCAAGACACCCCTTGCTGTTTTGCCCTATTCAATCGGACTTTTAGTAATTTTTTTTGTAATCCTTTCTCTCGAAAAGCAGGCAAAGTGCTCGTCACCCCTAAATCACAGAAATCGCCGTGAATGGCAATCGAAGCACCAGCTACAATTACATCGTTATCAAAAACAGCATAGGCACTAACTCCTTTAGATTGGGCATAACGAGAAAATTGATCCTCAGCTTCAGGAGCATCAAAACCTAAGGCAACCTTTTTGGCCCATTCATTCAGTTCATGCGGCTTTATTTCTTTAATGGTTAAGGGATCTGCAGCACCGTCATTAGGCTGATATGTGTTTAAATCCAATATTGAGACATTGTTTAATTCACTGATGCAATAACCACGCTGGCTTAAAAATATTGTAAGTTCATTTCCCACAAAAGGACATAATTCAATATCTACACGAGTATGGTTTAATGTTTTATAAAAATGTTCTATTTGCTCTATTTCAGACTGAAAATGCGCACGTTTTGTGGCAAATCCCCACCCTACTACTTGTGACAAATATGAATCAGTCCCTGAAAAACAAGCAGCGCCTCCATTAAGTTCCAATATTTTTCCTTGTGGATATTGCTTGGTTACTTCTATATGGGTTTGCTTGATACACGATTCCATTTGCCAAGCCAGATCTTTAGTAATGCATTTCATCTTAGATATCCTAAGCAAATCGTGGTAAAAATGAAGAAGAGATCATAACTGGATACCATTTACTGTTTCATTTTAATCCTTTTGACAATTCGTATATCAAACCCGGTCCTTGGTAAATCAAACCAGTATACACTTGGATTAATGAAGCACCAGCATCCAACTTAGCCTGCGCACTGTCACAATTGTCGATGCCTCCTACTCCGATCAAGCTAACATCATCACCAACATATTGTTTTAGCAAACGCAGACACTGGGTAGAAAGCTCCCATAGAGGTTTACCACTTAACCCTCCAGTTTCCTGAGCATGGGATAAATGACTCACTCCAGTCCGAGAACAGGTTGTATTCGTCGCAATAATTCCTTCAATACCATACTGCAAAATCACTTCCGTCATCTGTTTTAATGTTTCTAAATCTTCATCTGGAGATACTTTAACTACTAAAGGCACATGGCGTTGAAATTTATCTGACAATTTAATTTGTTCAGCCTGTATTTGCGACAATAAGTTGGCAAAATATTCTTTTTGCTGTAACTGGCGCAAATCGGGGGTATTCGGTGAAGAAATATTAATGGTCACATATGAGGCATACTCATATACTTTACCCAGACAATGAATGTAATCATCTGCAGCATGTTCCAACGAAGTATCTTTATTTTTGCCGATATTAATACCCAAGATTCCTTTGTAACGTGCCTTTTTTACATTCCCTACCAAGGCATCAACCCCGTGATTATTAAACCCCATACGATTAATAATCGCGTGAGCCGCTGGCAAACGAAATAATCGCGGCTTAGGATTACCGATTTGTGGTCTTGGCGTAACAGTACCTACTTCAATAAAGGAAAAACCCAGTTTGGCTAATGCGTCTAAATGCTCTCCATTTTTATCCAAACCTGCCGCCAAACCGACAACATGTGGAAATTGTAGTCCCAAAGCTTCAGTAGGTTTAGGCTTTACCTTTTTAAAACAAAACTTGGGTACATAATGCAAAGCAGACAAACTAAAAGTATGCGCACTTTCAGGATCCATACTAAAAAGTATGGGACGTAACATCGAATACATAAAAAACCTTGTGACCTGGGTGAAGCGAAGCGAAACCCCGGGTTTGGGTTAATTCAGAACACCTGGGTTTCGCTTCGCTTCACCCAGGCTGCATTAATTAAATATCACATTTCTGTGCCCAAACTCGCAACATAGCGCTTTCAGACTTATGCAAATGATAATCGACTTCTCTAATTTCTACGCCATAACCTTCTTTTTGCAGCTCCAACAATACAGGGCCTAAAAACTCAGAGGTTTTTCCTTCCGTATCATTTAAGGGAAAAATTCTTACTTCCTTCGCTACTCTTGCTAATTCACGAATTACATTTAAATGGAATTCGACAGTCTGATCTTCCAAATCTGCAAATAAGTAATTTGTACTTAATGCAAAATCAAAAGAGAAATCGGGATAAGGTAAATGATAATCTGCTGCACCATAATATCGTCCTTCAGCCTTGCCTTGCTCATAATCTGCAAAAAATTTTTTCATTCCATTTTGTCGATGCTCAAGCAGCTGCTCTAAACCTCCAAAGCGACTGAAATCAAATTGATCGTGTTGCTTATGAACTTCATCTGCCATTTGTGCAAAAATCATAATCGCCTTGGAGGATAAGGTATCTTTATCCAAAACAAACAAAGGATCACAACTTACTGCTTGATGCGCTTCTTGAAACTGTTGAGCGTTTACTGCACTGGGACCACATCCATATTCCAATATCTTTGAATTCATATCCTCTTGAGACAAATCAAACATCTCACGATACTCATCAACACTATGTCCCCAGAGTACTAATTTACGCATGAATGACTCTCCTAAATAGATAAAACTAAACGCTGAAACTTTGGCTGTAACTACCTTTGAAAGCTCAGTAGTTTTTCCATTGGCCTAAGATTAGGCGATTTTTTAAATCAGGTAAAGGAGCATTTAAAAAACACTCCTATTCTGCAAACTCAATAACAAAATAAATAATATCTAATAGCTTCCCACTTTAACTTAGATCATGCAGTGCAATCCCCTAAAAGCTCATTTCACCAAGGGTTATTTGAATTGGTTCATCAAATCATTTCTTTAACTTTTTCAATAGGAAAAAAGATCTGAGAAATTCTATTTGCATCTTCAACTTGATTGGGTATAGTCTAACACATTTATAAAAATCAACAGACTACACACTCTGCATTAACATAAACCAAGTTTTAGCAGTCATTTAAAACTTGCAACAGATTAGTAGTTACAACAACAGGAAGTCAGCTATGTACACAGGACCGAACTATCAACTCGGTGAAACTTACGACATGTTGCGCGACAGTGTCTACCAATTTGCTCGTGCTGAAATTGCTCCACTTGCTGCTCAAATTGACGAAAGTAATGCTTTTCCCAATCATTTATGGCGAAAACTAGGTGAAATGGGATTATTGGGAATTACTGCCAGTGAAGAATATGGTGGTGCCAATATGGGCTATCTTGCCCACGTCATCGCAATGGAAGAAATTTCGCGGGCGTCTGCCTCTATAGGCCTGAGTTACGGTGCTCACTCCAATTTATGCGTCAATCAAATCAATTTAAATGGTAATCATTCGCAAAAACAAAAATATCTGCCTAAACTCATTAGTGGAGAATATGTTGGCGCTCTCGCTATGAGTGAATCCAACTCAGGATCTGATGTAGTCAGTATGCAATTACATGCTCGTCCAGCAGGCGATAAGTATATTCTCAACGGCACCAAAATGTGGATCACCAACGGGCCTGATGCCGATGTTCTGGTCGTTTATGCCAAAACAGACAAACAGGCTGCGAGTAAAGGAATCACTGCTTTTCTGATTGAAAAAGGTATGCCCGGCTTTAAAACCGCTCAAAAACTCGACAAGCTAGGAATGCGCGGCTCAAATACCTGTGAATTGGTATTTGAACAATGTGAAGTCCCTGCTGAACAAGTTTTGGGTGAAGTGAATCAAGGTGTTAAAGTATTAATGAGTGGGCTTGATTATGAGCGTACTATTTTGGCCGCAGGTCCAGTAGGAATTATGCAGGCCTGTATGGATGTTGTTTTACCTTATGTACATGAACGTAAACAATTTGAACAACCCATAGGTGAATTTCAATTCATCCAAGGTAAATTAGCAGATATGTACACTGACCTGGGTGCCTCAAGGGCCTATTTATATGCCATCGCCCGAGCTTGTGATGAAGGTAAAGTCAGTCGCAAAGATGCTGCAAGCGTGATCTTATATACGGCTGAAAGAGCAACACAAATGGCATTGCAAGCAATTCAAATTCTTGGTGGTAATGGATATATTAATGAGTATCCTACAGGACGTTTACTGCGTGATGCAAAATTGTATGAAATAGGGGCTGGTACTTCTGAAATCAGAAGAATGCTTATTGGACGAGAACTTTTTAAAGAAACAGCATAAGGAAGAATGAAAATGGAACAGAATGACATAGTAATCGTTGCGGCAAAAAGAACACCCATGGGAGCCATGTTAGGCAATTTATCCGCTCTTTCAGCTCCAGAGTTAGGCGCAATTGCACATATGGCTGCCCTGTCTCAAGCCGGAATTAGCCCAGCAGAAATAGATGAAGTAATCAGTGGTTGTGTTTTATCAGCCGGGATTGGTCAGGCTCCCGCACGACAAGCAGCAATTAAAGCTGGATTACCTAATTCTTCAGGAGCAACCACAATCAACAAAATGTGTGGCTCAGGAATGAAAGCCGTAATGCTCGCTCATGACTTAATTCGAGCAGGGACTGCCAATATTGTTCTTGCAAGCGGTATGGAAAGCATGAGTAATGCACCTTATCTTTTGAGTAAAGCACGCTCAGGATACCGGTTAGGACACGGAGAGTTAAAAGATCATATGTTCCTCGATGGATTAGAAGATGCCTATGACAGAGGGAAATTAATGGGCGTCTTTGCAGAAGCTACAGCCAGTCACTTTCATTTTAGCAGAGAGCAACAAGATGAGTTTGCTACTCGCTCCATGAGTAGAGCATTACAAGCAATAGAAAGTGGTGCCTTTAAGGATGAGATTGTTCCAGTAACTATTAATACACGTAAAGGTGATATTACAGTAAATGTAGATGAAGGTCCTGATGCAGCAAAAATGTCCAAGATACCCCAATTAAAACCTGCTTTTAAAGCAGACGGAACCGTTACTGCAGCTAATTCAAGCTCTATTTCTGATGGTGCAGCAAGTCTGATTTTAATGAGTGCTGGACAAGCAGAAAAACGCGGCATCACACCAATTGCTCGCATCGTTGCACATGCCAGCCATTCGCAAGCGCCTGAGTGGTTTACCACAGCTCCTGTGGATGCGATTCGCAAAGTGATGAATAAAGCATCATGGAAACAAAATGATGTGGATCTTTATGAAATAAACGAAGCATTTGCGGTAGTAACAATGGCTGCTATGACACAACTTGAGTTAAACCCAGAACAAGTTAATATTCATGGTGGAGCTTGTGCCTTGGGTCATCCTATCGGTGCATCTGGTGCGCGTATTTTGGTTACTCTAATACATGCATTAAAGCATCAGGGTAAAAAACGTGGGGTCGCTTCATTATGTATTGGTGGTGGTGAAGCAACTGCAATGGCAATTGAATTAATTTAAAACAAAACGTCCCCTACCCCATTCTATGGGAGAGGGGATCTTTAATAAAAAAGGATGTTCATGCTACGACACAGTCTTATCTACCTGCTAATGAGTATTTTAGTAGTTCTATTTGCGAAATATGCTCATCTTATTATTGTCTATGTTGATGTATTTTTTACCTATGTTAATTTGAAATTAACTCCTATATTCAGCCAAACGGGCTGGGGGCTTGTTATCCGAAAAATTCTCGTTCTTGTCCTGTTGCCTCTAATAATTACCGCCATTCCTGCACTTGCTTATAGGCTTATAAAAGGTGGGGATATGCCACACTTTATTGCCGTAACCTGGATTATTTGGACAATCATCGTTTTAAGCGATATTTTGGTGCGATGAGGATAGGCATGGCAAAATTAATCAGTCAAATTAATACAAGCAGTCAAGAATTCAAGACAAACCAGGCAGCCATGCAAGCCTTGGTAGATGAGTTAAAAAGTCGAATTCAACATATTGCTCTAGGCGGCGACGAAAAAGCTCGAGCTCGTCATTTAAAACATGGTAAATTATTACCAAGAGAACGATTACAACAACTACTCGACCCAGGAAGCCCTTTTCTTGAACTTTCCCAGCTTGCAGCGTATCAAGTTTATGATGATGCAGTCCCCGCTGCAGGGATTATCACAGGAATTGGCTGGGTTTCAGGTATTGAATGTGTGATTGTAGTCAATGATGCCACTGTAAAAGGCGGCACTTATTATCCATTAACAGTAAAAAAACACTTAAGAGCCCAAGAAATCGCTCTAGCAAATCATTTGCCCTGCATTTATCTGGTCGATTCAGGAGGAGCTTATTTGCCCCATCAAGATGAAGTATTTCCTGATCGCGATCATTTCGGGCGAATATTTTACAATCAGGCTCAAATGTCTGCGCAAAATATTCCACAAATCGCAGTAGTTATGGGATCTTGTACAGCTGGTGGTGCATATGTACCAGCTATGGCTGATGAATCAATCATGGTGAAAAATCAGGCCACGATTTTTCTTGGCGGCCCACCTCTTGTCAAAGCAGCAACAGGTGAAGTCATCAGTGCCGAAGAATTAGGTGGTGCAGAAGTCCATTGTCGGCATTCGGGCGTAGCAGATCACTATGCAGAAAATGATGGCCATGCGCTTCATCTGGCACGAGTTTCTATTAGTCATTTGAACCGCAAAAAACCACATCAATTAATGCGCATAGATACGGTTGAACCACTTTATGACAGTAAGGAACTTAACGGTATAATACCTACTGATCCTCGAAAACCTTTTGATATTCGCGAAATTATTGCACGTATTGTTGATGGTTCCGAGTTTGATGAATTTAAAGCGCTTTTTGGTACAACGCTGGTTTGTGGCTTCGCCCATTTATATGGTTATCCTATAGGCATTATTGCAAATAATGGCATTTTATTTAGTGAAAGCGCATTGAAAGGAACTCACTTTATAGAACTTTGTTGCCAACGTAAAATTCCTTTACTTTTTCTGCAAAATATCACCGGTTTTATGGTTGGTTCTAAATATGAAGCCTCAGGTATTGCAAAACATGGCGCCAAAATGGTAACCGCTGTTGCCAATGCCAATGTTCCAAAATTTACTGTAATTGTTGGCGGTAGTTTTGGCGCGGGTAATTATGCCATGTGTGGACGCGCCTATAACCCTAATTTTCTTTGGTCTTGGCCTAACTCTCGTATTTCAGTTATGGGTGGAGAACAAGCCGCTAATGTATTAGCACAAGTGAATCGAGACAAATTGGCAAAACAAGGAAGCGATTGGCCCTTAGCTGAAGAAGAACGTTTTAAGGAGCAATTACGTTCTCAATATGAGATGCAGGGAAATCCTTATTATGCCAGTGCCCGATTATGGGACGACGGGGTCATTGCCCCCCAGGATACACGCAAAGTATTAGGTCTGGGTTTATCAGCAACATTAAATATCCCAATCGAGCCAACACGCTTTGGCGTATTTCGCATGTAAGGAGCATACAGGTGAGCGACTTGTTGTACGAAATTCATGAACACTTGTGTCTACTCACTCTAAATCGTGTGAGCAAGCATAATGCTTTTGATAATCAGCTTTTAGGAGAAATGCAACGTCAGCTTAATGCGGCTATTGCCGATTCTAATGTCCGAGTCATTATCCTTAAAGCCAATGGAAAACATTTTTCTGCAGGCGCTGATTTAGGCTGGATGCAAAACATGGCACGATATACTGAAGAAGAAAATCTAAAAGATGCCATGGTGCTTGGTAATCTAATGTACACTTTAAATAAAAGCCCCAAACCCACTTTAGCCATGGTCCATGGTTCTGCTTTTGGTGGTGGCGCAGGACTTGCTGCAGCATGTGATATTACTATCGCATCTCAATCAGCGCGCTTTTGTTTTTCAGAAGTTAAATTGGGTTTGATACCTGCAGTAATTAGTCCCTATGTAGTTCAAGCCATTGGAGAGCGTAGCGCTAAATCCTTATTCATGAGTGCTGAAATTTTTGATGCAGCCAAAGCGTTGTCGTTACATTTAGTACAACATTGTGTTGCTGAGGAACATTTGTTGGAATTCACGCTCAATTATGCAAAACAAATCAGCAACAATGCGCCCGAAGCGGTCAAAGCATCAAAACAACTGGCAAGCTATGTAGCAAATAAAACAATAAATGAGGAACTCGTCTATTACACTGCCTCTTTGATTGCTCAAAAAAGAGTATCTACTGAAGGACAACAAGGACTTAATGCATTTTTAAAGAAAGAAAAACCAAATTGGAGCTAGATATCTTGGGTCTCTGGTCGTTTATTGGTATAGCCTGGATGCAAAGAATTCAGACTACGTTAGATAATGAATGCGAGCTTATAAAAGTTAAATTAATGAGGCACTAATGTTTAATAAAATTCTTATTGCCAACCGCGGTGAAATTGCGTGCAGAATTATCAAAACTGCTCGTTCTATGGGCATACACACAGTGGCTATTTACTCCTCGGTTGATAAAGACAGTCTTCATGTACGCAGTGCTGACAGTGCATATTTTGTGGGTGATGCACCTGCTAAAGACAGCTATCTAAATATTGCTAATATTATTCATGTCGCCAAGGAATGTGGGGCACAAGCCATTCATCCTGGATATGGATTCTTATCTGAAAACCCCGAGTTTGCTAAAGCATGTAACGAAGCGGGTATTATTTTTATAGGCCCTTCTGTAAAAGCAATGGAGGCAATGGCATCAAAACAATTAGCCAAACAATTGCTGGAACGAACTAAAGTCCCTTTAACCCCGGGCTATCATGGCAGTGAACAGGCAGAAGACAAATTACTGGCTGAAGCAAAAAAAATAGGGTTTCCTGTCTTAATTAAAGCAGCCAATGGTGGTGGCGGTAAAGGAATGCGCGCAGTTCACCATGAATCAGAATTTAGTGCTGCCTTAGCTGGAGCAAAACGTGAATCCATGGCGAGTTTTGCTGATGACACCATGATTATAGAAAAATTGGTACTCCATCCTCGACATGTTGAATTACAAATCATGGCCGACAATCATGGCAATGTAGTTCATTTATTTGAGCGTGATTGTTCCATTCAACGTCGGCACCAAAAAATTATTGAAGAAGCTCCGGCGCCTAATTTATCTGCTTCATTGAGACAAAAACTCGCCGAAGCGGCTTGCGAAGTAGCACGGTCTATCAAATACAGCGGCGCAGGAACTGTTGAATTTTTAGTAGATGGCTCAGAACAATTCTATTTTATGGAAATGAATACTCGATTACAGGTGGAACACCCAGTAACTGAAATGATTACCGGGCTTGACTTAGTTGCCTGGCAATTGAAAATTGCGGCTAATGAAGCGTTACCTTTGCCACAAGATAAAATTCAAGCACAGGGTCATGCAATAGAATGTCGCATATATGCCGAGGATCCTCATCACGATTTTATTCCATCAATAGGACAAATCCACTTTCTGCAAGAATCCTCAGGGGATGGCATACGCATTGATACGGGGGTAGAACGTTCATCACAAATTACCATGTACTATGACCCAATGATTGCCAAGCTTATTGTGTGGGGAGCAAATCGTGATCAGGCACTATCCAGATTGGAACATGCCTTATCCCAGTATTTTATTGGTGGAGTAAAAACGAATATTCCGTTTTTACAAGCTATTTGCCAACACTCAAAATTCAGACGCGCGGAACTCAGTACTGATTTTTTAAGCAAAGAAGAAATTAAACTCCCAAGTCCAGATAGTGAAATCGCCCTACTCATGGCTGTAAGTTTTGATTATTTGCACAATGTGAATTCTTTTCAAGATCCATTATTACTAGAAACATTTTCCTGGCAATCTCAAATATCAAGTCATTGGATATGGCGCTATAAAGATAAGGATGAGGTGATTAAAGCATTTATCACTCCAATCAATAAAAATCATTTTAAGGTGCAATTTAAAACACAAGAACATTTGATCCATGCTCATTTAGTTGGCAATAAACTTCGTATTGAAACCAAGATACAAAATTATCACGCTACAATTGAAAATAAAAAGCAATCTCTAACCTTGTATACGAGCCAAGGGCAAATTACTATTGAACGGTTTAATTGGGAGACACTTGACACACAAACCACTGTTCATAAAGGGCAACTTACAGCACCAATGCCAGCTACTGTGGTCGCAGTTTTAAAAAATATTGGTGAAAAAGTGAAAGCAGGTGAGCGTTTAATTGTATTAGAAGCAATGAAAATGGAACATACCATTCATGCCCCGACTGATGGCATTTTATTGGATATATTCTATGCTGTAGGAGCGCAGGTAAATGAAGGAGAGGAATTACTGTCATTAAGTGAAGCAGATTCTTAAGTTAGGTGGTTACTAGTATCAAACGGGCTGAAGCCAAAATCACCAATGTTCGCATGTAATTACAGCTCTCCGCCAGCACGTACTACTGCCTTGGGAATATTAAAAGAGATAATTATGGACTATCCACAAAATGTAACCATTATAGAAGTAGGCCCTCGCGATGGCTTGCAAAATGAGTCTTCTTTTGTGTCGAGCAAACACAAAATTGAATTAATCAATTTGTTAAGTGAATCTGGCCTGCAATATATCGAAGTAACCAGTTTTGTATCTGCAAAAGCAATTCCACAGTTGGCAGACCATAATGAAGTATTTCGGGCTATAGACAAAGCACCATCCATTCATTATTCTGCGCTGGTTCCTAATGAACAGGGTATGCTCAAAGCATTAGAAGCAGGTGTTACAGAAATTGCTGTATTTACCGCAGCAAGCGAACAATTTAACCACCGAAATATTAATTGTTCAATTGAGGAAAGCATTTCTCGTTTTAAACCTGTCCTCGCTTTAGCCAAAGAGAGCCATATCAGAGTACGAGGCTATATTTCCTGTGTCCTTGGTTGTCCTTATGAAGGAAGTGTGGCTCCCGAAAAAGTAGTTGAGGTAACAAAAAGGTTATTAGACTTAGGTGTCGATGAAATCTCATTAGGCGATACGATTGGTGTTGGAACGCCACATCAAACCCATCTCTTGCTCGAACACGTGCTAAAACTGTTGCCGCTGCATCAATTAGCGATGCATTTTCATGACACTTATGGCCAGGCCATAGCTAATATTTATACTTCCTTACAGCATGGGGTCCACCGCTTTGATAGTTCAGTTGCAGGACTTGGTGGTTGTCCTTATGCGCGTGGAGCCAGCGGAAATGTTGCCACTGAAGACGTTTTATACTTAATGCACGGTCTAGGGATAAATACTGGGGTAGATATATTTAAGATTGTGGCGGCTGGCGACATGATCTGCAAGATATTAGGACGTAAAAATCAATCAAAAGTCGCAAATGCAATGTTGGCAAATCCCTGTACTTAGCACATTATCCAAATTACAACCACTTCTCTTAGACTATCTAAATTACATTGACCATAGCTGATATGAAGTATGAGAATTAACGTACAATCGTTTCAATAAATAAGAGAGAATGAAACATGAATGAAACCGTATGGAAGCCCAAACACCCTAAAGACAGTAGGATGTGGCAATTTATGGAGTTCGCTGCCAAAAAAAACGCCCAGATTTTTGAAAATTATCAAGATATGCATACCTGGTCCACCAAACATCCAGACTCTTTTTGGCCAACACTTTGTGATTTTTTTCATGTACAGTTTGATACAGAACCCTATCAAATCTTGAATCACTCTAAGAATGATCAAATGATAAATTCACATTGGTTCGCGGGCGCGCAATTTAATTTTGCTGAACAACTGTTATCGCGCAAAGACAAACATCCAGCCTTAATTAGTATTAATGAAGATAACGACAAACAAGTAATTAGCTATGAGCAATTATATGCACTTGTTGCACAATGCGCAGCAGGTTTAAAAGCTGTTGGAGTTACAGCTGGTGATAGAGTAGCTGCTTTAATGCCAAATACTTCGCAAACAATTATTGCCATGCTCGCTACTACCTCATTAGGAGCAATCTGGTCCTCTTGCTCACCCGATTTTGGCGCACAAGCTGCAATTGATCGACTGGGCCAAATTGATCCCAAGATATTGTTTATCTGTGATGGACATCAATATCAAGGCAAGAAACATAGTGGGATGGAAAAAATCAAACAACTTAACGATGCCATTCCCTCGCTCAAGCAAATCGTCATTTGCCCTAATATAAAAGAACCCATAGATAGTTCTGCATTTCCCAAAGCACAATATTGGAATGACTTTCTTCGTCCTGCAAGTCATTGTGAATTTGTTGCTTTACCCTTTGAGCATCCTGTCTACATTATGTTCTCATCAGGGACTACTGGAAAACCTAAATGCATTATCCACGGAGCAGGCGGAACCTTATTGCAGCATATAAAAGAATTAGGATTGCATACAGATTTGCGCCCTACTGACAACTTATGCTTTTATACTACGTGCGGATGGATGATGTGGAACTGGACCGTTTCTGCACTGGCATTAGGGACAACGCTTACCTTATATGAAGGCTCGCCTACCTACCCCGAAAATAATCGTTTATTTAAACTTATTGCTGAAGAGCAAGTGACTGTTTTTGGTACCAGTGCCAAATTCATTTCTTCAGTAGAAAAATCAGGAGTTAAACCTAAAGATGAATTTGATTTAAGTCATTTGCGCTGCATTCTCTCAACAGGTTCACCGCTTCTACCCAAAAACTATGATTACGTTTATGAGCAAATTAAAAATGATGTCCAGCTTTGTTCTATTTCAGGTGGCACAGATATCATTTCCTGTTTTGCCTTAGGTAATCCAATCCTCCCAATCTACAGAGGCGAATTACAATGTTTGGGTCTAGGTATGGCGGTTGAAGTTTTTAATGAGCAGGGGCAGTCCGTTCGTGAAGAACGAGGGGAATTAGTCTGTACCGCCCCCTTTCCATCCATGCCTGTAGGTTTTTGGAATGATCCTGATAGAACGGCTTATCAGCGTGCTTATTATGAGCGTTTTCCTGGAGTTTGGGCCCATGGTGATTTTGCTGAAATTACAGCCCATAATGGATTGATTATTTATGGACGATCCGATGCTGTTTTAAATCCAGGAGGAGTACGTATTGGTACTGCTGAAATTTACCGCCAAGTAGAAAAAATAGATGAAGTGGTTGATAGCATAGTGATTGGCCAAGATTGGCAAGATGATGTGCGTGTTGTTTTATTTGTTAAATTACGTGACAACTTGGAACTTACAGAAGAATTAATGAATAAAATACGTTTAACGATTCGTCATAATGCCTCACCAAGACACGTGCCAGCAAAAATAGTGCAAGTAGCAGATATCCCTCGCACAATCAGTGGCAAGATAGTCGAACTAGCTGTCCGACAAGTTGTTCATGGCTTACCTGTGAATAATTTACAATCTCTGGCAAATCCCCAAGCGCTAGATTATTTTAAAGATCGTGAAGAACTACAAAAATAAAAAATAGAGTGGATGCTTTGTAGTTTGGGTCGCGCAGCAAACCCCGGGGATGGTTGACTATGGATCCCGAGATTTGCTGCGCGGCCCCCAAGCTACTTTAATCACCAAGTCAATCGTTTATTCCGATTTACCTCAAAGTACCATTAAAATCAGGAACTCTACGTTGTTTATGCTCACAATTTGTGTATAATATTGAAATGGCGTCGATTTGAAATTCAGCTTGCGGACGCTCAAAAAAGGGTTCTTTTTTGAAAATACGGCTAAAGCGGATATGATTGCATTCCTCTAAGTCTCCCGCCCGCAGCATAATCTCAGGTTATAATAATGATTGAATTAAGTGGATTAACCAAATCCTTTTCGGGTAAACCTGTCCTACGTGACATTAATCTATTTATCCAAGAAGGTGAAATTTTCGGAATCATTGGAAAAAGTGGTGCAGGAAAATCAACCTTATTAAGATGTATTAATCTTCTAGAACGGCCCGATGAAGGCCATGTCATCCTTGATGGCCAAGATTTGACAAGTCTTTCAAGAAAGAGTTTAGCTCTAGCTCGCCACAAAATGGCAATGATTTTTCAGCAATTCAATTTACTCAACTCAAAAAATGTCTACGACAATATTGCGCTTCCTATGCGCATTCAGGGGATAGATGAAGAATCCATTCGTAATAAAATTGAAGACTTACTCCCCATTGTCGAGTTAACCGATAAAAAACTGGCCTATCCAGCCCAGCTGAGTGGAGGTCAAAAGCAACGAGTTGCTATAGCCCGTGCCTTAAGTTGCTCACCTAAAATTCTGCTTTGCGATGAAGCAACCTCAGCATTGGATCCAGAAACAACAGACTCAATTTTAGCTTTACTTAAAAAAATTAATGCACTTTATGGCATCACTATAGTGCTTATTACCCATGAAATGGATGTAGTAAAACGTATTTGCAACCGACTCGCAGTGATGGTCGATGGCGAACTGGCTGAAACTACTGCGCTGGCGAATGTATTTAATAAAAAAGACAGCCTGGCGCGAAGCATGCTCTATGCTCAGTTGAGTCCACAATTGCCTGATTGCCTCACCAAAAGACTTGCTGACTATGTGACCGACAAACCGTTACTGCGTCTGTTTTTTCAGGGGGAAGAAGCAACAGTACCATTTATTAGTCGAACAAGTCGTGAGTTAAATCTGGATATTAACATCTTACTCGCCAATATAGACCGTTACGATACAGTAACCTGTGGTGTTTTAGTTGTTGAATTAACTGCACATCAATTTTTACTCGAAGCATTCATTGAACGCTGTGAACAAGCCAAATTAACTGTGGAGGTTTTAGGTTATGTCCTTCCCAATGGCATATGATTTATTCATTGCAACAACTGAAACATTATATATGGTATCAGTCAGTACCTTATTTGCTGTACTACTCGGCTTACCCCTAGGAACCTGGCTCTACTCCTCCGGCCACATTAAGCCCATGCCGAAGGTGCATAAAGCATTATCAGGTCTGATTAACATGGCACGTTCCATACCTTTTATTATTTTATTGGTAGCGATCATTCCATTCACTCGGCTCATAGTCGGTACTTCGATCGGAATCAATGCTGCAATAGTGCCTCTTACTCTTGGTGCAATCCCCTTCTTTGCCAGACTGGTAGATAATGTTTATCGTAGTTTACCTTCAGGGCTTATTGAAACCGGTTATGCAATGGGCGCAAACACCAGACAGATTATTTTGCATATCTTGTTGCCAGAGGCCAAACCAGCATTAATTCATGCCATTACGGTGACAGCCATTACTTTAGTTAATTATTCAGCAATGGCAGGAACCGTTGGTGCCGGTGGTTTGGGTACATTGGCCATTAACTACGGTTATCAACGCTTTGATGCTGGAGTCATGATCGCTACAGTAATCATTTTAATTGTGATGGTACAACTAACCCAAATGGTCGGAGATTATCTGGCAAAACGTTTTTTACATAATTGATCTGAATCACTTTTTTGGAGTTTTAAATGCGGATTTTAGCTTATTGCGTTTTATTATTCAGCCTTGTTGCATGCAACAAGCCTTCACCGAATACTCTGGTAATAGGAACCATTGCGGGACCCGAAACAGAACTGGTTGAAACAGCACAAGAAGTAGCAAAAAATAAGTATGGCTTAAACATAAAAATTGTAACATTCAATGATTACAATTTACCTAATGAAGCATTACAGGATGGAAGCCTGGATGCGAATGTCTACCAACATTTGCCCTATCTTAATGCAGCGGTTAAAGCTCATGGCTATACCCTGGAAGCGATAGGCAGAACGTTTGTTTATCCCATGGGAATATATTCGAAAAAGTACAATGCATTAAACCAGTTACCAGAAAAAGCGATGATTGCCCTACCCAATGATCCCAGCAATGAAATGCGTGCCCTGCAACTATTGGAAAAAGCAAAATTAATTACATTGAAAACGACTCAAAATGCTGGCTTAAAAGATATTGCAACAAATCCACACAATCTGCAGTTCAAAGAAATGGATGCAGCACAATTACCCAGAGTCTTACCCGATGTGGATGCAGCAGTTATCAATACTACTTTTGCCTTACCTGCAGGATTGAATCCTTCTCACGATGCTCTATTTAGTGAGGACAAAGATTCACCCTATGCCAATATTATTGTTATTCGCAGTGGCTCTCCCAAAAAAGAACAATTGGAACTCTTTGTTAAAGCGTTAAACTCCGAGGAAGTCAAAGAAAAAGCTAAAACTTTATTTGGAGACTCAGCTATTCCAGCTTGGTAGAGTAACCTGGGTGCGCGCAATGAAACCCGTGGTCTGAATAAAATAACTGGACAGAACCCCGGATTTCACTGCGCGACACCAAATTAGGACTTTTAGATTTTTTCTTGATTTTCCAATCAAAACGCTACTCAGATCTTAATTCTATCTTAATGAAAAAGTGTTATACTTTATAAGAACTAAAGCTCTTGAGGTACAATCTATGCCTTCACACAGACAAGCGTTTTTTAATTTGCTTAACTCTCAATATAGGAAACGTCAATTCGCACCTGGAAAACTAGAAGAAATTTATCAACAGTATCGTGATGATATTACATTAACTCAAGATCTTACTTTTGGTTTACAGGCCTTTGAAGAGTATACCAATAAGCGAATCAAAGATCATAAAGGCTTTAAAATACAAATAGGCCCAGAAGAAGGCGACACTCTTGAGAAAGCACTTAAGGGCAGCGACTCTACTGCGAAAGATACAGTTAGAAATAAGCTCAATGAGGTATTTACTCCCGAAAAATTTTATGCACCTGCTCAAGAGAAGTATCAAGAATCAATTGAAGCCTTTAAAAAGCGAGTCAGTCAAGTTCCTGGATATTCAATCGAATTGCTTCGAGGAGAACTTGAAAAAATTAACCAGGATGCAAAAAATGCAATAATAGCCCAACAGAAAATGGAAGTGAAGCGACTTAAAGAAACTTTTGAGAACTCTGCATTCATGACTGATTTCAAAAACGCTTTAGGTAAAGACCCTGATGAAGCAGAAAAAGTAAAAAAGGAGTTAATAGCCGAATTAGAAAAAAAACATTCAGAACAACTCGGCGCCTTTAATAAGGTGACTCAAGAAAACCTTACAACACTCGACAAAGCATCCGCTCTTGAAAAAAAGCAGATCCTCTTTTCTGGCCAACTAGAAAGTTGGGCCAATCAACTTAGCCAAAAAGATAAAGACAAAATGCTGCTGGAAATGGAGCAAGCAAGGGAAAAAAATCGTGAACGACGTAATTTAACTCGGCCAGAGGAGTTAACAACTGGTACAATCGATGTTAAAGAAAAAACAATATCTACCATAAATCCAGAAGACTTAGAGTTTATCATTTCCTTATCAGGAGCGAAGATAAAACACACTAAGGGAAAAGAAAATGAGCCTGGTATTTGGAGTGTGGAGATGCCAGCCCGTATACTTTCTCCTTTTTACTATTTAAGCCGCCAAGAGAATCCTAAGGTAGATATGTTAACTATGGCTCAGGCTGTACGAGCCTCAGGATTTGACGCAATCACCTTAACCATTAACTTTGATGATCCGAAAACTCAAAAACAAAGAGCCAGACAAGCCTATGAAGCCGCGCTTGAAAGTGGTTTTGCGCCAGGGCCACTACCTGGAGAAGAGTCAAAAGGCGACAAAGCTGTAAAAGGTATTGTACTTAAAGATAGAGAAGGGAAAGAGATTGATCCCACAACACTCTTTACCCCCAGTGAATTGAAAGTACTTCATGAGCATGCGAAAGAACGACGTGATAAACTTGCAAAGTTACTCCAAAATGCCCCTAAGGAAACTGTGCCCGAAGAAACTTCCAAAAAATTTCGCTCTGAATTAGATGAGGGCAGAAATAAAATAAGGACAGATAAAGGCAAAAACGCAATTGATAAAGAGTTAGAACAACAACAAGAAGTAGAAATTAAAACAATTCTTAATAACCCTTAATTAAGAACTGACCTGGTCTTTCAGATTTTCTGTACTGATCAGACCAGGTACACGTCTTTGCCGTGTTCGCAAGATGATGCTCAAAAAATTCCACTGTTCCTTCAATACCTTTTCTGTTATTTTATTAAGTTCACTATGGGTTAAGCTAAGGAGATGGCTATGAATACTAGTGAATTTGAGGAAGAAGTAAACGACATAGAAGAAGTTAGTATCGAAACGATCATAACTCCAGAAACAAGTCCTTCGACCAAATTGGAACGAAGAAGACGAATAGAGGATTTGTTTGAAGAAAAGCGCCTCCGCGATGAACTTGCAGAGTTCGGTTAGATTCGTAGTGTAGCCTAACGTGAAATGAAGGCTAAACCCGGGATGCTTATCTAATTCTTCGTGTTTTGTTTCAATTCACCCAGGCTACCATTACTAATTTATCTTAAATTAGAAAAATAGATATCAAACCGAACTGTTTTTCCCTCTACTGCGGCATTTGCTGGTAATAATGGTTTTGCTTTTTGTGGCCATTTTACAACGACCTTTTGTTTCGTACGAGTTATCGCCAATTGAATTAATTCCAGTGCATCCTCATCTGCGCCGATTATTTGTTGTAACGCTTGCATTTCTTTTTTTACCAATGCGGATTTACTCCGTTCAGGATGCATTGGGTCAATATAAATAATGTCAGGATAATCGTCGGTCGTTAATGAACTTAAATAGGAGTAACCATCGCCAGCATGAAACATCAAATTCAGTTCTTGTCGGTCCGACTCAGTTCGGCGTAATAAAGCATCTGATAATAAGGAAGCCATTACAGGATGACGTTCGAGCATCAATACTTCCGCGCCAAAGCTGGCTAAAATGGCAGAGTCACGCCCCCAACCTGCCGTTGCATCAATAATTTTAAGTCCAGAAGATGGTTTACAGGCACGGACTAATCCTTGTTTCTTTCCCTCAGACTTTCTTTTACTCCAAAATGCGGCGCTGAATTCAGCAAAAATTGGGGAAAATCCAGGGATCTTTAATGTCAGTTTATCTTCAGTAACAAAAAGACAAAGACTAGCGTTTTTGTCTAATCCAAAACTTAATTCCTCTGCGAGTGCCTTTGCCTTGTCGTGCAGGTTTTCATGTTCATAACCTACTACAGAAATATTGATCATATTTAATAACCGTAAGAATTATTTCAATTGCATCTGGGGATTGCCTCTCTGCCATTAAGTTAAGAATTTTTGTCATTCCCGCGAAGGTAGGAATGACAATTTTTTCTTATAATGGCAGTGGTCCAGAGCTCACATCCAAGATAATGTTTTACCCAATCTGCAACAATGAAATATCAGCAACACCCTGCAATAAATCCTGCAAACGTGCTAAAAGCGCTAAACGGTTGGCTTTTATTGCCTGATCCTCAACCATTACCATGACTTTATCAAAAAACAGATCAACCGGTTCTTTAAGACTGGCAAGTAACTTCAATAATGGGCCATAGTCGGCAGAACGGTATAAAGTCTCTACTGCTCGTTCAATCTGATTAATGTGTATATATAAAAACTTCTCCGGCTCCTCAGTGAAAAGTTGCTCATTCACTGGCGATAAAGTTTGTCTTCCTGCCTGTGAAAGTAAATTGTTCACGCGCTTGCAGGCAGCAGAAAGAGAAGCAGCTTCCGGTAATTTTACAAATAATTGCAAAGCACTTAAACGCTTATCTAGATCATACAACCAATCATCCTGACGAGCTCGCACGGCGTTCACTAAATCAACACTTAATCCTTGGCCTTGATAAAAGGATTGTAACCGATCCAAAATAAAAGATTTCAACTCATCCGATAAATTAGGTTCAACAGTTATTTGAGCTTCATAATGAATTATTGCTTGCTCAATCAGGGTACTTAAGTTGAGTTGTGCTGATGTTGCAATGAGTAATCGGACAACAGCTAGGGCATGACGGCGCAATTTAAATGGATCTTTTACTCCTGAAGGTTTTTGGCCTATGGCAAAAATACCAACTAAAGTATCGATTCTATCTGCTAGTGAAAGAGTCAAACCCAAATCAGATTCAGGTAAACTGTCTGCAGCGAAACGAGGCATATATTGTTCATTTAAAGCTTGAGCAACACTTTGATCTTCGCCATCGTTTAGTGCGTAATAATATCCCATTAATCCCTGCAGCTCAGGAAACTCCCCCACCATTCCGGTTAGCAAATCGCATTTGCTCAACTGTGCTGCACGTTGTGCCTGATGTAAACTTAAATGTAACGCAGAACTTAAATACGCCATCATGGCTTCAATTCGTAATGCTTTATCCTTTAAACTACCTAATTTTGCTTGGAAAACAACCTGTTCTGTGCCCGGTATACGCTGACTTAAAGGCAATTTTTTATCTTGTCTAAAAAAGAATGCAGCATCACTTAAACGCGCTCGCATTACTTTTTCATTTCCTAAAATAACTTGTTGAGGATTGGTGCTAGCAATGTTTGAAACCGTAATAAAATGAGGCAGTAACTTCCCTTGCTTATCCTTTAGAGCAAAACATTTTTGATGTGATTGCATTGAAGCAATTAATGATTCAGCAGGAACCTCTAGAAAATCTTTTTCAAAATTCGCCATCAGAGCCTGAGGCCACTCAACAATTGAGGTTACTTCATCAAGCAAATCTTCAGGCATAATCGCTGTAGCCTTAATGGATGCGGCTAACTCCTCTACTTGCTTTTTAATCATGTGCTTTCTAGCAGAAAAATCAGCAACAACAAATGCTTCATTCATTTGCGATTCATAACTTTGTGCAGAGTTAATTGCAATGTGTTGTGGATGATGAAAACGATGTCCCCTACTGTCGCGGCCACTTTTAATTCCTAAAATAGTATGCTCTATAACTTTATCCCCATAAAGCATCACTGCCCAGTGAACAGGTCGTGCAAATTCTTCATCCCCTGCTCCCCAACGCATGGGTTTAGCAATTGGCAAAGCAGCCAGAGACTGATTAATCAAGACAGGTAGCAAATCTTTGCTTTTATTACCCTGACTTTGTGTTTCAAAAACAATCCAATCCCCTTTTTCTGTTTGAACTTGAGACAGTTGCTCTACTTCTACTCCACATGATTTGGCAAAACCTAATAAGGCCTGTGTAGGTTTTCCTTCCTTGTCATAAGCAGCCGCTACAGCAGGACCTCGACGTGTCACGTTTTGGCTTTTTTGTTCTTCTTGCAAATCAAAGATAGCAATCGCGATACGTCTTGGTGTTGCAAAACGCTTTACTTCTCCATAACTCAATTGTGCCTTATCCAATGAAGCCAATAACTGATTAGCAAATTCATCAGCCAGAGGCCAAACCGAACCAGAAGGTAACTCTTCACAACCTAATTCAAAAATAAAATCATTGACCATCACACACCTTTTGGTTAAGCATAGGAAAGCCCAAAGCTTCGCGTGCCTGATAATAAGCTTGCGCTACTGCCCTTGATAAATGTCTTACGCGTAAGATATAACGCTGCCTTTCAGTAACAGATATTGCTTTACGTGCATCGAGTAAGTTAAATGAATGCGATGCTTTAATTACCATTTCATAAGCAGGAAGCGGTAATTGTAACTCAATTAACTTTTGCGCTTCACTTTCATAATAATCAAACTGTTTAAATAACTCTTCTACATTAGCATGTTCAAAATTATAAGCAGACATCTCCACTTCATTTTGATGGAACACATTACCATAAGTTATAGTGCCATTCGGTGTATTACTCCAAGGTAGATCAAATAAGTTGTCCACCCCTAATATATACATAGCCAAACGCTCCAAACCATAAGTCAACTCGCCAGTTACAGGTTTACACGCCAAACCACCTGCTTGTTGAAAATAGGTAAATTGGGATACTTCCATACCATTTTGCCAAACTTCCCAACCCAGACCCCAGGCACCTAAAGTAGGTGATTCCCAGTTGTCTTCAACAAACCGAATGTCATCTGCCAAAGGATCAACTCCCAGGGCACGCAATGAATCCAGATATTTATCTTGTATATCTAAAGGAGAAGGCTTGAGTACCACTTGAAATTGGTAATAATGTTGCACTCGATTCGGGTTATCTCCATAACGACCATCAGTAGGTCTTCGAGAGGGCTGTACATAAGCAGCTGACCAAGGCTCAGGGCCTATTGCTCGTAAAAAAGTTGCTGGATGAAAAGTTCCTGCGCCAACTTCCATATCAAAAGGTTGCAATATAACACATCCCTGAGCAGCCCAATATTGCTGCAAAGTAAGAATAATATCCTGAAATGTAGATGGTTTTGTCATGAAAATCTCAATGTAGCCTGGGTGAAGCGAAGCGGAACCCTGGAAATTTGTACCCTGCAAAACCCGGGCTCCGCTTTGCTTCACCCAGGCTATTTTTGTATTTAACTGCAATTATTTACGAATTACCTGCTGCTTTCTTAATTAACTCTTGCAGCGACTCTTCACTGGCAGCACCAGGTATAAATGAGGGTTCAGAACCTGGTTTAAATTGACCATTTGGAGTTGAAGCAATGATAAATGCAGGAGTTCCCATCAAGTGTAGCTTTTCTGCTAATTCACGGTTTGCATCCAAAGCTGCAGTAACTTCTTTACTTTGCATATCAGTCTTTAATTTCTTCATATCCAAACCTAAAGACTTAGCAGTAGCCATAACGATTTGATCGTTTAAACGCTTATCAATAGAAATCAATGCATTATGCATTGCTTGATATTTACCTTGCATACCAGCAGCTAAAGCAGCTCTAGAAGCTAATTCAGAGCTCTTACCAAAAATTGGGAATTCTTTATAAATAACTCGCAAGTCACTGTCTTTTTTAACCAAACTATCAATGATTGGTGACATTTTTTTGCAATGAATACATTGGTAGTCAAAAAATTCTACTATGGTTACATTACCTTTTGGATTACCTACAACTGTAGTCTTACCTTGAAACAATTGCTCAGTATTTTCTTTAATTGCAGATTGAGCTTGTTGTTGCATATTTTGCTGTTGTTTTTGTTGTAACGCTTGAGAAGCTTCCAAAAGTACTTCTGGATTAGTTACTAAATAGTCATGCACTACTTTTTCAATTTCCTTTTTTTGTGTATCAGACATAGGAGTTGTATTATTGGTATCTGCTGCCATAACTGCAGGTGATACTAAAGATGCTGTCAGCGCTCCTACTGTTAATAAATTTGTAAATTTCACACAGTTCCCCTTATTTAATAGTTTACATAATACCAACAACTTTCCAACCGGCACCCTAGCATCCGCTTGAGGAAAATTCAATAGGGCCCGTTTACAATTCTACTATCTCGAGCTCAAATGAACTGATTTTATGCACTCCGATACTTACATGCTTCGCACACACTGCATTTCGGTGCCATAAAATCAGTTCATTTGAGCGCAATCAAGTACCCTTAGTTAGCATTAATTTTTGTGACCCAAATCATAAGATTTATTGTAGCCTGGGTACACTCTGCGGAACCCAGGAATTTTAGAATTAATCACATCGCTACAGCTAAATTAGCATAAGCTAAAACAAGCCATTTAACACCGTGCTCACTAAACTTCACCTGGACACGAGTATGTGCCCCACTACCCTCAACTGCTAATACGATACCTTGACCAAATTTTGCATGAGTCACACTTTGTCCCAAAGACAACCCTGAGGTTTCTGGCACCACAGAAGGTTTATTTCGCGTAATAACGGGGGCTTGAAATTTCGCTTTAATACGAATCTCATCAATTAATTCTTGGGGTAATTCCCTTAAAAATCGTGAAGGCCGATGATACTCTTCTCGCCCATATTGTCTTCGTATTTCAGCATATGACATAATCAGTTTGCGCATGGCACGCGTCATCCCCACATAACATAGCCGACGCTCTTCCTCCAAACGTCCTGGCTCATCCAAAGACTGTTTCCCTGGGAACACCCCCTCTTCCATTCCTACTAAAAATACGATGGGAAATTCAAGGCCTTTAGCAGCATGTAAGGTCATCAAATGGACGTAACGCTCGTGTTCTTCAGCTTGCATCTCTCCGGCCTCCAAAGAAGCATGTGCCAGGAATGCATTCACCAGAGGAATTTCTTCCTCCTCTTCTTGCTCATAACGAAATTGCTTTGCCGCATTGATTAATTCTTGTAAGTTATCTAGACGAGACTCCGATTTGTCCCCTTTGATTTTACTAAAATGAGCATACAATCCACTCTGCTGAATTACTATAGATAACTGTTCGTCCAATTCCATTGCTGCGGTATCTTGTTGCAATTGTTCAATTAATTGAATGAATTTTGCCAATGAAGATCCTGCCCGTTGAGCCATTTCACCTGATTGCAATAATGTTTTAGCAGCATGCCATAAAGAACATTGTTCCGATTTGGCGTAATGACGCAAATCATCTAGCGTTTTTTCACCAATTCCCCGAGTTGGAAAATTAACGATACGCTCAAACGCATTATCATCATCCGGGTTCACCAATAAACGCAAATAAGCTAAAGCATCTTTCACTTCTGCTCGATCAAAGAAACGTAATCCACCATAAATACGATAAGCAATTCCAGCACGTAATAATGCTTCCTCTAAAACCCTGGATTGAGCATTCGAACGATATAAAATAGCAATTTCATCAGCACTTACGCCTTGATTAATTTCCATCATAATACGTTCACAGACAAAGCGTGCTTCTTCCAGCTCATTAAAGGCACTGTAGATTATAATTTTTTCTCCAGTTGCGCCATTCGTCCATAAGTCTTTTCCCATCCGTGAATTATTATGTGTAATTAAAGCATTGGCAGCATCGAGTATTGTTGCTGTTGAACGATAATTTTGCTCCAAACGAATAATTTGTGTGTTTTTAAAATCTTGAGAAAATTGCTGAATATTCTCGACTTTAGCTCCTCGCCAACCATAAATCGATTGGTCATCATCTCCGACCGCCAAAACAGCAGTATGTTCACCAGCAAGAAGGCGTATCCATGCATATTGAATCGTATTAGTATCCTGGAACTCATCCACCAATATGGCTTGAAAACGTTGACGGTAATGATTAAGAATTTCCGGATTATCACGTAATAACTCATGGGTCCGCAATAACAATTCCGCAAAATCGATTACTCCCGCGGTCTGGCAGGCTTGTTCATATGCATTATAAATATTGAGTAACGTTTTACCAGGCCCATAAGACAAAGTATGGACGTGCTGGGGTCGTAGTCCTTCATCTTTGCGCCCATTAATGAACGACTGAGCCTGTTTCACTGGCCATTGTTCTGAATCAAGATTTAATGAGGCAATCACGCGTTTAATCAGGCGCGCTTGATCTTCGGAATCTAAAATATGAAACAGCTCGGGCAAATGTGCTTCTTGATAATGTCGACGGAGCAAGCGATGGCACAACCCATGAAAGGTACCTACCCATAATCCCAATACAGGGGTACTCAACATATTATTTAGGCGCGCTCTCATTTCGCCAGCGGCTTTATTAGTAAACGTTACGGCCAAAATTCCATGCGGTGAAAGATGCTCCTCCTCAATAAGCCATGCAATGCGACTAACCAAAACTTTCGTTTTACCACTGCCTGCCCCAGCAAGGACCAGCGTATTACCAAGCGGTGAAGTAACTGCTTCGCGTTGTCGCTCATTCAGTCCTTTAAGAATTGCAGCAAGAGTCATAAATAAATTCCAGGAAAAAATCGATGGTGTATTCTATTAATAGATCCTACTATCCGGCAAGGGAAAGAAAATAGAAGCTATACTAATTATAATTATAATCTTGTTTTTTTACGCTAACGCGTATACATATTGCTTTCAAACGATTCCCAGCGCAAAATATTACAATATGGCAAAACAAAAATTCCTAAAGGACTAAAATGCACTCACTCTATCCATCAATTAAACCTTATGCGCAACATGAATTAAAAGTCAGTGCACTGCATACACTTTATATTGAAGAAACAGGAAATCCTGATGGATTGCCTGTTATTGTGTTACATCCAGGCCCTGGTGCTTCTTCCGGAGATGGTTACCTCAGACGTTTTTTTGATCCTCAACATTATCGAATCATACTTTTTGATCAACGCGGCTGTGGGCGCTCTACCCCTCACCTGGAAGTTCGTGAAAATACGACCAGTTTGTTATTAGATGACATCGATGCCATCAGAGATTTTTTAGCACTATCCGAATTTGTATTGTCTGGAGGTGGATGGGGTTCGTTACTTGCTTTACTTTACGCTCAAAAATTTCCGCAACAGATTAAAGCACTACAACTGCATCAAATTTTTTTGGGAAGACAGCAAGATTTTGACTGGTTCTATAAGCATGGTGCCAATCTGGTTTATCCTGATTACTGGCAAGAATTTATTAGCAGTGTCCCTGAAACCATGCTGGATAAAATACCCCAATATTATGCCAATTGCTTGCAAGGACCCAATGAACTCGCGCGCATGAGTGCGGCAAAATCATGGGCATTGTGGGAAGCTCGTTGCAGCAGTTTACATCCTCATTTATATGTCATTGATCAATTCAGCGATCCTCATTTTGCTCTGGCTCTTGCAACTCTAGAATCTCATTACATCAATAATCACTTTTTCATTGAAGAAAATCAGGTAATGAACAATGTTCATAAAATACGACATATCCCAACATACATCGTACATGGTCGCTTTGACTTAATTTCGCCCCTGGCTGGTGCATTTGAATTGCATCAAGCAATATCGGCATCCAATTTAAGAATAGTTCGAGATGCAGGTCATTCAGATAGAGAATCAGGTATCATTGACGCTCTAATTTATGCAAGTAAAGAAATTTCCAAACAAGGACTTGATGCATGTTGATTGTAATCCAAAGAGTAGCACATGCCCGTGTAGATATTGATGGCGAAACAGTTGGAAAAATAGATCAGGGGCTTTTGGTACTCTGTGGATTTGAACCCGATGATACAGACCATAACATCAATAAAATGTTAGAGAAGTGCATCAATTATCGTATTTTTAGCGACAGCCAAGGTAAAATGAATTTAAGCCTTAAAGATGTTCAAGGTGGTTTATTATTAGTACCTCAATTTACTTTAATGGCCGAAACCCAAAAAGGCTTGCGTCCCAGTTTTTCAAATGCAGCACCACCTGAACTGGGTCGCCAATTATTTGACAATCTCTTGACACGGGCGGCTCAGTTATATCCTCATATACAAAGTGGATGTTTTGGTGCCGACATGCAAGTTCATTTATGCAATGATGGGCCAGTGACTTTTTTGCTAAAATTCTAATAAATAGCATTAGACCTTTCGGTCTTGTATATATCCTGTTGCTCTGGGCTTACCTCTGGATCAAAAATACATTTTAATCAAAACATCAACGACTGTACGTATCACTATGATTGTTTGCAAGAACATCAAACTCGTGTAACATCGTTTATTAAGTCAAATAATAAAAAAAATCATGCGATTACTTTCAATCATCATTAGTTTTACCGGTGGTCTTGCTTTAACTGGATGTGCTTGTAAGGGAACTAACCCCGCCGATCCTTTTGAACCCTTTAACCGCAAAGTATATAAGTTTAATACAGCCTTAGACAATGCAATTTTGAAGCCTACAGCAAAAGCATATCGGGCTGTTTTACCTGCTCCTGTTCGTAAGAGTATAAATAACTTTTACAACAACCTGGATCTTATTCCATCCGTAGGAAATGATCTTCTTCAGGCTGATGGAAAATGGGCAATTCGTGACTCATGGCGATTCATTATAAACTCTTCCTTAGGTGTGGGTGGCTTGTTTGATGTAGCCAAAACCTTTGGCTTACCTCCTCATTCAAATGATTTAGGTCTTACTTTAGCTAAATGGGGCGATAAAAATTCGCCATACCTAATGCTTCCCTTATTAGGTCCAAGTACTCTTCGAGACGGAGCAGGATGGTTATTCCAATTTGCGCTATATAGCCCCTATGTTTACATTAATAATGATGCAGTAGTCTACAGTTTATTAGCTCTACGTACAGTGGATTTACGCTCACAACTGTTAGATACTGAGCAAATAATGGACGAGGCTTTGGATAAATATGCCTTTATGAGAGATGCGTATTTACAATATCGCAATCATCTCATCACAGGTGCTGATCAAGATACTGGATCTCTTTATGTTGATGATAAAAAAGCCGATCAGGAAGCGGCTGTAGAAGTTGGTAATGATTATGTAGATGAATAATATTGGTACTTGAATACTTTGTAGCCTGGCCTTCGCCCAGGCTACTTTAAAAGGGTTTTTTTATTAAGCACGACATATCTTCTCAAGGCAACGTAAAAAATCACCTGCGATATCAAGTTTTGTTTCTGCTTCTATTTCTCGTAAACAGGTTGGACTTGTAACATTAATTTCTGTTAAATAATCACCAATCACATCAATCCCAACAAAATACAAACCTTTAGCCTTGAGAGTGGGGGCTACTTGTTCGCAAATCCAGCGGTCTCTAGCTGTAATAGGCACTACTTCACCGCGTGCACCTGCAGCTAAATTACCTCGTAAGTCTCCTTGTGCAGGAATACGTGCCAATGCATAAGGAACAGGTTCGCCATTAATTAATAAAATGCGTTTATCACCAGTGGTTTTTATTTCATCAATATAACGTTGGGCGATAATCGTTTGCGTTTGATTTTTTGTTAGGACCTCTAAAATAACCGCTAAATTTTTTCCTTGCTCCTCCACATGGAATACAGAGTTACCACCCATTCCTTCCAGCGGTTTAAAAATAACCTGTTTGTGTTCCTCCCAAAATGATTTCAACCGTTTAATATTTCGCGAAACCAGTGTAGTTGGGCAACACTGAGGAAAATTTAAAGTAAAAAACTTCTCATTCGCATCACGCAAGCTTTGGGGTTTGTTGGCTACAAGAACTCCTTCACGTTCTGCAAGTTCCAGACAATATGTAGTGTAAATGTATTCTGTATTAAAAGGAGGATCTTTGCGCATCAGGATGATATCAAACTCACCTAAAGGTTTTTCATATGAATCTTTAATCGTAGCCCAATCTTTGCTGTTCAAATCACCGATACTTAAATCAGAAACCTGTGCGAAGGCCCGTCCTTCCTTACAAAACAAATCTTCTTGGGTAAAAACAACACAAGACCAACCCATTTCTTGAGCTTTCTTGATCATAGCCAGAGACGTGTCTTTATATGGTTTTAATTGATTTAAAGGGTCCAGCAACACAGCCAGTTTCATTATTCACCTCCAATAGCTGCAATTTCTCTTGCTGCAGCAAGAGCTGCTAAGCGGGCAATAACCCCATATACATAAAAACGATTGGATTCATCTACCTCGGTTAAATCATCACAAGGCATGTTACACGCCTGAGCAAAAGCTAAAGGTTCAAAATGCATTCCTGGAGCATTCAGATTTTCATCAATACCACGTTCTTGATGAACCCGGTAAAATCCACCAACCACAAATTGACCAATCATATACACTACTGGCTCGGCGACAGAACCGTTTGGCATGGTTTCAAAAGTATATACACCCTCTTGGATAATTACCCTATCCACTTTTCGACCACCTTTGCTGGTCGACATTCTTGTACGTTGTTTTCTATTTAATTTATGTACGTCTTCTGCATCATGCACCATCATTACGCTCATGCCATAAGTGCCATTATCGGCCTTAATTACAACAAATGGTTTCTCTTTTATTCCGTAGGTTGCGTATTTATCGTTCATTAAAGTGAGAATTTTCTCAACTTCGATGGCTAATCTGTCGATACCTTCCTGGGCCATAAAATCCAGACCTTCTAAAGCACTAAAATAAGGATTGATTAACCATGAATCCATCCCTACTAATTCGGAAAACTCCATCGCAACTTCTTCATAAAAATTAAAATGACTTGATTTCAAGCGCGAAGACCAACCTAATTGTGCTGTAGGTCTTATCTTTTGTTTTATTCCTTGTAAAATTTCAGGAATACCCTGAGACAAGTCATTATTCAGCATAAGAAAACATGGATTAAAATTAGCCAGACCAACGCGGTCACCCTCACGCTGTATAGGTTCTAACAGGAGCGTATCGCCCCCCTCAAGGACAACTTCCGTAGGTTCTTTAATCTCAGGGTCCAAACTACCAATGCGAACGACAAAGCCCGCTTTTATAAAAATAGTTCGTAATACATTAAGACTTTTTAAATAAAACTTATTGCGTGTATGACTTTCTGGAATCAATAAGATACGTGTGCAATCTGGAACATAGTCAACTAAAACAGACTGTGCTGCCTGAATACACAGGGGAAGGAATTCCGGATTCAAATTGTTAAACCCAGCTGG
Organism: Legionella qingyii; assembly: GCF_003184185.1. The sequence continues at coordinate 107,107 of NZ_QHJG01000003.1, read as the reverse complement.
GAATAGATTAGTATCTACAGGCGCCAATTTGAATCCTGCATGCCTCAAGTCAACCGATGAAGTTAAAGGAGGAGGAGTTTCTTTCCATTGGTGCCTAAACCACGTCTCAATTGCTGCTATTTGATTTAAAACAATTTTTTCCACATGAAACAATGGCCCAGAGTGTGCTGTAGTCAAATGAGGAACAGGGATTTCATGTGTATTCATTCTTTCTCTCTTTCTATTTTTTTCGATGATGTTACCGGGGTTAACACAGAAATAAAAGATCTTATTAATTTTCTGTTATTATATTGCAAGTTCGATTTTTATGCCTGACAAAATCTATTAATTTCATGATACTACTAAAAAATGAGTTTTGTTTGGTTTAAAAAGTCCAACTAACATTGATTAACAACTAAAGGAACCCTATTCATGATCAATGAGCTAATACAACAATTTTCCACACAAATACAAACTTTTTTATATATCATGATGATTATCAATGGTATTTTACATTTGATTTTTGCTGGTGCGGTAGCCCACGATGCAGGAAATATGAATCGAACGGGGCAAAAACCAGTCTTAGTTTCTGCTGCTACCTGGGCATTCGCGACATTGATAGGAGGTGTTTTCACGGCAACAATTTATTGGCTACTCCACCACTCCACAATCACGAGACCCACAATAAGAGAGATTCGTTATGACCAACCCTAATATTAAAACAATTGATGTACATCAACTAAAAAAAATGATGGAGAACGATCCCAATCTTTGTTTAATTGATGTTAGAGAATTGGAAGAATGGCAAGAATTCCATATTGCTAGGGCAATCCACATCCCTAAAGATCTCATTACATCTTCTATTGCAGATCAATTTCCTAATAAAAATCAACCCATTTATTTACACTGCAAAGGGGGTGTTCGATCTTTATTTGCCGCACAATCCTTAATAGATTTAGGATATCAAGAAGTGTATTCAGTAGATGGTGGTATTATTGATTGGGCTATGTCGGGTTACCCCATAGAACACCAAAAGAAAATATCAGAGCCACAATTATAATTCGAGAACTTATCCTAGTTTGATGCAGCGAAGGAGTTCCGAAAAATAAGGCCCCACTTCACTGCACCTGGTTACTCTTAGTAAACCAATACCGATTAAAGGCTGCCATTGGCAAAAAGAGTTTTGCTGATAGGCTCCATAGAGTCTTTACTATTAGGAGCACCCAACTCAGGTGGGGTCTTATCTGAAAACATTCTTGCACGATTTTTTATATCAGAGTCTTTTACCAACTGTTGTTCCTTTGTCTGATCAATCTCTTTAGCCCTGTAGTCCGCTACTTTTTTTACCAAATCTTGCAGCACTTTTTCTACTTTATAATCCTTAATTTTTTTACTTGAAAAAGGCTGTTTACTGGGGGGGAGATAACCTTTTCTTGGATCTGAGTCTATATACACTTGTGCATGCATAAAATTACTCAAAGCATCATACATATCAATCAAATCTTTAGAGTCTGGGAAATTGTCCAGAGTAAGATTGAGGGATGTTGTTAATGCATTATATAGAGTACTGTTTTCGGGAGCCAAAAAATATGGAGTTACAGTTCCTTGATAACTTTTATGAATTTGAGCACGAATATAGAATGCTGCTGCATTAAGTACACGTGTTTTATCATCTTTAATGTCGGATTGTTCAAGACAGCTGAGAATCGCACGTAAGTATTTACACTGAATAGCTCGTTCAGGATGGCTAATGGAAAGAAGCCTTAATGACTTAGGTATGTCTTTTTCATCCAAGCTATGACTTTTTAATTCAGTTGCAATACTCTCCCTAATGTATTTTGCCAATTTAGCATATTCGACATACTGAAAACCCATTTCTGTTCTCCTTAAACTCCATGAATCGGGATTAGTAAAATTTACTCCAACGCGAAGTTTAAACTAATTCATAAAGCCAGTCATGTAATTTCCTTTTACTCCTTAATTAATTTTTAATCTATAAAAGTCAATAACATAGAGTATATAAGTTCGATTATGTACTCATGAAATAAATTCTTCTCTCCGCACCTCCGCCCAATGTTGAAGACATTTTAAAATGGATAAAATCTTTAAATTTACCTTTTTGATTGCATTTTTATGCCCTGTTGATTAATTTACCTCTTTTATTCCGCATCAGGATAAGCTATGAAAAAATACCTCTGTTCCATTTTTCTTTTTCTAAATTGTCTCAACACATATGCGCAAATTCATCAACCCAAATTGATTGTGCAACTGGTAATCGATCAATTGCGTGGTGATTTAATCTTTCAACATCAGCAACAATTTGGGAATGGAGGATTTAATTATTTATTAAATCATGCCATTGATTATCATAATACGCATCACCCACATGCCAATACAACTACGTGTGCAGGACATGCTACTGTTGCAACGGGCAGTTTTCCAGCCCTACACGGCGTTGTTAATAACGAATGGTATGACCGAAAATCACGGCAAATGGTCTATTGCATGGAAGATTTAAAAACTAATATATTGCAAACACCTCATACACGTATTGTTATTCCAGGACGCTCGCCTAGGAATTTATATGTCTCAACGTTAAGCGATGAAGTCGTACTCTCCCAAAAAGGACGTGTTTTTGGTGTTTCTTTAAAAGATCGTTCGGCAATAACTCTTGCGGGCCATACGGGTAAAGCGTATTGGTTTGACACAACCAATGGTGGTTTTATTACCAGTACTTACTACTATAGCCAATACCCTCAATGGGTTAATAATTGGAATAAAAATTATCATCCACAAGACTACGATTGGTATCTTAGCCGTTCTAAATCTGAATATATAAATGCTAATTCCCCTGTTTTCCATCATGAGGATGAGCTTTTTGGTCAAACCTTTCCACATCATATAACTCAAGCTCCTAGCCCCGAATACTTTAAATCATTGTCTCGAACACCTAAAGCAGATCAATTAACCGCAGATTTTGCAGAACGACTTTTAACTGAAGAGCGATTAGGACAATCTTCTGGAAAAACTGATTATTTGGGTATTAGCTTCTCTGGCGTTGATGCGATTGGCCATCAATTTGGCCCCAATAGCCTTGAATCAGAAGATAATTTGTTAGAATTAGACAAAACTCTGGCACATCTTTTTGCAGTTATTGACAAACAAGTAGGACTCAACAACACGCTTATAGTACTTACTGCAGATCATGGTGTAAATGATGGACCAACCTATCTCAAAGCGCATCATATGGATGAAATTAATCCCATTAATATCCCGCAAATGGAACAATACATTCGTGCCACATTAAAAGAGCGGTACGCGCTTCCAGAACAAACACTAATGTCGATTACCCCGCCGTATATCTATCTAAATCATAAGATAATAGATAAACATAAAATAGAACTGAATGAGGTACAACGTTATCTTGCGCGTGCGTTAACCCTGCAACCAGGAATATTCAAAGCATATGCATTGCCAATTAGAGATATTGAACAAGATTGGCTTACCGCTAAAGTTAATAAAATGTATTTTCCAGATCGGTCTGGAGATCTTTACCTCATTCAACCCCCAAATCAATCATATGGTACTAAAGGTAAAGATCGCGTTGCTCATGGCAGTCCTTGGCAATATGACAGTTATGTCCCTTTACTATTTGTCCATCCGGATTTTAAAGCGCAACGTATATTTCGTTCGACTTACACCACGGACATTGCCCCTACTTTATCTGCGGTACTGATGATAAGAAATCCATCTGCAGCTACCGGACACCCCTTACAGGAAGTAGTATCTGCTTTTAATTAAAAATATAGCCCTGGATCTACATCACTACACCCAGGGCTAAATTTTAACTATAGAAATCAGCTAAACTTATATTATAGAATTTATGGATTTTATCGCTCTATAAACCAGGGCTATTATAAGTAAATCCTAATTTAAAGATTGAATTTAACGCAAAAAACCTTTAGTATTTGCACGAAATTTCTAACGATATCATCATGAACAAACAAGCGATAATTATTGGGATTTCAGGCCCTTCTGCATCAGGTAAAAGTCTTTTAGCGAATACGATCGTTAATGAACTTGGCTCGGAACAAGTAGTAGTTATTTCTGAAGATGCCTACTATAAAGATAATGGCCATTTGCCTTTCCCTGAAAGAGAAAAAATAAACTACGATCACCCTGACTCTTTTGATCATACTTTGCTTTGCGAACATTTACGACAATTAAGAGATGGTAGACCAGTTGAAATTCCAATTTATTCTCACTCCAAGCACATGCGTTTGCCTGAAACCAGAACAGTGGGACAACATGCCATTATTATCCTTGAAGGTATTTTACTCTTTAGCGATAAAGAGTTACGCGAAATAATGGATATCCGAATTTTTATGTCCACTCCGCTCGATGTGTGTTTAACCCGACGTTTAAAAAGAGATGTGGTTGAACGACATAGAACCTTTGAATCAGTAGTTCATCAATATGAAACAACAGTACGCCCCATGTACTTGCAGTTTATTGAACCATCCAGTCGCTATGCAGACATTATTGTTCCTCGCGGAGGAGAAAACAGGATTGCTATTGAAATGATTCAGGCTAAGATGCGTGAATTGTTAGCATTGCATACTAATCAATGAGCGTTCAATATGAAAATATAAGTTTATTTTTCATATCGAATTTAATTATTTAAACTGGATCCCGTATAAATGCTAACATTTTATGGGATAACATTCGTTTAGCGATATAAAAGACATTAAAATGCCTTTTGTACCGGACTCATGTTAATTAATTGAGGAGAGAATGGTGGGATTTTTAGCGGGTAAAAAAGCACTCATTATCGGGCTGGCTAGCAATAGATCTATTGCTTATGGTATTGCCAAAGCATTTCATGAGCAAGGAGCCGAATTAGCGTTTACTTATCAAAATGAACGTTTACAAGACCGTGTGGAAACAATGGCAGCTGAATTCAATTCATCACTGACCTTTCCTTGTGATGTGGCTCATGATGAGGAAATCAAAGCCCTTTTTTCAAATCTCCGCAAGCATTGGGATCACTTGGATATCTTAATTCATTCAGTAGCTTATGCTCCAGCTGATCAAATTAGTGGAGATTTTGTAGAATCTTGCACTCGTGAAGGCTTTAGAATTGCTCATGATATCAGTGCATACAGTCTAATAGGTCTGGCGCAAGCTGCTTTACCTATGATGGAAGGTACTGAAGGTTCTCTGTTAACCCTAAGTTACTATGGCGCCGAAAAAGCAGTACCTAACTATAATGTTATGGGTGTTGCCAAGGCAAGCCTTGAAGCTTCTGTACGTTATTTAGCTTCAAGCCTAGGTTCTAAAGGCATTCGAATTAATGCTATATCTGCAGGACCAATCAAAACACTTGCTGCGGCTGGAATTAAAGATTTCCGGAAAATTCAAAATGCCTATGCTAATATTACCCCGCTCCACAGAAACGTTACAATTGAGGAAGTTGGCAATACTGCAGCATTTTTATGCTCTAAATTAGCGTCAGGAATTACCGGCGAAGTAGTACATGTTGATGCAGGATATCATGCCGTATCTACTATGAGTGATATCAGTTAAGTTTTTTCGACCTCTCCTACAATCAGGGGAGGTCTACTTCTCTGAATACAGGTTTTCATTCTGTAAAACTCCAAATCTAGTCAACCAATGAGCCAAATTTTAAAATACCCTGACCTCAAGTTTCTCAAGAGCAAAATTCGCTAGTTCATTATATCTAACAGCTAAATGCCATTTTATGAATATTTAGAAACTTATTCATTTTAACTATTTCATATTTATAAGCTATTCTTTATACACGTACCTGAATAAAAATCGTCCTGTATCAAATGGTCAGACAGATTCTATTTCTTTGGACTCTCGCTATAATAAGCTCTATAGCCATAGGCGCTCCTTTTTCTATAAACAATTTGGTTAAGGTCACTCCGGAAAATGATAATCAGTGCGTGCGATACTACCTGTATAAAGATGTCCTTTATTGTAATTCGACAACCGATTATGAGCCCATAGATCCGCAAATAAAGAACTATGAAAAATTAAAAATTGCATTTGATGAACGTCCATGGCAAATGGCTTGGGGCAATAAGAATTCAATTGGGACAACAATCGAATACATTCCTGCTGGTGATCGTAATGATGTTTCTGTCCAGGTAGCGTGCTATCTCTGGAGCCGATTTACCACCCGCACACAGAAGAACATAGTGAGCTCGTCCACCAATATTCGTATTTTTCATAAGGCGAAGGCGCTGCAATTCGGAGCACTCAGATTCAGTTAAGGATATCCTTATCATTATTTACACTTCAATTTATTAAAACGTGTGCCAAAGGTACATTATTTCTATGATTTGCACTGGATATTTAATGAGGGCTGCTTATTAAATTTTATTCGTGGCAGAAAACAACAGTATTTCTATGGTACAACAGAGTATTGGATTGGCTTAGTTGATAATATACCGTTTTGCTTTGTTCTCTCGGATATTTACAAGCAGATCAAAAGTTATCCGATGTTCATAGAAGTAATTTGTCACCCTCAGGTCATACCATTGGTCTTGATTTTGGTATAGGAAATATAAAATATTTAGGCCAAGGCCTCGCTGCACCAACGTTAATTGAATTTGTCAGTTTTTATAACAAATCTGTTGATCCTCTGGCGGATACTTTTTTTATTGATCCCGATAAGAATAATCCTCGAGCGAAACATGTTTATAGCAAGGCAGGATTTATAGAGGTAGATAATTATGCCCCACAGAGGGTGCCTTTATAGGACAAACAACCGATTTAATGGTAAAGAAAATATAATCCTTCGGATTGGGTTGTTCTTGTCCATTAGAATACTTATCCAACTATCCCCCTATTCTTCTGATACACATAATTCATAGATTCATGTGTCCAACCACCTGCCATTTCGATCATAGACTTTACGTCTATACTTTAAATATGCCAATACACGTTCAGTTTAAAAATGATTATATTAATGGATCCCAATGACGATGCCGTAAATTATCATGGTAGTAATCTTGCCAAAAAATATAACGAAAAAATTGGGAAATTTACGGAACAACCTTCAAAGGACCTGCTTAAAGAGGAAACCAGAATCACTTGCTTTGGACATGCCTCTCAGAAACAGTTTGGAGAACAATTGCTCTCCCCCGAGGCCTTTGCAGAAAATCTCATAAAACATGGTTTGTCCAAAGATAAAGAGGTTACCATTGATTTAATAGGTTGTGAGATTGGTTTTCTACAGAATAATCAAAACTACGCAACTAAGGTAGCCAAATATCTTTATGAGAAAAATTATCTAAACATCACGATTAAAGCAGTCAATGATCTGGCTATAAAAGAAAAAGCCAGCGGAATGAAATTACTTCCAAATTTTGATAAATCGATCACTGTTAGATATTTACCTGCAAGACAAAAGAATGCCTATGATGCAGAAATGAAAAAAGCAACAGATCCTATTGAAAGAAGAATAAATGATATAAGGACGGAACTAAAACAATTACAAACTCAAACTGCTGGGGCAAACAGTATGGAATTAGAAAAGCGTATAGGTAGCCTTCGTTCTGAATTGTACAAACTCATGATAAATAGAACGAATATTGAAACGCATATTAATGATAAATACTACCAGGATTCCAGCAGATATCCTGATATAAGAGTTGCTCTGGATAGCAATCAAAACTATTGCATCACTCCTAATTCATTTAAATTAGAAGAATCTCTTTCAGCAGCAAGAAAACAAGCTCTTATTATTGTTAACAATAGAATTGCCGAGTTGGAAATTGAAAAGCATTCAGTAAAGGACAGTTGGGTACCGGATTTCATTCTTGGTATCGAGACTAAAGATAAGAAATTAAGTGATTTATATTCGCTTCGTGATGAAGTTCTTAAACCAGATTCCACCCTTAAAAACAGCGTTGTGGCTCTTTTAACCAATGAAGTATGTGCAACTAAGAGAACCAAAGCAGCATTACTGGAATTGAAAGGTATTTGTGATCAAAATGATGAGTTTCAAGCTGAAAGTCCTAAACTTAAGTAGATGGTGATCCTATGATGATGCTGATAATAGATAATGAAATAAATAAAGACTTTGTGAAGTCTCTCTCGAAAGAACAGCCTGAATCAAACATTGTTGTTTATAAACAAGGCTATGTATTGAATGAGCAGATTAAGGATAATAAGTTATTCATTGTTGATTTAATGGCCGACATTCCTAATGTTCATCATTTATTTCCAGATTTATTAGCACATGAATTAATCATCAATAAATTACCCGCATCTATTACCGATATTTATTTGATAGTAACCTTTTTTGATAACGTAACGATAACTTCTTTTGCAAATCGTCTTGCCTCTGCTCTTAGAGAAGAATATAAATTAAAAATATCGGTACATGTTCTTGCCAGATTGGGCCATGATCAAACGAAACTGAGCTTCAAGCATCACAATGGCTTATGGAAAGTATATGGAGAAAATAATAAAACTGAGTTAACTGATCAAGGAATAAACCAACCCATCTGGGAGGGCACGACGCTTATGACTTATCTGGATCATCAAGAACAAATCTATACAGGGGTTTCTTTTGCTTGGTCATTTCAAGCTGGAATGTAAGTATTTTTGTAACGCAACAGCCAGATGTAAGTTTAGAATTCGTACTGCATTGATTCATTCATAACTAAGCAGCCCTCATTAAATATCCAGTGCAAATCATAGAAATAATGTACCCTTGGCACACGTTTTAATAAATTGAAGTGTAAAGAATGATAAGGATATCCTTAACTGAATCTGAGTGCTCCGAATTGCAGCGCCTTCGCCTTATAAAAAATACGAATATTGGTGAACGAGCTCACTATGTTTTTCTGTCTGCGGGTGGTAAATCGGCTCCAGAGATAGCACGCTACCTGGACAGAAACATCATTACGATACGACTATGGCTTAACCGCTATTTGCAAGAAGGGCCAGCAGGTTTAAGAACTAGAAAGCCACCGGGTCGCACAGCGCAAAAAGCCCCTGCTATTGAAGGCCAGCTTGAAGAATTACTCAGCCAGTCCCTCAAGACTACGGTTATCAAGAAGCGGGTTGGTAAATCAATGTATTGAAAGACAGGTTCAGCAAACAAGGCTTATGAGTGTGATAACACTATTGTCAAATCGCTCAATCGTCTGGGCTATGTTTATAAACGTTTTTCTAAGACATTACCTAAAAATGCCCCTTGTGTAGAAGAAAAAAAATCTCGTATTAATGAGATTGTTGAGTCGATTGAGCAAAACAATCCGTCAGACATCGAAGTCTTGTTTTTGGATGAAACACATTTTTCAAATCAACCTTATGTCAAAAGTAGTTCATACGGAAAAATGCCGCTGGGGGAAAACAATTTTTGGTGCTTTAAACATGCGAACAAGTCGCGTTTACTGGAAGCAAGCAGATAAAGGCAATAGTACCCAATTTATCATGTTTTTACGCCAGTTACATAAAGCCAACCCTGAAAAAAAAATGGTTAAAAAATTTAAAAAATAGTGAGCAATTAAAAGCGACTAAAAATCAGAATAATGTAACAGATTAGCGAAGTTTTGGGGCATTGGGCTCAAAATCTTCGGTTTCAGCAGGTGTATCAATAGGATCTAAAGGATTTTTCTGGTTCATCAGTTGCGCAGGCAGAACTGTTGCACCCACGCGAGTATTAGTAAGAACTTCCATTTCATGTCGAGTATCGATTGGATCATAAGAAATTCTCCCGATCTCATCTAATTCCTTTTTAGTATCGATAGGATCATAATTAATTTCATCGTTACTCAATTTTTCTTGAGTATCGAGCTTTTTAATTTCATGCCATTTAGACTTTTTCATAATATGCTCAAAAGAACGGTTTAAATATATTATAGCATGATGCCAATCCCATGGGATGTAGAAGGAAGAAATTGATTACTCAATTTCCCCTGTATTTTTATATACTTTATCCAACGCCTTTAATGACTCCAGCAAGGGTTTCATTTTAGCCAAAGGCCAACTGTTAGGACCATCACTCAAGGCCTTATCTGGATCAGGATGAGTTTCCATAAACAATCCTGAAATACCTGCAGCTACTGCAGCACGAGCAAGAACAGGAACAAACTCGCGTTGTCCACCTGAAACCCCATTATTTCCTCCCGGCAACTGCACCGAATGCGTTGCATCATAGACAACAGGACAACCAGTTTCTCGCATAATGGCTAAAGAACGCATATCAGAAACCAAATTATTATATCCAAAACTTACACCACGCTCACATGCCATAATCTGCTCATTACCGCATGCCTTTGCCTTGGCAATCACGTGTTTCATTTCCCAAGGAGCTAAAAATTGCCCTTTTTTGATATTAACAGGCTTATTCATCGATGCTACTTTCTGGATAAAATTAGTCTGTCTGCATAGAAACGCTGGAGTTTGTAACACATCCACAACACTCGATACCTCCAACAATGGAGTATCTTCATGAACATCAGTTAAAACAGGAACACCCACCTGATTTTTTACTTTTTCTAAAATAGATAATCCTTTTTCAAAACCAGGGCCTCTGTAACTGGATATAGAAGAACGGTTTGCTTTATCAAACGAAGATTTATATATAAAAGGAATCTGCAATTGCTTGCAGATTTCCTTTAAATAACCCGCGGTTTCCAAAGCCAGTTCTTCACTTTCAATGACGCACGGTCCAGCAATTAAAAATAAAGGCTTATCTATACCTACTTCAAATCCACATAATTTCATTCTTGATTGTTTCCTTGATGTTTTTTGCGAGCAGCAAGTACAAATTGCTTAAACAGTGGATGACTTGCTCTTGGAGTCGATGTAAATTCTGGATGAAACTGGCATGCCAAAAACCAGGGATGATCGGATAATTCTATCATTTCAACCAAAGAATTATCTGCTGAACGTCCGGAGATAATCAACCCATGTTCAACCAAGCTTTCTACATATTTATTATTAACCTCATAACGATGACGATGGCGCTCTATTATTTGAGGTTTTTCATAAACGTTACGTGCCAATGTACCCTCTGCTAATTGGCACATTTGCGCCCCTAAACGCATTGTACCACCTAAATCACCATGTTCATCACGAAGTTTTTTTGAACCATCCGCATCCATCCACTCATTAATTAATCCAAGGACAGGATATGGGGTATTTTTGTTAAATTCAGTAGAATTTGCTTCTTTTAAACCAACAACATTTCTGGCAAATTCGATAACTGCGGTTTGCATTCCCAAACAAATTCCCAAGAAAGGAACTTTATGCTCTCGAGCATATTGGATAGCTTTAATTTTACCTTCAACACCACGCTCCCCAAAACCGCCTGGGACAAGAATCGCATCAATACCTTCTAAAAGCGAAGCACCGTGAGTTTCAATTAACTCAGCATCCAAATAAACAATTTCGACTTTTGTTTGAGTATGAAGTCCAGCGTGCAGTAAAGCCTCATTAATCGATTTATATGCATCATTCAATTCAATATATTTTCCGACCATAGCAATTTTTACAGTCGCGGTTTGAACGGCACTCATTGCCACAACACGATCCCACTCACTTAAATCGGCAGGTTTTACATCAAGTCCCAATTTTTTCACAACAATTTCATCGAGTCCGTGCTCATGCAATATTCTTGGAATTTGATAAATACTCGGCGCATCTTCGAGCGAAATAACCCCTTCTTTTTCCACATTGGTAAATAATGCAATTTTTGCTCTATCTGACATAGGCAAAGCTTTTTCTGAGCGGCAAATCAAAATATCCGGCTGAATACCTATAGAACGCAATTCCTTTACTGAGTGCTGGGTTGGCTTTGTTTTCGTCTCACCAGAAGTGGCAATATAAGGCACTAACGTCAGATGTATGAATAAAGTTCTTTGGGAACCTAATTCAACTCGCATTTGACGAATTGCTTCAAGAAAAGGCAATGATTCGATATCACCTACAGTTCCACCAATTTCAACCATTGCCACATCGAAACCATCAGCACCCAATTTAATGCATCGTTTGATTTCATTAGTAATATGGGGAATGACCTGAACCGTTCCGCCTAAATAATCCCCTCTTCTTTCTTTTTTAATGACATTTTCATAAATTTTCCCTGAAGTAAAATTATTACGTTTTGTCATAGTTGAATTTACGAAACGCTCATAATGCCCCAAATCCAGATCTGTTTCTGCACCATCATTGGTCACAAAAACTTCCCCATGCTGGAATGGACTCATGGTTCCAGGATCAACATTAATATAGGGATCAAGCTTAATCAGTGTTACTTTAAGACCACGTGCCTCGAGAACTGCAGCGAGCGACGCAGCTGCAATGCCCTTTCCTAAGGAAGATACCACACCACCTGTAATAAAAATAAAATTTGTCATAATTGACCTTGTATCCTGCTAATTAAGTACTGTTCAGTAGAGAAATAGAGAATTCGGATTCCATTGTAGCTTGGGTGCAGCGTAACGGAACTTGGATTTATTAAGACCCGGGTTCCGTTACGCTGCACCCAGGCTACAATATACCGTGGCTACAAACGAATCAAAACACTGACCTAAGTTATCGCCAATAAATGCCCCATTTTCTCTTTCTTAGTTTTTAAATATCTGTGACTTTCCTTAGTAGGTTCTATTTCTAAAGGCACTCTCTCCATAACCTTTACTCCATAACATTCAACAGCAGCAATTTTTGATGGATTATTGGTTAATAATCTTATTGCATCAATACCAAAATATTTAATTATTTGATAGGCAACTGCATAATTTCTGCTGTCTGCAGGAAGACCTAGTTGATGATTCGCATCAACGGTATCCCAACCTTGCTCCTGCAAGGCATAAGCTTTTAGTTTATTTGCTAAACCAATTCCTCGCCCTTCCTGGCGTAAATAGATTAAAACACCACCCTCAGCCGCAATCAGGGACAAAGACTGTTCCAATTGATTGCCACAATCGCACTTACAAGAGCCAAAAATATCACCTGTAATACATTCCGAATGAATACGCACTAGAGGCGCGCGATTAGCAAATATAGGCGGCTTCACCAATGCAAAATGTTCTGCACAATCAAGTTCATTTGCAAAAACAGTCATATTAAAATCACCTTTGTCTTGCAAAGGAATACGTGTTGAAGCAGCCGCTTTGACTAACATTTCATGACGAATTCGATATTCTATCAAATCTTTAATCGTTACCAGAGGAATATTATATTTTTCGGAAAATGCAACCAATTCATCACGTCTACTCATGGTGCCATCTTCGTTAATAATTTCACAAATTACAGCGGCAGGAGTTAAACCAGCGAGTTTTGCTAAGTCAACACTACCCTCTGTCTGTCCAGGACGTTCTAAAACGCCTTTTTTCTTGGCACGCAAAGGAAAAACATGTCCTGGAGAAATAACATCAGTAGGGCCACTCTCAGCAGCAATTGCGACTTTAATAGTCTGAGCCCTATCTTTAGCGGAAATACCTGTTGATACACCTTCTGCGGCCTCAATAGATACAGTAAATGCAGTACCATAAGGAGACCTATTGTTTTGCGCCATCATTGGTAATTGTAATTTATCAATTAGTTCATCAGCCATAGACAAGCAGATCAAACCACAACCATGACGAGACATAAAATTAATTACTTCTGGCGTTGCATAATCAGCGGCTACAACCAGATCCCCTTCATTTTCCCTATCTTCATCATCCATTAAAATAACCATTTTACCGGCTTTGAGTGTTTCCACTGCGTGTTCTATTGTAGCTAATGAATACTTCATAACGCGACCTCATTTGATCCAGTGTTCATTTAATCCTCCAGCCAATCCAGACATGCTATCATATTGTCGCCCATAGCATGCCAAGAAATAGTATGCGCTCGGTCAAATATCCCACTCTGCTGGTATGCTGAAATTGCATCGTGCTCCAAAATACTTGGAACAATATATAAATAAGTTCGATGAACTAACCTTTCTTGGTGCAGTGCACTAAAAAGGGCCCCTCCTGCTTCAACCCAAACATCATGATATCCCTGCTCACCAAGATGGCTGATCACAGCATCTAAATCCATTACTCCATTTTTCATGGGCATGAAATGCAAAGTACTGTTAGGATAAGAAACTTCTCGCTCATTGCAATGATACACATGGCAATGAGCCGCGGTTGAAAAAATTATAGATTGTAGGCCAAGACTCAACTGCCTATCAATAATTGCAACAGGCTTTGCCTGTTCTTCCTGGCCTAAACGCACGTTCATCTTGGGATTATCCAGACCCACTGTTTTGGCAGTAGTAAGAATCACATCCGCGGCAGCACGCATTTGATGCGTGAACTCTTCACATAAAGCATTCGACAAAATAACACGCTCCCCTACCGAGCGTCCAATTTTACCATTTAGCGTTTGCGCAATTTTCACTGTTACTCTTGGCTTTTTGGTTACAGTCCAGTAGGAGTAACTTTTATAAAATTCGGTAATTTCATCTACAGGATAATGCGTCACCTTAATTCCATGGGCACGTAATTTTTCTGAGGAATTATTTTTAGCTACAACTGGATTAGGATCCAAATAAGCAAAAACAACTTCCTCCACTCCATGATTAATAATCGCATCAACACAAGGTGGTGTTCTTCCCCAATGATTACATGGCTCAAGAGAAATATATAGACAAACCCCTGGCATTTTAGGAGGAATCTGTGTTAACAATAATTGTTCTGCATGCGGAGTCCCTGCACCTCCATGACTTGCTTGTGCTATAATATTTCCATTTTGCACAGCAACCGCGCCAACACAGGGATTAGGGGCGCAATGGCCTTGTCCAATCCGGGCCTGTTCAAGTGCTGCGAGCAAAAACTTTTTGTGCATTGTTTAAGTACCTTTCTATGATGCAAGGTAACTGCTCAACACTAAATAGGCGTAATCCCAAAGGACAAACGGCGGGATAACGAGAGAGGATGAGTAGTTACGATGTGTGAATGATAACAAATTATTCAATTTTTGAGTAGCCTAATGATTAAATTGAAAATTAAGAAAAGCATATGTTGGATACTGTTAGCGAGTATTTTTGCCCAGCCTTCTTTTGCCGAAGGTCTGTCTCCATTCTCAACCAGTGAGTTGGAACAACTGGAAAAAGAATTCGTGCAACAAATCAATCAATCAGAAAGCGTAGAACGAAATCCATTGGCAAGCCAATATATTAATCGCATTGGGAAAAACCTTGCTCATGCGGGTCATATTAAAACACCTGATTTTTTTATAGTAAAATCAAATGAAATCAATGCATTTGCAGGTCCTGGTGGACATATAGGTATCAATTCACAACTTATTTTAACCACCAGTACTGAAAGTGAGCTTGCTGGGGTAATGGCCCATGAAATCGCACACGTACGTTTGCATCATCTCTACAGAATGATCGAACATCAAAAACAAATGCGTGTTCCTATGCTTGCGTCCATACTGGCATCTGCTGCTTTAGGAGTAATTAATCCCACAGTTGGAATGGCTGGAATGATGGGAGCCTTAACAGGATTCTCACAAGACAATATCAATTTTACCCGCTCCAAAGAAAAAGAGGCGGATAGGATCGGTATTGATATGTTGACTAAAGCTGGATATAACCCCAAAGGTATGGCTGCTTTTTTTAAAAAAATGCAGGAAAATTCACGTTATTACTACACAGCAAACGTACCTGCCATTCTACGTACCCACCCGCTGGATGGAGACAGGATAGCTGAAGCAGAAAACCGTATCGCACAATCTTCACCCCAAAAACATGTAGATTCTCCTGAGTATCCTTTAGTTAAGGAATTAATCCGCACATCTGTAACTCAAGATCCTAAGACGTTATTTGATTATTATGAGCATCAATGCAACAAAAGAACTCCCGCCCATGCCTGTCAATATGGCCATGCCCTTACCTTAATTAATAATAATAATTATGCAAAAGCAGCTACTATTTTGACTCCTTTATTGGCAGAAAATAATAATCTCTATTTTCAAATTGCTATGGCGCAAGCTGAAACAGGAATGTCCCAACATAAAGCAGCACTCTCTCGATTAGAAGAAATACAAAAAAACTATCCGGACAATTACGCTGCACTTATGGCATACGCTCAAGGTTTGTTGGCTGCGAATCAAAATGAGAAAGCAACCGGTATCTTGCTTAAAGGAAGCAGAAAATATAAACACGATCTTCCTTTGTGTCGCGAGTTAGCTCGAGCCCAAGCGCAATCACATCAAAAAAGTTATGCCTATTTTACTCAGGCTCAATGTTTACTTCTTGAGGGACAAAAAAGAGCAGCGGTAGCTCAACTTAAAGTAGCCCGTGGCCTGGCAAAAAAAGATCCTTATTTATCAGCAAGGATTTCTGCCAAAATTGATGAAATTGTGAATTAAACTAAGATATCTATCTCCCTCACCCATAATGGGAGAGGGAACCTTTTATTCAACTAACCGAGTTATACTAATAGAGTTTTTTTATTCAACAAACAGATGTCTCTTCTCCCTTTGAGGAGAAGGTGCCGACAAAACGGATGAGGGGCTTACTATTTCTCCCCCATTTTATAGAAGAAAATTTTTCTGACAGTATTTCAAAAATTAATCTCGAAAATTCTCATATTGCAATGGCAATTTGATGTTTGATTTCTTCAAAAGAGCGATTGTCTCTTGCAATTCATCGCGCTTTTTACCTGTTACACGAACTTTGTCTCCCTGAATAGACGCCTGAACCTTAATCTTGGAATCTTTTATACATTTCACAATCTCTTTAGCTATTGGTTGATCGATTCCTTGCTTAAAAGTCATATTTAAGGAATAAAATTTTCCACTGTGCACTGGCTCATCTTCTATTTCCACTCCCGAAGCATCAACATTGCGTTTACTGCAATGATTACGGAATAGATCCTCTAATTGCCTAACTTGAAAATCTGCTTCAGCTCGTAATGTCACCGTCAGTTCTTTAAGTTCAATGCTTGACTCTACACCCCGAAAATCAAAGCGCGTACCCATTTCGCGCACAGCATTATCAACCGCATTACGTAATTCAACCATGTTTGTTTCAGAGACAATATCAAAAGAAGGCATAAGTTACTCATTTAAGTTAAAAAATATAATTTAACAAAAATCCGAATGCTGCACCACAATTCCAAATGTCAATTCTTATTGTTGCATATTCACCTAAAGAATGTTATCAAATTAATTGGCTCAAAAATATTCTATTTAGTTACCATCCGTACAATAACCTTCCGGTTATTCTAAATCTCAAGGAGTGAGAAGTATGGCAAAGGAAAAAAAGGAGTATTACGCGTCATATCAACCCCAACCTCATCATTCTCGTTTTTGGCTCCATTCAGAGTCCTGTTATACCGAGGAAGAATTAGAGCAAAGAGCATGGATACTTAAAGCACGCGCCAACTCAGGGATTCATCCTGATTATTTAGCTAACCCCAGTTCCTGGTTCGCTGATGATTCCCAGGCTTTAATCAATGTTTATGAGCATTCCTGGTTTTACTCTAATGCATTCAAGACGCGTCACGCTTTAACCCGAGATGATTTTCATGTCCAACCTATTGATAGTCAACGCCTGCAATGGTCTGCTTTGTATCAATTAATGCAAAAAACTGGTGATTATTTATTATTAAGAAATCAGGATTTACGCCAAGATCATTTAAATCAACCCATGAATTTCTTCTTGTTGGATCTTAATCATATACTGAAGGGAATAAGTCAAAATCCAAATATCAAGCAAACAAGCGAGCAACTAGAGTTAGTCACTCGTTACGTACGGACTATTGAAAAAAATATCTCTCCGTTTGTAGGTTCGGATCGATTATTTTTGGCCAATTTCCGCAGTACAATTGATGATGAAATTCAGCCGCAATTAACCCACAGAATTGAATCACAATTATTAAGAGATCGCCTTGGCGAATTATCAAAAACGATTGAACAATTATCCACCACGCGGAACAGAGTATTGCATTTTGCTCTAAATGCAAATCCGGTTAATCCTCATCCCTATACCTTCGCAATCGATAAACCTGCTGATTTAAAAGCCTACCCTACTCAAGCAGTAAAAGAATGTGGGAAAAGTTCAACCGCAATCGTAGATAGCCCTATTTCTAAATTGCACCTAACAGCGGACCAACTTAAAAACTGTCCTGATTTCCAATTAGTAAATATGCAAGATAACGTATTAGATAATTATGCTAAAGCAATAACGGATTTAAATGAACTCGACCAGTTTCAAAAAGTCATTACTCATACTATGGATCTATTAGGGCAAGCGGGCGAAGTGTATACGGTTCTTCAATTTAAGGAGCAATTATCTTTATTACTGAAACAAATTGACTATTTTATTGATGAATCCTCAATTCATATTGAAGAAGTTATCCACGCTAATACAAATGCATATCATAAAGCGATTCAAGAGGAACAAAATTTATCCTTAATCAAAAAATGGTTAACCTCTGAGCAAACAAAGTTAAATACCTTTATTGCAAATCAAGATACATTGGCACAATTTCCGTCCACAACAGTGGATCTTTCCAAAACGAACCAAGTACTAAAACAACAAGTCAATTATGTTATTGCTCATTTAAATGGTCCTAAAATGAAGGATACTGATTTCGCAACACTTGCCGGACAAGCTCAGGAATTAAATGCATTAATGGATTCGATGCACCGCTGGATCTCATTTCAATATTCTATCAAAGGGCTGAATCCCCCCAAAGAACCTGAAAAATTACAGCTATTACAACAACCAAAATCGCAGCAACCACCTCATCACCAACCTAAACTACGACCCTCATTTTTTGAGTCAAACAAAAATCAACCTGTAGACATTTGCCCTCCCAACTTGAACTCCGAAATATCGATATGCCGACTCCCAGCAGAGCAACCACCTGCCATAGCAGCCTGTGTCGATCAGGATATGCCTGTATGTCGTGCGCAAAATGAGCAATCTCATACAGATCTTTCAGGTGTATATCTTGGAGTTATTATTTTAGTTCCCATTGGCTTGCTTGCACTCTATTTATTGTATCAATCCCTTAATAAATCAGAAACTAAAGTGAAAATTCTAGGAAGCAAAGAAGAGTATGAAAAAATTAAAACTGAATTGGATGATTTCATTATCGAAATCAAAAAAACCGAAGACCTGAGCGATTTAAAAATAAAATACAAAATAGAAGATTTTATTGAAACATACATTCAGTTAAACAAACAAGCTCAAAGAGGAATGTATGATGTAGAAGAATTAAAGGAGCTTTATGAGGATATGAAATATTTTTATAGTGAGTACAGATCTGAATCCGCATCACTTGGATCATTTATGTATTAATTAGTCCAAACTTATTTGAGCCGTTTCACCAAGCGGCTCAAAATATAGCTGCGAAATACAGAATAAACTCGGAGGATTCATTGCTCCCCAAGCTTATATCATTTCATCAACCAAAATAAACTTTGTACAACAAAAATAGGCCAATGATTAATGTGATGACAGCAATCGTGATAAATAGTTCCGATTTATCTATCACTCTATTCCAAATTTTATATACGGTATCTGGACAATAGAGCCTAAATAAGCCGCCAATCAGTATTAGCCAAGCAAAAACTGTAACAATGACAGGCCATCCCATTACCCATACGTTATGACTAAGAACCATTAATAATCCAATAATTAAGGTCATGATACCAACAACTAACATGACAGCTCGTTGCGACATCAATTCCCTCATTGCGGTAACTACAATGTCACGTCGTACAAGTAAAAGCAGGCTCACAATTACCAGATACCAACCTAGTACTGCTGCTAAAAAATTGGTACCCATAACAATCTCCTGATATATAACTCTCCTATTTAAATTATAGTTCAATATATCCCTTTATAACGTGGTGAATCCGATAAAAATAGCTAAGCTTATATATAAGTTTGGATCAAAGGATTCTTAAAATGAGCAAGCAATTTACTGCACATGTTTACTGTAAAGAAGAAAGAGTCGCGACCCAAACAGGAGATGATCTCGATAAGCTTTATACCTGGATGTTAATTCAAGTTAATAGCCACTTTGATGATATTCGCGGTGAAATTATTGAGAATAAAACAAACAAAACCGTCAGGACATTCCGCAAAGCACCTATAGAATAAGATCAACCTAAACTTACATTTTGTGTTTATAATCATAACCACTCCATGATGAATCACAAACACTAACTCCCAAGAAATATGTTGACTAAGATGAAGAAGCGCTTACAATAAACCCCCTTTATTTTAAAGTCACTTTAAGGACAGTCATGAGTGCAACAGAAAAAACATCCTCATTTAATCTTTTTTGGTTGCTTAACTACATTTCCATTGCATCAGTTTCTGCAGCGATTATCACCCCTGCTTTACCAAAAATTCAAACTGAATATGCTTTAGGTCCGGGCATTATCGAATGGATAGTTTCCGCTTTTTTGATTGGTTATGTAGCAGGTCAATTAGTTTATGCACCACTTGCTAACCGATATGGACGTTTAAAGGCTCTACGCACTGGACTGGTGATTAACTTACTTGGAATCGTCGTTTGCTTGTTCGCATTGTTACAAGGAAGTTATTGGTTGCTTGTTGGGGGACGGTTAATAACGGCTTTAGGTGCTGCCAGCGGACTCGCTTGTACATTCATGTTAATTAATGAATGGTTACCCGAAACTCAGCGTAAAACTGCTATGGCATATTCTGTATTGTCCTTTGCTCTTGGCATTGGAATCGCTGTGGTAATTGGTGGATTAGTTACTGAATATCTTCACTGGCAAGGATGTTTTTGGATATTGCTTATACATGGATTAATCATGCTCTGGGGAACTTGTGTATTTAGTGAAACATTGACTCAGCCCAAATCAATACATGTCTTGACGATCATCCGTGATTATTATGCTGCTCTTGCTTCTGCTAAACTGGTAATTTTTTCATTAGTAGTAGGCTGTTGTTCAGCAATATCTTATTGTTTTTCTGCTGCGGGACCTCAAATTGCAGAAGAACTATTGAAACTCTCGGCAGCGGAGTATGGTTATTGGAATATTCTCAACATTGTTGGCATGCTCTTGGGAGGATTATTTGCCAAACAATTACTTGCTCGTTTCTCAGCAAATCGACTCATTGCCATTGGCTTTTTTGGCGTTGCCCTTGGGATACTTAATTTATTGATGATGTGGCACACTGGAAGTCAATCTTCATTATGGTTTTTCCTAATTACTGCCAGCCTGTATTTATTTAGTAGTTTCCTATTTTCAGGCGGTTCATTTGTTGCTTCTAATGCGCTGAGCGACAAAGCCAGTGCTGCAGCGATGATGAGTTTTGTTAATATGTGTTTTGCAACACTCGGTGTCATAGTTATGGGCTATCTGATGGTCAATCCTTTATTAAGTTTTATTATTATTTTAAGTATCGTTTGGCTGCTTGTTGTTGGGCTATTATTGATAAAAACTCTAAAAGTAAATAATAAGTTAGTGTTATCAGGTGATTCAGATTAAATATTTGGCTCTTTAGCTCAGTGGAGGGAGACAGCAATGGTAAATGGTCATATACCACAATCGCTGCAAAATTTTTTGGATTTGACCAATACAAAACCTGCTGTCTTTATACCTGAGGAAGTGCGTGATCTTGCTGAAAAGACAGCTGAGGCTTTTGCCCTTCCCAAATTATTTGTTCCTCTGATCAGCAATCCAGTGTTGCAATGTGCTGAACATGAGATAACGACACGAATATATCATCCAGCGCCACAAAAAAAATTACCCTTAATTATTTATTTTCATGGTGGTGGACATTTATCTGGAAGTATCGATACACATGATGCACTTTGCCGGCGAATTGCTGTTACCAGTCATGCTGTGGTTATTTCTGTTGGATATCGTTTAGCTCCAGAATTTCCATATCCAGCAGGACTAATAGATTGTATCTCAGTTTTTGAACAACGAGTTGAGTTACTCAAAGAGTTTCAAGTAGATACCCAACAAGTTTTTTTAGCAGGTGACAGTGCTGGAGGAAATTTAGCGCTTTCGGTCTGCCATCAAATGAAAGAACAAGGTGATCATGCGATTAAAGGATTAGCATTAATTTATCCTTCTGTAGATTTCTCTATGAACTATGAATCATATCAACGCAATGGAGAAGGTTTCTTACTCACACGAGAAAAAATTAAATGGTATTTTGACAATTATTTCAAAAATGGTGCAGATCGAATTCAAGCATCACCAATGTATTTTAAACATTTGGAATTATTACCACCCTGCTATATTGCAGCTGCTGAATACGATCCTCTATTTGATGAAGCAATCGCTTTTGCAAAAAAAATAGAAAGCCTAGGAGTTTCTGTTGAATTAGAAGAGTTTAAAGGAATGATCCATGTCTTTGCACAACTTGAAATATTTGTACCCGATCAGGTCTTTCGATTAATTGAATCCATAGAACATTTTATTAAGTTATACTCTAAACTTGGGTGAAAGCGCTTCGCTGCACCCAGGTAGATTAAGTTTTACTTAAAAGGTATCAAACCCTTGATATTCCTCCCAAATGAATTCTTCATAAGTACATTCATCTACAACAGCAAATTGGGGGCCTTCCTTTAACCATGCATAAAATTGTTTTAACTTGTCAACCTTACCACAAGCAAAAACTTCTACGCGCCCATCATCCAGATTTCGCGCCCATCCTGTAATATCCAACTTCCTTGCTTCTCTTTGTGCTGAGGCGCGATACCATACTCCTTGGACTTTTCCCGAAATATAACATTTCATACATGCTTGATTTGTCATAAAAATTTCTTATTGGTTTTTGGATAAATAAAGTTTATCTTATTTTAGGTTATTTTACATTTTGCAAACATAATAGTAGAAATGAAAAAGCCCCTAATAAAAAGGAGTTAAAAATGGCTATATGGTTTAAAGAAATTACCCTGGAAGATCTCAATCGATTTGGACAAAATACTATGTCTGAATTTCTTGGCATCCAATTTATTGAAATAGGCAATGATTTCCTAAAAGCAACCATGCCCGTAAATGAACGCACCAGGCAACCTATAGGTATTCTTCATGGAGGTGCTAATGTCGCATTGTCCGAAACAGTAGCCAGTACAGCAGCAAACTCAGTTATTGATGTGAATCAATTTTTTTGTGTCGGTTTGGAAATAAATGCCAATCATATTCGCTCCGTTAAAGAAGGGATAGTTACAGCAATTACCACCCCTCTTCATCTGGGACGTTCCACTCAAGTTTGGCAAGTTAAAATCTTTAATGAACAAGAAAAACTAACCTGCATTTCGAGAATGACCGCCTCGGTAATAAACCGACCTATAGAATAAAACTGTCTGCGATTCATTCCCTCTGTTTCTTTGAGCATATGTTACAATAAGCCTGCATTTGATTTATTCCCTGTCGTTATGAAACCCACTCAGACCATTAAAAATCGAGGTGCTCTTAGTAATCCAGATGGCCGATTTGAACCACAAACACGTGAGCATTTTGCTGATGGCTGGGATATAGAAGAAGATATCCTTCCTCCTTTAGAAACATTTTTATTCCCCGAACATTCCAAATCGGTAATTAGTCATAATGACTCTCTCCGAATCCGTATGCGTGGCGAAGGAGAATACGCCAATCTTTTAAAAACTCGATTTCATCTTGCTTGTAAAAAAAATATCAGTTAAATATTGAACCCGCTCATGATTTAGAAATAAGGAAGTTTTGTAAAAAGGAAGAAGGAGCATGCAAACAATTAAGCTTATGGGATGATGAATGGTAGGAATTTGAAACATGTACTTAGAATATGCGCGGGTCAAAAAGCACTATTTTAACGAGGGCATTTGGTTTTTTTCAAACCACATAGAAACGGAATATATATATTTGGCTTAGATTTATACATTTCAAAAAATAAACTCTATACTTAAGCTGAGTAAAAAAAAAAGTAAAACCAAGGAGGAAGTAATGAGTACAAGTTCATGTATTTCAAAAATAATACGTACAACTGTTATAGTCGGTTCATTATTCTTTGCTGTAGGTTATACGTCCATCGCCAGCGCAGCTCAAGGATGCGGACATGGATATCATAGGAATATGTATGGTATGTGCGTACTCAATAGCCCAGGACCTAATGCAAGACCAGCTCCATATCATCCAGGCTGCTGGCGAAATGTTTGGGGTCAATTACGTTGCTATTAATAATCTTTCAATTGGCCTTACCTTTGCGCAAGGTAAGGCCTGTATCATAACAATTATTTTGATTTATTTCTTCTTATTAGGATGAGATTCTACTTTAGATTTTTCATGAGTAGGTTTCATTTTATCAGAATGAGCAGAATGTTGTTGATCATGGCGACGTGCATCTTGTGACTCATTTTTAAATTTATTATGTTTTGACATTTATACTCTCCTTGAGATTAAAATTCCGTCCATAGAATTTAAACTTAGTTCGACTTACTTGAAAAAGCAAACCATCACCTGTTAAATGAACTGTACTTTTCATACTCACTGTATGTAGTATTAAGAATTTACTTGACTCATCAATTCAGTAGTTGTAATTCAAAAAGTGCGCTAAAGTAATTTCAATTAACCTTATTGAAAAATGGACTTTTTCATGACACCTGAAATAAATGAAGCCTTAAGGAAAATAAGACAACAAAAACCTTTTATATTAAACATCACCAATTATTTTCCTATGGGATATGTAGCAAGTGGAATACGTAGTATCGGTGGATTCCCATTAATGTGTAGCGCAGAAGAGGAAGTTGAAGAATTATTGGGAATTTCCAAAGCCGTGGTGATCAATCTAGGTAAATTGGATAATGCGTTTGTTAAACTAAGTAATTACATCTGTAAGATAGCAAACCAGCAAAATATTCCTATTATTTTAGATCCGGTCGGAGCGGGTGCAAGTCGATACCGAACAGATGTTGCAATAGACATGATAAAAAAGCATCAAATTTCAATTATTCGTGGCTATCCTAATGAAGTTGCCAGTTTGGTGACTGGCGACCTAGTAATCCAAGATAGCAACCATCTTCTTGAAGATAAAGTAATAATAGAAAATGCGAAAT
The DNA here is from genome assembly GCF_003184185.1 of Legionella qingyii. The sequence continues at coordinate 82,061 of NZ_QHJG01000003.1, read as the reverse complement.
CATTATCAAAAAAATATAATCTATCAGTGGTTGTCAGTGGAAAAAGACATCTAGTAGTCAGCGCAGATCGAATCGATCAATTTAATTTTGATTCTGAGCTGGTGCAAAAAGTAGCTGGGATAAGTAATTTACTTTCGGCAATTATTAGTGTTTTTAATTCTGTAATCAAAGATCCATTTTTAGCTGCTAAAAATGCAGTGCATTTTTATGCCGAATGCGTTGGACCAACTTCAAGTGGTGCTTCAGGCCCTGCATCACTGATTATAGGAATAATTGATAAAATCTATATAAATGCAATAAAAGCTCAATTGTTTACATAGTTTCTGTACCGGGATTATGGAATGCTCCAATAATCCCCGAGTTTGCTGCGCCACATCCAGGCAAAAAGGTTATTTAGTAAAGGTCATAAAAGCAAATATTCCCTTGTCTACAAGGACTTGAAAATTACTCCAAGATTGCTGGCGGGCAATTTGCGCAAAGGTATCAATGTGTTCGGGGTAATCATCAGCGCGCGGATGCTCCATCCGTGCAACAATCTCATCACCAGTGATTTCAGGGTTGGTTTCAACCATACGTGATTGCAAAGCATCCAACCATTCATCCCGTGTCTGATCCTGTTTGAGAACACCATCAACCATTAACAAAAAGCCATTAGGGTTTAATTTTTGTTTGCATGTAGCAATGAAATTTTTTTTATCGTGTAAGGATAAATGATGAACGGCATAACTGGTGAAAATCACATCGACTGGACCTGGCAAACGAGGAAGAGCGACCGTCATGTTATCTGCAATGAACTCTTTTTCACAATTAAGTGGATCCAGTGTATTTTCTGCCATTTTTAAAACATCTTGTGCTGCATCAATGCCTATATATTTTTCGATGGAAGTGGTTGCAAGTACAGAAACAACTGTACTGCTGTCGCCACATCCAACATCCACAAAAGAAAAAGGGCGATTTCCTATATGAGTCAAGAGAAATTTTTGTAACGCCTGCAACATTTCCCGATGAAATAACATGTTATTTTTAATCGCGCTTTGATAACGTTGCCAATTCTCATTAAAGTATTCACTCACGGTAGTCATAGCATATACCTACACTATTTAATTATGTATTAGAGAGATAATAGCAACTCTCATCATTTAGGTATACCCTAGGTTATTTGAGACAAAATAAGCTACAGATTGAAAAAAACAGCCCTAAGTGGTAAAATTTTAGCCTTTTGGTAAACTTACAGGCCACATATGAATTATTTTTTTCCATTATTACTCACTTTGTTTTACTCCGCGAGCTGTTTCGGTGGTATTGCAACCGAAGAGAATTTACGCGATAAAATTGGCCAAATGCTTCTTGTTGGTTTTGAGGGTAAAAGAATTAATGCTCAATCCTCAATAGTAAAAATAATTGAGGATAATAATATTGGCGGCGTCATATTATTTGACTACAACTACCATACAAAAACGTTTGACAAAAATATTGAAAACCCAGAACAAGTAAAAAAGCTGAATCAGGAACTCCAATATTTTGCTAAACAAGGTAATTTAAAACATCATCGCATACAATTACCTCTTCTAATTTCTATAGATTATGAAGGTGGGCAAGTCAATCGTTTAGGAGCGCAATATGGATTTCCTAAAACGTTGTCAGCCGCTGAGGTCGGCAAAAGAAGCCCTAAAGAAGCAGGAACTACTGCTGAATCTATGGCTCATACTCTAAAAATGGCAGAATTTAACTTAGACTTTGCCCCAGAACTGGATGTAAATGTTAACCCTAATAATCCAGTTATTGGAAAAAAAGATCGAAGTTTTTCGAGGGCTCCCAAGCAAGTCATACGCTATGCGAGCATTTACTCTCATCATTTCTTAAATCAAAAAATTCAATGTGCTTATAAACACTTTCCTGGACATGGTAGCTCTACCAGAGACTCACATCTGGGTTTTGTGGACGTTACAGATACTTGGCAAACTGATGAATTAGAACCATATGAATTCTTATTGAACTCGCCTGAGGCATGTGGTGTAGTTATGACAGCGCATATTGTGAACCGTAAATTAGATCCATCGGGCATGCCAGCAACTCTATCCCATAAAATATTAACTGATGTTCTCCGAAATCAGCTCCATTTCCGAGGGGTTATTATCACTGATGATATGCAAATGAAGGCGATTAGCGATAATTATGGACTTGAACAAGCTTTAGTATTGGCTATCAATGCTGGGGCAGATATGCTGATGTTTGGTAATAATTTATCTGTTCCAACACAAGATCCAGTTCAAGTCATTAATATAATTGAAGCCAAAGTAAAATCTGGAGAAATCAGCCAGGAACGAATAAATGAAGCCTATCAGCACATAGTGACTTTAAAAAAATCATTAAACTAAAAAGGCGCTTATTGCTATAAAGTAAGTCTAGGCGCAGTGAAGTGAAATTTAGATCAAGACTACTAAATTTCGCCCCAGCGTAATCGTTCAGGGGTTATACTTGAATCTTGGAGCGCAGGTTACGCGAAAGTGATGCTGAGGAAATGCAGCATACATTTAGTATATGAGGCCTCCGAAGCGTTATTTTCGCGCAAGATGTGCCAAATACAGCAGCTCAGTAATTAGGTCGTAAATGCTTACGCCTCTCACCTACTGATCGATTAAACCATTTAACCAACACGCTTAAATTGAATAGCGACATCGACATCCATGCCTGGAGAAACAGTAAGTTTTCCGTTCGCGCTTCCTGAATTTTTTGAAAAAATACCATTCAAGTTACCGTATTCTGTTTTAATGGTCACTGTTCCATTAACACAAATCCCACGCAGTTTCGTGGTATTATGTCTTGGACACATAATACTTCCTGAACGTTTGTCTGCATTCACTTCAATGGGAAAATTGCCAGCACTATCCAAAGCCCCTACGGTTCCTGCTCCATTATAGACACATTCCCCTATCAACCAATTAGAAGCCTTACCTGATCCGCTCCAATTTCCAGGAATATCTTCACAATTACTTGAACCAGAATAAAAAGTAAAATCAGCATGCGATATACTTGCAAAAGTCAGGGAGACAGCTGTAAATCCAATAAGCAGTTTTTGTTTCATTTATCATCCTTAAAGAAATAAAGCCATACAAACACAACATGTTTGCGGCTAGTTGAATTCAGAATGTATTATTACGTTATAAGATTACGAGCGCAATCGAAAAAATTAGAACGAATAAATAAATCCAAGGAGTAACTCGAGACGTTCGAGTTCATGCAACATTGCTTCTGTGTTTACATTCCTCGATTCATGCCTTTGCATTAGCAAATTGCATGCGTGGAGATGAACATTCATACACATACAAATACCTAGGTTTAGTCAATTTGTGAATTACTGGAATAATCTTAAGATGAGATAATGTTGCCACCGATTGGCATTGATTAAAAAATTGCTCTGGGCATTGCTTTGTATCTTTAAAATCAAAATAGGTTATTTTATCAATTTCTCCCTTGGATAGTGCCTTTAAAAAAGCATCATCCCAGTATTGATATTGATTAATCTCGTCGCAAGGAATTGCGTGAACAGACTCATTGGGCATAAAAAAATTCAACGCTGCAGCATTAGTATAATATCCAGCAACTACAGGCTGTCCTTTTTTAATGATTTCAGGCTCTTTAATCGCTTGTTGTAGCACGGTGTAAAGCTTACCTTTTTTCATATAGGTTGCGATTGGCCATGAATTAATAACGATCATCACAAGGCTAAAGACTAAAAAAACTGGATAACTGATTTTAAAAAAACGGTGGTAATTATATTTTGTAACAAAATACCCTGTTGCTAAGGCGATATTCATTCCTAGTGGCGTCAAGTAAATTGCACGGGCACTTCCACCCAATAGAGTTGATATGAACCAAAATAATAATCCGACAAATAATACTGCATAAGTCAACTCCAAAACTGGGTTATTGCACGTGTTTTGATTTTTTCGATACTTGAACCATCCCAACACAGTCAACAATAGAAAAACTGAATAATTGATTAATAATGTACTTATTAGCTTTAAGAGACTATTGAATATAGTAGTATGATTTTGAGTTTGACTGTGAAAATGTAATAAATAAGTAATTGATATCCAATCGTGTTTGATATTCCAATAGATAACAGGAGAAACCATTAGAATAATTGTTAGACAGGCTAAGTAGAAATGTACACTTTTAAAAAGTTGCCGCTGTTTGGAAAAAATAACATACAGCAATAGTCCCAATACACTCACCACAGCAGTATATTTAGATAAAATCATAGCTCCGATAAACAAAGCACAAAGATACACATCAAGAATGCGCTTGTAAGAAATGTAACGTGCAAAAAAATAAAAGGACAGAATCGTAAATAAATTCAAAGGGGCATCATATAAAACACGTACCAAAATACTTTCTGTGGTTGTAGGCAAAACGACCCATATCAGCGCACTAATTAGTCCTGTTTGCTGATTGTGCAAGAGACATCCTGTTCTGTATATATAATAGGCACCTACAATCAAGCATAAAAAACCGATGATATTAATTGAAAAGAAGGTATCACCAAAAATTGCCCTAGAAATATGGAAAAAATAGGCAATCATGGGGGGCCCGTCAAAATAAGACCAAGCTAAATGTTTTCCCCAGGCGTAATAATAAAAACTTGTCATGGTAGGAACGATGAAAAAAGTTGCGAGAAATAAAAAACTGATATAAATAATCAGAAAAGGTTTGGTTACTTTTTGGTTCAACATAAATCACCGCATTCCATCAATATTTATTAAATGATTGAGGTCCCAATCTGGACAATATAAAATCTCGATTCATTGACATCATTTTGAATTTTTATAATACCACAATAAACATTTAATACGCATTCATAAATAGTTATTGGAAGAAAATCAGAGTGATTATCTTCCAATCCTTTGCCCTCATTCGCCCTTATGGGCACCTTCTCCCCAAGTCGAGAAGAGACATATGCCAGAATTTGTTTTTTGCTATGCCTAGACCTAGAATCCTCTCTCCCATCATAGGAAAAAATTAGGATCACTGTAACTTTCGGTGAACTTGTGCACATTACACAAATCTGCTGAAAACTCACTAATTATTTAATCATTAACTATACTTTGCCCTTATTGTCTTAGAATAAAATTTATCAGCCCTTCAGGCTCATTTTGTTTGGAAAACTCTAAACATTGACAAATAATGCAACTAGCTGCACAATAAATACCCCGCGCAAATCCTTACTTAATTTATGAAAATTTCTCCTCTATATCAATCAAAACTAAATAACTTTAAATTAACACCTAAATTAGATACTCCCTTGCGGTTGATAGCCCGAGGAATTTGTTATGGACACATTAGTGGTGAGGAAACTGAATTACGTGAATTTATTCTTGCTTCTATTACCGATCCTGCTGATATTGAAGCCATCAATCAGCCTGATGATCACCAGACTTATACAGTCATTGCCGAATTATTTGGTATATTACCAAGCTATATTTTGGAATTATCGGAGGAAAATAAAAGAAATATTCTACTTGCCTTTCGGATTTTCTTTGAAAAAAATCCACTATCCCTTATAAAGTCAATTCAACAAAAAACTGAATATGGTGATACTGTGTGGACAGCCTCAGCCCTGGATAAAATAGCTGAGGCTCCTGAATTATTACAAGAACTTATCCCAGAGTTGTCTTTATTTATTAGGGAATATGCAAGCAAACTCAGCGAATTGGAGTTACGCAGATTAATTGGGGCAATACATGGGAATCAAGTGCTCATTGGCTTAGTAATGGAGTTGTATGCTTCAGGCCAATTTAATTGGCCGCACTTTCAGAGAAATACTTTAAGTGAAGAAGAGCTTGCACGCTCACTAGAAATTTATTGGCATCCTGAACAAAAAGGTAATATAGCCTATTTTTATCAGGATTTTCCTGAGATTGAATTGTGGCGTCTCTTTATGGATGGTTATCAACAAGAAGCAGGATGGAGTAATTATGAGGCACGCGAAAAGGGCTGTATTAATCAACTATACCAAGCCTGGTTGTATACTAAAGAAACAATGACAGAACCATTAACCCCTGAGTACTTTAAGAAAATACACTCTATTTGTGCTAAAAATATTATTTGGAATAATACTGAAGGTATGTATCGAAAATATCGGACTAGTTTTGGACTGTCATTGAGGACTTTAACTTTTCTTGGCTATATCGAGCACCTAACGCAGTTTAATAACTTATGTACATTAGCAAAGCATGGATCTTTGGGGTTTGATGCATTGACTTGTATAGAAACAGAACGCTTAGATACTGTCATCGAGCAAATAATAGAAGAATATGAGTCAACGGTTTGCACCCATGCTGAGAACCCACAAGATCTATTACATGCCATCATTATTTTTTGCAAGAAATTAGAGCTGACTCATCCCTTTAGCGATTGCAATGGCAGATTGTTTTGTAACCTCCTTTTAAATCGAGAATTGGTACGCCATGGATTTTCTCCCACCATACTTGATAATCCAAATATGATTGAAGGCTATACTATCCAAGAATTTATCTCTGAGTTAATTCGTGGGATGAACAGTTTTCAACGCTTAAAAGCTGATGGATCATTCAAAACGGGAATGAATACACTTGATTTAATTAAAACTCAAACTTATCCAATTCCTGATGTGTGGAACATTTATCAACTATCTCAAAGTATTCCTGAAAATGTGGCTGCACTTCTTGGGCATCATGGAGTTTTTTCTGCTTCATCGGAGAAACAGGTTCTTGTTTATAGCGAACCCTTAAATCATGGAATTAATTTTCAAAATGATACCAAGAGTAATCTTCCAACCTATTAGTTGATAAATAAAACCCGAATGTCTTCGTTGTAAACAGCGACTTTGCAGCAAAAAGCATCGATTCATTATTTATTTCAAAACGTGATGAGTGATTTGCAACATGCGTTCTCGCCTTCGCGGGAGCAACAGTTTTTCCTAATCTTAATGCCCATTAGGAATTAAGGTGAAGGCATTATCCGCCATCACCTACCCCCCTTAGTGGAGTTAGGTAAAATCTCTACAACATGCGCCAGCCATTTTTTATTATCAGACCTAATAATGGTATTTGTGCGCCCATAAATAAAATCATTTAAATTGCAATGAATTAATGATGCCAATGCACTGTTACATCTGATCTTATAATATGTTCGATCTTGGGTAAGTATTTGTAGTTGATACTTACCTAGCAATTTACCAAAAGGGGTATTCGTATGCAGTATTTCTTCTATCATACTATTTGGCAGCTCATTAAAGTTCATTGTAATAAAAGCCAACTCAACAACAGTCACTTCTTTTTTTGTTTGTGCGAAATCAGGTTGATTTCTCTCTTTATTGCTATCAATAAACATAACTATGGCACGTTGATAAGTATTTTTATCTAGATCCTGGGCTGCAAAAATTGTTTTTATAATTGCACTGCGCGCATAATATTTTTCTATGCTTTTAGTCATTAGAGGTGGCGTTAATAACTCATTATAAGGACTTGGTAATTGAGACGAGTCCACCTTTGTACCTATTTTATTGATTTCTGCAAGTTGACTTACCTTAAGTTGAATTTCTTTCGACTCAGGGGCTCCGTTAACCACAATAGCTTTAAGGAGAAGCACCATCGCTATGAAAGGAAAAAACATAAAAAGCTTCATCATTGCCTTTATTAATAATCTCATTTGCACTCAGTCTTCTATTGTTAGTAACCCCAAATTGATTTAATCACCGCATGGGGCCGAATTTAAATCCACTGTTTTCCGATCTTAACTTACTCTCAATACCGGAGAGAACTGATAAGGTTGGATTGTGATAAACTATTTCTGTATAAGAAAAACCTGTAACTTCTTGCTGATTATAGCTTCCTGAAACCTCGCAATATCCTTCCCAATAACCATGTTGCTCCTGCTCTGGAAAAGCGGCAATATTAGTAAATGACAATCCAATACTAGGTATATTAATCTTGTATGTAGTGGGATAAAGAATTGATAATGCCGGGTCAAGCCAATAATCTTCGCGAACTACTTCCATATCTTGATAAGAAATAAATCGTTTTTCACCCGAAGGAAGAATTACATTTGCTAAACCGCCAATTACATTGTTGTCGTTATAATTGAAAATAAGGAAAATATTGGCAACAATTCCATTATTCTGGCGCACCCCAAACCATTCCCATCCATTTGAATCAAGATTGAAATCACCCCATTGATGATCCATCCAAGCATCACCGGGGCTTTGGTTAACTTGGTACGTCTTATCATTGAGTTTAAGCGTTCCCGTTGTTTTGAAGTGGGGTATGGAATAATAATATGAATTGGTGTTATCAGCCATTGGCATCAGTCCATTTTCATTGATTAAGAAAAACGATGCTTGTGGCTCCAGAGTTAGATTAAATTTTAACACCGTATTATTTTGACGACCCTCTGCTTTCAGCAAATAAACCTCTTTTCCTTGTTGAACTTTTTTTTGTAAGCTGTAATCATTTTTTAAAATAATATTTAATTTGTCAGTAGCAAATTTACCTTCATTAAGAAGATAGTCTTTAGCAACTCCATAGCCAATTTTCTTATCCAAATCAGCAAGTTGCATATGGAGCATGGGTTGTGTATAAACACGTCCTTTTACCTCTATAGCAGCATTAAACAATGCAACATCAAAGCTTAAATTCCGCCCCTCATCAGTAACTAATTTGCCATTGAAATACCACCACTCAATCATGTGCTCAAATGAGTATGGTATGTTTTGATAGTGTGCAGCCTCATCTCTGGGAAAGTCTAATGGAAAATAAGGTAAATTGGCATGAGCCACTGAAGCAAAGAATCCAATTAATATCCATTTAATATGCATTAATAATTCCTTTTTAAAATATTTAGAGGCGATTTTCTGGTGCGATGATATAGGAAGTTGGCGTTGATTATCAATCCTGACTCTTCTGGAAAATCAGAAAAGCATGAGATTAAGAAATGTTCTTTTTAGGCTAGATTAATAGTTGACTCCGCAGCCAAGGCTGCGGAATTTCGGCTTACATTTTGAAGTAACTGTAACCGTACTCTTCGTTGTATTCTTCGTTGTATTCTTCCTCGCTTTCCTCATCTTCTGTTTGAACTTCTCCTTCGCTCACTTTTATTGGTTCTTCTTCCTGCTTTTGCTCAGTTTGTTGGGCAACATTTTCTTCCAGGTCATTTTCTTCGCCTAAACCTAGAGCCTCCAATAGTGATGCAAGTGCCATTAGACGCATTAGATCTGGTCCGCCATTTAAAGTGATGAAAACCATTGTGTTTTCATTAATAAAATCCATAAGATGTACATGGCCATGCTCACAAACATAGACTTGGGGGGCACGTGGAGCAAAACCAAAGAGCGTGTTAGCATTTCTTCGCTGTGCATTATTATGTGGGGATTGTGTTTCTTCGCTAGACTCCGAAGTGTGTTGCGAGCTCTCTTCGGAAGTTTGTTCATTATCTTCATCTGCGCTAAATTCGGCATTTTCATCTGCGCTTAGTTCGGAATTCTCTTCAACGCGCTCATCAAAACCACTTTCATCAAAACTACCTTCGTCAAAACTGTTTTCATCAAAACTACTGTCCTGTGAACTGTTTAAACTTTTTCCTTCTTCAGTTTTTTTTCCAACTCGAGGTGAGGCTGGTGGTGTGTGAGGCATGTCATTGCTCCTTTAAAATTAAATAATTAAAATTCCGATAATAAAAATACCTCTGAAAAGAGCTCGTATTCTAACGGCCATATCTTTTCACGGAAAAGTTTACAGTTAATTTACAAATTTTGGTAGCACAAATGTACAAATTAAAATTTCTTTGTATTACTTTTTCAGAAAAAAAATCTTGAAACAATTAATTCAACTAATTGATTTTAAATAAAATTTATAAAAAAAGGGATTGGGAAATTTTGACTCACCCAGCATTTTAGGCTATAAATTGATAATCCGGTTGATATTGAATCAGTGAACATCTGAATCACCATTATGATCGCAAAATATCTAGATAAATATGTGACAATACAAGCCTGCATCGGTACTGCAATTCTCGTGCTCACCCCTTTCGCACGTTTCCCTATTTGGGTATTGCAGATTATAGGCCCTGTGTTGTTCATTATTGGTTTGTGGGTTCTTATAATTGCTATAAAGCAATTAGGAGTCGCTTTTACTCCGGTTGTCACCCCCATAGACAATGCTCAGTTAGTGACCTCAGGAATTTACAGTATTATACGCCACCCTATCTATACCGGAATAATTCTTATGGCTGTTGGCTGGTGTTTATTCTGGGGCTCGATACTCTCTATAATCGCTTCGCTTGCATTAATCATTTTTTTTCATTTCAAAGCGAAAAAAGAAGAAGCTTTATTAAGCAAGAAATATCCTGAATATGCAAAGTACGTATCAACGGTTAAGAAAAAAATAATTCCTTTTATTTATTAAATACGAAACATAAATTTATTTGAATCATGTGAATATGCATATATATTTAAAAAATACCTGAATCAAAACAGAATAATGAGAACCATTCATGAATGCATACCAACAGTTAGAACAGCATTTTAAAAAATATTATGATTTTGAAAATCTAGCGGCAATTGTTTCCTGGGATGAAGCATCAATGATGCCAGCTGGTGGAGGTAAAGCACGAGCAGAAGCGTTAGCTACATTAAGCGCTGTTCAGCATGATTGGCTAACTAATAAAAAAGTTGGTGACTTGATAAAGCAAGCAAAAGATATTGACAGTTTATCATTATGGCAACAAAAAAATCTTTATTGGATGGAAAAAGAGTATCTTCAGGCAACCTGTATTCCCGTAAATTTAGTCGAAGAATTTACTAATGAATCCTTAATTTGTGGCCAAGCTTGGCGAGAATTACGCCAAAAAAATGATTGGAAAACGTTTAAACCTTACCTGGAAAAATTATTTCAAAAAGTAAAAATGATGGCGGAGATTAAATCACAAACATTTAATAAGCCTACTTTGGATGTTTTAATTGATGAGTATTCCCCAGATTTAGATTGTAAAACAATTACTCCGATTTTTAATTCATTAAAACATGAACTTGCCAAGCTTATTCCCAGCATCATTGAGAAACAAAAAACCAGACAAATAAAAACGCTTACAGGAAATTTTCCGGTAGAAAAGCAAAAACAACTTGGCATGGAAATAATGACTCGTCTGGGTTTCGATTTTAATCACGGGCGACTGGATGTAAGCCATCATCCGTTTTGTGGTGGTATTTCCAGTGATGTTCGCATTACTACACGTTATAACGAGCATGAGTTTTTATCGTCCTTAATGGCAATTACCCATGAAACTGGCCATGCCCTATATGAACAAGGACTATCGAAAGAATGGAGTACGCAACCTGTCGGTCATTCTTTAGGGATGGCTGTTCACGAAAGTCAGTCCTTGTTTATTGAAATGCAAATTTGTAGAAGTTTGGAATACATCCATTTTCTTGTACCTATCGCACAGAACTATTTTAAAGATGTAGAGAATATCACGGCAGAAAATATTTTTTATCATTACACAAAGGTTCAACCCGGTTTAATCCGTGTTGATGCGGATGAAGTAACATATCCCTTACATGTGATACTTCGTTACGAAATAGAGCAACAATTGTTTTCTTCCGAAATTACTGTCGCTGACTTGCCTGAAGTATGGGATTCATCCATGCAGAAATATTTAGGACTATCAACAAAAGGCGATGATAAAAATGGAGTAATGCAAGATGTTCATTGGCCATCAGGCATTTTTGGATACTTTCCTGCTTATACATTTGGAGCATTAATTGCCGCTCAATTATTTTCAGCAGTAAAAAAATCAATTCCCGACCTTAAAGAGCAATTACAGCAAGGCAATTTTACATCATTATTATCTTGGCTAAGAAAAAATATTCATCAAAAGGGAAGGTTATTAACCTATCCTGAACTATTGCGGCAAGCAACAGGTGAGGCATTAAATCCTGATTATTATTTTGCACATATTAAAGAACGTTATTTATAAAATCCAAGTTGGAACCAATTGCCGCCGCGGATCAGAGCAAATAAGATATCTACCAATGGGCCTCCCTCGCATTCACGAAGGAGAAAAAAGACTCTTAAATCGAATAATTCTTAGAGCCATTCACCAGTTTTATAAATTGTTGCAATTCACATGTGTTCCCACCACACGCTGGAATCGAAACTGGGTTACCATTATAAGTGATTTTTACCAGATAATAATTTTCATCATGTTCGTAAAGTGAGAAATTGAGATTTGAAGCATACGGTGGGGCTATTTCCAAGGGAGAGCCCAAAAAGCTCAATGCACTCGCAATAGTCGTATCATGACCAGATAATAAAACATATTTTAGCTTGGATTTTTTCTGGCTACCAATATTGAGATAATTGGCAATATTCGTCATGAGTTTTGTACTGTAAGCAGCTGCAACTGCTTGAGGTTTTTCTTGCGCCATAAAAGCCCAATTACTGGCGCTAATAATTGTTTCGATATCTTGATTACTCAATCCAATTGGCATCGGAGCGTTATGTATTTGATGAACGTATAAAGCATCGCCTAATAATTCAAGATTAGCCAAGTTTTTAATTTGAACTCCTGTCAGAGCACTCCAAAGAGGGTATTTATCCTTGAGCTCATTATTTTTTTGTTGCCATTCCGTCGTAGAGTATACATATTGCTCCATTAATTTTGCTCGTTCCGCGGAACTTATCTGCTGAATAATCACTTCATCATATTTAGATGGAGCACTAAAAACAGGAATAGGCTGAACAGCATAAGGTAAAGCTGGCAGAGAAGATTCTGTAGTATTGGGTCCTGTCCCTGGAGGATACAATCCCATTAATAATGATTGGGCGCTCATCAGTGTGCGTTCATAATCAGTGGAGCGCACATACATTCTTCCATGCTCGTAATGCTCAGGCAATAAATGTGTTTGCTCAATATATTTTTTACGAAATTGCATGCCCATTTTATATTCTTGTTGCATGCCCTCGGCAGTAAGCTGCCCAGGTCCCTCTTGCCATTGGTAATTTACTGCTGAAAGAGGAATAATCGGTGTCCTATCACCATGCCGAATGATATCAACAGCAAAAATAAGTGTATCATCTGCAAATAAAAGTGATGGCACACTCAGTAATAATGCAAAGCTTAAACGAAATTTGTAAACCATTTCTCATACTCCTGATTAAGAATATATTTATTATCAAATGGAGGTTTTTATCATTTTTCATCATAGGTTTTAGCTCTGCACTATGATGATTATGAAAGCAAAAATCAAGATTTTATTTTCAAGACTCTATTTATAACTACTGCTTCAGTTATTTAAATTCGTTTTGATATTTTTTAAAAAATAACAATAAAAACAATAAACAAGTAATTCTATTTTTTCTGGAAAAATTCTCAGATCTATGTAAAAGTAATTCACTTGTATCTACAGGACTTATGAAAGAATCCAATCTCTTTGTTAAAAAATGTTTTAATTCAGTAACTTATTTTATCTAACTCCCTCATTAAAACATTTTTTGCCTCAACTTGGTTTTTTTGGTAAGTCCTAGTCTAAATAAAACAACTATAAAAGCCAGGAGTTACCGTGAAGGGATTAAAGTATAGTTTTTTATTGATTGGTCTCTGGCTCATATGGAAAACTGCTTATACCTCGAGCGAATCATCATACAGCGCACTTCAAATTGCTTCTCCGAATAAATCGTTTACTTTGACTAAATCTGAATTACTAACCCACCCCGACCTAACCCAAGTAACGATTAATAATGACCGCGCTTATCCAAATAGAGTCATGCATCATAAAGCTATTCCTTTATGCAAGTTACTCGCCCCCTTTCATATAGGACAACAAGATATCATCGAGTTCATAGCCAAAGATAATTTTCATGTCTATGTGCCTTCACATAAAATTATGGATTGTAGTAAAAATTCATCCATCGCAATGCTGGCCATAGAACCTATATCAAAATGGCCAATAATTGACAATCATACCGGGCTTACGGCTGGACCTTATGAAATTATTTGGCTTTATCCTGAGCGTTCCTATATATCAAACGAATATTGGGCATGGAGTGTCATAACGATAAAAATTAGCCGAGAACTTAATTATCAACACGTTCTTGCGCCTCCCAAAACAACAAACGCATCGATTGCTAATGGGTACAAAATTTATATTAGTCATTGTGAGGGTTGCCACATGATAAATCATGTTGGAAAAAGCGATATCGGCCCAGACTTGAATTGCCCAAAAAATCCATTGAATTATTATCCTAACATCACCCAATTAAAAAAATTTATACGTGACCCCGAATCAGTCCGCATTCTTCCACAAGGCCGAATGAGCGGTTCAGATAAACAATTTTTATCTGATAATGATCTGGATGATTTAATTAAGTTCTTTGCATATATGAATACAAAAAAACAATGTTAACACTCATTCTCCGACTTCATTGACAACCCTTTTCTAACCTTCTAGAGTTTAACTATATATAATATGGATATACAACATGAAGCTTTTTAGGCACATTGTTTTTATAACCCTATTAGCAAGTAGTCTCTTTGCTTATGGCAGTCCGCTTGTTGTAGGCGTTTTGAAATTTGCCCCGCCTTTTTCATCAACCGACAGTGACAATCATTATTTTGGTTTTAGTGTCGACCTTATGGATGAAATATGTAACCGTATTGCTACAACATGTATCTATAAACCCACCGATTTGGATTCGCAATTTAAAGATCTCGATTCAGGTTATATCGACATTACTTTTTTACCAAGCCCTCTCCCTTCAACTCAATTAACAAATTACGTATTCAGTCTGCCCTATATAACAAGTAGAGGACAATTTATCTCATTAAAGAATTCAAATATCACCTCAGTCGATGATATTAAAAACAAAAAAATTGGCGCACTTCAGGCAACTTTTATCCAATATAATGTATTACCTAATTATACCTCCAAACAAAACATTAAAGCATATTCCAAAATCACATCATTAATAGGAGCACTTAGTAATCATGACATCGATGTAGCCTTAGTAAATGAAAATGTTGCCAAATATCTGCTTAACAATGCCCTCAAAGGATTTCAGCTAGTAGGAAAACCTATTGTTATGGGAAACGGCTATGGAATAATTGCACTTAAAAAGAATGCGGCCATCATTGATAAAATTAATAAAGCCTTGTTACAAATAGAAACCGATGGGACCTATTTAACTATTTATAATAAATATTTTGGTAATTAAGTAAAACCCTTAAAGAAATCAATAATGCTCATGGTGATTTGTTATGTATTTAATGAGTTCTCAGTAGACATTAATCGTTTGTTCGCACTTCCTCCTCTTCTCAGGAAAACTAATATTCTATTTTTATTGCCAGCGTACCCATTACATAAGATATATTTTTTGCCCGCGAATCCTTTTTAACTCATTGAAAAAATTGTTAACTTTTATTGATCTAAGATCAGTAATCAACTTAAGATAAACACTAAAATATCCGAAAATGGATTTGAAGATGCGACTATTTAAAACTACTTTGCCCCAGCTTTTTCTCGTTGGGGTTGCTTTTCTATTCCTTACAGTAAGCTATGCAAGTAAACCCGTGTGGACTTTTACACCGGATCCCAATTATCCACCAACAATTTCTATAACACCAATAGGATCAGCGACGATTAAATATACGATAACGAATCAATCACGCAAAACACATACCTTGTCCATGAAACACATGGCAGGGATTACCCAAGTCACTTCAGCCGGAAATTGTCCAAATCCATTTAAATTGAATTATCATCAATCCTGTACTCTTAATTTGCATGTAAATGGAAGCAAACTGACAGGCAATATTAAAGGTGGTCCTATTGTATGTGAACAAGGAAATGGATTGGAGTGTTATCGACCAGCCTTAGCTAACATTTTAAATATTACAATAATTCCTGTAACAAAATATTTGATTACTCCAACTGCTGGCGCTCATGGAAAAATTAATCCCAATACACCACAAACTGTCATCGCTGGAAGTAGTTTGACTTTTACGGCAACGCCTAGTGCGGGTTATCAAGTTAGTGAATGGTTAATGGATGGAGGCACTGCGCAAAAAGGTGGAACAACGTTTACATTATTCAATATTGATAGCAATCATACAGTAGATGTTACATTTACGCGGTCAGGAATAGTATATGCAGGGACTGCCAGCGGCTCTGTTTATTTTTCTATGAATAATGGTTTAACCTGGATTGCCACGCCAACTGTACCATCACCGGGTAATACAGTGAATGGGATATTTGTAACACCAAACACTTTATACATAGGCAGTGCAGATGGTAAAGTTTACTATTCAACTAACAATGGTACTTTTTGGAATGCTACAACAGCACCTGGTACTTCAGCAATAAATAGTGTCTCTGTTACAACTACGTCGAAAATTTATGTCGGAACTCAAGAGGGAAAAGTTTACTACTCAAGCGACAAGGGAACTACTTGGGTATCTACCGCAACAAATCCAGGTAATGGAGCCGTCAACAGTATATTCTTGACCCCATCTACTATCTATGCAGGAAGTGCAGATGGCAATGTTTATTATTCAATAAATAATGGAGTTACTTGGGCTAGAATCAATGGTCCAGAATCAAGTGTTCCAGTGCCTATTCAAAATGTCTTTGCTACGAGTAACCAACTTTATGTAAATACTCGGCAAACCTCAACGAATAGCACCTTACCACCTGGAACCATCAATTTTGAATATGCCTATTTCACCAACAGCTTAACCAATTCAAATCCCATGTGGACTCTTTTATCCCAAATAACTTATACCTTGTTTGTTAATGCAGATGCAACCGTGATCCATGCAGGAACTCAGAATGGACATGTATTTTCTTTAACAACGGGAGATGATTTGGGATTTATCACATATAGTCCAATAAGTAGTCTCTTTTTTTTCGGATAACATAGGGAGATAATTCATGTTGAAACTTAAAAAAGTAGTATTTCTTTTATTGTCATTTAGTTTTGTGACTACAACTTCCTATGCAAAGCAAGCAAGTGACTTATCGAGCTTGCCTAGTCCGGGGCTAAACTTACTCAATGAGGCCACCCTGATTCGACCTATGGAGCCTAATATAAAAATTTCATTTATAGCGCGGTTAAAAATACGTAATCAAACCGAATTAGATAAGCTTGTTCAAGATATTTATGATCCAAATAGTTCTCGATATCATCAATTTTTAACGTCCTCCCTTTATGAACAAGAATTTGCACCAAAGAAAGAAGCGGAAGAAGCCGTGCAACAGTTTTTTTCTTCTCAAGGAATGCAGGCAAGCATTGTTAATCATAGTATTCATATAACTGGAACAGTGGCGCAAATTGAACAAACCCTTCACGTTCAAATCAATAATTATCGATATCAAAACAAAATCGCTCATGCCAATGCAAGCAAGCCTAAATTAAATCAGGAAATTGCCCAATATATTGCCGAAATTACCGGGCTTAGCACTATTCCTCAATTTCACTCGAACATAGAAACTGTTACAAACAATTCTGAAGAGGTTCATGATTTAAATTTTATCTGGAATACTTTTACTCCTTTTGCAATTCCTACAGATATTTCATTGCAAGGTTTCACAGGTGAGCATTTACAAAAGACTTATAATCTAAACAACATTCCTCGTATTAATGGTACACATCTCGATGGAACAGGACAAACTTTAGTTATTGTCGATGCGTGTGGAACTAATAGGCCAGAGCAAATTTTGAGGGATGCAAATCAATATTTTAAAGCAAACAAGATAAAACCCTTTGTGACTTCAGGACCATCAAAGAATTTTGCAATAATTAATCCTGATGGCACTCCCTTCACAACATGCCCGAATGCCTCATCTTCGAGTCATGAAATCCTTCTGGATATTGAATCATCTCATACAATAGCACCTGGAGATAATACAGTTTTGGTACTAGGTAAAGATCAAAAGAGCATATTAACTGATGTGATTCATACGTTGATTCAGAATAAAAATACCATTGCTGGTTTTTCTAATGCGTACGTTATTTCTAACAGCTGGGGGAACGAAGAGGTTTTAGATACTTCACTTGAACAAACTTTGAAATTAGCTGCTGCTGCTGGAATCAGTGTTAATTTTTCTTCTGGCGATTGTGGCGATTTTACGTACAGTACTCAAAAAAAATGTACTGGAACTTGGCCTTCAGCACCAAAAGTTAATTACCCTGCCAGCTCGGCTTATGCTACTGCTGTCGGAGCAACTGCCTTATTTGTAGATGTAAATTACCGTTATGCATTTGAAACTGTCTGGGGTTCGGTTAAAGCGTCTCAAGGCACCTATGCCTATGGTGGAGGTACTGGTGGAGGCATTAGCCAATTTTATGGTCCAGTTGCTTGGCAGAGCTCCATTAAAAATTTCACTGCTGGTGGTTATGGTGTTATTAGTAATTTTGGAAATCGTCGTGCATTACCTGATATTGCGATGCTTGGTGATCCACAAACTGGATTACTGATTATTGCTGATGGAACACAAATTAAGGATGGCGGCACCAGCTTAGCTTGCCCTTTATTTTCGGCAACTTTAGTCTTAGTAAATCAAGCACGCAGTTTACTGAATAAAGGGACACCTATAGGCCAGGCAGCGCCTTATTTGTATCAAATGAATGATGTTTTGCTCGCCAACAGAGCAATTAATCTTATTATTCCACCAGCACTTATTATTAGTGGAGCAACACCACCGCCATCTACCACAATTCAAGGTACCCCTGCCCCAGCCTCTGCATTTACCATTAAGAACAAAACTTTTGGATGGGATTCATCACTTACCCTTGAGCCAGAAGGCCAATTTTGGAACGATGGAGTTGGCATAGGCTCACCCAATATTCCAAACTTTGTTTTAACAATGGCTAATATGTAACGGTCAATAATGGTAGCGGGCTACAAAAATTTTAGCCAAGCTAAAAAGAAGTGGAGCCCGTTGAGAGTCGCTTTGGGTTCCGCTTCGCAACCTCCAGACTATAATCATGACCACTCATTCAGTTACTGACATATTTAATGGGTAGAGTGATGATAAATTCACTTCCTTTTCCTAAAACACTCTTAATTGAAATGGTTCCATGGTGTTCGTGAATAATACTGTAAGAAATAGATAAACCTAAACCGGTTCCTTTTCCAACTGGTTTCGTAGTATAAAAAGGTTCGAAAATCTTATTTATTGTTTCTTTAGTCATTCCTGTGCCTGTATCACGAATACTAATTAAAATGTGATCTTGTTCCTTAGTGGTTGTAATAGTAATTTCCCCGTGTTCAGGAATTGCATGTGCTGCGTTGGTGAGGATATTCATAAATACTTGATTGATTTTTCCTGGATAACATTCTATTTCAGGAATATCACCATAGTTTTTATTAATAATAATTCGATCGCGAAATTGATTGTGTAATAAAGTTAAGGTGGAGTCGATATTCTCGTGAATATTAGCATGTTTCAGCGCTCCCTCATCAAGCCGCGAAAAAGTGCGTAAATCCTTTACAATATTTGCGGTGCGTCTTGCCCCCTCTTCAATGCCATCAAGTAAATTATGGGTTTCTTGCAGGGTGCAAGCCAAATCGATAGCTTCGCTGTATTTTGAAATTTCGAGTAATTTATTTTTTATTGGTGTTTCAGGGGTAATTTCTTCGTATTTTTTTAATAGTTGCATAATATCATCAATGTCATTTTTTAATGGACCGATATTGGCCGATATAAAATTAACCGGATTGTTGATTTCATGAGCAATCCCTGCGGTTAATACTCCTAATGAAGACATTTTCTCTGCTTGAATTAATTGAGCCTCTGCCTGCTTTAAAGTTTCTAATGCTTTATTAAGTTGAATGTTCTTTTTATTCAGATCCCGCGTACGTTGTTCCACTCGGGATTCCAGTTTGATATTTGCTTGCAGTAATTCTTCTTGTGCTTTTTTTCGTTCGGTTATTACTGCGGACAAGATTAAGGTAGTAAAAAAAATGACGGCAACAAATGCCTGTAAAAATACCAAGCTGGTTGGAATACCGACAAATCTAAACTCTTGATAGCCATGGATCTCAAGCCAGAGCACAGAAATCGAAATTATAAAAGCCGTAATTAGTGCCAATCGAACACTAAAACGTACAGCAGACCATACACAAAAAGGAAGCAAAATATAAGCTAAAGGATAATGCAACATATAGATCATAACAATAGTACAGATTAATAAAGCGATTAAGATCGTATATTCAAGAAGTGACTTCCAGTTAAAGGTAAGTTTACTATGATACCAAGTCATAATAAGGGGAGTTATAACGATAATACCTACAACATCACCTAACCACCAAATAAACCAATTGGTAATAATTAGCTCGGGTTTAATTAAGTCAAATAAAACCAGCGAAATAACACCAAGAGTGCAACTGGTAAGAGACAACAAAAAATCTCCTCCAAAGGTAAAAATTAAAACATCTCTGACTGTATAGAAAGGTATTTTGGTATGAGTGTAATGTTGAATAAATCGAGCAGCCCATATTGCTTGTAGTCCCGCTCCAGCCCCTACCATTGTAGAGGCAATCCAATTTTGCCAAGACATCAGGTTACCTAGTGTTGCAGTTAGGATTACTTCAGAAATTATTATCCCCAAAAAAATATTATTCCCATACCATAGCACCATAGCCAATGCTGCACCGGATGGAAGCCAAAGTGGCGTCACTAATGTATTGGGAACAATCCAAATATTACTTACAATCCCAGAGATTGTGTAAAGTAAAACGATAACTATATTCTGGTACCAGAATTGCCACGTTTTTAAAGTGTCAAAGCTCATGTTTTCTTTCCAAGTACCCTATATAACTTGATTTTTTCTTCTTTACCTCGAATTACTTGGGGTTCTATCTCTTCAACCAGAATTTCATTAGCAATAGGTTTATATGTACTTTCACTAATTAATAAAGTATTGGGTGTATTTTTGGTTAGCTCTTCTATTCGTGATGCAGTATTTACCGTGTCGCCAATTACTGTATATTCCATATGTTCACTAGTACCTATATTGCCAGCAATTACCTCTCCGGTATTAATGCCAATTCCTATAGCGATTTCAAAGCCAATTGCGTCATAGTATTTTTCATTAAATTCATTCAATGCATCGATCATTGCTAATCCTGCAAATACAGCATTTAATTGATTATCGATGTGCGAAACTGGTGCACCGAATAAAGCCAAGATTCCATCGCCAATTAATTTATTAACGCTGCCATGGTGCTCTCGAATTTTTTGAGTCATTAACTCAAAATAAGCATTTAGTAGTTCCACAGATTTAACCGGGCCTAACTTATCTGATATGGAAGTAAATTGGCGCATGTCTGCAAACATCGCCGAAATAATACGGTATTCACCAATCAGAGATTCTTCTCCATGAGCATTTAAAATTTCATCGACTATATTTTTAGGCACGTATTTTTGAAACAACTCCATGATTCGTTTTTGATATAATACTTCTTGGTTCAGTTTTTCAATCAAAGACAAGCGCTCTTTTTCAAGATTTAACATCTTCAAACCTGTATCAATATTGATCTTTAAATCAACAGGATCCCATGGCTTGGTAATATAACGAAAAACTCGTCCCGTATTGATAGCCTTTATAATCGCCTCAACATCCGTAAATCCAGTTAAAATCATACGAATTGTATTGGGATATTCTGGAATAATGGATTCTAAAAATTGTACTCCCGTCATTTCAGGCATTCTTTGGTCAGTAATAACAATTTGAATATTATTATGGCGCATAATATCCATACCTTCGCGTCCTGAAGTAGCAGTAAACACATTGAAGTGACGGCGAAATGTTGCGACAAATGCGGTAAGATTATGCACTTCGTCATCAACATAAAGGATATTACATTGTTCTTTATCCATAAAAACTCTATAGAAGCAAATTGAAGCCCTATAGATATTTATAGTCTATTAGCTATCATTTTGGCTAATTTCAATGCTTGAAATAATAAGAAATTTTAACTTTCTTTTTTGTCATATATTTGCACACATTATTGAATTAATTGTTTATTTTAAGATAAAAATCCATCCAATTTTTAAATCGTTGCAAACGATCCATTTGAAAATCTGGTCTATCAAGAGTATGGTATTGTTCAGGATATATGATCAATTCTGTGGGTATATTTTGTGATCTTAAGGCTTGATATAATTGTTCCGAGCCAATACATGGCATATTAAAATCCAAACTAGCGCACATAAACAAAGTTGGTGTTTTAATTTTATTCGCCTGCAGTAATGGGTAACTCAATTTCATATAAATTTGAGCATTTAACCAGGGTTTTCCTAATTCAGACTCATAATCTAAAGTATATTGATCCACACCATAGTTGCCCAAGATGTTGCCGGTTCCAGCACCGCTAACAGCTGCCTTAAAACGTTGAGTGCTCGCAATAACATAATCAGTAAGCATGCCGCCATAGCTCCAGCCTCCCACAGCCAATTTATTGGGGTCGACAATACCTTTTTTAATTGCATAATCTACAGAAGCAAGAACATCTTTTACATCGAGATTCCCCCAGTCTGCGTTAATTGCATTGGAAAAATCAAACCCCTTTCCGGAACTTCCTCGTGGATTGGGGGCTATAATGGTATAACCCTGCGCAGCAAGCCACTGCCAATCAAAATTAAATTCATGACTGAATTGATAAACGGGCCCGCCATGTAAATTTAAAAGAGCGGGATATTGTGTTCCAGATTTGTAATTTGCAGGTTTGAGCAATAAACCTTCAATCAGTGTTCCATCAGCGCTTTTAAACTCAATATCTTCTACAGGACGAAATAGTACCTCATCTAAAAGTTTTTGATTATGATGGGTTAAGGGCCTCAAAGTATCTTCGACTGCAAAGAGTTCTGATGGATGTTGATCATCAGAAGAAACAACTACTATATGCTGTTGCGCTATTGAAAATTCGCTATCAACTTGCTCCCCTTTAGTTAATGCTTTGACATCACCGGTACGTACATCAATCTCGCTCAGATGGGTATTTCTACTTGTTTCAATCAGAGCATATATTTTTTTACCATCCTCAGACCATTCAGGCTTTGTAAACCAACGATCTAAAGAAACGACAATCCGTTCTTGATGATTGTCTAATCTAACAACTGCTAATTGCGTGGGTGCATAGATAGGTGACTTATTGTTAAAGCTTAAATAGGCTATTTGAGAATTATCAGGGCTCCATGAGGGAGAAGATTCCCAATCAGGATCCATGCCAGCTCCGGGGAAACCAGTTAATTGTATTGCCTTACTTCCAGATTTGTTGCTTATGACATACACATCTGAATTATAACTCCTATCCGGTTCTGCCCCTCTTTTAGAGATAAACGCTATATAATCTCCATTCGGTGACCAAGCTGGAGCCCATTCATCATAAGGGCCTGGTGTTAATAATTCAATGTGTTTACTTTGCAGTGCTATACGATAAAGATGCGTTCTTTTTTCGTAAAGATAACCCTGGATATCTTTTTTAAAAAGATATCTTGTAATGATAATGGGTTTATTTTTAGAAGCTTTGTCCTTGGTTTTACTGGCAATAAAAGCGATACTTTGGGAATCTGGGGCCCAAGTAAAATCACTAACTTCATACTGATTATTAGTCAATCTGATAGTTTTTCCATTTTGTCTATTTAATAATCTAAGACTGTCATCACTATCAGATAAAAAAGCTATCCATTGACCATTAGGGCTCCATTTAGGTAAATAATTACTGGCTTTCTTATCATTGGTGAGTTGTTTTGAGATCTTGCCATCGTAGGATACTATCCAGATATTTCGAATTGCGCTTGTTTTGCTAACATTTTCTTCTACTGTGTAGACTATCCATTTCCCATCTGACGACAAATCTGGCTCACCGACGGTCTTTATTCGCATATAATCACTTAAAAGTGGTAATCTTTGAGCACACCACCCTCTTTCACAAAAGATAAAAGGCAACAAGAATAGTACAAGCTGAAAGCAGACATGAACTTTTTTCAAAATAATTTCCTTTTAAATAAGCATCTCTTATTGTCAAATTAAAACATCAACCCAACTCGAGACGCACAAAGTATCATATCGTAGTTGTTTATATATTAGTTCAAAATTTCATATTTTTAGGGAATTGGACAAAAAAAAGCTAGAGTCTGTTGACATTTATGTACCTATTTTTAATACGGCCTTTACTGGATTAGGGCATAAAGCGGAACGTAGACTAATGAAGCAATTGTCAGCAGAGGCGAAAAATTTAACTCGCTAATTTAAAGTATTTGTAGATCGAGCACTCATTTATTTGTATTTTTTTTAGTCAGCAAATAAAATGGCGCATATAAATTAAGAATCTATTCTTTACAATTATCACTTCTGATGAAAAATCACTTTTTTTACTTTATGGCATTAAATTCAACAAAAGATTTTTATTGACCAAATAGGACAATATGTGAGATAACAACGACAACATAAAAAGAACAATGATGAAAATTATGGATCATTGTTGATGAATTCACATCAGTTATATGACAGGACCTTTCTTACAAATATCCAAATGAGGCTAATACTAAGGGAGTTATTTATGAGAGCATATAGAGAATTAAGCCGCCTTCCTAATCCACTTCATTTATCGAAAATAAAGGATGTTCATTATTACAACAAACCAGGTTATCTATTAGGTGTTTTATCTGGAAATAGTTGGCGTTATAAAAGCATGGGAAAAACAATAGAACATGTTACAAATCCCAGGTTATATGATGAGTTAAAGTCACATGCGTCTGAAAATTTAAGATTATGGGCAAAGGAAAAAGTAGAGCCACCTCATAAGGTTGAAGTGGTTTGCCAAGACTTTGGAGATGTCGCTCTTGAAGTAACTAGAAAGTATGGAAAAATATATCCTGTTCTCAATATGGCCAATTCTTTATTTCCAGGGGGGGCAGCTCTAGAAGGAGGAGATGCTCAGGAAGAAAATATGTGGCATCGTTCATCTTGTGTCCGCTCATTACTCTCCAAGGGCATTTATTACGATGAAACGCGAAAATGTTTTCTTTATGATGAACAAACCAGAAAACTGTTAAGTGCGCAAGAAAAAATGAGCCCAGAGGAACTGGAATCATTAAGCATACGACGAGGAATACAAGTACCTGAAGCCTATAAAATTTTTATGAATGATGAGCCTCAAATTTGCTTCCGTGGACCTGAAATTTTGATTCCAACAAGTTCTGAAGAACTCACATCAAGAAAACAATTTATAGCGGACAGTACATTGAGTTATATCTTCCTTCCTAAAAACAGAATATTTCCTTTCTATGAATTCAGATCAGCTGCTCCTGAGCTTGTTGATAGAAAAATTGACTTTAAGGATGAAAATACTGTAAGAGAATATGTTAAAGACCTAAGTCGTCGTATCGGCGCCCAACTTGATACCTTAATTCTGAAAGGAAAGACTGAAGCAATCATGGGAGCCTGGGGATGTGGAAGTTTTAAGAATAATCCAGAGATAATTGCCAGTATATATCGTGAGGAAATTGAAAAAAGGGCACAGCACTTTCAACATATTGTATTCCCAATAATAAATATTGAGAATGGACCTAACTTTCAGGTGTTTCAAAAATATCTAGATGGCGTACAGCTTGGAAATTTAGCAGGCAAATCAAGTTCCAAAACACCAATAGAGCCTAATCCGTATGGCATGTATGCTCAAGGAAATAAGAAAGTACAACTAAAAGAGGAACCTACGAATCCATGGACTTGTACTATCTTATAATCAAATAAAACCAATGCAGTATTGATTCATAGAAAACTATAGCAATAATTCTTACTCGATAGCACAGCTTTTGAAAATTTCGACAATGAGATTTATATAGGCTCTTCTTAATGAAGAGCCTTTTAAAGTTAGTGTACAAGAATATAACGACCATTTTGTAACATATAACGATGGCCATTGTAATAAACATATTGTGGTTTTGCCTTGTGATAAGAAACTTTATGTTCGGTTACAACGCCAACGCCTGTATCAACAACCTTACCAACCCCATTACCTACAGCAGCACCAGTATCGGCTATAAAACCCACCCCGGTACCTACCACATTAGCACCATATTTTACTCCGGCACCTACAGTTGAATTGCTGTATTGGCTGGCCTGATCCATTGTATTGCAACCAACCAAACTTAAAGACATGAGCAATGCTGAAGATGTAACGATTACTTTCATTATTTTCTCCTTGAACCCATAACAATGACTTCTATATGTATATATAGTTTATAAATTAATCATTTGTTAGTGTTTCTTTGAGAAATAAATTATTTGAACCATTGATAAAAATTAAGAATTTAACTCATAACAATCAGAAATTAACTTAAGTTTTTTAAACAAAATAAAGTTGGATTATGCATATCAGAATTGAAATTTTGCGTCTTCATTTAAATTTAATGACATTGGGAAAATGGAATATTTATTGTAGGTAATGCCTTAAATCCAAATCGATTTATAAACCATTCAATTTAATGCATTACCTGTATTCATGTAATTTAGCTTATTAGAAATCATCTTGATAAGAATCAGGAAGATTTTCTTGAAAGTTTTTAAAATTTTCTTCCGCTTCATTCTTCTTTTCAATATTAAAACAATCCTTTCGCTCTGCAGGATCTTGTATGCTGTCACAATTATTATTATTTGGATTTACTGAATTAACTGCAAATGCATTCAACGAGCATAATGCCATAATAAAAACTAATTTTTTCATAATTGACTCATAAATTCATTTTCTTGATAGAGTAATCATACCTAATTCAAACAATAAAATATATGCACAGCGTATATAAAGTGGCGATTCAAGTGGTATACCCATACAACTCTCCTCTGTAGCTGCATTTCGAAAAATCTTTTAGATTTTTCATTAAGTATTACTCTGGTAATTATGAACTTAACATTTATAGTTTTGATTTATTTTCAATACTTACTAAGGAGAAACTGCGGTGGCAAGGGAAAACAAAAATTACTCCAGAACATACGGAACATTCTATCCAATGTATCATTATAGTTTAGTTGTAATCTATTTCATATTTATCAGAGCAGGCAACAGCATGCTCTGATAAAACTTGGATTCATCAGAACATAGCTGAGTTAAACGCCAAATCCAGCCCCTGTCGATAGCCTTTTAATTGTTCCTGTTGAGACTCATCAACCATAAATTGCTCAGCCGCTGTAATTGCTGCATAGGGTAACGGTTTAATTACCGCGGTATAAAAGGCATTGTGATTAACATTACCAAATAAACTTCTATCTTGTGGTAGATTTTCCATTTTTTGACTTATTTGCTGCATTTGAAGTTCTAATGATTCTATTTGTGCCATTGCTGCTGCTGCAAAATGATAGACACCATACAATCCACCCAAGACAAGTGGCAAACTAATAATCAGAGGTGCAATAGTAAAAACCAATACTAACCCTGTAGTAACTGCCAATAAAGATAATGCCGCATTACAACTATTATCAGTAATGGATAATAATTGCTGGTTAAAGGCTGAAATTTCCTTAATGAATCCAGTTAAATTTTCCTTATTTTTGGCAAAGTTAATATCATCATAAATTTTATTATTATGACTTTGCTTTCCGTGTATTGACGCAAGATGACTGAGCATTTGATCAATAATATAGATTAGGTCAGAAACCTTCCCCTTACGTATATAGGCCATAACAAGATTATGCAGTGATTTAGACCAGTGAGGCTGTAAATTAATAAATTCTTGAGCATAAATATTTAATTGTTTCGTAAACTCAGCGGGTATTTCCCCAATGTTTAGCGCTTTCTTTCCCCCGAAAAAAGTCCCTGAATATTGAGGTAATCCATCAGCAAATGACTTATTTCTTGCTGTCAGAGTATTTAGCAAACTGACATACATATAAAATTTTCCAAAATGGTCGGTATCTTGATTTTCAATGTGTTGACATAAAACTGCTAATTGACTTGATGGCATTTTTTTCTCACCGCAAAAAAAAGGCGATAATATAATAATGTTTATTATTAGTCACTCATTTTGCGATTTAAAAGTCCTCATAGTCCATTTACAGTCCTTAAACCCAGCTCTCGCACTAATACAGCGCTACATTTGCTTCGCTTTTATTATGCCAATCTGAGTATTGGTTACTTATTATCTTTAACTGGTTATTGGGCATAATCAACATTCTAAGTTAGAATAAAACTTTAAACACTATTCATGAAATGAAAAAAACTTTAAAGCGGGTAATAGGTTTATACTGCTGCATTTCTTTAAAACTATATGCAGTTAGTTTTCCTCAAAAATCGATTAGTTACTCTACCGGGATCGGCGCACCAATAACTACCGCAACCGCTGATACCCTGGATAAAGGTGAAATAGGTATCAGTCAAAGACTAGAATATTACCCCAGTATCCCTCTTTCTGATACCACCCTTTTGCAGCATCCTTTAACCGAAAGCCAACAGTCTAACTTTGCGAATTATATTCTGGCATTTTATGGACTTGAAAAAAATATAACCATTGGCGCCAGCCTACCTTATGTGCTTAACTCCTCTATCTCTGCTGTTAATTTCAATGAAGAAACAAATATTGGAAACATTATTGATTTAGGAAGTTCTTCTGGAATAGGTGATACCAACTTCTTCTCTATGTGGCGATTGTTGGATGAGGATAAGTATCCCACCTCACTGGCTATACTTTCTGGAATTAATGCCCCAACGGGTAAAACCACAGCAAGAGATAACTATGGAATACTATTTTCCGCATCGGATCAACCAGGGAGTGGTGCCTGGACTCCATTTGCAGGAATTATTGTTTCCAAAAAATTTAACAACTTTTCTTTAAGTACAAATTTAATTTACACTCAAAGTACCGAGGGTACACAGCAGACAACCATAGGCTCACTATTTGATTATAATTTTGCGACTGTTATAGAGCTTTATAAAAGTGAACAGGATAAATTACACATTGATGGAATTATAGAGCTTAATGGCGAATACGCCGCAAAAGATCATATCGCAGGGCTAACAGATCCAAACAGTGGTGGAAATAGTATTTTTATATTACCGGGCTTAAGAGTAAATATACATAAGGATGTTTCCTTTTATTTGGGTGCTAATATCCCATTAATACAACACTACTTCGGAACGCAAGTAAACAGTGCATATGGGCTCACTGGCGGTATCGATCTCAGTATCTAAAGCTTTTGAGGCCGTTCAAATTCAGACAAAGCATCAGAAAACATTGGTTTAGGTATTTTTAGATTCGGCTGCGTATGAGAGAAGCTATTTTGAGACAGAGAGCCCCTGATAACCTTCCTTGGTGCGGGAAATATGCTATAAATTAAGATTATATACAAGGAGGATAATATTTATCGTTCGTATCCTGTGTTTCTTCTTTTTTGGGAGCTTTATCAAGATAATGTTGTTTCACTTGTTTTGAAAAGAAGCCTATCTCAGCTTTTGCTGCTTTTTCATTCCAAGTTTCGTTCAGAACCTCCGACTCTTTTTTCTCGCATTGGTGTCGAACACGGTATAGCTCATCTGGATCCGAAACAGGATCCACATCAGCTAGTGCTTCCAATGAGTCTCTTTCTATCTGATCTAGTTTTATCTTTCTTACCTCACCACAAATACTTATGACCGCTTCAGGATGATGTTGGAAACCGATGGTGTAATATTTCCCTGTCTTTTTTTCAACACTTTCAACTAATCCATCAAATTTATTACGTCCTGTAACTCGAAGACTGTTATTATCTTGATTCTCCTCTACATGTTGATGATGAAGACAAGTAACATTATATTCTATATTACTCTTATCTTTATGTTTGAGTTTAGAATGTAACGCATTATACAATTGGCTTCCTTCTGCAACGACTACTTTATTATTAAAGGTAGCATCTTGGGTTTCTTTATAAACGGTATCAAAATGCTCATAATGAAGTTCATGCTGCTCAGCATCTTCGGGTATGTCAGTTACTTTATAACCATGATAATGTCCAACTGTTTGTTGTCCACGACATATACCTAAAAGAGGGATATCTCGACTCTCGGCTAATTTTGTAAGTTCTCCTTCAAATTTCTTACGCGGATCACTATCATCATGTACTGGAACATTGGGCCCCCCTGGTAAATAGATACCATCTATCCTACCGTTAAAAGCGGGATGACCTAATCCTTCCTGGGGTGTAACTGGAATAACATCAAATCCTTTACCTTTTAGATAATCAATCAAAAGGTCGCAATAGATTGTACCTCCCTCGCTATCATAAAGTATGATAATTTTTGGCTTTTCTTCCGAATGCTTTAATTGTTCTTTTTCATCCTTATTTAAAGTGTATTCGAATTTTGGCTTCTCTTTGTTTGTATTTTTTGTGGAGCCAAGATTGGATAAATATTCTGTAAATTTCTGAAACATAATAGCGTACCTTAATTCATAATTTAGACAACAAATCATATTTGCTCGCCTAATATACAGATTGTACTCCTTGAATATTAAGTAACTATTATTAGCGCATATTATTTTTATTAAATATTTATAAATTCGGTATTTGCTCATTTTGTGCAGTACTCCCAACAAGATGGATGCCCTCCTTGATGCACTGGAACAATTTATATGGGAAGAATCTACGAGACTATGCAATGAGTGCAGATTACTTCAATACGGATTGGTATTATTTGAACAGCATCAATTTGAAAATTTTTTTCGTAAAATTTACCAGGAAAGGTCTCTTACGTTTTTGTAGCTTCAGTAAACCATTGCTTTGAGTTTGCCTCGATCGCGTCTTCCCCTCGCGCAAGACATTTAAGTGGCGTGATGATGCCTTTCGAGGAAAGAGGATTGGGAAAAAGAAATATCATGAATAGTTATAGATGATGTGCTGTGGAGTTGCCTGCTACAGTTCGCTCTTTGCCTTCCTTGGCTTATAAGAGGAATATGGTAGTAATGAGATTTAGATCCAGAGAGTATGATATACACTTGAATCTCCATCACCAGGTTGTTTTTCTTTTTGCTTCGACTCTTGTTCAAGAAAGTGTTTTTTAACTTGCTTAGTAAAAAAACGCATCTCTGCCTTGGCAGCTCTTTCATCTATTGATTCTGAACGAGCGTTCCTTAGTTTTTGAGCAAATGTAATTTCTGTTTCTAAAGCTATCTCGGGATCAAAATAATTCGCTGTATATCGGCCTTCTTCAGCTTCTTTTTCCGCCTGGATAATTTTTTCTTCTCTTGCACTCTCAAAAGAATGTATAAGTACTTCTGGATGATGTTGCACACCAAATGAATAATATTTCCCCGTTTTTATTTCAATGCTTTCGATTGTATTATCAAATTTATTACGACCTGTTATTTGTACATCACTATGACTTGAATTATCCAGTATATGTTGATGATGAAGGCAGGTAACCGAATACACCATAGGCCCATCCTTATCCTTAAATTCACTCTGTAATACGGCATACAATTGACTTCCTTTTTCAACAACAACTGTATTATTTACATCTGGATTACTCGCGTTATTCTCACCAGCATAATGCGTCTCATAATCTGACAAATCCTTTACCTCCAAACTATTATGATGCCCAATAGCTTGCTCACCGCGACATATCCCCATAAGAGGAATATCCTGAGTGCGTGCCAGTCGTGTCAGTTGGCCTTCAAACTTCGTACGCGGATCATTATCATCGTCAACAGGGATATCTGAACCACCAGGCAAATAAATACCGTCAATAGAATTACTTGTAAATGTAGGATGATTTAATCCTTCATCTGGAGAAACCCTGATTACGTCTAATCCATCATTTTCAAAATGCTGAATTGCCAGGTCAGCATTCTTTGAACCATTATTTTCATCATAAAGGGCAACAATTTTTGGTTTAACTTCTGAATTCCTTAGCTGTTTCTTTTCATCAGCATTTAATTCATATAGGAAATTCGATTGTTCTTCATTATTGGTTTCAGAACGGGTTTCTGAAAATAAAGCACTAAATGGTGACCAACTTCGTGAAAACATAATACACCCTCTCCATGAAATACAATTATTTTTGCAGGATAGATATTAACACACATAGGTAATACCCACATGAGGCCAGGCATTGAATTTTAAATTTAAAAACTAGTATGATGATTTTTTAACTATTTTACTTGCGTTCTTTTGAGGATCATTTTTTTTCAACATCTCAGTAATAAAATCATCAGAAATTGGATGGCAGTGAATCGAAGGAAAATCAATGAAAAAACATCCATGGTTTAATATCCTCTATTCGATTAGGCACCCGATTGCTATTTTTTGTACAATAGTTGGTTTTTTTATCATTCAGCACGTTGCATTACTGTTATATATCAAACCCTATCAACCACTTGATATCTTAAAACTAAGTCAGATGTTATGGCATTCAAACAGTTTATTTTTACAAATGATTTTGATATTTAATATATTTATTAAACCACTGTTCATTTATTTCTTTGTGATTTTTTTATTTTATTGCTTTAAAAATAAGAATCTATAAAATTTCTTATTCTTTTGTTCTTTAAAATCAAAAGGCGTTATTTGAGATAACTTCGAATCATGGGGAAGTAACAACCGCTCAAGACAGTTGCTCCCTTTCACTACCATTTTTTAGCTCGGTAATTTACGGAAGCTTACTGCGATACGATTCCAGCTATTGATAGTAATAATTGCCATTGTAAGATCAATGATCTCCTTTTCACCGAAACATGTTAAAACTTCATTATAAATATCATCAGGAAACTCTCCAATTCTATAATTTATAGCATATCCAATCCCGTGAAGTGCGCGCCTCATGCACAGAAGATAAATAAATACCTACATCTAGACTATTCATAATTATCATCATTTCAAGAAAAACTAAGATTAGGTTCCTCACTTATTCTTGCTATAAAGCACATAAAAAAATAAAGTAGTACTCTATTCTTGTTCAGGGAAAATTACATGAATTTACTTAATCGCTATTCAAGCAAAAAAACAAAACGTTTATCTCTATTTTTTATTCTGTTCTTTTCTAAAAGCCTATTTGCCAACGACACTGCCTTGGGAGGAAATGGATCGTTACCTATCCCTGTTTCGCAGCCTGATATTAAGATGGTTAAAGAAGTTATAATAATAACAGGTAAGAAATTAAATACTTCAGAATGGGATGGCTCCTGGCACTACAGCTGTGATTTTCAATTTAAAAATACTTTAAACAAAAAAATCGAAGTAGCTATGGGCTTCCCTTTTCCAGTAAATAATGGAATGAGTGCAATTGCCCTTCCCCAAGGCCAAAAAACCAGTGAAGGAAAAGCGCTGGTTTATAACTTCCAAGTTCGAGTTGATAATACGTCTGTTGCTTCCCATAAAGAGAAAATCGCCCCTAATGAGGATAAAGGCTTATACTATAATGATGCTTATGTATGGGACACTACGTTCCCGGCGTTAGCAACCGTTTCCATTCATCATGATTATGAAACGGGTGCAACTTATGATGTGATGGGTTTTCACTGGGTTTCGTATGTACTCAAAACCGGGGCACTATGGCATGATAATACCATTGGCCACACCCAATTAGAGGTCATTCCCAACACCCCCACACGTTTATGTTCCGAGGTAGATCCCAAATCAGAATATCTTAGGCCTAAACCTGCTGGCATAAAGATTATGGGTAATGGCAAAGACAGAAAATATGTATGGAATTTGTCTCATTTTCAACCTAAAGTTGATTTGCAACTTTGTTTATATACCCCGAAAAGTTATGTTCGCCACACTATGATTTATCCCGTGTTAAATTCAGATAATCCCATTAACTCTTTATCAAAATTAAGTGCCAAAGAATTACAGATTCTCCGTAATACGGTTTATGCCCAATACGGCCGGCGATTCAACTCCCCCGACTTGCAAAACTACTTCAAAAAGCAATGGTGGTATGAACCTAATCCTGATTATTCAGATAACATGTTAACTAAAGAAGATAAAAAATTATTATCATTAATTAATCAATTGAATAAACAATAAACTGAACATCAGAGCGTAATGTATGGGGTTGAGACATGAGGAGATAATCCTATAGATACCTTAGCCCCAAACTTAATACCCGCAATATTCATTACCTTTTTTTACCATATCGCTCTTCTCCATCTTCCTCGGAGCGTCCATGTTTTTTAGATTGATTTGAAATAGGCTCTTTTATACCGCTCTTATTTTGAAAAAATTCCATCCAACCTGTATAAGTACCAGGTTTTTGTGGGGATGATATTTTCAGCAGTACACTTGGTCCCCACATTAAAGATATATAGCGCTCATCAGAGAGCATTGCT
Source organism: Legionella qingyii (assembly GCF_003184185.1). The sequence continues at coordinate 47,728 of NZ_QHJG01000003.1, read as the reverse complement.
AATTCATCGACTGTAAATGGAGTGTTACCGCCCACCTCTCCATAACTTTCAGCCATTATAGAAAAATACTCCATACAACGTTCATATATTCTTTCATTCGAAATATCAACCTCTGAATAATGAGGCAATTTTTCTGCCTTTGCCATCTTTACTTTGGAGCGTAAAACCATTTCATATGCAGCTTTGTAATGACTGTCCAGCATATACGTTTGAAGATGAGGTAATCCAAGCTCCTTACCAAAACATAGTAACAGGGAATTGAAAACAAAAGGTGAGCGACAACTAAAACTAAATTGCTTTGAATCTAATGGCGCATTGGAAGAATGTTGAGAATCCTCTACAGAGTCTAACCCCATTTCCCAAAGACTTTGACCATTGTTTGCTTTAACTGAAACCAGAATATGTAACAATTGAACAAAATTAAGCTTCTGTTCTGATTTAATATTTAAATCAATATCGCCCTTTTCTACCGCGTGGGCAAATGCTTCAAGCAATAGTCGATGAGTATAAGAACCATGTAAAAGAACACGATTGACTTGCTTATTTTCATTAAAAAGTTGACCGCTTGAAACAATGCGATCCGCTATCATGCTACTAACAAAACCAATAAACTTAACGATAAATCCATTTTTATTTACATCACGCAAACCCTCGCGTTCTAATAATAACGTATCCAGCATCCTTCCCTTTTTCAAAGGTTGATAGTCAGGTGGAGGAGCTCCAGGTATGTAGTTTCCTCTTCCTGCAATTAAATAAGTAGGAAGTGAATTTTGTTGTGAGGGTACAATTTGATTTTCTTCCATTGATTTTCCCAGCACCTCATCTAAATCTTTAAGGTGATGTGCAACGTTTAACGGATCATAAGCAAAACTTATTAGTTGATTAGCAATGTTTGCTATTTCATCAGGAGTTAAATCATTTAATAAAAATTCGGGGATTTTTAAATCATCGGCTTTGACAAGAGGAGGAGGTGCCTTTGATGCTTGAATCGTGATCTGCTCATTATCGACCGTGAAATTTGGCTCTAGCGCACATTTATCAAAAAAATCCGCGCTCTTATACGTAGGATCTTGAGTTAATTTCTTTACCTGCCTGGTAACAGTAACACCAGTTGATTGGGTTATCGGCAAATCATTCTCATCGCGACTAAGCATTTATTACCTCAATAATTAATTGCGAGTTACACCATTAATTATAGGAGATGATTTAAGAAAATGATTTTAAAATACTACGGTTGATCTCGTAAAAACCAACCAGAAGCTAAAGAGCATTGCCCTATACCCAGCTATAAAACTTTGTTGCTTAAATCAGAAGGTTCACCCAAAGCGTAAAGCTCAGGTAAACTCCTAGTTTTCATGAGGCCATGACTACTGAGTTGCTCAGTTTCTATAGAACAAATCTCTCCTGGTTTATGGCCATGAGTATATCTATTGGATAGATATTTGGGAGCTGTTTTTTTCTGATCTACTTTTTTTTCACCCATTGATTCTTTGGGTTTTTGGGGTGTCTCCAGTAAACGATTAATGTCATCAAGAACCATATCTGAGCCATGAACTAGATCTTGTTGTTCTTTATAAATATTGTACTGCAACTTATGAATAGAGGCTCTATGCTCCCCAAAAATCATATAGCCTTGTTTTCTGGTTTCATAATGATAATAAGCAAGGGCTCCGGCCAGTATTAATCCTACACCTAAAGCAACACCGATGCCGATTGGACCAGCAGAAATGATAAGGGCAGCCAAGCTGGTACCAAGAATTTCGGCGCCCACTGCCAAGCCCAGCCCCATAATACCCAAGGCTCCTGAGTATGTGCATAAAAAACTACCAGCAGAACTTAATGCAACAAGTATTTTATCATTCCTCGTTACATAATCAGCCGCATTTTTTTCATCGCCTTTAACAAGTGTAGGTTTTTGTATGGTCTTGGTTAATTCTTCCTTCATCAACGCCAGTTCTTTTTTTTCTTCAGAAGTTAACGACTGTTGAGAGGCAAGTTTTGCTATTCTTTTTCTAATTCCCTGCAGAAAAGCCAGTTCCGCTTGTAATTCTTCCAATTCACGAATAGCATTTCTTTCTGATTGATTTTTCTTATAATTAGCATACATGATCATGCTAAATCCTATAATGGAAATAATGGCAAACGCAATATTCAAGCCCGAAGCCACCGCAGCACTGGCTCCAGCCAATAATCCGGTATAGGCAAACGATTCAGTTAATTCTGCTAGAGATGCAGAAGGGCAAAACGTTTCTAACAATGCAGCCCAAAGACTTTTACTCTGCAAACTGCCTATGTGTTTTTGCCGCCGGATCAAAGCTTGATCAATATGGCTTTTTGCATAGCCAGGTGCAGATTCAAGTAGCAGAAGTTTTTTATAAATCAGGTCATCTTTTAAATTGGCCGCAATAACAAGCGGTATTTCACCTTTATTATTTGGCACATTAAGCAGGGTTATTGCTTCACGCTGAGAAGCCTTAAGTGTTGCTACTTTAACGCTACGATCTTTATCGATCCATTTTTCTTTTCTTTTTCTGTCTTTTGCTGCTGGTGAAATTCCAAGCATTTCATTGACTATATTAAAATAGCCTTGTTGTACTGCAAGGTGTAATGCACTGTTCCCTTCCCTGTTTTTCAGAGAAATATCCGCACCGTGCGCAAGTAAGTGTTTTACGAAATACAAAGAACCGTTCTCCACCGCAATATGGAGTAGCGTATTGCCTTGCTCATCAACCTCGTTGAGACGTTCCTTGCTATATGATCCAATATTTTGCTTAAAAACTTCCTTGTTGTTGTTCAAAAGAACTTTTTTCATCGACTCAATCATGTTGATTTTCCAGATTAAAAAATGAATGAGTCATTATAACAAGAAAAAGTTAAGTAAAGATTATAGGCATCCAATATGACTTAATTAGATGTATGTACATAATATTGGACTTTATAAATCATCGGCTTTGATTTGGAAGAAAAGAAGAATCCTCCTTCTAAACATACCAATTCCTGTTCTGTTAGTTAATGCAAGTTCAACAGAAGGAGTAGACAGCAATTCATTATGCATTTATAAAAATTAGCTTTAAAAGATGCATAGACTTCAGGTAGTGGAGCCCAATGGTCAAGCTTCCTTAGAATACTCAAAAGAAATTTTTTCCAAAATTTCCTCAATGGGTAAGCCCATAACATTGTAATAGGAACCTTTTATTTCTTTAACAAATGTATCACGTACTGTCTGAATGCCATACCCCCCAGCTTTATCGAAAGGATCTCCTGAATCAATATAATTTAGAATTTGCTGCTCTGTAAGTTTGTGAAAAGTAATATGCGTTGTTACATAGTTAATGCACCACTTTTGTTCTGGTAAAAAAATCAGAGTATAACCAGTATAGACTTCATGGGATTTGCCACTAAGCATACGTAACATTCTATACGCGTCTTCATAATCTCGGGGTTTTTCTAAAATATGATTTTGATAAGCCACTGTAGTGTCTGCCGCCAAAATGAAATCCGCAGTATCTACTGCTGACTGTACCAAAATAGTGTGAGCTTTTTCTTGAGCCAACCGAGTTACATAGTCCTTAGCCCCTTCATCTTGTTGTAAAATTTCTTCAATATCAGCAGGCATGGCCACGGCATTCAACCCGTGCTCTTGCAATATTTGTAACCGTCTTGGGGATGCACTGGCTAGAATGACTTTTAATTGATGGTTTAATTTCATAAAAATAATCGCTTGATGTTTATAATACGATAGATAAATTCTACAACTTTTTTAAAAAGAAACTAAAAACAGGATAATTTACTGAAATTACTATAAATTTGCGCGCACATAATACCAATCATTTTAAGCATTTGTTTTATATATTCCCAAAACCAGTACAATCCAGCCAAGGATAAAGCATGTGCCGCCAATTGGAGTGACAATTCCAATAACTTTTACGTTCAACACACTCATTAAGTATAAGCTTCCTGAAAAGAGCAAAATTCCCATAACAAACAACCATCCTGAAATTCGGATGAACCGGTTATTAATATGCAAAAGAATCCCCCCAACGAATAATAAAGCTAAACTATGAGTAAATTGATAAAAAACTCCTGTTTGAAAAATATGCATCTGATATTCGCTTAATTGTGTCTTTAAACCATGAGCAGCAAAGGCACCTAAAATTGTAGCAACCATTGCTGATAAAGCACCGATCGCAATAAAATGCTTGAACATTGTTTCAGAAATAGAAGACATCGTTCACATCCTGCTAACCGTCACAAATGAATAAAAAGCGACTATTTTGAATATTATTTTGGACATCTTATTTCTCCTTTCCTAAAATTACAATGATATGAATCGTTTTAAGCCTCGATAAGGACAATAATCATGTGTCGATTCGTAGCTTACATAGGAAAAGAGGATATTTTATTAGCTAATCTATTAGTTAAACCTAACAATTCGCTTATAAAGCAAAGCCTCTTGGCTCGTGAATCACGTACTCTTACCAATGGAGATGGATTTGGCTTGGGATGGTATACTCCTTTTGATAAGACACCGGCTTTATTCACTTCACTTTTTCCTGCGTGGAATGATCGCAATTTTTCCTATATAGCAAAAAAAACCAGGGCTCAGCTTTTTTTTGCTCATATACGCGCAGCAAGTACTGGGGGTATTTCTCATTTTAATTGCCATCCTTTTATATATAAAAACTGGCTATTTATGCATAACGGATTTATTCCTTTCTTCAAAAAAATTAAACGCCAAATTAGTAATTTATTAGATGATGATATTTATAGCTGGATTAAAGGAAGTACCGACTCAGAATTGATTTTTGCTTTATTTTTGCAATTAGCAAAAAATTTAAAAATAAAAAACTCTCATGATATACACAACATTTTACTAAAAACATTACAAATAATTAATGAGTTAGTAAAACAATATCATAAAAAAGCAGTAAGCTACTTTAATATTTGCATCACTGATGGGAAACGTATCGTCGCTTTTCGTTATTGTACTTCTGCACGAACCAAACCTGAAACAATGTATTTCTCATTAAGTGAGAGTCTTGCAAAAAGCGCAACAAAAGAAACGGTTTACAATTATGTAATTATTGCTTCTGAAAAATTGTCAACTAATGGATTTAAATGGCAAATTATACCAGTGAACCATTGCTTCATGGTTGAGTCGAATTTAAGTATTTCATTACAAAAACTTTAGTCTAAATACTTAAGGACCAAGCAATGCATATTAAAAAAATTGGAAATTATAAAATTGATTGCGAATTATTTAAAAAAAATTTAGTTGCTGAAACGCAACTTTTAAAAGAATGGTTTGCAAAAGACTATTTTAAATCTGAATCCATCAATGGAGGTGCTGAAATTGAGTTTCTTATTTTAGATAAGGAGTATCAATTATCACCTCATAATCATTTTTTTACGAAAAAACTTAAAGAATTGGTAAGAGAAGCAGGAACTGCTCAATTAGAAATTAATACTCCTGTTTTTCCTTTAAAAGATAATTTTTTATCCTTTCTACATCAAAGTATTTTATCTCTATGGAATAAATGTTGTGAAATGGCCTGTAACTCCCAACATCATTTGGCGCTCATCGGCTCTATACCTCAAGCAGATCCAGCTCTTTTTAGTCATTTATATATTACACCCCAAAAAATTTATCTTTTAATGAATGAGTTTGTAGCTAAATATCGAAAAGGAGAACCTTTGTCCATTCATATAAATGGGGAAAAAGAAAATCTTCTTTTATATCCAGAATCTTTAGCTATAGAAGGATTAATATGTTCTTTGCAACTTCATATAGAAGTTCCTCAACATCAATTAACTCATTATTTTAATATAATTCAAATATTATCAGCCCCTTTATTGGCTCTTAGTAGTAATTCACCTTACTTTTGTGGGAAACACTTATGGAGCGAAACAAGAATCAGCATTTTTGAACAACTTTATACTTTTCCATTTCCATTGCAAAAAACCGTTTTTCTTGAACCTAATTATTTGCAAGACACTTTGTTTTCCATTTTTAAAAATAACCTAAGTAATTTTCCTTATCTCTTGCCGCTTGCTGCGTATAAAGAACCTATTAATCAAATGTTTCATGTGAGATGTCAAAATAGTTGTATTTTCCGTTGGAACAGACCCATTTTGGACTTTAATCGACAGAATGAGCCCTATTTAAGAATAGAACACCGTGTATTATCTTCTGGCCCAACTGTAGTGGATATGATAGCAAATGCCGCATTTTTTTATGGTATAACTAATTATTATGCTAATAACCTGCCCTCCTTAACCTCTTTAATTTCTCATGAATCTATCTTAAAAAATTTTTATGAATCAGCTCGTTACGGATTAGAAGCGAGACTGAATTGGAATTCTGGCAAGATTAAGGCGAGTACCCTTTTAAAAAACTTATTACCTCTGGCTTTTAAAGGGCTTGAAGATTTGGGAGTTGACATCCTGGAGGCGCATTTTTATTTGGATATAATTAAAACCAGGCTTGAGAGAAATCAAAATGGAAGTATATGGCAAGATAAATTTCTTGCGAAACACAAAAATGATTTTAATGGCCTGCTTGAGCAGTATATTAAAAATCAATACTCAGAAACTCCAGTTGCTGAGTGGGGTTTAAATTAATAGGCTCGGGCAGCAAGTGTATTTTGGTTGCAAACAACCAGATACAGTTGCCGGGTTTGCTATTTGTATTCATAATCAATAACTACAGCAGATTCCAAACCATTTTCTAACATAGGAACTAATACCTCTGTAGCGATTCTTTTATGCTCCGGATGCTCTAAATAAAGATCTCTTCCATTTAAATCATCAAATTTCATGACAAATGCATGAGTAAATCCTTTATTTAATTGCTCGGGGCTACAATTTTTTCCAAATGTGAAGTCTTTAATAGATGGAATTATTTCTTGTAAATTACCTAACTGATTTAGCGCAGAAGAAATATTCGACTCTGTTAAATTTGCTTTAAATTGTAATACAACAATATGATTAATCATTAAATTACTCCTTTTCATCTACATTTAGATTTTATCAATAGTACCTGAATAACGCTCCAATTACAGCCACTATTTTCTATTCGAAGCCCAAAAAATATATTATGTAGCATATTATAGTATTTTGATTTAAATCACTATACAATTCGTTTTTTGGGAGAACTATATGGGTATTGTAAAAATTTCTAATGAACTACATGAAGCGACAAAGCTGATGGCTAGAGCAATGAGCCGCTCAATAAACTCACAAGCTGAATACTGGATTAGAATAGGAAAATTGGCAGAAGAAAATCCTTCTATTACTTATCCTGAAATTCTCAAAATTCTAATAAATCAAGCATCATTAGGTGAAATACACGATGTTAGTGAAGACGCATGAAGAAATAGCAAAAATGCGGGTTGCAGGAAATCTGGCCGCATCAGTACTTCAAATGATAGAACCTTATGTTATACCCGGTGTAAGTACCAGTGGACTGGAACAAATATGTCGGAACTATATTATTGAAGATTTGCAAGCAATACCATCAACTTTAAATCATCATGGATTTCCAGCGTGCATTTGCACCTCTATTAATCATGTTGTATGTCATGGAATACCTTCTGATAAAATAATTAAGAACGGTGACATCCTTAATATTGATGTTACTGTGCAAAAAGACGGTTATATCGGTGACACAAGTAAAATGTTTCTCATCGGCGATGTAAAACCTTTTGCTAAAAAATTAGTAGCCGTTACGCAAGAGTGTCTTTATAAAGCCATTGCCATAGTGCGTCCTGGGGTTCGACTCGGAGATATAGGAAGCATAATCCAAGAGCATGCCGAGAAAAATCGATATTCTGTTGTTCGTGAATTTGGAGGGCATGGTATTGGCAGAACAATGTGGGAAGAACCTAATGTCATGCATTTTGGTAAGCCCAATACAGGATTACAATTACAAGCAGGAATGACTTTTACTATTGAACCAATGATTAATTTGGGTACTAGAGAGGTCAAAATATTAGGAGATGGATGGACTGTTGTCACCAAAGATCATAAATTATCCGCACAATGGGAACATACAATTTTAGTAACTGAGGATGGATTTGAAATTCTTACCTTGAGAGCAGATGAGCATTTTTCTCAACATATCAATTAATATAGAGTTACAATAAAAAGATAATTTTATCCTTAAAAAGCAGAATAACCTGCAACATAAATTAAGAAGAGAATTAAAATGCTGCGCCCTTTTTTAAGTAAATAGTAGGATAAAAATAATGAATCAAGATTTAAAAATTAGAATTGCAACAGCATCTGATATCCCCTTAATTTTTCAATTTATTAAAGAATTAGCCGAGTATGAGCAACTGCTCCATGAGGTAGTCGCAACTGAGGAACAATTGTTAGAAACTTTATTTGGCTCTAAAGCTCATGCAGAGGTTATCATTGGTTATCTTGATGAAAAACCAGTTAGCTTTGCTTTGTTCTTTCATAATTATTCAACATTTTTAGCAAAGCCAGGCCTTTATTTAGAAGATTTATATGTTAAACCCGAAGCACGAGGCTGTGGAATAGGACAAATTATGCTGGCCTACTTAGCTAAGTTAGCTAAAGATAGAAATTGTGGACGTTTTGAATGGTGGGTTTTAGATTGGAATGAACCTGCTATTAAATTTTATGAACGACTCGGCGCCAAACCAATGGATGAATGGACAGTACATCGGGTTAGCGGTCAGGCATTGGATGAATTGGCAGATAAGTACACTCACTTTAGTTCTCTATGAAACTCCCAAACAGCCCTAAATATTCTACCCATCGCAGAAAAAGCAGTCTGTCTCTTTTCGAATATCCAGCGGCTTAGGCACAGATGTGGGCAAGAGACAGTTGCAAACAACCAGGCTACACGTGTACAGAAAGATCCATAACCAAATCGATGAAATTCATAGCAGTCATATGATATTCAGTTATCGCTTAAAACCTATCCTTGCGTTCAAATTCTTTATTATATTCGCGCATTCGAATCAAGCCGGCATCATATTTTTCTTGAGCTTCGTAAGCATTGAGATAACGGTTGTTCGGTTTATCTCCCTCAACACCAACAATCGCATCAAGAAATTCAATTAACCATTGAAATATATTTCTCATTGGGCACCTTCCATGTAATAAATATTATCCCTTAAAACATTATAATCACATTTCTAATTTTATTGCCAATAGTCATCTTGTTTGTTCTTACTCCTCCATCGAGAAACAAAATATTCTAACTCAAGCATTTTGAAACAAATTGAATAGGTGCATTAAGTTTGACGAAGTTCATAATTCCGGGTTTATGAAAAACCTCTGGATTGATTTTAAAATCTTGTTTTTGCTTATGTGGAAGCTCATATTCTACTAGCAACAGTAATCCCGCAAATTGCAAGTTCGTTAGCCCACAAGGTAATTTTTCAGAGGCATACTGTTCATCATAGATAAGCCTATCATCCAGAATAATACTTTTTAATTGTTCATATAATGGGTGTGGCATTGCGGACACCTCTGAAGAAACTCATAGGCTCATCTATCAATCTAAATGTAGTATATAAATTCATCTCGAGGTGGTTTTATAGACCACATCATGATATAGGTCTTTCATTTTCTATTTAACTGGCAAAGTTTACTCTTATAGTTTAATTTATTGTAATTACTGCAAATTATTCTCTTTTTACAGCTAATTTTCTCTAACTTACGTGAGAAGACTCTATGACTATAAAGTGGATACCGGATAACCAAATTGGTGAATTGCAAAAAGATGGCACTTTTACTCGTGCTGCTTCATATGGCGTAAGCATGATTAACGCTTATTTCTTTGATGAATTGTCACAAATTGACCCTATCAGCCAAGAGGACAACCTATTAAAAATTATTGAAACCGAATCCAAACTTATACCTTCTTTAAAGGCTTTGGATATCATTGGTTTTTTTTCTCCGGAGGAGTGGTTGCAAAGCGAACACCAAGGTAGATTAATGATTATTTTGCTTTACTTTTCGCAACAACCTGAAGCAGTTACGCCAGAAATTGTAAACCGATTAAAAGAAAAATATTCAACGCTCACTCCGACATTACAAAAAATGGTTGATAAGATTTTACAGGAGTTTTCAGCATGAACTACTCATCTATTGCAATAGATCCAGATAAGTTGATTCCTGATAACAAACAAGGAATGATTACTGACAATGGAACGTTTTATCGTAAAGGGACATCGTTAGCAACATTTGATAATGCTAAAAAGTATCAAGCATTAATCGATAGGGGTGTGAAAGACATCGCTCATCCTGAAATTCAAACTGCAATCAATGATCAACGATTTATTACCAATATGATGGCAGTAGGATTATATTTTTCTTTTTTCCCAGAAGCAGATTGGTTAGCAGATGAGAAACAAGAAGGCCGAATGATGCCCGCATTGCTGATGTTGCAGCAATACCCTAATAAACTATCCCCTGAATTACAACAACGCTTACTCCACATAAAGAATAAGCTTAATCCCATTACGCAAACTCTAATTGAAGAAACATTGGATTATCATCAGAACTACCTTAACAGGCTTGAGAAAACAAAAAAATATATATCACATTTATTTATGCAATATGTGCACGGATTAGAAAATCAAGATATAACAGATATCGATGCACTCTGGTTGGATAAGGCAGAAAGCTGTTTAATTGTTCCCTCTTTTGATACGCCTATTAGAGGTAAAACTAATATTATAAACTTCACTCAAAGGAATTTTTCTAATTTTAAGAAATTAACGTTTCAAGTTTCCAATATTGAGGTCGATATCGACTTAATTAAAGGTATTGCACATTTATATGCACTAAAAACTTTAAAAGTAGAATTAAAAGAAGATAACGCATTCAAAGGAAAACCGATTCCGACTAAAGCAGTAGTCAATGTAGCGTTTATTCGTTTAGATGTTCCTTCCTGCCAACCGATTTTGAAGGGATTTGAAAATTGGCGATTAGGGAATTGGAAGATTTACAACTGGACTGAATGTTTTCCCTATTCTCAATTTTAAAGGACTTTCCCATGCCCATTAAATGCTTAAAAACATTTAGCTTGGTTTTATTTGCTTATGCCAGCCATTCATTCGCTGCTTTGTATTTAGAGAATCCTATTCAAAAGAATTTATTAACTGATGGTAAGATGCATCTTTATCTCTGTGGAACTGGAGATCCGGAAGTTACCATGCAAGAGATTCGCAAACCAGCTTGCCTTGCTCTGATTGCGAATAAGCAGTTTATGCTATTTGATGCGGGCGAAGGAGCGATTCAAACCTTGGCTTCGATGGGATTACCTTACCCAACAATTCATAATGTATTTATAACACATTGGCATTCTGACCATTTCAGTGGCTTGGGTCAGGTTATTAACGCTACTTGGAATAATGGACGTAACGAACCCATCAATATTTATGGACCCTACGGGGTCAAGCAAGTTGTAAAAGGATTGGCTAAAGCCTATCAACTGGATGTTATGTTTCGAGCTTCAAATAGCCAAGGAAGACTCGATCCACAAATGGGATTTGGGCTCCCCAAATTAGTGGATGCGGTGAAGCAAGATAAAATCGTTTATGATACCTCAGATATTAAAATTACCGCGTTTCCAGTTTCTCATGAACCCGTCTATCCAGCGCTAGGTTATGTCGTCCACTATAAAGGATGTAAAATCGTCATCAGTGGTGATACCAAAGTTACTCCTACACTCGCTACTCACGCTAAAAATGCCGATCTTTTGATTAATGAAGTGCTAAGTAATCCATTGAATCAAGCAATCTACCAACAAGCAATAGTAAAAGGTGATACATTGGATGCTGCATTCTCGCTAGAAACCAAGAACTACCATTCTGATTCACTAGAGCTTGCAAAAATGGCACAACAAGCTAAAGTAAAGCATTTGGTTTTGACCCATTTTGTTCCTGCCATTCCAACAACATCTTCCGTAACACAAGCTTTTGTTAGGGGAATGAGTACGTATTACACGGGATTAATGACGATTAGTGCCGATAAAGATGAAATAACCATTGAGTCGACAGGAGCAGGTAATTGTCAAATTCAATACAAGCCGGCACAACAGCCAGTGAGTCAGGTGCATAAAATTAATTAATTTATCAACCAAAATATGATGCGATTCTGATGCATAGAGTTGTAGCAATCGGACTAAGGTACCCTTGCCTCATTTATAAAATTGATAGTGCATTGTATATTGATGTATAGTTCTAAATTGGTTACAAGTCTGTTGATTTGAAGATCTATCTAAGGCCACTTCAGACGCCTTTGAAAATAGTACTTTGTGATTAATAAGAATGGATGCATACCCTATGTTGAAGGATCGTTTGTGAACATTAAATACCTGCTTTCTATTTTTTGTGGTTTGCTCTCCTCTTCTGTCATAGCAAATCAAAGTTCATGGAGCACCTCTATTGCAGTCGGTGCAAGCCGTTTTACAAAAAGTAACGACCAAACCATTATCATCAGTGATTATATTACTGATTCACTGGTTAATTCCCACCAGAAAACGCAAGCAACCTATTCATTTTCTTTTCAAAGAAATATCTCTGTGAATAGCCAGTTGCTTAAAAAAATCCTCATAGGACCCGCTATTTATTATCAACAAGCACGATTCACTGGGGATGTTTACGAGCTCAATGATCCAGAATTTTTTAATTACACCTATAAAGAATCTGGAAATATCTTCAATCTAGTACTCCAGGGTGATTTGTACTTATTCTCTCCTATCGAGAGAATCTCACCGTTTATCACATTAGGTGCGGGATTAAGTGTAAGCAAAGTAACCTATCATGATCAGGCGCTCCCTGGTATCACACCTGTAAGCAGCTTGCGACTTCCAGCTAAAATCAATAACCAATTTGCAGGAGCAGCAGGTGCTGGCGTTGCCGTGCATCTAAATAAGAAATTTGATGTATTCGCTCGTTATCTCTATTCGCAAAGTGATACAGCACATTCATCATTATCAAATAATCATAATTTACTAGAACCCATTAAGCTTTCACTCAATAACCAAGCATTTTATATTGGGTTAAGCTTTAATTCTTTATGAGTCTTATTTATGAAAAAAATAACCCTGCTTCTTCCTGCTTTAATGATGTTTGGTATTACCGAACAAATTTATAGTGCCACGCCACTGGTGGAGTTCATTAATACGCCCACACCTTCGCAACAGGTTTTACCACAGGAAGAACTTATCTTATATTACACAGTACGTAATAATACGAAGGTTAATTTGCCCTTAGGCATTAAGTTATCGAGCCCATTAGCGTCGGTTGATACCAATTTAGGCAGCTGTGGTACATTCATCAATGCAAAGAGCAACTGTACATTAGCTATTGCCTATCACGCCCCCAATACAGTTAAATCAGTACCACTTACCATTAAGATCAACTATCAAGGGCGAACCCCTTTAGTGAATACGATTAATATCAATATCAATAAGGATATTGCTTGTACCCTCCTAAAAAAGAAAAGCTGGCAAACCTCCTTTTGCCAAGCTCAATATCAACATGCCTTAACCTTCACACCCGATGTATTTAATACAGCAAATCAAAAAGTTGTCGAAGAACAAACCCTGGGAGGAGTGTTCGGCATTTATAAAAAAACGGCTTCTGGAGAACAGATTTGTTATATAAGCTGTGGACTTCGTGCTTTAAACGATACGCCTCCAGATGAAAATACTCTTTTTGAACTCGCCTCAGTGACTAAAACATTTACTACAGCGAGTCTGGGTGCTTCAATCTATAAAAAACAAATCAATCCATTGTCACCGATCAAACCCGATCTGCCGTCTAAAAGTTGGGTAGGAAAAAGTTTTGATTTAACCTCCCATGAGTCCCCAGTGACTTATCAAGAACTCGCTACTTTTTCGGGAGGTTTCTGTTTTTCAGATGCTCCAAGCGTTGATCAAAACAGTGGTGATCAGAATTTAAATCAATCGAACTTCGTTAAAGATGTAAATAAACTGAATACTGCGCTTGCTACCTGTATTGGTGATGGCAAGCCACAAGTGCGCTTGGTATATGGATCCCCCCATTATTTGCCAACCCGAAATTTTTACTCGAACAGCAGCGTAGGATTAATCACTCAGGCACTCATGAATCGGGATGGCTTCCCCAATGTTTTGGAGGGTGATTTTAATGGATGGGTCTGTAACAATATTACAAACATTCTCAACATGCCTTTAACAAGTGCTTGTCTTCCAGACGAAGCACATAATGGAACGTGCCCAGTCATAACTCCTGCCGGCGCAACTCCTTGCAATACAAGCCAGTGGCAAAATGCTCAATATGCATCTGGATACCATATCGACAAGCTCACTCATGAATATCAATTAGGAAATCCTTTCCCATATGTGCCCTGGGCAGGTGCAGGATGTATTCGCAGCAATGCAAGCGATATGATTAACTTTATTCGTGCCAATTTGAATATAAGCACCAATCAGGATCCCAAGCAACTAACGCTCTTAAAAGGGATGCAAATCGCTCATGCACCCAATAATTATCTGCCTGTACCCGCAGGAAAGATTGTTCTACCCAATATTGGAAAACAAGAACCAATTGTCGGTGGACAAGGCTATGCTTGGGTCTGTGAACCAATCAATGGAGAAGTAATTTGTGGAAAAATCGGTGGCCATAAGGATTTCCGAAGTTTTCTTGGCTTTACCATGCAACAGCAATATGGAATTATAATTTTATTCAATACTGGAGCAGCAAAAACCGATGGAAGCTTAAAACCCTATATTAAATCCCCGCCTACAATAGCAACAATAGGAAAAAACATGATTTTAAACGCTAACAATCCTTAGTTTAAAAAACTAAGGACCTCAATCTATAAAATGTAAAAAGCTTAAGCTTATTCCTATGGTTCTTAAAAATCCAATAAATCTATTTTTAACAACTTTCAGATTAATTATTTAAGAACCAACAGAGCCAGTATCCAGAAAAAAATGAAATTCCTGCCACTGCTCATCAAAAAAATTGTGTATTATCTTTTAATTACCATAAATTATAGACATTTGTAACTTAATGAATTTATTAATATCTCTTAGAATTTTTTTTGTATTATTAGAAAAGACAAACTTTTCCTATTGCTCCATCAGTTGTTAATATTTCCTTAACAAATAAACAATACAATTAAATAATAACCAACTTTTATATTTTATAATCATGGCAGATAGAGTCGATTTAAAACATAATTATAAATTTTTTAATGAACAGCTCTCATGGTTTAAGGAACCTGTAGTTAATTTTTTAAAGAAACTAAAATTCTTGGATAGTGTCAGGGTAGATTTTGACCATCCTAAGGAGATAATCCCTGAGCCAGAACCGAATGGAGAATCGGAAATCCCTATTAATTTTTATGACGCTGCTGCATTAACCGAAGCAACACGTGGAGAGAGTTATGCTGTATTCCCTGAACTTCAAGGGAAAAAAATCAATGTTTTTGCACTACACGATAGTTTATTACAACGAGGGGTCATGGATCCTAATTTGCGTAATTTGACAATTAACCTTTTACTTCAAGGCCGCGGAGCTGTACCTTTTGGTATTGTAGTTCCTCTCCAATCCCTTATTTCTGATAATACCAAGTCAGGGATTGTTGTCACTGCTATGACAGAAGAAATGCAAATTAGTCTTGAGGTTAGAAATAAGGACAAAATCCAGTTAAAAATTGAAACACCAATTCAAATTCCGACAGCTACTGATCTTGGCAGAGAAAAAATAGGACACTTGTCTTGTGAGTTAAGTATCACAAACGATTCCATGTATATAGAAGAGATGAACTATACCAATACAGGTAAAAGTGAAATTGCAAAAGAAGTTTTTGAAGCGATATCCAAAGATTATAATCTTCTTAGCGAAATGTGGAACAATTTCTTGAAGTGTCTGGGAATTAAGGAAAAGAATCCTGAGCTTGAAATAGAAATACCTCATGACACTCCGAGCATGGGCTAATAGCTCAATTAGCACATACTGAAATAGGAAAAATTCCGTAAAAATAGAAAAGAAGGTTTAAATGAGTTTAAGGTTCATTTCATTCCATAACTTACAGTTTTACTTTGGTTTGCTGTAAATAAATCGTTCCTATTTTTCATAAGCTCTCCTTTTTGTTGATACAATTATTTTACCCAACTTGCATAATTCAGTAAATGCGCGGCGATACTAGCTTGTAACAAACGGTAGCCATAAGGATTTCCGAAGTTTTCTTGGCTTTACCATGCAACAGCAATATGGAATTATTATTTTATTCAATACTGGAGCAGCAAAAACCGATGGAAGCTTAAAACCCTATATTAAATCCCCGCCTGCAATAGCAACAATAGGACAAAACATGATTTTAAACGCGAACAATCCTTGAAGGAATTAATAGGCTCAGACTCGATTGATTTAATCCAAATATCGAAACAATCAATCGAGCCCCCCAAAATAATTTAATGATATTGCTTGTGGAATTTAAAAACACTATTAAACAGCAACAACAAGATCCTATTATTTGATAATCATGTAAATTGCCTAAAAAATCTTGAAAAAGCGGTAGAACAATAGATGGCTTTCATGCTCCCTCTATCTTAATTGGCAACTAAATGAAAAAGCGAAATTACTGCATACTAAATAGATTCTTTTTAAGCTTGTTTCCATCTCATCTTCACTTATAAATATTAGAAATTGAGCTACAAGTCCATCAAGTCCAGCATGAAACACCTAGGCTCATGCAAAATTCAGGTCCTACTTACCAAAGATTACAAAAGTAACAAAAATTGAACTATATTTATGAAAGATATTCTATTAATTCTGTGAGCCTGTTATGAGTAGAGAAAAAATTAATCAAGACATTGCTAAGTTTTTAAATAAGAAAATGCAAGAAACGTGGAATTTTAAGGGGAAGTGGACTGCCAATGCCGATGGGGTAGCCTATAAAATCGCTAAGGAAGATTATGATAAAGATAATATCCATCATAACGTGCTATTTGGGGAAAAACTTTCTAAAACTCAAGAGTCGCCTCCTGCATATGAAGCTGTATACACGAAGCCTTCCGAACTTATCGAGTTTTTAAAAAAAATAGAAGAACAGGAA
The DNA here is from genome assembly GCF_003184185.1 of Legionella qingyii. Next base: position 30,634 of record NZ_QHJG01000003.1, on the reverse strand, counting down.
ATGGCAGAGAAATATCAGCAAGCGATCGAAGAAGAAAATAAAAATATTGCCTCCAAATTAATACAGTTAATGAAAAATGATAATGTTCAATGGGACTCTGATGTTGATGGGGTTTTTTCCACTACTACCCTGGATATAGATACGAGTGGATACAAGTATGCAGAGGCACCTTTATTAAACCGCGCGAAACAAGATCATGCTCAACGATCACATAATGATATTTTTTTGAAAGTTCCTGTTAAACCAAAAATTACAAGTATAAAAGAAAAAGATGGGCAGACAAATCAAGTTGAAATTAAAGCGAGTTATAGTAACGGGACAGATCTTGAGAAATTACATTCAAAAATCGATACAGCACTAAAATCAAAAGTAACCAGAACAAACACTTCTCAAGTTAAAGCCGATTTGGCAGCAATTAAATCCCAAGACCCTAGAATGAAAGAGATGCACAGTGAATTATTAGAGAAAATACGCCAATTTTGTGAACCATATTCTAACGTAGATGGCTTAAAAAAAATGAAAGATATAGCAACATACTCTGACTCACCAATGCAATCATTGATTGAAGTGATTCAATTAGCCGACTGGAAAAAATCAGACTCTGATTTTACCAAAGGATGGCACAACAAGATGCGTGGAAGAGCCCCTGAGGTTGAAGAGTTTTATCAAAATTTAGCAAAGCTTGAACTTAACAACCCTGAAAGTGTTAAGGAGTTTATTAATTCTTTGAATAAGGATAAAACTCAGGACAACGCTCCAAACAACAATTTTGGGTAATCTTGATTTGCTGTTAATAGTTATTAAACCAACAATACGACTCATTTAAAAAGAATGATGAATGGAATGGCATCAGCTGGATTTTTTGTAATAAATTAGAATACTTAGACAATTAAGAACATAAACCATCCTATCTGAATTCGATAAAAATAAAAAAATCTGCACATCCAGCATTCTCCTCCAATTTATTCAAAGTCGGTGTTTTAAACCTCCCCAACGTTCATCCAGGTTCCATTCCGCCGATAAAAATGCGCAGCTAGATGTCATCAAACGGCAGGCCATCTTGAGTTCGTTTAAAACGAACCGATGCAAGACTTCTATCTCTTATAATCAGGACTTACGAAAAACCCCCATCTCTTCGTTAAAAAATGTTTTTAATTCGGTCATTTAGTCTATCTAAACTCCCTCATTAAAAACATTTTTTGCCTCGACCTTGGGGTTTTTCGTAACTCCTGATAGATAGGTATTCACTTAAAGTTGCATTTAAAATACATCTTTATTATAATAATCTGGTGTAACATACTCTAAAGGAGCATATCATGTCAGCAAGTCATAAACCGACTAAAACCATCAGTGATAAATTTGCCTTTGGTCTTGTGAAGTTTTTTCGATTTTTTGCTGATACTTTCTTTCAAAAACGCTATGGAAATCGCGCGATAGTACTCGAAACAGTAGCGGCAGTACCTGGGATGGTTGGAGCGGCATTACTGCATCTACGTTGCTTAAGAAAAATCAAAAATGATGAGGGCTGGATTAAAACGTTGCTCGATGAAGCAGAAAATGAACGGATGCATTTGATTACTTTCATGTATATCGCCAAACCAAATTGGTTTGAACGATTTATTATTTTTGTAGCACAAGCTATTTTTGTGGTTTTATATTTATTGATGTATGTTATTTCTTCCAAAACAGCCCATCGATTTGTAGGTTATCTTGAAGAAGAGGCAGTGATTAGCTATACCCATTATTTACAAGAGTTGGATGATGGCCGCATTGAAAATTGCCCGGCTCCCGAGATTGCTAAAAACTACTGGGGATTAGCTACTGATGCACGTCTGCGAGATGTGCTATTGGCCGTACGTATTGATGAGGAAGGGCATCGAGATGTAAATCATCAGTTAGCTGATAAATTAGTGAACGAGCGTACTCTTTTAACTAGGCTGGAACCAGAGCTTACTGAGAATAAGAATATCAACCAATAAGAGAGTTATCGATAACCAGAAATAAAAGGTGCATCATGATATCAGAATACAGCGAGTTAATGTGCTATAAGCAAATCGAAATTGATAGCCATGGAAAACTGAAATTTTTCTTGGAAAAACACAGTACCAAAGAAGGAACTTGGGGTAAGCTTTCCCTCCAGGAAGGAATTATTGATTTTGTATTCCTAAATGGCCAGGGGCATGAATGTTCCCGAGCTCGAATCGATACGGAGCACCCTCAATTACTGATCCCCCCTGCTGCATGGCATAAAATTATTCCAATCAGTGACACGTTTAAAGCAAATCTTGAGTTTTATTGCATGCCTCAACGATATTTCAATAAAAAATACGGATTAGGAGCAGCACATAGTGACTTAGTGTATGCCTATCAGACTTATTTACACCATTTGAAGAACGCATCAATTCTTGATGTAGGCTGTGGCTCGGGTAGAAATTTGTTTTATTTGGCAAAAATGGGACATCGTGTGATAGGAATTGACCATAACAAACCGGCATTAGAAACAATTGAAGAGATTGTCCAGAAAGAAGCGTTATCTGGGGTTGATACGCTGCTGCATGATTTAAATCAACCCTTAAATCTTGGATCCGAACTTTATGATTTAGTTCTCTCAACAGTCACGTTGCAGTTTTTAAACCCTCAACGCATTCCAGGATTGCTCACCGAGCTTCAGGGAGTAACTAAAAACGATGGATATCATTTTTTAGTATTTCCCATTCAATCAGAACTTTATTCGCTGCCAGAATTCTTCACGTTTCTTCCGCAAAAAGAAGAACTCTATCACGTGTATCAAGACAGTGGATGGTCGATACTTGAATATAAAGAATCGGTAGGTCATTTACATAAACAAGATGAACTGGGAAGACCCATATCAGGTTTATTTGGTCTTTTGCTCGCACAAAAAATCGTATAACTCCAGTCTGCCCTATTTAATGTTCAAGATAACAGACAACTCATTTTTGTTGTGTAATACATCAGCTAAAGTATAGCGCCCCAAAATATCCATAAATGCGGCTTGAGCTTCATACAAGACCCCCTTTAATTTACATACAGGAGCAATACAACAGTTGGCTTTTTCCCTATTAAAACAAGGTACCAAATCAAAATGAGGCTCCAGCTGCGTAATGAGTTGTCCTAAATTAATTGATTCAGGTTGGGCTGCCATTAAAATACCGCCATTCTTCCCCCGGATTGTTTTAATCAGCCCCAATTTCGATAAATTGTGAATGATTTTTATCATATGATTGTTCGAAATATCATAAGCCTCGGTTATATCCTTAATCGTACATGACTCTTTTCGAAGGGCTATGTAAATTAATGCGCGTAATGAGTAATCCGTAAATTGTGTAAGTTGCATAAATAAATCCAAATTGTGAGTTGACTCCGATTATTTCTTTTTATAAGATGCATTGCAAATACATCTTTAAGGAGTATACCATGTTTGAGTCATTATTTGAGCGCTTGGGAGGCCAAGATGCAGTAAATACCGCAGTTGATATTTTTTATCGCAAAATGTTAATGGATGAGCGTGTAAGTCATTTTTTTGATGATATTGATATGGATCAACAAATCTTGAAGCAAAAAGGTTTTTTAACCATGGTCTTTGGTGGACCCAATCATTACAGTGGAAAAAGCATGAGTGAAGGACATGCCCATTTACTCAAGCGAGGATTAAATGATACGCACGTGGATATTGTTATAGAACATTTAGGAGCAACGCTTAAGGAGTTAGGGGCCGCAGCAGAGGATATTAAACAAGTGGCAGCTATTGCCAATAGTGTTCGCGATGAAGTGTTGGGGCGCTCATGAGTATTATAGACTTTAACAATCAATCATATGTCCTAGAACCTCAGGAAAATGTATTACAGTGTCTTCTGCGTCATGGTGTGAATTACCCCAACTCATGCCAGGCGGGAATATGTCAGTCCTGTCTGATTAAAGCTAAAGATGGTGTAGTTCATCCATCGTGGCAAGAAGGATTACCTGAAACACTTAAATCTCAAGGCTATTTTCTGGCATGTCTGGCACAACCAGAAGCAGCCCTTCAAGTTGTTGCCCCAGAAAGCGTAGAGTGTGAGGTCAATGCGAAAATCATTGAGCTTAAACCACTTAACTACAATGTGGTGCAAGTTAAACTTAGTGTGGACGAGTTACAACATTGGATCCCTGGCCAATATCTTAGCCTGATTAATCCCGAAGGCACCATGCGAAGTTATTCAATCGCCAACCTCTCTATGCAAGAAAGATTTATTGAGTTACACGTTAAAATCTATCCAGGCGGGAGTATGGGGCAATGGCTTGTGAGTAAGGCAAAAAAGAATATGGAGGTTAAACTTAGAGGACCTTTTGGCCGTTGTTTTTACTATAATCCCGACCAATTAACTTTTGATATGTTATTGGCTGGAACGGGTACGGGGCTTGCGCCGCTCATTGCCATTATTAGAAGCGCACTCAGCCAAAATCATCAAGGACGTATCACTTTAGTTCATGGCGGTCTTACCGATGAGGACATTTACTATCGTGAAGAATTGGAATCCTTATCGATAGTATTCAGTTCCTTTGTTTATGACCCTTGTGTGGTGCAAAGCCAGGGACGTTATCCTGAAGCGTTAATTGAACGAAGAGCATTAACACACATCAATAATCCTCATGATACCAGGGTATATGTGTGTGGACCTAAAGAAACGACCAATAAACTTAAAACCACTATCTTTCTCGCAGGAGTTCCTTCTAAACATATTTTTAGCGATCCTTTTCTTTAACAACGCCCTACTATTTCATCAGTTTGATATTTGCGGCAATACCTTTAGATTGAAGTTATTGCTGTGTGTTTTTAAATTTGGCACTTTTAAGGCAATCCATGCATTTTTTATTGGTATTTCTACTCTCTTCCATACTACTGTATACGATGTAGAAGCATATTGAGTAATGCAACCGCATTATTGTGCTCAGTTTCTTTAGAAGCAAACAGCAGGGTTACTTGTTGTTGTTTTGCTTTTTCTTTAATGGAATCGAGTAAATCGTGCTTGTCTTCCAATTCTTTTGCATAACGTTTTTGAAATTCCGTCCATTTTTGATCATCATGGTTAAACCACTTGCGTAACGAATCACTAGGTGCAATCTCTTTAAGCCACAAATCAATAGCAGCATCGTCTTTCTTAACGCCACGTGGCCACAATTTATCTACCAGTATTCTAAATCCATCTGTCTTTTTAGGCGCCTCATAAATTCTTTTGATTTCAATGTTTGGCATTTTAGAGCGCTCCTTTTTCATTGATGTCTTTAATACACCCTTTCTGTAGGTGCGATTATTTTAAAGGTTTGTGCTGCATGGCGCTAAAAATTGTATTTTATTAATTTACGAGCTACTCCTGTTTTAATGGCTGCATCTTTAACCGCTTGAGCGACATTTTTTACAACACGAGTATCAAATACGCTGGGAATAATGTAACTGCAGCTCAAATACTGCTCTTCTATAGAGTTTGCGATAGCATAAGCTGCGGCAAGCTTCATTTCTTCGTTAATCCTGGTCGCCATACAATCTAAAACACCGCGGAACATACCGGGGAAACACAATACATTATTAATTTGATTAGGGTAATCACTTCGCCCTGTTGCAACGATAGCAGCGTATTTTTTTGCATCTTCTGGCATTATTTCAGGTATAGGATTTGCCATTGCAAAGACAATTGCATCCTTATTCATTTTTTTTACATCTTTGGCCGTAATAACTCCGGGTTTTGAAACGCCAATAAAAACATCAGCTCCTTTGATTACTTCATGCACCGTACCTTGTTCAAGATTAGGATTGGTATGTTCGGCATACCATTGATGTGATGGGTGTAATCCTGGTTTACCTTGATAAAGCACACCGTCACAATCACAACCGATAATATTTTTTACGCCTAAATTGATTAGCATTTTAGTACATGCCGTACCCGCAGCACCAATGCCTACTACAACCACTTTAATCTGTTCCAGTTTTTTTTGAACCAATTTGAGTGCATTAATCATCGCAGCAGCAAGTACTACTGCTGTACCGTGTTGATCATCATGAAATACTGGGATATCCAACTCTTTTTTAAGTCGTTCTTCCACTTCAAAGCAGCGAGGAGCGGAGATATCCTCCAAATTAATTCCCCCAAATACAGGAGCAATATGTTTGATGGTGGCAACGATTTCATCCACATTTTGAGTATCCAGACAAATAGGAAATGCATCAACATTAGCAAACTCTTTAAACAATAATGCTTTTCCCTCCATAACTGGGATCGCTGCATAAGGTCCTATATTTCCCAAACCTAATACAGCGCTTCCATCTGAAACAACTGCAACCATATTTTTTTTAATAGTCAAATTAAATACATCTTCTGGTTTTTTATGAATTGCATCACAAATTCGCGCAACACCAGGTGTATAAGCAATTGATAAATCATCTCGGGTTTTTAATGGGATACGACCTTTAATTCTAATTTTCCCACCCAGATGCGCAAGAAAAGTTCGATCAGAAACTTGGAGCACCTCAACTTCAGGAATCATACTCAATTGCTTTACGATGATTTCAGCATGTTTTGGGCCGCATGTAAAAATGGTAAAATCACGAATCTGATATCCATCCTCAACACGAACAGTATCAATCGCATTGAGTTGCCCTCCTTCTTTTTCGATAACCGCTGCTAATTTACCAAAAGTTCCTGGAGTATTTTTTACGCGAGCTCTTAAAGTAATGCTGCTTGATGCCGAACAGATTCGATTGGCCATAATGACTCCATTTCTTCATGACTTCATAAGTATTTTTGTCATGCTCTTTAAAAAATTTAAGTACATTTTTTGTAATCCGTACAATTTTTTTGAATTTTATTAAGAAGATTTGATAAAATTATACTGATTCGGCTTATCTATTGTTAGGTCATGGTACGTTCATCTTGATCATCGAAGTAGGTATTTATATAACCAAAGAGAGTAATTAATTGACCATTTGATTTTAAAACAATATAATCATCCCCCCTTTTGAGCCAATTAAATTTAAACAATGCCTTTAATCCCTTTATATGAATTAGAAAATACATATTATCCAAAATTTATTGAAGCACTTGAGCTTGATCTGCACACAAGTAACCATAGTGCAGAAGTTATTCATCAAGTATTAAATCCAGCTCTTTCTTTATTGAAAGAACCTGGAAAATATACAGGTCTCAGTTTAGATCAAATCATGATAGGGACCATGAATATGGCAATAACCCTGCAAATTACCAAATATGGTACTCTTTCTCCGGAAATTGTAGAGAGCACTCTTTATGATAAATACATTCGTGAAGCTAATTATTGGTTTACAGGTTACAATACCGCATTAAACAATTATCAGGGATTATCCGATCAGGACGCATTGAGATTAGCAATCCCCATTATTGAGCGAGCTTCTAAGGGTTGCTTATATATCACCCCTTGCCTCTCCCACACTTTAAATTTATTTTTTGAGTATTACATAAAGCTTGGTAATGATTTTATTCCTCCAAATTTACCTACTGGTAATACATTTCATAAATGGAACCAAGAACAATTTTTGTGTTTTAACACAATTTATTCTTCTTCTTTATTGAGTCACTCTTTATTTGCAGTGAAAGCGTATAGATTGCCTACAACAAATCTTCCTGAAGACTTACAGGATGAATTAAATATCTTGAGCGCTGCAGATGAAGTAGATGAAGAAGATGATGCAGATAAAATAACTTCACCTTCATGTTGTAATATTATCTAAAAATAAAAAATTCCTTTATTGTTTCGATTCATCGTGCAAGAATTTCAATTTCGCATGTTTAGAATTATTGATGCTCTTGATAAATTAATAGAAGAGCATCATTCGTTAAAACACTACAGATATTATAGGAACCCTTCATGCATCACATAATAATGGACATTCTCTTTTCATTGATAACCCAACACACAAATCAAACATCCTAATGTTGGGTCAAAATGATCAACCTAGGCCTGCTATAATTGAAATAATACAATTAGATTGGAACTATCATGTATGCCAAATACGAGCTTCCTCCGGTTGTGTTATATGAAAGCCATGCAGATAGAGCAACAAGCGAATTTCTTATCAAACATCTACCTCATTTAAAAAAAACAGGTTATACCACAATTTGTGTCGATGGAATGGAGCCTGGAGCATCGCTGGAGCAAAATATTACAATAATAAAAACGCTCATCTGTATACAAGTAAAAAAAGTAGAGCAACTACCGCTTTCACGTCCTGAGTATACGCACGAAGCTGAAAAGTTAAGAAGCATTGTTGCTAAACTGGAACTTTTTGAGGCAATGAAAGAGCAATGTTTCAAACTTGGGGGAATTGATTTACCTGTCTCTGAGCAACTTAAAGAAAAAAGTTTAAATTCTGAAAAAAGAGAAAAAACACTGACTGATAATACCTTAAAAGAAGTTAAAAAAAATGACGGCGGGGTTATAGTTGTTCTGGGATTTGGTCATTGTATATTCCAACAAATGATTAAACGATACGCTGAAAATGCAAATCAATTCCTTTGGTTCCATATTCACAATCCGGCTAATGAAACTTTAGTTCACAAAGAATTGATTGCGGCCTATGCAAAAGGAGGTTATGGCACTTATTTTCCACTGGGGATTAATACGTTTCTAAGTTCCGATCCAAAGTTGGATACAGCGTTATGGGATCAAATAAGTGCTCATTGTTATAGTTACGAACCAGAGGAGCTTCACACATCGACCGCATCCATTTTGAAATCTCTAATAGGCCCGGAAGTTTCAGCCCATTTGCGCAAAGACGGTCAACTTCGTGTCGATGCACTTATTCCTCTCGAAAAAATTGAGCAGACACGACGAGTAAAATCCTCAGATTTCTTGACGAATCTAGGTAAAACCTTAGGCGGTAAGATTCCCTATGAAGTGACAAGCATCAAGAAAACGAATCAAGTGATTATTCGTGGTATTAATGAGCCCGAAATAGCCGAACAAATTAGTAGATTATCAACCAAAAAGTAAAACTCAAGTCGTTTCCTGGCATCATTGAGGAATGCAAGAATAAGAAGATTGAATAATTAAAAACAGAAAATCAATAGGTTACATTACAGCTCGTTTATTGAATTATCTGCTTCAAATTCACGAATATCCCCCAAATAACGTGCAAAAATAACCGGTGCTGACTGGACAGTTATTCAGCCATATTATGGATTAATATGGCTGAATAAAACCAATTCAGTTTGTATTTTATGTTACATTGGTTGTGGTGCAGAACTGTTCTCCTCAATTTGTGCCAGAATATCATGAAGCCCTTCATCTTGTTCAATGATTGAAACATAAGCAGGGTATTCCTCTTTTAACTCGCTAACATCGATTTTATTACTTAAAACTTCGATCAATAGTTTTGCAGCTAAAATTTGCTCATTGCAGCATTTCAGCTTTGATTTCATTTCCTCTTGTTCATTCCTATAAAATTGCTGCACAAAGAGACTAAATTTCGTAAGAATGCTGGTAGGTTCTGTTGAGAGGGTATCAAGTGCTTGCACAATGGCTTCGGCCTTTTGGGATTGTTCCTGAATGTATTGTTTTAATTCCTGAATCAGAAAAAACCGGCGCGTGAAATAGATGCATTGAGGGTGATCAGCCCAGATTCCAATTCCTTGATTGTAATAATCATGTTGAAAACCCATTAATTCAGCCCAGTTGTCCCGTTCTTCCTGAGATGCAAAAGCAATAGCCAGTTCATGTCCAGCATTGGCTGAATAAACACCATGATCACCAACGCCCTTGGAGCTTTTCATGATAATTTGATGATTTTTCGGATCAAGATGCACCATGTGATGGAACGGCTGCAGGTTCGATTGATAAAATTTATCAATAAGGGATGGATCATTGGGACAAGAAATACTGATGCTTGGAGTATTGTTCCAGCTTCCTTTGCAAATAAGCTGGGGAACAATACTGGCAGCATAAGTATTCTTAACGGATTCTCTTACTGTGTTTATGTAAGCGCTGACCTCTTCGGGCTTTTGATCGACAGAGTCTGCAAAAATTCTATTGATTAGGTCCGCAGGTAATTTGGATAAGTTCGATTCTGGCTGCATCGAACCTTGGATCAACACCATTGCCAGATTGGTAGGATCATAGTTCCAATCTAATTCCAAGGGAAAATGATAATCCAGTCCAAAATCTTTGGGAATATGCCCTGCAGAAACCATCAATTCGAATAGCTCCATGGTAAGTGCTATACCCAAGTCTCCATAGTTTCCACTTGATAGATCTTTCCATTGTGGTGTACGAGTGGGTAAATTCTTTGCAATGATATTTAGAATCTTATAAATGTATCACTCATTAAATTTCAAAATTACATCTGGTACTATATGAGCTTGATCTTCCCCAGGGAGGCAATAAAACCAGCTGTCATTTTCTTTGAAAAGACAAATTTCATGGCGTTCCAAATTTTTACTTGTTTTGTGCAAAGAAACGATTAAATGACGCTCCAAGCTCAATACATCGAGCACCATACGTTTCATCTGGTCAGATTGAATTTGACTTCCTTGGGGTAATTCAAAGGCGTTTTCATAAACGGTACCTTCCGCTTTTTTTGCACCGTTCACAGTAGAGGATGGAAATTGGACCTCTACTATATAAGTCGCAAGATTACTATCAAAGAATACAGACGTTGCTTCCTGACCACAGGTACTGGTACGTTCCATTTTTTTAGTAAATAAAACGGGGCAGATTTTAGACTGTTCATTAATCGCTATTTCAATAGCCTGATATGGATTTTCATTAAATTCCTCGACAGAAACAAAAATATCAATAGTAGGTGACATTTCTTTTTTCTGCATCTGGTAATGGTATACATCATTATTTACAACGCGAATGGTGATCCAGCCACTGCTCATTCCCTCAACAGCCGGGGATGGCTTTATTGATTCATGTTTCATTATTGCCATGGTCAATACTCCTAAAAAAAATTTAAAACTACTACTTCAAGAGCAGCGGAACTTGTTTTAACAGGAGATAAAGTAAGACTTGATGGATTAAAACGAGTCGTTTTATCACTGAATTAAAATCTTAAGGACTAAACAAACCTGAATTTATTTATTCCTGACCTTTATCTCAGCGACAAACCCGTTTATTCATTAAAACTAGATAATCAGTTCTCCAACTATCCTTAGGGGAGAAGATAAGTCGTTGTATTTCAAGTTTCGATTCAGATTGAAGCCAGAAGCCAACTCGAAATTAACGCCAATTGTAACAAAATAAATCCATTTGATCAAATTAATGATTATTCTATCTCTATCTCAAAAAGTTGCAACTTGAAGTCCGTTTATCAAGTAACAATTATCAAGGACAAAGATCAACTGATTAGTCGAGGTATTAATGAGCCCAAAGTAGTGGAACAAATTAGTAGATTATCAACCAAAAAGTAAAAATCATTCCTTGAAAAATTTGTATAATGATTTATCCGCTAATGTTTTCAATAATGTGATTTGATTATGAAAGTCGTTCGGCAAAAAAATTGAGTAAAAATAGACATTTATTTATCGCTGAATGTATAAATAAATAATCGAAAATTGAAACTAAGAACCCACCATGAACAATAAGTCAAATTCAATTGTATCAAAAATACCGATAAGCATCTGGATTTTAGGATTTGTCAGTATGCTAATGGATATTTCATCAGAAATTATTCATAGCTTACTGCCATTGTTTTTAACTACTACTTTAGGTGCAAGCACTTTTGCAATTGGAGTAATTGAGGGGCTAGGAGAATCCACTGCCCTGATTGTGAAAATTTTTTCAGGTGTATTGAGTGATTATTTAGGCCAACGGAAAACTCTCGCTGTTATTGGTTATACATTGGGTGCTTTATCAAAACCACTTTTTGCATTGTCACCGACTAGTGGCGTTGTTTTATTTGCCCGGGTATTCGATAGAATAGGAAAAGGAATCAGAGGCGCTCCTCGAGATGCACTGGTTGCTGATATTGCACCTTATCAACTAAGGGGCAGCTCCTTTGGGCTGCGCCAGGCACTGGATACAATAGGTGCTGTACTCGGCCCTTTGTTAGCAACCGGATTGATTTTATTTTTTGCAAATAATTTCCGAGCTGTATTCTGGGTTGCGGTCATTCCTGGAATCTTATCTGTTTTAATACTTATTTTTGGGGTAACCGAACCCAAAATACATAAGGAGAATGAGAAGCGCTTCAATCCACTTCAACGCCAAAATTTATCTCGCTTAGGTAGGGCTTATTGGTGGCTTGTTGCAATTGGAGCAATTTTCACCCTTGCTCGTTTTAGTGAAGCGTTTCTAGTGCTACGCGCAATGAATGTTGGAATGCCAATTTCTGCAGCACCTTTTATCATGGTTATCATGAATTTCACTTATGCTATTTCTGCCTATCCATTCGGAAAGCTGGCTGATCACATGAGCCATTCTAAACTGTTAATGATAGGCATAATGGTTTTAATTGTTGCCGATATACTGCTTGCAATAAATCAATGGACAGCTGTTATGGTAGGTGCTTCTCTTTGGGGGATTCACATGGGTATGACTCAAGGTTTATTGGCAGCTATGGTAGCTGACGCCTCACCTATAGATTTGCGTGGAACAGCTTATGGTTTTTTTAATTTAGCAAGTGGGTTAATGATGCTCGTGGCGAGTATGCTTGCTGGATTTTTGTGGGAATACTCAAACCCTTCTTTTACATTTTATATGGGGGCGTGCTTTTGTGTTATTGCTCTTATTGGACTTGCTGCTCGCCGTATTCATTTAAATTTATATCTATAAAACGAAGCCAAAAACGCTTTTGATCATTATTGATTCAGCCATATTATGGATTAATATGGCTGAATTAAACTCAATCAGTGTGTGTATGTTACATTGGTTGTGGTGCAGAACTGTTCTCCTCAATTTGCGCCAGAATACCATGAAGCACTTCATCGTGTTCCATGATTGAAACATAAGCAGGATATTTCTCCCTTAACCCGTCAACATCACTTTTATTATTTAGAACATCAATTAATAGTTTTGCAGCTAAAATTTGCTGGTTGCAGCATTTCAGGTTTGATTTCATTTCCTCTTGTTCATTACTATAAAATTGCTGCACAAAGAGACTGAATCTCGTAAGAATGCTGCTAGGTTCAGCTGAGAGGGTATCAAGTGCTTGCACGATGGCTTCCGTTTTTTGGTATTTTTCCTGAATGTATTGTTTTAATTCCTGAATCAGGAAAAACCTGCTCGTGAAGTAGATGCATTGAGGATGATCAGCCCAGATTCCAATTCCTTGATTGTAATAATCATGCTGAAAACCCATTAATTCAGCCCAGCTGTCACGTTCTTCCTGAGATGCAAAAGCAATAGCCAGTTCATGTCCCTCATTGGCTAAATAAACACCCTGATCGCCAAGGCCTTTGGAGCATTTCATGATAATTTGATGATTTTTCGGATCAAGATTCACCATGTGGTGGAAAGACTGCAGGCTCGATTGATAAAATTTATCAATAAGTGTTGGATCATTGGGACAAGAAATACTGATGCTTGGAGTATTGTTCCAGCTTCCTTTGCAAATCAGTTGGGGGGCAATACTAGCAGTATAGATATTCTTAACGGATTCATTTACTTTGTTTATGTAAGCGCTGACCTCTTCTGGTTTTTTATCAACAGAGTCTGCAAAAATTCTATTGATTAGGTCTGCAGGCAATTTGGATAAGTTAGATTCTTGCTGCATGGAACCTTGTATTAACATCATTGCCAGATTGGTAGGATCAGTCCGGTCTAACACCAAGGGGAAATGATAATCCAGTCCGAAATCCTTGGGAATATGCCCTGCAGAAGCCATCACCTTGAATACTTCCAGGGTAAGTGCCATAGCCAATTCTCCATATTTTCCGTTACATAGATCTATCCATTGAGGTGTACGAACGGGTAACTTCCTTGCATACACATCTAAACTATCATAGATGGATCGTTGATAAGATTCCTCAAATATATTAGGTAATATATAGGCTTGCTCTTCTCCAGATAAGCGATAAAACCAGGTGTCATTTTCTTTGAAAAGACAAATTTCATGTCGTTCCAAATTTTTACTTGTTTTGTTAAGAGCAACAATTAAATGACGCTCTAATCCCAATACATCGAGAACCATACGTTTTATCTGGTTGGATTGAATTTGGATTCCTTTGGGTAATTCAAATGCGTTTTCATAAACTGTACGTTCCTTTTTCTTTGCGCTGTTCACAGTAGATGACGGAAACTGAACCTCTACTATATAAGTCGCAAGATATATATCCATGGATACAGAAGTTTGTTCTTGGCCACAGGCACTGGTACGTTCCATTTTTTTAGTAAATAAAACGGGGCTGATTTTGGACTGTTGATTAATCGCCTGTTCAATAGCTTGAAATGGATTTTTACTAAATTCCTCGATAGAAACATAAGTATCAACAACAGCTGAAATTTCATTTAACCCCATATTGAATTGGTATACATCATTATTTACAACGCGAATGGTGAGCCAAGCACTGCTCATTCCTTCAACCGTAGGGGATGGTTTTATTGATTCATGTTTCATTATTGCCATAGTCAATACTCCTTAGAAAAAATTTAAAATTACTGCTGCACGAGCAGTGGAATTTGTTTTAACAGGAGATAAAGTAAGACTTGATGGATTAAAACGAGTCGTTTTATCACTGAATTAAAATCTTAAGGAGTAAACAAACCTGAATTTATTTATTCCTGACCTTTATCTCAGCGACAAACCCGTTTATTTATTAAAACTAGAATAATCAGTTCTCCAACTATCCTTAGGGGAGAAGATAAGTCGTTGTATTTCAAGTTTCAATTCAGGTTGAATCCTGAAGCCCACTCGAAATTGGATATATTGTACCAAAATCAAACAATTCAATCAATATAAAATCAAAAACCATTAAATTAATATAGAATGGACCTACAGTATAAAGAAATATAGCTCTCCAACCATACCAATTCTTCTATGAGGCCATGGTGTATCGCATGCGAGTGGATTGCCCTTGGCGCGATCTATATGAAGAAATTTGCCAATGATTTAGATCTACTAGATGACACAACCATAGCCCTGATCTTATAACAGACTTACTGCATCAAGTTTAAATTCGTTTGAATATTTCTTTCTTACTGCCATTAGTTTATCCAGTTAAGGACATTATCTCTTCACCGGTTGTCAAAATCTGTTGGACCACGTCACGCTAGCAAGGATTCAGCTAAAACAGCATAACCAATCCGTCAACCAAACTATTTTTGAACAGGCCTATGGACTTACAGCATAAACTCGCGGACAATAACTCGATTGTGAGACAGAACCGCGATGTCTAGTCATCATATAACGGAGGTAACAGTATGTTTGAATGGTTAAAGTCAGCTTTTAAAAAGGCTGAAAGTAATGATGGCGTTTCTGATATTACCCACCTTAAACAGCAAAAAGAAACATCAAATTATAAAGAAAGTCAAAGTACCTGGGTCTATATTTGGAATATGACTGCACAAGGTCCTGGTCATGCAGCTATCCAAATAGGCGGTTCCAAACCCAAAATGAATGAAGAAGATCCGGGAGAGTATATAAGTATTCATCCCAATAGTATTCCTTCGATGGGTCCAACTGTTGTTTTGCCCTTACCTGCGCATCTTGCTACGACACTAGCAGAGGATATGGAGTCTGAAGCGATTTCCCGAGGTAAAAGTAATATTAATGATTTCGATTCCAGACCTAATTTATCTACAGAAAACCCCGAACCATTACCTCCCGATCAAACATTTAAAATAGAAAATCTCGATACAGAAGCAATGTTAAATCATATTCATAAAATTGAAGATACTGTTCAAACAGGTAAAACAAGTTATCAGCTATTCCCTAACATAAATCTAAATGGATTTTTCAAGGATATGCCCTCTTTCATTAATCAGGACCCAATTGACGTAGAAATAAATAGGAGGCTCTCATCAAAATATGCAGAGAGCGATAATCAAACCACGAATTGCAGTGTGCTGGTTAGCGATATTTTGGATAGTGGTGGTAAGCATATCGTCAAATCAAAATTGCCTTGGGGCATATCGCCAAATGGACTATCTGACTCCTTAAATAAAGGACCATGATTTCAATAATGGTTTGTTTGGCGCCTAATTCATTTTTTAGTATATAGCATTCGCCATTTTGGGCTGTTTAGCTTGAATGGCGAATAGATCAGCATCTAACTAAAGTTATTTTTTGTTATTGTTTACAAACCTAGATTTGAATTCTTCCTTATCGATTTTCTCAAATCCTTGCTGTCTGAGTTCCGTGGGAAAAAAAGTTGGTACGAGAGGGTTCGATACAGAAACTCCAGCCGCGTTACAGATATGAGTGGATGAACTGCAACAGTTATCTACCTCGATCTTTTTTTGAACATGACTGTCGTTGTCATATACTTCAATTCCGCACATATCCTCTTTTGGTGCATTCCCATTTGTTTGTTCAAATTTCTTTCTACTTAATTGAGAGCTTTGATAAGCACTATAAGCTGCAGCAACAGGAGAAGAAAGTGGATTTATAATACCAAAAACAGCGTAATAGCGCGATCCACTCTTAACGTCATCTTCGAATTTTTTCTGGGCTTGTACCCCATTTTTATATTCCTCTGGCCTGCATTTTTTGATAAAAACATGATCAGCTTCTTCGAGGTCTTCTTTATAATCATTAGCAAGCTGCCCCCCAACCGGTACTGATCCAAAAGTGACTGCATTCACAAGGGAGCCTACTGCTCCGGGGAAGAAGCTTGTATGATTTATCTTGGTTTTTCCTTCTTGTTGTTTCACAGTTGCAACTGATACGTGACCTGGTCCATTTTTTTGATTCGTCTCTTTTACGAAAGAAGCTATATGATAATCAGTACTAGCCTTTACCATTTTTTCATCTTGTATTGTTTTCTCTTTATTACTCTTCATAATATGAACTCCAAATAATCACTATGCCCAACAATTGCATTTTAAGATAATATGATTAACAAACTATTAATTAACGATATTTTTTCATAGGCTTTACAATTTTGAAACATTGGTTTTTTGAATGGTTTTGTCGCAAAAATTTTTCCCGCTGGTAATTGCAGTTATTTTGTGGGTAGCTAAGCAGCTAACTCATAGAATTGTTCAACAAGAGTCATATTTTCTAGTTGCCACTGATTTTTTTCTCAGTATGTGGTGTATCTGAACCCATGATAAGGTTGCTTGTGCTAAATGAAAGGCCTTAATGCCGGTCATCATTTTAGTGATTTTGCTCAAAATCAGGAGAATAACCAAATCTTTTTATCTCGGATTCACTCTACTCTAGAGGGTGTATTGACAATTGGTCTTTTAGGTGCAATACAATTAAAACTACAGTTTCCAGAAAAGGAAATTCTCATGTTTCAAAAATATGAGGTTCCTATTCGCAATCACGCAATGTATGTTGAACAAAATTCCTTTTCAGGAATGGATAGAAGTAATTGCTTTGGAGATGTTCTTGATAGTATTCCTTCTAAAGTGATTATCAATGATTTGGAAAAAAACTAAGAGACTATGCCACATCTATTGGAATTAAAATTCAATATCAGGAAATTAAAGATTTTGATAACTACTTATTTACATAGCATACAAGGGCTGGTAAATAGTGAGATTCGAACCATTCATTACTTAAATTTTGGTATTGAAATGCTTGAAACCTCAGTTACTTCAACTCAATGTTTTCCTGAATTATCAGGCTCTAAATTGAATTTAAAAGGAGGAGGTAACACCTTCATAAATCAAGTAAATAAAGTGCATCAAGATGAGAGGATAGAATATACATCCTCATTGCCAACATGTGTACTGATATACAATCGAATAGGAGAAATCATGGTTCTTGAAAATCCAATGAATGTATTATTCACTACATCCAGGCTAATTATTCAGGAACCAACGCTTAATGATTTTGATAATCTGTATCAACTCCAATCAAATTCTGAAGTAATGAGTTTTATAGGTAATGGGGTACGTGACAAAAATGAAGTGAAGCTTGGATTAGAAAAAGCAATTCATCATTATCATAAACATCAATTTAGTTTAGGCTCGGTTTATACTAAAAACTCACATGAATTTATCGGTCGAGCAGGTCTGATCCACCTCAATTATGACGACAATCAACCCGAGGTTGAACTCGCTTATGCTTTATTACCTAAATACTGGGGAAACGGGTACGCCACAGAAATTACCACATCTCTAATTCAATTTGCATTTCAAAAGCTCAACTTACAAAAACTAATTGCTGTAGTACATCCTGGAAATACCTCGTCACAAAATGTATTAATCAAATGCGGGATGAGCAATACAGGAATGCTCAATTATTGGAATAAAGAGATTATGAAATTTGAAATAACCAATAAATCCTAATTATCTAATTGACTCTCATCTAAGTTTAATTCGAGTTGAATTCCCTCATGGATCCTCTCCTGCTTCAATTTGATTCCTATGCCTAACAATCTTACTGGCATACGTTTTCTCAAAAATCCTTCATGGATAAGTTGGCATAAAATATTTACATCGAGATGATCATGCACACATTCAACAGTGGTTTGCTGAAAATCATTAAATTTTAATTTAACAAAAAGAGTGTGTATCCCGAAAATGTCTCCCGCACGTTGGATTCGTGTTTCAAGACGAACCATTAATTCGGGTAGCGCAGCAAAACAAGATTCTACATCGAGTAAATCGTGTAAATAGGTTTCTTCAACACTTATTGATTTTCGAATACGCTCAGGATTAACTGGACGCTCATCAACTCCACGGGCTAAATCATAAAGTCTCTGCCCCATAACGCCAAACTCATTAAATAAATAGTCCACTGAATGGCGTTGTACATCGCCACATGTTTTAATATTCAAAGAGTTTAGTTTTTCTTCCATTTTAGGACCCACACCAAATAATTTGCGCACCGGTAAATCAATCATAAATGAAGCCACTTCTTCTGGCTTAATCACCTTTTGCCCATTGGGTTTATGCCAATCACTGGCAATTTTTGCCAAGCTTTTATTTGGCGCAATTCCTGCACTCGCAGTCAATTGTCGTGTCTGATAAATTCGCTCGCGAATTTCTTGTGCCATCCAGGTCGCACTCCCTTTACAATTGGTAGAATTCGTCACGTCAAGATAGGCCTCATCCAAAGATAAAGGTTCAATCAAATCGGTATACTCTTCGAATAAGGCCCTAATGTATTGACTTTCGCTTCGATAAACTTCCATGCGGACAGGCCGTAAGATGAGGTGGCGACATAACTTTAGTGCTTGTGCTGTGGGCATGGCTGAACGTACCCCATAAGCTCGTGCCGCATAATTGCACGTAGCAATAACCCCTCTTCGATCAGCAGCCCCTCCTACCGCGATGGGTTTATTGGCAAGCTCAGGAAAATCGCGCATTTCGATTGCGGCATAAAAACAATCCATATCAATATGAATAATTTTTCTTATTGGGCTCCTCTTTAGTTCATTCATTATACATCCTTTCAATACAAACGAACTTGAGGAACATCAGACCATCGCGTGGTATAAGCAGGTGATTTAAGCTCTGCTCGCATAGCCCAAGGTTTTGAATATCCTTCAGCTGCGAGTCGAATCGTGCTTCTTCCATACTTTTGATTGATTTGATCCAACACACTCATCAATTGCTCCGTATGATGTAAATACTCATCGCTCGGCTGATCAAAGATGTCCAATTGTCGTGGATTCTTAGGAGTCAAATCAAGAAGACTTACTCCTGCTTTTTTATAGTAATATCCTGGTTTAAAAATACGATGAAGACATCGCTTGGCGATTTTAGTAATTAATCGCAAATCATCCGTTGGATTAATCAATCGAAATTCTATGGATTGAAAATGCTGGGCCAAATCCTCACGAAACCGATTGGTATGTACAAAAACAGCAATGCGTTGCGCCAACAAATCTTGGTGACGCATTTTCTCCACCGCACGTGCACAATGACTACTTACTGATTCAGCAATCGAGGAACGTTGTGTTTGCATCTGCCCAAAACTTTTGGATGACATGATATTTTGTTTCGGCTCGACGTCTTCTAAAGCACCACAGGCAATTCCTTGAAGCTCAAGCGCGGTACGCATCAAAACAACATTAAAACTCTTCTTCAAAAGATGAGGATTGGTCATTGCCAAATCATAGGCAGTATGAATACCTCGTGCGATTAATTTATTTTCCCATTGCCGCCCTACCCCCCATACCTCCCCTACTGAAATTTGCTTTAATAATTGCTCACGATTTGATGTGATATTAAATACCGGTATCTTAAAGACCTTTTTAGAAAGATAATTGGCCGCCTTCGCTAATGTTTTAGTGGGTCCAATCCCTATAGAGGTAGGTATTCCTGTGTGCTTTAGGATTTTCTTCTGTAGCTGCTTACAAAAGGAATCATGGCTATAGGCCGGTAAGCTACTTAAATCAAGAAAGGCTTCATCAATGGAATAGATTTCCAAATGCGGCCAACTTTCTTCAATAGTACACATCACTCGATGACTGATGTTGCCATAAAGGGTGTAATTCGAGGAAAAGGCCTTTACTCCATGCTGTTTGCACAAATCTTTAATTTTAAAATAAGGCTCACCCATAGCAATTCCTAATGCCTTGGCCTCATTCGAGCGCGCAATGCAACATCCATCGTTATTGGATAAAACCACGATGGGAACATCTTTTAAGTCAGGACGAAACAATCGTTCGCAGCTCGCATAAAAATTATTGCAGTCAACTAGGGCAAACATGTTAGGCAAGCTCATGAAGAACTAAAGTCACTACCCCCCAAATCACCATTTCATCCTCCTCCGTAATATCAATGGGGTTAAACTTAGGATTGGCAGGAAGTAATTGTACCCTCCCTCTTGTTTTGGAAAGGCGTTTTACGGTAAGTTCACCATTGACCGCCGCTATTACAATTCGTCCATCAGAAGGTTCTATGCTTCTATCCACTAAAAGCCAATCACCTGAAAAAATACCCGCATCCACCATCGAATCCCCAGTAGCTTGCAAAACGAATGTAGCTGAGGGATGTTTAATGAATTTGGTATTTAAATCGAGATATCCTTCTATGTAATCATCGGCAGGTGAAGGAAATCCAGCTTGTATTTTACTTGCGAATACCGGCAATTGGTAAATCTTACGATTCTTGAGTTGCTCTAATTCAGCAAGCTGAGATAGGGAAATACGAACTGCTTTGGTAGGCTCCCCCCTAGGACGCCCTGCCCCTGCTCTTTTTCCGCCTCGTGGTGACATAATGACTCTTTTTTTGATTTGCGTACAAATATCATAGACAAGGAAAAATAAGCTGTAAATCCCTCCTAAAAGCTACACAGACAGAAATGATACTAAGTCTTAGAGAGTAATAAGAAAATTTTCTTTCAAATTTTTTTATTTGGATAATGGTTCCATTGCCAATGGATAATCAAAGTCAGCCTTATTCACTAAAGTAGTGACTCGATACCCTTCCAAATCCTCATAAGGATAAGGTTTCATCAACGCCATTAATTGCTCTTTGTCATATTGGGAGTTATTTAACCAAATAGCTTGGGCCTCTTCATCTAAAATAACAGGCATCCGATGATGCACTGACTCCATGAGTGGATTGGCATCCGTTGTAATAAGGCAACACGTATGAATCACTTCGCTATTGTGTTGCCAGGTGTCCCAAAGAGCAGCAACGGCCAACAAATCACGGTTCTTTTTTTGAAAAAAATATGGTTGTTTTACCTCTCCTTCCTGATGCCATTCATAAAACCCGCTCATGGGCATTAAACAACGCTTGGATTTCACTAGCTGACGAAAGGCCGGTTTTTCAAAAAGGGTGTCTGCACGTGCATTGATGAGACTTCCAATTTTTGTTCGGTCTCTAGCCCAAGAAGGGATAAGCCCCCATCGCAATAACACGCTTTGAATTTCATGGGCATTCGTTTCTACAAGACATACCACCTCAGCCCCTGGGGCAATATTAAATCGAGGGGCAATTTCAATCGAATTGGATAGATGAAATTGGTATTTTAACTTGTCATAAGAAGCTACATAAGCAAATCGGCCACACATCATATACTCACTGTTTATTTAAAGTGTAGTACCGCTTTATTTTTCTTGTGCATGAATGAAAAGGCACCTTGGTAAATGATGAATCATCTGATTAACTTCTAAATTCTACAAGGAGTTTGACAGACTATAAACAGACTTATCCACAGAAAATGTGCATAACTTAAATGAAATTAAGGAATTTAAAATTGATATAATTCAGACACGGTAAGGTTTTTAATATTTTACTGATTAATCGTTTATAATTTGATAAGAAAGATATCCACAGAAAAAGGATGAGGAAAAGAATTTAAACCCAGCTATCTTATACAAATAAAAAATAAAAAAACAGTCTTGACTCGCACTATTTTTACTTTTTATTTTGAGCCGCTGCTTGATTACGCTCTGTGCTTAAAAAATAATTCTTTTTAAAAAATAGAAATACAGAAATTCATGCTTATCATAGATTAGTATCACTCTTCGGAGTTGGACCTGGGGGAGTTATTGTATCAAGTTGAACATGATTTCCTACTCAATCATGGACGAACCTCTCAGGTTGGCCAGTTAAGGCAACTAGGAAAAGACGTACTCCTTTTAACAAAGCCTTTGGCAAAATTTCTTCATTACCAGAATACGGTAAGTGCAATCCTAGGAACCAAAGAAAAAGAGTAAATTAAAGCACCGATTGCCGTCTAGTCTTGCCCACGCAGAGCATGGGCAAGATAAGTTCACATTGAGATTTATGGTTTATAAAGTTTCCGATGTTGTACTTAATGACTGCAAAGCATCATTTGTAAGCGCACCATATCGTTCTAAAATACCAATAATCTCTTTCTTATTCGGAACGTTCCTATCATCCGTATTACTGATCCAATCTAATGCTGTCCAACCATTAGAGGGGGAAGGTTGATTTATATCAAAAGCCAACTTTTTACTAAATTTCAACAGTAATCGGACAAGAGGAAGACAGGCCCCAGCTGATGCTTTGCGTAATGCTAGCGCATAATCCTTATTTTCAATAGCCTTTAAAAGCGATTCGTATTGCGCATCGTCCCTACAAAATTGCTTCGCCTCAACCAAAAGATATTCATGATGGTTTGCTTTAAAAATTCCATACTTTAACACTACAGATAACTCTTTTGGCTTTTCATCCAACTCCAGCTGCGATGATTTTTTTAGAAAAATGGATAAGGCAAAAGCATCATTATCATTGAGCGTGGATTTTGTATAGTATTTTTGCCCATCAGAGCCATAGTAGTAACAAGCGGTTTCAAAGCCAGCCTTTTCGAAAACATCTAATGCAATTTCATCATCAAACCAATTGGCCGTCTGATAAAAACGATTAACTGAATATTGATATCCAGGTTTCATGAATTGGTCTAGATACTGCTCATTATCATGGCTATCAGGATGACCTATATAGCCCAAACCATAGGCATTTCCCTCAATCGGTATGGATTTTTCCACCATTTGTTCCTGATCAAATACAGATACAACCATCTTACCATCTATCTGGGAGGTATTACGGTTAATTAATGTAGCGGCATTAACACATACAAATCCAGGATATTCAAATTTTAATTTCTTGGCGTTTTCCACAGAATGCTCGATTAATTTGAGCGGATCCAAGCTTTGGAATGTTTCTGGGGAATTCATTTCAATAAAAATCATTCCTCCAGGTTTGAGAATCTTCTGAAATTGCTGTATTAGCTGATTCATCTCGCCAGGAGTTAGGAAATGTAACATTTGCGAGACCCAAATAACATCATAACGATTTTCAAATTCGGGATTTTCCAACTCTGAAAGAGCATTTTTTGCGTAGACTCTAAGAATATCTTCTAGATCCTCACCACTCCATAACTCCTTATCCATGCTATTGAGGCGCTTTTGTAATTCTTTCGCAGTAGGAACTTGCTTTTCAAAAGCATCAACTTGGGCGCCAGCTGCTAGTAATTTCCAAGTCATGGTGCCAAACCCAGCACCCAAATCAGCAACGACGGGTCTTATTCCTTGTGTAGTATAAAATTCCCGAACTGACTCCAAGCAAAGCTGCTTGGTAAGGTTTACCCCAGGAAAACTGTATCCATAGTCAATATAAGAGTTTGGATTTTTAAGAACACGTTCCTGTCTTTCGAACACTACTTGTAAACTTACTTTTTCAACAAACTCTGGTTGCACATTTGCAGGCAACCATTTCCTTACATCTCTATCAATTTTATTGTACATAATGATTTATTTTGGCTAATAAAAAGTGAGGGATTTTATCATCATACAATGAAAGAAAAAACATCTAACTGTTTTTTATGAGAGCGAACAATAAAATAATTGTTAAAAACAAATCCAGCTATCATGTAATTTATTGTTATTATGTATAAGTGCATTAACGTGATTAAAAAAGATCACCAATTTTGGGTAATACCATCGATTTACTTTGTGTATAATCCGAGGAGAAAAAACCACCCAAAAAACTATAGCAGTACAGGTAAGATCGTTTGCCTTACAACGATTCATTTGTTCCCCTTATTCGAGCGTTACGGCTTTAGCCGGGTTTCAAGAGAGTGAACCGTTCGACTAACACTAAACAATATACAGGACGTTTATTTTTTAATACATTTTTGCGGATAGGAAGATGCGTACACAACCTTTAAGACAATTCGCTAATCGACAAATAAAACAGAATAGACATGGTAAATGCCTGGCTCGTAAACACCGTGCCTACGTCATCCATAAGATAATTGATGATTTGTTTGCTATCCGGAAAATGCCTACTTAATGGCAGGCTTTCCAATCTGAGCAAGTTCATAAACTGGTGAGTTACCAGAGTGTATCTGCGCCAAAATACGAACATTCTATCAATTGTTAAATCCCATCTCATAAGGCATATTTGGAGTGACTTAGAAAATAGCTATCTGGAAAATAGGCGAATAATACTGATCCGTCTTTTATAGTATTGATTATGGATTTTGCCTGACTTGCAGCAACCGCAGGACAGCCCCATGAACATCCAGCACGACCAGCCTCTTTGATATAGGAGGGTTCCACATACCACGCCCCATGCACTACAACCCGTCGCTTGTAAGCATTAGAGTTTAAGTCTTCTTCCAAGCCATCAAGGTTTAAAGAATAACCATTATGGCCAATGTATGTCCCTTCGGTAATATAGGTTCCGAGGCTTGATTGCTTACCACTTATTTCGTTAGAAAACTTATAGGGGACAGGGCCGTTTCCTGAATTCTGACCATGTGCAACATAGGTTTTAAGGACTAACGTATCCTTCTGCATATCAAAAATCCACATTCGATGTTGATTGGATGGGACAGAGAAGTCGATAATAGTTAACATTGTGTTTTTAACTTTGCCTTGCGCAAAAGCTTTTTTATAGGCTCTTAAAGCCAGCTTAATCACATCTTTGCTTAATTTGGGATCGGCCTGGGTTAGTTTTTTGATTTCTATATCTATTTGATCAGTAGGGGTAATTTCTTTTTGCCCTATGTACTTGTTTGAAGTTGAATATTGATTTTCTAATACTTGGTTTAATAAAAAAGCGATTTGAGAAATCATAATGCCTCACGTTCTCTTGAATTAAAAATAAAGTCTCGAATAATGGAGGATCACACCTCACCATAAACATGAAACCATTTGAAATAGACTAGATTTTTTTTGAACTTTTGAGGTCACTTTAACGATGATTGAACATCTTTATTTTTGCAACAGCCAGAAGTATTTTTTTCAATTCTATAACAAGCTTGAAATAATTAAGAAAGATCTTGTAGTTCGTTCCTATTTATAAAAACATTCTTTAAGTGTAGCACAACAAATCAAGTTGAATTAAATAAAATCAATTAATGAGGGGTGTGGAAATAAAATCAGTGATAAGGACATTGAGCTTGAAAAAAATCTGTTTATTCATCAGCAACAGTAACAATATATTTTGATCTGTTATTTTGATTATGAGTCTTTTACTCGTGATCTTTTTTAAGTGATTATTGTTTGGTGGATGTTAATGGACAAACTTATGTTTTTTCTTCTTACTGAGCCTCTTTAAGGGGCTCTTGTCTGTATGGTGATTGCCTTAATCCAATGCAATAAAATCTGACGGTTCCCTATCAATAAACTGTTTGATTAATTGTTGCCAAAAAGGACGATACAAACAATTAAATAAAGGATGTGAATCATCAACAGGAAAACAAGGTCCATGATTTACTTCTAGCAGCCAAAGTTTATTCCCCTCTGCTTCAACCATAAAATCAAAACCAAAACAAGCAATTCGAGGTTGGCTATCTTCCCAAACAGTGGCAAATTGATTTTTCAATGCATTGACCAAAAGTTGGCAGATGGAAATAATATTCATCTTGTAGGGTTGAAAAATTGCTATCTCATCGCTTAAGCGTTGCACTACATTCAGCCGTTCATCACTCAGATGTTCATTGGTAAGATGAGCTTCCAGTAGGTTGAAATTATCTTCTTGATAAGGTTTTAATGCAATATTCAAATAGCCGCTAGGAAAAAGGGCTGAACCAACATGTGTAGATACCACGACCAACTCTCGAATTGAAAATTTATGCCCAAAGATGGGTCCCTGAATTAATTGAGGTTTAACAATATAACGTTGCAAAACTTGGGGGCCTCCCATGCGCTGATGAGAAAGAAAATGTGCCTCAATGGCGTTTAAGTCATGAAATATATGAATATGTTGTCCATTATTTAACATGGATGGTTTTAATATCCAAGGCGTGTTGGCAGGATGTGAGTTACTGATATTCGTCAAAACACTAGGCCAAATCTCATCATCGATATAAAAAGTCTCCGGCATCAAATAGTCAAGCTGATTTGCTTGTAGAAAAGCGGCAAGCAGATGCTTATACTCCAAGGTTTGGCTAATCAGCGGTGAAAAATGGAGCCATTCCTCATTCACCGACGCCAGCGCAGAAAACTTGCTTGGCTTCCATCCCTCGGCTTTCAAAAAGCGAGCTAAATTAGCATGAGTTGGCGTTTTGTCCTCTACTAAATGAAATTTCCTCATAACTTTTGATATTAATTTTATCGGTTCTGTATTCTATAAAACAAGTATAGTCCTCATTAAATGAATCCGAAATACATGATATAGATAAAGATTGTCATACTTATTCGCCCCTTGCGTTTGGTAACAATTTTAATTTGAGGCAATTCGCGATTCGAATATGAGCGATAACACTTAATACCCCCTTAATTTTGATCATTTATAATACATTGTGCTCAGCAGAGAATCATGGTGTATTATGCAAACTAAAAATGAAATCGAAAGTGTCCAAACTACTTCAAAAATAGTGGTAAATTATCACAAGCATCCCGAAGTGGGTGGTACCGGCCATGTTTCAATAGAAGCTACTCATGAGGGTAGAACACGCGTGATTAGTGTTTATCCAAATGATAAGTTATCTGTACTAACACCACTTGCAATTTCATCGATGTACGTTTTTCCTACTAAAGCAGTAAATCATAGTTCCCCATCTAGCTCGGACAGTCCTATTCATGCTACTTACGATATTACTGACAAAATAGAGAATATGGATGCGGCTATGGAAGAGATAGAAAACTTATACGAATTAATGAATTCAGGCCGCGCTTCCTTTAGCTTAACACCGTGCTCAATAACACAAACTACAACCGCAATTTTGAACAGTAATACTTCAACCACCAATATGTTGCTAGGCCTTAAGGTGTGTGATAGAAATCTCATGGAGTATGAAATTTCAACTGTTGAAGTAATTAATTGTGCCGAAGCAGTGAGTAGAATCCTAGAAGCAGGTGGTATGAAGAGGCCCTCTGGCATAATGTCCTTTCCTACCCCATCCAGCATTAATAGTCATTTTGCTTCCCTATGTGAAAATATAGCAAAAACAGATTCAGCTAAAGAGCAAAGTTTGGAATGTATCGAAGAAGTTCCAGAACAAAGTCAAACGATCTCTACTGAGGAAAATCCTGGTTTGTTTACACGCATGTTTAATTCGGTAATAGGCTTTTTTACTCCGAACGAAACTCAATACAGCACAGAGCCAACGGCTCAAAGCTCTTGTAACTACAATTATGATTGGTCCTCTCATCATAGTGGGTTTACCGATGAGCCTGAGAAAGTAGAAGTAGAAGTGCAGGTAGAAATATCATCAACAGAACAAGAATCAACATCTGATTTAGAGTTTCGCAATGAGGATAGAACTTCTCCAAAAGCTTCAGAATGCTCTGAGTCCTTTTTTAGTACAGAATCGATTACTGCACAAAGGGAAGAAGAATCTGATTTGGACTACTGTTCAAGATACGATTCCATGGTGAATTAAAAGGCTTATATGGCTCAATTAAAATCTGACGCCCTTTAGAGGGCGTTATGTTTTGTGCTAGTAGATGTCTTTAATCGTTTTCATTAAGGCATGCCTTGTAACCAATTCCATTGTTCCATACAATCCATTTAACTAAGATGTTCTTCGCATCAACAGCATTAATTTGGTTTGCTGTTTAAATAACCAATAAAGGGAGGAATCCTTTATGCGCAGTAAAAAGGAAAACACCTATACAAAACCAATCCAATTAGAAAATCCGCAGGAGGATGATTCAGTCACCATTTTTGTTTGGTCCACTGGATTGAATAGCCTTGGCCATGTTTCAATGAAATTTAGCGATAATCCAGGACATTATTTGAGTATCTGGCCCAAATCAACCCCTGCTGGAGGACTTACGTCAATATGGCCATTAAAAGCCACTTCAGCGACAAAACTAGAAGATGATTGCCTGCAAGAAGCAATTAGACCAACAGAGGATTTTGCAAATCTAATGGAGCCCTTTGAGATTGTACCTTTACAACCTGATAAAGTATTTGTAGTACATGGGCTTGATAAACAAAAAATGATAAATGAGTTTACTCGGATAAAAAATGGATTTGATACAGGCGAAGTGTGTTACCAACTTCTACCCGGAGTAAAAGCTTCTGACTTTATCCACCGCATTTTATTAGGAAATCCAAAACATACAGAAGTATATAACTGTGTTACGCTTACAGGACACTTATTAGAGGCAGGAGGTAAATCTCTGATCAATGATCCTTGGGCAACTCCATCTAATTTTGCAGAACAATTAGATAATCTAGATCAAGTAACCTCACTCAATCCAGCTGCAATTGACACTAAAAACCAAAGCATCCATGAAGACGCGCCTAAAACTCAAGCGGAACCAGCAGCTATTTCTGTCAGGAAGAGACTGACAAATCGGTGGTTTAGCGATGATAATTTTGATGATTATACAAGTAGCCATGAAGCATCAGATACTCGTCCGGAAGTTCCAGAATTGGTACCAATGAGAGAGGATACGCCCAGTCCAAGAGTTGCAGAATCTTCACTTTCTTTTTTTGGCAATGGAAATAACGCTTCACAATCCTTTTTGCAAAAAAGAAACGAGGAATCTGATTCAAGTTATCTGCAAAGAATGGATTTCATACTCAATTAAAATTCATGTCGGGCCCATGCCCGACTCTTTCGGCTGTCCAGAACAAAGATTAATAGCACAAGATTAATAGGCCAGAGCCTGCCCCCCTAGGTTCCATTTTTTCCGTCATGGCGATAATGAAATGAGTTTAAATGAAGGGGCTCAGGAAGCATCCCTTAAGCAAGCCAGACGCCTTTTAGATTAATATTAATCAGTTTTTCCCAAGTTTCTTCAGTAACATCAGCTATTTTTTCGGGTTTTTGTTCAATGCCGGCATTATTAAATGCATAATCTAATTGACCATAGACCTTGATAACATTATTTATAAGAGATTGATGATCGCAATATTGACTAACATCACATTTGAAATAAGCAGCGCTTCCACCATTTTGAATAATAAAATCTCTCGTTTCTTCGCCTTTTTCTGAAATATCGGCGATAACAACTGAAATATTATTTCTAGCAAACTCAATTGCTGCTTCTTTACCAATCCCAAATGCTGCTCCGGTGATTAAAGCAACTTGCTTATCGTTCATTCTCAAAATTACGGCCCTCGTTCCTTAATTAAACCATCAGCAAATGCACTTCTTCAGCTTTTTTTGAATTATTTTTAGCTCTTGCCTGAATGAAACTTAATTCATCAGTTTGCATAATTATTACCAAATCAATCATTCCTTCAGCTAGTTTGTATTTTCAAACTAAATATCCACTTCTTCATCTCGGGGCTAAGGAAATAATAGAACCGTTAACCTACATAAGGAGAAAATATAATGGTAACGATAGATTATCTTCTTTAGAATAATGAAATTTCTCGACAGCACTCAAACCAAACACAAGACACTGACAATTTATTAATCAAGGGGACCTGATTTAGATCTAATATAATACTTAAGTGGGTTAACGGTTCAATTACTCCCTTAGCCCCAAATTGTAAACAGTAATTTGCATCCTGATTCGGAAGAATTTTCAATATCGAAGCGCTAATAGAAATTTCTTCTTGGGCATTCAAAGAAAAAATATACATATCTGACTTAGCATACAAATCAGTACTAAACGAAATATCAACGACGCAAAAATGAGCGCTTTTTTAAGAAAAAAAA
>NZ_QHJG01000029.1:56457-57405 GCF_003184185.1 Legionella qingyii | reverse complement strand
GATTCAAGTCCTCCCTGACGAAATCATCGATTATGGCTACCATGAATATGCGAGTCACGCTCGGTTAACGTCTTAGACCGGTAATGCCATTTACTGGTTAACCGGTCGTGGTGGTTAGAACGTAATCGTTATTGCCGAATGAGACGGCATCCTTGAAGTCATCGGTGGCGCTGCCGTTGAGTTTGCCACTGGCAATTAGGACAACGCCTACAAGGATAGAATCCACGCGTTCGCCAGAGACCTCTACGTTTATGGCGTTATCGAGAACTATATTTGCGACGTGAAGGTCACCCTTTATGGTGTCTGAGCAACAGTCATTGCTAACTGTTACAAGGACTACCGCGCTAAGATTCAAGTCCTCCCTGACGAAATCATCGATTATGGCTACCATGAATATGCGAGTCACGCTCGGTTAACGTCCTAGAACGGTAATACCATTCGCCCCTGAATTGACAGAGTTGGTTGGAACTTAATCGTTATTTTCGGATGAGGTGGCATCTCCTGAGTCATCGATGTCGCTGATGTTGAGTTAATCAATGGTATTTTGGGCAATGATGTTAACTAAGTCCTAGTGATCGAAGACGTTTACTACCATGTTGACGCTGTCCTTGTCCACCGAGTTGATGCTATCCTTGTCTACCAAGTTGATGCTATCCTTGTCCCCCAAGTTGAAACTATAAGTGTCGACCAGTTTGATACCGTAACTGTCTACCGCTTTGGTATCGTAACCGTCTACCAAGTTTATACTTTCACTGTCACAGTCCACCAAGTTACTGTCATTGTTGCCGTCTACCAAGTTGATAATGTCACTGTTCACCAAGTTGATAATGACACTGTCCACCAAGTTGACACTGTAAACGTCCACTAAGGAGAAACTGTAAACGTCCACTAAGGAGAAACTGTAACCGTCCACGGAGTTGACACGGTCACCATCTACCAAGTTGGCGT
>NZ_QHJG01000029.1:55794-56447 GCF_003184185.1 Legionella qingyii | reverse complement strand
GAGGGACTGCTTTAGTAGCTAATACCGATGGTACTTATACGCTCAGTGCGAGCCAATTGCAGGATCTTGCCATTATGGTAAGCGGGGACTTAACTGTCTCAACCAACCTTGAATTAGCAATAAAAGCCTACTCCACCGTAGAGGACTCAGTAGCTACAGCGACTACAACTCAATTAGTTACCATAAAACCCGTTACTACAATTGATTCAGGATCACTAGCTTCTGCAAATGATGGTACAACTGCGACAGGAACAGGTGGCTCAACTACGATAGGAACAGATGGTTCAACTACGATAGGAACAGGGGGTTCAACTTTGATATTCACAGCTGGTCAAACTATGGCATTGACAGATGGCGAAACCATAGCATTGGCAGATGGTTCAAATATGAAAGTGACAGTGTCAGGTGGTTCAATGACAGTAACAACGGCAGATGGTTCAACTATTACAGTGACAAGTGGTTCAACTATTACTGTGACAGGTGGTTCAACTGTGACATTTGCAGGTGATTCCTCTTTGACATTTGCAGGTGATTCCTCTTTGACATTGGCAGGTGCCTCAACTGTGCCAGTGGTAGATGGTTCAACCGCATTGTTAAATGGTACAACGGCAGTGTTAGATAGTTCAACTACGACAGTGGTGGATGGTTCAACG